>CAWJSK010000013.1:0-311590 GCA_963845535.1 uncultured Spirochaetota bacterium
CGACTCCGCTCGATCTTGACGCTGACGGCAGGCCCGCCAGGGTAGGACGGCTTCGGCCCTTCCTGACACCGGGACACTCCCCCGGCCACGTTGTCTATGTGCATGAAGATGACGGCGTGATGCTTGCGGGTGACCTTTTCACTTCGCGGAGGGGAAGGCTGCGAAGGCCCATCCCTCCATTTACCGGCGACATGGCGGAAGCCATTCGGAGCAGCTCTGTTTTGGAGGTGGTACGACCACGGCAGCTCGAGGTGTGCCACGGAGACTCTTCGGTCATGAACCCGGCAGAACAGCTCCAAGCGTACCTGAAGGAAACGCGGAACCTGGCGGAAAAGCGGACCTCTGTAAAAAGCCCAGGGTTGAGGCGTGCCGCTGAATAGCGGGAAGACCATTGCGCATCATCGTCTTGATTTGACACGCATGCAGCCTGAAGACATTCTGTCCCGACGCCTCTCCAGCCAACGTCTTGAGGGGCGCCGTTTTTCAGATCCGCGTGAGGCGGTAGGATCGTTCTGCGCGGTCCAGGCACAGGATTTTTCCGGGGCTGCCTGGGCAGTATGCCAGCGGCTCAACCAGGTGACTGCGGCGGGTTTTGCCGGTGCGTTCGATCATGGCGATATTTTGCGTACCCATGTCATGCGGCCTACCTGGCATCTGGTGGCCGCGGAGGATATCCGTTGGTTGACCGACCTGGCGCGGCCCCGTTTGCTCCAATCGCTAGGCCATTACTTCCGTCAATTCAACCTTGACAAAAGAGCGCTTGGAAAAGCGAATGGTGTCATTCTCAAAGTGCTGGAAGGCGGCAACCAGCTCACCCGCAGCGAGCTTGCGGCCTGCCTGGCCCGGAAGGGGATTGACGTACAAAACGGCGTCCGCGTTTCACATGTTCTGATCCACGCCGAAGCCTCAGGGCTCATATGCAGCGGCGCGCCGCGGGGCAAGCAGCAGACGTACGCGCTTCTGGATGAGCGGGCGCCCCACGCACTAACGCTGGACCGTGAGGCGTCCCTGGCAGAGCTCGCCCGGCGCTATTTCACAAGCCATGGCCCCGCAACAGTTGATGATTACCGCTGGTGGTCCGGCCTCACAAAAGGTGAAGCGCTGGCTGGCTTGGAGTCGGTCAAACAGATGCTCCATCATGAGCGCGTTGATGGCCAGATATATTGGTTCGGGACGGACCGCTCCAAGGCGTCCTCCGTTCAGCTCCACGCCCACTTGCTTCCGAATTACGATGAATACGTAGTGGCCTACACGGACCGCGGCAGCTTGTTTGACCGTCGGCATACCACCCATCTCGACAGCCGCAGGAATCCGTTGTTCAATAACGTGCTTATCCTCGGGGGTAGGATAGCCGGCACCTGGAAGAAGACCGTGCGCCGCTCCAGTCTGACGTTGGAGCTCGCCATATTCGGGCGAATGACCGCTGAGGAACGAAGCAGTGTACGCGCCGCGGCCGAACAATACGCGGAATACCTACAGGTGCCCGATGTGACTGTAGTCGGCATGTGAGAAAGACGCCGCGCTGGCAACTGGCCTGAAAAAGGAGAGATCGTACCTACATGGAAAGCGGCAAAGCGCCGGTGAGAAGAAGCGCCCTACGCTCCAAGGAAACGCGTGATGCGATTCTGACAGCCGGGTCCAAGTTGTTTTCCAAGAAGGGCTACCACGACGTTACAATGCGTCAGATCGCGGTGGAGGCCGCGTGCTCTCATACCGCAATCTACCAGTACTTTGCGAGCAAGGAGATCCTGCTGTTCGAGCTCTCCGCGCCCCATCTGGAAAGGCTACGGCATGCGCTGGAGACGGTCAGGGACAACCAGGACATCGAGCACCGGGAGCGGCTTTCGCAGGTCGGCCTGAACTTTGTCAGCTTTGGCCTGGAACACCGGACACTGATGCGCGTGCTGGTGCAGGTTGAAGCGTCACGCGTGGACGAGATTTCCCCAGGAAGCCGCATAAACGAGTTCCGGCTGTCCATATTCGCCATAATCAAGTCAGTCCTTGCTGACGCGCTTTCCCTTGCTGCAGACGACGAACAGCTCTTGGTGTTCTCCCGAACGTTCTTTTATCTGCTTGAGGGCATCGTCATGACCTACGAGCTGTCCAAGGAATCCTCGAAAGAGCTTCTGAAACGGCTTCGCCCGACTTTCATCGCCGGCTTTGACGCATGCCTTTCCGGTTTTCGCGCGGAGATACGGTGATAATCTGCTTTGCATCAAAGACTGCATCGTTGCCCATCTCATCCGACCATTTCGACTTTTGCTGCTGGTGATCAATTACATAGCCGATTTTCTGGAGTGCGGCAGCAAGCACCTTCCCCGAGATACGGGGAAGTCTGCTCAGATATTTACCTCAATGACTTCTTCATCGATAGATGGCGGGATGGGGTCACCGTGTTTGCTGAGGCTTTCGAGGTAGCCCTTGATGGCATCACGGATATTTTCAAGCGCAAGGTCCCGGGTAGCTCCCTGGGAAATGCATCCTGGCAGGCTGGGGCATTCGGCCGTGAAAACGCCGTCTTCATCTGCACGCATCAGGATCCTGTATCGCATCCACTTCTTCCGTGTTCCTTCCGCTAACATATTGCCCTCCATTTGCAGCGTCAAGGAGAACAATACGCCCTTAAGGAGCCGGCTGCTTGAGCCTCACGCCAGTTTGCGCACGCGCATGCCGCCGTCGATCCTGGTGACGCCGCTGCCTTCGTACGTTTTGTAGACGATGATGATGCGGTCCAGGTCCCGCCCCGCCAGCTCGTAGAGCTTCTCCAGGCCCAGCACCATGCCCGTGTGGCTGCCCACGCCAAAACCCAGCGGCGTAAAGGCGCCGTCACCCTCAGGCGCAGGGAAGTTCCGCAGGGAGAATGCGCCGTCTCCCGCCGCAATCATCCTCCCGCGCGCCGTCCGCTCTATAACCGCAAACTGCCCTGGATGATCTTGTTCTATAAGAGGTCGGAGAGGGTGCGCTCCTAGAAACCGTTCTTGACCAGAAGTTGCGTCTTCAGACTTTTCGCCTTCCGGATGATCTTGTCCACGACTTGTTTCTCAGCCTTGGGGTCTCTGGAGACATTGTCGAAAGTGTAGAGGTGCGATTTCCCTTTGATTTGCTTTATCGAGACGAGGCCATTCTTCTTCACTGTCGGCATTTCGCCCTCCAACCCTGTCAAAGCAGAAGCTACTTCGCCCTGAAGCGCCTGTCAAGGCGTTCTAGCATGGGCTTGCATTTGGTCAGTAGATGATCGGCGATTCGTTCTCCTACAGCGACACAAGTCCCGATGAACTTTTCTTCCCTGATTATGTCTGACTGTTGGAGATCCGCAAGGACGCCGTCGAAATTCAACACGCCCAGAAAGTCGCGCCTACCGCCGACTTTCCCGAACACCGGGATGCTCAATACCCACAGGATGTGGGTGGTCATGGCTATCTGCTCGGCGGAAAGATTCCACCGGGAGCGTAGCTGTTTAGCAGCAAGCTGGGTCTTGGGAGCGTAGACGGGCTTCCAGCACTCACTCATCGGGTCACCCATTGCCTTCTCCCATGCGACTCCCGCGCAGCCTTGGCCTTTTGCGAGCTCCATCTGATAGTCTGGGAATGCTTTCATGTTGGCGCTGCAGAACATCTTCAACTTTTCGCCGATTCTCAGCATGACGTTTGCGCGGATGTGGTGCGTTGGCTCGCCATCGAACAGAATCGATATCGCCGATACAAGGATGTCCTCCAAATCGGCGACGCCCTCCCTTGCGGCTTGAGCAGTGAGCGCCTGCCCTGCCCGGTGCTCCGCTCTGGCGTAGGAGACGATGCCAGGGCTTGCCGCTAGAATAAGCGCGGCCGACTTTATGAGAAGACGAGCCAAATCAGATGCGATGGTCGCCTTGACGGGATCCGAATCAACTGCAATGGACAGCACAATGCCAACTAGTGCAACCGGAACGATGATGAAGAGTGTTCGTAATCCCTTGGACATTTTCGATCTTCCGCCTTTGGTCCGGGTGTTATTATGATGTTTCTCCTTGTTCATCAGGAGACGATGAGCTCGTCAACTTGTTTCAAATAGGGAATGTTGCCGGCCGAGATAGCGGAGCTTGGTCATTGCTTTCTCCAAGGCTTCTTTCTCCCTCAGTATAGCATACCGGTGTGAAACTCTTCCTGCTTGCGCCGGCGTCATGACCATAGGAAATGCGACTGGTCGCAGCTGGAGAACCTCCTGTATTCACTGCGGGGACGTTCGCAGACGAGGGTCACGGGGTGAATGTGCGGAGCGGCTGCGCGCCCGTCAAAGCCGGGTGCGCACCGCATCAGCGCTCGGCGAGCGCGAGTATGCTTTTGGCGTGCACGGCTTCCATGGATCCTTTCACGTAAGGCCCGCCTGCTCCATGCGAAACTTTAGGGCGTCTTGAGGCTCAGGTGGGTCGATGTGGTAGTGCTCATCCTCGTAGCGTTCGATAACGACGGCCAGTGCGTCCCTCTCATCGTATTCTGTGCTGCCCTTGGCAGCATCCAGCAGCTTCTCGAAGCTATCAAGCGCGGCCCTATAATCAGATTCATTTTTCAAGTCCTTAGGCGTGCTCATGGTCATATGCCTCCGCGTCTATGGCATTATATCATATTGCTTGTGCATCGCGAGCCGCATCGTCTCCCCTCAGACGCCGCCCCAGCTCACCGAGGGGGACGAGAGAGAGTGAAGCTGCTTTGAATGGCGTTGTCTATCGACAGGCAAGGTTCTCGTTGATTTCGTTGTGTCTGGGGACGGGCTAGGATTCAGTTTCCATTTGACCTTGGTTGAAATAGTCACTACCATATGGTTGTGGATTATTTGGGAACTACGTTTGCGGCATTGTCTGACCCGACCAGGCGGGCAATGATCAAGAGGCTCTCGCAAAGCCCCGCGTCCGTTCACGGATTGACTGAACCGTTTGCACTCTCGCAGCAGATGATTTCAAAACACATTGCGTATTTAGTACGCGCACGGATAGTGAAGAAAACGAAGCGTGGGCGGGAGAGCGTGTGTACGCTGAGGCCAGAAGCGATAAAGGCCGTCAGCGACTGGGCGCTTGATTATCGCCGCTTCTGGGAAGAGAGCTTCGACAAGTTGGATGCAGTCCTGACGGAAATGAAGAGGAAGGAGGCGAAAGATGGCTGAACGGACAACCAATCTTTTGCAGAATCTTGTGATCACCAGGATCTTTGACGCCCCCCGCGAGTTGGTTTGGAAGGCGTGGACCGATCCACGATTCGTGATGCAATGGTGGGGGCCGAAGGGCTTTACATCACCTTCTTGCAAGATCGATCTTCGCGTGGGAGGGCGGTACCTCTTTTGCATGAGAGCGCCTGACGGTCAGGAGTTCTGGAGTGGCGGCGAATACGTGGAGATCATAGCGCCAGAGAAGATCGTCTCAGTTCTGTTCTACGCGGATAAGAATGGGAAAGTTGAACGTGCGGACAGGAATGATGTTGAAGTGCGCGATGTGGTGACTTTCGAGGAGATCGGAAGCGGCCAGACGAAGCTCACGTTCAAACGCAGTCACTGGGATGTCGGAGAGGATGAAGGCTCGAACCAGATATTCGACAAACTGGCAGTGTTTGTTGCTGAGCTGGCAAAGGCCAAATGATCTATGACTTGACGTTGTTCACGCCCCTGACTACTTTCGGGTTCAAGGCGCGGCGGATGAAAGGATGAAAGCGTCCATCGCGCCTGCCGTTATGCGAAAGGTAATCCTTGATACCATAATCTCCGTTGACGGTTACTACACGAGCTCGAAGAACCAGATAGACTGGTTCGACTTCGCCCTAGAGGAGATTGACTGGTCCAAGGACATCCTCCGCAGAGTCGACACAATGCTGTTCGGCCGCGTCACTTACGAGGAGTTCCGAAGCTTCTGGCCCACAGCCACCCCATCCCCGGGGGGCTTCGACTCTGAAATCATCGGGCAGCTCAATGGAACCCTCAAGGTAGTTTTCTCACGCACGCTGGCAGATACGCCCTGGGAACCGGCGGCGTTAATACGGGAGGACCCCGCTTCTGCGGTGGCCAAGCTCAAACGGGAGCCCGGCAAGGATATGGTAGTGGTTGGGAGCGGGACGCTCGCGTCAGCTCTGGTGGGAAGCGGTCTGGTGGACGAGTACCGCATTCGCACACGCCCTATCATATTGGGCGCTGGCAAACCCATCTTTGTGGACCAGAACGCGCGGCATAAACTCAAACTGATATCCGCCAGGACGTTTCAGAACGGTGTTGTCGCATTGCATTATGACCCCGTGCACTGAGGGGGGGCTCGTTCAAACGGCGTGGGCAAGTCCACGCTGGTGCGGGTCCTTGCGAGCGTGGTGCACCCTGACGCGACCGCCCAGCTTCGTTCTGTATTCCAACATCCGGTTGAGGGTGCCAAGAATCTGATCATACTCCCTCTTCTTGTCTTCCACCTCACGTATCTTTTGGCGAATCCATTCCATCACATCTCGATTCGTACGTACATGTGAATCCATGTCGTGGAGGACTTCCTTGAGCTCGGAGATCGAACAGCCGATGCTCTGGAACTTCTTGATGAGTCCCAGGCGTTCGATGGCCTCTTCCGCATAGTTGCGATAGTTATTGGCATCCCTGCGGACCGGCTGTCCAGGAGGCCTTCCTTCTCATAGAAGCGAATCGTGTGGGCGGTCAGGCCCGACTTTTCCGCCAGCTCTTGAACCTTCATAGCGCTCCCGATATGTCTTGCCTTAGAGTACACTCTAAGGTTTACCTTCTGCAAGTATTCCACCGCTCAGGCTGCTTTCAGGAGGATTTCGAGATGGTAGTTTTCGTAACAGGCGCAACGGGATATATCGGCTCCGCGGTTGTCAGGGAGCTTCTTCAAGCCGGCCATAAAGTTGTCGGACTCAGCCGCTCAGATCGGGGTGCTGAAAGGCTGAAGGAAGCGGGCGCGGAGATACGGCGTGGCAGCCTTGGGGACCTCGATGGGCTTCGAACCGCCGCCGCCGCGGCCGACGGCATCATTCACCTGGCATTCGACCATGAGGGCGCCTATTCGGATTTCGCCGC
Organism: uncultured Spirochaetota bacterium; assembly: GCA_963845535.1. Taxonomy (GTDB): domain Bacteria; phylum Spirochaetota; class Spirochaetia; order SZUA-6; family Fen-1364; genus Fen-1364. Next base: position 7,033 of record CAWJSK010000013.1, read on the forward strand.
CTCTCTCAAGACCGATCTGCTTGCCATCCAGGCCATGGGAAGCGCCATCGAAGGCTCCGGCAAGCCGCTCCTGGTCACCAATCACATGAACGGGGAGGCATCCGAGAAGGCGGCGCTCTCTCTCAGAGGGGTCAGAGCGGTAGCCGTCAGCCTTTCCCCAAGCGTGCACGGCCAAGGGGACAATCATGGCTTCGTGCCGAGACTCATCAGCATCGCCCGCACCAAGGGCTTCTCCGCCTATGTAGGAGACGGATCCAACCGCTGGCCGGCTGTCCACCGACTGGATGCGGCCAACCTCTACCGCCTTGCTTTGGAGAAGGCTCCGCACGGCTCTCGCTTGAGCGGTCGCGGCGACGAAGGCGTGCCTTTTCGGGACATCGCCGAAGTCATCGCCAAGAAGTTGAGCCTGCCGGCCAGAAGTATCTCTCGCGATGAAGCACAGGCCCATTTCGGCTTTCTTGGAATGGTTGCCGCGGCGGATATCCCGGCGTCTCACGGTTCCAGTGAGGAGACGCGGAAGCTCCTGAACTGGCGGCCGGTGCAACCGGGGCTTATCGCTGACCTTGAGGAGGGACACTATTTCAGAAACTGAGTCTCTTCCCGTCCACCCATGTCCTTGAGCATCTTGTCCACGATGGGCTGGGCAAACGGCCCGCCGTCACCGTCGGAGATGACCACGCCGTCTCCCAGGCCACCTCCCCAGGTTGCAACGGGGATCTTGGCCTTCTGCGCTGCCAGCACGCCCGCTCTGAGCGACGTTGTGGGGAACACAAGGTCGATGATTCCCACCGCGCGGCGCCGCACGAAGTTCTGGATGGCGGAGTTGGCTTGGTCCGCGTTGCCGCTGGCGTTCACCACGCTGGCCTCCCAGCCTTTGACCTTGGCCTCCGCGGTGGCCCCGGCGATGACGGCCACCGCACGGCTTCGCCGTGCTAGGGGTCATTCACCGTGATGGACACCATGCCCAGCACCTTGGGCCCGTTGTTCCCGCCGCACGCGGCAAGGGAGAGGGCGAGGGCGGCCGCCGCGAGGGCCGTTAAGACGCTATATCGAAATGCGACTGAGCGCATGATTGGAACCTCCTCAATTGATTGTGGAACGGATATATATGAAGGTCACGACGGAGAATATGCGGAGGGGCGGGGCGGCGGTCAAAAAGGGCCTGCTCCCGGAGCGGGCCCACCCGCTGCCTCTGGGCGTGCCCCGCACGAAAGGGCAGCGGGTATCGGACGCTGCGCCTCCAGGGTGCGCGCACGGCCTCCGCGCTCGGCGTGCGGGTCGGGCTGCTACGGGCTCCGCTTCGCTTCGGTCCTTCGGACCTCGGCGGGGCTTCGCCCCGCCTCGCCCTCCGCATCCCTCACGCGGTTCGCGACAAACGGCCTGTCAAGCGCCCAGCGAGAGTCAGCGATCAGGTCATCATTGTGGTCGCGAACAACGATATGACTCGGGAGGTCCGCCACTCGTCAATTCTGCCTGACCTGCAACCTAGAATAGAGAGGTTCAAGTCTTTTCTTTATGACGCCGAGAACCGCCGAGAGTTCGAGGTCTCCCAGTTTCGAGCGGCGGGTGAAACTCCCCCAGAGCAGCTGCGTAGCCTCTGAGCTTGCCAACCCAGTGGAGAAGACGGCCGGCCGTTCTTGAGTCGCAGTTTTCCTGCGCTCAAACGTAGCGCGTAGTGCGGACAAGATCTCTTCATCGGAGAGAGAAACGTGCTCCAGGATGAACCAGATGTCGTAGAAGTCTTTCATCCTGCTGTTAACGCTCCCGAGGGCAATCATGGTCTCGAACTTCTCGGCAACTACGGTAGCAAGGGGACATGTTGTGATTGCCAGCGTCTCGTCGAGCAGCCTTCGAAATCTCATATTCCGTGGGCCACCGTCTACTGCGTCGCCGAACCCAACATCGACTTGCAGGATATTTCGTACGGCACCGAGCCTTCCGGTCAGGTGCAAACGAACCCCGTGATAGTCCGCCTGTTCTGTTATGCGTTCGGAGCGGATCGACTTCGGATCGAAGGAAAGACCATCCCCAGACTCGATTGACGCCACCGTCGCGAAGATTTCGGCGAGCGCCCGTGGGTCGTTTGGGATCCCGTCGCCCAGAAAGTCGATATCCTTTGTCGAGCGCCCTACTGCCTGTTGATTGGCAAAAATGAGGAAGCCTCCTTTGAGAATGAGGTTCTTCGCATACGGAGATGCCGCAATCCGTGCCAGGAGTCCTTCCTGCATGTAGACAAGGCTTGCATATTGGAAAGTGATGCCTTTCTCTTTTGCTTTCGTTGCGAGCAAAGCGCGAATGGCTGCGGCGACGTTCTTCATACGAGGATCTCAAGTGCCTGGCGAACAGGACCTGATATGCGAAGCTTCTGGGAATAGTCGAGCAGCCTGGGGATGTTCCGGGATCGGCGCCTCATGTATTCTCGCAGCGTAGCGGCTGCTACATCAGCGCCCAGGCGCCGTCGGAAGCGAAAGAGATCGCAGATCGTTCTTTCCGCGTCGTAAACTCGGATAGGCCCGCCCTTGCCCGTTCGCTCTATTAGCCCCAGGCCGAATGAATGAGCTGAGAAGTGATAGAGACGTATGGGAGGAAAACCTGGAGCTCGTACCTTCCGGCCCGATTTGACTGCAAGATAAACCTCAGGAGGCTCCCAGGTACCCAGCCGATGAAACGAGAGTGCCGAACCAAGGCAGAGCACAGAACCGGGAACGGCGAGCAGAGCCTCCACGCGCTCGTCTCTTGTCTTGTTGCCGGAGAGCGTGTAGAGCCCTCGCCCTAGGCGCAGAACTTGGCCCTCCCGCTCCATGGCAGGCAGCACTGAGGGGTGGATGCCGATGGCTCGCAGGTTTTTAGATCTGGCATAGCCGCCCTGGCTTTTAATGGCCGAGACGGCCTTGTTCCATGCTTGGCTTCTCATTGCTGACCCTGAACAAACATACCATACATCACACTCAAGTATAGTCCTTTTGTTCATTGTCGCAATTTGCAGCCCGAATGGGCTCTCCGACTCCACAAAGTAGATTACAGGCGAGTTGGGTCCTTTGCTTCAATCCGTCCCATGCTGTTGCTCCTCTTCGAACCGTGTAGGAGCAACGACGGGGAGGGATCTAGAACGTGCTGATACATTCTTTGCAGACTTGCAGATTGTAGGAAACAGGTCTATTCTACTTTGACGGTTCTGTTGTGGATCGCATCACAAAGTTATGAACACAGAAAAACTTCTTTCCAGACCGTAGCGCGCATTCGATGCCCCGGAGGCGAACAAGTTGCAGCAACAAAACATCCCAATAAGCACTCTGGTTGACATGTACAAGCGGGGTGAGTTGCGGCTGCCCGAGATTCAACGGCACTTCGTTTGGCGCTCTACGAGGGTACGGGATCTGCTGGATTCTCTCTACCGCGGCTATCCCAGCGGTTCCATTCTCATGTGGGAAACCGATGAACCGATCCCGACGCGAGATTCCGCCGTGGCTCAAGAGACGAATGCCTTTGTCGGTCGAAAGCTGCTGCTGGACGGTCAGCAACGCTTGACGTCCTTGACCGCGGTTATCAGCGGGGAGCAGGTCACCGTTCGACGTCGAAAGAAGCCGATCGACATTCTGTTCAATCTTGACCATCCGGATGGCCCTCCGTCTGAAGTGGTCGAGGTGGATGCGGACGATGATTCGCCAACTTTGTCGGAGGACGAAATTGCCGACGACGAGGAAGAAAACGGCGAGAGCGAAGTTGATGTAGCGGCGCGGTTCTCATCGAGGACTTTTGTCGTTGCAAGCAGGAACATAGCTGCCTCTCCAAAGTGGGTTTCGGTCAGCCGCGTGTTCATGAGCACAAATGACGCAGAGTTTCTTCGCAAGGCAGGCGTCACAAGCTTCGATGATCCCCGGTACCAGAAGTACGCGCAACGCTTGACCAAGCTGAGACAAATCAAGGACTACACCTACGTGGTGCACGTCCTGGAGAGATCGATGAGCTACGAGGAGGTGACGGAGATCTTTGTCCGAGTAAACTCGCTCGGTGCCAAGCTCCGGTCCTCGGACCTCGCACTAGCGCAGATAACGTCCCGGTGGCAGAATTTGCTCGCCGACTTCGAGGCCTTTCGGGAGGAATGCGAGCAAAGCTGGTTCACCTTGGACTTTGGTCTGCTCGTGAGATCCATGGTAGTCGAGGCGACGCATCAGTGCCTATTTCGGACGGTCGGCTCTACGCCTATATCCAAGCTCAAAGACGGTTGGTTCGAGGCAAAGGAAGGCTTGCGCTTTGCCATCAACTTCTTGAGAACGAACGCGGGAATTGAAGACGAGTCGCTGTTGTCTTCTCCATTTTTCATCGTTCTGCTGGCAGCGGTCAGCAGGGCAAAAGACAACATGCTCAGTCAAGTAGAACAGCAGGCATTGATGCACTGGCTGCTCGTCGCGAATGCACGGGGACGTTATTCGCGCGGTTCCAGTGAGACGCTTCTCAACGAGGATCTCTCGATTGTGTTTCGTTCTGGGTCGGTTGAGGCGCTGATGGAACCGCTCAAGAGGCAGTTTGGACGTCTCACGATCGAACCAGAAGATCTTGCTTCTCGTGGCGCGAATAGTCCTCTGTTCTCCTTGGCGTATCTGGCGCTAAAAGACGCTGGTGCTCAGGACTGGTTCAGCGGTCTCGGTCTCTCTCTTACGCACCAGGGGCGGCTTCATTTCATTCAGTGGCATCACATTTTCCCCAAGTCTCTTCTTAAGGAAAGGGGCTTTGAAACCGGAGAGATAAACGAGATCGCTAACATGGCTTTCATTACAGGACAGACCAACCGCCGGATCAGCAACAAGAGCCCTGCAGAATATATTCCCGGGATCATCAACGCCCAAGGTGCCGGTACGCTCGAATCGCAGGCAGTCCCCGTGGATCCGTCACTCTGGAACATTGACGCGTATGGCGAATTCCTCAAGACCCGACGTGCGGCACTGGCGGCGAAGATGAACGAATTTATAGTGCGAAAAGGAGGGGCGTAGATGGTCCCGACCGGCAGGACAACCGACGTCTTCCGGTTCCATCGGGACGTGATGGACCGCTACCAGTCGTTCTCCCGTAGCTTCATAGACATCGACGACCCTCAGATCGAGGCCGCCCTGCAGGACGAGGGCAGGCTCAAGACCATGTGGCCCGAACCCTTGATTCAGTTCAACCCGTCGTATCAATCGGGCGCACGCATCGAGGCCTTGGTGACTGAGGGGGTTCTTGAGCCGGCAATGGCATCTGTCTTCTCGGGGTTCACGTTGCACCGTCACCAGGAAGAAGCCCTCCGTTTGGGGGCTGCCGACAAAGGCTTCGTGGTGACCTCGGGAACGGGCTCGGGCAAATCCCTGACGTTCTTCGGCACGATCTTCAACGAGATCCTGCGGCACCCCGGTCCGGGCGTTGTCGGTCTTGTCTGCTATCCCATGAATGCGCTCATCAATTCGCAGACGGGTGAGATCAAGAAGTACGCAGAACGCCATAAGACGAGCACTCACCGGGATTTCCCCTTCTCATTCGGCCAATATACCGGGCAGGAGGAGGAGAACAAGCGAGACACAATGCGGACCACGCCTCCCCATGTCCTCCTCACCAACTACATGATGCTCGAGCTGATCCTGACTCGACAGAGAGACTCGGAAATCAGGGAAGCCATCTTCAAGAATCTGAAGTTCATCGCGTTCGACGAGCTTCACACTTTCCGTGGTCGACAGGGTGCGGACGTTGCACTGCTGATTCGTAGGATCAAGGCGGAGTGCGCGCACCCAATTGTCTGCATCGGAACATCGGCCACCATGACCGGCGGCGCAACCTCGGAGGAGCGCAAGGCACGTGTCGCCGAAGTGGCGACGACCTTCTTCGGTGACAACTTTACGCCGGCTCAGGTGATCGAGGAATCGCTAACGGCCATCTCGGTCCACCACCCGGACCCCGGGTCTGCGGAGCTCGCGGCAGCCATCGACACACCGACGGACGCGCCAAGCGCGGAGGAACTAAGCGCCGCTCCCCTTTTTCGGTGGGTCGAACGTATCGTGGCCCTGAAGCCCGATGGTGTCGGGTATCAGCGCGGACCTGCCATGACCGCCGGGGATATGGGTCGGATGCTTGCAAAGGTGTCGGGCCGTGATGAGTTGCTGTGCCGTGCCGCTCTCGAAGGCCTGTTTACGCGGATCGCGGCCGTAAACGAGAGGATCGCCCGGGAACACACCGACCCGACGTCCCGACCCGCATTCGTCCTGCCCTTCAAGCTCCATCAGTTCATCGCTCAGACTGCCTCCCTCTCTGTGTCCCTCCACCAAGGAAGCGAAAACAGGCTGATAGACTTCGACGGAGTTCCGTCCCGAACAATCGGGGAAACCACCTATCCGCTATACCCCCTGGTGTTCAACCGTTCCTCGGGAAAGCCGTTCTTGTGCGTGAAGAAAAACCTTGTGGAGGGCAAGCTGGAGGCGCGGGATTTCAGCGACGACAGCCTCCCCGAGGAAGAGAGGGACAACCGCGAGTACGGGTACCTTATCTGCGACGAGCAGGCTTGGAGACCCGAGGAGGACTTGGCCAATCTGCCAGCGGAATACACCCGCGAAGTCGGCGGTGTTCTCACGCTGAAGAAGGAGTACCTTGGCAAGTTCCCATCCGAGATCACCTATTTCGTCGACGGTACGTATCGGGACGGATTCGCCACAGACCTGGACGGTGGCCTCAAGGGATGGTACCTCCCTTTGAAGTTCATCTATGACCTCACCAGCGGTGACCTCTACCACCATCAGACCAGTGAGTTTGCCAAGCTCTCCCGCATCGGGCTGGAGGGGCGGTCCACCACAACCACGGTAATCTCCCTTGCCATCCTGGACGCGATGAAAGGGCTCGGCTTCGCTGACAAGGACACGAAGCTGCTCAGCTTCTCGGACAACCGCCAGGATTCCTCCCTGCAGTCGGGACATTTCAACGACTTCATCTCAACCGTCCGGCTCAGGGCCGCCCTTGTGAAGGCGTTGCGGGAGAAGGGGCCCATCCCGTTCTCCACGGTGGAGTCCGAGGTCTTCGATCGGCTCGGGATGAGGTTGGCCGACTATGCGGTGATCCCGGAGTCCGGAGAGGTGTTCGACTCCCGCATCAGATCGCTTCAGGAGATCATGAAGACCCTTCTGAAGTATCTCCTTCTCTCCGACCTGGGCAACGCTTGGCGCGTCAATCTGCCGGGGCTGGAGGCGTGTGGTCTCCTGCGGATCTCATATGAGAAGTGGCAAGAGCGGATCAAGGACGCAAGATGGCTTTCGCTGCGCAACCAGTGCGACGAGGCGGGCGCCGACTTCGAAAGCCTGATGTTCCAGATCCTGGACTCCTTCCGGAAGCTCCACGCAATCGACAGTCGCGCGTACTACGACGACACAGCCCTGCGGAAGAATCTCCTCCTCTTCAAGGAGAGTCTGAACGAGGATTGGGTTCCCGAAGAGAGCGAGATAAGAAGCCCGGCGTGGCTCATGCTGAAACGGGCCTTCTTGCCTCGCGGCATGGGCTACGCGCAGAGTATTGGAGAATTGAGCAGGCTCGGGGTCTACGTTCGGAGAAGGCTGGGCGGTGACACTAAGCTGGACAGCATGAGCTATCGGGATTTCATCACGGAGGCCTTGAAGCTGATGGAATCCGCGGGGTGGCTGGTGGCGGTTGCTGTGCCGGACAACGGACAGGCTTACCGACTCAGGGCGGAAGCTATCGTCTGGGAGCCGGGGGACGGCACCGTCCCGGAGGACCCGGTGTTCCGGCCCAACGTGCGAAAGGCGACGCGAAAGCCCAACGCTTTCTTTGCGGAGCTGTACCGGACTGCGGTCATCGAAGGCAGGATAAAATCGCGGGAACACACCGGTCAGATTGACAAAGAGGAGAGGCGAAAACGAGAGGACGCATTCCGCGCCGGAGCCCTTGCGGCACTGTACTGTTCACCGACCATGGAGCTTGGCATCGACATCGCGGAGCTTAGCGTAGTGCATATGCGCAACGTCCCGCCCAATCCCGCCAACTACGCTCAGCGCTCGGGCCGGGCAGGCAGAAGCGGGCAGCCGGCTCTCGTCTTCACAAGCTGCAGCCGCCAATCCGCTCATGACACGCACTACTTCAGTGACAGAAACGGCATGGTGAGTGGATCCGTCAACGCGCCGCGGCTCGACCTGTGCAATGAGGACCTCCTCAAGAGCCATTTCAATGCCCTGTACCTGACCACGCGGGGCATTCCTCTTCTGGAGGGGAGCGTTCACGACGTGGTTGACGTGGCCGAACCGCTCTTGCCGATAAAGGACTCAACCGGGGCCGAGCTTTCCCAGGCATCGGCGCATGGAGACCGGGTGCTTTCCAAGTGGGGGCGAGTCATGGCTGACCTGGAACCGAAGCTGTACAAAACGTCCTGGTACAGCTCCGCGTGGAGCGAAGAGCTTCTCCGTGGGATGCTGGCTTCCTTTGACAGCGCGCTCAATCGCTGGAGGAACCTCTGGAATCAGCACCTTTCGCAGGTCGCGGCGGCCCGACGCGTCATCGACAATACGACAATCAAGACAACGAGCCCGGAGCACCGCGCGGCGCAGCGCAATCTGGCCCTTGCGTACAAGCTGCGGAAGCTCCTGATGAACGAAGTAAAGGGAGACACATATTCGGAGTTCTACTCCTACCGCTACCTGGCCAGCGAAGGCTTCCTCCCCGGGTACAATTTCACCCGGCTTCCCGTTCGTCTCTTCCTGGACGTGGAGAAAGGCGCCGAGTCCATCAGCCGGGACCGGGTAGTTGCAATTCGGGAGATGGGGCCAGAGAACGTCATCTACCACAACGGCTCAAAGTACAAGGTCACACGCGCCCAGATCCAGGAGGCGGCTGGCGAGACCGAGGAGGCCACCGTCTGCACGGAGTCCGGCTACTTCCTTATGGGTGAGGAGATGAAACGCAACACTGACCCGTGGACCCACGCTTCCCTGGACGATCATACGGAAACCTTCCGGGACCTCCTGACCCTGCCCGACGGCATTGCCGAGCGCACCGAGCACATCACCTGTGGGGAGGAGGAGCGTCAACGCCTGGGCTACCGCATCGATACCTGGTTCCGCTACAACGGTGACCCTGACGGGCTGGACGAGATCCGGCTCATGGGCGGCGACGATCCTCTGTTGCGGCTGCGCTACCTTCCCTCGGCCCAGATCGTCTACGTGAATGTGAAGTGGCGCGCCAATGAAGAAGAGGGTTTCGTGCTCAACAAGATCTCCGGCCACTGGAGGGGCCACGGTTTCCGGGAACGTGTGCTTGCCGGCAAGGAAAAGTCCAGCAAGATGAAGCCCGAGGATCTGGCCGTCGTGAAGCTGTACACCACGGACACTGCCGACGCGCTCTACATCGAGCCGCTGAAAGTCCTCGGTCTCGAATACGCGGGGCGGGTCACGCTCCAGTACGCGCTGAAGACCGCGGTGGAAAGGGTCTTCCAGGTGGAAAGTTCGGAGCTCGGCGTCACGCCCATCGGCAACAAGGAATGGCCGAATCTCCTCATGTTCGAGGCGTCGGAGGGAAATCTCGGCGTCATGGCTGCCATGGTCCGGGAGAAGGACAAGTGGCGCAGCGTGATCGAGGAGGCGTGGAAGCTCTGCCGATTCGAGGATGTCGATTACACGGACAAAGCGAGTTATTTGGACCTCCTGAGCTACTTCAACCAATCCGACCATGCCGTGATTGACCGATTTCTTATCCGCCAGGCCCTTGAACGCATGAGGGAGGCGCGTGTCGAAGTAGGGGCTTCCATTGCAGGCACCTATGAAGAGCAGTACCGCAAGCTCCTTGCCACACGCGACCAGTTCAGCTCGACGGAGAAGGTGTTCCTGGACTACCTCTACGAGCATGGCCTACGGCTTCCCGATCAGGCGCAACGCCGAATCGAGGGACTCTACTGCCAGCCTGACTTCTACTACGCTTCGGGACCCGGCAAGAACGCTCTCCCCGTTCACGTTTTCTGCGACGGCACCCCGCACGATACAGAGCCGGTGGCCGCCCATGATAGTGACCAACGCACGGCGATCCTGGACAGGGGAGAGGAGTACATCGTCTACAACTACCGCGATTCCCTGGATGAAGTGGTGGCCCGCCGGCCCGACATATTCCGAAAGGTCAGGTAGCTGAAATGGAATACCGGGCCGGTACTCTCGTTCATACGCGGGGACGTGACTGGGTGGTTCTTCCCACGGAGAGGAGCGACCTGCTCCGGCTCAAGCCACTGGACGGTAGGGAAGAGGACGTCTGCGGCATCTTTGTCCCCCTTACCAAGGAGGGCGATGTACGCCCCTCCCAATTTACGCCGCCCACCGTCGCGGATCTGGGGAGCGTCCGCGCCGCCCGACTCCTGTTCGATGCCTCGCGCCTCTCCCTCCGTTCCGCGGCGGGCCCCTTCCGCTGCGCGGCAAAGCTCGGCTTCCGACCGCGCAGTTACCAGATGGTGCCGCTCATCATGGCACTCCGCCAGAAGGGCCCGGTACGCCTCCTCATTGCCGACGACGTGGGCGTGGGAAAGACCGTGGAGGCCATCCTTATTGTCAAGGAGCTTCTGGAACGCCGGGAGATCACGCGCTTTGCGGTTCTCTGCCCGCCGCAGTTGTGCGAGCAGTGGCAGACAGAGCTCAAGGACAAGTTCCAGATCGACGCGGTGATCATCCGCACCGGCACTCAGGCGGCTCTGGACCGCCAGGTGTCCGGAGACACGAGCGTGTTCCGCTACTTTCCCTACCAGGTCATCAGCATCGACTATATCAAGGCAGACAACCGCTACTCGGTTTTCGCCTCAGAGGCGCCGGAGTGCATCATCGTGGATGAGGCACACTCTTGCGCCAAGCCTGAGGGTGCGCACGCGGGCCAGCAGCTCCGCCACCGACTGGTGCGGGAGATCGCAAAGAAGAAGGACCAAAGCCTTATCCTCGTGACCGCGACACCGCACTCCGGCAAAGAGGGGGAGTTCCGATCTCTTCTCGGCCTCTTGAAGCCCCAACTCGAGGATGGCGACTGGGACGGCACCGACGAATCGACAAAGGCCTTCCGTGCCGAGCTTGCCCGGTACTTCATTCAGCGCAAGCGGGAGAATATCGCCGTTTGGATGGACGAGCGCACACCCTTCCCAAAGCGCACGGCCATCGATTTCCCCTACAAGCTCTCCGCGCCCTATCAGAAACTGTACGATGAGGTGCTGCTCTTCTCATCGCGCCTCATGGCACGAAAAGCGGGAAGCGAGCACGAGCAGCGGTTCCGCTACTGGTCTGCCCTCGCCCTGCTGCGGGGGATCATGTCCAGCCCGCGCGCCGGCGCGCTCATGCTGAACAACAGGGCCGGTGCTGCCCGAGGTGGCGCCGAGGAAGCCCCGGCGGAGAATCCCCACTACGAGCGGCTGGAGACTACAGACGACGAGCTGCCCGGCGCCGTGCTCGACGCCATTGCATGGACTGCGGAGGAGAGAGGCGCCTTCACCGGTTTCGCGGAAAGGCTACTGACCATGCAGGGAACAGAGGCTGACGTGAAGATCGCCTCATGCCTTCTACAATTGCAGAAATGGCACAAGGCAGGCTACAGCCCCATCGTCTTCTGTCGCTATATCGAGACAGCGAAGTACGTTGCGGAACGCATCGCGGAGAAGCTCGGCTCCGGCGTGATTGTGGAGTGCGTAACGAGCGAGGATCCAGACGACATCCGCCGTGGCCGCATCCAGGCCATGGCTCCCGAGAAGACGGGAAACAAGAGGCGCCTCCTGGTGGCAACGGACTGCCTCTCGGAGGGCATCAATCTCCAAGGCCTCTTTGACGCCGTGCTGCACTACGACCTGCCGTGGAATCCCAACCGACTGGAACAGCGGGAAGGCCGCGTGGACCGATTCGGCCAGACGCGGGCCGAGGTGCAGTCCTGCCTTCTCTACGGCGCGGACAATCCCATGGATCAGATCGTTCTGAAGGTGCTCTACCGGAAAGCGCGTGCCATCCGGGACAAGATCGGGGTGAGTATCCCGTTCCCCGAGGACTCCCGTGTGTTCCTCGACACCATCTTCAAGGCCGTGCTTGCCGAGGCGGAGAGAAAGAGACGGCCCGTGGAGCAGATGGAGCTCTTCAGCCTGGAGGAGATGATCAGGTCCGAGGAGGAGCTGGACAAGCTGGTCTCGGTCACGGAGAGGAAGGAAGCGGCCCTCCGATCCATATTCGCGCAGCAATCGATCAAGGCCCAGGAGATCGAGGAGGACCTCGCCGTCACCGATGAAGCAGTGGGAAGGCCCGAGACGGTGTACCGATTCGTGGATTCCTCTCTGCGCGAGCTCTTCGGCGTGGAAGCGGAGAAGAATCCCGACGAGCTGGAGCTCCAGGTTCACCGCTCGAAGTTCCCGGAGAAGCTGTCACCATGGCTTGCCGCCGCAGCGGGAAAAGCCGATGCACGCATTGCTTTCCGCGCGCCGGTGAGAGAGGGATACACGTACTGGGGCCGCAATCACGACGCCGTGGAGGCTCTCTGCCGGACCGTGCTCTCCGAGTCACTGAACCCGGCCCGGCAGAACAAGAGCGTGGCGCGCGCCGCGGTGGTCGCCTCCGGCGCGGTGAAAGAGCGGACGGCCATCTACGTTCTTCGCGCGCGGCACGTAATCCAGGATGCAAGGGAGAAGAAGCTCCTCGTTGCGGAGGAGGTGCTTCTCCAGGGCCTGTCAGGCCCCTCGCGCTCGCCCGTTCCCCTGGAAACGATCAGTGCCTTGATGGATGACCCGCAGGTGGCGGCCGACTTTCCAAGGGAAACGCAAGCGCTGCACCTTGAGCGGGAGCTCTCTGTGATACCCGACCTGCAGTCGTCTTTCGACGCGCTGGCCTTCCAGCGTGCCGAAGAGCTGATCAGCCAGCACGAGCGCTACTACAGGGCAGTGGGGGCCGAGGCGCGAAGCGGCAGACTCCACGTGGTGGAGCCGGTGATCCCCATGGATATCTTGGGACTCTACATCTTCCTTCCGGTTGACGCCTGAGGTATACTTATTATGTGCAGCACATAATAAGGGAGGTGAGGAATGGCCAACGTAACAATGAGCATCGATGAGGAGCTTCTGAAGAAGGCGCGGAAGATCGCCATCGACATGGACACGAACATCTCCGATCTCTTCCGTGGCTTTCTTGCCGATCTTACCCGCCGCGAGGGAAGTCGACGCGAGTTCCTTGCCGACGAGCTGGATCGGCTCTTCGGCAAGAGCGTGGCTTCGTCCAACGGAGTGACCTGGACACGAGATGAGCTCCATGAACGATAGCGCGGTCTTCTTCGATACCAATACGCTGGTGTACGCCAACGACACCGGCTCTCCGGAGAAGCGTGCGCGGGCCCGTCAACTGATCCGCACGGCAGTCGTTTCGGGATCGGGGTCCATCTCCAGCCAGGTGCTGGCCGAGTTCTGGGTCACCGTGACGCGCAAGTTGAAGACCCCGCTTTCCCCCGAATCGGCGCGGGAGCAGATTGTCCTTTTCTCCGCTTTCCATGTCCAGCCGGTAGACCAGGCCACGGTGTTGGAGGCCATCCGGATCCAGGAGCGTTATCGCATCTCCTACTGGGACGCCCAGATCGTGGCCAGCGCGCGGTTTGCGAAAGCGGAGGTTGTCTATTCCGAGGATCTCCAGGACGGCGCGGAGTACGACGGCGTCAAGATTCAGAATCCCTTTCGGCAGTCGGAACAAGGATAGATGAAGTACGAAGCGGTCACGTGGGAAGGAGCCCTGATCGGGCCGGAAACTCTGGATAAGCTTGTCGACGACAATGCCATCAAGGGTCAGAAGCCGGGAGATTTCGGCATCAAGGGCAGGGTACGGGACGAGATGCTGGAGGCCTGGGCGGAAGCCAGGGCCCAGTGGGCGCTGTTCAGCACGCGCCGCGGACGGGAAGACGCCAAGGACCTTTACGGCACGAGCCGCACGCGCCAGTCCTGGATCATCCCGTTCCTCTCCCTCCTCGGATATGAGCTGGAGAATGCTCCGGCCGCGGAGGCCGCCGGTAAGAGCTTTCCCATCAGTCACCGGGCCGCGGGCAGGGTGTGCCCGGTTCACATCGTGGGCTTTACGGAGAGCCTGGACAAAAAGCGTGAGGGCGCGCGATCGAGCCCTCACAGCATGGTTCAGGAGTATGTGAACCTTTCCGACACGCTCTTTGGCCTTGTAACCAACGGCCTCGGTTTCCGGCTCCTCCGCGACTCCAGCCGGCTCATCAAGCTTTCCTATCTCGAGTTCAACCTGGAGCGGATCTTCGAAGAGGAGCTCTTTCCGGACTTCGCTCTTCTCTTTCGTCTCCTCCACATCAGCCGTTGGCCTCTGGCCAACCCCGATGGGAGCCCTGCGGGCCAGGCCTCCGATTGCCTCCTGGAGACTTACCACCAGGACAGCCTCGAGAATGGGAGCCGTATCCGGGAGAAGCTCTCGGACGCAGTGATCAACGCCATCACTCTCTGGGCAAACGGTCTCCTTGCCCACCCCGACAACGGCGCGTTCCGCGCCAGCTTCGCTTCGGACGCCACGGCCCCGCGCCGTTTCTACGATGCGCTTCTCACGCTTGTGTACCGTATCCTCTTCCTCCTCGTCATCGAGGAACGTGGTCTCACACATCCGCCCGATGCCGATGCAGCCCTGAAGAGCGTCTACCGCGACTACTACTCCCTTTCCGCTCTGCGTGGCCGCAGTCGTGGGATTGCGCGGGAGGAAGGGCGATACTGTGATCTCTGGCAATGCCTACGGGACTGTTTTCGGCTCTACGAGGATGCCGGACTGGCCGAGACCCTCGGCCTCAAACCGCTCGGCGGCGATCTTTTCTCCTCCGAATCACTCCGCCTGTTCGACGGTCTGTCCCTGGACAACAGGACCTTTGCGGAGGGGTTTCAGCTCCTGGATTCGTACGGGGATGATACCCGTGGCGTGCGAGTGCGTGTGAACTACGCGGCCCTCAATGTGGAAGAGTTCGGCTCGATCTACGAGGGCCTCCTGGATTACGATGCACGCGTGACCGCCGTCGGCGCGGGCCTGAGCTTCTCCTTCCAGAAAGGCAGCGACCGTGCGAAAAGCGGCAGCCACTACACGCCCGAGGAGCTCGTCCAGCCTCTGATCGAGCACGCCCTGCAGCCCCTCATCGAATCCTGCCTCCACGAGGCGAATGCTGAGGACAAGCTGCTGAGCCTGAAGATCTGCGACGATGCCTGCGGCTCCGGTCACATACTCCTGAATGCAGCGCGCCGGATCGCCCTGGAGGTGGCGCGCCTGCGCACGAAGGCGGACAATCCCGATCCTTCGAGCTACCGCAAAGCCCTTCGCGATGTGATTGAGCGTTGCGTCTACGGCGTTGACTTCAACCCGCAGGCGCTGCGCCTCTGCAAGGTGGCTCTGTGGCTGGAAGGCCACAACCCCGGCCAGTCATTGGGTTTCCTCGATCACCACCTCAAGTGCGGCGACAGCCTTGTCGGGCTGACCCGTGCCGATGACCTGCTGGCGGGCATCGCGGAGGAAGCCTTTACAGCGCGGGACGGTGACGACAAAGACTTTGCAGCCGCGCTTCGTAAGAGGCACAAAAACGAGCGGGCCGAGTCGGCGAGCAAACAGAATCTCCTGGACCGGCAGTCGGAGGTCGGTGATTCCCTCAAGACGGTCATCGAGACTCTCTCCACCGTGACCCGGATGGACGACTCCACGCCTGAAGCCGCTATGCACAAGAAGGAGACATATCTCCTTGTCACCCAAGGGTCAGCATGGCGGCGGCTCAAGGCGCTTGCCGATATCCAGCTTGCCCCTTTCTTTGTGCCGAAGAAGCCGGACTGCGCCGTGGCAACGGAGCAGGAATACCGCGCCTTCCTGGACGGCAGGGACGACACGGAGAAGCATCCCATCAGCGAAATGGCCGCGGAGGTGTCCGAGTCCCGGCGCTTCTTCCATTGGTTCCTGGAGTTCGCCGAGGTCATGCAGGATGGAGGCTTCGACTGCTTCCTGGGGAATCCGCCGTTTTTGGGTAACCGAAAGCTACGCGGTTCTTTCGGACTCGATTATCTCGACTACTTGAAATACGCGTACGCGCCCGCGGGCGCGATCGACCTCATTGGGTATTTCGTCCGGCGCAACTACTCGCTCCTCAAGCCGGAGCGTGCCATGGGGACATTGGCCACAAACACTATCGCACAGGGAGGAACCAGGGAAGGCGGGCTCGATGTCATCGAGAAGGAAGGCGGATCTATTGTTATGGCTGTCAGAAGCAGACCGTGGCCCGGCGCAGCCGCGGTCGAAGTAAGCCTCGCTGCTATCTACAAAGGAGCATGGACCGGAAATCGAGTCCTTGACGGGAAGCAGGTCGACTTCATCTCTACCTACTTCGACGACCAGAAGGGCGTCGGAAATCCTTTCCCGCTGGCCGCCAACGCGGGCAAGAGCTTTCAGGGATCCATCGTCCTCGGTCCGGGCTTTGTGTTGGAGTCCGCAAACGCTCTATCACTGATCACGCACAATCCCAGGAACAAGGACGTGCTTTTTCCGTACCTCAACGGGGAGGATCTCAACTCGCGAAGCGATCAAAGCCCCAGTAGATGGGTTATCAACTTTCAGGACTGGCCGCTCGACCAGGCGAGCGCTCCTGATGGCTATGACGGTCCTGTCGCCGCGGACTACCCCATGTGCCTGGAAATCATTGAGCGACTCGTGAAGCCGGAAAGAACGCGAGTTGACGCCAAAGGCAGTTTCGTTCTGCGCAAGCCGCTTCCAGAGCGCTGGTGGCACTACGCAGACAAGCGTCCAGCCCTCTACCGGACGATCGCGCCATTGGAGCGGGTCATCGTCGTCGCGAGGGTGAGCCGTACACTGGCCTTTGCATTCTCAACTCAGGCGATCGTACTCGATGAGAAGCTGATCGTGATCGCCAAAGCTGATTCCCGCTACTTGTCGTTGCTGCAGTCTAGTATGCATTTCGCATGGTCTTGGAAGTACTGCACAACCATGAAAGCTGACCTCACCTACACACCGACTACCCAGTTCCAGACCTTTCCCTTTCCCGCCGGCTTCGAGCCGAACGCTCCGCAAGCGACGACTCCCTCGGACATAGGCAATCGGCTCGATTCACTCGGCGCCCGACTCGATTCCGACCGAAGGGGAGTCATGACGCGCATCAATGTCGGCCTAACGACTCTGTACAACATCTACCATGACCCGGACCTTTCGGTGGCTGCTGTCATGAAAGAGGCGAAGTGCAACGAAGAGAGCGCGTCGTGGGCAGTGGAGAAAATCGTCGCCCTGCGGGATCTGCATCGCTCGATCGATGAAGCGGTCCGGGACGCCTACGGTTGGACGGACCTCGATCTGCAGCACGGCTTCCACGAGCTGGAGTTCCTGCCCGAAAACGACCGCATCCGCTACACCGTCTCCACCGCAGCGCGCAAGGAGATCCTCCGCGGCCTGCTGGCGCTGAATCACGAGCGCCACGCGGAAGAGGTTGCCGCCGGCCTTGTCGACGAAAATGGCAAGCTCCTCAAGAAGCGCGGCGCGGAAGCGCCTTCAGACAAGGCGGAGAAGAAGAAGCCGAAGAAGGCCGTGTTTGGAGAAAGGGCGCTATTCTGATACTTTCAAACATAGGCACCATAGGGCTTGTTTTGCGACCGAGCTCGTATGCTCGAATGAATCGTTCGCACGCCGTCCCAAGGGTTTATTGAGGATAAGACAGGAGCAGAGCATGCATTGCTCGAGAGTTCTGGCCAAAGTCGTAAGGGCCTGCCTCACATGCGACTTTCTCTTTGTCGACGAGCTCCGAACATGACGGGTGGCATAGCCGACAAACTGGGAAATCTATATGAAGCCAAAGGTGCAGTTCTTGGGCTTCTCGAGGTCCTGCAGGGTGATGCCTTGGCCGTTCGATATGAGAGTATCGATCCGAAGGAGCACGGCATCGACTGGTTCCTCAGGTATGTCGATGCCGAAAAAGCAGTCCAGGCAAAAATGGGGCCCACGACCGGGAAATGGTCAATCAGAGCACTTGAGAGAGAAGGCGTTTTGAAAAGCGCCGAAGAATGGCTGAACGGGTACCCTCGTCGTACTTTCCTGTTTCTCTCGGAGTCTTCTTCGCCAGAGATCGAGAGATTGTGCGAAAAGGCGAAACGTGTAATGGAGTCAAACGCACTGCTTGTGACGCTATCGCGTCCACAGAGAGACGACTTCGAGCACTTGTGTGAGATATGGAGTGTCTCATCCGAGACGGCCCTTGATTTCGTTAAGCGCTGCGGATTTGAAGCACGAGCAGAGCACCAGCTCGACGAACTCATCCAGTTGCGGGGACAGATCGTTTTCGCGAACCCCGGGGTGTCGGTCTTCCCGATCCTGCGGGCCTACATTGAACAGCGGATGGGGCTCGAATTGACCGCAGAGAAAGCCACTATGGAAATATTGCACGGCGGCCAGCTCTCTTTCAGGCCGCGCCAAGATCCCGCTCTGTGGGATCGGCTTCGCGAGGCAAACAGGCTTTTCATTGAAAGTCATCCCATCCTCGGCGCGCGCACCCCCATTCATCGAGAAGAGGCTGACCGCATCACAAAGGCGCTTTTCGAAACTGCATCGCCTCGCCTCTTTCTGGTGACCGGAAGCGCCGGCTCCGGCAAGTCCTTCATTCTCAAAGAAATTATCTCAGAAATGGAGCGGAAAGCAGTCCCGCATCTGTCACTTAGAGTGGACAAGTATTTATCAGCGCTTTCTCTTGCCGAATTGGGAAGTCATATCTTGGGGAGGGAGGAGAATCCGCTTCTGACACTCGTCGAATATTCGGGAAACAATCTGTGCGTATTGATTATAGATCAAGTTGACGCCATCGGCGAAGCTTCTGGCAGAAACAGTTCGATGCGCGAGCTCGTGCTCAGGCTCATTGACTTGGCCCGCACATTCGAATCGGTCCGTGTTATCGCCGCCTGCCGATCATACGATCTATCTAGTGACCCACGCCTCAAATCCCTTGCGAACGACGAGAAGGTTCTGAACGTTCAGGCGTCGCCGCTTGACTGGACGCGCGATGTGGAACCTCAACTCCAGGTACAGGGTTTCGACACCCATAGAATCCAGCCCGCGCTCCGCGCCATATTGACGTCTCCGCTCAATCTGGCCATCTTTCTCGAACTCGGCGCGGACTCGAACCGCAACTCTTTAGGCCAGCTCACTGACATCTCCACGCTCTACGACCGACTGGTCTGGGCGAAGGCGAAACGCCTCGCCGACGTCGATCTGGTAGAAACACTTGCCGTCATCGCGCGCAAGATGAGTGAAGACGAGGCGCTGGATGCACCTGACTCTGTGCTCGAGCCCAAGATGATTGATCCGCTCGCGTCGGAGCAGCTCATCGTTCGTTCGAAGTCGCGAATATCCTTCTTCCACGAGACGTTCTTCGATTATGTCTATTCGCGCGACTTCGTTGGGAAAGGCAAGTCAATTGTCGAATTTCTAAAAGCAGACGAGCAGATTCTCTTTCGAAGAACTCAAGTCCGTCAGATCCTGAACTACTACCGGCAGACGGAAGGGAGAGATGGTGCTAAGTACCTATCAGAGCTCAGGAGCGTCCTGAATGATGGTGATGTTCGCTACCACATCAAGGATGCCGTGGCGGGTTGGCTCGGTTCGCTCCCCAACCCCTGCGAGCGAGAACTGGACATAGCACTTGGGTTGGACACTGCCGATTTCGGCATGCCCTTTCTGGTCCGCAAAGCTGTCTACGCCCAACCTTCCTGGGCCTCGATATTGGCACAACGAAATCTGCTAAGCCGATGGCTACGGTCTCCCGTCGAGAATCGCAGAGACGACGCAATGGCGTTGCTCACAACACTCCTCAAAGTGGATCAATCCGCCGCAGTAGAATGTATCGAGGCGTACCTGCGCGAAGAACCGATCACTCGATTGGCGGTCGTATTGCGCTGGCTCATGTTCGCAGATAATGTTCGAGCCCTCGGAATCTCTGATTGGATTTATGTGTTCAGTTGCTTCCATCGAGACAGGCGGAAACGGAGATGCAACGTCGATAGAACGTCTCGTTCCCTACGGATGGTACACAGAGCAACCTATAGCGGTGGGCCGGATTCTCTCGGCGTTCTTCAGCGCATGGTTCCGCGCGCACCCGGATGATCATCCGTACAGCCAGAATATATCCGGTATTGTTCCCGATCATCTTCTGAAAGAACTGAGGAAAGGAAGCCTTGAGGTCTATCTTGGGACAATGCTCCCTGTCTACTTGGAGATTATTGAGCGAATGACTCGTGCTGACCGCCGCGGGACAAGTGACTTCACGTTCTATTCGATCCACCAAGGATATGATTTTGGTTCTGAGGGTTTCCTGCAAAACCTTCGGGATAGTCTAGTCGAGACAGCAAAGCATGACCCCAGCAAAGTTATTGGGTATCTTGACGCCATCGATCCCCGTATTCATCCTTCCTGCATATACCTTCATTTGTCGGCTATTGCCGCCGGCGGCGAGGAAATGGCCAACCGCTTTGCGAGTCTTCTTGACATTCCGGGGCTCATGAACGCGGGGCCATCGGGCGCGACGTGGCTCACCTTTGCGCAAGCGGCGCAGGCCGTAACTGCCATTCTCTCTCCCCAAATCCTTGAGCAGATAGAAGCTATGATCCTTGGATATTGGCCCGAGTTGAGCCACGCATCTGATGTTGCACGCCGACTGAAAGCGGGTGAAAAGGGCTGGCCCACAAGCCAGGAAGTGGCCTACTCCTTTCTGCATGACAGCGGCAGGTCCCAGTGGGCGATCATAAAAACCATTGGAGAAGAGCACTTCTCGTCGTCAGTAAAGATTCGTTTCGCGATGCTTGATCGCAAGTTCGCAGGCGCAGCGATACCGGAGCCGAATACGATTACCGGTGGCGTCGTTCCGCCCCCGATCCCACCTGATCGCGCAAAACACATGTCGGACGTTCAATGGATTCGGGCTGTCGAAAGCTACCCGGGCAATGGCATACCTCCAATAAGGCGAGGGAGGGGTTTTCTAGATATGCACTCAGGGGCAGGAGGACTCTCGCAGGTGCTACGGGAGCAAACCAAAGCTGATCCCGAGCGCTTCGTGCGGCTCTTTATGCAATTGCCCCAGGACGCGAATACTGAGTATGGCGACGCGATACTGCACGGCCTGGGGGAAAGCAAGGTCGACAGCGCGGCTTTGCCTCCTCTCATCGGCCGATTGAACCGGGAGCGAAATTCTGAATTTTGTTCAGGATTCTGTTGGTTGATCTCGGCTAGGCCAGCACTCTCCGCCATTAACGACGCGTTCGAGCTCCTCCTTTGGCATATGGAGAATGGTCCTACCTCAGTCTCTCGGGAAGCAGAAACGCTGCGGATTCAGCAGGACATGGTCAACGCCGATCGACTTCTTGATGGAATCGGCGGAATCATGTTGCTGCATGGCGACCGGGCCGCTGCCGCCCGAGCTCTCGCCAGTGTAATCGCTCACTGCGCCGAGAGGAGAGACGCCGCAATCGAGCAACTGAGAGTATGGGCTGTCAAGGAACAGGCGAGGAGCATTCTTTGCGCGCTTTCTGAGCCTGTGCTCTATGCGTTTGAAATTCTATCCGACAAATCCGTGGCATTCGCTATATTGAAAGCCCTTATTGAAAGGGATGACGGTTTCGATCCCTATCCCCTTTCAAACTACCACGGCATCTTTCTTCTTCACCGGGCGCTCCACTTCTTCCCACTGGAATGCGAAAACATTATCGAACGACTGGTGCAATTTTCAGACGAACGCATCGCGCAGATAGGCGCGTACTTCTCTTTCTACCAAGCATTCATTTCCTTGAGCTATCAGGATAAGCCCTTTGCCCTTCTGGGCGAGAAGAACCAATATCGATACATCGATGCCGGCTGGGCGGCCCAGTTTGTGGCTGAGGACCAGTTCCGTGAGCTATCGACTCGAAAGCTGATCGAGTACTTCGATGACTCAGACGAGCGAACTAGGAAATCAGCGCTGAAGTGCTTCCGATATCTTGCGGGAAGGCCGCTGGGGTCTCACGAAGAACTGTTGAATGCATTTCTCCATTCCGCCGCATTCGTCCATGCAGATCACTTCTTCTTCGAATTCGTGAAATCCGCCCCCGATAGCTCCCGTGACATGGTTATCACAATTGGCCAGCGCGTGCTCGACCTATCAAGACAAGGCATTAAGGGCGACTTCGGATTCGAAGCGGGAACGATTGCCGACATGCTCAATCGCGAATACTCGGAAACGGCGAATGCTCCAAGCTCCAGGATTCGCATCCTGGACCTCATTGACGACATGCTTCGGGCCGGTGTGTACGGAGTGACACAGATCGTCGAACAGCACGAGCGGCGGTAGGCACCGCTCGTCTTCTACAGTTCGGTAACCCACTCGGACGGTCGCCCTCCTTTATGCCTTGAAATCAGGGGCTCCCCGCCATCGAAAAGGACATACAGGCGGACGTGGTCGCCGAGCCGATGTTTGTCGATCTGCAAATATCGCCGTCTGGCTTTCACTTGAGACTTGGCTTCGTCGCTTTCCTAGCAGCTTCCGCAAGCTGTAGTGCGAGCTTCGCCGGCAACACCGCGCCAAGCTGCTCACTAGGCGCCGTTGCGATCTTCTCTGGAGTGTCCAGGCCGGCGGAGGCGAGTGTCAGGTACTCGCCTCTCTGCAACACGACTGGCAGGTTCGCCACCCGTAGCAAGCTACTTGGGATTCCGAGCTCCAGCCTGATCAGAATATCGGGCATTTCTGCACCGGCACTCGCACCAGTCAGCACGAGCTGAAGGATTTCCGACGCCGAGCCAAGCCAGAAACGTGTCGCATCCGCCGCGCCACGAATAACGCCAAAGCCAACCTGGGCATACGGCCCCTTTGTGTAGTGTGCTTCTATGGAGCTCACTGGGCGTCCCTCGATCCAGTCGTGAAGCATGCAGGCGCGTTTGCACCGTGCCTGGTAGGCTCGCATGTCCTTTGCACCCGACTGCATCTGATGGACTATCGGCGGTTCATGCAATCTCATGGCCGCTTCGATCCATTCTGGCTCACCGCGTCTGCCACGGACCATGGGAGTCGCGAGAGAATCGGCTTCTGAAAGGCACTGGACAAGTGCTATGAGATCCTGAGCGCCGGCAAGGGCCCTTGCACCCCGAATGAGTTCGATCAGCTTCATCGAGGATTCAAAAGAGAGAGCCGAGCGGCCACAGGCGCGCCCAAGTAGGGAGAGTCGAATCCTCCTTTCGTTTTCCTCGATGAGGCTCAATGCGGTCATTCGCTGAAGCAACTCCTCCACCTGCGAAGCCATTCGTCTGGCCCAGCCGGGATCCTGGCGTGTCAGACAAAAGCCTGCATAGGTTCGAGAAAGGACCGTACTAACCTGATCGCGCTCTACTGATTCTACCTGCACCAGAAGGCGGATCAGCCAGGTAGTAAGCCCCTCGTCTTTGAACGAAGACCGAAGTGGCTCAGCTGTCGCCGCGATGTACCTGCCAAAAAGCAGTCCGCGCGGATGCTCGGCGTCCGTAAGAATGATTGAGGTACCTTTTTCGTTGAACCCCAACCTTCCCGCGCGGCCTGCCATGTTCTTGTATTCGGCTACTGTAAACGGCCGGCCATCTTCGCCAAGAAACTCCTGCTCTGCGAGAACGACTGTAGAGGCCGGGGTGTTGATTCCGGCGGCCACGGTGGTAGTCGCGACCAAGACGCGCAGCTGACTGGCTGGATCGCGAAAGGACCTCTCCACAGCTTGTCGTTCTTCACGACCCAAATTTGTGTTGTGAAAGGCTACTCCACCTGCCAGGCATTCGCGGAGCCGATGACTTGCAGCGGAGAGATCCTGCGTTGGCAGCTGTTCAATCAGATCCTTCACACCGGGGAGACGGAGTATCCCTCGCCAGGTACGCCGCGCAACCTTCCGCCGGACCTTTGGCGTTGCGGAATACTATTACCTTCTGACCTTCAGCTACGAGATGTGCAACGAGAGGAACCAGCATGTCCTGCGCGCTTGGCTTTTCCCGTCTTTGCACGACCAGATTGCGATCCAGAAGCTGTTGTGTCCCCCTGTTCCCGTTTTCATCGATGTACTCGAAGGTACCACCGCGATCGAGAACACCCTCGCAGAGCGGCACGGGGCGTTCGAGGGAACGTAGAAGGCCGGAGCCGAGCCAGTCCTCGAACCCATTGGCATCGCCCACCACAGCAGAGAGCAGGATTAGTTGCGGGAATATGCCCCGGTCTCTGGCGGCCAGCAGAAAAGTAAGTAGCAGCTCGACAACGATGCCTCTCTTCGGGTCCGTCATGAACTGGGCTTCGTCAAGCACGACCAGCCCAAGCTGAGTCAATAGATGCGGACTCGAGACCGCCAGTCCGAGGAACATTTCGTAGGTCAACAATGCGAGATCGTATCGGCCTGATAGGAATCGGGCATTGTCGTCAAGGTAGTCGCCGGTAGACCGTATGACCCTTACTCCCAGGCTGTTTCCATACAGAGCTGCGAACTGATCGTATTTTTCGTTCACCAGCGCCTTATACGGCAGCAGGAAGACGGATTTCCGGCCCTCTTTGTAAGCCCGTATTGCCGCCATTTCACCGATAAAGGTCTTCCCTGAGCTAGTGGGAGCGACAACCACGACCGAGCGCCCATCCAGGACTCGATGATTATTTACGGCCTGCACTTGCAGTGAGTTGAGACCGCCCTTGAATCTCTTTTCCCACTCTGCAATTGCCTCCAACGGCATGCCGAAGGCGCTGAGGTCGTTTAACGGACCTGTCACCCTAGAGACTGAAGGGTCAGGGAAAGCGCGGGAGTATTGTTTCCCTCGAACGAGTCGTGGGAGGGTCAATCCGCCTTCGACATGTCCATAAAGAGTGGGCGTCTGCACGTACCCCATCGTTCCGGCCGCACCCCTGACGGTCCTCATAATCTCCGCCATCGCACTGACCAGGTCCACGTTGGTGTCACCTTGCGTGAGCGCCTTGATTACCGCGCTTGTGAGCAGGCCGTGCCCCGAGACCTCGAGAGCGGGCTCATTCGGTCCGCAGGCTGCGATAAGTATTCTCCCGGCCCCAGCTATTCCTAGTAGCGGGTCACTGGGATCACGAGAAGCAGGACTGTCGTCCAGAACTCGCGCAGGAGCGGCTCCACTGAAGCAACAGTCAAGCACACAAAGGACGGCTCGAGCGGGCGATCGGCGGAAGTAGTCGCCGAGAACGTTCATGGGCAGTGTGGTAGAAAGCAGGTTCGAATGATCTGTGTCATAAATTACGAGGCGATGATCGCGCGTACCATGGCCAGCGAATGTAACGAGTGCGGTGTCATCGGGACCGGCGCCAAGAAGTGTATCCTCCAGAAGACCGACCACTGCGGACTGGGTAGCCTGCTCATCAACGAGCAACCGCCCCGCCGGCACACCAATCGTGTCGGAGAACAGTGCGTGCAACGCCACAGCGTCAAGCCTGGCGGCGGCCAATTCACGGATACTAGGGTCTTGATGCCTATCGATTCCAATAAAGACCGGCCTGAATGCCATTACGCCCCCTCAGCACGCAGCATTGTGGTCTATCCAGTCGGCCACCTTCTTTGGAAAGCCGATCGGGTGCCGTTGAGCACGTGGAGACCGTGCTTGAGCACTGACCTGTCGCGCGGCGTGTGTCTATTTCTCTCTGGTCACGCCTTTGTAGGGCTTTCCGTCATCCTTCTGCGAGATGAACCGACCGTCTGACCGGTCTCTCTTGATCCAACGGTCGATCTTGTCGTTCTTGACTTGAGAACGATCTCTGACCGCTCCGTTCCTGTGATTGTCGCCCTCGGGAGGATTAGTTGCCATGGTAATCTCCTTGGTTGACAAGATACAGAATCTATGTATATTTGTCAACAAGGGGG
Organism: uncultured Spirochaetota bacterium; assembly: GCA_963845535.1. Taxonomy (GTDB): domain Bacteria; phylum Spirochaetota; class Spirochaetia; order SZUA-6; family Fen-1364; genus Fen-1364. The sequence continues at coordinate 32,894 of CAWJSK010000013.1, forward strand.
CCGAGATGAGCTTCGGTGAGAGGCTGCGGGCTGCTCGCGCCATGGCGGGCTTGTCCCAGGAGGAGCTGTCTGCACGCATGGGCGGCAAGGTGACCAAACAGGCCATCAGCAAGTACGAAAAGGGCTTGATGATGCCGGAGGCGAGCACCACACTAATCGCTCTGTCGGATGCGTTGGCGGTCTCCGTCGACTATTTCTTTCGGACTGTGTCACGGGAACCTCTGGAGTTGTACTACCGGAAACGTGCCAGCGTAGGCGCAAAGGCCAAGAACGCTCTCATAGAAAAGGTGCGCGACAGGTTGGAGCGGTACCAAGAGCTCGAGGAGTTGCTGGGAGCTCATTCGAAGTTCGAGATCCCCGGCGGCAATCTCGATCTTAGCACCGCCGGCGGCGCGCAGGCCTCGGCCAGGGCCGTCCGCCAGAGCTGGGGCGTCGGCTCAGAGCAGCCAGTTTCCAGCGTGACTCGACTTTGCGAGGACAAGGGTCTTCGACTTGTCGGGCTGGAACGAATACCTGGATTCGACGGAATGGCAGGCTATTACGCGCGCAGTCCTTTCGTGGCTATCGCCTCGGACCTGCCGAATGACAGGATCCGCTTCACGTTGCTGCACGAGCTTGCGCATATCCTGGGCTGGCGTAGGGATCAAGCACGGCCTGGGGATGAGAAGGCCTGTCATGCTTTCGCTTCGGAGTTCCTTCTTCCCGAAGAGGTCCTGCGCAGGGAACTTTCGGAGCGCGTTCGCCATTCGATAGCAATCCCGGAACTGTTGCAACTCAAGGAGAAGTTCGGGATTTCCATGCAGGCTATTCTTTTCCGGGCGAATACGGCCGGCATACTGACGGATAGCGGGTATCGTGCCATTCTGCGTGAATTCGGTACGCGAGGGTGGCGCAAGAACGAGCCCGGGTCGGTACCTGCCGTTGAGAAGCCCCTGCGATTTGAGCGCTTGTTGTTCAGGGCGATCGCCGAAGATGCGATAAGCATGAGCAAAGCAGCCTCGCTCTCTCTTGTCTCCCTCAATGAGCTGAGGCGGCGTCTGAGGGGAGACGATGCTGCTCGCGATTAGCGACGCAAGCGTCCTCGTAGACATGGCAGATAGCAACCTCCTGGGGCCTCTCACCAAGCTACCCTACCGGTTCGTGGTGCCGGACTTTGTTGCCAGGGAGATTACCAGAAATGAGCAAAGAGCGATCGTCGACAGGCTGGTGGGTACAAAGAAGCTTTCAGTCCTCAAAGCTTCGGGTGATGACCTTCGGCTTATCGAGGCGTTGCTCCAAGACCACCCGGCGCTCTCATTTGCAGATTGCTCGGTTGTAATTCTTGCAGAGCGCCATAGGGCGTTGATACTCACCAATGATTCTCGGATGCGGAGGATCTCCGAGCGCCCGCGCCTGACCTGCCACGGCACGTTATGGATTATCGGGCAGCTCGTGCAGGAAAAAGTCATTACGGCTGAGCGCGCACGACGCGCTCTCCTTTTGTTGATCGAGGCAAACGCACGATTGCCGAAAGCTGAGTTCGACCGTCTCCTTCGGGGGCTCGAGTGACGATTCAAGCTGAGAGTGCAGAATTGCGTGAGCGGGCGGAGGGGCGCGAAGCGGTCCGAGCGCTTCCACGGTACTCCGTGGAGTTGCGAGGACGGAACCCCCGCAGCAGACAACCCGCCCGAAGTCGTATGGGGCCGCGCTTTTGATGGCGCGGCCCGCGCGCCCTCGGGCGGGGCACGCCCAGGTCCGTTTCCGCGGAAACGCCGCAAATATAGAAAGAAGAGCCCCACATTCTAGATTCCCTGGGAACCGGCCAAACAAGGCAGGGCCAGACCAGGTTCGGACCTTCATGACTGCACGCGCTGGCTGTCCGCAACGGCGGGAGATTGACGAGTAATCTAAAAAAGGTTACCCGCGGTCATGTATAAAGTTCTGCTGACCAAGAAATGCTTGGGCGAATGGAGCGCTTGCCCGTGGGCATACAGCAGAAGCTTGGTGTATTGGGACCTGCGGGACAATGGTCCCCTTCAGCCCCTGTGGCCCAATTTCAGTAGATTGAGTCATAACAAGTACCACTGCCATCTTTCGCACAAATGGGTGGCATGCTGGCAACACGAGGAGGGCTCTCTACGGATAGAGGTGTACTATGCTGGCAGTCGTGAAAACGGCTCATATTAAGATTCACATCAAGGGGAATATCCCGAGCCGAATCGTCGTCGCTCTCAAGAAGGAGTAGGGCAACAAGGTCCAGTTGACCACAGAAGACGGTGACCAGTTGGTCGATGTGTTCGAGACCAGCTGGTACAAGCGTGTACGGAAGACCCTTACGCCAGGCAGGAATCTGAAGATCTATCGGCAAAACATGGCACTGACTCAGGAGCAGTTGGGAGCGAAGCTTGGCGGTCTGCGGAAGCAGTTCGTATCGAACATGGAGAGTGGGATTCGTCCAATCAGCAAGAGGACTGCCATCAAGCTGGGAAAGCTCTTCAAGGTCTCCGTAGCCAGGTTCATATAAGCTCCTCATCCGATCACCCCAAGCACGGCGGCCATTCTCGCCGTACTTCCTGGTGTTGTGCATGACTCTCTTGATGAATGCCTGCAGGAAGACGTCCTTCTGCCCAAGTTTCTGTCGGTCAGGGACAACCATTCCGGCTATATTGCGCCTCACAGCTTCGCAACGTTATCCATCCGTACACGGGACGCCGGCATCTCAGGAACCGGGCGGCTGAGAAGGAAGGGACATTGGCTGAGGAGTCAAGAGATGAGAGTCCTGATGGCAGGCCATACGCTGCGACGCTTGCGGGCACAAGCAGCAAGACGGCGAAGCTGTAGTATTCCAGCATCTGAATCCGTTCTTGACGGAAGCTCGGAGGAGCGATTAGCCTTATGGTGATGGAATACAGGGTGGTCTTGGTCCAATCCGAAGAAGGTTTCGCGGTAAGCTGCCCGGCGCTTCGTGGCTGTCACTCGCAAGGCTCTACGATGGATGAGGCGCTGGAAAACATCAAATTGGCAATCCGGGAGTGGCTGGATGCCGAATCGGAAGAGAAATCGAAACTCTCCGTGATAGAACGGATCGTCACCGTATAACCCCATGCCGAAGATTCCCGGCATCAGCGCGGATCAGGCAATCCGTGCCTTCATGAAAGCCGGCTTCGTGATATTGCGCCAGGGCAGCCATATCGTGATGTCAAACGGACATGTGCGTCTGACCATTCCCCGTCACAACCCGATCAACGCCTACACCATGGGCGCTATCGCGGAGGATGCCGGGCTCAGCCCCGAATCGTTCAAAAGTCTACTTCGCTGAAGGACTTTCTGCTCAAAACGTCAGATCTCAATGTCGTATTCGGGCCGCTTTGGAACAAAGGCAGTCGGAGCCCTATTTCTCGCTGCTCACTGCCGCGTGAGCGCGCGGAGGGGCCGCGGCGCAGCCCTGAGGCGGTACGCGAGTACGCGTTCGGAACCCCCCGCAGCGCGCGACCCGCACGGCGTACCCGCCGAACGCGTACTCGCGTACGCCCCCGGGAGAGGCCATGCGCGCACTCCGGAAGCGCTGCGGCGGCCTGTGGCCGCACGTTGGTGCGGGAGTACCCGCTCGGCGGGTACGCTGTGCGGGGCACGCCCAACAGGAGCTTTCCGCTATGCGGAAAAGGCGGCGCGCCGGCACGGCCATCGCGGCCTTGTTCCTGTCTGGAAATCGACGCCGGAAGGGAAAAGATGCGGCACGGCTCCTGCACCTGGGCATTGTCATATGCGCGGGCCCGGCGGTGTCAAGTGCCCTTATACGATAGGGCGGGTTCGGGCTCCCATCCATGCTTCAATTCCGTACAGCAGTGTCTGCCGAATTTTTGGCGCCAACGCCTCACTATGCTTGCGACTCTCAGGATACTCGTCACCGATTTGTGCGCCGATTATCCCAGTTCGGCAAGGAAGCCGCTCGTCTCGTCGGTCTGCAATCGGGCGGTATGTTGTAGCCGTTTCCAATGGCGACAAGACATGCACAAGGCGGCAATCAGAGCCGAAGCGTCCAGACGTCCCATCTCGTCAGACTCTTCCACAGGGGGGTATTATGCAACCGAGCGTAGGAGGCCGGGCGCCGCGGTGCGTCACTCGTAGTGCTTGAGGCCCGACCAGTCGATCGGAACTTTGAGCCCTTTTACCACGACAATGGGCAGGTTGGTTTCATACGGCATTGCGTAAGGGCTGTCCTGCCAGGCTGCCACAGTCACTTCCCGAAATTCCTTGCGCAGCTCTTCCCGGTTGTCCGATAAGAGGATGACCACGCTGAGGTCATGACCCTTTGGTCCCCACAGGTAATAGCTGTTGTGACCGCTGATTGCGGGCGGAAGGCCAAGGGGACGTCCAAAGATGTCGATTGCCGCGGCTTCTCCATAGTTGCGGCCAAAGAACACCGCTTTTGCCTGCTCCTCAGGAGGAAGAGCTTTGTAGACTGCGGCAACTTTTTCAGCCAATTGCTTCCAGCCGAACATGTCCGCGAAGTACTGCGGCAGCACGCCCAACGTCAGGTGCTCCGATGCGCTCGCTGACGGAGAGAGTTTCAGCGCTTTCGCGTACTGAATGAAAGTCGTGACAGGAAGAACGGGAACGGTAAGCGGCACCAGAAGCAGGGAGACCGCGGCCAGCACGGAGGTGTATGCAGCGCGCACTGCCGTGCTTCGTACTTTCCATTCAATCCAGACAGCGCCACCGGCGAAAAATAGCGGGTAGATGGAGGACATGTAGTAGTCCTTCCCGTGAAGGACCACGACAAGAGCGAGCATCGCGATGTACGCCACGGAAAACGCCCGATAGGCGGCAAACCGCGGTTTGATGCCAAAGCCCCACAGCCCGGCTAGCCAGACCGGGAGCGCCAGCGGTCCTGCCAGCAGCACTTCCCGCGCCAGGAGCGCAAGGGGAGAAAGGACGATGTTCTTCCCGCTTGCGCCGTGCATCGCCAGCTCGATGAAAGGCCAGCCGTGCTGGTACTGCCACAGGAGGTTTGGCGACATGATGGCAAGGGCCACCAGCACGCCCACCCAGATCCAGGGCCGCAGGAATGAACGACGGAGCGGGGTTGCAAGGATGCCGATGAGAATCGTGGCAACGTACAGGCCGATCAGGTACTTGCTAAGAAAACTGATTCCGACAATGGCGCCGAAGGCAAGCCACCACTTCTCGTTCTTTGTCCGCACCAGTCTGATGATGCACCAGGAGCAGCCCAGCCAGGTGAGCGGCTGCAGCACATCGGTGGTGAAAAGCGTGCCATCTGCCAGCAGAGTGCTGCATCCGAACGCGGAGAGGCCTGCCAGGGACTGCGCAAACCGGCCGCCTCCAAGGGTCCGGGCAAACTCCGCCGTAAGGGCAACTGTCACGGCCATCACGACCGCCGGGAACAACGTGAACACGAAGTTCGATCCGCCGGAAATGTCCCACATGAATCGGGCCAGCAAGGGGACAAGAGGGGGCTGGTCAACGTATCCCCACGCCGGCCTCTGGCCGCACACGATGAAGTACAGCGCGTCCCGGAAGAACCCATAGCGGCCGCCTGCCGCAAGGTGGATGGCCAGGGTTGCCAGCCCCAGGACGATGGAAGGGCGGAGGAGCGACCTCCACGAGAAACCGTGGTATTCAAGCTCTTGCGTACCCATAATCAAGGTTGAACACCAAAAGGCGGCAAATCAGTCCCGCATGCGGAACGCCCAGCTCGTATTCCCCCTTGAGGGAGGACCGGCCTTGTCTCCCTGTTGAGCGGTGTATACTATGTATAAACATGAGGTTGTGGCAGTGAAGGCGAAGGTCCAGAAGTGGGGGAATAGTCTGGGTATCCGTATTCCGCGGGCCCTCGCCGTGGAGGTGGGGGTGGATTCCGAGTCGATCGTTGATATCTCCATCAATGATGGAGATATCATCATCACACCGGGCAAGCAGAGACCCCCGTCTCTCCGCAGGTTGCTCGCAAAGGTGACCGCAGAGAACCTCCATGAGGAAATCTTGACGGGTGATGCGGCCGGGAGAGAGCTCTGGTGAGGCCCGTGGGATTCGTCCCTTCGCGCGGCGACGTTGTTTGGCTGCAATTCGCTCCACAGGTCGGTCATGAGCAGTCCGGACGCCGGCCGGCGGTCATCGTTTCCCCTTCGACCTACAATCGCGTGGTCGGTTTGTGCCTCTGTTGTCCTGTCACGAGCCATGTCAAGGGATACCCCTTCGAGGTGGAGTTGCCCGCCGGTTTGGAGGTCTCCGGTGCAGTTCTTTGTGACCAACTCAAGAGTCTGGACTGGAGCGCTCGAGGCGCCACGCTGATAGGAAAGCTGCCTGCCAGCTCGGTGAGGCTAATGCAGGCCAGGATAATCGCGCTCATTCAGTGAGAGCCAGGCGTCGAGTTGGAGAGACAGCGGGCAAAGTGACCAGCGAAACGTAGGCGCCGCCGCCTGCGCACGTCCAGATCCGTGACAGGCAGCGTTTTTCTGGCGGACATCTACCAGATTTCACCGATGCAATTCAGGCATCAATTCCCCTCGTATCTCATAGATGGAGGTCACGCCTGCGCTCGCTGAGTGATCCAGCACCGGAGGAAGTTTTTCTCTCCCGGTTTCTGTCGGTCAGAGACAGCTACGCCAGCCATATTTCGCCCTTCGTGAGCTACCTCCGGAGCAACCACATGAGCCTGAACCTGGATGCGGTCCGGGCATACTTCAAACATCTCAACACTCTCCCTCTGGCTGCCAGGACAAAGTGCACGCGCCGCCAGGCTGTGAAGGCGCGGCTTCGGGCAACGCTCAGCAGCACGGACTTCAACCGGCAGGCAAGGCTGGAAATGACGCTTCGCTCCCTGGACCACGACAGTGAAACCAAGGCTCCAGGATTCGTCATGTCAGGCGTTGCGGAAGAACGTATTGTCACACGGGAGCAATTTGACCGCCTGGTGTCCGGCACCTCGAAACGGACCGCGTTGTTCCTGTGGTTTCTTTATAACACTGGCTGCCGAGTGGCGGAAATGTGCGGCGCCCGGTTGGACAAGTGTGAAGACCTTGGGGATATGGTCAGGCTGACGATTATCGGGAAAGGAAACAAGGAGCGGAAGGTCGATATCGAGAAGTCTCTCTTCGACGCTATTCGTGCAGTCTTCCCTTCAGATGAGTATCTCTTTCAGACCAAAGGCGGGAAGCCCTATCGCACAACCTACGTGAGCTACGAAATCATTAAAGCCGGCAAGCGGATTCTCGGGCGCCGGATCTCGGCTCGATTGTATGAGGCATAGCTTCGCGACGTTATCCATCCGTGAGGGTGCATCAATCAAGGCAGTCTCGAAATACCTCGGGCACAGCTCCACCGCAATCACCATGGATATGTACGTGCACGAAAAGCTTGAGAAAACACAAAAAGTTCGAAGGCCGTTCGCCCCTGACGGGCCTGCGGAATAGAGTTTTGCTGGGCACTGCTCCGATACGGGACGCCGGCATCCCAGGAACCACCCGCCTTAGAGTTCGCGAGAAAATAACTGGAACATGTTTGATGTGTGTGCTATATTCCGGGTGTGACACGACTCCAGATGATCCGCAGGAAGTATAGGACCCTGAAGGCGTCGCTCAACGAACGCGGCCGCCGGATTTGGGCTGTCACGGAAGCTCAATCGCTGGGATATGGAGGCGCCTCGCTGGTCGCTCGGGCCACTGGTATCTCGCGGAGTACGATTATCCGAGGGTCACAGGAGATCCGAGAGAAGACGAGCGCCGATAGGGGTCGTGTCCGGCGGACTGGTGGCGGGCGCAAGAAAGCCACCGCGATCGACGCGAAGTTGCGAGCTGCCTTGGAGCGACTGGTGGACCCGGTGAGCCGGGGGATCCAGAGTCCGCACTAAGGTGGACATGCAAGAGCACGCGGCGCTTGGCCAGCGAATTGACGGCGCAGGGTCATGCAGGTAGTGAATGGCTGGTGCGACAGCTGCTCTATGAGTTGCACTACAGCCTCCAGGCAAACCGCAAGACCAAGGAGGGAGGCCGACATCCGGATCGGGACGCACAGTTTCGGCACATCAACGCTGGGGTGAGCCGGCAGGTGGGACTCCGGCAACCGGCGATCTCGGTGGACGCGAAGAAAAAGGAATTGGTGGGGAACTTCAAGAACGGTGGGCGAGAGTGGCGTCCTCGGGGGAGTCCGCACCAGGTCAAAGTCCACGATTTCATCGACAAGACCAAGGGGAAGGTCATTCCCTACGGCGTGTATGATCTACGGCTGAATCGAGGCTGGGTGTCGGTGGGGATCGACCACGAGACGGCATCCTTCGCGGTGAACACAATCTTGCACTGGTGGAGGAAGATGGGATCAAGGGAGTATCCGCGGGCCAGATCACTGTTGATCGTCGCCGACAGCGGTGGGAGCAACGGCAATCGAGTCCGGCTGTGGAAGTGGGAGCTCCAGCGGCTTGCCGATGTAACGGGCCTGATCGTTCGCGTCTGTCATCTGCCCCCGGGGACGAGCAAGTGGAACAAAATCGAACACCGACTGTTCTCGTTCATCAGCCGCAATTGGCGGGGCCAGCCACTACTAACGCACGCGATGATCGTGGAACTGATTGCGAACACGCGAACCTCTACTGGCCTGAGTGTACGATGTATTCTGGATACCAAGCGCTATCCCAAGAAGATTCAGGTCAGCGACGAACAGCTCGCCGCCGTCCGTTTGAAACCCGATGATTTCCACGGGGAGTGGAACTACTCAATCCTGCCCCATCCCAAATGAGATGATGCAGTTATTTTCTCGCGAAGACTTAGGTATGCAGCCGTGATATCGGATGTGCCTCAGAAGGGTTGCCCTCTTCACGAGAGGCTGACTACATCCTGAATGGCATCAGCCGGCAGGCCTCGTTCAGCATCCTCCCTGCGGTCTTGCAGAATGAGCGCGATTGCATCGGCAGGGTTTTTTTTACACTCCTCCAGGGTCTCACCCTGCCCGTTTGCACCAGGGATTTCAGGGCAGTAGCTGATGTACCACTTTCCGTCACGTTCGATTACCGCCGTGAACTCGTTGTGGAGAGTGTGCTTGGACATGCAACTATCGTACCGCACGCATGTTTCCGGGACAAGAGGGATTGGCGCAAGTCGTCCATCATCGCGGCTTGATCTATGCAAACAAATGCCGCAGCTCGTCGAGTCCGGGCTGACACAGTACTGTCTCCGAGGAATCCGGGGCGATTCACGGGCTGGCAACAGGATGAAAGCCTGTCCCAGGTGGAGGCCTTCAAGACTGTATTACGAGGCGCTACGTGGATGGTTTTCTCTCTAGCTACTTTGCTACCGGCCTGACTGACTCTCGATATCGCCAATCCAGCCTGGAATGTCGAACCTCTCCGGCAATGGGCCAACCAAGGTAGCTAGGTTCGTTTCAAGGCTATCAAGCTGCGCCGAGCCGATCTGCTGCGCCCACGTATCGCGCAACTCATCAAAGGTCGCCTCTCCTTGTCGCAAAACATCGAGACCAAGTGGGGTGACCTGAAGACGTTTGAGGCGGGCGTCGAGCGGGTCGACATCGCGGTTCACATATCCGCGCTCCTGTAACACTGTTATCGTTTTAGCTGCGGCCTGCTTTGACACCGAGAGGCGGCGTCCCAATTCTGAAGCGTTGTCCGCACCAGCAGTGATAGCCCGCATAGCAAACTCATGGACGGGACGAAAATCCTTGTAGCCTCGTCGAGCTAACTCGACTGTCGCGGAGTCCACCATGGAGCGGAAGCCTCCAATCAGGAGCAGCGCAAGGTTCACGCCAGAATGATTCATCCGTCCAGAATAAGTCATAAGGCAAGAATTGACAACCCGATTGACGAAAGACGTTGACAACGACAACCGAGTTGACTATATTCCAAATAGACAACCTGGTTGCCTGTAACACTTAGAGACATGTGAATGTCAGCTCAAGGAGAAGCAGAATGAATATCGTATCAACGGGTCTCACTCTACCGGGGATCACGCACCACAGCGAGGAAGTCAACGGAACCAGGCTCCATTATGTCGCGGCAGGTTCTTCCGGGTCGCCCATTTTGCTGGTGCATGGATTTCCTGAGAGCTGGTGGGCCTTTCATAAGCTCATTCCCATGCTCGCCGAAAGCCATCGCGTCTTCGCCGTAGACCTGCGCGGTTTCGGAGACTCAGATAACGAATCGGCCGTCTATGACAGCAAGGCTTCGTCGGAGGACTTGCATGCGCTTATTGGAAAACTCAATGTTGGCCCGGTCCACGTCACTGGACAGGACATCAGTGGGGGAACGGTCTTCCGACTTGTGACCACGCATCCAGAAGACGTACGCAGCTTTACCGCGATCGAAATGGGCCTCGCTGGTTTCGGCCTTGAAGGAAAGGCAGATATTGCGCACGGCGGTTCCTGGCATATCGGCGTCCTTTCGGCTCCTGGCATCCCCGAGATGCTACTCACGGGCCGGGAGCGTGAGTTCCTGGGGGACTGGGCTTTTCCAATTATGACCGCCGTGAAGGGCTCCATTACCACCCATGACGTTGCCGAATTCGTCCGCACCTATTCCCGCCCCAACGGCTGGCGCGGTGCCATCGGACTCTATCAGTCGATGCTACGGGAGGGGGCGGAGCTCAGGGAGCTTGCCAAGTACTACCCACAAAGAGTACCCGTGCTGGCGGTCGGTGGCCGTGGAGGAGCTTTCACCGCCGGCACAATGACCCAGGCCATAGGCGCAGGTGTAAGCTCGGTACTATTCGAGGGAGTCGGACACTACGTCGCCATGGAGGCCCCTGAAAAGTTGGCGAAGGCTGTTCTCAATTTTGTCGCTGGAGTCGACGCCCCTTAACACTTCGGTGTCTGAATCTTGAGGTCGCCTGCAGCTACCAATTTCAGTGGCCAAAAGACCAGCTCGTGAATCGCCGCTAAGAGTCAGGCGAGCAGAAAGATCTTGAAGATCGTCGACCGCTCTCAAGGTCGTAACAAGGTATTGAACGATAACGTCGATAGTGTTATCGTACAAAAAGATGTTATGAGGGTAGTCGATTTGAACGGTCTCCAGGCACGTCTCACGCGGCATTTCCGCGAAGTGCTCTCTATACGTATGGACACGCATAGTTGGCCTCTCGAAACCTCGCTGCCGGCGTTTCTCCGGGAGAACTATGCATTCTTGCAGGCAAAGGTCCTCGGGGTGCCGTGCCTGTTCCTTGTGGACCGGGCAGTGCACCCGCCAACGCCCGCTGCAATCAGGAAGCACATCTTCGAGGTACAGAAGCAATGGCACTGGGAGGTAGTCTACGCGGCCGCGGGAATGGATAGCGCGCGCCGAAAGCAGCTTATCGATCAGAAGGTCCCTTTCGTAATGCCTGGAAACCAGATCTATCTGCCGATGCTCGGCATTGACCTACGGGAGCATTTCAAGAATGCCCGGGGAGCAGAGGAACGGTTGAGCCCTGCGGCGCAGGCTGCATTCCTCCACGCCCTGCAGCACCCGGACAAAGGCTTTCTTTCTCCCCAGGAAATGGCTGACTCCTTGGGCTACTCCAGCATGAGCATGTCCAGGGCGTTTGACGAGCTGGAGAGTGCCGGCCTCGGTCGTGGTTCCACCGCCGGAAAGCGAAGGCTCATGGAGTTGGCTGGCGCGAAGAGTGATCTCTGGGAGAGGGCCTTGCCGTTGCTCCGTAGCCCCGTGGCCGAAAGCATGCCAGTGCCCAGGGACCTTTTGGACGGACCGGCAGCGGGGCTCACTGCGTTGGCGGCTTACACTAGACTCGCTGAGCCGCGCATGCCCGTCATCGCAGTCTCCACCGCAATGTGGCGGCCCATTCGGAACAAGCGCGCGCACGGGCAGATAGGGGGGACCGATGATCCGTTGGTTGAAGTGGAGGCGTGGATTTATCCACCGAAGGCGGTTGTGGACGGCCCGGTGGTTGACCGCCTCTCACTCTTTTTATCGCTCAGGGGAACCACGGATGAGCGCGTCGAAACCGCGTTGGGCGAGCTCCTTGCGGGCATGAAATGGTAAGAGGCCTGGAGCGTTTCCGAGACGCCTTCGCCGCTCATGCGCATCAGTACGCATTGATCGGCGGGACCGCATGTGACCTCCTGCTGACGCGGGTGGAAGGCGTATCGGTTGTCGTCAAGGCACGCGCTTGGCTGGACCTCAAGGAACGCGAGGCCGCCGGGGACAGGATCGACAGCAAGGACATCCGCAAGCATCGCAATGACGTCGTCAGGCTCAATCAAATCATCGATCCCGCGCCTCTGAGAGAAACACCGCCAGTTGTCGCCGCGGACATCAGAAGGTTTCCCACGATGGTGCGCGGCGAAACCATCGACCTGAAGAGCCTGGGGATAGCGCGAACCTCACTTGACGAAGTGCTCACGCAGCTCGGGAATATCTACGGCGTTGAATAGATAACACATGGCTGCACTTGCAACGCGCTCGGCCCATTCCCGCCAAGGCATCCGGGCCCGTCCTGCCTGCCTCTGCTTGCGGGCACAAGCAGCATGACGGCGAAGCTGTATTCGTACCTGATGCCACGCCGCGGTTCGGACTCATGGCGCCACCGATCCTGGAAGCGCGAGGACCAAGACACCCGTATTTTATGAACGAGAACGCGAACTGCCGACCAATGACGCTCCCGTCGGATGCGTGACTTGAATGCTACCAAATATCCTTGGTATAGTGAAAGGGTGATCAGAAATGCCTCTCAGCGGAGAAACAATGCTGCGGCTGTACAGGAAGGCAGGATGGATCGTGCTCAAAAGAAGGGGGTCGCACGTGAAGGTCGGCAAAGGGAACCTCAGGGAGACCATTCCGATGCACGAGGAGCTCGGCCGCGGCCTCGAACGAAAGCTCTTGAAGCGGCTTGAGCAATCATGAGCAGAAGAGGTACTGCGCTGTGACATATCATTTCCGGATACATTCAGGGACGCCGTCATGGGCAGAATGCATCGAGCTTGAAGGATGTATGACCCAGGGACGGAATCGCGCTGAGCTTGAAAAGAACATGCGGGAGGCCTTGAACCTTTACCTGGAGGAACCGGAATCATCCAAGGTAGTGTTCCCTCCACCCGCTCGGGCACGCGCGAATCGCAACGTCGTCGGGGTGGAGGTTGATCCTGCGGTGGCGTTCGCCGTACGGATCAGGCAATCCCGGGTCAGAAACCACTTGACGCAGAGAGAGGCAGCTCGACGGCTCGGCATGCGGAGCATCTATAGCTATCAACGCCTGGAGAGACGCGCAAACCCCTCGCTTCGCATGATCAAGAAGGTCACCACCTTGTTCCCAGACCTGTCGCTGGATGAGGTGCTCGGAAGAACAGAGCGGCTCCACCAGGTGGGCGGCGACAGGTAGATCATCACAGCTCTTTTTCTCGCTGCTCACCTCCCACGTGAGGGATGCGTAGGGCGCGGCGGGGCGCCGACGAGCGAAGCCCTGAGGCGGTCCAAGCGAAACGAGTGTTTCGCCGACTGCATGGGCACCATCGTGACGTCACGCCGACTTTATGCCGCTTCTATGGCATAGTGATCCAAATGTGCTACAACGATCATGACCCGCCGCACTTCCACGATAGGAGAAAGGACCGTGCCGTCTCATAAGGGGGTGTTCTTTGGTTCCTGACCCCCTCCGGCACGCCGTCCGACAAAAGTGGGGCGCGGATGACTATCGCAAGCGGCGCGGCTTTGCCATCCGTGTCTTTCTATGTGACGCTTGACCTGGAAGTCAATATGACCGCGGCAGTCATCTGGCAGTCATCTGACACGGTGGCGTGCCCCAATCTTGCCGTATTCCTCTCCTGGTGAGCCAAGTTGAAGAAGTGGTCGAATTTTTACAAGACGACTCCTCCGAGGCTCCGCTATTTTCGATCCTGGAATCAATGCGAGGAGCAAAAGGAGTCAATGATGAGAATAGTTCGCTTCCATGAGTTCGGCGGACCGGAGGTTCTGAAGTTCGAGGAGGTTGCGACACCGGATCCGAAGGATGGCGAAGTCCTGATCAGGACCGAGGCCATTGGAGTCAACTTTACGGATATCGCCCGACGGAAAAACTCCGCGACACTGCGTGAGAGGTTGGCACTTCCCTACACTCCAGGAGTCGAGGCGGTTGGCACCGTGGTCGGAACCGGCGCTGGTTCCGCTCCGGTTTCTATCGGAACAAAGGTGATTGCGATCGTCCAGGACGGAGCCTATTCAGAGTATCTGACTGTTCCCGCCGCTAGGGCCATACCCGGTCCCACCCGGACTCGATTCGGCGCAGGCGGTAGCTCTGCCGGTGCAGGGGCTCACGGCCTACCTCGTGCTCGCGACCTTCGGCCGCCTTCAACCGGGTGAGCGCGTGCTGATTCAAGCGGCTGCAGGAGGGGTCGGTTCCATGGCAGTTCAACTCGCAAAGATTCTTGGAGCGGGACAGGTCATCGCCGCAGCCGGAACGTCGGCAAAGTTGGACCTTGCGCGCTCCCTGGGAGCTGACGCTGGAGTGAACTACGGAGAGTCGGGATGGATAGAGCAGGTCCTGAAAGTGACCGGAGGAAAGGGAGTCGACCTGGCACTCGACATGTTGGGGGGATCGAGATTCTCGGAGACCTTTGCGTATTTGGCCCCGTTCGGACGCATCGTGACCTACGGTGCCGCGGCCGGCGAGCGGGCAGCCATTGACCCGGAGAAGCTGACCTCTCGCTGTCACAGCGTCATCGGATTCTATTCGGGGCATGTCGTTGGAACGCACCCCGAGCTTGTGTTCCCTGCCCTGACGAAGCTCTTTCAGCTCGCGACAACCGGAAGCCTGAGGCCGCAGGTCCACCACCGCTTCCCTCTGGAAGCCGCGTCGGAAGCTCATCGGCTGATGGAAACCCGGCGAACGACCGGCAAGGTTGTTCTTTTCCCCGCTGGAGGGCAGTAAATTGAGGGGGGAATAGTTCATGGAGCTCACGGTGCTGCAACCCATCCCTCTGCTCGCCGAGTACATCCACCACTTTTGGGCAATACGGGCTCCCGCTTCTGGACGCCCGCGAAGCGTTCGTCTGCCAGCCGACGCTCGAGGTACTCTCCTCTTGAGCTTCGCGGGCAATACGCGTTTCAGCGGCGCTGGGAATGGGGTTTACCGTCTGGGCGTCGGCGCCGGCATCCTCGGCGCGCGAGCTCGGGGAAGCATTCTCGAACACGACGGGAAGACAGAGGTGATAGCAGCTCAATTTCGGCCCGGGGGAATGGCGGCGTTTTTCGATTGCAATATCCGGGAGCTCTACGGCGTCACAACGCCGTTGGAAGCGCTCTGGGGCAGGCAAGCAGATCGGCTGCTCGATCAGGTGGAAGAAGCGCGAACATCCCGAGAAAAGATAGGCGTCTATCAGGAAGCGCTCAGGGCGCGGGTCAAGGAAGTCCGGGATCGCCGCCGTATCTCGGCGGCGGTAGAGCTGATGGACTCAGCCGACCAGAGCGTCCCGATTGCCTGGTTTGCATCGCAGGCGTGTTTGACGCAGAAGCACTTTGGACGTCTCTTCGAACGAATCGTGGGAACCACGCCCAAGACCTATCGCCGTCTTGCGCGATTTCAAAGAACAGTCACCTGGCTTTCCCGTCATGGAAAGCCCGAGACTTGGACGGCGCTTGCCATTCAATTCAGATACTATGATCACTCGCACATGGTGAAGGATTTTCAAGCTTTTGCCGGTACCACTCCGCGGGAGTTCGTGGCCGCGACTGCAGGAATCACGGGAGCAGTCTACCCATAGACTCTCTTTAAGCACGTCGCCGACAAGGGGACACTTCAAGAAAAGGGAATTTCCTTGCCAGATCAAAAAGTGTGCACCCCCAGGTCGCACTTTCTGCGTTTTCTACAATGCCGTGGGGGCCCTTATACGATTGTCTACCGCTTCTCACCAACCGCGTGAGGGGGCGCAGCGGAAACGCCCCAGGGCGGTAGCTGGCTGCGAAGCAGCCAGCGAGAGCCCAGAAGGCGTTGCAGCGGAGCACCCGACCCACACGCCGGGGGAGAGGCCGTGCGCGCACCCTGGAGGCGCAGCACCGGCGAGCACCCAGCCTCTCGTGCGGGGCACGCCCAGCAGGGCTTGCGTGTCGATTTTCCCTTGGTTGTTCGACCACCCAATGGCAGCGCCCAGGAGTCAAGCAGGGTGCATTTGCCGGGTTCTGGCCGTACGCCGACGGCAGCATCGCGAAACTGTTCAACGACTGCTCGCCGAAGATCTGGTCGATGCGATGAGCATTTTTTTGCCGTCCGCAGACAGCTTCTTGCCGCCGCCCAGAACCACTGGCACGGTGAGGCAGTCGGGTACACCGCCTCAGTCAGGGGGTAGGCGCGGGATCACGTGGCTGGTCTTGGCCCTGCTCGCAGCGCGGCGCCTTCACCGGGCACGACTGGTCGGGGACAGGGCTGCCTTCCGCCACCAAGTCGTGTTTCTCTTCTGCTACCTTGGGTCGGCTGCCGTCATTATGGCGGGCTGGGTCCTGCGCAATGAACGCCTTGACACCATGGGGTGCCTGACAACGGGGATAGTTATCGTATGCTATGCACTGTCGCGAACAGCGCCCCTTTTCTTCGCTCAGAACCGGCGCTTTCTTCGTTTTGGACGGAAAAAGCCCCCTTGGGACGCGTCAGCCCCGGAGCTCACTGCACGGCTCTCGCGTCTCATGGAGCAGGAGGCGCCCTACCGGGACGAGACGCTCACTCTGCATCGGCTTGCGGGCATGCTGGGAGAAGAGTCGAAGCGTCTCTCCTACCATCTGAACGTGAATCTTTCCAACACGTTTAGGGGCTACATCAACGAGCTTCGCCCGATTGCCGTCTGTGGAGATCTCCTTGGGAACCCGCGCCGCGCCATCCTGGACATCGCGTTTTCCAACGGCTTCAATTCCAAGAGCAGCTTCAGTGCGCTGTTTGTCAGGAAGTACGGACAGACCTCGAAGGAGTACCGCCAAAAACACCTGGAACACCCAGATGGCACGACGCGGTT
Source organism: uncultured Spirochaetota bacterium (assembly GCA_963845535.1). Taxonomy (GTDB): domain Bacteria; phylum Spirochaetota; class Spirochaetia; order SZUA-6; family Fen-1364; genus Fen-1364. The sequence goes on from CAWJSK010000013.1 coordinate 49,823, forward strand.
GAGCCTCGAGAACCCAAGGGAGGTGCTGACTCCACGACCGGAGTCGGCGGGGGAAGGGGAGAGAAATGTGGCAACCGCGGCACGGCTGTTCTTCCGCCAGAAGCTACTATATTCTAGGGTAACGAACGTGGTTGCCGTCCCGACGCAGCAAAGGTTTCAATCAGCGGTAGGACATAAGATTTGGGCTTGCTTTAAAGGTCATTTACCGCCGTCACGATGGCATCGCACACCACGGAGTACAGCCGGGAGGAAAGCTCCTCATACTCTTTCTCAATGCCGTGATCTGAGCTGCCCCAATCATTCCACGAACCCATTGCACCGAATACCCAGCCGGCGTCCGCGGCTTTCAGCAGCGCTTCGTGTTTTCCATCAAGGTAGCCGCGCGGGCATACTTCCACGGAGTAGGGGGATGGAGAGGGTTGCCTGCCGTCCAAGATGTCAAGCGCGCTTTGAAAACAGTCGGAGAAGTCCCCATCACGATGACGTCTTGAGAAGTCCAGGATCTCCCTGAGCGCAGTTTCCAACTTCTCCCGCGTCTGCAGACCGTCAAGGAAGGAATAGTCGATGGGAGCTGCGGAATCAGCGATCCTGCCGTACGAGACCTTCCAGATCTTCTGCTCGGGATCCTCCCGGTTCCCCACTTCCCACTTTGATGCCCACAGATTCGACGTTGATTCTCTTCTCTCCTCGATGAGCCAGCTTCCGCCTCCTCCGACAAATCCCGAGCTTTGATAGTCCTTGATGAAGCTCTGGTCCTGGCTGTGTTGATAGAGAAGATTGAGCCGAGCGCAGCCTTCCGCGCCTCTGGATGACATCCATTCACCCAGCGAGCTTCCAAGCGGTTCCCACGTCTGCTTGAATGATTGCTTTTTTTGAACCATGAGAACCACGCTCTCCACGTACCTGAACGTTTCGGTGGCCATGATGTCGACCGGCTCCCCGTGCCGGATTGAGTGATTTGTGTGTGTAACGATTGCACAGAGCTGGGCAACTTCGCCGGTCATCAATTTCCCCTTTTTGGTGAGGCGAGTCCTTTGGCCAATTCGACCCACTTGGACGGCTCCCTTTTCGCCTTCAGGTCCCGGATTTTCAACGTCACGGACTTCGTACCGCGTAGCCAGCGTAACTGAGGGCAAGACTGTCGTGTGGAATCAATTTGAGTTTTTCCCCAAGTTGATCTGCCGTGATATGCCCCTTTCTGTAGTTTCGAATCAGCCGAAGCGCTTGAAAGCAGCCCGTTCCCACCCGGGACCCTTGCATGTGCATGTTTCGAAGCTTGCATAGGCCCAGGGAGACCTTCAGTTCTTCCGGTGTTATGAACATCCGCCATACATGAAGGTTTTTCGGAGCAATCCGCGTGAGAACGCAATTCTGCGTGATTTCAACGTATATCAAGCGGCTCGCTGCCGTTCTGTTTACCGTGTCGTAGAACAGAAGACCGCCTGGCTTCAAGACGCGGGATACCTCTTTCAAGACCGCTTTCCAATCAGGAATGTGTTCCAGAACATCGCAACACGCCACTGCGTCAAAGACTGATTCCTTGAATGGCAGGGCTTCCGCGGAGGCAACTCTATAGTCGATTCTCGGGGTCACCCGGCGCGCGTGCTCACGCGCTGTGGCGATTGAGGCCTTGGACGAATCGATTCCCGTTACGGAAAAGCCGAGTGCAGAGAGTTCCTCACTGAGCAAGCCGCCTCCGCACCCAACCTCCAGCAAGCTCATCCCGGAAGGTTGAAGCTTGTTTTCAATGATGACGCGCTTGAAATACCCAACGCGCCACGGGTTGACCATGCTTCTCAGCAGATTGAAGTATCCGTTTTGACTCCACCAGAGGTGGGAGAAGCTGTCAAAAATCGAGTTGTCAGCAACAGCTCTGCGTTTCAATGTGCCCTCGCCGCAGCATACACGTGACTGTGGCCGTGCTCAACCGATTTCTCGGCTTGGCAGACTTGGAGCGCAGCACCCGACCCACACGCTGGCGGAGAGGCCGTGCGCGCACCCTGGAGGCGCGGGGCGCGCCAGCGGCTGGCACGCCTTTGCCAGCCGTATCTTTCTATACATGTCGCTTGACGTGGAAGCCAATATGACCGAATTTGGTCTCATGAAGACCATGACGATTTCCTACTTCAAGGCGCATATTTCTGAGCAACTCCGAAGGGTTAGGAAAGGAGCCCGAATTGTCATCAGTGACCGGGACACACCTATCGCGGAAGTGGTGCCTTACAAGCCCCAGGCGTTGAGCCTGGTCATCCGAGCTCCCCTGGTCACACCGTTCAAGGCTCCGCGGGCATCTTTTCGGATTGATCATGACCCCCTGGAGTACCTGGAGGAAGAGAGACGGAAGAGATGAGGGCTTACGTCGATTCGTCCGTAGTCCTGCAAAGCATCCTCAACGCCGATCCAGTGCTGGACGGCGTGAGCCCTTCTGACTCCCTGGGCTCCAGCGAGCTCCTTGCCATTGAATGTCACAGGGTTCTGCAGCGAGAAAGAATGGCATCCCATCTGGACGACCAACAGTACGCAGAGTCTGTAAGCCTGCTGGAGACTATTCTCGAACGGCTCTACCTGATCGAAATGGGACCGGTAGTCAAGCAGCGCGCCGCTGGTCCATTCCCTACCGTGATCGGAACGCTGGACGCAATCCACCTGGCAACCGCGCTGCTCTGGGCAGAAACGCAGCCAGGCGCCCAGTTGTCGGTTCTCACCCGGGACAGGCAGTTGGCGCTGTGCGCTAGATCCCTTGGCCTTCGCGCTCCCTGAGCAAGGAAATTGTCCTCTCGGCCGCCTTTCAGATAAGACCGCATTGCAGGATTGGCAGGAGGACTCATTCAGGAGTCGCATGAAGACTGATCTGTGCTGCAACCCTACCGCACAAACCCCGAAACGTTGTTCGCAACCCAATCACCGAATGTCCACGCAGGTTTTCCCGTGATCTGCTCCACCTACCCCGAATTTTGTGGACACAAGGTTAGGCAGTATTTTCGAGGGGTAGCTAAAGGACATGGGTGAACCAAGGGCCCACAGCGCAGAGAAGATGGCGGGAAACTCGATAGGAGCTTTGGATGGGCAAGCTGGTATACGTGATGAATACATCACTCGACGGATATGTCGAGGACAGTGCCGGAAAATTCGAATGGACGACACCGGACGAGGAAGTCTTTCTGGCCATCAGCGACATAGTGCGAGCCGCAGGAACATATCTCTACGGACGCCGAATGTATGAGACGATGGTCTGCTGGGATTCAAGCGCTGCGTTCGAGCGCGCAACTGGACAGCCCCTCGATGGTCAACCCGCTCCCACAAGGGATTTCGCGAAAATGTGGCAGGCAGCGGACAAGATCGTCTATTCCCAAACCCTGGAGAGGGTTGCTACCGCAAGAACCCAGCTTCGCAGCAAGTTCGACACGCAAGAGATTGGCAACCTCAAATCGCAAACGAACCGCGATATTACGATTGGAGGCCCACACCTCGCCGCCGCTGCGATTCGGGCTGACCTGATCGATGAATACAATCTCTTTGTGGTTCCAATTGTGGTAGGAAAGGGCAAGAGCATGTTCTCAAACGAAGTGAGCATGTCGCTTGATTTCTTGGACGAACGCCATTACAAGAGCGGCGTAGTGAGGCTCCGCTACCGCCGCCGGGAAAGGGGGAAATCCGGCCAGTAAGGAAACTCCACCCGACCCGCCCGGCGAGTACGCCGCACGGAGCACGCCTCCAAGAGTGTCAGCTCTCTGAGCAACTCCGAAAGGTTAGGAAAGGAGCCCCGAATCGTCAACAGTGACCGGGACACACCTATTGCGGAAGTGATTCGTTACAAGCCCCAGGCGTCGAGCCTGGTAATCCGAGCTCCCCTGGTCACACCGTTCAAGGCTCCGCGGGCATCTTTTCGCCGGGGGCGAGGCGGTGCGTGCACCCTGAAGACGCAGCGGCGGCCGGCGGCCGTGCGTTCGTGTGGGGCACGCCCAGCAGCGCCTTCCGTGATGTTGGCTGCAAATGGCAAAGCGCTGTAGACTGTCGCAAGCGGAGACAAAATCGTGGACAGCCAGACGCTGCGCTATTATGAAAGCTACGCGGAAGAAGCGGCGCGCCGGTACGAGGGAGCGGAGGCGGGCATCGCGTCCTTGTTCCCGTTTGCATTCCAGAGTGGGGAGGGGGTTGGGAGAAGGCGCTTTTTGGCGGGTTCCCGGAGGCAGTCGAATACACCGCTTCCGCCAGGGGCGCGGAGAGGTGGGAGCTGGGATAGACGCATAGTCAGACTGGAGCCCACCTCTGGCGTGTAGTCAAGCGTAATGGCGCTTCCGCTCGTTATTGGGCGGAGGAGCCCGAGAAATGAGAGTCCAGATTACAAGCCATACGTTGCAACGCGCGCGTGAGAGAGGGGCTAACGAATCCGAAATCAGGGAGGTTTTGGAGTCTGGGTCCCCAACGCCGGTAAAATACGGCACGCCAGGCAAGGCAAAGGTCTTCGACTACAACGGTTATCGATCTGGGAGGTGGTATTCGCAGAAAAGAGTCGAGGTGTATTTCGCCATCGAAGGGGATGTCATCTCGACCATAACTGTGTATGTTTTCTATGGCAAATGGGAGTCTCCACATGAAAATCGAATATGACGAGCAGGCAGACCTTTTGTACCTACGCCTTGATCCCCGCCCGCAAGAGGTCATGAACAAAAGAGTTACAGAAGATATTGTCCTGGATGTCGGCAAAGAGGACAAAATTGTTGGCATCGAGATTATGAATGCCTCAAAGAACTTGGATCTGGCACAGGTCGGATTCGAGAAAGTGGGCTAAGCGGGCGAGAACAGACGGTGCTTCAGCCTGCCGTGCGGCTCCTTGAAGGCGCGCATGGTTCCCGGAGGCCGGCCCAATCCTGATCATCAAGGACGGCTCACTATCGCGCGAAATTGTATCCGCTGCGACGAACAGTGCGTATGAAAGACTTCCCTCCGCAGCTCAGTTTCCGCCGCAGATGGGCGATATGAACGTCGACAGTCCGGGTAGACAGGATCGTATCGTAGCCCCACACGACGTCCAGAAGGGTCTGCCGATCGATGGTTTGCCCCTTGTGCTGCACAAGGTGGGACAGGAGAGCGAACTCCATCGACGTGAGAGGGATCACATGATCTTCTCTCGAAAGGCGCCGTTCCTTGAGGTCCAGCTGAAAGGGCCCAAACTCATAGCAGCTATCCGAAGCGCAACTGACCTTCGAATTCGTGCGGCGCAGCAGAGCTTCCAGCCGGGCGAGAAGCTCGACAACGGCAAAAGGCTTTGTCAGATAGTCGTCGGCGCCCGCCTTGAGGCCCCGGACCCGGTCGGGCACCGCCGCGAGCACCGTGAGCATGATGATCGGGGTGGTGAGGCCCTGAGCCCGGATTCGAGAACAGACCTCGAAGCCGTCCACCAGGGGCAGATTGGCGTCAAGCACGATGACGTCGTAGTGCGTCGTGAGGATTGCCGTGACCGCTTCCGCGCCATCCGAGCGATGATCGACGCGGAACCCTTCCCACACAAGGCGATCCATCAGGGGGCCGGCGATGTCCTGCTCGTCCTCGACCAGGAGAAGACGATCACGGTGCGGCATCGCGGAAATCCTCCTTGCGGAGCGCCCAGTCGGGCTTGCGGTCCATCCTGGGGTTGGTGTCATCGCTGTAGGGAAGGAGCAATCGGAACACGCACCCCTGGGTTTCCGGCCGTTTCACAAAAGGTTCGGTCACCTGGATCAGCGGCCGCTCTTCGGTGTGCTTCGGCGCGGTTTCCCGGTAGTCAAAAAGGATGAAGGCGCCCCGCGACCACAATCGCAGCACTCCGGCATGATGTCGCACCGCACGGCGGACGAGGTACAGTCCGACGCCCTCCGAAGTAGCCTGGTAGATGGTCCGCGGCGCAAAATGACTCGGCGATTCCGCGCTGCGCTGTGAGCTGGCGCGGTACGACATGCCGTCGTGGTAGAACTTGCCGAGGCTTGGTTTGGCGACTCCTTCTGCCGCGTCGTGGTAGAACTCGCCGAGGCTCGGCTTTGAGCCCGGCCGGTCAGCTGGAAGACGGTCTGCAATCGAGAGGGATCGATGCCAGGACCATGATCGCGGACCACGAGATTGACGTGCCGCCTGTTGGACATCTCTTCCTGCCGGGCGCCGATGACGATTCTGTTTCCCTCCCGGCCGTTGTGGATGGCGTTGATGAGAAGGTTGTGCAGCGCCTCGAACAGCAAAGTGAAAGAGCCGGGGAAGAGGGGAAGGTCCGGGGCAACGCGTAAGAACACGATCGCGCCTCGGCGGTCCGCCTCACTGCGGGCCGTGTTCAGCACGTCGTCAATCAACGCGGGAATATCAACCTTCTCCACGGTCGTGGCCTCGGCCGGCTGGGTCCCGCTGCTTGTGACGGCGTGGGAGAGGATCTCCTCCACGGCGGAGGCCAGTCGCTTGGATTCCCGACAGACGATGTCCCCGTAGTTGCGCACGTGCTCACGACTACTGATGATTCCCCCTGCCATGTTCTCCCCGACCGACTGGAGCGCGGAAAGAGGGCTTTTCAGCTCATGGGCAGCAGCCATAAGGATTTCCCGCTGCCGTCGAGCCACTTCGCGGTGGTACACACTGCGCGCCTCAGCAGCGACAAACAGCAGAACCAGGATGGACAACGCGACTGCAGAGGGCACCAAAGGGACCGTCGCTGTTGGTCCGGTCTCTCCGTCGTCGCTTGCCCGGCCTCGGTCCATCGGCGCAAGGACGAACGTGACAACAAGGAAGATCACGCACAGCGCAACGAGCAACCGCACAATCACCAGCAGGGGGAAGGGGTCTTTGGTCACCGGATCAGTATAGCATAGGACTTCGGCGGCTCATTACGCCGGGCTGCTGCCGCACTGCAATTTTACATTCGTAACATTCCACGCGCCTTTGTCGGCCCAAATTTTACATACCGGAAACCACCGACAGTCGAAATCCTCGTAGGATGCTGACGAGCTCTTGCAATGCCGGACCCAGTTGGTCGCTGACGGGCCTCTATTTGCAGGACGCTCCGCACCGGCCCCACCGGGGGAGAGTTGTCAAGCTCTCTCTCCTCCCGGGGGGCCTCATTAGAATCGCGCCGTTCAACCGAGACGCCAAGGCTGGCGCCGGTAGCGAGATGCCCTCGCCGAGCGGGGGCTGACCCGTTCGATCCCGCGGCAGAGGAGGTCATGCCTATGAGCTGAAAGCAAGGGTCCAGGTTTTCGATCGTTCGTCGTTTCTGCACAAAAAAACTTGAGGAGGAGACAAGAATGAACGAGAAGAGTCTTGGAAGAGAGGTAATCGGCGAGATTTTCGGGACATTCATCCTGATTGTCCTGGGCGACGGCGTCGTCGCCAACGTGGGACTCGCCCCCCGCGCGCTCTTCAGCGGATGGTATTGGGTCACTGTGGGATGGGCAATGGCCGTCATCATCGCTGTTTATATCAGCGGCGGCGTGTCGGGCGCGCATCTGAACCCGGCTGTCACCATCGGGTTGGCGGTGAAGCGCGGCTTTCCAGCAAAGAAGATATTGCCCTTCATTCTTGCGCAGTTGGTAGGCGCTTTCCTCGGTGCCCTGGTCGTGTACCTGTGCTACCGTGACGGCCTGCAGGCTGCCGGAATGCCCAACGTGTGGACATCCGGTCCTGGCTCTGTATTCGGGCAAACCTATTGGAACGGCGGAGTCCACGAAGCCCTCGGCGACTACAGCCTGATCACCGCATGCATTACCGAGGTTGTCGGCACAATGATGCTGCTATTAGCAGTCCTGGCGTCCGGAGACTCCAAGAACATGGGTCTTATGCACAACCTGGCTCCGATGCTTGTCGGCGGCGTCGTTCTCGCTGTCGGTCTCTCCCTGGGCGGGCCCAGCGGTTATGCCATCAACCCCGCTCGTGACTTCGGACCGCGTCTTTTCGGGTTGATCGCCGGCACGAAGGGCTTGTTCGACGGAATCTATTGGCTGGTTGCTCCGATTATCTCCCCGATCATTGGGGGCGTCCTCGGCGTACTTTTCTACGACTGGTTCATCACGCCCGCTTTCAAGAACAAAGCGGCGTAGCAAGATCACGGTCACTGTGGCGAGCTTTCCGGTCGGCAGATAGCGAGCTATCTGCCGACTCTGTTTCACGCAGGCAAAGGAGCGGAATCATGGCGAAATACGTAGCAGCAGTAGATCAAGGGACGACGAGCACACGGTTTATGGTCTTCGACCATAGCGGCAAGGTGGTCGCTGTCGAGCAGAAGGAGCATGAGCAGATCTATCCCAAGCCGGGTTGGGTCGAGCACAACGCAATAGAAGTCTGGGAGCGCACGCAGGATGTCATCAAAGGCGTGCTGAAAAAAGTGAACGTGAAGGACATCGCTGCGGTTGGTGTGACCAACCAGCGCGAAACAACGGTGGTGTGGGAGAAGGCCACGGGCAAGCCGGTGCACAACGCGATTGTGTGGCAGGATACCCGAACGGTCACCATCTGCAACGAGCTCAGCAAGGATGGAGGGCAGAACCGGTTCCGCGAGAAGGTTGGCCTGCCCATCGACACCTATTTCTCCGGGCCGAAGATCAAGTGGATCTTGGACAACGTTCCGGGGGTTCGTGCAAAAGCGGAAAAGGGCGAAGTTCTTTTCGGCAACATGGACACCTGGGTGATCTGGAATCTCACGGGCGGACCCAAGGGCGGAGTGCACGTCACTGACGTCTCCAACGCTTCGCGCACCATGTTGATGAACCTGAACACCCTGGACTGGGATGACGAGATGCTGCAGGTCATCGGCGTGCCCAGGGCGATGCTGCCCAAGGTCATGCCCTCCAGCGCCAAGTACGGAACGGCTGTCGGGGATCTGGCAGGCATTCCTGTTGCTGGGGACCTGGGTGACCAGCAGGCAGCGCTCTTCGGACAGACCTGCTTCAGCCCCGGTGAGTCCAAGAACACGTACGGCACAGGGTGTTTCATGCTGCTCAACACAGGTAATAAACCCGTTCAGTCCCGGAACGGTCTCTTGACCACGTTGGGCTACAAGATCGGGGACCAACCCGCAGTGTACTGCCTCGAGGGCTCCATCGCCATTACCGGAGCCCTGGTACAGTGGATTCGCGACAACTTGGGACTGATTTCCAAGTCATCCGAGATCGAAGCGCTGGCCAAGACAGTGGATGACAACGGAGGCATCTTCTTCGTTCCAGCGTTCTCGGGTCTGTACGCCCCATACTGGAAAAGCGATGCGCGCGGCGTCATCGTCGGTCTCACACGCTACATCAACAAGGGGCATCTGGCCCGCGCGGTGCTTGAAGCCACAGCCTTCCAGACGCGGGAGGTTCTGGATGCGATGAACAAGGATTCGGGGGTCGCCCTTACCGCTCTCAAGGTGGACGGAGGCATGGTGTTCAACGAGCTTCTCATGCAGTTCCAGTCCGACATCCTGGGCGTGCCTGTCATCCGACCGACCGTGGCGGAGACGACTGCCCTCGGTGCCGCGTATGCGGCAGGGCTTGCAGCTAGGCTTCTGGGGCAAGGTGGAAGACCTGCGGGCCAACTGGGGCAAGGACCGTGAATGGCAGCCCAAGATGGATGCATCGCATCGAGAAAAGCAGTACAAGCTCTGGAAGAAGGCCGTGACACGCGCGTTCGACTGGGTCGAGGCCTGAGACAATAGAAATCGAGCTCAGGGGAGGGAAGGCAGCGGGGTTCCCGATGGCCTTCCCTTCCGCCCCAGTTCTCGCGGACCGCGGTGCAGTCTGATACGGCGGCCGTGTCGCGTGACCGGCCACCAAAATCTTTCAGAGTCGCCCCCAATACGCCGATAGCTTCGCGCTTTCCGTTTGGCGCAGGCGCACGTTTACACTGTGCCTCTCGAGCATCTGCGCCACTGCTTGAGATAACGAATGCCTCGAAAAACTTGGATCTGGCACAGGTCGGATTGGGAAGACTGTCACTTCGTCAACTCTTAGCGACAAACCTCGCCGTGATTTCCGTGACCCTGTTCTTCGCCGATACTCTTCGATGGCGACACCAAATGAGCGGCATCCGGCTGCTCGGAAAGGTTGCAATCAGCCGGGCCACGGACTTGCATTTGGACGGTCCATCGCTTACGATTGGCCGCAGTGGACAGACGGAGCCTTCATCCCCGTTTCGCGGAATCGCGTCTCGTGGAGGCGCTCTCGGACACGCCTGTGGTCCTCATCCACGGGCCGCGTCAGTGCGGCAAGACCACACTGGCCCGGATGGTCGGAGACCCGCGGGGGTACGCCTACTTCTCCTTTGATGACCAGGTTGCCCTTGAAGCGGCGCGGGCGGACCCAGCCGGGTTTGTGGCAGACCTTCCTGAGCGCAGCATCCTGGACGAAGTGCAAAAGGTCCCGACGCTCTTCCCCGCGCTCAAGACGGCCGTAGACCGGGGTCGTGTGCCGGGCCGTTTCCTGCTCACGGGATCTGCCAACGTGCTCCTCGCACCCAGGCTCTCGGAATCCCTTGCCGGCCGCATGGAGATCCTGCGCCTGCACCCGCTTGCGCAGTGCGAGCTGGCGGGGAAGAAGCCCCGGTTTCTGGAGGCTCTTTTCAGCGCCGGCTTCAAGACGCGAACGGCGGACCGGCTGGGGCAGGCTCTGGCGGAGCGCATTGTCGCCGGCGGGTATCCCCCTGCGCTTGATCGCGCCACGTCGCGCCGACGGTTCGCGTGGTACAGGGACTACATCGAGACCATCGTCCAGCGGGACCTCCGCGACCTGGCGCGCATCCGAAGCCTGGACGCGTTGCCCCGTCTTTTATCGCTGTCAGCAGGCCAGACGGCGCGACTGCTCAACGTGAGTGACCTCGCCGGACCGTTCCATGTGAGCCGCCCGACCATTCGAGACTACGTGACCCTGCTGGAGCAGGTCTTTCTCATAGAGGAGCTGCAGCCTTGGCATACCAACCGCATAAGCAGGCTCATCAAGACCCCGAAGCTCCATGTCGGAGACACCGGCCTGGCCTGCGCGCTTCTTGACGCTGACGCAGCCACGCTCGTGGGAGATCGGAGTCTCCTTGGCCAGCTCCTGGAGACCTTCGTCTTCCAGGAGCTGCGCCGGCAGGCGAGCTGGCATGATAGGGACATCCGCTTTCAGCATTACCGCGACAAGGACGGCGCCGAGGTGGACATCGTGCTGGAGCAGGGTTCGCGGCATCTCGCAGGGATAGAGGTCAAGGCAGCGGCCACAGTGACGTCAGCGGACTTCCGCGGCCTGCGCAGGCTCAAGGCAGCCGCGGGAGGCCGCTTTGTCGCTGGGGCAGTGCTCTATGACGGCGAATCCAGCGTAAGCTTCGGCGACGGGTTGTTCGCAGTTCCGATCCGTTCTCTTTGGGAGACTCTATAAACGCACGCGTCGATATTCGCTGCTCACCTCCCGCGTGAGGGGGCGCAGCGGAAACGCCGCAGGCGTTGGAGCGGAGCACCCGACCCGCACGCCGGGGGAGAAGCACTCCGCGCACCCTGGAGGCGCAGCGACGGCCTGCGGCCGTGTGTTCGTGCGGGGCACGCCCAGCAAGTTCGCTTTTTTACAATACTCGCTGCTGGAGAGGCTGTATCTTCTCCCGAGGAGGATGGAAATGGTTGAGCACCGGGTGTTGTCGCATGACAAGTGGGTGGAGGCGCGGAAGAAGCACCTCGCCAAGGAGAAGGAGCTCACGCGGCTGCGCGACCAGCTGAGCCGCGAGCGCCGCGAGCTGCCCTGGGAGTTGGTAGAGAAGAGCTACACGTTCGAGGCCGGGCGCGGCGCGCAGACTCTGGCTGACCTGTTCGACGGCCGGAGCCAGCTGGTCATCTACCACGCCATGTTCAACCCCGAAACCGCGGGACCGAAGACGACGTGGACGGTGGACGCCCCCTGCTTCTCCTGCTCCTTCTGGATGGACAACTTCAACGGCATCACCGTCCACCTCAACCACCGCGACATAACCATGGCCGCCGTCTCTCGCGCGCCCTATCAGGCCATCGCTGCCTACAAGAAGCGCATGGGCTGGGGCTTCCCGTGGTATTCGTCGGCAGGCTGTGATTTCAACTTCGACTACCGCGTCTCCTTCACGGATGCCGAGCGCGCCGCCGGGAAGGTGGACTACAACTACGGCCTCAACACATGGAGCACGATGTCGGAGGCGCCGGGCATCAGCGTCTTCCTCAAGGAGGCCGACGGCCGCATCTTCCACACGTACTCCACCTACGCGCGCGGGCTCGACATGCTGAACGTGGCCTACCACTACATGGACCTGGTGCCGAAGGGTCGCGACGAAGGGGACTCGGGCCAACGCTGGGTGCGCCGCCGCGACGAATACACGGACTGAGGTGGCGATGGACACACGTCAACTCCTGCTGATGCTGCGCCTGGTCAGGCCGGCCCGGCGGCGCGGCTTCTGTCCCGCCTGCGGGATCGATGTTGCCGGTGCGGCGGGGACCGCGCGCGGCATGGAGATGGCGGCCGGCGGCGTGACGGTGGCAGTCGTGATCGCGGTGGCGGCGGCGGCCTGGGCGGTCACGGCGTGGCAGATGCTGAGCTCGGGCATGACGATGGGCCTCGGCCCCGTGTGGTCTTTCGCGACCACCTGGACGGAGATGATGGCCGCAATGATGCTGCCTTCGGCCATCCCGCTTGTATACCGCTTCGCGCGGGAGGCGGAGGGCCGGCGCGGGCGGCCTGTTGCCCTTGCCGTGCTAACGCTCGTCTACCTGGCGGTCTGGCTCGCCTTCGGAGTCATCTGCTACCTCGCATACAACGCGCTCGGTATTTCCGGGCGTGGCCGGGCCGTGGCCGGCGGCGTCACGCTTGGGCTGGCCGCTCTTTACGCGCTGACGCCGCTCAAGCGCATGAGCCAGGACCGCTGCCGCGAGGTTTGCGCGTTGCACGGTCCGCTGCCTTTCAACCTGGTTCGCGCCGGCGCCCTGGCCGGCTGGCGCTACGGGTTGAGCTGTCTGGGCTGCAGCGCTGGCCTGATGGTCGCCATGGTCCTGGTCGGGATGTCCAGCCTGACTTGGACGGTGGTGCTGGCGGCCCTGGTCCTTGTCTACAAGTTTGCCCCGCGGATGAGCTGGCGGTTGGACGTGGTGCTGGCGGCCGTGGTGGCCGGGCTCGGGATTGCCTACGCGGTGATAGCCTGACCTTTGATGGCCGAGCTGGCGGTGCCTACGAGGCGCAGCGCTTTCATAGCGTCAGGCAGGTTGCGATATCACACCTCACCCTATCGAAAACGCAAAATTCCCAAGGGCAAACTTGGGAATTTTGCGTTTTCGATAGGCCCGGCAGGTTAATTCCGGGTTTTGAAGCGATGACTGCGCTCTTCATGTCCTCGTCAATTCCTTCGATATGCCAGCTATCAGAAGTGCCTTCAGCTTGTTGAAGCGGTCCACACCAATCATCTGTCTATTCATTATGAGAGCCAAAATCATCCTGGGCAGCCCGGCAATGATCTTCTTATCGACGTTCCGGATTATTTTCCCTTCCAGAAGCTTCTTATGAAATGATTCAAAGAAATGCTCGTCAGACTCATACTCCTTTTCGATGGCTTCTTCGGGAAGACTTCGAAGGAGATCCGTCATCACATCTGCTTTAGCCATCTCCTTCATGAATGGAAACTCTTCAAATACATCGAAAAGGCCAGCGACAAACCTTGCCATGATTTCCGTTGGATTCTTCCCGGGCGGCTCAAGTATCTTCAGAAGTCGCGTCCGAGCTACGTCTTGCACGGAACGGATTGCGTCGAGGACAAGCATTTCCTTTGAGTCATAGAACAGGTAAAACGCCCCCTTTGAAATCCGTGCCGCCTTGACAACGTGATCTATGCTGGTCTTCTTGAGCCCCTTTTCGGAAATTGATTCGCTCATGGCTCGAATCAAAGACGCTCGTATTCTCTCTTTTTCAGTTTCTGTAAATGCTCTTGCCACGGCTAACCTCGCAGGGATTCATTTCTCGCAAAAGGCCTTTATGCCTTTCATCACTTCCCGGGATCTTTCTTTCGTCTTCTTGCGCAGGATCAGGGGGTTGAGAACCTTATAGAAAAACCCAACGGGATTGTAGAAGCCTTCGAACCTGAGGATGGTTTCGTGATTGCCTTGAGGGATCAGGGTTGATTCAACGACGTAGTCCGCGAAAATCTTATGCAGTCCCCACGTGTCTTCCCCCATGGCTGTGGACATCTTAACACCAGGGACGTAGTCTACCACCTGCTCAACACAGCTTCCTCTTCCCTTTCCTTCGAGGACGTTGCACTGATATTTAACCCCGACTCCCCGCGTTCTTTGACCATCTATCAGATCTACCCTGCCGACATCAGGATGATACTGGGGGATCAAGGATATGTCATCAGCGATTTCCCAGACTTTGCTGGAATCAGCCTTGATCAAGAGATCTAATCTCCACTGAAACTTGCCCTTCATGGGTGTGCCTCCTCGTGTGACCTTATGACCATAGTATAGATAAATAGTCATATAGTCAAGGGACACACGGTTGCATCAGGCCCTCATATCAACTGGATTCCCCTATCCCCATTCATCAGGCAGAGCCTCGAGCGGCAGCGCCTGCACCAGCTCGGTGATCGGGTAAGGATTTGCGGCCCGGCAGATCAGTGCCGCCCGCTTGACTTTGCCAATTTCATGGGCCACCTGCTGGAGCACCGCGGAGTCTTTCGCATCCGGCAACTCGGTCCACTTGGCGTCCGCGAGGTCGAAAACACCTCCCCAATGGAACAGCAAGTCCACCTCTTAACCCTCCCCGGGCAAGAAACTCCATGACGTCAGCGTTGGAGAATGCGGCCCGAGCTTCTGCGAGCCCGTCAGGATGTACTGCCCGTTGGCCCCGCGGCGCTTGTCGGTGACTGCCTTGAGGTGGCGGAACAGGCCTGGGGCGTATTGCACTTCATCCACAATGAGGGGTGACTGATGGCGGGCCAGAAACGATGCAGGATCACGTTCCGCCTGCTCTGCCTCGCTCGGCAGGTCAAGTGACACGTATTCGTAGGAGCTGAACGTTCGTCGCACAAGGCTCGTCCTGCTGCCCTGGCGCCCGTCAGTGAGAACAGCCTCGTAAGAGAAGTCTTGACTGGTCCTTTCGATATGACCACATTGGTCATATGAAGAGAGCCAGCGTCAGCGAAGCGAAAAGCCACTTCAGCAGTTATTTGAACGATGTAGAAAGGGGAGAAACGGTGTTGATCTATGATCGCAACAGGTTGGTAGCCAGACTGGAGCCGGCTCGCCATGGGGATATACCTGATGCGGAGCGGGTCAAGGCGCTTGTCAAATCGGGAGTTGGCTCTGCGCCTCGCCATCCCCTGGGCACGGCTGCTTTTCTCAAGCGGCCCAAGCCACGGCTTCCGCAGGGGGTCTCGGGATCGGAGACGCTGGTCAATGACAGAGACTCAAGATGAAGTACTGGGACTCCTCCGCTTTGATCTCCTTGTTGGTCGATGAGCCTGAGTCGGAAAGCAGAACATCTCTCCTCCGGGAAGACTCCCAGGTGATCACGTGGTGGGGAAGCAGAGTGGAATGCGCTTCAGCGCTCAACAGGCTTCAGAGAGAACGGTCTCTGGATGAAGGAGGGCTCACACAGGCCTTGAGCAATCTGGAGGCATTCTACGAAACCTGCGTGGAGGTCCTGCCGTCGGAGGAAGTGCGGAAGCGGGCCATCCGCTTGCTCCGTGTGCACCCTCTCCGCGCCGCGGACGCCCTGCAACTGGCCGCTGCCCTCCTTGCCGCCCGTGAAGATCCTTCATCGCTTGCACTTGTCACCAGTGACGACAAGCTGAGGTCGGCCGGGAACAGGGAAGGGTTCGTGGTGCTCTGAGGGTCTTCCCGAGCGGGCCCGGACAGCCTCACGGTCCTTCGAGCGCTGAGAGGCAAGCTGGGGTGAGGTTCGTCATTGACGCATCCAGCCGGTCCTGGCCAAAGGGCTCACGGGCTATAACGCCTGTTATGCGGGGCTGGCTGCGGAGCTCTCCGCGCGCGACTAGTCCTGCTTGAAGTAGGTCCCATTCTCAAGGTCGGCAATGAGCCGGACCTGGGTAGGACGCCACCCGAAGCGCTCTCTTGTGAAAGCGCTGGAAGCCAGCATGTCGGCCGCAACGAAGTGGGCCATCCAGCCGAAGTGCTCGACAGCCTCTTCGGGCGTCCTGGACACGACCGGCAGATTCAGCCGGCGACCAATCACTGTGGCAACATCGCGGATCGGCACGCCTTCCTCCCCGGCCCCGTGAAGCCGGGTGCCAGCGGGGGCCTTCTCCAGCGCCAGCCGGAAAAGGCTGGCGGCATCCAATCTGTGAACGGCGGGCCAGCGGTTGGACCCATCCCCCACATATGCCGATGCTCCCTTGTTTCGGGCGATGCCGATCAGGATCGGCACCAGGCCGTGATCCCCGTCGCCGTGGACTGAGGGCGCCAGCCGTACAACCGAGACGCGCACGCCGCGGGAAGCCCACGCGAGCGCCAACCCCTCATTCTGGGTCCGGGGATGCTGGCCATTCGGGTCTGCCGGATCCTCCTCCGTGCCTGGACGGCCAGGCGTGGAGAACGTCATCCCGCAGGCAACCACGAGCGGCCGGCCTGTTCCTGACAGAGCTGTGCCTATTGCCTCTATGGCATTGCGATCAGTGGCAGCGGCGGCAGGGATCTGAGAGAAGTCGTGGTTGTACGCAAGGTGGATGACTCCGTCGGCCCCTGCCGCTCCCTTTGCAAGGCTGTCCGGATTATCCAGGGAGCCGCGATGCACCTCCGCGCCTGCCCTGATGAGCCATGACGCCGCCCCATCAGAGCGCGCCAGGCCAAGGACCTGATGACCAGCCTTGGTGAGCTCCGCAACTACAGCCGAGCCGATGAAACCCGTTGCTCCGGTAACAAAGACACGCATGAAACCTCCCTAAGCCATAAGCTTCGATATCAAAGTATTTTTATGGCGTCGCCGGGAGAATCCATAGGAGTCCAGAGTTCTTGCCTGAAAGTCCACAAGAGGCGATCTTCTATCCGGGAGGTTTTGTGGAGGACTTGCGTTCAGATCTGGCCCGACTGGTCAGCCGTTATTGCCCACATGATGGCATGATGGAAGCCCCCCTGGCCGGCACGTTCTGCATGAGATTCTCCCGCCCAGCTCGGCGCGTGAGAGCCTATTGGGGCTCATCGCTGTGCATCGTTGCCCAGGGTTGCAAGGAAATCATCCTGGGCCGCGGCGTTTATCGTTCCGAGGACGCTCACTACATCGCAACGCCGATTGACCTGCCGGTGATCAGCCGGGTGACATCGGCCTCACCCGAAAGACCGTTTCTCTGTCTGAAGATTGCTCTGGACCCGCTGGTTCTGGGCGAAGTGGAAGCTCAGATAGAGAAGGACCTTCCCTCGGAGACGGAGGGATCCCTGCGCGGCATATTTGTCGGGGGCGCCAGTGAGAGAATGCTCGACGCTGCCATTCGCCTGGGGAAGCTCTTTCAGACTCCGGATGATGCCCGCGTGCTTGGACCCCTGATTGTCAAGGAAATACTCTATCATCTTCTGAGAGGAGCGGATGGACCGGCCATCCGGCAATTCATACGATCCGGAAGCACGATGCACAGGGTGTCTCAGGCAATCTACTCCTTGAGCGCGGGGCTCAGTGATTCCGTTGACGTCGGTGCACTGGCAAAGGCCGTGAATATGAGCCGTTCCGCGTTCTTCAAGCACTTCAAGGACGCCACCTCGATGAGCCCCATCCAGTATCAGAAGCGTCTGCGCCTGCTGGAAGCCAGGCGCCTTATGGTCGATGAAGGCGAAACCGCAGAGGGCTCCGCCTACAGGGTAGGGTACAACAGTCCGTCTCAGTTCAGTCGGGAATACTCGCGCATGTTCGGTAACTCTCCATCGCGTGACGCACGGCATGCCAAGAAGGCCGTCGCATCATGACACATTCCTGAAAAGGCCAGCGACCTCGGAAGAATCCATATGATCGCGGGCCGTGTTGCTTGTTTCAGCGCCACGAGACATACTTTGCCTAAATATCGGGAAGCTAGCCATGAAGATCAGCCCGCACGTGGGCCAGCAGGGATGAAGGCAACAGGCCCCTCAAATGAAAAGAAGAAAGGATCGCTGAACCAGGTCGGCAAACATGAAAGAAGCCACCTCTCTTACGCAGGCGCAGCTCCCTGAGTTTCTCCTCAACGTCGCCGTGGTGCGGCCCGTATTCATCTGGGGCGCGCCGGGGATCGGGAAGTCCGCGCTGGTGCAGCAGTTCGCGGATCGCCTTGGGCTGGATTGCGTCTCTCTCCTGGGCAGCCAGCTTGCGCCCGAGGACCTCATCGGAGTCCCGCAGATCATCGACGGCAAGAGCCGGTTCTGCCCGCCCCTCATGATTGCGCGGGAGAAGCCCTACTGCCTTTTCCTGGATGAGCTGAACGCGTGCACGCACGAGGTGCAGAAGTCCTTCTACAGTCTGATCCATGACAGGCGGATCGGGGACTACAAGCTCCCTGATGGGTCAATCGTTGTTGGGGCGGGAAACCGCGCGCAGGATAGCGCCATCGTCCGTCCCATGTCCTCAGCGCTCCTGAACCGCATGGTGCACGTGCACCTGCGCGTCTCCCACCGGGACTGGCTGGCGTGGGCTGACATGAACGGCATCCACCAGTGGGTCACGGAATATGTCAGAAACAGGCCGGACCACCTGTGGAGCCCGCCGCCCAAAACGGAGGAGCCTTTCTCATCTCCACGGTCCTGGCACATGCTCAGTGACGCCATGAAAGAGTTTGGAAATGAGATCTCGGACGAGCAGCTTGAAGTGCTTGCGTTCGGCTGTCTCTCCGCTCCGCACGCCGGGCAGTTCAAGGCCTTCGTCAAGCAGCTCAGGAACCGCTACGCGCTGTCCGCCATTCTCAAAGGTGAGATGCGCTGGCCTGACAAGCCTGAGAACCGTGACGTCCTGTACTTCCTGGCGCAATCCTTCCGAGCCTACCTTTCACGGGAGCTTCCCGCCCGGCGGGAGACGTTGTCCACGCAGGCGGCGGAAACCGCCCACACGGCCAAGGCGCTGCTTCGGCAGTTGGCGCAGATAAGCTTGGAGATCGCCCAGATGGTCCTTGCTTCCGACTCTCCGGAAGGCGCGCTCCCTGACTGGTTCATGGTGGAGATTGCGCGGGACCTTCCCCGCATCGTCCTCAAGTAGGCAGACCAATGGCTCGGCGGTCCGCCAAGAGCAGGAAGTCCGCTCCTGAGTCTGATCCAGCCAGGGCGGCATTCGATGAAGCTCTGAAGCAGCTTCATGACCGTGCGCTTTTCAACCCCATGCTGATGAAAGCGCACATTTCCCGCCAGGAAGGCAACCTGTGCCCCGAGGGCGGATGGGCTGTTGTCACAAACAACGGCGCCATTCACGTGCACCATTCCCGCAGAGCGGAGCCTGAGGAATGGCTTTTCGTGATCGCCCATTGTCTTCTGCACCTGGCGTTGGATCACTTCAAGGTGAAGGAAGACCCTTTCAGGTGGAACGCGGCGTGTGACGCCAGCATCTATTCGCTCTTGTCATCCCTGAAGATCGGCAGGCCGCCCAGCGGCGCAGGCATGGACCTCGAAGCAGGGACAGGATCGGAAGACAAGCTGTACAGTCGATTCAAGTCTGAAGGTATCCCCGAAGAATGCCTGCTCCTTGGCACGGCCGGCAAGTCAACGCTCGACATGATCTTTGAGAAGCCCAGCCGCTGGGACCACGTGAAACCTGAGGAATGGCAGCGTCTCTTCAGTGAAGGGGTTGCGAGCGCCGCGGCACGCGCGGTCAGGAAAGCCTCTGGCGATGACAGCCCTGATGAGGATGACTACCGCAAGAGTCACGCTCCGCGGAAGGCTCGGCAGTGGTTCATCGATCACTACCCGCTCCTTGGCGCGCTGGCTGCGCGCATGCGGCTCATAGAGGACAAAATCCTCAGCGCGCGTTACGACATCCGGATTGCCGCGGTGAGCGCGGAGCTTCAGGAGATCTACATCAATCCCGTGATGGCCCTTGATGAGGAGGAATGGCGATTCGTGCTGGCCCACGAGATGCTCCACGTCGGGCTGCGCCACCAGGCGCGCTGCCAGGGTCGGGACCCCTTCCTCTGGAACGTTGCCTGTGACTACGTTGTCAACGGCTGGCTGCAGGAGATGCGGGTTGGCCGTATGCCGGCGGTGGGCGCGCTGTATGAACCAGAGTTCAAGGGGCTGTCCGCGGAGTCCATCTATGACAGGGTCGTGAAAGACCTTCGGAGATTTCGCAAGCTCTCAACTCTGAGAGGCGCGGGTTTGGGCGATATTCTCCCCGGCAGCCGGCCCGAGTGGTGGGAGGTGGGGGAGGGGCTTTCTCTGGACGATTTCTACCGCCGTTGCCTCATCCAGGGGTTGGAGTACCACGCAGCCGGTGGCCGCGGGCTTCTTCCCGCAGGCTTGGTGGAGGAAGTGCGAGCCCTGGCCCAGCCTCCCGTGCCTTGGGACGTGGACATGGCCCGATGGTTTGATCCCCTTTTTCCTCCCGTTCCGAAACTCAGGTCATACGCCAGGCTTTCAAGGCGCCAGTCTGCAACACCTGACATCCCGCGCCCCAGTTGGGTGGTCCCCAATTGGGCCAACGACGCGCGCACCTTCGGCGTGGTGCTGGACACCTCGGGCTCCATGGAGCGCGGGCTGCTTGCCCGGGCCTTGGGCGCAGTGGCTGGCACCTGCTTTTCGCGCGACATTCCCGTCGTGCGCGTTGTGTT
Organism: uncultured Spirochaetota bacterium; assembly: GCA_963845535.1. GTDB lineage: Bacteria > Spirochaetota > Spirochaetia > SZUA-6 > Fen-1364 > Fen-1364. Next base: position 70,517 of record CAWJSK010000013.1, read on the forward strand.
TGCCGATGCGGCCGTGTACGACCAGGGCTACATGAAGCCTGAGGACCTCATGCAGGAAGTCCGTGTGGTTGGAAGAGGCGGCACGGTGCTTCAGCCTGCCGTGCGGCTCCTTGAAGGAGCGCAGGACTTCCCGGAGGCCGGCCCAATCCTGATCATCACGGACGGCTACTGTGATGCACTTTCCGTTCGCAGGACGCACGCCTTCCTGGTGCCGCGCGGGAGGAGGCTGCCGTTTGCGCCGCAAGGGCCTGTCTTCTACATCGAGTAGCCGAGCTGCAAGGTCGCTCATCGCCGTGGGAGAGAAGGCGCGCTTTATCAAACCGCCAGGGGCTGAGGCGCATCTCCCCGCTTGCCCTCCAGCGCCTTGAGGAGGCGGTAGAGAGTCTGGTTTACAGGAACAGGGATCCCCGTCTCCTGGCCCAGTCGGATCATTGTTCCCGCAAAGGCATCCACCTCGGTCTTTCGCCCCGCCTCCACGTCCTGGAGCATGGAAGTTTTGCTTTCAGGCCCGAGTCCCTGGAGCGTCCTGTACCACGCTTTGATGTCGGAGTCGTTCAGGCCGGTCCCCTTTGCCTTTGAAACGGCCACGACTTCGGCCATGGCTGCCTCCATGACGGCCTGGGCCTCCGGGTTGGTCTGGAACATGCCGTACGTACCGCGCACGACGGCTGAAACCTGGTTGATCCCCACGTTGATCATGAACTTGTACCAAAGGCTTCGAATCATGTCCGCAGGGACCACGTGAGCCAAGCCGGTGCGCTTGAAGAATGCCGATATGCGCGACACGCGCGGGCTCCAGGCACCCTCCGCGTTGCGCGCGTCACCGAAGTGGATTACCCCGCCGGAGGAAAAGCTCGTGGCGTTGCCTTCCCGCAGCGCGTCGATGCCGAGAATCATGGCGTATGGCACTTTCTCCCGTCCGAAGGCGGCAGCCAGGGCATCCTCGCTCGTGATCCCATTGAGGAGGGAAAGGATAAGCGTCCTTGGGCCGACCTGGGCGCTCATATCCCGGACGGCTTGGTCCAATTGATAGGTTTTTACGCACACAATGACCAGGTCAGCCTTGCCGCCTTCCTGCGGTGTGACCAGGGAGAAACTTTCCCGCACGCCGTTCAGGATGAAGCCTTCCTTGCGATACCTCTCCAGCCGCTCACCGGAGGCAAGGATGCGGACCGCAGCGGGGTCATGCTTTGCGATGACGCCGGCCACAGCGGCACCAACTGCTCCGGCGCCCACAATAAGTGCGCTCGTGATCACTGAGGTTGCCCGCGTTTCCTCAGCCAATCGAGCAGCCTGTCCGTTGGCCATGTATTGATAACATCCTCTGCCGCCAGCCACGCCCGGCGGGCCAGGGCAACGCCGAAGGGCAGCAGGTCGAGATCCGCCTCGGAATGGGCGTCGGTGTTGATGCTCAGCGGGATTCCCATTTCCTTTGCGCGTCGGGCGTAGATATCCTCCAGGTCCAGCCGGTAAGGACTTGCGTTGATCTCCAGGGCCACACCGGACTGAGCGGCGGCGGCCAACACGGCGTCCATATCCAGGTCAGCGCCGGGCCGATCCGGGATCAAGCGCCCCGTCGGGTGGCCAATGATGTCCACATGCGGATTACGGATGGCTCGTATCAGCCGCTGCGTGACTTTCTCCCGTTCCTGGCGAAGGGTCGAGTGCAGCGAGGCCATCACGAGGTCCAGAGTGGCCAGGAACTCGTCAGGATAATCGAGCGTGCCGTCCGCCTTGATCTCCACCTCCGTGGCGTGAAGGAGCAAAATGCTGTTGCCGAGCTGGCGCTGGACGGCTTGGATCTCCGCCTGCTGCTCGGCGTGACGCTCCATGCTCAAGCCGTTTGTCATCCCCAGGCCCACAGAGTGATCTGTGAAGGCGATGACTTTGATCCCGCGCCGGGCGGCCGCCCGCGAAAGATCAAGCATCGACAACCTGCCGTCCGACCATGTCGAATGCGTGTGCAGGTCCGCCCTGATGTCCCGGACTTCGATCAGCTTCGGGAGCTTCCCTGCCCTGGCAGCCTGCACTTCACCCCGATCCTCCCGCAGCTCGGGCGGGATCCACGGGAGTCCAAGGGCTTCGTAGACTTCTCCTTCCGTTGCGCAGAGGATCTCCCCGGACCCGTTGGTCCTGGCCAAGGCGTGCTCGGAGAGCGACAGGCCTTTGTCGAGGGCAAGCTGCCGGAGCTGCACGTTGTGGTCCTTCGATCCGGTGGCGTACTGCAGGGCTGTCCCGAACCTCTCCGGCGGGTGCACCCAGACCTGGGCGCGCACCCCGTCCGCAAACTCGATGCTCGCCTTGGTCTCCCCTTTGCCGAGCACCCGGTCAACGCCCGGCAGCGTCGTGAAGGCCTCCATGACCGGCTCGGATTCCCGGGCGGCAACCAGGATGTCGAGGTCTCCAACAGTCGAGCGCATGCGGCGAAGGGACCCTGCGGGTTCAGCAGCCGTTACCCCTTTCACTTTCCGCAGCGCGGAGATGATCTGCTGGGCCAGCGGCCACGCCCGGCCCAGGGGAACGCGTCCCGACCGGCGCGCCAGCGACTCGATCCCTTTGAGGATCTGCGCCTCGGACTTCTCCCCCAGACCCGTGAGCTTCCGCAGCTTGCCCTCCTGCGCGGCGGCGGTCAGCTCCGCCAGGGTCGTGATCCCCAGCTCCTTCCAGATCAGCGCCACCTTCTTGGGACCCAGCCCCGGCACCTGGAGCCACTCCGCCAGTCCCGCCGGCACCTCCTGCTCGATCTTCTGGAGGAACTGAAGGCTGCCGGTACGTATCAGCTCGTCGATCTTCTCTGCGATGGACTTGCCGACACCCGGAATCTCGAGCAGCTTTTCTTCTTTCCAGTACTGGTTGACGTCCCCAGCCAGGGCCGTCAGGCTTTCCGCCGCCCTGCGATAGGCCAGGGTCTTGTAAACCGTCTCACCCTTGATCTCCAGGAGGTTGGCTATCAGGGTGAATGTTTCGGCAAGCTCGCGGTTGGTCATTGGCGCCTGTTCCCGGACATAAAGGAAACATAGTACAGCGGCCCGACTTCGCCAATGCTTGATACAGTTGAGGCAAGCGGCGCTCTCCTGTACAGTCGATTAAAAAGGCGGAATATGATCAGGCATTCATTTTGTCACATCAAGGGAATCAGCCTCAAGACGGAGCACGCCCTGTGGGAGGCGGGTCTTCTGGGATGGGAAGACATTGACAGGGAGCGCCCTGATTGGCTGAGTCCAAGCCGATATGCTTTGTTGCGCAAAGGTGTAGTGAAATCTCGTCAAAAGCTGGCGGAAGGGGATGCTCGGTATTTCCAGGACCTCTTGCCGAGCCGCGAGCACTGGCGATTGTTTGGCGCCTTCAGGAACAGCACAGCCTTTTTTGACATCGAGACCACCGGCCTGCAACCCGACTGGGACAACATAACGACAATTGCACTCTATAATGGAAAATGTATAAAGACATTTGTCAATGGAAGGAATCTCGATTGCTTCTGCCAGGAGGTGTCCAAGTACAATCAGATCGTCACCTACAACGGCAAGTGCTTCGATGTACCGTTCATCCGCCGAAAGCTGAACGCTCGGATTGATCACGCACATCTTGACCTGCGGTATTTGCTCAACCGTCTTGGCTACAAAGGCGGACTGAAGGGATGTGAGAAAACACTCGGAGTCACAAGGCGGGGTGTTGAGGACGTCAACGGCTTCATGGCCGTTCTTCTTTGGGAAGAGTACAACAAAGGCAATGACAAGGCGCTGGAAACTCTTCTGGCGTACAACGTCGCGGATGCGGTCAACCTCGAGATACTCTCGGTCAAAGCGTACAATATGTACCTGAAGCATACGCCGTTCAGCAATACTCTCCGACTTGAGCCACCGGCAGTGCCAAAAGTTCCCTACCATCCAGACGTAGGAATTATCAAGAGACTGCAACCTTCGCTTTCTTCCTGGTGCTGAGGGCAGAGAAGAGCATGAACAAACGGGGAGCGTCGGGAAGTCTGAGAGGGGAGGCGCTGCGCAGGGAAGTGTGCCGCCGTATCCGGCTGGCCCGCGCGTACTGGGACGCGCACAGGAATGCCGCATGCCGCGCGGAGCGCCAGCGGGCTCTCCAACTTTATGACACTCTTACGAAAGAGGAAAAAGAGAAAATCCCCCAGGTTCTGCGCGTATGGTTGCGGTATCGCAGCGAGAAATACTTTGGCGAAGAGCGGACGCCTCCCGGCGGGGGCGGCGGCGGCGGGCGGCAATCTTGACCACCGCGGGCTATCCTGGCGTTTTTCTCATTTTTCCAGGGGGTGGCGCCAACGAAGGCCGGGGAATCGCGCGTAGTCCCTGTCCGTACTGATCCATTCACTTCCTGACTCAATGGCGAGCGCGGCGAGATACGCATCCGAGACAAGGTTGCCCCGCGCGCCGCAAGTATCACAAAGCTCCCGGAAGAGCTCCATTGGCGGGGCCCTTGGGAAATCACCACCGCATGTCTGTCTTCCCGAATCTGGCTCACGAACGCCATTGCCATTCGGGCGGGGCTTGGCGGATCGAAAATACGCACATGGGTGAGGATCCGAAGACACCCGCTCAACACAAGGTCCGAAACGCCATATGCCGACCCGCTCCGCATGATCCCTTCCAGCCACGCCTTGTACTCATCATGCCGATCACATTCTTCCCGATGGGCGTAAATGAGAACGTTGACGTCACAGAGAATCATCGAGTGCCGTCGATGAGGTCGAGCAGCTCACTCGTGTTGTCGAGGTTCACGCCACGCTGGACACCCTTTCCCTTGAAGGTAGCAAGCGGCCGAGGCGCACCGCCGGCCACCTCTGACTTGCGCAGCGCGAGCGCGGTCCGGATAGCGTCTTCCACGAGATCCTTGAGAGTGCGGTTGCTTTCCGCGGCTATCCGTTTCAACTCGACAAGCAGATCATCTTGGATGTCAATTGTTGTCCTCACGCATAAAAACATAAAGGCCTCAGGGCTGACGATTGTCGGGTGAGGCATGTTGAGCCCGTTCGGCGGCCCGCCGTGCGACGGGCTACCCCTCGAAGGCCTCCACGATTCTTCGGATTTCAGCGCTCGCTCTCTCATCCTGGGCCCGGCCTTTCAGGCCGTTCACCAGGCTGATGATCTCTTCCTGGGCCGAGTCTCGTCGAACGGCGAATTGGCGGTCGCGCAACGCCGCGCGCGCAGGCTGTTTCGAGGCCGCCCGGCGGCGCTTCCAGTATGCCGGAGCGGCAGGAGAGCCCTCCTGGTAGTCGTAGTCCTTCCACAACGGGCAGAAGGACCCGTTCTCCAACACGGCGGGTCGATACAGGGAGAGGCACGGCACGGGTCCGGCAGTGAACCAGATCACAGCCTGGCGCTCCGCGGCGCGCAGCTCAACTGCCAGGGAGGCGGTGGTTGCGTTGTTGACGAGGCCTCCGCCGTGCATGCATACGCTCCTCATCCGATTTACGCCACTGGAGTGGGAGCGCAGGGCGGCAAAAATCGTCTGAACTGTTTGCCCTTGCGTTGCCGCCGCGCTGATCCGTGACAGCGAGCACGCCCTGCGGAAGTCTCCTTGCGTGACCAAAGCGTACGGGCGGCTGCTCACACGCCGCTTCCAGGAATAGCCGGGCTTTCTCTCCAGAGCAGTGACCGCGTCTGACCGCTCGAAATCGTTGGTAAGGGAGTAGGAGTTGGAGATGGCCACCGGAGCGCTCACGCGGCGGGCCGCCCACCGGTGCCCCGCAGTTTCGATTACCCAGGCATCCGCGAAATCCGCCACCAGATAGCTGTTATCATAGAAGAGACTGCCCTTATACGCTCCGTTGCCGCCTTGCGAATGCGTTTCTGTGAAATGGGCGATGAAATCAACGGCCTCCGTTGCGGTTGCCGCCTCCTCCAGGGCAAGGCGGAGGATATCCATTCCCAGCACGCCGTCACGGGCCGGCTTCCAGCGGGAGAACACCGCTTCATTTCCGATCACGACGCCGCGGGCGTTGATTCCCATCTCAGCGCCGCGCATCCACACGGGACGGGAGAGCAGGGACGGCCAGCGTGGTCCGGAGGCAAGCGTCATGACCTGCGGCTCATCGGGATTGCGATCAGAGTTTTTGCCGAAGAATGCCAGGCCGTCTGACGCGGCGCTGGAAGGCACGAAAAGGGTGTCGCACATGGCGCCATCATAGGGCCGCAGCCGCGCGGCCGCAAGGTTGCAAGGTTGCAAGGTTGCAAGGCGCCTGCGAGGTATTACCAGCGATATCTCAAGAGCGCTGAAAGGTTTCGCGCCAGCTTTTGTTCCTGGCCTCCGAGCTCCAGAAGCCGCACAACCTCCGCGGCCTCCGGAGGAAGCGCATCCGCTGGTGTTCCTTCCAGAAGAGCCTGGCTGGTCTTTCGATCGAAGACAAAGCGACGTTCCACGGCGGCGCGATGCTTTGCATTTTCCGGGCATGCCTCCTGACAGCGGAGGCATCCTATGGCCGCCGTATGGGCACCCGCAGGCAGCCAATCCGGGAAGTCTCCTGCGCCTTCGTTGAGGAAAGTCAGGCAGCGCGGGGCATCGACACCAAAAGCGCCATCACGGAAGCAGCCATTCGGGCAGGCGCGAATGCAGGCGCCGCAGTGAGCGCAGCGCGGAAGGATCTGCGGCGGCCCCCAGTTTCGTTCTCCAAGGTCGGCGTCTATCCACCAGGCATCAAGCCGCGCGTAGCTCCCCATGCCCTGGACCCGCAGCACATTGTCCCTGCCGTACGCGCCGAGTCCCGCGCACGCCGCGAGCGTCTTGAGCGGAAGCAGCGCTGGTTCGGTAAGCCGCCCGAGCGGTCCCAACACCGCTCCCAGAAGCTCGTTATTCTTTGCCGTGATTCGATCAGAGAGGTATGTCGATGGGATTGTCGCTTCAACCGCGCCGCCGGGAAGGTCCAGGGCGATGACGGACCTTTGATGAGGCGTGGCGACAACCAGAAGGGAAGCATCCTGACCAAAGGGAGCGGGCGGCCCGAACTTCATTCCTCCGAAGTACGCCGCATGCACTCGCTGATCCATCCGCCCTTCTCGAAGGAGCGTCTCGATTCTCTCCCTGACCTCTCCCGCCCGGACCGCGCGACACGCGGCAATGCGCCTTCCTTCCGACTGGAAAAGGTTCGTAAGCGCCTCGAATATCGAGCTCGCCATGCTGCTTTCCCCTCTTCAGATTACGCGCAAGCGTTCGGCGGTCTTTCTGTAGTTGACGGTCTCCGTCTCGAAATCCAGAGTGATGTGCCATGCCTGCATTGTCTTTGCTCCGACGATCACCCCTTCCGTGCATGTGTCGAAGACGATGAACTCATCACTGAACCGGGCTTTGCTGTCATCAAAACGGAAGTCCAGCGCGACTCGGTAACGGGCCTGGATCAACTGCCCCGCCAGCGCAGTCTCGAAAACCCAGTCTTCAGGGTCCGGCAATCGGTCCAGAAGGGATATCTCTTCTGCGATATCCCGCCGGATGATCGAATATGTGGCTCCTGAGTCGAAAAGCGCACGGCAGCTCGCTTTTCCCCTGGATCCGACCAAAGTAACGTCATGCTCCAGTACACTCACTGCACTCTCCTGCCTTGGAATACTGGGCACTTTGAAATGCTGCTTCACGTCTTCATGGTTGCATCGGCAAACAATGGAGTCAAGAGCGGGTGTGACTGGCGTGACGGGGCCACGCGGTTTTCATCGACGCCAGGATGTTGCACTGCGTAAGCCTATGAAAAACGCGAGAAGTGCATAGTTTCTTTACACTTTCTGCGGTTTTTATAGGTTTCGCGATCCTCTCCTGGATTTCCGAGCTGATAGCTTGCGGACTTACGTGCCCCGGTGCCTTGGCGCCTTGACTGCCTATGTCTATCTTTAGGCTCATCGGGAGGCACCAGAAATGACAGTTCCTACAAATTTCCTTGCCGTTGTTGTGGCGGCCCTTGCGAGCTTCGGTCTTGGCGCGTTGTGGTATGCGGTGCTGTTCGGGAAGACGTGGCAGAGGCTTTCAGGCACGACGGAAGTCAAGCAAACAGCGGTCAGCCTCATTGTGGTCTTCGTTGGCTCCCTGTTCATGAGCTTCGTCCTGCATCACGCCATCATCTTCGCCAACACGTTTCTCAAGACCAGCGGTGTTGGCGGCGGGCTGATGGTCGGGTTTTTCAACTGGATCGGCTTCATTGCCCCAGTCACAATTGGAGTCGTGACCTACCAGAAGAGGCCTTTTGCGCTGTGGCTTTTGGACAACGCCTACTGGCTAATCTCCCTTCTCGTAATGGGAATCATCCTCTCCGTCTGGCAGTAGAGGCGGCCGCCGGCGATCATCTGCGGGGCATTTGTGAGTGACGGCGTGGTGCGATACACTTGTCTGCATGGAACCCGAAGTCGATTTGCCGTCGGACGCATACCTGGAGGTCACGAAGAAAGAGGGGGAGGCTTTTCGCTTCCCCATCACAAAAAAGACCGTGACCATTGGCAGAGACCCCGCCTGCGACCTGCATCTGGATGACCCCTATGTTTCGCGCAAGCACTGTCAGATCGTGTTCCGGGGTGAGCACTTTACCGTGATCGACCTGCAATCCCTGAACAAAACCGTAGTCAAAGGAAAGCAATACATCCAGAAGAACCTCATGCCGGGCAACGTGATCGATCTCGGGGCAACGAAGCTGCGGTTCGAGTGGCCTACGCACCTGGAGTGGCGTCGCGCCCACGGGCTATCTGAGGAAATATCTTCGGACACGGACCTCCCGGAAAAACCGGAAATGCAATAGCGCGTTAAGCTTTCTTGTAAGGAGACGACGATGGCTGATTACACTTTCGATGGAAGGCGCCTGGTGAAGAAGAGCTCGGGCCAGAAGCTTGCCGAAGTCGACAGGGACACCTTACGGTCCTACAACGGCGCTGTATTTGGCCAGATCGAAGGCAAGAACCTTCGGGACTCGCACGGGAAAAAAGTGGCGGAGTTCAACGGCAAGGAAGTCAAGGACGACAGGGGCAAGAAGATCATCAGCATCAAGGAGATACAGGAGGTCGTCGAGGGCGACCCGGGAATCTCCATGGTGGCACTGTGGTACTTCTTCGTGAAAGGTCGCCATGATCACGCCGGAGTACTTTGACTGACAAGGACCTTCCTGGCTTCGTTGACACGTAGTTCGCGCGCGTGACAGTCTTGTCAGCGCAGTCCAGGGAGGACGAGGTTTTGGAAGGGGAGCAAAGACTTTCAACGGGGCCTGCGCGCGACCTGCGGGAACGCATGCTGACAAGGCTCCTGCAGGTGGTTGCGATCGTCGGGATCATCGCTTATCTGCCGAGCGCCTATCTTTCGATCAAGCAGCATGTCTGGCTCGTCCTGGCGGTGGATACGGCGGCGTTCTTGTATGCAATCTGCCTGGCGATTTTCAAGCAGCTCCCGTTTCGCCTGAGGCTGCTCTCCCTGATCTTCATCGCATATGTCCTCGGTGTCGTCCTGATCATTTTCACCGGCCCTTTCGGAGCCGGGCACCTGTTCATCTTTGCTTTCGTATTCCTGGTCTCCCTGTTTGGCGGCATCCGGGAAATCGTCCTTGCCAACGCACTGGCCATCCTCACGCACGTCGGATTCACGGCGGCTTCGGCGCTTCACCTCGTTCCCTGGCCGCAAGGGCCGGAGTCCGTGGTGGTCATTTCGGCGAACTTCATCCTCGTGAGCTTGATCCTCTCGTACTCCGCCAACTACCTCCTTCGGGGATATGCCTCCAGCGCCTCCGAGGAAAAACGGCTTCGAGAAGCGCTGGAGATGATGCTGAGAGAGATCGAGCACAGGGTGAAGAACAATCTGCAGGTCATTTCGAGCCTCGTCAGCCTGCGGGGCGGACCGGGGGACGACCCTGCCCGCGCGTTGCAGGATATCAAGGAGACGATTTCCGCCATCTCCGTGGTGCACCAGCTTCTGTACAGGCGCAGCGCATTCTACCTGGTCGAGCTGAACGCGCTCCTGGACTCCCTGACGCAGCGCTTTCGCAGCCTGGACCGGAGAATCGACTTCTCCCTCGAATGGAATGGCGCGAAAGCGGAAATCGACGGCGACCGCGCCATCAGCATCGGGCTCCTGATCAATGAGATCGTCATGAACTCCATGAAGCACGCGTTCCCCCACAGGGAGGAGGGACGCGTCTCGGTCAAAGTGGATTTTGACGCTGGGAACCGCACCATGGAGCTGTCCATCGGGGATGACGGCAGCGGCATGGCGGAAGAAGCGGCGGTGAAAGAGAAAAACGGAATGAAGATCATCCGCGCCCTGGCCCGGCAGCTTGATGCGAACATGGAGATGACGCGCGCTCCCGGCGTGACCTATCGGTTTCGGATGAAGATTGATCAACCGGAGGCCCAGCTCGCGGGGGCGCAAGCGTAGCTGGCGGGAGGAGAAGCGCAGACGGTATTGCCCGCCCCGGAAGCAGGGGGCTTTGCGGCCCTTCTTTCATTGGGTGGCCTCTCAAGAGAAAGCTGGTCTTCCTATACGACAATGGATCCAGGAAGAGCAACCTCGATCCCTCCTTCAGTCGGTTGGCGCCGAAGCGCTTACTCCCGCAAAGCTTCTTGCAATCATCCTGCGGACGGGGACGCCGGGCGTGAGCGCGGAGGAATTGTCGCGGCGGCTGCTGAACCGCTACAAAGGGCTGCGAGGAATGGACACCGCGTCCATTGAGGAGTTGTGCGCCTTTGTCGGAATCGGCCGCGCCAAGGCTTCCCAGCTCAAAGCGGCCTTCGAGATCGGGAAAAGGCTCTGCCGAGAAAGAGCGAGAATGCGCGAACATATCGAAACCGCGCGCCAGGCGGCTGAGTACGCGGCTTCCTACTACGGCCCCTCCCTGCGGGACGCCCGGCATGAAGCGCTTTGCGCCATCTTCCTGGACGGAGGGGGCACCCCCCTTCGCTCAGCGGAGCTCTGTCGGGGCGGGTCACATTCCGTGGCTGCGGATCCCCATCAGATTGTCAGGCAAGCAATCATGCTGCGCGCGCTCTCAGTCATTCTTGTTCATAATCATCCCTGCGGCCGCTCGGAACCCTCAGCGGATGACATCTCCTTTACCGATGCGGTGAATGACGCCTGTACGTTGTTCGGTATTCGCCTTTTGGACCACCTCATAATCGGCAGGAACAAGAAAAACCAATTCAGTTTTGCAAAAGCAGGCTTGATCTACACCGCTCCAAGGTCGTCACCTGAATGAGGAGCCCTGCCGTCCCGCAGAAATCTCTCGAGCGCCTTGGCCAGGTCCTCGAAAGAAAATGGCTTTTGCAGCCAGAGGTCGACCGCTGAAGGTTTCTCAAGGGACTGAAACCGCCCAGACATAAGCACAAGCACGGTGTCAGCGGACGCGCTCCGCACAATTGCTGCCAGTTCGCAGCCGTTCATCCCCGGCAGGTCATAGTCGGAAACGATCAGGTCATACCGCTTCTGGTTCGCCATGGCAAGCGCCTCCTCCGCGCTGGCCGCTGATTCATGATCGCAATCCAGACTATCGAAGAAGCGCGAGATGATATAGCGGATGCCTGGTTCGTCATCTACAATAAGGACTTTCTTTCTCACCGAAGAACTCTCACAAAGTAGTATACAACTCTGGGTGGCATATAGCAAACAGAAATACAACCAAGAGTTGGTAGATGAGCGTGCGGAAAATGGATAGGTTGGCCGGCAGAGATCGCAGTGCAATCTGTTAGAATCGGCCACAGGATAAAGTATTACCGTCAGCGCCAGGGGATCACTCAGATGGAGCTGGCGGAACGCATAGGAGTCTCCTATCAACAAGTCCAGAAGTATGAAAATGATCGCAGTCAAATTACGCTCCAACGCCTCTATGGCATAGCGGATGCTCTTGAAACGAGCGTGCTTTCTCTCTTGGCAGAAGGAGGCGCTGGCCGCGTGTCCGAGAAACAAAGCGCATACACGCCCCAAGGCGGTCGAGTGGGCAAGACGTCTCGCGAGCAACAACTCCTGCTCCAGCTTTTTTCCAGGATCAGCAATCCCAAGCTCCGGCGCTGCATTCTGGGGCTGCTGGAAAGTATCGCAGAACAGCGCGCGGGACGAAGGGCGTGATACCTCCCGCGGGCGCGCGGGTAGGTGCGGTCAGCCCCGGTTCTCAGCTCCGCTCGCAGGGACCCGAGTGCCAGGAGAGTGTCCGCATCAGCCTTTGACCGCGCCTGCCGTGACGCCTTTTGTGATCTGCTTGTAGAAGGCGACGTAGAAAATCAGCATGGGCGCCATTCCAATCACGAGCGCCGCGAACTGCTTGCCGTAGTCCGAGGTGAGGCTTCCGCTGAAGCGGAAGACCCCCAGGGGCAGGGATTTCAGCTCCGTCTTGGACACAAGGATGTTGATGAGCGCGAACTCGTTCCACAGATACGTGATGTTGAGGATGGCAACCGTTGTTGCAATAGGCACCGCCATGGGAAGGATGATCCAGCGGAAAATCTTGAAATACGTAGCGCCGTCTATCCGGGCCGCCTCAAGGAGGGCGTTCGGAATGCCCTTGATGTACTCGGTGCTCAAGTAGATTGCGGTAGGCAGGCCGGAGCCGATATAGATGAGGAGCACGCCAATGCGACTGTCATAGAAGATGTGGAGGCTGCCGCCTTTCATGAGGCCGAGGACGGTGAAGAAGTCCGTGAGAAGCTTGTCCAACTGGGAGACCTCGATGAACAGAGGCACCATGAGGGACTGGATGGAGATGAGGATTCCCAGAACGAAGCTTCCATAAAGTACGGGCGTTGCCCGGGACTTGATTTTCGCGAAAGCGAAGCCCGCAAGGATGGAGAAGAAGATGATCCCGACCGTGCCTCCGATGGTATAGATGAAAGAGTTGGCAATGAGCTTGTTGAACTCCCCGAGGTTCCACGCGCCGGGGAAGTTGATCAGCGTCCAGACGTGAGGGAAGCCCACGCGGTTGGTGCGGAACTCCGTGGTGCTCTTGAAAGAGCTGATGGTGAGCCAGACAAGCGGCGCAATGGTCATCAAGGCGAAAATGCCCATGACCAGGTAGGCCGCAGTCTTTGCGGAGATTCCCGCAATCTGCCGTGCCAGGGGGTTTCTGAGTGAATCAGCCACCACTTACTCCTTCCCCCCGTAGCGCCGTTCCGCGAGCTTTGTGGCGACAATGAGGATCATGCTGAGGAGGACAATGCACAACGCAATGGCGTTGGCAAGGGGATAATTGGGCGCTCCCACGAACGCCGCGTTGTACTGGTAAATGGAAAGCAGCTCCGTGACGCGGGCGGGCCCGCCGCCGGTCATGGCGTAGATGAGCGCGAAGCTGTTGAGCGACCCCGCTATTGCGAGGATGGCCGCGTTGACGATCACTCCCGAAAGACTGGGCAGGACCACGCGGCCCATGATCTGGCCCTCAGAAGCGCCGTCTATCCGCGCCGCCTCGATGACGCCGTTGTCGATCTTCTGCATGTTGGCGAGGAAAAGGATCAGGTACATGCCCGTCCAGCACCACAGCACCACGAAAAGGATGGGGAGCATTGCGACATCCGGTTTTGTCAGGAACGTGGGAGTCCACTTGGTGCCGAGGAGGTTCACCAGGTCATGCTTGAGCGTGCCCAACTGGTCCGGACTGTAGGTGAGAAGGAGGCTCTTCAGGCCAGTGGTTGGATCCGGAAAAGTCTGGGCTGCCACCGGTCCGCTGATGGTGATGAGCCTCTTCACGAGGTTGTCCGTGATATTGAAGCCTCCCGCCGAGTCGAAAGCCTGGGAAATCTTGTGGTACAGCGCGTTCCCATTGGATCGGTTGATCACCTCAGCAATCACGCCGCTGGGAGAGAAGATGATGGCCCACATGATGCCGATCACGATGACGGAGATGATGGAGGGCATGTAGAGGACACCCTGCCAGAACTCTCCGAACTTGACCACTTTGCGGTAGATGAGGTAGGCGAAGATGAAACCAAGGGGAAGCTGGCCGAACACGGACACCAGGACGATGTACATGTTGTTCTTCAAGGCGGACCAGAAGTACGGATCATGGATGAGCCTCTGGTATTGCTGGAAACCGACGACGTGCCACGGCTCTCCGCCGAACATCTTGCCGCCGTTGTAGTTGCTGAGGGAAAGGATGACCGAAATGACTATGGGAAAGCCCAGCACCAAGAGGTAGAGGATCAGGGCCGGGAGGACCATTGTCCAGTAGGCGAGTTTTTCCTCCGACTTACCGCGGATTGTGCGAGCCAACGCCAGCCTCCCTTTCCCTGACAGAAAAACGGGTGCCCGGCGCGAGGCCGGACACCCGTATCATGCAATCACACGCGCATGAGCGCTGTCTACTGGGCGGATTGTGAAGACCGCCAGTCCGCCATGGCTTTCTCGGTCTCCGCGGCTACCTGAGCCGGGGTCTTTGTACCCAGACCGATCTCCTGCAGGCCCTTGTTGACGTAGTTGTTGACCACACCGGGATCAAGGACGCCGTCAAGAACGTAGCTGATCTTGTTGATGGAGGCATAGTACTTGGGCATCATCTGGGTGAACGGCTCGAGCTTGTCACTCGTCACGCCCTTGAGGGTGGGAATGAACGCGCCCGTCTCCAGCTTTATTTTCTGTACGTCGGGAGAGTAGTAGTACTTCAGGAGCCGCACGGCGGCCTTTTCCCTGTCAGAGCCAGCGGGGACTGCCTTCGCAATGCCAAGGCCGACGCCCGCAATGGCGGAAACCACGCCGGGGTACTTCTCTCCGGGAATGGCCGGGAAGTTGATGAACGCATAGTCTGAAGCCTGCTTGTCGGGAGGAATGAGCGCCTGGCCGGTGGACTTGTCCGTGATGTAGAAGCCCTGGCGCCAGTCACCGTCCACGATCATGGCGGCCTTGCCAGTGGCGAAGAGGTTCGGTCCGTCGCCGTAGCCCAAGGTCATGTCCGCGCGGGGAATCACTCCATCCTTGAACAGGTCGGAGATGAACGTGAGCGCCGCAACGTAGCCGGGGTCAGTAAACTTGACCTTGCCCGTCTTCACCTTGTCCACCCAGTCGTTGCCCAGCATGCGGCCGACCACCGTGGAGAAGAGACAGGACTGCATCTGCCAGCCGTCTCCGTCCGGGAGCGTGATGACCTGGACTCCCTTTGCCTTGAGGGCGGGAACCATCTTCTTGAGGTCTGCGTACGTTTTGGGAAGCCCGAAGCCTGCGTCAGCGAGGAGCTTCTTGTTGGCGTAGACCACCGTGGTGTAGGTGACGCTCTGGGGAAGCTCCGCAAGGTACCCGGAAGCCTGCTGCTTGGGATCAAGAGCGACTGGCACGAAGTTTGAGAGGAACTCCCTGCCCAAGAGCGGGGTCAGGTCCTTCATGAGGTGCATCTCGTGGAGGATGGCTGAGCTGGACTTTTCAGAAGGCCACATGTAGATGACGTCAGGAATATTACCGGCCGCGATATAAGCGCCAAGCTTCTCATGGTACGGATTGTTGAACAGGATCTCCATCTGGAGATCGATGTCCGGGTTGTCGTCCTTGAATTTCTGCCAGATTGCCTGGTCCTCCGCGTAGCCTGTCTGCGACGCATCGATGTAATAGAGGAATCTGAGCGGAATCTTGTCTGCGCTGACGTTCAATCCCACAAAGACCAGCAGCGCGAGCGCAATGAAAAGAAACTTCTTCATAGCGCCAACCTCCTTGAAAGTCTTTTGACCCCCTCAACGAGGGGATTTTCCAGAGCCAGTACATAGAGTGACTGAGTTGATTGATTACTCAAACCAACGTCATCGTCTCATGATATCCGGTGGTTGTCAAGAAAAATCTTTGCAGAATTGTGTTGTTGATGTTGCTCAATCCTTATGATACGGTGGTTGGGAGAAGCAATCTACAATGAAGGATATTGATTTCCTCATAGATAAGAGTCAGGCCTCAATCAACCTGCACCGCGTTGTGCGCGCCGTATGGGTGAACTCCGGAGTGAGCAGAAGCTGGCTCGCCGGCGCGTTGGGACTGGACAAATCCACGGTGACGAAGATCGTTGCCGAGCTCCTGAAGCGCGGCATCATCGAGGAGTCCGCGGAAGGGGAAGCGGGACAGCGCGGCGGGAGAAAGCCCGTCTACCTGTCCATAAAGCGCGACTTCGGGTGCGTCCTGGGACTGGAAATCCAGACCGAGCGGTACACGGCCACTGCCATCGACCTGGATGGCGGCGTGCTGTATTCCCGTTCCGCGCCTTTCTCCCTGGACGGAAAGCAAATCCCCTCGGTCTTCATGGATATCGTCAGTGAGGTGACCGGTGATCTGGAAGCCCGCGGACTGCAGCTCCTCGGCCTCGGGGTGGGGCTGTCAGGTCTCGTGGATTCCGAGCGCGGCGTCATCCGTCAGTCCCTTCCTCTGGGGATCACCTCCCCCTTGGACTTCTATTCCTCCAGCGCCCGGCTTCTCGGCGTGCCGCTGTGCGTGGACAATGACGCAAACTGCGGCTGTTGGGCGGAGCTGATCCGGAACCGAAAGGCTCAGCCCCGAGAGTTCCTTTTCCTGCTGGGGGAGTTCCGCAAGGAACGCGTGGCGGACGCCAACGGCGGGGGAGTATCCGTAGGCATGGGGCTCGTTATTGGCGGCCGCGTGCACCTGGGGGCCAACAGCTCCGCCGGAGAGTTTCGAAGCATCTTCAGGGTCTCGGAAACCAAGAGCCAGTTCTCCCTTCCGCAGGACACCTTGCGAAGGGCTGAGGGAGAAGAAGAAGCCTTCCGCCAGGTGGCGGTCGAGCTTTCACGCAACCTCGCCCTCCTCGTGAACACGCTGGACCTTTCCCGCGTCTTCATTGGCGGCAGCATCGAGAAGTATCGCAGCGTCCTTATTCCCATCCTCGAGGAACAGATCCAGGGCAACTGGCCGTATGGAAAGAAAAACGTGATCATCGAGCTTTCGGAGCTCGGTGAGCTGGTGGTTGCCTATGGAGCCGCGGCAATGTTCCTGGAACGTCTCTTCGGACTGCCCGCCATCCAGGATGCCGCAACCCCTGATGATTGACGCTCTTGCCGACGACCCGTCCGGACCTCGACTATCGACTATCCCTTGACTGATCCCGCCGTCATTCCCGCCAGGAAATATCGCTGGGCAACAAGGTAAAGAATCAGGATGGGGAGGGATCCCAGCATGCTCATGGCCATCATCTGGTTCCATTCATAGGCATGCTGCCCCATGAGGAGCTGGATCCCAACGGGCACCGTGCGCATCTCCGTGGACTTGGTGAGCGTCAGCGCAAAGAGGAACTCGTTCCATGCAAGGAGGAACGTGTAGATGGCGGTTGCCACGACGCCCGGCACGGACGTGGGCACGATCACGCGCCACAGCGCAAAGAAGCTTGACCCGCCGTCAACCATCACGGCCTCATCCAGCTCCCGCGGCACGGTATTGAAGTACCCCGTCATCATCAGGATGGCATAGGGTAGTGTGAACACCATGTAGGTGAAGATCAACGCGAAATACGTGTTGTACATCCTGAATGCCACCACCAGCCCGAAGTAAGGGATCATGAGCGTGATAGGCGGGACCGTCTGCGTGCTGATGATGAAGAGGTTCAAAGGCTTCTTCAGCCGGAAGGTGTAGCGGCTGAAGCCATACCCCGACAGGATGGCTACAAAAAGCGTGAGGAGAGTGACTACGCCTGCAACGAGATAGCTGTTGAGAAAGAACCTGATCTTTGTGGAGCTCGTGAGAATGGCCTGGTAGGCTCCCAGGAAGAAGTGCTTCGGGATGACGTGCGGCGGGAGGGAAAAGATCTCCGTATTGTTCTTGAGGGAGGCGGAGAGCATCCACAGCACGGGGAAGGCCGCAAAGACAAGGCCAATGGCCAGCGCGATATAGGTGAGCGTGGGGGCAATCCACTTCCCTCGGACGGTAGCCGTCATATTCTACGCCCTCGCTCTCTGTTGTCTGACATAGAAGAACGCGACGCACAAGGAGAGAATCAGGACGATAACGGCGCTTGCGGAGGCAAGGGAGAACTTGTACGTGCTGAAGGCGAGCTTGTACGTGTAGGTTCCCAACACCTCCGTGACATGGATTGGACCTCCGCCTGTAGTCATCCACACCAGGGCAAAGATCTGCATTGTCCAGATGAAGTCCAGCATGGCAATACTGAGGATGATGGGCATGAGCTGGGGGACCGTGATGTGGCGGAACTTCTGCGGTTCGTTGGCTCCGTCAATTGTGGCAGCCTCATACAGATCGTTCGGAATGCCCTGCAGTCCTGCAAGAAGGCTCACCATGTAGAAGGGGTACCCTGCCCAGATGTTCACAAACACGAGTGCCTGCATGGCGTTCTCCGGGGAAGAGAACCATCCGTGGTTGACGTTCATGAGGTGCGCGAACTGGAGGGCGTAGTTCACAATTCCCACGGGGTCCAGGAGCAGCCGCCAGATGATTGCAATGATGGTTGCCGTGAATACCCACGGCATGATGTAGAAGACCCTCAGGATGCTCCTGATGACGGGGTTGACGGCCCGGGAGTTCAGCAGCAAGGCAAAGCACATCCCGACAAGGAGGTGGAAGACCACGCTCATGACGGTGAAGTACAGCGTGTTGAACATCGAAGTCCAGAACGTGTCATCCGTGAGCACCGTGAGGTAGTTCTGAAGACCCACGAATGCCGGGTGCCTGTTCATGATGGCGCCATCCAGAAGGGAATACCGGACAACGGTGATGATGGGGACCACCATGAGCAGCGTCAGGAAGATGATTGTCAGCGCCTGGTACGAGTAAGGGACCAGGGCGCGCCGGGCTTTCCGGAAAATGGATGCCTGCATGTTCGCAGTCAAGACCGATTCTGACGTTGACATGGCGAGCCACCTCATTCTACTTGGATGCTGGGAAAAAGGCTACGCAATACCGCGTATTGCGTAGCCAAAGGGAGGCAGTGACGGGTGAGCTAAAAGACCTTGGCCCATTCCGCCTGGGCCTTGGCAGCAGCCTGCTCAGCGGTCTGCTTGCCATCCAGCATGACCTGGATCTGCTCGTCAAACAATCTCATGAGCTGCTCCGCCTGGGGCAGTCCAACGAACTCGTTGGCAAGGTATCCGTTCTGGAAAATTTCGAATCCCTTTCCGAAAAGCGGATCAGTGACCACAAAGGAAGGCTTGGCCTTCACGTTGCCGGGGAAAGCATGGGCCAGGGAGACGAGCTTGCCGTTGATTTCCGGGCTCATGAGGAAGGACACAAGCTTCCACGCGTCCTGCGGGTTCTTGCTGCTTGCGCTGACGCCAATTCCCCACGCGGCGTACGGAAGCCCGCGGCGGCCGGTGTAGCCGTCAACGGCCGGAAGGGCCGAGATGGCGAACTTCAGCTTGGGATTGCGTTCACGGATCAGGTTGATGTGGGCCAGCGTGTCGATCATCATGCCCACGCGGCCGTTGACGAACTCTTCAACCTTGTCCTGTTCCTGCTTGGCAAAAGTTCCCGGAGAGATCACGCCATCCTTGTACATGGTCTGCACGAACTTGAGCGCGCTGATGACGTCAGGGTTGGTCAGATCAGGCTTGCCGTCCTTGAGCATGCTCTTGCCGGATGCCCAGACCCATGACATGACATCGTTTTGAACTCCGTTGGGAGTCTGGAGGGAAAGCGGGAGCACCCAACCGTACTGGTTTTTCGACGGCTTCGTGAGCTTCCTTGCATCAGCAAGGAACTGGCTTCTCGTTTCCGGCGGATTGGCAATGCCTGCCGCCTTTAACAGGTCGAGGTTGACGAACACGGGATAAACGAAGGAGGCAACGGGAAGCATGTAGCTGTTGCCGTTTACCTTGATGATGGCGGCGGCCTGGCTGGGGTCCCAGTTGCTGGAAGACATCAGGCTGTCAAGTGACGTGATTGCCCCCTGCTTGGCCAGGTCATTCACCCAGGCGCCGTCAAGGCCGACAACGTCGCTGAGCGTACCCGTGGCTGCACCGGCCACAATCTGGTCATGCGTCGTAGAGTACGGGCCGCTGATCAGCTTGACCTTGATGCCGGGGTTCTGGGCTTCGAACTGGTCCATGAGCCCCCGCAACGCTCCCGAAGGAAGCTCCGGTTCCCACCACTGGATGAACTCAAGGGTAACATCCTGCGCCCAGACCATGGCTGTCATCATGACCATGGCAATGATGGCCAAAAGGACCTTTTTACGACTCATGGAAGTCCTCCTTACTAAATATTGATTTGGCTGGCTTATATGGCCGCATCTCCAGATGTGCATATTACGACCAGTTTGAGGCAATGTCAAGTAATTTCTTATAAAAATATCAACATCATATGTTCATATGATATTGAAATTGACATTGACATAGTCTGATTATAAAGATATAGTCACGAATAACGTCAGTTGATGTTCGATAATTGGGTTGGAGTGAGCGCAGTGGATGGGAAAGGAACCAAGATGAACGAGGCAATAGCCTTGGGACTGGGAAACAACATCGACTATGAGATCAAATGGGATTCACATGTAATTGAAGCCCAGATTGAGAATTACCAGATATCCATGGAGGAGATCCGTCCGGTCGAGCGTATCGATTCAGTGCGGAATCTGCTCATTTCCATCCTTTATTATATGAAGAACGGAACAGGCACGGAGCGCTACGTTGAAAGTCTTCAGGTCCTTACCGAGCTCGCTGAGTGCTTTGCCAAGGATATTACGATAGGAGGAACCGCGCCCCGGGCGGCCATCGCCTTGAGCAAGATCGGCATTCCCTCTTCGGTGCACCTGGTGACCATCAACGATCATGTCAGGAAGCTCATGCCGAGAGGAGGGACCTGGTACTGCAGCAACTCCATGGACACGCTGTACCCCCATCTGATCGTCCAATATGAGAACGGGGCCCGCGTGGCCGCCCGTGACGTCGACATTCTGGCGCCCGTGTCCACCCGTCTGATATACGTCAACGATCATGACAACGAGCTGGTGAAGCTCGAACCGGGATTTTTCGATAATGCCAGGAGCGCAAACGCGTGCCTCATTTCCGGTTTCAACGCGATGAGGGACGCCAGCCGGCTTCAGGAACGACTGCGCGAGCTATCGGTATTGCTGCAGGCCTTGCCCCAGGCAGTCACGGTCTTCTACGAAGATGCGTGCTTTCATAACGCGGACTTCAGGCGCATCGTGCTCGCCGGCCTCTCCTCCCTGCTGGATATCTTCAGCCTCAATGAGGACGAGATGCAGGGATACCTCCGTGACAGAATCGATCTGCTGGACCCTCGGAGGATGCTGGAAGCGGTCCGTGCGCTCCGTACGGTAATCACTGTCCCCATTCTTGTGGTCCATACGCGGCACTGGGCCCTTGCCAGCGGCCCGGACTGCGCCAGGTATTCCGCGGCTTTGAAGAGCGGCATATCCATGGCCGCAACCCGGTTCAGGCTCGGAGACGGCTTTTCGAAATCCGATTTTTTGGCGACGCACGGTTTTCCACCGCAGGGCAAAGGAGAAGCTTTTGCCCGGGAGATCAACCGGCTTGGAGACGGGGAGGTCTGCTGCCTTCCCTGCATGGAAGTGGAAGAGAAGAAAGTGACGACGATCGGACTTGGAGATGCATTCGTCGGGGGATTTCTTTCGACGATGACACGCGCGGAAAACTGATTTTTCAAGGAGAGGAACGGGAATGAGTATTGTAACAGGCAGAGAGCTGTTGACGGATGCGCGGGCCCGCCACTACGCGGTCGCGGCTTTCAATACGAACAACTTGGAATACATGCAAGCAATTCTGGAGGCCGCGGCGGAGCTTTCGTCTCCGGTCATCGTGTCAGCAGCAAAAAGCGAGATTGACTACATGAACGGGCCGACCTTTGTGGCCATGGTCAGGACGCTCTCCGCGAAGCTCCCCATCCCCATCGCCATCCACCTTGATCATGGCCCCTCATACGATGAAGCCGTGCGCTGCATCAACTACGGCTTCACGTCCGTGATGTACGACGGGTCACGGTTTCCCCTGGATGAGAACATCGCCGTAACGAAGAAGGTTGTCGAAGCGGCGCACGCCTGCGGCATCTCCGTGGAGGGTGAGATCGGAGTCATCGGACAGGCTGCGGACAACCCGGAAGGCTTGAAAGCCGAGTCAGGGCTGGCCTCTCCCGTGGAGTGCGAAAGGTTCGTCAAGGAGACGGGAGTGGATTTCTTTGCGGCCGCAATCGGAAACGCGCATGGCCTGTACGTGGGCAAGCCGAAGCTCCATTTCGACCGGCTGACGGACATCGCACGGCGCACAGGCGTTCCCCTTGTGCTGCACGGCGGGACGGGTATCCCCGTGGAGGACATCAAGAAGGCAATCTCCATCAGTGTGGCAAAGATCAATTTCAGCACCATCATGCGGCAAGGATATATAGAAGACAATGAGAAAGACGCTGGACGCCAACCCGGGGGAGCTGGACCTCATGAAGCTCCTGACCCCGTCGAAGCTCATCATGAAGGAGATCGCCAAACAGCACATCCTGATGTGCGGGTCTGATCACAAGGCCTGATTGGCGAGCGGCGGCACGCGGCGTATACTGCGGCCGGAGCCGAAGAGGTGAAGACAAAGGAGTTTCTCGAAGAGAGGAGGATCCGCCTCCTCGAGTACATTAACCGAAATAATCGCGCAGGCGTGGCAGAGCTGGCCTCGAAGTTCGACGTGCCGGAAGCCACCATCCGCCGTGACCTGCTCTTCATGGAAAGCCAGAACCTCATCTACCGGACACACGGGGGCGCCATCAGGCGGGACCAACCCTCCCTCTGGAAGACAACCAGTCTCCACGAACGCTCCATCCAGCACAAAGACGAAAAAGAGCGAATTGCTGATCTCGTCGAACAGCTCGTGCATGACGGTGAAAGCATCATGATTGATGCGGGAAGCACCACCCTCTGCGTTGCCAGGAAACTGGTCAACAAAAAGAACCTGCTCATCCTTACAAACACGTCGACCATCGGTGAAATCCTCGCGGGGATCAACGACAACAAGGTGATCCTCACTGGCGGCGAGCTGGTCCAGAGAACCGATGCCACCGTAGGTGTGGCCGCGGAGATGTCCCTTAAGCAGTACCGCACCGACAAGGCCATTATTGGCGTTTCGGGGCTGCTGATTGACCAGGGGTTTTTCGCGGCCATCCCCGAAGAAGCCGAAATCAAGCGCCTGATGTCGAAGAACGCACGGGAAACGATTGTCGTCACCGACAGCAGCAAGATCGGGACGCGCGCTCTCTGCTTCGTCTGCGATTTCTCCTGCATCACCAAGCTGATAACGGACAAGAATATCTCCCCCGTCGCCGTCGAACAGCTCGTAAAGGCCGGCGTCGAGGTGTTCAGCGCCTAGGCGGTTTCTCTTTGCCCGCAAGGGTCTCTTGTGTTAAACTCTCATAGGTGACGGAAAGGGAGGCTCAATGAGAACTTGGGGGGCGTGTCTCATTTTCCTGTCCTTGGTCTTAATCCCGCTGGGCGCACAGTCAAACCAGGTCTTGGACCAGCTGCTTGATCAGCCGCAGGCTCACTTTGGGGACGTGGTGTACTTGACGCTTGCCGCAGCGAAAATTGTCCCTGATACCGCAACGCCTGAAGAGGCCATCCAGTCCCTGCAGCAGCAGGGCTGGAAAGTTTCCGTGCTGCCCGCTGACAGCCCTGTCAACCTCGGGGATTACTCGTATCTCCTCATGAAGGCATTCAAGGTCGGCGGCGGCATCTTCTACAGCCTTTTCCCGGGCCCGCGATATGCATGTCGTGAGCTGGGATTTCTCAAAGTCATTCCCGCTGATGCACGACCTCTTCGAACGGTCTCCGGGGAGGAGGCGGTGCGGATCCTCGGCAACTTGCTTGCCCTCAAGGGAGGAACGCCATGACGGCATCACGAGCGCTTGCTGTCATGTTTGCCCTGACCATCGGAGGGACGGCTGCCCTGAGCGGGCTTGATTTCGATGTCGGCGGTTCAATCGACAACTACAGCTCGCTCCCTGTGACGGTGGGTCCGTCAAGCGCAATCTTCGCCGCGGACCAGAGGGACAAGGCAGGGGTATGGGCGGAAATGCACCCCGGGCCCACGGTCTCCATCACGGGGGAGGCGAGCTACAACTTCACTCTGCAGGTGCCGTACCTGTTCAACCTCGACTACCTGAACGTTCAATGGCGCGCGCTCCCGTGGCTGAATGCCACGCTGGGAAGGTTCACGTTCGCGGATTTCACCGGCTACGTCCTGAACCATACGCTGGACGGAGCGATGTTTGAGCAGGATTTCTCCGTTGGTAAGGTCACGGAGGCAGTCGGTTATTCGGGACTGATCCTCAAGCCGGTCTCGTTGATTCTCATGTCGAGCTCCGACAACGCGGACCAGTCGAACACCTCGGTGTATCTTGCGGCGCCGCGGCTCATTGAGAAGGTCGAGGTGCTTTTTACGGTTCCGGTGAACATCAACGTGTCTCTTCTCCTCCAGCAGGACCTGCGCCCCAGCAGCCAGCTCATCCCCGTGGGGGAACAATACCAGACGGTCACGGGCTTCTCCGGAGGATCTTTGAACACCGAATACCTGGGACTGGGAGTTTCCGGAGCGTTTGTTTCTTCCTTCTATTACAACGCATTTCTTTACGGCAGCACGGGAAGCACTCTGTCGTACCTTCCTGATGGTACTTCTGTCACTGGATTCTCCTACCAATACGCTCCCATCTACGCCCTTCTGGGCGGGTTCGGGCTGAAGTACTATATGGAGCAGACCCTGTCCTCCCGCCTCGAGTTTCAGGCAGTCTATTCAAGCGGCAATGGGAACGGCACGTCATACCTGGAGGGGAATACATCGAGCTATTCGACGATGTTCGTTCCCATCTCCCAACAGATCATTGGCGTTGCGTTCATGCCCCAGCTCGGAAACCTGGTCATGCTGAACTTGAGCTTCTCCCTCAAGCCTTTGGGGAAGAGTGACACGGTGTGGAAGAACCTCCAGCTTATGGCGAGGGTTCTCTCCTATTTCCGGCCGACCACGGGTCCCATTTCGCAGCCGGGTCTGAGCTCCACGTCGAGCGCCCTTTACCTGGGAACCGAGCCAGATATAATCGCGAACTTTCGACCTTATTCGGACTTCGGATTGGTCCTTTCCGGGGGAGTCTTCCTGCCGGAAGGCGGCGCGTTCACGGGCTCTGCGGCACAGCCGACGATTGGCGGCAGGATCGAGTTTTCCTTGAGCTTCTGAGGTATTGTTGAATTATGGGAGACGTATATATGAAAGCATTTATCCTTATGGCAACGGCAGCACTTTTGATTTCCCCGGCCGTTTTCTCCCAGTCCCAGGCAACCCTGACGGAGCTCACCGGCAAAGTGGAGGTGAAGGCTCCCGGGGGAAACTGGACGCCCGCCGCGGTTGGAACCAAGGTGGCCATGGGTGCCTCGATATCTACGGGGTTCAGCTCCAGTGCGTTGCTCGACTTGGGGACTTCCACACTGAGAGTGGCGCCGCTGACGAGGATGCAGCTCGTGGACCTTGTTGCCCGACAGGGCAGCGTCTCCACGTCGCTTTTCCTCAAGGTGGGCAAGGTGCATGCTGAGGTCAAAAAGGTCGAGGGCCTGCGGCAGAGCTTCACGCTCAAGAGCCCGCAAGCCACCGCCGCCGTGCGCGGAACGGAGTTCGACTTCGACGGGCTCACTGTCAACGTGATAAACGGTGTGGTGCAGTTCTCTAACGCTCTGGGCCAGTATCGCAACGTGCCCGGAGGGGAGGGGAGCTCGACCAACGGAAATCAGACTCCAACAACGGGGGACCAGCAGCTTGACAATCTGGTCACCGTAACTCCATACACGTCACCCACAGGCGGCGGGGTGCTCCCCACGAGTCAGACGCAGCCCGCAACTGTGACCGTAACGTGGCAGTAGCCGGGGGAAGGTCATGAAACTGAATAAGGCAATCAGGCTTTCTTTGGTTTGTGCGGCAGCGGCTGTGTCGATTGTCATCACGGGGTGCTACATGATGCCGGGGGCTGGCAACGGGACCGCGAAGGTCGCCGTGGCCGTGGGCGCGAAAGGGATCCCGGCGAACCTGACCTCCGTGGCACTGGTTGTGACCGCCCCGGGTATGGCGACAATTTCCACCACCGCTTCCGTGACCGCAGGCAGCATCACAGTTTCAGTACCCGCAGGGCCTTCCAGGACATTCACCCTGCTCCTGAATGGCCCGTCGGCCACCCTCGAGGGCGTGGCAACGGTTGACCTGCAGCCCGGGGAAACCACGACAGTCAACGTCACCCCGACGCTCGGGGCAACGCAGATAGTTGTTCCGGACTATAGCGCTGGTCGGGTGGTTCAGATTAGCGACATGACCGGCACGGGATGGACTATGCTGTCGAACACAGACGCCGTTTCCCGCATGCGTGGCTTTCGACAGTCTTGGTCGACTCTATGTGGCGAGCGTGCTTTATCATTTCCAGATGAACGACATCTCGGGCACTAGTGCACTACGCTGGCACCTCATCCAGGGCCCCCAATTGCGTCAATGGCCATGGATCTGACCCGCGGTTTGTTATATTTCATCGACAGTACTTACCTCTATGGCGTGCAGGTCACTCCTACTTTGGGCGCGCAGCAGTCAGTTCTTCTCTCCACAATTTTCGGCGGCACCACTTCTCCTTCCGGTATCGCAGTGGATTCCGATGGGTTTCTTTATATCACCAATACCTCCCTGACACCTTCAATTGCAAAGGTCAACGCCAGCACATTCTTGAGTCCAAAGGTCGTCGCAAGTTAGGCAGCACTCTCGCACAAACTACTTTTGGGACGTTCTCGTGAAAGACAACGATGTTTACGTCACCGACTTCACGGCCAAGAAGATTCTTCGTTTCACGAAAAACCTTGCGCCCGTAGATTCCTTCCCTGGTCCGACATCGGACCTGATTTCTGGGACCTGAAAGGTTTGTCGCCATCCTGAACAAACCGATCACTGTCATTGATGAATCGGGTACCTTTCCCTTTCAAGTCAGGCTTGTCTCTTTCAACGACATTACCGGAGCGGGCTGGACTACGTATGGAAGCTATGGGACTTCGACGCCAGTCCGGGCCAGTTCCAGTTCTATATTTCGTAGACAATGGGCACGGCGGACTGATGGCGGATGAGCGGTACATAGCCGCGCACGTAGAAGCGCACCCCGCGGACAGAGGGCGTGTGCTCGTCTCCAATCGAAGCACTGGCCGTCCCGACGTTTTGTCGGATCAATTGTTCGGAATCCTCAGACGCGCGGACAGATTTGATTCACTCGCCGGCCATGCAAAAAGGATCTTCGCCTCGGGGTGGGAGGACGACGGAACCGGATTCGTCGAAGCCGCTTTCCGTGAACTTGCTGCTCGCGGGCTCCTTGTCTCGGAAAGCGCATTCAGAGCGTCCGTGCTGGAAAAAGCCGTCAGCCAGGAGGCGCCGCCGCCTGTCAGCTCCGTAAGCGTGCCGACGCGTGACCGGGTTCCCCAACTCCAACGATGCCTAGGAAGCTGGATCCAGAACAACGAGAAGTATGATCGTCATCCTTCGTATATCATCCTCGACGGTTCACGGGACGAGAATCAACTCAAGATTCGAGACATGCTCAAGCCTTTTGCCGCAAAGGGAGCGCGGACTCTTTACGCTGGGAAAAAGGAAAAGACACATTTTATAGAAGAACTTGTCCGAACGGCAAAGGGTGACGGGCTCCCGGAAGAGGCTGTCGCTTTTGCTCTGTTCGGAGATGAAGCATTCGTGCACACCTTCGGAGTCAATCGGAACGCCTGCCTTCTTGCCACTCCGGGCGAGCTGTCTTTGATGACGGATGACGATATCGTGTGCCAGCCTGCAATGCCTGAAGAACCGACTCCGGCGCTTTTTCTCAGCTCACTCATGGATCCACTCGTCAACAATTTCTATGCCGACCGAAAGCAACTAACGGAATCTGTGCGGACCACCGAGGTCGATGTTCTTTCCTGCCACGAAAAACTGCTCGGCCGCACCATTGGCGGATGCCTGTCGGCTTTGGGTCCTGATTCAGCTCTGGACGTCAAGAGCGTTGCACCTGCCTCCGCGTGCGTTTTCGCAAGGGGATCAAATGTCGTCAAGGTCACCACCGCGGGATCATGGGGGGATTCGGGAATGGAGTCACCCCATATGTTCCTGGAACTGAATGACGAATCGCGTGACCTTCTTCTGCGCTCGGAACATCTGTATGCCAGGGCCAAGGTGAGCAGAGAAGTCCTGCGGCAAATTTCCGGTTATACCATCAGCGTGGTCGCCAGGTTCGCGGGCATGAACATCGGGATCGACAATCGCTCGCTTCTGCCCCCGTTCCTCCCCGTCGGCAGGAATGAAGACGGAACTTTCGCCATGAACCTGCACCTTTGCGTTGACGACGCGCTTGTCGGACATATTCCTGTCGCCGTGCTGCACTCGCCTTCGGACTTGCGCAGGTATGAGCCCGGTCCTATCCCTAATCCCGCTCCAAGGTTTGCTGAAATCGTTTCAACAATCGCAAGCAGCTTTCGTCCTTCCCCGGGGCGCTCGAGCGTCTCCGAGAAGCTTTCCGCCCTCGCCAGGCTGTATGTCGACATCGGATCGATGAACGCAGCCGATTTCCGGGGGCATATCGAAGCATTGTGGGTTTCTGAATCCAGCCGCTATATCAACTTTCTTGAATATCTTCTTGATGTGCACCATGGCCAACCGGACTACTGGGCTGAGGACGTGCAATCATTCATTGAAAGGCTTACTGATTTCACCGTGCAACAGTCCGCTGCAATACCACGCGAGCTTCCGGAAAGCCAATCCACGGAGCAGAAAATCGAAACCAGTCGGAGCGTCGTGCGCAGGTTCGGTCAACTGCTTCAGTGGTGGCCGGTGATATACGACGCTGCGGGCAAGCTTCGCGAGGCGGGCATTCGGCTGGCAAAGCCCATATAGCCCTTGGACCACAGCGCCGTTTTTTCCGGAAGGCGGCCTGATTCGAAAATGGAAGCAATCCTGGGCTCGCAGAAAGGGACGATGATGAAGAGACCCGCGAGGCTGTCACTCGCCGTTGTGCTAACTGCAATGCTCATTGCCTTTACGGGGTGCTACCTCATGCCCGGTTCCGGCAACGGAAAGGCGAAGGTTTCCATTGGCGTGAAAGGCCTCCCTCCGAACCTCGCTTCGGTGGTGTTGGTAGTGACGGCCCCCGGGATGGCGCCCATCACGACGACGGCATCGATCAACGCAGGCAGCATTACCGTTTCCGTCCCCGCCGGTCCGGCCCGGACCTTCACGCTGCTTCTCAATAGCGCCTCTGCCACACTTCAAGGGTCAGCGACGGTCGACCTTCAGGCCGGACAGACTACTTCGATCAACCTTACGCCGACGCTCGGGGCAACGCAGATCGTGATCCCTGACAACCTCAACAATCGCATTGTTCAAATCAGCGATATGAATGGCAGCGGATGGGTGGCGAAGATAGGGGACGATTTCGGTCTTGCGGGCCAGTTGCTGCAGCCATACGCCGTCGATTTCGACAGCACGGGGAGGATCTATATTGCGAATGGCTCCGGCGCAGGGGGAGGGTTGCTCCGGATAAATGACATCAATCATACAAATCCCTTTGATCTCGTGGACAGCACGACGGGCATAACAATGGTAGCGGTCGACCGGAAAAATGGGCGCGTTTACTACTCGATCGGGGACATCAACCTCCCTTGGAAAAGCACTGACCTGCTCAACTCCGGGTCGTTCGTTCTTACGCAGGATGAGCCGGCCGCGACCGGCATGGCAGCCATTGCCGCGGACGATCAAGGGATGCTCTATATCGTGGACTACGAATCAACGAGTTATAAGATTCTGAAGTACAACCCAAGCCTGTCTTCAGGTCGCGTGGTCGCCGCCTCGGGCCCGGGTTTGTCTCTCGTGACGCCGAGGGGCATCATGGTGAAAGGCCCGTACGTCTATGTTTGCGACATCGGGTCCCTCAGCGTCTCACGTCTGGACAAGAACCTGCAGTATATCGACTCGTTTCAGGGACCTCCCACGGATCCGTTTGTTGGGCCAACTGCGTTCCTGGCGGTTCTCGACAAGAGCATCACGGTCATGGACGATGTCTTCCTCACCAAGAGGTTGGCATCGTTCGACAACATTACGGGAAGCGGATGGCTGACGTTCGGTTCCGTCGGCACAGGCCAGGGACAGTTCAAGTTCTTCAATGGGGGCTGACGGTTTGCAGCCTTGGGTCTATTTCGTCGTCAGGTTGAAGACGCCGTCCCAGTTGGCAGCGGGCGGTTTCACCAGGAAGTCCTGGCACGACTTGACGTACCGCTGCGCCGGGCCGTCATTCGGCAGGACGCGCAGCGCTTCCTCGAAGGTGGCCCGCGCCCGCGCCCAGTCTTTCTGCTCGAATTGCTCCAACCCGCGGTGGAAGATTTCGACGGCTTGCACCACCGCTTTCTCAGCTTTGCCTTTTTCCTCGATCAGCTCAAAAAGCCTGACGGGCTGAGTGATGCCCACCACGCGCACGCGGTCGAGCTTGCGCGTCAGGAAGTCATCACCCAGGGAAGCCTGGGTGGCGTCGCTTGTCAGAATCCAGGTCCCGTACTGCTTGTTGACGCCTTCCAGGCGCGAGGCGAGGTTCACCGAGCTTCCCATCATCGTATAGTCCATCCTTTTCAGCGTGCCCATGTTCCCCACGGTCATCTCACCGGTGTTGATGCCGACCCGCGTGTGCAGCTCCGCAGGAGACAGCTTTTCCGCAAGGAACTTCTGGTTGAGCGCCGTCTCCGCTCTTTTGATGCGGATTGCGGCCATGCATGCGCGGCGCGCGTGGTCCGGGAGATCCACGGGCGCGCCGAAGAATGAAATGATTGCATCCCCTTCGTATTTGTCGATGGTGCCCCGCACGTCGAGGATGATGTCGCTCATCTCCGTGAGGTAGAGGTTGACCAGGTGAACCAGCGCGCCAGGATCCAGGACCTCAGAGACCGTAGAGAATCCCTTGATGTCCGTGAACATGGCGGTCAGGACTTTCTTTTCACCGCCAAGGTTCAGCTTCTCAGGGTTGGCCAGCAGGTCGGTGATGACCTCAGATGAAAGATAGTGCGCCCAGGCGTTGCGCACGAAGCTCTTCTCTCTCTCCGTTCGGAGGAACTTCACCGCGGTAAAGGCAAGGAAAGTGAGAAAAACGGAAGCCGTGGAGGTGAGCGCATCCGCATAGATTCCCGTAAGGAGGAAAAAGACGATGAAGAGGCCGAAAAGCACCACCACGCTGGAAGCTCCAACCACCAGAGAGCGCAAGGCGTCCAGGTTGATGATTGCAAGCGTCACGGCAAATGACAGGATCAGGGCGATGAGAATCCCGTACCACCACGGCAGCTGATTGAGAAACCGGCCTTGCAGGATGGTGTTCACCACGGACGCATGCGTGCCCACGTTCACATACTGGCCCACAAACGGATTCACCCCGATATCCGTGGTCGAAGTGGCGGTAATCCCGATGATGCAGAACGAGCCCGGCAGGTTCTTCGCCAGGATGTCCCGGGTCTTCGTAAGGTTGTCATAGACGCCGCGGGTTTCCGCGAAGACCTTCGGCACTTCCTGTTTCACCGCTTCCGCGTTTGCGCGGTCACTCTTTGCCAGGCGCGCGTTTGCAAGGACTTTGTCGATATCCGCGGTGATGCGGCTCTCAGCGTCGCCGCCCAGGAACTGCCCCACCGCGTCGAAGAACGCTATGCGGGCCTTCTTGTACGTGTCCATGGATGAGAGATCACCCCCGCCGAGCATGTCGTTCTTCAACCCTTCGCAGTAATTGTACATGTCGAGGAGGGCGGTTTGTCCCTTGTAGTAGGAAAGGTACCCGGATTGGTCCATCAGCTTGAGGTTGTAGACCAGGTCTTCCTCGAGCTGCCTGTGGTACACCAGTTCATAGAAGCTCAAGTGCCGGAAGCTGTTGAGATAGGTATGCGGAGACCAGTTGATCATGAAGAGCCCGTCGGGCGCAAGGGGGATGGCGATATCCTTGTCCCCGCCTTCGGGAAGATGTGCTCCCTTCAACAATATCTGGCCTCTTTTCAAGACGATGGCCGGATCTCCCAGCCAATCCAGGAGAGGCCGAAAGGCGAGCTGGGCGAAGTATTTCCCTTGATACGATTTGATCAGGTCGATCCGGCGCCTCACGCCGTCCGGGTCCACAACGACGTTGGGGAATCCTGCGCCGCGCGCCCCCTGGAGGACGGGAAGAATGGCCGGATTCAGTGACGCCGCCTCGCGAACGGGATCAGACTGCACCGTCACGTTTTTCAGCGCAAGGTTGTCGAACGCGAATTGCGCGAGGTCCGTGTTTGCGTTCTCATCAGGGGCGTCGGGAGCGGCAACCGTGAAATAGGCGGAGCCGAAGAACCGCGCCGCCTTGCCGAGGTACGCGTCGTTGTCCCGCTCCACGCTCTTCACATCGTTCAAGAGCTTGACTTTTTCCTGGTCGGTGAAGCCCTGCAGATCGGACACGGCCCCGGGAACGTCCCTGATGGGCAGGGTCCCCGAGCGGATAGCGTCGGAGAGCTGCTGGAGGTTGGTCTGTATCTGGGAGAACTCCTGGTTGAATGCGTCAGGAACGGTCTGGCGCAGCGCAAACGTATCCAGCCCCCGGGGGCTCTTGTTGACGTACTCGATATCGAAGACCGCTTGAGCGGCGCCGAACTCCCGCATGAGGATGAGGCCGTTTGCCATGACGTCCCTGCTCCACGGCCACTGTCCGACTTTCGAGATGGCAATATCATCCACGTCGAGCAGGAGGATGGAAGGATTCTCCGCCACGGCCGGCTTCACGTGCAGGAACAGGTCGTAGACACGCTGCTCGATCCTGTTCATTGCCCCCACGGCAGCAAGGACAAAGAACAAGACCACGACCGAGGCCGGGATGATGAAGTCGAAGCGGTTCTTCGAGAACATGAAAACCTCCGCCGTCAGGGAATCCTGTTGTCTGGCTCCGAGAGTAGCACATCCGCAACAGGAATCCTATGACGGCGCGCCGCCCACCGTCGACGCCGCGGCCGGGACCGAAGGTGAAAAAAAAGTGTTCTCATTTCGTCCCGATCGATCGATCTGGACGAAAGCTGCCTCCGATTCCTCTAGATTCTGTGTAACTCAAAACTTTGGAGGAGAGCAGAATGAAAGCACGGTTCCTTCTTCCGGCAGCCATGATCCTCTTGGCATCGGTCCTGCCCGTTCTCACCGGCTGTGGCGGAGGCGGCGGCGGTGACGGCGCCGGGGCGCCTTCGGCTCCGGTGATCCAGGCGACTCCCGGAAATGCGCAGGTAACAGTAACGTGGTCCGCCGTCTCAGGGGCGACATCGTACAACCTTTACTGGTCCACGAACGCCGGCGTTACGACAACGAACGGGAACAAGATCGTGGGCGCCAGCAGCCCCTATGTTCATTCTTCTCGTACAAACAACCAGAGGTACTACTACATCGCTACGGCGGCAAGCTCAGGAGGCGAATCCGCTGCATCTCCCGAGGTCAGCGCGGTACCGGCCACCAATCCTGCTCCTGCCTCTCCATCGATATCTGCCGAAGCGGTGAGCACCACGGCGGTGACCATCAGCTGGCCCGCGGTGAGCGGGGCTGCCTCATATAACCTCTATTATGGAACGAGCCCCGGCGTCACGACGAGCGGAACAAAGGTCGCCGGGATCACAAGCCCGTACACCCAACTTGGGCTCACGTGCGGCACGAAGTACTACTTCGTGGCTACGGCAGTGAGCGCCGCGGCAAGCGAATCAACCACGTCTTCTGAGGTGGGCGCGACCCCCGCCCCGTACATCAAAGCGTTGGTTTTTGTCAACTCGGATGGAACACCTATCAACGAACAAGTCTGGGTCAATGCTTCCAGCACGGGTTCGACCATCTCCACCGGCGCCACGGTTACGCTGATCGTGAACGGCATAGCAAACAGCATTCCATGGAGCGCGTCGAACAATAGCTTTAGCGGTGGTGCAGCGGTACCGGCTGGCGCTTCGATTGTCGTCAACGTGACCTACAGCGGAGTCACCTATAGCGCGTCGGCGACTCAATATTCTTCGTATCCAACCGTGAGTCAGCCGACACCGGGCGCTGCCTGGGATCACATGACTGGCAATACCATTGTGTGGTCAGGAGGGTCACCGACAACGGGCTCGTCCATCCTTGCCGCAGTCATCGGCAGCTCGGGCATTGCCTGGCCGCTTTCGAGCACGAATCCCCAGGAAGTTCCGATTGGCGCCGGCGGGGCGACGGTTCCCCCAATGATCCTGACGGCAGGCGGCGCCATTGTGCTCGTTGGAATTGCAACAACGGGATCAGTGAGCGACGGGGCCGTTGATGGGATTGCTTTCAGCAAAACGCTTCCCCACTCAAGTTTGTACGTGGGAGGCGGCGTCATGATTCCCATCATAGTCAATTAAGGAAAAGTTCAGTCTCGAGGGGGGGCTTTCCGCAAGGTTGGCTCCCCTTTCCCGGCACGTTCTGCTACAGTGGCCCCTGATGCGGACACACGGAGTGCGGGGAGCGGCGTGGACGAACTACGTGCTTCTCTTTGCAAGCTATGCCATCCTGACCCCCTACCTGCAGCTGTTTCTCAAGGCGCGCGGCCTGCCGCTTTCGCGGATAGGGCTCCTCCTGGGAATCCTGGAGTTGGCGGGCATTGGCGGCCCCATCATTCTCAGCCATTTGGCTGACAGGCGCTCAGCGTATCGCTTCCTCTTGTTCGCGGGCCTCCTCGTTTCCATCTTTGCGTTCATTCCCCTGCAGCTGACCACGGCTCTACCCGTGTTCCTTGTCTGCATTGCGCTCATGGGGTTCTCATATCGCGCGGCCATCCCTCTTCTGGATTCCCTTCTCGGAAGGATACTCCCCGAGCCGTCGCGCCAGTACGGCGGCCTGCGCGTGGCGGGGAGCATCAGCTTCACCGTGGTGTCTCTTCTCCTTCAGCTTACCGGGGCAATCTCCGGAGATTCCTCGGTTTCCGTCCTGGTTGCATTTGGTGCGGCCACGGCGCTTGCGGCCATGGCAATCTGGTTGATCCCTGCCCCTCCCGCGGTGCGCGCCCGTAATGACACCGTCCCCGTGAAAGACGGCGACGGCCTGGATGCAAAGTTCTGGACGGTGATCGGGATCATTTTTCTGGGGCGCTTCGGGCTGGGAGCGTACTACTCGTTCTTCTCCCTGTACTTGCATGACACGTTCGGCCTTTCCGGCATCGGCCTTCTCTGGGCGATAGGATCACTGGCCGAGATTCCCATGGTATTTTTCTCAGGCGCCTTGATTGCGAGGCTCGGCATCAGGGTGCTCCTTGCCGTGTCTCTCGCCGCAATAAGCCTCAGGCTCGGGATGTTCATCCTTGCCCCGTCCATCCTCGTGGTCGCGCTGGCCCAGCTTCTTCACGCCTTCACGTTCGGGACGTTTCACACGGCGAGCGTCGCATACGTGAATGCCCGAGTGGCCCCGGCGCGCAGGGGGATGGGGATGGCGATATACAACTCGGTGGGCGGCGGGCTCTCTACGTTCCTGGCTGCCGTGTTGGGGGGATATTTCCTCGAGTCGCACAGCTACCGGTCGCTTTTCTTCCTTTATG
Source organism: uncultured Spirochaetota bacterium (assembly GCA_963845535.1). Lineage (GTDB taxonomy): Bacteria > Spirochaetota > Spirochaetia > SZUA-6 > Fen-1364 > Fen-1364. The sequence goes on from CAWJSK010000013.1 coordinate 105,962, forward strand.
CGCTCGTGCCGCTGGCGGGAGTCATTGCGCTCGCGATCTTCGGAAAGCGGATCCTGCCTCCCGCGCACTCGTTGCGCGGGAGCACCGGCGTCAGACGTACCCCAGCAGCTTCGCCTTTGCGTTGAGCTCCGCCCTGAAGTCGGGGTGGGCAACCGCAATCAGCTCCCGCACGCGCTCCCGCACCGTGCGGCCTCGAAGGCGCGCAATGCCATGCTCCGTCACGACGATGTCCACGTTGGACCGATGCAGCGTCACGGCGGTTCCCTCGGGAAGAGCCGGCACGATGGTGGAAACCGTGCCCCCCTTGGCCGTGCTGTAGCAGGCGATGATCGATTTGCCCGCGCCGTCCAGGCCTTCCACGGCGCCGATGGCTGTGTCTGCCTGTCCGCCGGTTCCCGAATACTGGGTGGGGCCAATTGATTCGCTTGCCACCTGGCCGGTGAGGTCCACCATGAGGCACGTGTTCACGGAAACCATCTTCGTGTTCTGCCGAATCACGGCGGGGTCATTCACCCATCTGCCGCGCTCGAACTGGACAGCCACGTTGTCATCCAGCCAGTCGTAGAGCTTGCGGGACCCCATGGAGAAGCAGCAGACGAACTTCCCTTTCAGGAGGCCCTTGCACTGGTTGGTGACGACCCCCATCTCGTAGAGCTCCATCATGGAGTCCACCATCATTTCCGTGTGAACGCCGAGGTTGCGCTTGTCCCGGAGGGCGAGCGCGGCGGCGTTGGGGATGCCGCCAATTCCCAGTTGGAGCGTGCTCCCGTCCTCCACCAGCTCTGCAATGTGCCCGCCGATTGCGAGGTCCGTCTCTGACGGGGACGGGGAGGGGAGAGTCGGCACGTCCTGGTCATGCTCCACGAAATGATCCACGGCGGAGACGTGGACCTGCGTGTCCCCGAAGGTGCGGGGAAGCCGGGTGTTCACTTCGAGCACCACGATCTTTGCGGCTTCGATCACGTCTTTCTCATACGTGATGCCCAGGGAAAGGGACACGTAGCCGTGCCTGTCCGGCGGAGTGCAGGTCCCGAAGAAAACGTCGGGACTGTGCGCGTGGATCCGGTCAGCGGCGGCGCGGTGGAGCATGTTCGGCACGTACGTCACGGTGCCAGTCCCGGCTTTCAGCGCCTCACGGGAACCGGGGGCATGGAACCACGAGGCAAGCTCGAAGCGCCCCTTCATCTCGGGCCGCCTGTAGAAGTCGTACGGTTTGAGCGTGAGGACGGAAAAGACCCGCACGTCCTCCACCGAGTCCGCAACGATGTGAAATCGGGACATGCAGCCCTGGGGCTCTGAGGCGCACTGCGCCACAATGACGTCGTTTCCGCTCCTGATCCTGGACACCGCGGTGTCGATGTCCTCGAGCTTCCTCTCGTACTCGTCCTTCCACTGCATCTTTTTCCTCCTCACAGCCTGAGCAGGTTCGCGCCGACTGCCAGGCCCGCGCCGGAAGCCACAAGAATTATCGCGTCCCCTTTTTTCACCCTGCCCTCGCTCAGGGCCGTGTGCAGCGCCATGGGGACGCACGCGGACCCCGTATAGCCGTAGCGGTCCATGATGCACGTGGTCTTGGAAAGCGGAAGCCCGAGGACCTCCATGACCTGGTGTATGACCGACCTGTTGATCTGGGTGAAAAGAAAATGGTCCACCTGCTCCAACCGCCATCCCGCTTTGTCCAGAAGACGCCTGACCAGAGGCGGCCAGAGCTTCACGTTGCGGTCACCGGGAAGCTTCTGCAGCAGCTCGAGCCCCCATGCGCCGGCTTCAAGGAGGTCCCGGGTCACCGGCTTGCGGGTCCCGCCTGCATAGACTCCCACGTAGTTCCATTGTGTTCCGTCAGCCTTGAGCACTCCGTCCACGTACCCGCTGGAGTCGCTGCTTTCCTCTCTGGCAAGGAGCACGGCACCCGCGCCGTCAGCGAAGATCGTCCAGCCGAACTCGTCTTTGGGGCGCACGTAGGCCGGCATGTTGTAGACGCCCACAACAAGCGCGTAGCGGAGGGAGCGGTCCGTCATCATCATCCGGGAGACGGCATCCAGGGCAGTCACGAAGCTCGCGCAGGAGGCCCCGACGTCGAACGCCCCCGACTCCGTTTCTCCGCCCTGCAGCCTGCCCTGCAGCAGGATGGAGGTAGCCGGAGAGATGAACTCAGGGGTGTCCGTTGCAACGACAAAGAGCCCTACCTCTGCTGCTCTCACCCCGGCATCCTGGAGCGCGGCCCGGGCGGCTTTCTCCGCGAAGTCTGCCGTGGTTTCCGAAATCCCGCGCAGGCGCGCAATATGGCGCCTCGTGATGCCGATCTTCGACTCGAGGCGCTTCGCGTCGAACTGGAGCCCCGTCAGCCGCCCCAGCTCGGCGTTGTCGATTGGATCCCCCGGCGCGTAGAGCCCGGTCCCGACGATCTTCGCTGCGGCCATGTCGCCCCCCTTTTCCAATCCGGCGCCTCTCAATCCGGCGCGCCCCAGTCCGGCACGTCGGAAAACCCGCGCGACACGTAGGCGCCAATGGCTTCCACCGTTGTACGCGCGTTCAACGGCGTCATGTTGAAGGCGGCCTCGATGCCGAAGTAGTGCGCAATCCCCAGGAGAAACTCGATGCACGTCCCCTGGTCCGCATCCCCGTTGCCTTCAGGGTTCTTGCGGTAGCCTTCCACAAAGTGCCCGTAGTATTCCCGCACGGCGGCGGGAAGGATGAACTCAGCCTCGCGGACGATGGGATAACAATCCCTGTCGATGGTGAGATACACGAGCCAAAGCCACAGTCCGCGCAGCTCGCGCTCCAGCCTGTTCAGGGGCGCCCCGTCCGCGGCCGGGAGGTTGCGGGCAATGAACTGGCGCACGTCGTGGCCCACCATGCGGATCAGCTCCGCGAAGTAGGCTTCCTTGGATTCGAAATGGTTGTAGAAAGCCCCCACGGACAGCTCTGCAAGGTCCGTGATCTCATGGATGTTCGTTTCGAAGAACCCCTTCCCGCCAAAGAGGCGCTTGCCGGCCCGCAGGAGACGGTCACGGGCTCCCTCCTCGAGGTTGATCGGCTGAGGGGTCGCGGTTCCCCCGAAGACTCTCGAGGCGTCGAAGGTCATCCCGCGAAAAAGGCCGGGCAGAGAGGATCTCCACAAGGTCTTCCTCCCGGATTGCCACGCCGTGAAGGGCGGATCGAATGGCACAGAAGCGCACGCCTCCCACGGCAAAGAGATATTCGGGAAGCCCGATCTCTTTTCCCAGGACGGTAGAAAGGCTCTGCTGGTAGATTGCCATCAACCTTCGTTCGTATTCGAAGAGTCGGTACTGGCCTTCTCGAAATACCGTGACAAGCTCCTTGTGATCCCGAGAGAAGCTGACAACGGCCTGGACGAGGGAGCGGATGCGGTCACGCTTGCTCGAGCCGCCGGGCTCGGCAACCGCGTCGCGAATCATCGACAGTACTTGCTCGAGTATCTTTCGGAAAAGCGCTTCCTTGCCATCGAAATACCTGTAGAACACGCCGTTTGAGAGACCTGCTTTTCGACAGATGGCCGCCACTGACACCGTTCCGTACCAGCTATGTGAAAAGAGGCTTACGGCTGATTCGATCAAGCGCTCTTCAGTTCCATTCATTCAAGGCTGTCCCATCTGTGAGAGATGATTCACTATTGTGACGCATTATAGCCTTGCAATGGCCACAATACAACAGGAAAAGCGCCAAACAGCAAATATTCGACAAAAATAATGCTTGACAACTGCTATTTCCTAGCATAAAAAAATGAGAGGCGATTCGGTCGTCATTCAACCGAAGGGGTGCTGGGGAATGCATGTCGGCATCATTGGGCACGGCGTATGGCTCCCATCGACTTTCATGAGCGCGGCAGATATTGCCAAAGCCACCGGCATTCCCGAAGACGTCATAGCGCTGAAGTTCGGCGTCAAGCAGAAACCTGTTTCCGGCCCTGGTGAGACAACAGCCGTCATGGGCTTGGAGGCAGCTCGCAAGGCCCTTGCTGATGCGGGCATTTCGGGATCCGAGGTTGACCTGGTCATATGGTGCGGCGCGCAGCACAAAGACTACCCGTGCTGGCTTGCCGGCCTCTATGTTGCCAACCAGATAGGGGCCAGGAACGCCTGGAGCTTCGACATGGAAGCCATGTGCGGCTCAATGATGACGGCCTTGGATGTCGCAAAGTCTCTCCTCCTGGCTCGGGATGACCTCCAAACAGTCCTTCTTGTTTCCGGGTACCGGAACAATGACCTCATAGACCTGAAAGAGCCGGCAACACGGTTCATGCTGGACATCGGCTCGGGCGCCTCGGCGCTTGTCCTTCGAAAGAACGCGGGCCGAAACGCCGTGCTTGCCTCCGCATTCCGGGGGGACGGCTCTTTCTCCGAGATGTGCGTCGTGCCGACCCTGGGATCAAAAGCCTGGCCTCCGTCTCCCGGAGACGAATCTCGCGTCCACTTCATCGTCCCTGATGAGGAAGCGTTCAAGAAGAAGCTGAACGAGCTGACGCTTCCCAATTTCTACGCGGTGATCCGGGAGGCTCTCCAGCGCTCCCGCCTGTCGAATGCCTCAATCGACTATCTTGCAATTCTCCATTTCAAGAAAAGCGCGCACGAAGCAGTGCTCAAGGAGCTGGGGCTCGGGCCCTCGAACACGACCTACCTGGAAGACTACGGCCACCTTGGGCAGAACGACCAGGTGCTCTCCCTGGAGCTGGGGCTGGCTGCCGGGAAGGTGCATGACGGCGCCACGGTGGTGTTTGTGGGCGCGGGTCTTGGGTTTGTCTGGGCGGCAACGGTGATCACGTGGGGGCCAGTGAGGAGAAGTCATGCGTCTTGATGGAAAGGTGTGCGTCGTAACGGGCGGCGCGCGCGGGATTGGAAAAGGGGTCGTGGAGACTTTCATCCGCGAAGGGGCAAAGCGCGTGTGGGCCCTGGACGTCAATGAAGCCGACCTGTCCGCGCTGGAGAAAGGGTCGTCGGTCACTGGCGTGGCCGTGGACGTGACGAGCTCCGCCGCGGTCAACGCCGTGGTTGAGCGCATCAAGTCCGAGTCCGGGTCAGTGGACGTCCTGGTCAACAACGCCGGCATCACGCGTGACGCCATGATCCACAAGATGACCGACGCGGACTGGGACGCGGTGATCAACGTCAACCTGAAAGGCGTCTTCTTCATGACGCGCGCCATTGCGCCGCTCATGATGGAGGCGGGCAAGGGAGCAATCGTCAGCATCAGCTCCATCGTCGGCCTGGACGGAAACGTCGGCCAGACCAACTACGCGGCCACCAAGGGCGGCGTCGTGGCAATGACGAAGGGGTGGGCGCGGGAGTTCGCCAGAAAAGGCGCAAAGGTGAGGGTGAACGCGGTGTCTCCCGGCTATACGCGCACGCCCATGATCGCCTCGGTGCCGGAAAAAGTGCTCGAGCCCATCATCGCAAAGACACCGCTGGGAAGGCTTGCGGAGATTCGTGACATCGCCAACGCGGTGCTTTTTCTTGCAAGCGAAGAATCGGAGTTCATCACGGGCCAGGTCCTCCGCGTGGACGGAGGGCTCGTGCTGTAAGAGAGGGACGCCTCGGCGCCCCGAAGGAGGAGGCATATGAGAAAGGCTTTCGTGGCAATTGCGTGCTTCGCGCTGATTGGCGCCGCCGCATTCGCGCAGGGCGTCATCAAGCTTGGCGCCAACTGGCCGCTGGGGGACGTGAGCGGTCTGGAATGCTCCAAGGCCGCGCAGCTTGCCGTGGATGAGATCAACAAGGCGGGCGGGGTGCTGGGGAAGCAGCTTCAGCTCGTCGTGGTTGATGACGAAGGCAAGGGAGACAAGGGCGTTGCCGCAATCGAGAAGCTCGCCACCGTGGACAAGGTGGACGTCCTCCTGGGCGGCATTGCTTCAGGGGTGGCTGTAGCCCAGGTCCCCATCATGAAGAAGTACCAGATCGTCACCGTTGCCACGGGGGCGGCGGCAAGCGCCAGCGTCGAAAAGGCCCTCGGTCCCAGCCCCGGCTCGGACTGGTATTTCCACCTCCATCCGTGGGACTACAACCAGGGCCAGAGCTACTTCGAGGGATGGGCCGCAATCCAGAAGAAGTACCCCAACGTCAAGATCAAGAGGATATTCCTCGCATATGAGGAAGGGGCGTTCGGGAAGTCATCCTTCGACGCCTCCAAGGCCATCTTCGGCTCCCGCTATACCTTCGACGGCGCTTCGTTCAAGAGCGCGCTCATGGGCGGTTCCGATTATTCTTCCGCGCTGGAAGCAGCCAAGGATTTCAAACCGGACCTCTTCATCTGGGCCGGCTACGCCCAGGACGCCCTCCCGCTGCTGGAGCAGTCCAAGGCCATGAAGTTCTCCCCGCCCATCTACCTCGGGGCTCCTCCGGCGTGGCCTACGGACATCGGCACCTCCCCGCTGGCTGAGGACATCATGCTCTACGGCATGTGGGCTCCTTCCGTCAACGACATAAGCCCAGCAAGCAAGAAGTTCTACGATGCATACGTGGCCGTCAACGGCGCCGAACCGACGAGCTACTTCGCCCCTCTCTCCTACAGCGCCGTCTACATCATTGCGGACGCCATCAAGCGCGCGGGAGGCACGGACAGGGAGAAGCTCATCAAGGCGTTGGAGGCCACGAGATATGCCTCACCGCTGGGTGAGACCATTACATTCACGCCCTCCAGAATCATCAAGCACCAGGGCATCAAGAGCCAGAAGATCCTCCAGTGGCAGAACGGCAGGCAGGAGGTGATCTGGCCGTTCGAGGTCCAGTCCAAGCCGCTCGTATACCCTCTTCCTCCCTGGAAGTAGCATGAGAGTGGTGGTGACCCGTCCGCGCGAGCGGCCGGGCCGGGCATGGCAGGCCGTTGTCTGGGCCGCCCTTGCGGTCATCGGGACGGCCGCCGTCCTGGCATGGAAGCCAACGGCGCTTGTCTACGGCGTGCAGCGCGCCGGCCTCTACGCCGCTGTTGCCATTCCCATGGCGCTCATACTCGGCATCGTCCACATCGTGAACCTCGCCCACGGAGAGCTCATGATGGTGGCGGCGTACCTGGCGTATTTCGCCGCGCGCCTGCTCGGCCTTGATCCTTTCATTTCCCTGATTCCCGTTGCCATGGTCATGGCCGTCTTCGGACTGGTGGTGTACCTGCTCACCATCAAGCAGGCGCTCAAGGCGCCGGAGCTGAACCAGCTCATCCTCACGTTCGGGCTCGCCATCGCGCTGAGCCAGACCGTAAACCTCTTGTTCACGTCGCAGTCGTGGAAGCTCTCCCTGGACTACGTGTCCGCCTCCGCAACGGTGGGGGACGTCAGCTTCGGAGTGTTTGATTTCGTCTACGTTGCTGCAGCACTAGCGCTCGCCGCGGGCTTGCAGCTTTTTCTCAAGCGCACCCGTATGGGCAAAGCTGCGCTGGCGGTAGGCCAGAACCCGCGGGGAGCGGCAATCGTCGGGATCGACGTGGGCAAGACCTATGCGTTCGTGTTCGCATTGGCCGTGGGCCTCGTCGGCGCGGTGGGCTCCCTCTTCCTTGCAAAGCAGGCGATCTTTCCGATGGTGGGCGGGCCCTACACCATGAAGTCATTCTCCCTGGTTGCGATGGCAGGTGTGGGCAACATCGTGGGCATCCTGTACTGCAGCCTGGCCCTGGGCCTCGCGGAAAGCATTATCGACGGGATCAGGGGATACGCGGGATGGTCCAACATGGTGTTCTTCGTGATCATCATTGCCACCATCCTGATCCGCTCGTGGCGGGAGAGGAAAGTGTGACCACGGCAGTCAGGCGGTTCCTTCCCGTGGTGGTCATCGCGGCCGCGGTCGCATTCCCCTTCCTGGCCGGACCATACCCTCTGGCCGTGGCGCAGAGCGTCCTCCTCTTCATGGCCCTGGCCGTGAGCTGGGACATGCTCCTGAGGTCCGGGCAGATCTCCTTCGGGATTGCCGGCTTCTTCGGCATCGGCGCCTACGGAGCGGCGCTCACGACGCTCAAGCTTTCCGTGTCACCCATCGTCTCCATCCTGTTCGCCGGCGTGTGCGCGGCGGCGGTTGCTTTTGTGCTGGGCTTTGTCATCCTTCGTTTGCGGAAGGTGTATTTCGCTATCACCACTCTGGCGCTTGCAGAGATCTTCCAGGTGATCATCCACAACGGGGGAGACTTCACGGGCGGACCCGAAGGGATTGTCCTTCCTTCCCTGATCTTTGGCGGTGACGCAAGGTCCCTGTACTGGCTCGCTCTTGCCGCCGTGCTCCTGGCGTGCGCGCTGTCCGCCGTGTTCCAGCGGTCCCGTCTCAGGTTCGCGCTTACCGCTGTGCGAAATGACGAGGTGAGCGCGCGCTCCAGCGGGATTGCCATCTTCGCGTATCTCATGATTGCCTTCGTCACGACCTCCTTCATCCAGGGAATTGTCGGCGGCATCCACGTACAGATCTACGGCTACGCGTCGCCGGACTCGGTCTTCGACTCCAACTACACGCTTCTGCCGCTGGCCATGGTGCTTCTGGGCGGAACCTACAGCACGCCGGGACCTGTCCTGGGTGCCGTCCTCCTGGGAGTGGCATCGGAGTACCTCAAGCTGAAAATCCCCTACGGCCACCTCGTGGTGTACGGGATCATCATTGTCCTTGTCATCCTTCTCCTGCCCGAGGGGCTCTACGGCCAGTACCGAAAGCGAGTGAAGGCGAGGGCGAAGGAGGCAACTGGCCGTGAGGCAGGGGGCCCGGAGGCAGGTGGCCCGGAGGCGGCCCATGCCTGACCTGCAGACGTTCGGCCTGACCAAGCGCTTCGGCGGCCTGCTTGCGGTCAACAACGTTTCCTTCAGCCTGGACCGCGGAGAGATCCTCGGCGTCATTGGGCCCAACGGCGCGGGAAAGACCACGTTCATAAACCTGGTCTCCGGCGTGTATGCCCCCACCAGCGGCCGCATCCACTTCCAGGGCCGCGACATAACGAGCCTCGCGGCCCACAAGCGTGCCCGCGCGGGGATTTCCCGCACGTTTCAGCTCATCCACCCCCTGGAGAACCTGAACGTGGTGGAAAACGTGATGCTGGGGTTCATCTTCAGCCGGCGCTCGAGCCTGAAAGAGGCCCGCAAATCCGCGGAAGCCCTTTGCGGCTCCCTCGGGCTTGGCAGCCTGGGCCGCGACGTCTCCGAGATCACGATGCTGGAGACGAAAAAGCTGGAGATCGCACACGCCCTTGCCAATGACCCTTCCGTCCTCTTTCTGGATGAGGTCATGGCCGGTCTGAACGTGGATGAGACCACCGAGGTCATCCGTCTCGTTCAAGGAGTGGCTCGGGAAAAGAACATAGGCGTCGGCGTGGTGGAGCACGTCATGAGCGTCATCCGTGACCTGACCCATCGCGTGATCGTCCTGGAGGCCGGGGAGATCATTGCCGCGGGACCGTACGAAGAGGTTGCAAAGAACCCGAGGGTCATTGCCGCCTACCTCGGAGGAGCTGCCTGATGCTGCAGGTGCGGAACCTCGAATGCGGCTATGGGCGCATCCCCGTTTTGCGAAAAGTGGATCTCACCGTGGGCAACGAATCCGTCGGCCTGTTCGGGCCCAACGGCGCCGGCAAGACCACGCTGATAAATGCGATCATGGGATTGGTCCATCCGCGCGCCGGCACCATTGAATCCGACGGCAGGGACCTCACCACGCTCAAGACGCATCAGATAGCCCGCGCAGGTATTGCCCTGGTGCCCCAGGAGCGCGAGCTTTTCCCCGGCATGTCCGTGGCGGACAACCTGGAGCTTGGCGCGGTTTACATTCCTCATGCGAAGAACGTGATGGAGAAGCAGCTTGAAACCGTGCTCAGCCAGTTCCCCATTCTGCGGGAAAGGTACCGTCAGCTTGCCGGAACGCTTTCCGGAGGCCAGCAGCGCATGGTGGCAATTGGCCGCGCGCTGATGGCCAATCCGCGTCTTCTCATCCTGGACGAGCCGTCTCTCGGGCTTCAACCCTCCATTGTGTCGGAAGTCTTCGAGAAGCTCGCGCAGCTCAAGGCCACGGTCTCCATCCTTGTCACGGAGCAGAACGTGCGGGAAAGCCTGCGCGCAGTGGACCGGGGGTACGTGCTGGAAAACGGCGCCGTGGCCCTGGAGGATAGCGCGGCGGGTTTGTCCAACAACCCTCACGTGATCCGGTCCTACCTGGGGATCTAGACATGCCCCGAGCAGACCTGAACAACACCGCTTTGCGGTACGAGATCGAGGGCGCCGTCGTCGATTTCTTGAGGGTCATATGACGGCAAAAACCATAACCGTGGGAGAGACGCGCATTCACTACGTCGAGCACGGAAGAGGGATCGACGTGGTGTTCGTGCACGGAAACATCGGGTCCAGTCGATGGTTCGGCCGTGCGATGGATGTTCCGGGTTGCAGGACCGTTGCGCTGGACATGCCGAACTTCGGGCGTTCCAGCGAGCTGCCGGCAGAACCCGACATTGACCGTTACGCGGACTCGGTGGCCGCGTTTCTTGGCGCCATGCGGATCGAAAGACCCGTGCTCGTGGGGCACTCCCTGGGAGGCGCAGTGGCCATCTCATTGGCAGTCCGCAACCCGAAGCTGCCCCGAGGGCTCGTGCTCGTGGATTCCGCCGCGCCATCGGGGCTCCAGACTCCGGAGGATCGATATCCGATGATCGAGTCCATGCGGACAAGTCGGGATGTTCTGTCCGCGGCCCTCTCCGCGGTTGTTCCGACGTTGAAGGACAAGGCTTTCTTCGAAGCGCTGGTTGATGACGCCGCGCTCATGGCTCCCTCCGCCTGGGTGGGGAACGCGCGCGCCCTGAGCCGCTTTGATTACAAGGGGAAATGTGGAGCGTTCACGGCTCCTACCTTGGTGATATGGGGCCGCAAGGACGTGATCGTCACCGAAGCCATGGCCAGGGAAACCGCGCAAGCTTTCCCCGGGGCCCGGCTCGTGATCCTGGATGAGGTGGGGCATTCCGTTGTGGCTGAGGACCCCGAGGGCTTCGTGAAGATACTGTCGGGGTTCATTGGAAAGGAAGACTGACGTGAGTGGCGTAAGCATTGTCGGTGCGTACAACACGAGGTTCGGCAGCTTCGTGAAGAAGAACAAGGAAACAGGCGAGGTGGTGGACACCGCCTCCCTCTATGACCTCATGATGGAGGCGGGGCGGGGAGCGCTGAAGGACGCCGGCCTGGCGGGCAAGGACGTTGACGGCGTCTGGGTGGGCAGCTGCGCTCCGGGCCTGTTTGCAAACCAGGAGCACGTGGCTGCAATCGCGCCCGAGATCGACCCCGAGGGCCTGCGCTTCAAGCCAATGACGCGCTGTGAAGATGCCTGTGCTTCCGGCTCCGTGGCCCTGTACAACGCGCTGTACGCCGTGGAATCAGGACGGGCCCGGGTCGCGCTCGTGCTCGGCGTGGAGAAGATGAATCTCCTCGACACGAAAGGCGTCACGCACGCCCTCGCCACCTGTTCGTACTGGCCGGAGGAAGGCGCGCGGGAAGTATCGTTTCCCTGTCTTTTTGCGGAATATGCCAAGGGGTATTCCGCGCGCTACGGACTCTCCGCTGATCTTTTCATGCGGATGCTTGCCGCGGTTTCCGCCCTGGGATATCGCAACGGGCTGGACAATCCCCTGGCCCACTTCGGAAAGGGCGGGCCTTCCGACAGGCTGGGGCTGACAACAGCGCAGGCGGTGCTCGACCTTCCCGAGGAGAAAAACCCGCTGATCGCAGATCCCCTTCGTTTGCATGACTGCTCTCTCATCTCGGACGGCGCCGCGGCAGTGGTCATCATGCAGACAGCCGCGGCCGCGCGGGCTGGAAAGGCGGTGGAGATTGCGGGGATAGGCCACGTCAACGAGCGCATGGCCCTTTCGAAAAGGGCCAACATGCACGAGCTGGCTGCCGGCAAGGAGGCCGCGCGGCGGGCATTTGCGGAAGCGGGCATAGCCGCCTCCGACATCGACGTGGCCGAAGTGCACGACTGCTTCACGATCAACCAGCTTCTCTGCACGGAAGCCCTGGGTCTTTCAAAAGACGGCCGCTCAGGGTACGATTACATGGAGGGAAGGTTCGACCGGACGGACTCTCAATGCAGCGTGAACCTTTCCGGCGGCTTGAAAGCAAAAGGGCATCCCGTCGGCGCCACCGGCGTCTCAATGCATGCCCTGGTCTACAAGCAGCTTGTCGGGGAGCCCATCGGGGCCGCGCCGGGCCGCACGCGGCCCGAGATCGGAGTCACGTTCAACGTTGGCGGGTCGGGCGTCACGAACTGCGTCTCGGTCATGCGAAGGCTCGGATAGACGGGGGCCGCGGCTTTGCCGGCCTCCTCGGGAGGCATTCAAATGCCGCGTGCATTCAGACTTGTCCTGGTGATATTCCTCGCGCTTTTCGCCGCGGGGGTGGTTTCCGCTCAAGGCGCCCCGGAGCCGAAGCCGGCATGGCCCGCCTACCTCTTCAGCATTTTCCTGGGATTTGGAACTGGTCAGTATTGGGTTGGCGGAAACGGCAACCCCTTCCTCATCGGGGACCTGAGCTGTGTCGGCATTGCGGCCATAGGCGCCGGGCTGGCGATTGGCTCACCCGCTCCCTCATCGTCGGGGCTCTCAGGGGCCAGCGCTGGATACCTGATGATCGGCGTTGGGGCCATTGCCTTCTCCGTTCTCAGGATCTGGGAGCTGATCGATGTATTCGGCGCCGTGGATGACGCCCGCAGTGCCGGGAAAGTCGCCGCGCTCGAACCGGTGGTCACCGGGAGCCTGACTGAGCTCGAGATGGGCGTCCGCCTCCATTTCTAGAGGCCGTTTTCGATTCTGCAAGGGAGGATTCATGGAACACGAGCAGAAGTATTCGATCAATCTGGACGCCAGGTTCAGCCCACTCGAGAGAATCGACGTCCAGGCCCTGGCGGCAGCGGTAAAGGACCCGTGGTTCAACCAGACTCTCTGCAGGGTCAACGACTGCGTGGTGCGCCTGGGTGTCTTCAAGGGGGGAGAGTTCCACTGGCACAAGCACGACAAAGAGGATGAGTTTTTCTTCGTACTCTCCGGCAGGTTTGTTGTTGAGCTGGAGGGCGAGCGAAAGGAGCTTGGCCCTCAACAGGGGCTCCTTGTTCCGAAGGGTGTGCTCCACAAGACGAGCGCGCCCGAGCCTTCCGTGATTCTCATGATGGAAGCCGCCACGGTGAAGCCCACCGGCGACTGAGCGAAGGATTCAGGGAGCCAACATCGAATCCAGCAGAAGGCACGAGAGGATCTCCTGCCGGGGGAGATGGAAAAGTCCTTTCCAGTGGTTGGCTTTGCAGTCCAGCGCAACCGTGCCGTCCCGATGAAGGTAGCCGAACCATTCCCCGTATTCCTTGTCGGGGAAATGAGCCAGGCTCCATGCCAGTATCCGATCGAACCAGGACAGGTATGTCTCAATCCCCGTCATGGAGTAGGCGCAGAGCGTTGCGTGGATTGCTTCCGTGTGGACCCACCAGAGCTTCATGTCCCATTCCAACTGCTCCGGTTGGCGCCCTTGGGAGTCCACGAAATACAGGAAGCCGCCATATTTCCGGTCCCATGCCCGTTCCAGGGACCAGTCAAGAACTTGGAGCGCCTTTTGCCTGAGCTGGTCGTCATGGCGTCCGCGAGCCTCTTCGAGCAGGAACCAGGATGACTCCATTGCGTGACCGGGGTTGATGCACCTCCCCGCGGGGGAATCGACAAGCTCTCCGTTCATCCCGACCGTCTCGAAAAGCGCCTTTTCGGACGGCTTTACGAAGTAGCGGAAAAGCTCCTCGATGGCGGCGTCGATCAGTGTGTCGTAGCGCCCCGCGGGATCAGCGCTGCGCAGCACCTGGTACATGTTGATCCGGATCATCGTGGTGGAATGGGACCGCAGCTCCCGAGTCCTGGGGTCTATCTTGGGCTGAAGCAGCCCCGGGGTGGTGATGAGGCGGTGCACAAGATCCGCAAGGCCTTTGGCTTTCGAAAGCCGCGCCGCGTCCCCCGAAGCCCTTGCATATTCCGCGAAGCCCATGACGGCGAAGACCTCGGAAAAGAAGTAGCGTCGCTTTCGGACGGGACGTCCATCCTCGGTGACAATGAAGAACATTCGCCCGTCCCCATCGAAGCAGTGCTTTTCCAGGAACTCGGCGCCGTTTCTCGCAATCTCGAGCCATTCCGATCTTTTCTCGATGTCGTTGTAGAGCTTGGAGTACACCCAGGTGGCGCGGCCCTGGATCCATACCCCTTTGTCCGAATCAAGAGGCTTGCCGTACCTGTCGAGAGAGGTGCGAAACCCGCCGTGCTCGCGATCTATCGCATGCCGGGTCCAGAACGCCATGGTGTCGTTCACGAGGTGATCGAAGAAGGATTTTCGAAGCGCACGCAGACGGGTCGTATCCATGGCGGACCGTGTTCTCAGTCTCTGAACCGTAGGCCTCGTTTGACGGTGTTGTCAAGAGAAGGTTACCTTATCACAAGGCGTCAGAGAGCAAAAATCAGAGAGTCAGAGCCGCCACACCGCGCGCAGGCGGCCGCGGGACAGGAAACACGGAGGGAATGGCATGAAAAAGGCTTTGTCGTTCACGCTCATTGTGGCGGTGCTGCTGCTGGCAGCGCTCAACGCTTTCGCCGGAGGCCAGGGGGAGAAAGGCATGGCTTCGGGCCAGGTAACGCTCCTGTTCTGGCCGGGACCTGAAAGCGACGCCATGCAGAAGGTCATCGACGCGTACAACGCCGGACAAGGCAAAACGGACGGCGTCAGGGTGAAGCAGCTTCTTTTCAGCAGGCAGGGATTCTTCGACAAGGAGCTCACGGACCTTGCCGCGGCAAGCACGCAGTTCGACCTGAACCTCGTGACGACGTATACGCTGGGAAGCTACGCGCCCTATCTTGCCCCCATTGACTCCTTTGCAACGCCGGATGCGGTCAAATCCTTCATCCCTTCGGCCCTGGACACGCTGCGGTTCAAGGGAAAGCTCTACGGAGTCCCCACGGACGTGAGCGTCCACTTCCTCTTCTATAGAAGTGATCTCATCAGCAGGCTCCAGAGCGACCAGTCGTGGGCCGCGACGTACAGCCAGATTGCAAAGAGCGTTCTGGGGCAGGACCTGACCCCGAAGGACCCGGCTGATTGGACCTGGAATGACTACCTTGCAACCGTCCTTTTCTTCACGAAGTCGATCAATCCTGATTCGCCCACCGCCTACGGCACCGTCCTTCAGCTCAAGAACCTGATCTTCAACATCATGATCTGGGACGACGTCCTTGCCTCCAACGGAGGGAACTGGCTCGACGCTCAGGGCAACGTCATCATCAACTCCCCCGCGGCCAAGGCTTCTCTGCAGGTTTACCAGACGATCATCGACAACAAGGCCACGCCTGCGGGAAGCGTCAACTACGAGTTCCCGGAGACGAATGAGGCCTTCTCCACCGGTCAGGCCGCCACGGCGCTGCAGTGGAACGCCGCCTTTCCGATCCTGAATGACCCGAAGCAGTCTCCCATGGTGGCGGGGAAGGTGGGGATAGCGCCAATTCCCGCGGGATCAGCCGGGCATAAGACTCATGAGCACAGCCTGGGGATCGGCTTGAACAATGCCTCCAAGAACAAGGACGATGCAGGGAAGTTCCTCGTCTACCTCCTGTCCCAGGACGCCATGGAGATCTACGCAAAGGCGGGCGGCACGCCGCCGGTTTCCCCTGTGCTCAACGCCATGGCTTCGACGCGGCCGGACTTCTCCAAGGTTGCCGAGTATCTTGACAAGTATGGCTATGTCATCAACGGCGGCACGGCGTCGTATGCGGTGCCCGTCTATCAGATACTCGCGGATGAGCTCTCCGCGGTCTGGGCGGGCCAGAAGAGCATTGACGCGGCCCTTTCCAGCGCTGCGTCCCGCATGACGTCGACCATCAGCAAGTAGGCTTTCGAAAGAGTGAAAAAGTGGGCCAGTCGATAACCCGGGGGGAGCGCCGGAGGGGGCTGCTCTTTCTGGCCCCCCTGGTGGTTTTCTGCCTGCTGTTGTGGGGATACCCGGCCGGCGCGGACCTCTACTACAGCTTCACCAGTCTCATGTTCAGGTCCTTGCGCGCGCCTCAGTGGGTCGGGCTGGCGAACTTTGTTGCCGTGCTGAAGGACCCGAACTTCTGGGGCGCGTTGGGGTTCAGCGCCCGCTTTGCCGTCACCGCGACGGTGTTCGAAATCCTCCTCGGCCTCGGCCTTGCGCTGGCGCTGCAGCCCTTGCTGTCGGACCATAAGCCGCTCCTTGCCCCGCTCCTTCTCCCGCTCATGGTGGCACCGGTCCTCCTGGGCATCATGTATCGGCTCTTGTTGAACGATTTCGTCGGGATGATCTCCCAGTATCTGAAGCTCCTGGGCATTCAGGCGGACCTCTTGAGCCCTCCGTGGATTGTCCCCACCGTCATCGGGATCGAAGTCTTCCAGTGGACTCCGTTCGCGTTCCTCATCTTCTTCACTGCGCTCGAATCGATTCCCCGAGAGTTGTTGGAAGCGGCGCAGATCGATGGAGCAAGCGGCATGCAAGCAACGCGGCGCATCAAGCTTCCGCTTCTGGTTTCGGCCCTCGCAATAGCCTCCTTCATCAGGTTCGTGGATTCTTTCAGGGTCTTCGATCATATCTACGTGTTGACCGGGGGCGGACCAGGCACTCTCACCACGAGCATCACCATCTACATCTATCGAACGTTTTTCCAGCAGCAATTGCTCGGACAGGCCATAGCCACCGCACTCCTGCTGCTGGTTCTCTCCTTGATTCCCCTTTCCGTTTCGATGCGGTACATCCTGCGGGACCCCCGGAGATGAAGACCTTCCGCTGGATTCTCTACGGCCTGGCTGTGCTCGTCTTCGACTTCCCGTTGATCGGGACTCTCTTCACGGCATTCAAGACGCCGGCTCAGATCTCACACAGCCCGCCGGTGTGGGTCTTCCTTCCGACACTGGAAAACTTTCACGCGGTGCTCGCGGGCGGAATATCGCTCGACTTTCCGCTTTTCCTGTTCAACAGCCTTTGCATTGCGTTGGCCGGCACCCTCCTTGCCATCGCCATCACGCTTCCCGCAGCCTATGGGATCGTGAGGTTCGGCCACGGCCGCCGCACGCTCCTTCCCCTGGTCACCAACCTGCGCACCATTCCGCTGATCGTCTTCGTCATTCCGTTGTACCTCATGTTCCGCCTGGTCGGGCTCCTGGACACGAGAGTCGGGCTCGCGCTGGTGGCCTGCGCCATCGACGTGCCGCTCGCCCTTGTGCTGTTCATCGGGTTCGTCCAGGATTTCCCGGCCGCCATTGAGGAAGCTGCCCGTATGGACGGGGCATCGAACTGGCAGATTTTCCGTCACATCATTGTGCCGCTTTCCCGCACCATCATGGCGGCCGTCGGTATCCTGAGCTTCATCTACGCGTGGAACGAGTTCCTCTTCGGCCTCATCCTGAGCACGGAGCGCGCCACTCCCGTCAGCGTCGGCGCAACGTATTTCCTGACCTCTTTCGGAATCAAGTGGGGGCAGACCGCCGCGGCAATGATCCTGAGCGTGGCTCCGCCGGTGATCATGGGGCTTGCAAGCTACCGCTACCTCGCGCGCGGAATGGTGGCGGGCGCAATCAAACAGTAGCGACATTCCAGCAAAATGAAGGACTCAGGCTTTCCGGTGCTTCACAACCACGACTTCCGGGCCTTTCTTGTCGCCCGGTCGCTCGCCTCGATCTCCTCGCTGATGCTGGGCGTTGCCGTGGGATGGCACGTCTACGATCTGACGGGGAGCGCATTTGCCCTGGGCATGGTGGGCCTCGCGCAGTTCCTGCCTGCGCTCCTCCTGGCTCTGCCGGGGGGCCTGGCGGCAGACCGCGTCGAACGGCGCACCATACTCCTTCTGACTTTCCTGCTCCAGGTCCTGGTCGCGCTCCTCCTCGTCCTCATATCTGCTTTGCACGGCGCGCGCGCGGCGTGGATCTTCCCGGTGGTGGCTCTTGTCGGCGTGGGACAGGCGTTTCAGGGCCCCGCAAGCCAATCCCTGATACCGTTCCTCGTTTCCCGCGAGGAGTTCCCCCGCGCCGTTGCCATGAGCTCCGGCACGTTGCAGATTGCCACGATCCTGGGTCCCGCTCTTGGCGGGCTGTTGTACGCTTTCGGTCCCGCCAGTGTCTACGCGGCGTCAGCCGCTCTTTTTACGATTGCGGCGGTTCTGGTGTCCCGCATCCGCGCGCGCCTGCGCGTTTCCGCCGCAGCGAAGCCGGGCTTCTCCCAGATGCTGGAAGGACTTCGCTTCGTTTTCTCCCAGCCCCTGATCCTGGGCGCCATTTCCCTCGACCTCTTCGCCGTGCTGTTTGGCGGCGCCACGGCGCTCCTGCCGATCTATGCCCGGGACGTTCTTCACGTCGGCTCGTGGGGCCTTGGTCTCCTGCGAAGCGCTCCGGCGGTGGGCGCCGCCGGCGTGGCGGTTTACCTTTCCCAGCGGCCCATGGCCCGGCGCTCGGGAACGAGGCTCCTGATCGGAGTTGCGCTTTTTGGGCTCATGACGATCGTCTTCAGCATGTCGAGATGGTTTCTCCTGTCCCTGGGGGCGCTCGTCGTGCTTGGCGCGTCCGACATGGTGAGCGTGGTGTTGCGACAGACCCTTGTGCAGATCAACACGCCTGACGAGAAGCGCGGCCGCGTGAGCGCCGTGAACTCGATTTTCATTGGCGCCTCCAATCAGCTCGGCGAGTTCGAGTCCGGCGTGACCGCAGCCTGGATGGGCGCGGTCCCGGCCGCGGCGCTCGGGGGCGTAGGAACGCTCGTTGTCGTGCTCCTGTGGACCGTGCTCTTCCCTTCGCTTCGCCGGGCGGATCGGTTGGAACCCACACCTGTCCCCAAAGCGGGATGAAAGGCCGCGGCGCTCGCGAACCGCAGCCGCCTGCCTGTTCAGCCGACTGCAGGTGGAAATCCGAACCCGGAACCGGTAGACTCTCGCGCAGTCCATTGCAAAATACGAGAAGTCATCATTGGAAAAGGAGCCGTGGAAAATGAAAAACAACAGGACACTGACGCTTGTTCTGATGATCATCATAGTCGGCTTCCTGAATGCTGATCAGAACGTCATGAACTCCACGCTGGTCCTCATCGAGAAGGAGTTCCGGGTCAACGACGCCGCCATTGGCCTCATGAGCGGACTGTTCACCATCCTTGGCGCCGTGATCAGCATCATCTGGGGTTATCTGACGGACAAGAGGAACAGGAAGCTCCTGTTCGTGTACTCCATTCTCCTCGGCCAAATTCCCTGCCTGTTGACGGCGTTCGTCCAGAACTATCCCCAGTTCTTCATACTGAGGATCTTGACCGGCATCGGAGTGGGTGTTTCTTTCCCGACGATTTTTTCCCTCATAGGGGACATGTACGCGGAAAAGGAAAGGGCCTCCGCTGTCACGTGGATGGTCACTGTCATTGGGCTGGGGCAGATCATCGGCCAGCTCCTCGGCGGGTACCTCGGTCCGTCGCTCGGGTGGAGATTCCCGTTCATCGTTTCAGCCGTGCCGGGCCTCATCGCCCTTCCATTCTATTATTTCTTCGTCACCGAGCCCCGGCGCGGCGCAACGGAGGAGTCGCTCAAGGCTCTGTTTGACAGTGGCGCCGTTTATTCGAGGACCATGAAGCTCTCCGATTACGGGAACCTCGTCAAAGTGCCCACCAACGTCTACCTGTTCATCCAGGGGATCATTGGCACCATCCCCTGGGGCGCAATTCCGCTGTTCCTCGTGAAGTTCCTGAATGAGAACCGCGGCTTCACAATCGAAGAGGCAACCACTGTTTTCCTGGCTTTCGGCGTCGGGACCACTCTGGGCACGATATTCGGCGGCCTCTGGGGCGGCGCGCTTTTCAAGAGGAAAGCGTCCAACCTCCCGCTTCTCTGCGCAGTCACTACGTTCGTGGGAGCGCTGGTGGCCGTCCTCATTTTCTTCCTGCCCCTTGGGAAGAACCTCCCCGTGACGATTGGGCTGGGTCTTCTGGCCTCCTTCATTGCCTCCGTGACCAATCCGAACGTGAAAACGATGCTTCTGGACGTGAACGTCCCGGAGAACCGCGGCTCCATATTCTCGATTTTCAACCTGACGGATTCCGTGGGCACCGGATTCGGAAAGCTCGTTGGCGGGATACTTTCCGTGGCCATTGGCACGGGCGCCGCTCTCGGAATATCCGCAATCATGTGGGTGCCGTGCGCGCTGCTCTTGCTGATGATTGCCGGCCTGTTCGCGGGAGACATTGCCGGGATGCAGAAGAAGCTGCAGGCCGCCGCCGGCAAGATTCCTATTTGATTGCTCCCGTGAGCTGCGGGGCCAGAAACCTCTGCAGCGCTCCGAAAATCACGAGCAGGGGAATGGCCGTGAGAAACGCACCCATGAGCATGAGGTTGTAGACCGGGAAGCCCTCCAGGGAAAAGATGGTTGTAATGCCGAGGATGAGGGGATATCTCCCCTCGTTGCTCAGCATCACGAGGGGAAGGAAATAGTTGTTCCAGATTGCCACAAAGGAAATGAGGAGGAGCGTGGTCAGGCCGGGCAGGATGGTCGGAAGCCCGATGCGAAGGAATATCGAAACCTCGCCGGCTCCGTCTATCATGGCCGCGCTGAACATCTCCTCGGGGACCTGGTTCCAGTACACCACCATGAGGTAGACGCCGAACACGTTCACCACGGAGGGGATGATCACGGACCACGCGCTGTTCAGGATGCCGAAGTTCTTGAACTCGATGAACAGCGGCAGCGTCGTGGCGAACTGGGGGACAAGCGCGAAACCGAGGATGAGAAAGAACAGGAGCTTCCGTCCCAGGAATCGAAACCGTCGAAACGCATACCCCGCCATAGCCGCAAAGAAGGTGCCCGCAATCGACCCGAGCCCTGAGTAGATGATGGAGTTCACCAGCCATTTCGGGAAGACCCCATCATGGTAGGCAAAGATGCCGGTCAGGTTGTCATGGACAAAATGGTTGGGCGTTCCGGGCGCAAAGGTTCCCTGTTGGAGCTGTCCGTTGTCCTTGGTCGTGCTCTGGAGAAGCCAGTAGAACGGCAGGAGGAAGAACAGGGAGAGGAGGACGGCGATCAGCTCGAAACGCAGCGGGCGGGAGGTTCTCTCATGCATGCGCGCCGAGCTCCCTCGATGACTGGCGGAGGAAGAAGAAGGAAATCACGAAGATCACCGCCGCCAGCACCAGCCCCATCGCAATTGCATACGTGAAGGCGCCGTACAGGAACGCCTCGTTATAGACGTACATTGCCGGGGTGAAGTTCGGGGGAAGCGTTATCAGGTTGGCCGCCACCCCGAGGACCCGCGGCTCGTTGAAGATCTGCAGCGCGCCTATGGTGTTGAAGAGGAACAGCAGCCAGACCGTGTTCGCAAGGAGCGGCACCTTGATGTGGACGGCAACTTGCGCCCGCGTTGCCCCGTCAATCTGGGCCGCCTCCGCGTATTCCTTGGGAATGGAAACCAGCGCTGAATAGACGATGAGTGACGTGTACCCTGTCCATTCCCACAGGATGATGATGAGAAAAATCCACGGGAGGTTCGGGAACGTGATGAACTCGGGCTTTGCCACTCCGACGAGCTTGAGCAGAGGGATGAACGGCGACATGGACTTGGAGAACATGTAGGACCAGAGGATGCCCGCTATGACGCCGGGGAGCGCGTAGGGAAGGTAGAAGATGAGGCGGAACAGCGCGGAATGCCTGAGCTGCTCATAGAGCAAGCCAATGAAAATGGCAAGGAGGATCATGAGCGGGATCTGGACCAGGAGAAGGAACGCCGGGAGGCCGAAGCTTCCCCAGAACAGCGGGTCGGTGATGACGGACGTGTAGTTGCTGAGGCCGACAAACCACATCCGCGCCCCTCGCTGCCCGAACAGGGACAGGTAGCCGCCGAAGATGACCGGGGAGACGACCACAATGACGAAGAAGAAAAGAAAGGGAAGGAGAAACAGGTACGCCTTGATGGATTGGAGCTTCCTCACGGCTTGTGCTGCTGCTTTCACGAAGAGAGCGGCCGGTCCCCCGGCCGCTCTCTTTCACATCTATGGGAGCTGACCTACCACGACGTTGTTGAACCCCTGCTTCTTCATGAAGGCCACGACATTGTCCTGCCAGTTCTGGAGCATCTGCATCATGTCCTCGTCACCGGCAAGGAACTTCTTGATCTCGTTTTCCTGGCTGGAGGACACGTAGTCCATGATTGGCAGCGCCGTGAAGGCGGTCTTCACCTGTTTCATTGCCTCCACGCTGACGGGAGTGATCTTCTGGCCTCCGAAGTACGGATACTCGATGTTCGCAAGGCTTGGCGCCACCTGGTCCGTGAATACCTTGGACCAGAGGATGGGGAGCTGGCTCTTGTCATGGAGCTGGACGAGCGAGTCCTTCTGCGAGTTGAGCCAGAGGACGAAGAGCGACGCCGCTTCAGCGTTCTTTGACTGGCTGCCCACGTAGAAACCTGATCCGCCCATCTCGCCGTTCTGCGGGTCGGAGAGGCTCCACTGCGGCACGAGCGCCACTCTCCATTTGCCGCTGGATGTCGTGCTGTTCAGCTGCAGCCATTCGGGGAACCAACCCCCGGAAACCACCGTTGCCGAACCTCCGTCATCCAGCTCTTTGTACCAGTCCGCGTTCCACCACATGTCCGCGTTGACGAGCTTGTCCTTGATGAGCCTTCCCCAGAAGTTGAAGACCTTGACCGCGGTCGGGTTCGTGAAATCGATGTACCACTTTCCGTTGGCAAAATCGAACAGCTTGCCGCCCGCCTGCCAGACAAGCCCCAGCGGCCCGAGGATCCAGTTCTGCGGGAAGCTCAGCATCGTGATCTTCGGGTTGGCGGCATGAAGCTTCGCGGCCTGCTTTGCGAAATCCGCCCACGTCCTGGGAACGGTCAGGCCGTACCTGTCGAAGACGTCCTTGCGATACACCATGGTGGAGGCGCCGCTGTCCTGCGGAGTGCCGTAGATCTTCCCGTCCATGGCCGTCCATTTCAGCGTGACCGCCGGATAGTACTTCAGGTAAACGGACTCCGGCACCCAGGTGTTCATGGCCTGGAAGCTTCCATATTCCATGAACTGCGGCGCATAGGTGTACTCGCTCATGACGACGTCGGGCAGCCCGCTCCCCGCGGACGTTGCGGTCAGGACTTTGGCGTACTCGTTGCCTCCGTTGCCCGCGTTGGTCCACTTGACCGTGATATTCGGGTATGCTTTCTGGAACAGATCGATAGAGTAGTTCTCGTTGCTCGTCCATGCCCACATGGTAATTTCAGCAGGTTGCCCTTTGTACTCCGGATATCCTCCGGGACCTTGGGCGAAAAGAGGCAACGCAGTGAGAGCCGGGACAAACAGCGCTGCCAGGACCAAGAAGCCCTTTCGGGGAAGCTTCATATCACACCTCCTGTGACATCATTTGGCCAAAGCCAAGCCATATCAACCTTCTCCACCCGCGACCATTCTACCAGTTTTGTCAAGCCAATTTCATGGTATGTATCATAATAACTGATTTTAAATCAAAAGGATACGAAGAATCCATTCCCTCACGTCGGTGATCTCCTGCTGGCTGACGCCGTGCTGCATCTGGTACGTGTGCCAGGCCACCTCGTGTCCCCTTTGCAGTAACGCGTCCCGAGCGGCTTCTCCCAAGCCGAACGGTACTACCGGGTCAAACGTGCCGTGAGCCATGAAGACGGGGAGAGCCGAGTTGGCGGGGGAGGCTTCCTCGGAAAGCGTTGCGGGAAGAGGGAGGTAGCATGACATTGCGATCAACCCGCCAAGGCGCTCGGGCCAGCGCAACGCTGTGAAAAGGGCCATGGCTCCGCCTTGGGAGAAGCCCGCAAGGATGATCTTTCCGGCAGGGATCCCCTGATCAAGCTCGCGCTGGATGAACGTGCCGATTAACCGGGCGGATTCGCGGATGCCCGCTTCGTCTTCAGGGGCATTTTGATCGATTGCCATGATGTCGTACCACGCGCGCATGGAAACCCCGCCGTTGATCGTGACAGGGCGAACCGGTGCATGCGGAAAGATCCACCGGAGGGACGGAGACGCGGGCATGCGCAGCTCCGGCACCAAAGACTCGAAGTCGTGGCCATCCGCGCCGAGGCCGTGCATGAGAATGACGGCTGCCTCCGCGCGCCCGCGCGGCGTAATGATTACTGCATCTTTCTCTGTCATGCCCCCGGCGAACCCTCCAGCGCGACAAGGATCTTCTCATATTCGAAGCCGCCGACGAGCGCGGAAAGCGCCGCCGCCGCGGCCGGGTTTATTGCCTGGATCTCGGTTATCATCCTCTGCAGCTTGGAGTAGTCAGCCTCCACGGTGGCCTTGCGGAACTCCTCCCGCCAGGGAGCGGGCAGGGGAGAGAGGAGCTCGACCGTCACTTCCGGGGAAGGGCTGGCGCTCTTCTTTGCCTCCTCCTCTTCCTCTGTGATAAACCTGACGCCGAGGTGCTTCTCCAGCTTCTCGTAGATTTCCTCTTCCACGAACGGTTTTCTCACGAAGTCATCACAACCTTCCGAGAGGATGAGCCGGCGGTCGCTCTCGAAAGCGCTTGCCGTCAGGGCAATGATCACGGTGGCCTGGCCGTGGACGCTGGACTTGATCCTTCGGGTGGCTTCATAGCCGTCCATGACCGGCATGCGCATGTCCATCCAGATGAGCTGCGGCTGCCATTCCTCCCATAGCGCAACGCATTCCGCCCCGTTCCTGACTCCTCGGACGTCGAAACCCAGCGGCGAAAGGAGCTTGATGAGAAGCTCACGGTTTGAGTCCCTGTCCTCCGCGATGAGGAGCTTGTATCTGGGCTGACCGGGGGCAAGACTGACGACCCGCCGCCGCGGCCGGACCGGCGCCACCTTGCTTGCGTCCGCCAGCTCGGCGCGGACGTCGAAGGCGAACAGGCTCCCCTTGCCCTGTTCGCTTTTGACGGTGATCTTCCCGCCCAGAAGCGTCACGTAGTTCTTGCTGATGGCGAGGCCGAGGCCCGTCCCCTCCTGGGACACCGAGGCGCTGCGCGATTGCACGAACGGCTCGAACAGGGACCCTGCCTCCTCATCCGCTATTCCGACCCCTGAGTCCTCCACCTCGAAAAGGAGGCGGAGGCCTCCCGCTGCTTCGGGCCGGGAGCGCACGCGCAAGGTGGCCCCGCCCCTGTCCGTGAACTTGATGGCGTTCCCCAGGAGGTTCACGAGGACCTGGCGCAGCTTTCCTTCGTCCGTGGAGACGTGGCGCGGGACGTCGGGAGCGATATCCACAATGAGCGTCAGCCCTTTTTCCTGGGCCTTGAGCCGGAACATCTCCTCAAGCGCCACAAGGGTTTCCTTCAGGTCGAACGGAGCGGGGTTCAGCTCGGTGCGGCCCGCCTCGATTTTGGACATGTCCAGGATGTCGTTGATAAGCGACAGGAGGTGTGTCCCGCTGCGGGATATGGTCTGGACGTTCTCCTTCTGGTCAGGGTCAAGGTTGGTCCCCCGGCCCAGGAGCTGTGCGAAGCCGAGAATGGCATTCAGCGGGGTGCGCAGCTCATGGCTCATGTTGGCAAGAAACGCGCTCTTGGCCCGGTTTGCCGTCACGGCGGCTTCCTTCTCTATCCGCAGGCGGCCGGACTCCCGAAGGCTTGCGATCATGCCGTTGAAGTTCTCCGTGAGGTCCCCGATTTCGTCCGTGTCCCGGACCGGCGTCACGTGGGAGAAGTCCCCGCGTGCCGTCAGCATGACGTTGCGCTGCAGCTCCTTGAGCGGAACCACGATGCCCAGCGTGGACCACTTGGAGATGAGGACCAGGAGGACAAGCGTTATCACGAACGCCGTTGATACGCCTCCGAAGAAAAGCAAGGTGTCCGCCGCGGTGAGATACGGCACCTCCAGGGGGCCGATGTTCGGGATCACGCCTCGCTCGGCCAGCGTGTGGTAGAGCGGGGCAAAGTCTCCCAGGAGGACGTTCCTCTGGTCTGCGGGGAGAGCGTTCAGGTCCGCCGTGGAGCGGAACGCGAACAAGTAGAGAATGACCAGGCAGATGGGGAGAAGCGCTGTGATGACCTTGGAAAGGCTCATCTGGACGAGGATGGTCTTGTGGCGCAGCTTGCGGGAGGCTTGCACGAAACCCGGCCTTGTGAAAATGAACGGTGAATAGATGATCCTGATCCTGTGGTTCTGCCAGTAGTAGACGAAAAACGAGATGAGGAGGACCACCACCACGTAGAAAGGAATGCTCCGCAGCGCAAGGCGCTGATCGTACACGTTCGCTGCCATCATGGCGATGGTCCGGGCGGAGACGTCGGAGGCCGCCGCAACGAAGGACAAGGTGCCCGTGGTGACCGCGGAACGAAGGGCAATGTTCTCCGCGCCTTCCTGGAGCCTCTCAGGGACTTTTTTCCCGCGCCGGCGCTTGGCAAGAAGCACATTCAGCGGCATATGGACACCGAGGATCGCAACGATGGACAACACCGTGATAATGCGGCACAGGCGCACGAACGGGCTCACCGCAGGGGGCATGTGCATGGTGAATGCGACGAAGGACCTGACGGAAAGCTCGAATGCCAGGGGCGTCAGGCTTCCGCCGGTCTGGGCGGCCATGCCCGCCAGCGCCGCGCTCTTCCACCAGACGAAAATCATCAGGAAAACGGTGAGCAGCACGTACAGGATGATGCCCGCGAGCACGACCCGGAACATGGAGAAATGAGGGACGCGGGGGGCGGCGTCTGCGGCTTGGGACACAGGGATTTCCTCTTCGTGGGTACTGATGCCGGATAGTAATCCGTGTGCTTTGACAAGCGCAAGGAGACAAGGCTATGATGCCTCGGAGAAAAACCCATGCCACAAGCTGCATCCGCGTCTCCTGCCTCCCCGGCGCGGGGAAGCATCCTCGTGGTGGATGACACCGCGGCAAACCTCACGCTCCTGTCCCGCATGCTCGGGGAGCGCGGGTACCGGGTCAGGCCGGTGCCGTCGGGCAGACTTGCCTTGAAGGCCGCGGCCAGCGACCCTCCTGACCTGATCCTTCTGGACATCAGCATGCCGGAGATGGACGGCTTCGAGGTGTGCCGGCAGTTGAAAGAAGATCCCCGCCTGCGCGACATCCCGGTGATCTTCATCAGCGCGCTCACGGAAACCGAGGGCAAGGTGAAGGCGTTCCGCCGCGGAGGCGTGGACTACGTCACCAAGCCGTTCCAGATCGAGGAGGTGGAGGCGCGGGTGGAAACCCACCTGCGCCTGCGCAACGCCCAGGCTGAGCTTGCCCGTTACAATCGCTATCTCGAGCAGCTGGTGGAAGAGAAGGTCAAGGAGATATCGGAGAGCCAGCTCGCCACCATTTTTGCCATGGTGAAGCTCGCGGAGTCCCGTGATGATGAGACGGGGACGCACATCTGGCGCGTTCGGGAGTACTGCCTTGCCCTTGCCAATCAGCTTCGGGACAAGGCTGACTTTGCCCCGGTCCTCACGGATCCGTTCGTGCGTGACCTTTACAACGCGGCGCCGCTGCACGACATCGGCAAGGTGGGCATCCCGGACTCCATTCTCCTGAAGCCCGAACGCCACACCCCGGAAGAGTTCGAGGTCATGAAGACCCACACCACCATTGGCGCTCGAACGCTGCAGGGCGTCGGTGAGAACTACCCTCGAAACAGCTTCATCACCATGGGGGCGCAGGTCGCGCACTCGCATCACGAGCGCTGGGACGGAAGCGGGTACCCGCGCGGCCTGGCCGGTGATGCAATCCCCCTTGCCGCGCAGATCATGTCCGTGGCGGACGTCTATGACGCCCTGCGCACCGCGCGCAGATACAAGCCGGCGTTCGACCATGCGGCAAGCGTGAAGATCATGACTGTGGGGGACGGAAGGACCAACCCGTCTCACTTCGACCCGCGCATCCTCTCGGTTTTTGCAGGGATGGCCGCAGAGTTCGACTCCATCTACGACAGGCTCAAGGGGTAGTGCAAGTTACCGGTGAAGGCACGCCTCACACCTATCAGAAACGCATTTTCCCCAAGTTGCTCGTGAAGGCACGCCTCACACCTATCGAAAACGCATTTTCCCCAAGTTGCTTGGGAAATTTGCGTTTTCGATAGGTCCGGGGGGGTGCGTTCCGGAAATTTTCCTATCAGGCTGCCATTGCGGCCTTGCCCGGCCCTGGCGCGGGCACTACTCCCTCTGCACCACGGTGAACCTGCACGCGCTCGAGCGCCCATGCTCGTCCGTTGCCCGAAGCACCCACGTGCCCGGCTGGGCTTTCCAGAAGAATGCCTTCTTGGCGGCGCTTTGACCGACAAAAGACTCGTTGGGCCGGGGCTTGTCCTGCAGGATCCTCACCACGAGGTACGCCGCCTGGGGGCTGAGCAGGGAGGCCTTTGAGAGCGCCGCCGCGGGCGCTCGGTCGCGGGCTGCCGTGGGAGCGCCCGCGCGCGCCTTTTTCTGCGACTCATTCCGTGATGCGGCAGCAGCGTCCAACGGACATTCTTTTGCGCACGATATATCACGGGACGCGCCTTGCGCGCAATCACGGACATGTGCAACGATCAGGCATGAAATCGATTCGGGAAGCGTTGGATTTCACGGGGAAAGCGGTCCTGGTGACGGGGGCGTCGGGCGTGCTCGGCGCGGGCATCGCGCGCGTCTTCGCGGAGGCCGGGGCCGCCCTGTTTCTCGGCTGCCGCGCGGAGCAAGGAAAGGCGGAGGCGCTTCGTCGGACCCTTCCTCATCCCGAGCGTCACTTCTGCCTTCCCGCGGACGGCGCGGATGAGCAATCCGTTGCCGCGTGCATGGAGCGGATCGCTGACGCCATGGGCCGCGGCAGGCTCGTCTTTTCCACGCTCATCAACAATGCGGGCGTCTATCCCGTGGCGGCGCTTTCCGAGCTGGATGGCGAGCGCTGGCGCGCAGTCCTGGATGCAAACCTGACGGCCACTCACTTTTTCACTCGCGCGGCATCACGGCTCATGGGACGGGGAGGGGCCATCGTCAACATCGCCTCAACGGAAGCTCACCGGCCTGTCCACGGCCACGCGCATTACGCCGCGGCAAAAGCCGCGGTGCTTCACTACACGCGGGCAAGCGCCCTGGAGCTGGCGGCAAAGGGCATCAGGGTCAACTCGGTCTCCCCGGGCCTCATCCAACGTGAAGGCCTGGAGCGGGGGTGGCCGTCCGGATACAAGCGGTTCGTCGCCGCGGCGCCCCTGGGGCGGACGGGGATGCCGGAAGAGATCGGCGCGGCGTGCCTTTTCCTGGCATCCGACGCCGCGGCCTGGATCACGGGGATCGATCTGCTCATGGATGGCGGGGTGAGCCTGGCGTGCGCCCAGGACCCACTCATTCCCGTGTCAGCGCAGTGATGATGTCGGCCTGATCGGGATACCGGGAGAGCAGCTCCGCCCTGGCGCATACACGGAAGTCCTCCGGGGAGAAAGCCGGCGCCATTGTCGTTCCCAGGAGCGCGTATTCGCCGCCGGGAAGGACGCGGGAACCCTGCACCGCGCCTCCCGGGGCCACCGCCTGGGGCGTTTCCCCGTCCTCCACGTGACTTCCAAGGATGACGGTCTGGTGGCTGCCGTCCGGGTGGAGCAGGTGAAGCTCGGCGGGGTCACCGGCGTAGAAATGGTAGATCTCGTCCGTGCTCAGGACGTGAAAGGCCGAAAAGCCCGGCCCTTCCGCGGTCAACAGGAAGAAGATGGCGGAACCGTGGGCGGAGGTCCACGTCACCCGGTAACGGCCGCCTTCCTCCGGCAGCGGCTGGAGGTCGAGCAATCGGATGATATCGGAAGGGGAAGGCCGGCCCATGACCCTTATGCCTGCTTTCCCCGGAGGATCCCGCTGAGCAGGGAAGAAAGAGTTGGGCCCTTCTCCTGTGAGATCGAAATGACTTCCGAAGCGGTGATGGGTTGGGGCAGGATGCCGGCGGCCATGTTGGCAATGAGGGATATCCCCATGATGCGCATCCCGCATTGCGCGCCGGCAATTGCTTCCGGCACGGTCGACATTCCCACCGCGTCAGCTCCCAGAGCGCGCGCCATGCGGATCTCCGCGGACGTCTCGAAGCTGGGGCCGTTGAACCACGCGTAGACGCCCTGATGAATGGTGATCCCGAGCTTCGTCGCCGCGCCAACGGCAAGCGCCCGCAGCGCGGCGTCGTACACGTTCGACATGTCCGGGAACCGGGGACCGAATGACGGGCTCTCCTGGCCCATCAGTGGGTTCTCGCCGGCAAGGTTGATGTGGTCAGAGATGAGCATGAGATCCCCGGGCGCATATGACAGGTTCACGCCGCCGGCCGCGTTTGTGAGAACGAGGATGCGCGCCCCCAGCGCGTGGAGCACCCGCGGGGCAAAACACAGCATAGCGGAGGAGTAGCCTTCGTAGAAATGGAAGCGGCCCTGCATGACGATCACTCTTCGTCCGCCAAGCGTGCCCGCCACAAGGCGGCCTGCATGCCCGGGCGCGGTCGAAACGGGAAAGTGGGGAATGTCGGCGTACGGGATTGCAACGGCTTCCTGCAGCTCATCCTCAATGCCTCCAAGGCCTGATCCGAGGACAAGCGCAATCTCAGGCGGCGCGTCAATCCTCGAGCGGACGTAATCAGCGGCCCTGGCTTCCGGCCTCTGTTTCACGGTGGTTGCCTCGCGTCGTGCGAAAGGGCGGGGGAGCAGCCCCCCGCCTGATCACACAAACGCTATTTGTTGATCCCTAGCTCCGCCAGGCTCACGGGAACCTTTATCGTTCCCGCAATAATGCCCTTCTTTGCCTTGGCCACGGCGTCTTTGACTTCCTGGGGAACGGTCGTGTCGAACTTGTGGAACGGCGCTATATCGATAGCGTCCTCCGCCAGACCGTAGACGATGTTTTGCCCGCCTTTCAGCGTTCCGTCGGACAACGCCTTGATGGCCTTGTACGCGGAGATGGTGGTCCCCTTGAGCGCTGAGGTCAGCACGTAGTCAGGCGCGGCGGCGTACTGATCAACGTCCGCCCCGATGGCGAAAACATGGCGTTCCCGGGCGGCGTCTATCACGCCCATGCCGGTCAAGCCCGCGATCTGCATGATGATGTCAGCCCCCTGGTCTACGAGGGCCATCGAGGCTTCCTTGCCCTTTGCCCGGTCCGCAAAAGTCCCGGTCACGATGTACCGCACGTCCACCGTGGGGTTCACGGACCTTGCCCCGGCAATATAGCCTGCCAGATAGCGTTCCACCGGCGGGATGTCCATCCCGAGCACCGCGCCAATGACGTTCTTGTCGTTCAGGAGCGGAGAGCGGCTGGAATACTTCTTGGTCATGTAGCCGGCAACGATTCCCGCCAGGTAGCCTGCTTCCTGCTCGCGGTAGGAGATGCCAATCAGGTTCGGCGGGATGTCGCCGCTGTAGTAATGGTCGATCCCGGCAAAGTACGTATCAGGATGGCTCTTCGCGGCTTCCTGGATCTGCTCGATCATGAGCGCTCCGACTCCGAACACGAGCTTGGCGCCGTCCTCCGCAAGACCGGAAAGGTTCGGGACATAGTCCGTCATGGCGTGGGCTTCCACCACCTTGATGGTGCACAAGCCCTCGGCTTCCGCCCTCTTCAGCCCGGCATAGACGCCGTCATTGAACGAGCCGTCTCCCAACCCGTTCGTGTCCGTGGTCATGGCGACCAGCGGCTTGGCGCTCTGCGCGCCAAGGGACACCGTCAGCGCCACGCCGATGATGAGCGCCAGAATGAGTGCACGTTTCATCTGTGACCTCCCAAAGACCTGGATGTCTGGCCGCGCCAACTGCGGTATCCCCCACCGCGGTATCCCCGCAGTGCGGAAGCCCGGAAGGCGCGGTTATCGCAAATCCCACTCTCCAACGGAGAGATCGTTCCCAGAAGCTTGTTCCGTCATTCTCCCTCCCCCTCGATCGTGAAGTCCTTCCCCACGGCGGCGGGCGGGCGGGATCCGCGGACCAGCCCGGCAACCGCGGCTATTGTCGCCACATAGGGGAACACGAGGAATACCTCCGAGGGGACCTTGATGAGCCCTGCGCTTTGCACGCGAAGCTGCAGGGCGTCCACGAAGCCGAAGAAGAACGACGAGAGAAAGCACCCGAGGGGACGCCAGCCCCCTGCTATGTTCGCCGCCAGCGCTATGAAGCCGCGCCCGTTCGTCATGCCTTCGGTGAAGGAGTTGGAGTTTTCGATGGAAAGAAACGATCCAGCAATTCCGCACAGCAGTCCGGACATCAGCACGCCGAAGTACCGGATCCGCGCAACGGACCGCCCCAACGTTTCATACGCCATGGGATGCTCTCCCGAGGCCAGGACGGAAAGGCCGAGCCGCGTCCGGGCGAGTATCCACCCCCACGCAATGACTGCAATCAAGGACAGGTACACGATGGGGGTCTGATTGAAGAAGGCCGGGCCCACGACGGGCAGGGAGCTGAGGAAAGGCAGGGCGTACTTGTAGTGGTGAAGCGTCACCGGCAGGGCGGGCGAGCTGCCCTGGATATGGTAGAAGACGTTCATGAAGTAGCGCGTGAAGCCGAAGGCGAGGATGTTCATGATGGCCCCGGCAACGACGTGATTGATGTGCAGCGTCACCGCGGCCCAGGCAAAGAGGAGGGAAAATGCCATGCCACCCGCAATCCCGCCCAGGAGCCCGAGCCATGGGCTGCCCGTGGCATAACCCACCGCCGCCGCGAAGAATGCTCCCATGAGCATGATCCCTTCCATGGCAATGTTGGTGACCCCGGTGCGCTCACAGACCATTGCGCCAAGAGAGGCCAGCGTCACCGGCGTTGAAAGCCGGATGGTGGCTTCGAGGAGCTGCGGCGTGAAGATGGTTGCCAGCGCCTGCATCATGCGGCGGCCTTCTTCCCCCGCAGCCGGGCGGACAGCCACGACCAGAGGTACTCCGAGAGCATGAGGACCAATATCACACCCTTGACGATCTCGATGATTGCATTCGGGGTCTGCGCCGTGCGCGCCATGTACTGCCCGCCCGCGTCCAGCGTGCCCCAGAGGAGCGCTGCAAAGATGATGACCACCGGGTTGTTGCGGGCAAGGAGCGCCACGGATATCCCGTTCCAGCCATATCCCGCGCTGAGGTTCTGGTACATGCGGTGGTCGAGGCCGACAACCTGGACCACTCCCGAGAGCGCGGCCACCGCGCCTGAGATCAGGAGGCTTGCAACGGTGATCCGCGCAACGGAGATCCCCTGCATGCGCGCCGCGGTGGGATTGAAGCCCGTTGCCCTGATCTTGAATCCGAGGTTCGTCCGCGCAAGGAGGTATGACACGAGCAAGGCCAGCGCGATGGCAATCAGCACTCCGATGTGAAGGCGGTAGTTCGCCAGCGGCAGAAAGCTCTTGAAGACCGGAAGCTGGCTCTGCTGGAGGATGGTGTCCGTGGCGCCGGGGTGGTCGGTCATGGACGGGTCCCCACCATGTGCCCGGATGAAGATGGGTGACAGCGTTGAGATGGCGTACGCGAACATCATGGTCGTAACCACCTCATGCGCCCCTGTTCGGACTTTGAGCCAGGCGGGGACGAGGTTTGCCATGGCTCCCGCCATTGCGCCGGCAACGAAGATGAGCGGCAGCTCAAGCGCGGCAGGCAGATGGAGGGAGAGCCCGAGCCAGGTCGCCACCATGACTCCCACGTAGTACTGGCCTTCAGCGCCGATGTTGAAAAGCCCCCCGTGAAAGGCGATGGCAACCGCCAGCGCGGTGAAGATGAGCGGCGTGGCGTTCAGCACGGAAACGTACCAGTTCTTGACCAGCCCCCCGTAGAACAGCGCGCCGTACGATGAGACGGGGTCATGGCCCGTGGCTCCCATGATGGCAGCGCCAATGAGCAGCGCAAGGCAGAGGCCTTCCACCGGCATGGCGGCCTTTGCCAGGAGCACGCGCGCTCTGGCGCCGGCCTCCGCGGGGCCGAGGGAGAGGACGCGTTCCGCGGCCAGGACGCAGGCGGTCCCCAGGAGGAGCCACGCGCCCCAGGAATACGAGGCAAGGGAGAGCACAACCCCCGGCAGGGCCAGGAGCACGGCCGCTGAAATGAGGCCGATTCGGACCATCGTCTTTTTGGTCACGCGCGCGTCTCCGCAAGCCCGCGGATCATGTATTCCCCCACCTCGGCCTGCGTGGTTTGGGCAGCGGGCCTCTCAAAAACGACCCTCCCCCCATGCAGCACGGCAACCCGGTCGGACAGGTCGAAGATCTCCTCCAGCTCCATCGAGATGAGAAGTATGGCTGTCCCTTTGTCCCGCAGCTCGCGGATGCGCCCGTAGATGTATTCCGCGGCCCCGACATCCAGGCCCCGGGTGGGCTGGCAGACAAGGAGGAACGTCGGGTCCCGGGAAAACTCCCGCGCAAGGATGACCTTCTGCTGGTTGCCTCCCGACAGCGTGGAGGCCGCGGCCTCCGCGCTCGCGGCGCGGATGTCGAAGCGTTCCATGAGCTTCTCACCGTGGCTGTGGACGGCGGAAAGATCCAGGAACCCGTTCCTGTTGAACGGGGGGAGGTCGCTCGCTCCCAGGAGCAGGTTCTCTTCTATTGTGAGGGGAAGCACGAGCCCCGCGCCGCGCCTGTCCTGCGGCACGGTCCCCATTCCCGCGAGCATTCGCTTCTTCACGCTCCAGCGGCTGATGTCCTTCCCTTTGAAGACGAGGGTGCCGCGCTCGACCGGCGCAAGCCCTACCACCGCGTCTGCGAGCTCTTTCTGCCCATTGCCTTCCACGCCGGCCAGGCCGACGATCTCCCCGGCACCGACGGCCAGGCTGCACCCCGTGAGAGCCAGAAACCCTCGGGAGCTTCGGACCTCGATCCTATCCGCGGTGAGGATTGGCCGCGGGGATGACGCCGGGCCGGCGCGCCGCGAGCGGAGTGAAACTTCTCTTCCCACCATCAGGGAAGCCAATTCGGACGCTCCGACATCCGCCGTGCGTCTCTCTCCCGCCACGACTCCCCGCCGCAGGATGTAGACCCTGGCGGACAGATTTTTCACTTCATCGAGCTTGTGCGTGATGATGATGATGGACGTTCCGTGGGACGCAAGGCGCCTCAGGACGCCGAACAGCTCCTCCACCTCCCTGCCCGTGAGCACGCCAGTGGGCTCGTCGAGGATCAGGATCCGGGCGCTCCGGTACAAGGCCTTGAGGATTTCAACGCGCTGCTGCATGCCGACGGACAGGTCCTCGACGCGGGCATCCGGATCCACGCCGAGGTGGTAGCGCTCCGCCAGCTCCGCCACTTTCTTGCGCGCCTCGGCGTACCTGATGTGTCCCAGGCGCACCGGTTCGGCGCCGAGAATGATGTTCTGCGTGACGGTAAGAGTGGGCACGAGCATGAAATGCTGGTGAACCATCCCCAGGCCCTGCCGGATGGCCTCCCGAGGCGAGTCGAAGACTACCGGCCGGCCGTCGAGGAAGATCTGCCCGGCGCTGGGACGGTACAGGCCGAACAGAATGTTCATCAGGGTCGTCTTTCCGGCCCCGTTCTCTCCCAGGATGGCAACAATCTCTCCGCGCCCCAGCGTAATGGAGATGTCCTTGTTGGCAACCACGCGAGCAAATACTTTTGTCACCCCACGGGTTTCGAGGACGGGGGCGGATGCGCTCGACAGATCATTTCTGGCGGCAGGCGTTCTCACATCCTGGCCCTGAGGTACTGGTTCGGCCACGGAGCCTGAGCCTTGAGCTCGAAAGCGGCGCGAAGCGGCCAGTACGGATCACGCAGGAGCTGGCGGGCCATGACAATGAGGTCCGACTGGCCGGTTCGAAGGACGTGGTCCGCCTGCTGGGCCGAGGTGATCAAGCCGAGCGCGCCGGTGAGGATGCCCGCTTCGCGGCGGATGCGTTCCGCAAATCCGGTCTGATACCCCGGCCCCAAGGGAATGTCTGCTTTGGCGACGTTGCCTCCCGAGGAGCAGTCGATCAGGTCTACCCCCTCCGCTTTCAGGGTGCGCGCAAGCTCGACTGACTGTTCGATGTCCCAGCCTCCCTCCACCCAATCCGTTGCGGATACCCTGACGAAAAGCGGCAGACGCTCCGGCCAGACCTTCCGCACGGCGGCGGCAACCTCCCGCGTGAGCCTCATTCTGTTCTCAAGGGAACCGCCGTATTCGTCGGTCCTTCGGTTGGAGAGCGGGGAAAGGAACTGGTGCAGGAGGTATCCGTGCGCCGAATGGATCTCCAGGGCCTGGAAGCCGGCGGCAAGCGCCCTCCTGGCTGCCGCGGTGAAGTCCTCCACCACCTGGGAGACTCCCTGGCGCGACAGCTCCTCAGGCACCGTGTGATCCTGCGCAAAAGGGACCGGGCTCGGACCGACGGGCTTCCAACCGCCGCTTGACTCCGTCACCGGGGCGCCGCCGTCCCACGGCGCGGCAACAGAGGCCTTCCTGCCGGCGTGGGCAAGCTGCATGCCGGGGGCCGCTCCCTGGGACGCAACAAACCGCGCAATCCTCTCCAGCGCCGGTACGTGCTCGTCTTTCCAGATCCCCAGGTCCTGAGCGCTGATCCGCCCCAGCGGCGTGACGGCGGTGGCCTCCGTGAAGACGAGCGCCGCCCCGCCAACCGCGCGGCTTCCCAGGTGAACGAGGTGCCAATCAGTTGCAAACCCGTCCTGGGACGAGTACTGGCACATGGGGGAGACACAAATCCTGTTTCGAAGCGTGACCGCTCGAACTGTCAAAGGTGTGAACAGCATACCCTCAATGAAGCTCGATCAATCCGCTTTGCGCAAGCGGCGCCCGGGTCTGTTCGCGGGAAGCTACTTCTGCTTTTGGGCCGCTGCCGCGGTGAGTTTCTCCGCAAGGTCAGGAGCGATCTGCTCGTGCTTGAAGAACACGAACGCATCCTCCCATCCCATGTCGGCGATTCGACGGGACCAGTCGGAGAGCTCCCCGGCTGGTACGCGGTCTTTCGGAGGCGCAGATAACCCCACGGGGCAGTGCGGACCAGGGCGGGATCAGGCTCCTCATCGGTCTGGCTTGCCACCAGCGCCACGCCGTGCTTTTCCAGGAGCGCGTAGACCTGGGGGTCCAACCACGACTGATTGCGGACTTCCAAAGCGGCGCGCATGCCCTTGGGAATCAGCGCAAGGAACGCGGCCAGGCGTTCGTCGTCACGGGCAAAGTTGGGGGGAATCTGGACGAGGAACGCGCCGAGCTTCGGCCCAAGCGTGCGCGCGCTTTCCATGAGGAACCCCGTCTCTTCCTCCACGCCCTTGAGGCGTTTGAAGTGAGTGATCTTCTGGGACACCTTGAGCACGAACCGGAAGCTCTCCGGCACCTGGGATGCCCACCCGTCCAGGAGCTTGATGGTTGGAAGGCGGTAAAACGTATTGTTGATTTCCACGGTGCCAAGCCGCTCTGCATAGTACGACAGCATGTTGGCGGCCTTGAGGTCCTTCGGATAAAAAACGCCTTTCCATTCCTTGTAGCTGTAGCCGCTTGTCCCGATCCTTAGCGTCACAGAATGAAGATACTGAGGAAGCGCGGTGCCGTGGGCGCTATCTCAGATTCCGATCCTCTTCATGCCTTCAGCGCTATAGCGGTCTCCGGCGGCCACGCCCGGCGGCATTGCTTCACCCAATGTGGCCAACTCTTCAGGTGACAGTGAGACGTCCACTGCCGCAATATTGTCCAACAGGTATTTCTCATGCCGGGTGCCGGGAATGGGGATGATATCCTGGCGCTGGGACAGCACCCAGGCAAGCGCAAGCTGGGCCGTGGTGACCTTTTTCCGCTTTGCCATGGCTTCCAGCTTTTCGACCAAGCGGAGGTTCTTCTCGAAGTTGCCGCCGCTCATGCGCGGGTTGACCCGCCGGAAGTCCTTCGCGTCGAATTGCGCGGGGTCCTTCAAGGCGCCCGTGAGGAAACCTCTCCCGAGAGGACTGTAGGCGACAAACGTGATCCCGAGCTCCTTGCAGGTTTCCTGGATTGGTCCTTCGGCGTCCCGGGACCACAAGGAGTATTCCGTCTGCAGCGCCGTAATGGGGTGTACGGCGTTTGCACGTTTAATGGTGGAAACGCCTGCCTCCGATAACCCGATGAATCGCACTTTGCCCGCCTTCACGAGGGAGGCCATGGCTCCCACGGTATCCTCGATGGGAACATCGGAGTCGACTCTATGCTGATAGTAGAGATCGATGTGGTCGATCCCGAGCCGTCGAAGGCTCATGTCGCACGCCGAAGCCACGTACTCAGGCTTTCCGCAGATTCCAAGGGAGGCGCCGTCAATGCGGCGCACGTTGCCGAACTTCGTCGCAACCACCACCTTGTCGCGGTATCCGTCCCGGAGAGCCTGCGCAAGGAGCATTTCGTTGTGGCCGACGCCGTACATGTCCGCCGTGTCGAGAAAGCTCACGCCCAGATCGATCGCCTTGCGGATGAGGGCCACCGAGGCCGCATCGTCCGATTTCCCATAGAACTCGGACATGCCCATGCAGCCCAACCCGATGGCGGAAACCTTGATCCCGCTTCGCCCGAGGCTCCGTTGTTTCATGGTAGAGAAAGTACCGGAAAGGGTAGCCGCGCGGCAACTTTGACATGCGGCGCTTGTCGCGCTAAGCATTTTTCTTGACAAGCGGCAACAGGCAGTGTTATGCTCTCTTTTACGTTACTGACGCGTGTTAGTAAGATGCATCTCCCACAGGCCAGGAGGTTTTTCCATGAGACGTAGCGTGATTTTCCTTATTCCGTTCCTGCTGCTGTCATTCCTTGCCACCACCGGCATTCAGCAGGCCGGCGCCCAGGCAAAGCCGGTCTCCATCCTGGCGACGTGGGGAGGAGACGAGGAAGCCGGGTTCCGCGCCGTCCTTGATGCGTCAAAGATCCCGTACAGCTACGAAGGCAACCGCGACTCCACCATCATTTTGAAGTCCCGAGTGGCTGCAAATAACGCGCCGGACATTGCTTTCGTTCCCCGGCCTGGCGAAGTTGCCGCGTACGCCCGTCAGGGGTCCCTCATTGCGCTGAACCAGGGCATGGGTAA
Source organism: uncultured Spirochaetota bacterium (assembly GCA_963845535.1). Classification (GTDB taxonomy): domain Bacteria; phylum Spirochaetota; class Spirochaetia; order SZUA-6; family Fen-1364; genus Fen-1364. The sequence goes on from CAWJSK010000013.1 coordinate 144,840, forward strand.
TGACATCCTGTCCACCAAGCTTCTCACCACGAATTACGGCAAGGCGTGGATCGACCTGGGAACGGTGGACGGCAAGTTCTACGGCCTGATTGCCAAGGCGAACTCGAAGAGCACGTTCTGGTACAAGCCGGCGTCGCTCCGGGCCATTGGTGCGTCCATCCCCCGGACGTGGGACCAGTTCATCGCGCTGGAGAACAAGTACATCGCCGCGGGCAAGACGCCCCTCTCCGTCGGCGCCAAGGATGGATGGACAATGACCGACTGGTTCGAAAACGTCTACGTTCGCATGGTGGGGCCGGATCTCTACCAGAAGCTCCACGTGACCCACGAGGTGAAGTGGACGGATGACACCGTGGTTGCCGCTGTCCAGAAGATAATCCAGGCATTCACGCCGGAAGACAAGAAGCTCGCTGGCGGAGCCGAGGGGACCCTCTCCACGGGCTTCATAGACGCGTTCAACCTGGTCCTCAAGCCGGACGCGGCTGCTGAGATGTACTACGAGGGCGGTTTCATGGGCTCCTTTGCCGCGCAGAACTTCCCCAACCTGAAGCCCGGCAAAGACTACGACTTCTTCATGTTTCCCTCCATTGACCCGAAGTGGGGAACCCCCGTCATGGGGGGCGGTGACCTGATGGTGGTGTTCGCGGACAATCCCCAGGTCACCAGGCTGGTGCGATGGCTCGCGAGCAAGGAGGCCAACACAATCTGGGCGTCGGCCAAGAAAGGCTCCGTGGTGTCGCCGAACAAGCTCGTGAGCCTGTCAGTGTATCCCCCGCTGACTGCCAAAGAGGCGCGGCAGCTCACAACGAGCCCGATCTTCGTGTTCGATGGATCGGACCAGGCGCCGGCCGCCGTTGGAGGTGACGCTGAGTTCACGGCGTTCCAGCAGATCATCAAAGATCCCGATCATTACATGGACGCGCTGCAGCAGCTCGAGGACGTCGCGGCGCGCTCGTATTAGTGGTGCATCAGACCGGAAGGGGCGGCTCGCGTCACGAACCGCCCCTCTTCGTCCATGGGGGGAACCATGAAAGATCGCGGAGCGCAGCTTCGGGCATGGCTCTTCGTGCTGCCCGCCCTGATTCTCCTGGCCGCATACCTCGTCTATCCGACCATCCAGACCTTCCGGGTAAGCCTTTTCGGCGGCACCGGTTTCAACCCGACGCGCTTTGTCGGTCTGAAGAACTATGCTGACCTTCTGACCCATGACTCCCTTTTCTTGAGCCTTCGGCATTGGCCGCCCTCAGGCGCCCTGGTGAACAACATCCTGTGGCTGATCCTTTTTGCCGGTGGCACGGTGGCGTTCGGGCTGCTCATTGCCGTCCTGTCCAACGGGATACGGATGGAAAGGCTCGTGAAGTCCGCCGTCTTCCTCCCCATGGTCATTTCAGCAACGGCCGCCGCGGTCATCGCCAGGTTCCTGTTCAGCACCGACGCCTCTATTGGCGTGATCAATGCGCTGCTCAAGCTCGTGATTCCCGATTTCACCCCCATCGCCTGGCTGGGGATAGCGCGGGTGGTGAATTACGCCCTGATTGCCACGGGTGTCTGGATATGGACGGGCCTTTCCATGACGGTCCTGTCCGCGGCCTACAAATCCATTGACACCACGGTGCTGGAAGCAGCCCGGGTGGACGGCGCCACTCCCTGGAAGACTTTCTGGCGCATCAGCGTCCCCATGCTTGCCCAGCCCATCACGTTTGTCGCCATTACCATGATCATCAACAGCCTCAAGATGATCGACCTGGTGCTCGTCATGACCTTCGGAGGGCCGGCGGAGCCAGCCGGGTGATCGGGTTCAGCTTCTACTGGGAAGTCTTCAACAACGACCTCGTTGGCTACGGGAGCGCCGTGGCAATATTCATGCTCGTAACGCTGGTGCCGCTCATGTATGTCCAGGTGCGGCGGATCCGCAGGCAGGAGGCGGGCAGATGAACATCCCGATGGAACGCCAGCCCATGACTGCCGGGCGCATCATCCGCTCCGTCGTCATCTTCCTGATTGCCGTTGCCTGGCTCGTGCCCACCGTGGGGCTTCTCGTCACGTCGTTTCGGCCTCAATCCGACATCGCGGCAAGCGGGTGGTGGCAGATCGTCGTGACGCCGCGCTTCACCACGGACAACTACAATGCCGTTCTCAGCGCGCAGCATTTCTTCAACAACTTCATCAACAGCTTCATCATCACCATTCCCGCCACCGTCCTGCCCATCATCATCGGAGCCCTTGCCGCATACGCCTTCGCCTGGATGCGCTTCCGCGGAAGGAACCTGATCTTCATGATCATTGTGGCGCTCCTTGTGCTGCCTCTCCAGGAGACATGGGTCCCCGTGCTGAAGATGCAGAGCAAGCTCGGCCTTACCCGGAGCTGGCTGTCCATCTGGCTTGCCCACACCGCATACGGGCTGCCCTTCGCCATCTTCCTGCTTCGAAACTTCTTCTCCGAGCTTCCCAAGGAGCTTTTCGAAGCGTCGCGCATGGATGGCTATTCCGATCTGGGAGTCTTTGCCAGGATCGTTCTCCCGCTTTCCGTCCCGGCGCTTGCCTCCCTGGGGATCTTCCAGTTCGTCTGGGTCTGGAACGACCTGATGAACGCCCTGGTGCTGCTCCAGGATCTCCACAAGTTCCCGCTGACGGTGGCCATACAGAACCTGCTCGGTTCGTATGGATCGGAGTGGAACCTTCTGGCCTCCGGCGCTTTCATCTCGATGTCGGTCCCGCTGCTTGTATTCTTTTTGCTGCAGCGCTACTTCGTGCAGGGGCTCACGGCAGGGGCTGTGAAGGGATAACGGACGCTGCTGGAGACGGAGCGGGTGTCAGGGATGAGGAAACAGCCTCTTCGGATCTTCGTCGTCTTCAAGACGCATTTCGACATCGGCTTCACGGGCCTGGTGGATGAGGTGCTGGACGGCTACGCGAACGTGATGGTGCCGCAGGCGCTCGACGCGTGCCGGAAGACCGCCGCAAACGAGCCCGGCCATCGCTACGTCTGGACGCTTCCTGCCTGGCCCCTGGCCTACTGCCTGCGGAAGCTCTCGGGAAGCGCGCTGGGAAAGGAGCTGGAGAAGAGAGTGCTTGAGGGCGCGGTTGTGTGGCACGCGCTTCCGTTCACGACCCACACGGAGCTTTTTGGACTGGAAGACCTCACCCGCGGGCTGTACATCGGCCGGTCCATGGGGGAGCGCTTCGGGCGCAAGGCCGTTGCCGCGAAGATGACGGACGTGCCAGGCCACACGTGGATACTGCCGACGCTCCTGTGGGCAGCCGGCATTCGCTTCCTCCACCTGGGGTGCAACCCTTGCTCCACTCCGCCGGAGGTCCCGCCCCTTTTCCTCTGGGAGGGCCCGGATGGGTCGCGGATCAGGACGATGTATTCGCGCGGCGGATACGGGACCGGGCTCCTTCCGCCGCTCGACTGGACGCTGCCGGTCTGGCTTGCCCTGCAGCACACGAACGACAACGCCGGGCCGCAGAGCGCAGAGGTGGTCCAGCAGATCCTCCAATCAGTGCGCGAAAGCTCCCCCGGCGCCAGCGTCGTCTTCGGGACGCTTGATGACTTTGCGCGGGCGCTGGATGAGCTGAACCCTGACCTTCCCGTGGTTCGCAAGGACCTCGCGGACTCCTGGATCCACGGCGCGGGGACCATGCCTGTCGAGGTCTCGATGCTTCGGGAGCTTCAGCACCGCCTTGTCCGGGATGAGAGCGCAATCGCAGTCCGATCCTGGCTGCGCGGAGAGACCGCGCGCTCGAAGGTTCATCGGTCCCCGAGCGCGAACGCTCATCGGTCCGCCATCGCAGCCGCATACGAGAAGATGCTCCTTTTCGTCGAGCATACCTGGGGCATGGACACGAAGCTGGCGCTCAACCCCGAGGAGTTCGGCGGCAGGGTCTATGACAAGAACGCCTTCCAGGCTGTCCGCGCCTCAGGCAGGTACGCGCGCATCCAGAAATCCTGGGCGGACAAGAAGAAGCTCGTTGCAGAGGCGCAGGAAATCGTGCAGCAGGTGGAAGCGCGTCTCACGGAAGGGGAGCCAGGCCCGGCCACCGGCGCGCCGGCAACCTTTGAGGTGGTGAACCACCACCTCTGGGAGTGGACGGGGCGACTGAAGCTCGGGAAGCTCGGGACTCACGTGAAGGCGACCATCGTGCAGGATGGGTCGGAATTGCCCGTCACGGTGCTCGACAACGAGACGTGGGTGACTCTTCGGCACCTCGCTCCGCTGTCCTTGACGCGCGTGCGCGTGGAGAAAGCGCTGGGTCGCGCGGCAGCGTCGCGCGCCCGTCCCAAGGGAGCGGACCGTTTCACGGCGCGCGTGCGCGCTTCGGGAGCGCGCCTGACTCTTCAGAACGGCCGGGTCAGCGTACGCGTGGATACAGCCGGAGGCGGTGTCGTCGGTCTCATTGATTGCGCCACTGGCCGCGACTGGGTGGACAGGAAAGCCGGCCTCCCTTTCGGGGGGTACCAGTACGACGTGTACTCGCGCCGGGAGATCGTCGACTACCTGAAAAGCTACGCCTATGACCTCGAGCCGTGGTTCCTCGGCGATTTTGGAAAACCCGGTTACCCGGAGGGCCTTCATCGGACTTTCACCGGAACGCTCGCCCATGTGACGCAGGAGAGCGGCGCCGGCTGGGCGCGTCTGCGCCTCCTTTGGAAACAGGACCCTGAGAGCGTACGGAGGTTCGGGAACGCGGCGGAGGTCACGCAGAGCGTCACGGTGTTCGATGATGAGCCCTGGGTGGACATGGACTTTTCCCTGGTCGACAAAGAGGCGTCTCCGCTCCTGGAGGCGGGGCACGTCGTGCTGCCGCTCCTTTCTGACAGGCCGAAATATGCCATCAACAAGACCGGAAGCGTGGTCGATCCTGCCCGAGACATCGAGAAGAACTGCAATCGCCTTCTGTATTGCTGTGAGAGGTGGACGGACGTTTCAGACCGGGGCGGGAGCATGTTGATCATACCCAGGGACACGCCGCTTTTTTCCATTGGATCACCGGCCATAGAGAGGTTCGACGGAGCTGCCCTTCCCGGCAGGCCCGTTCTCTATTTCAATCTTTTCAACACGCAGTGGGGCACCAATTTCCCGCAGTGGCTCGAAGGGAACTTCCGTTCCCGCTTCCGCCTCATCCCGCATGCCGGGAACTGGCGCTCCGCCCGCGCCTGGGAGCTCGCAGCGGCCGCGCTTCAGCCGCCGTCATGCCTCCCGCAGCCGCGCGCTCAGGCGGAGGATCAGGGGGTGTATGGTCTCCTGGATGGTCCCGCGCGCGGGCTGGAGACCGTAACGCTGAAAGCCGCTGAGGATGGGAGCGGCATGATTCTGCGCCTGCGCGAACCCAGCGGCCGCGCGGGCGCGCGGACTCTGCGTTTTCACCATACGCAGTCAGCTCGCAAGCCGCAGGTCATCCGCTGCTCGCTCCTGGAGGAAGAGCAGGAGCCGCTGTCTGTAAAGCTGGAGCGTGGCTCGGCGGTCGTTGCTTTCTCTGTCCGTCCCTTCGAGGTGCTCACGCTGAAGATGAAGGCCTGACGGAGATCTGCCCCTCCTACATCTTGATGCCGGTCAGCGTGACCCCTTCCACAAAATAGCGCTGGCCGATGAAGAAGACGATGATCGGAGGCACGATGATGATGACCGTGGCCGCCATCAGATCGTTCCACTGAGTAGCGAAGGTTCCGATGAAGTGCGTCAGGCCGATTGCAAGCGTGTAGGTGTTGGGGTTATTGAGGTAGATCAGGGGTGAGAAGAAATCGTTCCACTGGAAGAAAAACTGGAAAAGGCCCACGGCAATGAGGGCGGGCTGGATGAACGGGAGCAGGATCTGGCGGAAGATGCGGAAATACGTTGCCCCGTCCATGCGCGCCGCGTCGTCGAAGTCTTTCGGCACGGTCATGAAGAACTGCCGCAGGAGAAAAACGTTGAACGCGCCGCCGCCGAACCAGTATGGGACGATGAGAGGCAGGAACGTGTTCACCAGATGAAGCCGCGTCCAGAGGATGAACTGCGGGATCAAAACGACGGCAGGCGGAATGATGATGGCGCCCACCACGAGCGAGAACCAGAATCCGCGAAGCGGAAAACGGAACCTGGCCAGGCCGTACGCGGAAAGGCTCGAGGTCACCAGGGAGGCAAGCACCGTGGGGACGACGATGATCATGGTGTTCCTGAAGTACAGAAGGAACGGGACCGTCGTCATGGCGTTTGCGTAGTTGTCCCAGCGCATGCGGCTCGGCCACACGAGAGGCGGAAACTTGAATGTGTCCGCGAGGGTCATCAAGGAGCTTCGCGCGAGCCAGAAGATCGGGATGAGGCAGACCACGGCGCCCACGGTGAGAATGAAGTAGAGCAGCGCGTTCGGCACAGCCCGGGCCATTCTCATGAAGTCTCTCCCCCATAGTACACCCAGCGCCGCGACCAGCGGAAAAGGAGCAGGCCCAGGAGGGAGACGACCAGGAAAAGGACGAGTGACAAGGCCGCGGCGCCGCCCATGTTGTCCCGCTGGAAACCTTCGCGGTATATGAGGTACACGTAGAAGAGGCTTGCGTTGTTCGGGCCGCCCCCCGTCATGACGTAGATTTGCGTGAAGACCTGGAACGAATTGATCAGCCCCACGACGAGGTTGAAGAACGTCACCGGCGAGATCATGGGCCACGTGATGGCCCAGAACTTGTGAAACCAGTTTCCGCCGTCTATTTCCACCGCCTCCAGGAGCTGCCGCGGAACGCCTTGAAGCGCGGCCAGGAAGATCACGATGGTGTTGCCCGCCCCTCCCCAGACGGACATGAGCACGAGGGAAGGCACCACGGTGGTCTGGCCGACGAGCCACAGGGATTTGCGGATCCCGAAGGCGTGCAGGAGATCATTGAAGAGGCCGAAGTCAGGATTGTACAGCCAGAGCCAGAGAATGCTGCTTGCGACGACCGGCAGGATGGAGGGAAGATAAAAGACGGCCCGGTAGATCCCGCGTCCGCGGATCTTCTGGTTCAGGAGCATTGCAAGGACAAGGGAGTAGAGGATCGTCAGCGTCACATTGAGGATGACGAAATACGTGGTGACGGCGAGTGAGCCGCGGAAGAAAAGGTCCGTGGTGAACAGGCGAACGTAGTTGAGAAGCCCGATCAGGCGGGGCGGGGTGAGGACGTTCCAGTCGGTGAAGCTGATGAGGAGGCTCCCGATCATGGGTCCGATCACCCAGATCAGGAGCCCGAGGATCACCGGAGAGGCGAACAGATACCCCGCGATTGCTTCCCGGGAAGGAGCTCTCACTTTCCCTGGAAGATGGGGGTTATCTTGGGCATGATCTCGTTGTTGATCACGTCCGCTGCCGTCTTCTGGCCCAGCCAGACCTGCTGGAGCGCCGCCTCGATCACGTCATCCATTTTCGCAAAGGTCGGCACGTAGTACTGGGGAAGCCGATGCGAATAGTTCAGCGCGAAGTCGACCACCGCCGCCCTGTACTCGGGCGGGTGCACCGGGTTGTCGACCCACTGGGAGACCAGCTTCGGATCCGAATACCACCGCTTTTCGTTGGGAAGCCAGAGGCCGTTCTTCAAGAGCGGGAGAGCGTTCTCAGGGCTCATGACGTACTTCAGAAGCTGGAGGGCCTCGGGGACGTGCTTCGAGCTCTTGTAGACGACAATGGGCGTGCCGACGGAGGAGGTGGCGAGGTTCTTCATGTAGGGCAGGACGCCCACGCCGAAGTCCAGGCCCTGCTGCTGCTTTGTGATCCCCAGCGTGAGCAGGTCCCACGTGCCGTCCACGACCATGGCCACCTGCTGGCTGAGCAGCGCTGTTGCCGCCGCGGTGGGCATCTGCTGCGTGCCGGGCGCGGGGCTCACGTGGTCCACCGTCACAAGGTCGGCCATTTTCTGGATTGCGTCGATGGTGGCAGGGTCGTCCATGATCAGCTTCGTCCCGTCCGCGTTCACGAGCCCGCCGCCGTTGCTGATTGCGAACGTGAGCCACGGCATCCACCAGTTCTGGACCCACGTCCCGAACTGGTGGACGTTCTGCGGATCAAAGCCGGCGTCATTCGGAGTCTTGCCGTTCGCGTCCTTGGTGAGCTGCTTGGCCACCTGCACGAACTTGTCCCAGCTCCATGCCTTGCTCGCGTCCGCAGGCGGGTAGGGAAGCCCTGCCGCGTCGAACATCTTCTTGCTGTACCAGATCACCTGGATTTCATTCGCCACGCTGATTCCGACGATCTTGCCGTCCGGGGTGACGAACTTGATGGCGTCCAGCTTCGCGGGCTGGCTCTTGTAGAAATCAGTGAGGTCCACGAACTTCCCGTTCATCCCCCACGTCAGCACGTTGGGCTCGTAGAAGTACCCGAGGTCCGGCAGCGTGTTGCTCGCGGCCAGCGTCGTTACCTTGGTGTTGAAATCCGTGTTCGAGCCGAAGTTGAGGGGCTCGATCTTCACGTTGGGGTGCTTTTGCATGTAACTGTTCAGATACGCGTTTGTGGCGTTGATCTCGTTCTGGTCCCCCCAGAACGCATACTGAAGCGTCACCGGACCTGTGGATTCAGCCTGCCCGCCCGCAGCTGCCGGGAGTACCCCGAGCAGCATGAGTGCCGCGGAACATGCCACGACCATGAGCGCTCGCTTGGCCATAGGCAATCCTCCTTCGAACATCGACGTAAGATGAAAGTCGTCCCGGGCACCGCCCGGTTGGTAGGGATGGAACAGGACAAGATGGGGCGAATACCGACTTGCCCGTCGCCATATTGAACAGGACGCCGCATTCGTGCACGGTCTGCGTGGAAGGAGAGAGGAAGTGTTTCGAAAAATCGAGGCGATCATCAGGGAAGAGGCGCTGGATGACGTGCGGGAAGCGCTCTCGGAGGTCGGGATCGTCGGCATGAACGTTTTCGAGATCCGCGGTCACGGGAGACTGGGCAGCCAGGAGCACTCCTGGCGCTACACCTACCTCCACAAGGACATGCTGCCGAAGATCCAGCTCAACATCATCCTGAGTGAGCGCAACGTCGAGCCAACCGTCCAGGCCATCATGAAGGCCGCTCGCACCGGCCGGGAGGGGGACGGCATCATCTTCATCTACCCGGTGGAGGACGTCGTTCGGGTGCGCACCGGCGAACGGGGCGGAGAAGCGTTGTCCTACCCGGGAGACATCGACTCGAGGCGGCAGAAATAAGGGGAGGCGCAAGGTGAAAACCGCCGCGCTTGCCCTCATCGTCTCCCTGCTTGTAAGCTGCGCGTCGCAGCTGGGATACCTCGTCAAGCAGGGAGACTACCTCCTTCGATACTCGAGCGGCACCGAGAGCGTGGACGACCTTCTGAAATCCCCGAGCACGCCGGCGGACACGCGCGAGTTCCTGCAAAGAGTCAAGGAGATCAGGACGTTCGCCGTGGAGTCCATTGGGCTTCGGGACAACGGCAACTACACGAGATACAAGAGCATCGACCGCGACTATCTCGTCGACGTGGTCCAGGCGTGTGACGCACTGTCCTTCACTCCATACCAGTGGAGCTACCCTTTCATGGGCAAGCTCCCGTACAAGGGGTTCTACGAGCGCCCTGACGCGCTGGCGGAGGCAGGCAGGCTGAAAAAAGAAGGGTATGACGTGATTGTCCGGAAGGTGGATGCCTTCAGCACCCTGGGCTTCACGAAAGACCCCGTGTACTCGTTCATGAAGAAATACTCGCCATACGAGCTGGCAAGCACGATCATTCACGAGCAGACTCACGCCACGCTGTGGGTGAAAGGCCAGACGGACTTCAACGAGGAGCTTGCGGATTTCGTGGGAGAAACCGGCGCGCTCGAATGGATTGCCGCGCGCTTTGGACCGGCCTCCGAGGAATACCGCTCTGCCGTTGATGAGAAGGCGGACTCCGAGACTTTTATCGCGCAACTGAAATCCCTGCGTGAGGCGCTTGCGGACGTATATGAATCTCCTCTCCCTCGGGCGTACAAGCTCGAGCGAAAAGACCAGCTCATCAGCGTCTTCAAGAAGAGGCTTTCGGAGAATGCCGACCGCCTGTTTCGATCCCCGGACTACCGGAAGATCGGCGACCTCCCCATCAATAACGCTTACATTTCCCTCTACAGCCTGTATACGGATGACGTGCCGCTTCTTCGTTCCTGGTATGAGACGCACTGCGGCAGCGACTTGAAGACCTTCATGCTCTCCATGGAGAAGCTCGCGAAAAACGGGGACGTGAAGAAGCAGATCTAGCGCGGAGTTGACTTTGGCGTTGCCCGTTCCCATTATTACCGCAAGAAGGCATGAAGAATCACCAGAGGAAATACTCTCTCGAGCCTCGTGATGTGCCGCGCGTGGAGACGCCGAACAGGCGTATCGTGACAAAGCTTCCCGTCCCGGAGTCACTTCCCATCCTCGAGGCGCTGGAACGGTTCGAGCCTTCCTCCATGCAAGGCCAGCCTCCCCTTGTCATCGACCATGCGCAGGGATGGAGCGTCTATGACGCGTGGGGGAACAAGTGGCTGGACTGGTCCTCCGGGGTGCTCATCTCCAACGTCGGCAACGGGCATCCCGAGGTCGTGAGCGCCCTCAAGGAGATGGTGGAGCGTCCCCTCCTCAGCACGTACGTCTTTGCCCATGAGAGACGGGCCGAGCTGGTCGAGTTGCTGGCCGGCCTGGCCCCGTCCAAGGGCTACAAGGTCTTCCTGCTCACCACCGGCTCTGAAGCAACCGAGAACTGCATCAAGCTCGCCCGCACCTGGGGGCTCGAGCGGCACGGCCCCGAGCGGCGGGTCCTCGTCTCATTCGAGAACGCGTTCCACGGAAGGACCATGGGCGCGCAGCTTGCGGGCGGCAACGAGTCGCAAAAGAAATGGCTCGGGCGCCTGGATGACTCGTTCATCCAGGTCCCGTTCCCTGACGGATACGCCAACCACGACCTTCGCTTCGATCTGTTCGTGGAGACCCTCGAGCGCAAGGGGGTGAAACCTTCCCAGGTCTGCGCGGTCATGACGGAGAGCTTCCAGGGGGTGGGGCCGGATTTCTTCCCGCACGGGTACGCGCGAAACCTCGAATCCTGGTGTCGGGAGAATGACGCTCTCCTGATCGTGGATGAAGTGCAAGCCGGCTTCGGCCGCACGGGAAAGTGGTTCGCCTTCGAGCACTATGGAATCACCCCGGACCTGATTGCCTGCGGGAAAGGCATCTCGGGGTCGCTCCCTCTCTCTGCGGTGATTGGCAGGGCGGAGGTCATGGAGCTGTATCCGCCCGGCTCCATGACCTCCACGCACTCGGGCTCGCCGCTCCCGGTCGCCGCGGCGGTGGCAAGCGTGAAAGCCCTCCAGCGCGGCGGGTATCTCCAGAATGCCCGGGAGCTGGACCCCGTTCTCCGTGATGGCCTTGAACGTATTTCAGCGCGCCATCCGGATTCCGTGGGCAGCGTCCGAAGCCTGGGCCTGGTGGGCGGGGTGAGGCTGGTGAAGAGGGGCGCGCGTCAGCCTGACCCCCTTGCCGCCCTTGCCGTGAACACGGCGTGCTTCCACAAGGGGCTTCTCATGTTCGCGCCGGTGGGGGCGTCCGGGGAATGCATCAAGATAGCGCCGGCTCTGGATATCTCGAAGGACGCGCTTGCTGAAGGACTTACCGTCCTTGGTGAGGCAATGGACGAGGCCCTCGCGTGAGCGAGGCCTTTGTATGAGCGAGGCGCTTGCATGAGCGAGGCGCTGGAGGCGCTCATCATTGGCGGGGGGATGATCACCGCGGACCAGATCCTCCCGTCGCTGTACCATCTCCAGAGAATCGGGACGATAGGGCGCATCAGCGTCTGCGCTTCCCGCTCTTCCACGCTCCGCGCGCTTTCCGCAAATCCCCTCATCAAAGCCGCCTTCCCGGAGCGCTCCTTCTCCTCCTGGCCGGACCTTTCGCTGGAGGAAGACGACCCTCAGCCGCTGCTGTACCTCGAGGCCCTCGCGAGCCTGGGGACAGGACAGCTTGTCGTGGTGGCGGTCCCTGACAATCTCCACCACGAGGTGGTCATGGCCGCCCTTCGGTCCGGTCAGCATGTCCTTTGCGTCAAGCCGCTGGCCCTGGAGTACTGCCAGGCGGCCGAAATTGCCTCAGAGGCGGACGCTCGCGGCCTCTTTGTCGGCGTGGAGTACCACAAGCGCTTCGACAGGAGGTCCCTCGTGGCCCGAGCCGCCTATCGGGCCGGCCGCTTCGGCGAGCTGGTCATGGGCGAGGCGCGGCTCCTGGAGCCCTACCGGTACAGAAGCTCGAGCTTCCAGCGCTGGTTCACCGCGGAGAACACTGATCCGTTCGCGTATGTCGGCTGCCACTACGTGGACCTCGTGTCCTTCATAACGGGCCTTCTCCCGGTGGAGGTCTCCGTTGTCGGAGCTCGCCGGCGGTTCCCGAACGGCAACGAGGGATTCCTCTGGTCGCACGCCCGGGTGCGTTGGGAGAACGGAGCGCTTCTCTCCGTGACGAACGGCCTGGGGTACCCCGACCAGGCCGCAGGCAGCAACGACCAGGGCATGACGCTGTACTGTGAAGGGCCGAAAGGCACGGGGATGATCCGTCATGACGACCATGACAGGGGCGTGAGCTACGCCTACCTCGACTCCGGCTCGGACGCCGCGTCCCCGCACGCTTCCTCTTTTCAGTACGTCAGCCCGGATTTCTTCCAGCTGGTTCCGTGGGAAGGGGAGGGGCTTCGACCCGTTGGCTATGGCTTCGATTCGATCAAGGCCATCGTGGAGGCGGTCCGCGACGTAGAGGAAGCTTCGGGCAGCCTTCCGCCGCAGGATGCGCTGAAGGAGCGCCGCCGCCGCATTGCCGTAGTCGAACGGCAAGGGCTGATTGCAACGCCGTCGAACAGCGCCGCAATCGACCTCGCCGTGGACGCCGGCCGCCGGTCCATCCTGGCGGGAGGGGCCGCGGCGCGCATTGTTTATGGAAATGAGCCGAAAGTCGAGCTTTCAGGCGTGAAGGAGGGATTCGAATGGCCGCTCACGTAGGAGTCATCGGCATGGCCGTCATGGGGCAGAACCTCGCCCGCAACATGGAAAGCAGGGGCTACACGGTGGGCGTCTACAACAGGACCGCGGAGAAAACCCGTGAGCTGGTGGAGGGGCCGGGGAAAGGGAAGCGCCTCGTCCCTGCCTGGTCCATCGAAGAGCTGATTCGCGGACTTTCGAAACCCAGGACGCTCCTTATCATGGTGCAGGCGGGAAAGCCGGTCGACGAGGTGATCAACCAGGCGGCGCCCCTCCTCGAGAAGGGCGACATCATCATTGATGGAGGAAACTCATTCTTCCCGGACACCATTCGCAGGGCCCGGGAGGCGGAGTCCAAAGGCCTCCTGTTCCTCGGGGCAGGGGTCTCAGGAGGGGAGGAGGGCGCACTGCATGGCCCCAGCATCATGCCCGGTGGCCACCCGGCTGCGTGGAGTCACGCCGGGAAGATCCTCATGGACATCTCCGCAAAGGTGGACGGCCAGCCGTGCTGCGCGTATATCGGTTCCGACGGCGCGGGCCACTACGTGAAGATGGTGCACAACGGAATCGAATACGGGGACATGCAGCTTATCTCTGAGGCTTATTTCATCATGAAGAACCTCCTGGGGATGGACCATCAGGCGATGGCGGCAACCTTCGCGCGGTGGAACACGGGAGACTTGGATTCCTATCTTATCGAGATCACGGCGGACATCCTCGGGAAGAAAGACCCGGAGACGGGACTTCCCCTGGTGGAACAGATCCTGGACAAGGCGGGGCAGAAAGGGACCGGCAAATGGACTATCCAGTCCGCGCTGGATCTCGGGGTTGCCGCGGCCACCATGGGGGAAGCCGTTTTTGCCCGCACCATCTCCGCGCTGAAAGAGGAGAGAACGGAAGCCTCGAAGGTGCTGCGCGGACCATCAGGGAAGTTCTCGGGGAACGCCACCGAACTGGTACAGGCGGTTCATGACGCCCTGTATGCCTCCAAGATCTGCTCGTACGCGCAGGGCTTCAGCCTGATGAGGGCTGCGGCCCGGGAGTACGGGTGGGCGCTCAAGTTCGGAGAGATCGCGTCCATCTGGCGCGGGGGGTGCATCATCCGGGCCAGGTTCCTTGGAAGGATCAAGGAAGCGTACGACAAGAACCCGGACCTGCCGAACCTGCTCCTGGATCCCTACTTCCGAGAGATCGTGGACACGTCGCAGCAGGGCTGGCGGCGCCTGGTGGCCGCGGCCGCGGAGCGCGGCGTTCCCATTCCCGCTTTCTCATCCGCGCTTTCCTATTTCGATTCGTATCGGACGGAGAGGCTTCCCGCCAACCTGATCCAGGCCCAGCGGGACTATTTCGGCGCCCATACATATCAGAGGGTGGACAGACCAGGGACGTTCCACACGGAGTGGTCCAAGCTCTGAAAGGCCTTCGACCCAAACACAGCATGCCAATACCTATGAAAAACGAAGGAATTGTCCAAAAACTTGCAACTATTGCGTTATTTATAGGTGCGCGAGGGTGATGTGTGCGCGGCGCACGCCGCGCGCCGTGTGCGCAGGGGACCGCCAGGCGCGCCTTCAATAGCCCGCGCGGGCGATGTTCTCCGCGACGAATCTGGCCGAATCGAAAAGGCACCTCTCCTCATCCGCGGGAAGCGGGAAATCCAGGACGCGGGACACACCCTCCTTCCCCACGATTGCCGGGAAACTGAAGGCGGTCTTCTTCACGCCCTTGTAATCCTTGCGGACCGTTGAGATGGGGAGGATGCGCCGCTCGTCCCGTACAATGGATTCCACCAGGACGGAGGCCGCCTGCGCAATGGCGTAGCAGGTTGAGCCCTTCGCCTGGATGATGCGGTTGGCGGCCTGACGGACTTCGTTGATCGTGTTCTGCTTGAACGTTTCCAGCTCCTCGCAGACCCCGCAGACGGGGCAGAACTCGTTGAAGTGTATGCCGCCGATAGTGAGGAGCGACCACGCGGGGAACGAGGTGTCTCCGTGCTCTCCCAGCACGTACCCGTGGATGCTCTGGGGGTTCACCTTGCAGTGGCGGGCAACGTACTCGCGCAGGCGCGCGGAATCCAGGATTGTCCCGGAGCCGAGGACGCGCTGCGCCGGGAAGCCGCTCTCCGCAAACGCAACCCAGGTCAGGACGTCCACCGGGTTGGTGATGACAAGGAAGATGCCCTGGAAGCCGGATTCCACGATCGACTTCACGATGGACTTCATGACGGTGATGTTGCGCTCCATGAGGTCCACGCGCGTCTCTCCCGGTTTCTGCCGCGCCCCCGCGGTGATGATTGCAAGGCCGCTGTCCCGGCAGGACTGGTAGTCCGCGGCTTCCATGTTGATGGACCGGCCCAGCGGCGCCCCTTGCTTGATGTCAAGGATTTCCGCCTCCGCTTTTTCCCTGTTCATGTCGATGAGGGCGATCTCGGTGACGGCCCCCTTGAGGCACAGGTCAAAGGCGAGCGTTGATCCCACTGCGCCCGCCCCGATGATCGCGACCTTGCTGGTGTTGACCTCCATCTGTCTGCGCCTCCCCTGCGCCAGCTAAAGATACTGAAAAGTGTAACAAAATCCGCCTGCTGGTGTTCTTATCTATAGAGACAGGACGGAATCTATATTCGCATGGGGTAAGTTTCACCTCCTTTCCTTGCCCCTTTGTCTCACAATGGGGATAGGTGTTACCTATCCCCACATTTTTTCTTTCATTCAATGTTTTCCGCCGCCCGGAGCAGTCATGCGAATCCTCGTGATGTGCCCCATCCCCATCGAATACGCAAGCTGTCGGACGGCGATGTCCCTGCGTGACAGCCAGCAGATCCTGGGTTGCCGGGTAAGCCGCACCACCATTGCAAATACCGAGATCATCGCGCTGCAGTCCGGTCCCGCAAAAGCGCGGGCGGCATCCGCCACCGTGGCCGGCATCGACGCGCTGCAGCCTGATATCGTCATCGACACCGGCACCTGCGCGGCGCTTGACGGAGACCTGATCGTCAACAGCATCGTGATCGGGCTGACGTGCCTGGAGTACGACATTTCCGGAAGCGGGCTTCCTGCCCGGATCATACCGGAGATGCGTCTGCCCTCCGCGCTGCACCTCGTGGGGCGCCGGGAGGCGCAAAGGCTCGTGCGGGCGGCCGTTGAGCTCGGAAATGGGCTGGGTCTCCAGGTAAGGTCCGGCGTGCAGGCCTGCGGCGAGTTCTTCATCCAATCGGCGCAGACCCGCGAGTCCCTGCGCGCCGTGAGCGGCGCGGTGGCCTGCAATTGGGAAACCGCGGGCGTCTTCATAGGCGCGCTTCGGGCGCGCGTGCCTCCTCTCAGCCTGAGGGTGGTCAGCGACCTTGGGGATGAGGACTCTTTGCGGGACTTCCGCAGGAATGCCCGGCGAAGCGCGCAGGAGCTGTATCGGTTCCTGCGGTCCGGAGTCGAGTCGGGGTGGCTCCTTGATTTCCACGCACTGTGGAAGACGATTGGGCGGACCCAGGTGGAGAAGATGACCCAGCTGGTTTTGCCTTAGCGCGGCGTCCGCGCCGAACAGATTCTCCTTGCGCTCCCGACCCGGGCGCGGTAGTATGGCTGCCGGGAGATGCGCCGGCCCACGGGGCGCACAACGGCTGACTCTCGGAGGGGCCGCAGGCAAAGCCGCGGCCGCAGGAGGCTGCAGTGTCGAAGACTTTCGTTGAGACCTCGACTGAGCTTCTGGAAGGGCTCGATGAGATGATTAAGGAAGGCTATTACGCGAACAGGACGGAGGGCATCAATGACGCCATCCGAATGCTGCTCAAGCAGTACAAGCTTTCCAAGCTCCATGACAAGGATTCCCAGGCGCAAAAGACCGAAAACAGCCCGGTGGCGGGCGGAGGGGCGCACTAGGAGTGATCGGGCAGATCGTCACGGGGATAGACGGATCGCCCAATTCCCTGGCGGCGTTCGAGTACGCCGTCGACCTTGCCGGCCGCGTGAAGGCATCCGTCAAGATTGTCTTTGTGATCGACTCCCGAAAGACCGACCTCCCCATCATCTACACGGCAAGCCACTTCGACTACGGGTTCGAGCGCGTTTATATCCCGCCGGACCCCGGCTTGAAGGGTTTGTACGAGCAGGTGCGCAAGGACATCAGGTCCTTTGCGGAGAATTGCCTGGACCAGTGCCGGACCGACGCGGAGACGGTGGGGATCAAGACTTCGACGGTGCTCCGGGAAGGCCTTCCCTCCGGAGTGCTTGCGGAGGAAGCCCGTTCGGGAGATTTCCTCGTCATCGGACAGAAGGGTGAGCATGCCCATATCCAGCGAGCCATCGTTGGGTCAACCACGGAGGACGTGGTGCGCTCCTCACCCCGGCCCGTGCTGGTGTGTCCCATGCCATTCCGAAGCCCCAAGCGGATGCTCTTCCCGTATGACGGAAGCCCCGGCGCGGAAAAAGCGCTGCAGTTCTGCGTCAATGCGCTGGGCGCCATCTGGGATGAGATGGTGGTGCTGACCGTTACGGAAGAGATGGAGGAGAGCTTCCCCTTCGATTCCGAGCTGGGGTACCTGAACACACACGGCATCACGTATCGGCTCATTACGGAGAAGGGCAAGCCGGTGGACATGATTCCCCGGATCGCAAAACGGGAAACCGCAGACATCATCCTGATCGGCGCGCACGGCCGGCACAAGATGCGGGACTACCTGCTCGGACCCACCGCCTCGCACCTCATCCGTAAAAGCGAGCTTCCCGTGCTCGTGACAGTGTGACACCGAACCGCGACGCTGAGCGGATGGTGAAGCTCCAGATCGAGAACCGCGACATCACCGACGCCCGGCTGCTCGAGGTCATGCGCAGCGTCCCTCGACATGCATTTGTTCCCCCGGGAAGCCGCGCCGGCGCATACGGGGATTTTCCCGTGCCGATTGGGCACGGGCAGACCATTTCCCAACCCTACATGGTGGCCTTCATGACACAGTCTCTCTGCCTCAGGGGCCCGGAGAAGGTGCTGGAGATCGGCACCGGCAGCGGCTATCAGACCGTCATCCTGGCCGCGCTCGCCGTCAGCGTCTTCACCGTGGAGCGCATACCGGAGCTCGCGGCCATGGCGCAGAAGGCGCTCGGCTCCCTGGGGGTCGCCAACGTCAGCTTCCGCGTGGGGGATGGCGGTCCCGGCTGGCCCGAGGAGGCGCCGTTCGACCGCATCCTCATAACGGCGGCCGCTCCGACCGTCCCGTTGATCCTGCGGGCGCAGCTCGCCGACAACGGGATCATGGTGCTTCCCGTGGGGGACTGGAGGAGGTCCCAGACGATCGTGACAGTCAGAAGAGCCGGCGAATCGTTCACCTCCCAGGAGAGCATTGGGTGCCGGTTCGTTCCGCTGATCGGCGAGGGGGGCTTCGCGAGCTGAAGAGAGCTGACGCTCCGCGTTGACGCCGCACGCTGACGCTTCGCGTTGACGCTCCGCGCTTGACAAAGCCGCGCCCGAGACGGCTCATTGAGCAAACATGGCATTACCAGTGTTTCGTCCCACCGTCAAAAGAAAAGACATGGGGAGCGTCTTGTCCTGCATTGTTTCCGACAAGCTCGGGCCCGGAGAAATCTCGCGGGAGCTCATCTCCCGCGCGTGCCAGCTCCTGGGGCACGCCGGCGGGGTTTCCCTGTGCAATTCCTACCTGGCGCTTTCCGTCGCGCTGGACGCGCTGGGCCTTGCGCCGCGGGACCCCGTGATCCTCCCGGCGCTTGCCCCCTCCCTGTGGCTGCGCGTCATCGTGGACAAGGGCCTTGTCCCGCTCGTTGCGGACGTGGAGCCGGAGTCCGGTTCCATCAATCCCCAGGAGGTGTCCCGCCTGGCGCAGCAAGGCGCCAAGGCCGTCCTCGTTCACCACACCCTGGGAGTGATTGCGGACACGGAAGCGCTCAGGGCCCATGGCCTTCCCATCCTTGAGGACGCGTCGCAGGGCCTTGGCGGGACATTTGCTGAGAAGCCCTGCGGCTCCGGTGCGGATGTCTGCCTCATCTCGCTGGCGCCGGAAGACATCATCACCTGCGGCGGCGGCGCGCTTGTCCTTGCAAAGGGCAAGCCGCTGCTCGCGGCCCTGCGGCGGGTGGTGGAAAGCTCTCCGCTGTACTCGCCGATTGCCGACATGAACGCGGCGCTCGGCATCTCCCAGATAGCGGCCCTGGAGAGCTTTGCCCGCGTGCGCCGCGAGGTGGCTGCTCTGTTCTCGCAGTCCCTCCTGAAGTCCCGTCACAAGAGCCTCGTCTCGAGACTGGACTCGGACAACGTGCTTTCCTCGTTTCCCGTGAACCTGGCGGACGGGATGAAGGAAGCGCGCCAGTACGCCCTCAAGAAGAACGTGGACACGGCTGCAGCGTTCGCCGACACTGTCGCCGCGCTGGATGACGGTCCGGCGGCCCAGAGCGCGAACGCGCGTTCGCTGGTGCTGCGTTGCGTGCTGTTCCCGCTGTACCCCACGCTGGGCAAGCGCGACGTGGAGACCATGGGGAAAGTGCTGGCCACGCTGCCCTAGCGCAGTACTCTGCGCGGGGGCGGTAATCCGCGCGGAGACTTGCTTTCTCTTCCCTGCGCAACTATAGTTAGCGCACATGGCGTTCCAGCCTCGCGAGATGCGCAAGGTACTTGTCGTCATCAACTCCCAGAAGGACGACGTGAAGAGCGTCGTGCGCGCCATTGAGGATTTCGCGCACGCGCGCGGCGCGCAAGCCGTCTTCATCGACCATAAGAACCACACCCGAGAGACTGTCGCGGACGTGGACCTCGCCATCACCCTCGGCGGGGACGGGACGCTTCTGTCATGCGCGCGCATGCTGGCCCAGTCGCGCACCCGCGGGACAGAGATCCCCATTCTCGCCGTCAACATGGGTGATTTCGGATTCATCACGGAAGTCTCGCGCGGCGAGCTGATCGACACCTGGGAGAAGTACCTCGCCGGGCGCCTCGCCGTCGGAGAACGGGTCATGCTTTCGGTCACCGTTGTGCGGGATGGGAAGGAGATAGGCGCATTCCTCGGGCTCAATGAGGCCGTCATTGGGATCGGAGGGATTTCGCGCATGATCAGGCTGAAGATCTTCTTCTCGGACCAGTACCTTGGCAGATACCGCGCGGACGGCGTCATCGTCGCCACCCCCACGGGCTCCACGGCGTACTCCATGGCCGCCGGCGGCCCCATCCTTCACCCTGAGATGGAAGCGTTCATCCTGACCCCCATCTGCCCCTTCACGCTGTCAAACCGCCCCACCGTGGTGCCGGCCTCCGTGGTCCTGCGCATCGAGGTGGAGGAGCCGCAAAAGGCGGAAACGGTGCTGACCATCGACGGGCAGGAGACGTTCTTCCTCCATCCCCGGGACAGCGTCATCATGCGGCGGGCGGAGCAGAAGACGCTCATCGTCCGCACGGACCGTCGCGGCTTCTATGAGGTGCTCAGGACCAAGCTGAACTGGGCGGGGGAGCCGAATGCTTGAAGAGCTTCACGTCCACAACTTTGCCATCATCGACAAGCTGCAGGTGCGCTTTACCGAGGGCCTGAACGTCCTGAGCGGGGAGACCGGCGCCGGCAAATCCATTCTCGTCGGGGCCCTGGGTCTCCTCCTGGGGGACAAGACCGACACCTCCATCATCAGGTCAGGCGCGGAGGAGACGAGCGTCTCGGGGATCATCTCCCTGGGCGGCAACTCGGAGGCCGCCGTCTGGCTTCAGGCGCACGGCATCGAACCGGAGGACGGGGAGGTCATCCTCCGGCGCATGCTGAAGTCCAACGGCCGCGGGTCGCTTTTCATCCAGTCCACGCCGGTCACCCGGGCGGACCTCCATGATTTCTCCTCGCTGCTCTTCGACCTGCACGGCCAGCACGAGCACCAGTCTCTCCTGGACCTGGAGAACCATCGAAGGCTCGTGGACAGGTGGGCCGGCACGGAGGAGCTGGCGCAAAAGTTCCATTCCCTGTACGCCTCTCTTGCTTCGCTGCGGGAGCGGTTGTCCTCTCTCGTGAGCGACGAACGGGAACGCCTGCGCCGCGCGGACTTGCTCACCTACGCCGTGAATGAGATCAAGGGTTTGGCCCCCAAGCCCGGTGAGGAAGAGGAGCTTGAGAAAGAGCTGGCCATCCTCGTCCATCACGAAAAGCTCTTCACGCTCCTGGAAGACGTACACGGGGCCGTTGCGGAAGGCGCCGGCGGAGTGCTCGCCGCGCTCAGAAAGGCGCGCCAGTCCATGGAGGAGATCCTTGCCATCGACTCCTCTCTCTCCCGCCAGTCCCACCAGCTCGAGGACGCCTTCTACGAGATCGAGGATTTTGCGGAGAGCGTGCGCCAGTACAAGTCCCGCACGGATTTCAGCCCCAGCAGGCTGGACGAGGTGCAGTCCCGGGTGTCCGCCATCCGCTCCCTGGAAAAGAAGTACGGGGACACCGTGGAGAAGGTCCTGGAGTACTGCCGCGCCGGTGAGCAGGAGCTTGCCGGCATGGAGAACTGGGAAGAGGAGAAGAAGAGCCTGGAGGAGGAGATCGGCCGCACGGAAAAGGAGATCGCCGGCGCTGCCCGCGAGCTGTCGGAGAAGAGAAAGGCGGCAAGTCAGGATCTTCAGAAGAAGATCGAATCCGAGCTGCGCCAGCTTGGGATGCCCAAGGTCAGCTTCCGCGTCCTGATCCAGGATGCGGCGCGGGAGGGGACCCCGGTCCTTACGCCGTGGGGGAAGGACGCAATCGAGTTCGTGATCTCCCCGAACCTGGGGGAGCCGTTCAAGAAGCTGCGGGCCATCGCCTCCGGCGGGGAGCTGTCTCGCGTCATGCTCGCCATCAAGGGAGTGCTGGCTGAATCTGACCACGTGAGCTCTCTCATCTTCGACGAGGTTGACGCCGGCATTGGAGGGGAGATCGCTTTGGCCGTCGGGGAGAGGCTCGGAGCCCTGTCGCGGCACAAACAGGTGCTGTGCATCACGCACCTTGCCACCATCGCCGTGCGGGCCGATAATCATCTCAGGATCGAGAAGATTGCGCAGGCCGGCCGCACCGTCACGCGGGTGGAGAAGGTGACGGGGGCCGCCCGTCAGGAGGAGATCGCTCGGATGCTGGCGGGGGACCGCACAGGGGAGCTTTCCCTGCAGCACGCCGGTGAGTTGCTCGCGAAGTACGGGCCGCAGAAGGATGAAGCGTGATGAAGAAACCGAGTGACGAGGCCAGGCGACGTTACGTCGACTACATAAAAGACTACAAGACCGCGATTGACGCTTTTTTGTTGAAGGAAAAAAAGATCAAGGAAGAGGTTGCCGCCGGCGCCGAGGGGGCAAGCTTCAAGAGGCTGGCGCTCACGGATGACAACCTGAACCTCGTTGCCCAGTACCTCGTGATGAACTCCCTTTCGCTCTCCTTTCTCGGAGTCAAGAATGAGGCATTCCTCAACGAGGGGCGCAAGTGCATCTACAAGGCGCTCATTTATCTCGAGGAGATCGTCTCTCCCATGGTCGACGCGCCGTTTGGAGACTACGAGCAGGGCCTGGAGACAATTGCAACGTTTTCCGACCAGGACAGGTACAACCTCGTGCGCAAGCTGGGCTTCGCCATCGACTCCCTGGTGGAAGGCTACGGGGAGAACTCGAAGTGGAAGTGGTCGTTCGTCGAGCTGGAGGGCAGGTTTGCCGTGGTGACCAAGAACCTGCTCAACCTCAAGACGTTCGTGGCGGGGATGGACCCGCGGGTGGCGGGATTCTCCGCGCGCATGGCGCACCTCGGCCTGGCCCGGGAGTTGCTGCAACAGGCCGCGGACCGCTACCGGGAGAAGTACGAGCTTTCCACCATGCGTATTGACGACATCAAGGCGGGCATCAACTTCCTGGCCGCCGTGCGCAGGCTGCATGCCGTGCTGGGAGAGTCGGAGCAGGCGGACGTGGTGAAAAAGAAAGCGGAAATCTGGCGGACCAAGATGGAAAACGACCTGAAAAAAGCGGAAGCCACGAAGAGGTAGCAGGACTCCCGTCTTCCGGAGATCGCGCTTGCGCGCGCCGTTTTGGCTATCCGCGCTTCAAGTCATGCAGCGAATCATGCGGCAGAAGCTGTCCCACGCTCGCGGTGACGTACTCAGCATTCTTGCCGGCAAAATAGACGGGCACGTCGGGAGGACAAAACTCACTCAGGACCTGGCGGCACGCGCCGCACGGGGATACGGGCACCTCCGATTTCGGGCAACAGACGGCAACGGCGGTGAACTCCCGCTTGCCCTGGGAGACGGCGGCGAACAAGGCGCTCCTCTCCGCGCAGCATGCCAGCCCGTACGAGCGGTTCTCCACGTTCGCCCCCGTGACCACGGTTCCGTCAGCGCAGAGGAGCGCGGCTCCCACCGGGAAAAGGGAGTACGGGGAGTACGAGGCGCGCGAAGCCTCACGCGCCTGTGAGACGAGCTCTTCAGGAACATGACTTCTCATTGACAAACACCCCCCTGCTGCGTAGGCTTGCCGTGGAATCCGACATGGGAAAAAGGCGCCCGGCAAGCATTTTCTTCACGGCAGTCCTTCTCATCGTACTGTATTTCGCCCTCTTTCCCTACCCCCTGGGCAAAGAGCTGGTAGCAAAGCCGGCCTGGGCCGTCGCTGTGGCCGCCGGGTCGTCGAACAACCCGCAGGCTTCACCGGAGGCGCAGGGAGCCGCGGGTGCCGCCCCGTTCCGCATCGCCGACTCCTTTGGCTACGTGGGCCCGGACGGCACGCTTCTTCACGTCGGGCAGAAGCTCTTTCAGGTGGCGCTCTCAAGCGCGGGGTACATCAATTACGCCCGCATGGGAACGGATTGGATCATGCGTGATCCGGGGGGGGAGCGAATTGCAAGCTTCTCCGGCAACGGCTACCCCGTGCTGAACGCGGACGGGAGCAGGGTCCTCATTGTCAACTCGGATCTGACCGGCCTGCAGGAGATCGACAAAAACGGTGACGTCGCATGGAGCAGGGATTTTCCCGCCATCATCACTTCGCTCTGCCTCCAGGATGATTACCTGCTCGTCGGTCTTCTCAACGGCACCCTCCAGCTCCTGAACAAGAACGGGGCTCCCGTCTACCAGGCGCCTGCGGGCCAGAGCCGCATCCCTGTCACTTACGGGTGCGCCGTGGCGCCGGACGGCTCATTCATAGCCTCCGTGTCCGGCATCGACCCGCAAGTGCTGACCGTCATGGGCAGAAACGGCTCTTCCTACGAGCGTTCCCTGCGTGTCACCACGTCCACGGACTACCGCCGGGAAGTCCGCATGGGGTTCTCTCCGGACTCCCGCTACCTCTTCTATGAGGGGGGCGACGCTGTGGGGCTCGTGGAGCCCAATGCAGGCCGGCTTTTCGCGGTATCCCTCCGGGGAAGGCTCGCAGGCTCGGCCTTTCTCGATGACTCACGGGTGGCCGCTTTTGCGGCGCGTGACGGGCAGCGTGTGAACCTGCGGCTGGTCTCCCCCTTCCTTGCCCCGGTCAGCTTCGAGTCGTTCGCGGCCGCAGACCTGTTCCTTGGCGCCGTGGACGGACAGCTGCTCCTCGGCGTGGACGGCCGGCTTCTTCGCGTGGACGTGGAGGCCCTGTGATGAGCCCGCGCGGCGCGCTTCGCGCGGTCCCGGCTCTGCTTGCTCTTCTCCTGGGTGGAGCGCTGCCGGTCAGCGGCCTGGACTGGCCGGTCGACCGGAAGGTCATCATCGGGACGTTCGGTGAAGACAAGGGCAGCAACTTCTTCGACGGTCTGGACCTCGGCGGCGGTCAGCAGGAGGTGCATGCCGTCCTTCCCGGAGAGCTTGTCTTCCGCCACGACGAAGAAGAGGACTACTCCTCCCTTCCCCGCGGGCTGGGCAGCTTTGTCGTGCTCCATCACGAGGGGAAAATAGAGACGATATCGGGCAACCTGAAAAAAGGCTCCCTCGGCCCGGTGCGCACCGCATATGCGGCTGGTGAAACGGTCGGCTTGAGCGGAGACACCGGATCTTCGGACGGCGTGCATCTGCATTTCTCCCTCTATGATGAGGAGACGGCCTCCTTCCTGAACCCGCTTTCCTTGCTCCCGCCCGTCGCGGACACCCAGCTCCCCGTGATCAAAAGGGTCCTCCTTTCCGCCGGGGACACCCTCACTCCGCTCGACAACGGCGCAACCGTCCCGGCGGGGAAGGCGCAAATAATCGCCCAAGCCTACGACCTGCGCCAGGACGTGAGGTTCCTCTGGCCGCTCGGCCTTTACGGGATCCGCCTGGAACTGGACGGGAAGGAAGCGACCCGAATGGTGTTCGACTCACTCCAGGTGGTGGATGGGCAGCTTGTGCTGGGGGGAACAAAGCTCGGGCACGACACTATCTACACGGCCAACGGCCTGCTTTCCTGCGGGACGGTGGAGCTGCGCGCCGGCACGAGCCGCCTCATTCTCACCGTGCGTGATTTCGCGGGAAACGAAACCACGAAGGAAATCTCGTTCACAGTCCGAGAATAAAAGGGAACGAGACGAATGGAGGCTGCAATGCCCAAGACATATTCCTCCGTGCCCGGCGTGGAGCGTTTCCTGGCCATTTCCTGCCCCCTCTGCGGGGCGGCGGCGCGGTCTGACTTCCTCTCCTGCGACGGATTCACGTTCGTGCGCTGCTCCCGGTGCGGCGCCGTCTACCAGAACCCATCCCCTGTCTTCGAGGACCTTCGCAAGCGCTACGGTGAGGGCTATTTCGCGTACGAGCACGAGAACGAGCGCAACTTTTTTCACCTGATGGAGCTCGGGCTGAATGACGTCGACTTCGATGCAAGGTCAGCGGGACTTCCGGAGCCCCGGACGTTCCTGGATATCGGGTGCGCAACGGGGATGCTCCTGGAATCCATGAAGCGCAAGGGATGGACGGTGAAGGGAGTCGACATCTGCCGCGAGTCTGCTGAATACGGAAAGCGCACGCGAGGGGTGGACATTTTCCCGGGGACGCTTACGGAGGCGTGCTTCCCTGACAACAGCTTTTCCGTGATCCATTTCTCCCATCTGATCGAGCACGTCCCCGACCCGCGCGGGTTCCTCCGGGAAGTCCGCAGGATCCTGAAACCGGGAGGGTTTGCCGTCATCACCACGCCGAACGTGGATGGTTTCCAGGCGCGCCTCTTCAAGAAGGGCTGGCGGTCCGCAATTGCGGACCATCTGGTGCTTTTTTCCCGACGCACCCTCGGTAAGGTGATAGACGAATCGGGTTTTCAGACCCTGAGGACCGTCACCTGGGGAGGCCTGGCGGTCGGAACAGCCCCCCTGGTCATCAAAAAGCCGCTCGACAAGCTCGCAAAGAGGTTTGGTTTCGGGGACGTTGTGCTTTTCCTGGCGCAGAAAACAGCGGCCTGAGGGTGGGACGGCCCCCGCGGCGGGGCCCTCCCACGGCGCGGCGGGGCTATTTCCGGATCGTTACCAGCTTGTCGAACTTGATCATCTGGAATGTCTTGAAAAGAGGGTCGCTGCAGCCGACAATCTGCAGCGTCCGGCCGCCCTCGGCGAGTTTCTTGCGAAAGAGCAGGATCTTGCCGAGCGCGGATGAGTTGATGGACGGGGTCTGGGAGAAATCCAGAGAGATGGTCAGGTGGCGCCCGGCGGCAAGCTCTTCCATGCGGGTCTGGAACTCGTTGGTGGCTTCTCCCGACAGCGGGCCCTGAACGGAGAGGACGATTTCCTCCCGTGACGTTTCCTTCTGCTGGAACATGCTATCCCCTCCCCATCCCCGTACTTTCGAGCTCAGGCCGAGTAACGAGCTCCAGGTGGTACGTGATCTCCTCCGTGTTCCTCTCCTGCCTCGTGGAAACCTTCCAGACGCGATACACAATCATCTTCGACGTGGGCAGCGGGAGGGGAAGAGGATTTCCATTCAAGTCAACGAGCTGATTCACCCGGAGATCGTGCTCGATTTCCCGGTCATCTCCCTCCGGGTAGGAAATCATGATCGTTCGAACCACTGCCGGGATATTATCCTTTTTCGTCATCATCCGCCAGGCGGAACGGCATCAGCTTCCCCACCGAATCTTCGGGAAGCTCCTCGATCAGGCTGACGGTCTGGAACGGGATCATCAGGTGGTTCGCGCTTCCGAAGGCGCGCCGGATCTCTTCCTCCGAGGGATTGATCACGAGCTTCTGTTCCGTGGGGAACACGAGGTCCCTGATGGACACGAAGTATGGGTGTGTCAGGTCGAGGCTCCTGGCCATGAGCTCGACATCCTTTTCCTTCCATTTGAAATGCACGCGGTAAAGTGGCACCTGTTTCTCCCGGCTCAGAATACAGCGCTTTATGCGTCGGGGTCAATTTTGTGCCTTCTACTCAACATCCGTTACATAGTTCCGATAATTTTTTCCAAAATACATGATTTTTCGTCTCTGACTCCAATTGACAACTGGTCCATTGGGGGTATTATCTGCTGCGTGAGTGGGAAAAAGTGGGGATATTTAGGAAATTGTGGTAGGGGAGGCCATGATTACAGGAGAATTCCGCTGCTCGCTGGATGAAAAGGGCAGACTGCTCATACCAGCGCGAATAAGAACGGAAGTGCTCGGCAATGTGGTGGTCCTCACCCGGGGTGTGGAAAACTGCCTCTGGCTCTTTCCCCCGGAAGAATGGAAGACATTTTCTGAAAATCTCGTCGGCCAGACCTCTCTCCTCCAGGCGCAGTCCAGGCTCATCCAGCGCAGGCTGATCGCCCCAGCGCAGGAAGCTGAAATCGACAAGGCCGGGAGGATTGTCATTCCTCCGACCTTGAGGGAATATGCGGATCTCAGAAAGGAGTGCTTCATCCTGGGGCTGAAGAAATACATCGAAGTCTGGTCCGAGACGGCCTACCAGTCCTATCTCCAGGAGAACGAAGCGAAGTTCAAGGAAGCAGCCGAGGAGCTTGGCGGGAGGATCGCCCTGTGAGCATCCACGAGCCGGTCCTGCTCCAGGAGGTCATGACGCTCCTTGTCCCGCCGTCGGGGGCTACGCTCATGATCGACGCCACCGTGGGTGAGGGCGGGCATTCAGAGGCTTTCCTGCTGAAATACCCTGATCTCACCGTCATTGGCGTGGACACGGATCCCTCCATTCTGGAGACGGCGCGCCAGCGGCTCGCGGTCTTTGCGAACCGCGCGAGGCTGATCAACGCATGGTACGGCACGTTTCTGGCTGATTACGATGAAGACCGCCGGGCGGACCTCATCCTCATGGACCTGGGCATTTCGCGCTTCCACTATGAGGCGAGCGGCCGCGGCTTCTCATTCGACCGCGATGAATCACTCGACATGCGCCTGAATCCCGGGCTGCCTTCCACGGCGGCGGATCTCGTGAACTCCCTCGACCAGCGGGAGCTTGCCGAGATCCTGTTCCGCTTCGGGGAGGAAAAGTTCGCACGCCAGATAGCGTTTCGCATCGTCAGGCAAAGGGAAAAGGACCCCATTACGAGCGCTACCCGCCTTGCCAACATTGTTGCCTCCGCGGTTCCAGCGAAATACCAGCACCAGAAGATCCACCCTGCAACGAGGACTTTCCAGGCGCTTCGCATTGCCGTGAACCGTGAGCTGGAGCAGTTGGAAGAAGGCCTTGCACAAGCCCTCGCCGTCCTGAGCCCGGGCGGCAGGATCGGAGTCATTAGCTTCCATTCTCTGGAAGACCGGATCGTGAAGAGATTCTTCCGCGACAAGAGCAGGGAGTGTACATGCCCTCCGGAATGGCCGATCTGTCAATGTGGGGGCAAAGCGGAGTTGCGCCTGGTCACCGCCAAGCCCGTCACGGCTTCCGGGGAAGAAGTTTCCCGGAACCCCGCCAGCCGCAGCGCGAAGCTGCGTGTTGCGGAGAAGCCCCTCGGGCTTCGCGCAGTGAAGCCCAAGCAGACACCGGCGGAGGGTGCATGAAGAGATACGGCCTTGCGCTCATTTCCCTGATCGTCCCCGGGCTCCTGTGCCTGAACGCATGGCAGGGATACCGATACAACGAGCTCTCCAACGCGGTGGCTGCCCTTGAGAAGCAGCAGCAGGACCTGTTGGAAGCCAACCGGGACGCCATTGCCCAGATCGCATACGAACAGTCACCGGCCCGCGTGGAAGAAAAGGCTGGCAAGAGCTTCTCCCTGGTCCCCGTGGACCAATCGCACGTCACGCGCGTCCTGGTTCAGGGCGCCGCGGGGAGGCAAGGGCAGTGACGGGGACGGGCATCGCGGAAAAGCTGTTTACAATCGCGGAGATCGTCACGGCAACCGGGGGCAGGATCGTGCGGGCGCCGTCCGAGGCTGCGTCCGTGACGGGGGTCGCAGTCGACTCCCGCAAAGTGGCGGATGGTTTCCTCTTCGTCGCGCTGCCCGGGGAGAAGACGGACGGGCACGAGTTCCTCGGAGAGGCCGCGGCGGCGGGAGCCGCGGCGTTCCTCGTTTCGGAAGATCAGGTGGAGCGCAGGAGCAGCCACTGGGTTGGGCTTCCCGCGGGCCGCGGGCCAGGGGTCATTGCCGTCTCCCGCACGCTGTCCGGGCTGCAAGGCCTTGCGCGCTTCCATATGAGCCGCTTCCCGTCCGTGACGCGCATCGGGATCACCGGTTCGAGCGGAAAAACAACAACCAAGGAAATTATCGGTGCAATCCTGACGCGGGCGGCTCCAACCGCGGTGAACGAAGGCAACCTGAACTCCGAGATCGGGCTGCCTCTGGCCTGTTTCACCGTGAGCGGCGGCCACCGCTTCGCCGTATTGGAGATGGGGATGAACCACCGCGGGGAGATGGACGCGCTTGCCGACATCGTCAGGCCGGACGCTGCCCTCCTCACGAACATCGGCACGGCCCACGTGGGGCTGCTGGGATCACAGCAAGAGATCGCAAAAGAAAAGAAAAAAATCTTCGCCCATTTCGACGGACGCCAGAATGCCTTCCTTCACGAAGAGGAACGGTACCTGGACTTCCTGCGGGAAGGGGTCAAGGGCACGGTCATTCTCTTTGGACCGAGGAGCACGCGGGGATACCGCGGAAGCGAGATCCAGGGACTGGGTGGAACACTCATCCACTGGGAGGGGTTCCGGATCCGCTTCCCGCTCTTTGGCCCGCACAACCTCGCCAACGCCCTGGGAGCGATCTCAGTGGCGCGCGAGCTGGGCGTCCCGAACGCGGAGATACGTGACGGCCTGGAGGCTGTCACGCCGCTGTTCGGGCGGTCCCAGATCCTGCGGGGGCCCGTGACGGTGATCGTGGACTGCTACAACGCCAACCCCGATTCCATGGCGCAGGCGCTGTCGTTTGCTTCCGAGGTGCCGTGGGAGGGCAGGAAAATAGCGGTGCTCGGCGGAATGCGCGAGCTGGGAGCGGAAACGGTGGAGGCGCACAGGGCGCTGGGGGAGAAGCTTCGCGACTCCCCGCTGGACCTCGTGTACCTTGTCGGCGCCGAGATGGAGCAGGCATGGAAAGCGCTCGCGGGCTCCCCGGCGGCGGCCCGCGCCAAATGGCACGCTGACCTCGAAGGCCTTGGCGAGGAGCTGGCCGGGCGTCTGGTTGCCGGCGACCTCGTGCTGCTGAAGGGATCACGGGGCATGGAGCTGGAGAGGCTTCTGCCGTTCATCGCAGGAGGGAAAGCAGGTGCTTAAGTTCCTTTTCGCGCTCCGCGGCCACTTCTCCTTCTTCAACATCTTCCAGTATCTGACTTTCCGCGCCGCCTACGCATCCATCACCGCGCTGCTGATTTCCTTCCTCTTCGGACCATGGGTCATCGCGAGGCTTCGAGCCATCAAGACGAGCTGGTCCGCGCGGGAGGACACTCCGCAGACGCACAAGGCAAAGGCGGGCACTCCGACCATGGGGGGGGTGCTGATCATCCTCTCCTTTGTCGTTTCGATCCTCCTGTGGCAGGACCTGACGAACGTGTACGCGTGGCTGCTGCTCTTTGCGGCCGTCGGCTTCGGTTCAATCGGGTTTGCCGACGACCTCCTGAAAATGTCCGCGAGGAAGCGCGGGATCAGCGCGCAGGTGAAGTTCGGCGGGCAGTTCGTGATCTCCGCCATTATCGTGGTGATCCTTTACGTCCAGAGGGGGGAGAGCACGACGCTCCTGTACATCCCGTTCCTCAAGCGCGCGGTGCTCGACCTGTCCTGGATGTACATCCCGTTCGCGGTGGTCCTGATGGTAGGGTACTCCAACGCGGTGAACCTGACGGACGGGCTGGACGGACTGGCCACCGGCCTCGTCATCATGGTGGGTCTCGCGCTTGCCATCCTGTCCTACGTCACGGGCCGACCTGACTTCGCCGCATACCTGCAGATCCCCTACGTGAAAGGCGCCGGCGAGCTGGCGGTGTTCTGCCTGGCTGTCACGGGGGCTTCCGTCGGCTTCCTCTGGTTCAATGCGCACCCGGCGGACGTCTGGATGGGCGACACGGGAGCACTGTCCCTGGGCGGCGTGATGGGCGTGGTGGCCCTCATTTTGAAAAAAGAAATCCTCGTCCTCATCCTGGGCGGAGTCTTTGTCCTGGAGACGGCCTCGGTGGCCATCCAGGTGATCTCCTTCAAGCTCACCGGCCGGCGGGTGTTCAAGATGGCGCCGCTGCATCACCACTTCGAGCTGAGCGGCTGGCCGGAGAGCAAGGTCGTCACGAGGCTGTGGATCCTGGGCGGCCTGTTCGCCATCCTCGGCATCTCGACGTTGAAGATACAGTAGGAAGGGAAATGGAGCGGGTCGAAAAGGAACGCGGCGACATTGTCCTGGTCATGCTGGTGATTGCCATCCTGGGGGTGGGAATGGCCATGCTGTTCTCCGCGTCGTACTCCTTTTCCGCCAAAGCGTACCAGGACCCCTTGTACCTCCTAAAGAGGCAGCTCCTCTGGGCAGCCCTCGGCGGGGCCGCGGCTTTCCTCGTTTCCCTGACGCCCCTGGAGATGTTCCGCCGCGCGCTTCCGCTCATCCTGCTCGCCACGCTCGTTGCCTCCTTGCTGCCGTTCCTTCCGGGGATCGGCACCCGAGTCCTCGGTTCGCGGAGATGGATCACGCTGTTCGGCATTTCGTTCCAGCCCTCCGAGGTCGTGAAAGTGACCCTCGTCCTGTACCTGGCCTCCTATTTCGCGCGGCGCGAGGCGGGGGAGAGCCTGCCGCTCAACACTCTGATCCCTCCGTTCATCGTGGTGTGCGTTTTCGCGGCGGTCATACTCCTGCAGAACGACTACTCGACGGCGATCTTCATCGTCGTCATGGGGCTTTCCATGCTGTTCATCGCGAGGGTCCGCGCGCTGCATTTCGTCCTTGTGACGGCTTTTACAAGCACGCTCGGTTTCCTGCTCCTGTTCACGCGGGAGCATCGCGTCCAGCGTCTCCTTGCCTATTTCGATCTTTCCTCGTACCGCTCGGGCACCGGCTACCAGCTCGTGAACGCCAAGGCGGCGCTGGCCGGCGGCGGCTTCTGGGGGAGAGGCCTTGGCCGCAGCCTCGCCAAGCTGGGGCCGCTTCCCATGGCTCATTCGGATTTCATCTATACCATCATTGCGGAGGAGACGGGCCTCCTGGGGGCCCTCTTCGTCCTGATCCTCTTCGCGCTGCTCGCCTGGCGCGGCTTCCAGATCAGCGCGCAGGCGACGGACAGCTTCACCTCCTACGCCGCATTCGGCCTCACCGCGGCTATCTCGCTCCAGGCGCTCCTGAACATGGCCGTTGCGGTAGGGATGGTCCCGACAACGGGCGTGACGCTTCCGTTTTTCTCCGCCGGCGGCTCGTCCCTGTTCGCGACGCTCATCATGTGCGGACTGCTCGTGAATCTTTCACGGAGGTCATCCCGTGTCTAACGTATACGCCATTGGCGACCCGACCACCGGCCCGTCGGATTCCCGGTACGCCAGCGTCCCGTCCGTCACGGCGCGCCTGGCCCGGCCCATCCTCCTGTGCCTGATCACGCTGTGCGCGCTTTTCCTCCTCGCGCGCTACGCGGTGCTCCCCGTCCTCACCGTCCGCCACATCATCTTCCAGAGCGACGTTGCCCTTTCCGAGGATGAGCTGCTCGCCATCTCAGGCCTGCAGGGCACGGCGTATTGGCATTCCCTCGACACCGAGAAGGTCCGAAGGCGGCTGGAAGCCTACCCGCTCATCCGAAAGGCGGTCGTGGAGAAGGTTTTCCCGGACACGGTGCGGATGACCGTCTGGGGACGGCAAGCGGTGGCGCTCGTGCTGGCTGACATGGGCGGCCGAAGCCTGCCGGTCCTCGTGGATGATGAAGGGGTGGTCTTCAAAGTCTGCGTAACGGCAACGGACGTGGATCTCCCGGTTGTGTCAGGGCTTCCCGCCGGGGATGCGTCTTTGGGAACCCGGCTCCCGGGAGCCTACGCCCCGCTCTTCCAGCAGCTGCGGCAGCTTCGCGACAAGTCGCCGTCCCTGACCCGGCTCCTGTCGGAGGTGCGGATCGTTTCCCACGGCCCGCAGGACCCGCAGGGCAACTATGATCTTCTCCTTTACCTCACCTCGTCGCCCGTACCGGTGCGCGCCGCCGGCACCCTGGACGAAAGCCTTCTCCGGTATTCCCTCATGGTCCTGGACCTCTTGTCCAACCAGGGGGTTTTAAAGAATATTCAAGAGCTTGATTTCCGCAGCGGGGACGTGGTCTACAGGATGAAGGAGGGGTAGAGGCGGTGGCATCCGAGGAGCTCATCGTCGGACTGGACATCGGCACAACCAAGGTGTGTGCCATCATCGGCGAGTTCAACGAGACCGGACAGCTGGAGATCATCGGCGTCGGCACCACTCCGTCACGCGGGCTGCGGCGCGGCGTGGTGATCAACATCGAGTCGACCGTGAAGTCCATCCAGAACGCCGTCGAGTCCGCTGAGCTCATGTCGGGCCGGGAAGTGCACGGGGTGTATACCGGAGTCGCCGGCGGGCACATCGAAGGGATCAACTCCCGGGGCGTCGTTGCCGTCACGGGCAAGGACAGGGAGATCGCCAAGGAAGACGTGGACCGCGTGATCGACGCGGCAAAAGCCATCGTCATCCCCATGGACCGCGAGGTCCTCCACGTGATACCGCAGGAGTTCATTGTGGACCAGCAGGGGGGCATCAAGAACCCCGTGGGGATGGTGGGCGTGCGGCTGGAGGCGGAGGCGCACATCATCACGGGGGCCGTGACCTCCGCGCAGAACATCGTGAAGTGCGTCAACCGGGCCGGTTTCAAGGTCAATGACATCGTGCTCGAGCCGCTTGCTTCCTCCAAGGCCGTGCTCACCGCGGACGAGCGGGAGCTGGGCGTCCTGCTGATCGACCTTGGCGGCGGCACCACGGACGTGCTCGTGCACCTTGAAGGGGCGCCGTATCACACCGAGGTGCTTTCCATTGGGGGAGAGCAGGTCACGAGCGACTTGTCCATCATGCTGAAGACGCCGCTGGAAGTGGCGGAAAAGATCAAGAAGGAGCAGGGGTGCTGCTACGTGCCGGCCGTGCTGGAGGACTCCGAGGTCGTGATACCGGGCGTGGGCGGCAGGCCGCCGCGCAAGGTGGGGCGCAGGGCCATGGCGGAGATCATTCAGCCCCGCATGGCTGAGATCCTGGGGATGGTCAAGGAGCAGATCGAGAAGAAGGGGTACCTGCACCTGCTGGGAGGCGGCGTGGTGCTCACCGGAGGAGGTTCTCTCCTTGCGGGCACGGGGGAGCTGGCTTCCGAAATCTTCGGCCTTCCGGCCCGCGTGGGATACCCTGTGAAGGTGGGGGGGCTCGTGGAGGAGTATTGTGATCCCATGTTCTCCACGGGAGTCGGCCTCGTTCTTTTCGGCGCCTCACGGGAAGGGGTGGAAGGCTTTGACACGAGCTCGAGTGAGAGCACGTTCACCAGCGTATGGGACAGGATGAGATCATGGTTCAAGGATTTCTTTTGAAATAAACGCGCGGCGCGGGCGCCGCGACGCAGGCGTGCTTGTGTCTCATGAAGGGGAGGGGACATGAACATCGAGCTTTTCGACACGAAGGGAGTCAGCCCGACGATCATAAAGGTGGTCGGGGTCGGCGGCGGCGGCAGCAATGCCGTCAACCGGATGATCGCCATGGGACTGAAGAACGTGTCCTTCGTGGCGGTCAATACTGATCAACAGGCTCTTCACAGCTCCAACGCGGAGACCAGGCTGGCAATCGGAACAAAGCTTACCGGTGGCCTGGGCGCCGGCGGGATACCCGAGATCGGGGAAAAAGCAGCCTTGGAAGACGAGGAGCGCCTTCAGACGCTGCTCAAGGGCTCCGACATGGTGTTCATCACGGCAGGGATGGGGGGCGGTACGGGCACCGGCGCGGCTCCCATTGTTGCCAAGGTGGCGCGACAGATCGGCGCCTTGACGGTGGCGGTGGTGACCAAGCCTTTCGACTTCGAAGGCAAGCGCAAGATGCAGCTTGCAGAGGAAGGGATCGGGAAGCTCCGCCAGGAAGTCGACACGCTCATAACCATTCCCAACCAGCATCTCCTGAAGATCGCGGAGAAGCGCACCCCCATCCGTGAAGCTTTCTTCATGGCGGACGAGGTCCTCCGCCAGGGCGTGCAAGGGATATCGGACCTTATCACCGAGCCGGGTGAGATCAACATCGACTTCGCGGACGTTCGCACCATCATGAAAGGCAAGGGCGATGCCCTCATGGGCATTGGCATGGGCGCGGGGGACAACAGGGCCACGGACGCGGCAACCAGCGCCATCAGCAACCCGCTCCTGGAAGATGCGCGCGTGGAAGGGGCAAAGGGCATTCTTGTCAACGTCACCGGCGGGTACGACTTCAGCCTCTCGGAGTACGAGGAAGTGCTCAAGATCATCACGGCCAACGCTGACGATGATGCGCTCATCATCTCCGGCACCTCCGTGGTGGAGTCGATGAACGACCGGATCAGGGTGACGGTGATAGCCACGGGTTTCACCTCGGAAAAACGTCCTGAGCCGGCCCCGCAGCCCGAGCACCAGGAAGGGGAGATGATCCCGTACGAGGAGTGGGCAGCCATGGGTAAGTCGGCGCACCGTTCGCACGCCGAGGATTTCCTCCTGGGAAGGAACTCGCGGGAAGCGGACCTGAGCGTGCCTACGGTGCTGCGCGAAAAGCGCGTGGCAGGGCAGAAGGACTGAGAAGGCGCATGAACGCCGGCTCCGACCTGACCAACCAGTTCAGCGAATACCTTGCCGCTGAAAGGGGACTTTCACCGCTCACGGTAACGACGTACGCGGCGGAAGTGCGCCTTTTCCTCGAGTTTCTCGATGCGAACGGTCGGGAGGTTGGCCGGGCGACAATCGGCGACGTGACGGACTACATCATCCGCAGACAGGTGGAAGGCGTGGATCCCCGCACGCTGGCCAAGAGCTCCTCCGCTCTCCGTTCGTTCTTCCGCTTCCTCGTGCTCGACGGAAAGAGCGCAAAGAATCCCGCGCGTCTCCTGGACACTCCCCGAGCGGCAATGCGCATCCCTCGCTTCCTCCAACCGGAGGAGGTCGACCTTCTCCTTGCCGCATGCCCGCCCGAAACCCCGCTTGCCCAGCGGGACAAGACGCTTTTCGAGCTCATCTATTCATGCGGCCTTCGGGTGAGCGAGGCCATCGATTTGACGGTGGACCGCGTCTCCCTCGCGCAGAAAGTGGTGCGCGTCATGGGAAAAGGCTCCCGCGAACGCCTTGTCCCGCTGGGTGAGCGGGCGCGCAAGGAGCTGGCCGGATACCTGGGCACCGTCAGGCCGGGCCTGGTCCGCGCGGCGGCTCCGGCCAACTGGCTCTTCCTGGGACGCGGCGGCCGCAAGCTGTCGAGAAAGACGGTCTGGAAGGCGTTCGCCCGCCTGGCGGCCCGGGCAGGGCTTTCGACCTCCAAGGTGCACGCGCTTCGCCATTCCTTTGCCACGCATCTTCTCCAGGGAGGGGCGGACCTGCGCTCCGTCCAGGAGATGCTGGGACACGCGGACATCGGCACCACGCAGATCTACACGCACGTGAGCCAGGACGTGCTGAAGAAGACCCACCAGGAGTTCCATCCCCGCGGCGGGAGCGCCGAGCAAAGGGATTCCCCATGAAATCAGCAGCGATTTTTCAGCCGTTGACTTCATGCATGGACGAACAGGACAGGATCCCGTTGATCGGGCTCAGCTACGTGGATTTCCTTCGGCCCAAGGAGAAGCTGCTCCTCATCGAAGCGCTCGGCTCGGCTTCACGAGTTTTCGAGCGTTCGCTTCGTGAGCTTTCCGTCATGACGGGACGGCCCTTTCGCACGCCCAGATGGAACCCGAAAGCAATCCTGGAGGAAGCAGCGCGCACGGAAAAGCGCTTGACCCCCGGCGTGATGGGGTGCATCTTTTACTGGGACTCGACGTACCCGCCGCAGCTCCGCGATATCTTTGATCCGCCCGTGACGCTCTTCTATCGCGGAACATTACCCGAAAACGGATATTTGCTCGCTGGAATAGTCGGGACTCGTTTTCCTACCGGAGGAGCCCGCAAGGCCGCATTCGGCCTCGGCTTCGAGCTGGGCTGCCAGGGAGTGGGGGTCGTCTCTGGCCTCGCGAAGGGAGTGGACAGGGAAGCGCATGAAGGGTGCGTGCAGGCGGGAGGATACTCCATTGCCGTTCTGGGCAGCGGGATCGACCTGGTCTACCCGGCCTCCAGCGCGCCCGCCGGCCGGGCCCTCCTGGAGGCCGGCGGGGCCATCATCAGCGAATACCCGCCCGGCATGCCGCCGCTGCATTTTCACTTTCCCGCCCGCAACCGGATCATCAACGGGCTGTCCCGCTCCGTCGTCGTGGTCCAGGCGCCGGAGCGCTCAGGGGCGCTCATCACGGCGGAGTACGCCGCGGAGGAAGGGAGAACGGTCTACGTTCATGCTGCCGGCATCCCGGGCAGCGTCGGGACCGGAACGCGCAGGCTTGCGGAATCCGGGGCAACGGTGATACGCGGAGCCAGGGACCTGATGCGGGACTGGGGCCTCGAGTTTCGGGAGCCCCGCGGGCAGGTTGGCCTGCCGGGTGAACCCGCGGGCCGGGCTCTAGCCCGAATCACGAAGGAAGAGATGGAGGGTGCCTGCGCCACGAAGGCCGGGGAAACCTACTGGAGAACATGATGGCAAAAGAACCGAAGTCAGCGCGCGCAGGGACACGACATACGAAACAGGTGCTCATGATCGTCGAGTCACCGGCAAAAGGGAAGACAATCGAGAAGTACCTCGGCAAGGGATACACGGTGGCCGCCTCCATGGGGCATCTCATCGACCTGCCCAAGTCCCGTCTTGCCATCGACGTCGAACAGTCGTTCGAACCTGAATACATCACGGTCCGCGGCAAGGCGAAGATCCTGAAGGAGCTGAAGCAGAAGGCGAAGAAGGCGGATGCGGTCCTGCTCGCATCGGATAACGACCGGGAAGGGGAGGCAATCTCCTTCCACCTGAAGAATGCGCTTTCCAACGGGAACACCACGCCCGACATCCAGCGCGTCACGTTCAACGAGATCACCCCCAAGGCAATCCGGGAAGCCGTTGCCCATCCGGGCCAGATCGACATGTCGAAGGTCAACGCTCAGAAAGCCCGGAGAGTGCTCGACCGGATCGTCGGCTACTCCCTTTCCCCGCTTCTCTGGAAAAAGGTGAAGAACGGCCTTTCCGCGGGGCGCGTCCAGTCAGTGGCGCT
This sequence comes from uncultured Spirochaetota bacterium, assembly GCA_963845535.1. Lineage (GTDB taxonomy): Bacteria > Spirochaetota > Spirochaetia > SZUA-6 > Fen-1364 > Fen-1364. Next base: position 183,306 of record CAWJSK010000013.1, read on the forward strand.
TCGGCTGATCTGCGAGCGCGAGGCGGAGATCGAGGCATTCTTTCCTGAGGAGTACTGGTCCCTCGAGGCTGAGCTGCGCAAGGGCCAGAACGCGCGGCAGACTTTCAAGGCCGCCCTGGTGGCGGTCCGCGGAGAAAAGGTGGACCTCAAAAACGAGGCTTCCACGACCGCCATCATGGATTCCCTTGCGGGGGCTTCGTTCGCGGTCTCCGACGTGAAGGTCATGGAGAAGTCCAGCCGTCCGCGCCCTCCGTTCACCACATCCACGCTGCAGCAGACGGCGGCCAACCGATTCGGCTTTACGGCGCGCAAGACCATGCAGATTGCGCAGGGCCTTTATGAGGGGGTCAACGTCGGGTCGCAGAGGCTCGGGCTCATCACGTACATGAGGACCGACTCCACGCGTATCGCGGAAAGCGCGCTTGCGGAAGTCCGAGAGTACATTTCGAAGGAGTTCCCCGGAGACTTGCCGGAAACGCCGGTGGTATACGTCACCGGTAAGGGCGCCCAGGACGCGCATGAGGCAATCCGACCCACGTACGTCACCCGCGCGCCGGCTGAGCTGAAGAAGTTCGTCACCTCGGAGGAGTTCCGCCTGTACTCGATCATCTGGGAGCGCTTTGTCTCCTCCCAGATGAACCCTTCCAAGGCAAGCACGACCACCGTCGACATCCAGGCAGGGGAGGCGACCTTCCGGGCCTCCAGCACGCGCGTCGTGGAGAAAGGCTTTCAGAAAGCGCTCGCTCTCCTTGCTTCCAAGGAGCAGACAAAGGCCCTTCCCGTCATGGAGGTCGGTGACGCGCTGGACCTCATCAAGTTCCATCCCGAGCAGCACTTCACCTCGGGACCTCCCCGGTTTACGGATGCCACAATCGTCAAGACCCTGGAAGAGAAAGGGATCGGAAGGCCGTCCACGTATGCCCCCATCATCTCGGTCCTGCTGGATCGCTATTACGTGGTGCGCAAGTCCCGTCAGCTCATTCCCACGGTCCTGGGAAAGATCATCAATGACCTGCTTACGCGGTCCTTCCCGGAGCTGCTGGACCCGAACTTCACCGCGGAGATGGAGCTGAAGCTCGACCAGGTGGAGGATGGAAAGTCGGACTGGCACACGATGATCAGGGACTTCTACGGGCCGTTCAAGGGCAAAGTGGCGTCGGTCCTGGAAACGCTGGAGTCCGTCAAGGGAGTGATGGACGAAAAGACGGACGTGGTCTGCGAAGTGTGCGGCAGGCCGATGGTGAAGAAGCTCGGCCGCTATGGGTTCTTCCTGGCGTGCACGGGCTTTCCGGAATGCAAGAACACAAAACCGGTGCCGCTGGCTCCCTGTCCGCGCCCCGGGTGCAACGGCCAGATCGTGGCCCGAAAACGCAAGCGCGGACGAGGGCGCGAGTTCTACGGCTGTACGAATTATCCCACGTGCGATTTCGTGACGTACTTCAAGCCAACGGACTCGAAGTGCCCGAAATGCGGCTGGTTCCTCGTGGAGAAGGAGGACAAGCAGCGGGGGGCGTACAAGTCCTGCATCAACCCTTCCTGCGACTATCTCCATACCAAGGAAACGGACGAGCATGAGAAAGAGGACGGCCACCACCACGACGCGGACGCCACCGACACGGCCGGCGCAGGCAGCCCCGACAAAGAGACGAACGGCCAAAGTGCCTGACGAATACCTCTCCTATCTGAAGTCCGTGCGCAACCTCTCCACCCATACCCTCGAGTCCTACACGAAGGACCTGCTGAAGTACGAGGCGTTCCTGGAGGCGCGGGGAATCCCCGCGCTCAAGGCGGGGCTCGCGGAGGCGCGCGGGTTCGTGGGCAGCCTTTCCCGTGACGGCCTGGCCGCCCGCTCGGTCAACAGGATCATTTCCGGGGTGCGGGGGTGGTACCGATACATGGAGCGCCGGGGAGAGATCAGCGCCAATCCTTTTGCCGAGATCCGCAGCCTTCGCACGGAAAAGCGGCTGCCTTCGTTCCTTTTCGAGGATGAGATGGCGCGGCTGATCGAGCTGCCGTCACAGACTTCCTGCGCGGGAGAGGATTCGTTCTGGAAGCTTCGGGACAGGGCCGTCCTGGAAACGCTCTACTCCACGGGCTGCCGCATATCGGAGCTGGTGTCATTGAACATCGGGGATGTCGACCTGAAGAACTCGAGCGCCCGTGTCATGGGAAAAGGCTCGAAAGAGCGCAACGTGTTCCTCGGGTCATCCGCGGTCCTGGCGCTGCGGCAGTACATGAGCTGCCGTTCCTCGTACGCGCCCACGGCAGGCGTCTCCGTGGACTCGTCGCAGGCGGTCTTCATCAACCAGAGGGGAGGACGGATCACGGACAGGGGAGTGCGCTTCATCCTTGGCGAATACCTTGCCCGGGCAAACCTTGGCAAGCGCGTGACGCCGCATACCTTCCGCCACTCCTTTGCCACGCACCTGCTGGACAGGGGCGCGGACATCCGCGCCGTGCAGGAGCTGCTTGGCCATGCAAGCCTGTCCACGACGCAAGTCTACACGCACGTAGGACTGGAGAAACTGAAAAAGGTCTACAGGAGGGCCCATCCCCATGCCAACTGAGACAATCCGCGGCACCACCATTATTGCCGTCCGCAGGAACGGGACAGTGGCCATGGCGGGGGACGGTCAGGTCACCATGGGGAACACGGTGATGAAGTCCAACGCGCGCAAAATAAGGAAGATTTTCGACGGGAAGATCCTCGTCGGTTTTGCCGGAGGCACCGCGGATGCCTTCACGCTTTTCGAGCGCTTCGAGGGAAAGGTGAAGGAGTACGGCGGTGACCTGACTCGGGCCGCCGTGGAGCTGGCCAAGGACTGGAGGACGGACAGGATCCTCAGACGCCTGGAGGCCATGCTCCTGGTAACGGACAAGAAGGCCACCTTCCTCATCTCGGGCACGGGGGACGTGATCGAGCCGGAAGAAGGGGTTATTGCAATAGGGTCCGGCGGGCCTTACGCGTACGCCGCTGCGCTCGCCTATATGGATGCCTCCACTCTGGGCGCCCGGGAGATAGCGGAAAAAGCGCTTCGGATCGCGGCAGGCATCTGCATCTACACGAATGAGGAAGTCGTGGTGGAGGAGCTGGCATGAAAACCGCAAACGCTCCCGTGACAAAAGGGAGCGAGCTCACGCCCCGAGAGATCGTGCTTGAGCTGGACAAGTACATCATTGGCCAGGACAAGGCCAAGAAGGCCGTGGCCATAGCGCTGCGCAACCGCCTGCGGAGGCAGCGCCTCCCGGAGGACCTGCGGGATGAGGTTGCCCCGAAGAACATCATCATGATCGGCCCCACCGGTGTCGGCAAGACGGAGATCGCTCGAAGGCTTTCCAAGCTGTGCGGCGCGCCCTTCATCAAGGTGGAAGCCACGAAGTACACGGAAGTCGGCTACGTGGGCAGGGACGTTGAGTCCATGGTGCGTGACCTCGTGTCCGTCGCCGTCTCCATGGTGAAGTCCGAGCTGGCGGAGGACGTTCGGGTAGAGGCCGAGCGCAGGGCGGAGGAGGCTCTTCTTGACCTTCTTCTCCCGGGCGTGAAGCAGCCGCGGCGGGCGGAACGGGAGGACGAACCAACCGAGGTCCAGGAAATCACGGAGCCGCAAGCCGCGGCTGCTGACGGAGAAGTGGAGACGGCACGGGGGTCCGGCACGCGGGAGAAGCTCCGCCAGATGCTTTCCCGCGGGCTCATGGACGAACGCCTTGTCGAGGTGAGCGTGACGAAAAGCGCCATGCCCATGATGGAAATCTTCTCCGGCACGAACATGGAGGACATGGAGCTGAACTTCGGGAACCTCGGCTCGATCTTCGGGGGAAAGAAGAAGCGCAAGAAAGTCACCGTCCGCCAGGCGCGGGAGATTCTCCTGAACGAGGAGATGGACAAGCTCGTGGACATGGACCGGGTCTCCGAGCTCGCCCGGCAGCGGGTGGAGGAAATGGGGATCATTTTCATTGATGAAATCGACAAGATAGCTTCCCGGGGGGAAAAAGTCGGAATTGACGTCTCGCGGGAAGGGGTCCAGCGGGACATCCTGCCCATCGTCGAGGGGTCGAAGGTGAACACCCGGCACGGGATCGTTGATACCCGCCACATCCTCTTCATTGCCGCGGGCGCATTCCACATGAGCAAGCCCTCGGACCTGATCCCTGAGCTGCAGGGCCGCTTCCCGTTGCGCGTGGAGCTTTCCGCGCTGAGCAAAGAGGACTTCGTGAAGATCCTCACCCAGCCGAGGAACGCCCTGATCACGCAGTACACGGAGCTGCTGAAGACGGAAGGAGTCGGCCTGGAGTTCATGCCGGAGGCAATCGACAGGATCGCGGAGATAGCCACGGAGGTGAACTCGCGGTCGGAAAACATCGGCGCCCGGAGGTTGCACACCATCATGGAGCTTCTCCTGGAGGAGGTCTCCTTCCATGCGCCGGAGATCTCGGGCCAGACCATCTCCATTACGCGCGGGTACGTGGATGAGAAGCTGACGAATGTGATCGAGGACCAGGATTTGACGAGGTACATACTATAGCGCGCCCGTAGGGCGCGCGGAAGGGTGCTCAGCAGGCGGAGTGTTTTGACCGAAAATAGAGGGGAGAGGTAGACGAGCATGGTTTTTGCCGGATCCTTTGGAAAAAACCTCGAGATCATGACTCGAGAGCTCGACGTTGCGGCGCTGCGCCAGAGCGTCATCGCCAACAACGTCGCCAACGCGGACACCCCGAACTTCAAGCGCAGCGTGGTGAACTTCGAGAGCCAGTTGCGGCGGGCGCTGGATTCCGAGAGGGCCCCCAGCTTTCCCCAGGTCATCACCGACCCGCGGGACATCCCTTTCGACCGGCCCATTGATTGGACGCAGGTGAAGCCGCGGCGCATCCTGGACTATCTCACGGAGGCAAAGAACAACGGCAACAACGTGGATATCGAGGAAGAGGGCACCAACGCCCTGACCAACCAGCTTCTGTACAGCACCCTGACTCAGGCCGTGACAAGCGAGATCCAGGGCGTGAACATCGTGTTGAGGTAGCAGAGATGGGAATGTTCAGCAGCATCGACACCGCGGCATCCGGGCTGACAGCCGAACGGCTGCGCCTGGACGTGATTGCGGACAACATCGCGAACGTCAACACCACACGGACCACGGAAGGCGGCCCCTTCCGCCGCAGCCGCGTGATCTTCCGCCCGCGCGTGGAGCAGCCTTACTGGCGCAGCCCGTTCCTGCCAAGCTACCTCAAGGACGAGGTGGGAAAAGGCGTCCGCGTCGCCAAGGTTGAAAAAGACTACGCCACCAATCCCCGGCTCGTGTACGACCCCACGCACCCGGACGCTATCAAGACCGGGCCACGCAAGGGATACGTGGAGTACCCCAACGTGAACATCGTGAACGAAATGGTGGACATGATTGCCGCCTCGCGCTCCTATGACGCGAACTCGGCCATCATCAATGCAACGAAGGCCATGTTCCTCAAGGCCCTCGACATAGGGAGATGATGAATGGGGCCAGTCAACCAGATTCAGGCTTACGGCGACGTCGTGAAGATGGTCCGCACGGACCCGCATCACATTGCCGGCGTCGGCGAGCAGGCCGCTCCTGCCGGCGGGCCGGAGCGCTCCTTCGGGGACCTCCTCCTGGGCGCGCTGGGAAGCGTCAACGACAGCCAGCGGAAGAGCATGGACCTCACGCAGCAGATGATCATGAGCCCGGACTCGGTGAACGTGCATGACGTGACCATCGCGCTGGCGGAGGCGAACCTCGCGCTCTCCATGACCAAGTCCATCGTGGACAGGGCCCTTGCGGCGTACAGAGAGATCATCAACGTACGGTAGAAGAGACGGCTGAAGAGAAGGAACGAAGGGCATGACAGGGAGGGGACATGAACGAGTGGTGGAAGCGGATCCGTGAGCAGCTGACCGGGCTCTGGGCCCGGTGGAACTCAACCCAGAAGATCATCCTTTTCGCGATCCTCGGCGCGAGCATCCTGGCGGTCATCCTGCTGTTCAGCTTCAGCGCGACGCCGTCCATGGTGCCGCTCATATCCAGCCCGATCACCGACACGGACGCGCGGCTGCAGATTACGGCAAAGCTGGATGACCTGGGAATAAAATACCAGCTTCGTCCGGACAACGTGTTTTACGTGGCTGACGAACCAACGGCGCGCCGCGTCAGGGTGATCCTCAACGAGGAGAACTTGATCCCCAAGGGCACCGACCCGTGGGCCCTCTTCGACATGGAGCGTTGGACGACCACGGACTTCGAGCGGGACGTCAACCTCCAGCGCGCCATCACGAGGCAGCTGGAGCAGCACATCCGGGCCCTGGACGACGTGGACAACGTGAGCGTCACGCTCGTGGTCCCCAAGACGGAGCTCTTCGAAGCTGACCAGAAGCCGACCACCGCGTCCGTGATCATCACTCCGAAACCGGGGTCGGACATCACGACCAACCGCAAGAAGATCATGGGCATACAGCGCCTCATATCCCTTGCGGTGGCGGGACTGAAGCCTGACAACATCGTCATTACCGACAACACCGGCCAGCAGATCAACGACTTCGCGGGGCTGGAGCAGGTGGACAGGCTGGAGCTTGCCAAGCGCGAGCTGCAGGTGAAGCAGCAGCTCGAGGCCAAGTACAACGGGGACATCACGGGCGCCCTTCGGGACATCTTCAGTCCGGACCGGGTGCGAATCCTCAAGATCGACATCAAGCTCGACATGAGCAAGGTGTCCTCCACGGCGGAGGAGTACTCCCCCATTGCCGTAGAGCCTGCCACCCGGTTCACGCCGCCCAAGTATGCGCCTTCCATTGCGCGCTCGACGCAGACCGTGGAGGAGCATTTCCAAGGCACCGGGTTCAACCCCGAAGGGCCTCCTGGCCAGGAAGGGCAGACGCCGCCGGCGTACAAGGATCTCTCCAACCTCGTGGGCAAGTACGACAAGAGCTCGCAGACCACCAATAACGAGATCAACAAGAAAGTCACCAACGAGGAAAAACAACCGTGGGAAATCCAGAGGATCACCACGGGAGTGGCCATTGACGGCATTTGGAGGGTAAAATACGACCAGAAGGGTCAGGTGATGCTCAACCCCGACGGCAGCATGCAGAGGGAGTACACCCCCGTATCGGATGACGACCTGGCAAAGGCCAAGGCGCTCATCCAGGGCGCCATTGGATTCGACCGGGACCGCGGAGACGACGTGGAGGTGCAGTCCATCCAGTTCGACCGCAGCGCCCAGTTCGAGAAGGAAGACTCCGTGTTCCGCCATGCCATGGCGGTCCGCAGGACCATCTACATGGTCTTGATTGGAATCGGGGCCGTGCTCTTCCTCGTGATCGCCTACCGCCTCATTGCCAAGGAAGTGGAGCGGCGCAGGCGGCTGCGGGAGGAGGAGCTTGCCCGACAGCACCAGGCCATGCGTGAGGCGGCGCTGCGCACGGCGGAGGAGCACGGCGTGGAGGTTGAGCTTTCCGTGGAGGACAGGGCGCGCATGGAGATGCAGGAGAACGCCGTCAACATGGCTCGAGAGCATCCCGAGGACGTGGCGCAGCTCATTCGGACCTGGCTCGTGGAGGAGTAGGGATGGCAAAGCAGCTCAGACCGGCCGCGCCTCCGCGCGAAAGGCCGGATGCCCAGGCAACCGTCGGCGCCCAGGCGCAGACGAAGAGAGAGAGCCCCAAAGGGGCCGGGGCGCATAAGAAGAACCTCACCGGACGGCAGAAAGCCGCGGTGTTCCTCGTCACGCTGGGATCGGAGATCGCTTCAGAGATCTTCAAGCACCTGCGGGAAGACGAGATCGAGCAGCTCACCTTCGAGATTGCCCGGCTGGAGAGCATAGAACCGCAGGAGCGGGACCTCGTCCTGATGGAGTTCCACGAGCTGATGATGGCCCAGGAGTTCATCTCCACGGGCGGCATCGACTATGCCCGCGAGCTGCTGGAAAAATCCCTCGGCACGCAGAAGGCCGTGGACATCATCAACAGGCTCACAAGCTCCCTGCAGGTGAGGCCGTTCGACTTCATCCGCCGCACGGATCCGGCGCACCTGCTCAATTTCATCCAGCAGGAGCACCCGCAGACCATCGCCCTGATCCTGGCGTACCTCGAGCCGCAGAAGGCTTCCATCATCCTGGGAAGCCTTCCGCATGAGATCCAGTCCGACGTGGCAAAGCGGATAGCCACCATGGACCGCACCTCCCCCGAGGTGCTTCGGGAAGTGGAGCGGGTCCTGGAAAAGAAGCTTTCCACCCTCTCCTCGGAGGACTACACCGCCGCGGGCGGCGTGGAGAGCATTGTCGAGATCCTGAACATGGTGGACCGTTCCACGGAAAAGACCATCGTGGAAAGCCTGGAAGAGGACGACCCGGAGCTTGCGGAAGAGATCAAGAAGCGCATGTTCGTGTTCGAGGACATCGTCCTCCTGGACGACCGCGCCATCCAGAAGGTGCTCCGAGAGGTGGATACGGCGGAGCTGGCCAAGGCGCTCAAGAGCGTGGACTCCGAGGTGCAGGACAAGATCTACCGCAACATGTCCAAGCGCGCCTCCACGCTGCTGAAAGAGGACATGGACTACATGGGGCCCATCCGGTTGAAGGACGTGGAGGAGGCCCAGCAGAGGATCGTCGCCATCATCCGCAAGCTGGAGGAGCAGGGCGAGATCGTGGTTGCCCGGGCCGGCGAAGAGGAGCTCGTTGTCTGATGGCAAAGAACGTTTTCAAGCCGGCAGAGATCATGTACCTCTCCCGCAAGGTCTTCATCGAGCCGCCCAGGATCGTGACGGAACAGCCCGTGGAAGAAGTGGCGCCGGCTGAGGAGGCCCGGGGAGGGGAGTACACCGGACCCAGCGTCGATGACCTTCGCCGGGAGGCGGAGCTGTTCCGCAAGGACTGGGAAGCGGAGAAGGAGCGCATGCTCGCCCAGGCCCAGACCGAGGCTGAGAAGATCAAGAAAGAGGCGGAAAAGGTCGCCTTCGACGAGGTCAAGCGCAAGAACAACCAGGCCCAGAAGATCCGCCAGGATGCGGAAGACCAGGCCCAGGTCATCCTTGCAGAGGCCAAGGCCAAGGCCGCGGACTTGGAGAGCGAGATCAAGGCGCGGGTGACGCAGACGGAGCGCGAAGCCTACGAGAAAGGGTACGCGGAAGGCCATGGGAAAGGATATGACGAAGGCAAGGCCGAGGTGGCCCGGCTCGTTGAGAGCCTTCATACCATCATCACGAAGGCCATCGAGAAGCGTAATGAGATCATCGAAGAGGCGGAGACCCAGATCATCAACCTGGTCCTCCTGATCGTCAAGAAGGTCATCAAGGTCATTTCCGAGAACCAGAAGAACGTGGTGATCAACAACGTGGTCCAGGCTCTGCGGAAGCTCAAGAGCCGCGGGGACGTCGTGATCCGCGTCAACCTGGCGGACCTCGAGCTGACCTCGGAGCACGTGAAGGATTTCATGAAGATGGTGGAAAACGTCAAGAGCATCACCGTGCTGGAGGACTCCTCCGTGGACAAGGGCGGCTGCATCATCGAGACGGACTTCGGCCAGATCGATGCGCGCATCTCCTCCCAGCTCCACGAGATCGAGGAGCGCATCCTCGAGCTCATGCCCATCCGCTCCAAGGGCGAGTAGGAGGGCGGGATGGGAGTCTTCGACAAGTACACGGCGCGTCTGGAGGACCTGGACCCCATCAAGTTCACCGGGGCGGTGGAGAGGGTGCAGGGTCTCCTCGTGGAGAGCCTGGGACCGGCCGCGCAGGTGGGAGAGCTGTGCCAGATCCTCGTGCCCCGCGGCAGGGGCGTCGTCTGGGCGGAGGTGGTGGGGCTGCGGGGAAAGACCGTCCAGCTCATGCCGTACGACGAGATGGAGGGGATCGAGATCGGCAACATGGTGATCGGCATGGGGGAAGCGCTCCGCGTGCCGGTCTCCGGGAAGCTTCTCGGCAGGACGCTGGACTCCATGGGGAAAGCCATCGACGGCAAGGGAGACATCGGCTCGGATGAATGGTATCCGGCGTTCAATTCCCCACCCGACGTCCTGAAAAGACGACGCATCCGTGACGTCATCACCACCGGCATCCGCTCGGTTGATGGTTTGCTGACCGTCGGCAAAGGACAGCGCATGGGGATCTTCGCGGGAAGCGGCATTGGCAAGTCGACGATCCTCGGCATGATCGCCCGCAATACCTCCGCGGACGTGAACGTCATAGCTTTGATCGGAGAACGCGGCCGCGAGGTGCGCGAGTTCATAGAGAACGACCTGGGCCCTGAGGGGCTCGCCCGGTCGGTGATCGTGGTTTCCTCCTCCAACAAACCGCCGCTTGCGAGGATCCGCGGCGCGTACGTCGCCACGGCCATCGCGGAGTATTTCCGCGACACGGGCAAGGACGTGATGTTGCTGTTCGACTCGGTAACCCGATTCGCTCGGGCGCAGCGGGAGATCGGCCTGGCCATCGGCGAGCCTCCCGCCAACCGCGGTTTCACGCCGTCCGTCTTCTCCCTCCTGCCCAAGCTGCTGGAGAGAAGCGGCACCTCGGACAAGGGAAGCATCACGGGTTTCTACACCATCCTGGTGGAAGGGGACGACATCGATGACCCCGTCTCCGACAATGTCCGCGGAATTCTCGACGGCCACATTGTCCTGACGCGAAAGCTTGCCAGCAGGAACCACTATCCGGCCGTCGACGTCCTGCAATCCATTTCCCGTCTTGCCGTTCAGATCACAGGGCCGCGGACGCGGGAGGCCACCGGGTACATCAAGAGGTTGATGGCAACGTACGCCAACGCGGAAGACCTGATCAGCGTGGGCGCATACGTCAAAGGCAGCAACCCGGAAATCGATGAATCCATTGAGAAGATGCCCGCCATCGACGAGTTTCTCCGGCAGCGCATCGAGGAAAGGGTGTCGCTCTCGGAGACGCTGAAGCAGGCCGGGGAGATAGCGGGGATCGAGATCCCCGCCGCGGAGCTTGCGGGTACCATGGGCAGCGGCGTCACCACGAGAGCAGCTGAGCCGGCCGCGGCACGAGCAGGGAATGAGGCGGTTCCAGTTCAGGCTTGAGCGCTTCCTGGAGCTCAGACGCTGGAAGGAGCGCGAGTGGGAGCTGGCCCTGGCGAAAAAGCTCGGGGAATGCCTCCTGCTGGAAAGGCGGATCGCCGAGATAGCGGCGGAAGTCTCCGCGAGCTTCCTTTCAGAGTTCCGCACGGGAAGCGCCATCGACATCGACTCCATGATGCGTCGGGAGCTGTACGTTCAGAGGCTTGTTCGGGAGAGAGAGCGCACCCAGGAGACGCTGGCGCAGAAGCGGACCGAGCTGGAGGAGGTGCGGGCCGGATACCGGGAGGCCGCCAAGGCCCGCAAGGTGCTGGATAAGCTGAAAGATCGCCAGGCTGCCGCTTCGCATGACCGGCAGATTGACGAAGAGTTCAAGTCCATTGATGAGATAAACACGGCTGCGGCGACGCGAAGGACCTGATAAGGAGCGCCCATGGCAGAGTTCAGTGAAGTTCGGCCGGGTTCACGGATCTTCATCCTCTTCCTCCTTCTCATCGTCCTCACTCTCGGTGGGCTGATCTGGTTCGACTACCTGGGGATCATCGACGCAAAGTCCGTGCTCTCCCCGGTCTACCAGGCCCTCGGCGTCCAGCGGCGCAGCGCCGTGGCGAGCGCGGATGATCCGAACCTCCTGGACAAGGAGCGCCTTGCCAAGCAGGCGGAGGCTCTTGTCCTCCGTCAGCAGGACCTGGACACCACGGCGGCAGACCTCTCCCGCAAGGAGAAGGAGCTCGACCAGCTTGGGCAGGACCTGAACGACAAGGAAGCCGCTCTCAGCGCCCGGGAAAAAGCATTTAATGACCGGGTAAAAGCGTTCGAGAATAGAAGAGTCAACCTCGAGCAGAACGCGAGGTACCTGACCAGCATGCCGCCAACGAACGCGCGCGACATACTGATGAAGATGGAAGATCAGGACGTGATCGACATCTTCCGAATTGTGGACGCGCAGGCGCAGGCGAGCGGTCAGGATTCCCTGGTGCCCTACTGGCTGTCAATCATGCCGGCCGACAGGGCAGCCACCTTGCAGCGCAAGATGGCCAGGAACACGGGAGGTTAGGAGTGCAGGGAGCAGCGCCGGCGGCGCTCATCAGCAAGAACGCGAATCCCGCAAAGACGTCCGGCAAACACGGCGTCCAGGCGCACGCAAAAACTGCATTCCAGGCCATCCTCGGCTCAAAAGCGGCCGCCATGAAGAAAGGCGGGTTGAACGACACCGCAGCCACCAAGGCAGCGGCCGCCACGGCAGTATCTGCCAAGGCAGCGGTCGCCAAGGCCGCAGCCGCCAAAACGTCCCTGCTGAAAGCTTTGGCCAAAAACGCGGCATCGGAGTCAGCCAAGACCCATGCGGACGGAATGGCCGCGGCCTTGGCAAAGAAAACCGCCGCAGCCGGCCTTGGGAAACAGCACATTCTGGAGGGCCTGCCCCTCGCTCAACACCTTGCCGCCGCGAATGCGGCTTCCCAAGCCGAGGACCAGAAGAAGAAAACGGCAAAAACCCAGCATCATACGGACGAAATGGCACAGGCCGTCTCTTTGACTGCGAGCTCCCAGCCGGGCATCAAGAACATGCCGAAACCGGAGCCTGCAAAGGCCCCGGCAACCGGGCAGGCAGCGGCAATCCATGCGGCTCCGCCCCACAAGACCCCCGAGCTCCGCGTCCACGTCGTTGACGCCAGGAAAAAGCACTCCGACCAGCGCGCTGATGATGCTTCAGCGGACCTGAAGGCGCTGAAGATCGCCGCCACGGAAAAGGACGCTGCCAACCCCGTGGTCGTGGTCAAGGATCCCCCCGCTCCCGACAGCGGACCGCGTGAGGCGCACAGGCAGGCCCCGGCGCCGCAGGCCTCCTTTGAGGGCGCCATCCAACATCTTCGAGAAATGGCGGGGTCCGAGCTGACGCGAGCCGCGGGCATCATCATCCGCGACGGCGGAGGTGAGATAAAGCTCACCCTGAAACCGGAGTCCCTCGGAAGTGTTCGCATTCGCATGAATCTTGTCGATAATGCCATTGAAGGACGGATCATCGTGGACAACGCCGCGGTGAAGCACGCCTTCGAAGGGAGCCTGGATTCCCTCATGAGGGCGCTGACCGCCGAGGGGTTCCAGACAGCGTCCCTGCAGGTTTCCGTGGGCGGGCAGAACGCGGGTGGCGGCAGGCCCGACAAGGAGCCCCTGCCGCGCTCGCAGCGCGTCGAGCCTCTGCGGGCCGTGGCGGGGGATTGGAACGTGCCCGGGGTGGAGAACCTCAGCATGGGTGATCTCCTGGTGAACCTGTTCGTATAGGAGGAGCAGATGGATCTGAACCTGACGATGTCCGCGCCGGACATGCTCAAGCTCAACCGCGACGTGGACGCCTTCAACAAGTCGATCTCCAGCTCGCCGGCGAAAAAGCCCAATGAGGGCATGGACCGCAACGATTTCCTGAAGATCCTCATCACGCAGCTCAGTCACCAGGACCCCACGCAGCCCGTGGAGGACAAGGAGTTCATCGCGCAGATGGCGCAGTTCTCCAGCCTCGAGCAGATCACGAACATGAACGAAGGCCTCTCGAAGGTGGCGGACCTCGTGTCGCGCAGCCAGGCCCTCAACGTCCTCGGGAGCTCGGTGGACATTGCGGACGGGGAAGCAAAGGTATCAGGCGTCGTGGACGCGGTGACGACCGGGGATTTCCCGCAGGTCCTTGTCAACGGAAAATATTACGATTTCTCCCAGGTCCAGAAGATCAAGAGAGCAGCGATTGAGGAGTAACAGCATATGATGCGGTCCCTTTGGTCCGGCGTATCGGGTCTGGAGAATCACCAGACGCGGATGGACGTGCTTGGCAACAACATTGCCAACGTGAACACCAACGGCTTCAAGAAGGGCCGCGTGACGTTCCAGGACATGCTCTCCCAGACGCTCTCCGGCGCGGCGAAGCCCACGGACCAGGTGGGCGGCGTCAACCCGCAGCAGGTCGGCCTGGGCATGATGGTCGCCACCATAGACACCATCCACACGCAGGGCTCCCTGCAGTCCACGGGCGTGATGACGGACGTGGCCATCCAGGGCAACGGGTTCTTCGTGCTGAAGGACGGGAACAAGCAGTACTACACCCGAGACGGGGCCTTCGCTCTGGACCAGAACGGCACGCTGGTGAACCCGGCAAACGGCAGGCGCGTGCAGGGTTGGATGGCGCAGACCGTGGGCGGCCAGACTTTCGTGAACAACGCCGCGGACCTGCAGGACCTGCAGATTCCCGTGGGCAGCAAGGACCCCGCGCGGGCAACGGCGAACGTCTTCTTTGCCAGCAACCTGGACAAGCGGACTCCCGAGATCCCCGCTGGCGCAACCGCCCAGACCATCCAGGAAGGGACCTGGCAGACGAGCTTCGACATCTATGATTCCTTTGGCCGCGTCCACAAGCTGCAGGTCAACTTCACGAAGGTGCCGGGCGTCGCAAACCGATGGCAGGGACAGGTCCAGGTGGACCCCGCCGCCACGGCTACCACCAACCCGCGCGTTCAGATCGGCAACGGAGCGGCCGCGGGGAATACGTTCTTGATCGACTTCGACAACTACGGCGCGCTCGCGGACGTGCGTGACGCGGCGGGGAACATCATCAACTCGGGCCAGCTCCAGGCTCAGGCGTCCTACGACGTTCCTGATGCCACACTGCCGCCCGGGCAGGCCACCGTGCGCCAGACGTTCAACCTCAACCTCGGCCAGGTGGGCGCCTACCGGGATGCAATCACGCAGTTCGGGGACACCAGCTCAACGAAAGCCGTCCGACAGGACGGGTACACCATGGGATACCTGGAGAGCTTCAAGATCGACCAGTCCGGCGTCATCACGGGCGTCTACACCAACGGCTCCAACAGGGTGATCGGACAGATCGGCCTTGCCAGCTTCACCAATCCCGGCGGCCTCGAGAAGGACGGAGAGAACACCTACGTGGTCTCCAACAACTCAGGCGAGCCGAACGTCGGCCCTTCCGGGTCCGCGGGCAAGGGAAAGATCATTGCGGGGACGCTGGAAATGTCGAACGTCGACCTCGCGGAACAGTTCACTGACATGATCGTGACGGAGAGAGGCTTCCAGGCGAACTCCCGGACCATTACGACCTCGGATCAGATGCTCCAGGAGCTTCTGACCCTGAAGAGGTAAGGGAGAGACCATGAGAATCCTCTCCCCGACGTAGAGAGGACATGAATGGTCGAAGTGACGAGGCTGGACGGGAAGACGTACTACGTCAACCCGCACCAGATCGAGTACATCGAGTGCAACCCCGACACCACGCTCGTGATGGCGTCGGGAAAGAGGCTGGTAGTCCGAGAGGACTACCAGACTGTTTTTGAGCGCATCGTGGAGTACCGGAAGCTGATCGGGGCTTTCAAGAGCGAAGACTAGCTGATGCGCCGCCCCCCAGCTCCCACGTGCCCCCAGGTTGCGCTTCAATGTATATTCGTGTTACTATGACAAAAGGGGGGGGAGGGGATGGCTGACGAACAGCAGGACATGAATCTTGAAGATGTCGGCGCTGGCGTAGAAGCAGCCGGTGGTCCCCGCCGGGGAGGGCTGTTCTCCGGCCTGATGCTGAACATCCTCAAGTGGGCGGCAATCGGGGTGGGGGTCGTAATCCTCGTTGTCACCACCACGGTTGTCACTTTCAACGCCCTCAAGAAGGGTACGGCGTCCCAGAACCTCGCCGCCGTCTCACCGGCCTACCAGACCAAAGAACCGCCGCTTGCCTACTACGACAACATCGACCAGATCAGGGGACAGACCGCGGATGAGACTCCCGCAGTGTACCTGCTCCGGGTGAGCCTCGGCTATGACCCGGCGGACAAGCAGATCAGCGTCGAAATAGGCCTGCGGGAGCGGGAGATCCAGAACCTTCTTTTGAAATATGTCTCCTCGAAGACCGTGACGGAGTTGAGCCCTGTGCACTATGACGACTTGCAGGAGGGCATGAAGGACGCAATCAACGCCCTCATGACCACCGGCAAGATCAAGAGCGTGGTATTCCGCGAGTTCACGGTGGTGAAGTAGGATGACGGAAGTCCTTTCCCAGGACGAGATAGATCAGCTTCTCACCGCAATCTCATCCGGTGAAGTGGCCACGGAAGAAATCAGCGCCCCGGCGGACCAGCGCAAGATCAAGATCTATGACTTCAAGCGCCCCGACAAGTTCTCCAAGGACCAGATCCGCACCGTGTCCATCATGCATGAGACTTTTGCCCGCCAGACCACCACGGCGCTTTCCTCCCAGTTGCGCAGCCTTGCCCACGTGCACGTGGCCTCCGTGGACCAGCTCACCTATGAGGAGTTCATCCGTTCCATCCCCAACCCCACCACGATTGCGGTCATCAACATGGACCCGTTGAAGGGGTCCGCAATCCTGGAGATAGACCCCGCGGTGACTTTCTCCATCATCGACAGGCTCTTCGGCGGGCAGGGTGAGGGAGCCAAGTTCACGCGTGAGTTGACGGACATCGAGGCGTCCGTGATCGAAGGGATCATTGTCCGTATCCTCGGAAACCTCCGTGAGGCATGGGCAACGGTCATAGACCTGCGGCCCCGGCTTGGCCAGATCGAGACGAACCCGCAGTTCGCGCAGATCGTGCCGCCTTCGGAGATGGTGGTGCTGGTGACGCTGGAGACGAAGGTCGGGGAAGTTGAAGGGATGATGAACTTCTGCATCCCCTATCTCACCATAGAGCCCATCATCCCCAAGCTTTCGGCGCAGTACGTGTATTCCTCCATGCGGCGCGGGACCACCACGGAGAACCTGAGCCTTCTCCGTGACCGGCTGGCGGGGATCGAGATAGCGCTCGTGGCGGAGGTCGGCTCCATCGATATCATGATGCGCGACGTCCTGGCCCTCCGCGTGGGGGACATCATCAGGCTCCAGGACGTGCGGGTGAGCGACCCCCTGATGCTGAAGATCGGGGACCGCCGCAAGTTCCTGTGCCGGCCGGGCGTCGTGGGCAACAAGATCGCCGTGCAGGTGCTGAAGAAGCTGGAAGACATCGAGCAGGCGGAGTTCGAGGAGCTCGTCATGGATGAGGGAGAGGAAGCATGAGTGACGGATCACTCTCGCAAGACGAGATAGACGCCCTTTTACAGGGTACGGACACCATCGAGATGGACACCTCGGGCGCCGCGGGCGCCTCTCCCATGTCTGATGCGGAGAGGAACGCGCTGCAGGAGATGCTGCGGGGGGTCACGGAGAGCCAGGGCTCGAACCTCTCTATCCTGACCGGCAAGACCGTGACCATTG
Organism: uncultured Spirochaetota bacterium; assembly: GCA_963845535.1. Classification (GTDB taxonomy): domain Bacteria; phylum Spirochaetota; class Spirochaetia; order SZUA-6; family Fen-1364; genus Fen-1364. The sequence continues at coordinate 200,594 of CAWJSK010000013.1, forward strand.
GGGATCCGAGCGTCAAGGTCCGTCCCGTGTCCGAGGTGCTCGGAGGCCAGCCGGAAGACGTCGTGGACGTGCGCGTGGACCTGACGGACGGCGTGCATGGGGAGCACTCGTACATCGTCCCGGCCTCCATTGCGGGGACCATCGCAGGCTTGATGATGGGACAGCAGGGCGGGGAGCTGGATGAGGCGTCCCTGTCCGCCGTTTCGGAGGCCATCTCCCAGATCACCGGGACGGCAGCTACGGCAATCGGCAACCGCGTGAGCCGGGTGGTCAAGACGGCGCCGCCGGACCTCCGCCGCACAAAGAGGCAGCAGGCGCGCGTGCCGCAGGGTGACGTGTGCGTCACGGTGGACTACCCGATGTCCATCGAGGGTTTCCCCACGGCAACGCTGACGGAGGTCTTCTCCCTGTCTCTCGCTTCGGAGATCGTCTCCCTGGCAAGCGGCGCGGACGCGGCCCAGCCCGCGGCCGCATTCGGGGCTCCGGCGGCGGGCCGGGGAGCCGCGCGTTCAGCGGCGCGTCCCGCGCAGCCCGCGGGCGCGGGAGACCTGGGTTTCCAGCAGACGTTCGGGCAGGCTTTCGGAGGACCGGCCCAGGGGCCGGCCATGGCCCCGCCGAACGTGCAGCCCATCCAGTTCGCCAACCTGCAGGGCGCGCCCGCGAGCGGAGAGCAGGGGAACATCGGTCTTCTCATGGACGTCTACATGGAGATGACGGTGGAGCTGGGACGCACGCGCAAGAGGATCAAGGACATCCTGGGGATAGGGGAAGGGACCATCATAGAGCTGGACAAGCTTGCCGGTGAACCGGTGGACATCCTCGTGAACCACAAGCTGATTGCCAAGGGAGAAGTCGTGGTCATTGATGAAAACTTCGGTGTTCGCGTGACAGAGATCGTTTCGCAGATGGACAGGATGAACGAGTTGACATAGCGCCGTCAGGGTTCGGCCGTGGAACGCAGGGCTGACGCGTTCCGCGCGCACCGCTGACGGCGCATCACACATTTTCAGATTTTATCTGGGAGGGGGAATCTGAAAAACCTGATGCGTTTTCTCACGGGCGCCGTCATGGCGCTCGTGATAACCGCCACGCCCGGCTTCGGGCAGGCAAACACGAACCCCAATGCCGGTTCCCCGGCGGCGGGCGTTTCGGGAGCTCAGAGTCCCAACGAGTCCGAGCTTGTCATTCCAGACACGGATAGCGGCCAGCGCGCGGGCGGCCAGGGCAGAGGTGCGCCCGCAGCGCAGGCTGCACAGCCCGCGACCCCGGGAGTCTCCCTGTGGGACTTCGTGAGGATGTTCATCATCCTCGCCGCGGTGGTCGGAGCCATCTATCTCCTGTTCTGGGTCCTTCGACGAAGCGCTGGAAAGAGGGTCACGGAGAACGACCTGATCCGCGTGCTTGGCTCGAAGAACCTTGCCGGGAACAGGGCGCTTCACCTTGTGGAGGTCGGTTCCTCGGTGTTCCTCGTCGGAGCATCCGAGGGGGGAGTGGAGCTCATTTCCCAGATCACCGACAAGGAGAGCCTCGACTCGGTGAGGCTGAAGGCCACGGAAGAGGCGCCGGGGGGAAGGCGCAACTTCCAGCAGCTCCTTTCGGAGATCTTTCGCCCGGCTGCGCGCCCGGTTTCCCTGGGTGACGGGGTCGGGTTCCTGCGCGGCCAGCGGGACAAGCTGAGGAAGCTATGAAGAGGCTTCTTCCCGTCCTTGTCCTGCTGATCCTGGTGGGCTCGCTTTTCCCCGTGGGAGCGTTTGCCCAGGCAGCCGCGGCTTCACCGGGGGCAGGCCCCGCGGCCAGCGCGCCCGCGGCCGGCGCAGGGCGGGTGGGCGCGGCCGGCGCGGCCAACCTCCCCATCCCGTTTGTGGACTTCAACGTGCGGACGGCGCGCAGCAACCAGGAAGTGGTGCTTTCCGTTCAGCTCCTGCTCCTTCTTACGGTGCTGGCGCTGGCCCCGTCCATCCTCATCCTGACCACGTGCTTCCTTCGTATTGCCATTGTTTTCGATTTCATCAAGCGCGCCCTGTCCCTCCAATCAGCCCCTCCCAACCAGGTGATGATGGGGCTCGCGCTTTTTCTCACGCTGTTCATCATGTGGCCGACGTTCAGCCAGATCTACGAGACCTCCCTCAAGCCGTTCGGAGAGGGGAAGGTGGGTCTCCAGGAAATGTTCACGAATGCGGAGAAGCCGCTTCGGATCTTCATGTACCGCCAGATGGGCAACGACGCCCAGTCCATACGGCTCTTCATGAGCATGCGGGGCCTTCCCAAGCCGCAGACACTCGCCGACGTGCCGACGTATGTGCTCATCCCGGCATTCGTCATCCATGAAATGACGACCGCCTTCAAAATAGGAATTCTACTCTTCATACCATTCATCATCATCGACATGGTGGTTGCCTCCACGCTCATGTCGATGGGAATGATCATGCTGCCTCCCGTGATGATCTCCATGCCGTTCAAGCTGATCCTCTTCGTGCTCGTGGACGGCTGGGGGCTGCTCACCATGCAGCTAGTAAGGAGCTTCCGATGAGCATGGGAACGGCAATTGCGATCATCCGGGAAGGGGTGCTGGAAACGCTCTTCCTCGCGGGCCCGCTTCTCCTCATTGGGATGGCGGTCGGTCTGGTTGTCGCCATCCTGCAGGCCACCACGTCAATCCAGGAACAAACCCTCAGTTTCGTTCCCAAGATCGCAGCCATCCTGCTGGGGCTGATCCTCCTCGGGAGGCTGCTTTTGGATTCCCTCGTGGGATATACGCGCAGGCTGTTCGACATGATTCCGCACATTTAAGGGAGGGGAGGAAGCGGCGGGCAACCTTCGGGAACGTCATGATAGAAGCGATGGTCACCAACATACGGCTCTTCCTCCTCGTGTTCTTCCGCATCATTGCGATGGTGGAGGTGGCCCCGCTCCTGTCTTCGTCATCCATCCCCCAAATGGCCAAGATCGGGCTTGCGTTCTTCACGGCGGCCACGGTCTTCCCCTGGGTCCTGCAGTCCGGCTACATCATCCCCGCGAACGCCGTGGAGTACTTTTTCCTCGTGCTCGGCGAGGTGGCCATCGGGCTGTTGATCGGGTTTCTCCTTCTCCTCATTTTCTCCGCGTTTCAGCTCGCGGGCCATTTCTTCTCCCTTCAGATGGGGTTCGGAGCATCCGAAGTTTTCGACCCGCTCTCCCAGGTGGAAGTGCCGCTCATGGGCGAGTTCCTGAACCTGATCGCGATGCTCGTCTTCATTACGATCTCGGGAACCGGGAAGTTTCTCCTTGTGGGCGTGCTGCACTCGTTCCAGCACCTGCGCGCGGTGGACCTCGTTACGCACAAGGAGGCAATCATCTCGCTCCTGGTGAGCGGCCTGGGAGGCCTTTTCCAGAGCGCGCTCACGATCTCTTTCCCCATCCTCGGGACGCTGCTTCTCGTTTCGATCGTCATGGGCCTCCTGGCCAAGGCGGCCCCGCAGATGGACATCCTGACCATGGGATTCCCCGTTTCCATCGGCGTGTCCTTCATCATTCTTTTTGCGACGCTGCCTTTCCTGATGACCGCTTTCGAGCGGATCATCGATGGCAGCTTCAGCACGCTGCAGGCGTTCATCGTGGGAGCGGGAAGCAAATGAGCGGAATGCTCGCCATGGCCGAGCCGCTGCTTGATCCTCTGGGGTTCCCGCTCGGCACTCCCTTCGACGTCCACCTCCAATGGTTCGCGGCGGAAGACGAAGGGCGCACCGAGGAGCCTTCCGAGCACAAGATCAGGAAGGCGCGGGAGGAAGGGAAAGTCGCCAAGTCCTCGGAGTTCAGCTCATCGCTGGTCCTGCTGGCGGGAATTGCCACGCTGGGGCTCATCGGGAGCTCCATGCTGAGGTCCTTCGCGGAGATGCTGCGCTTCTTCCTGTCCATTGCCGCCACCCCGGGCGCATTCAACGGGAGCCTGCTGATTGCGCTCCTGAGCTGGGCCGCCAAGATCGGGCTCCCCATCCTGGTGGTGGCATTCGTGGTTGCCGTGCTGGGAAACGTGATCCAGGTAGGCTTCCTCTTCACGGCGAAACCCATCACGCCGGACTTCAGCCGCATCACGCCGCGCTTCGGGAGATGGTTTTCGAGGTCTTTCGGATCACCGGAAGCGCTTTTCAATCTCGCGAAAGCCCTCGTCAAGATTGCGCTGATAGTCGCCATCTCCTTCGTGAACATCCGCGGTGAGATCCCGCGCCTCACGCGGCTGGCAATGGAGCCGTTCTTCTCGGGAGTGTCCGTCATCGCGCAGATTGCCTTCCGCATCATGCTGGAGGCGGCCATCGCGCTTCTTGCTTTTTCCGCCATCGATTACTGGTTCCAGCGGCGCCAGCACCTGGAGTCCCTCAAGATGTCCCGCCAGGAAGTCAAGGAAGAGCGCAAGATGTATGAAGGGGACCCGCTGACGCGAAGCAGGCTGCGTGAACGGATGCGGGAGATCATGCGGCGCAACATGCTGAAAGCGGTGCCGAAAGCGGACGTTGTCATCACGAACCCCACGCACTACGCCGTTGCCCTCGAATACAACCGCGCCATCATGCAGGCGCCCACCGTGGTCGCAAAAGGGGCGGACATGATCGCGCAGCGCATCAAGGAAGTGGCCGGGGAGAACAATGTGCCAATCATGGAGAACAAGCCGCTTGCCCAGGCGTTGTACAAGGAAGTCGAGATCGGCGACAGCATCCCGGAGAAGTTCTACGAGGTGATGTCCACCATCCTTGCCGAGGTATACCGACTGGCGGGAAAGACCGAGGAGGCTCGCTATGGCTGATGCCCGCGCCGTTGTCGGGAACCTGTGGCAGCAGAGGAGCGACATCCTGGTCGCCGTCGGCGTCGTCGTGGTGATCATGATGATGCTGATACCGCTGCCCGCCGTGCTGCTGGACGTGCTGCTGGCCGCCAACCTCGTCCTGGCCCTGCTCGTCATCCTGACGGTGCTGTATACGCGGCACGCGCTGGAGTTCTCCGTTTTTCCGACCCTGCTTCTGATTGCAACCGTTTTCGGGCTCGCGCTGAACGTTTCCTCCACCCGCCTGATCCTCTCGAAGGGCAGCCAGTTCAACGGGCACATCATCCGGGCGTTCGCAACGTTCGTGGTCGGGACGCGCGGGGTCGAAGGATACGTGATCGGCCTGATCATCTTCATCATCATCATCGCCGTCCAGTTCATCGTCATCACCAAGGGGGCAACGCGCGTGGCCGAGGTTGCGGCCCGTTTCACGTTGGATGCCTTGCCGGGCAAGCAGATGGCCATCGAGGCGGAATACAACTCGGGGCTCATCACGGAGGAGGAAGCCACCCGCAAGAAGAACAACCTCCAGCGGGAAGCTGATTTCTACGGGTCCATGGACGGAGCCTCGAAGTTCATCTCGGGGAACGTCAAGGTCGGAATCCTCATCACCGTCGTGCAGATCGTGGGCGGGCTGATCGTGGGCATGACGCTGCACGGGGAGCCGCTGGACGTCGCCTTGAACACCTACATTTCCCTCTCCATCGGGGACGGGCTCGTCACGCAGCTTCCGGCGCTCCTCATCTCGACGGCCACCGGCATCATCGTCACGCGCGCCATCTCCGACGCCTCTTTCGGCAAGGACATCACGAAGCAGTTCTCCGCGCAGTCGCGTCCCTACCTCATTTCGGCCGCGTTCCTCATCCTCCTGTCCTTCCTTCCGGGCTTCCCCTGGTACGTGCTGATCCCCATGGGCATCCTGATCGGCGTGCTCGGGTTCAGCCTCACGCGGCGCCAGATCGCCGACGAGGAAAAGACGAGGACGCGGGAGGTTGCTGACAAGGAAAAGGCCGCGCCGGCGGAAATATCACCGGTGGTGCCGCTGGACCCGCTCTCCCTGGAGATCGGCTACGGGCTGATCCCGCTCGTGGACAAGGAGCAGGGGGCGGAGCTTCTTGACCGCATTACGCGCATCCGCCGCGAATCAGCCCTCGAGCTGGGGCTCGTGGTGCCGCGCATCCGTATCATCGACAACATGCGGCTGGAGCCCGCCGAATACTCCTTCAAGATCCGCGGGGTCGAGGTGGGGCGCGGAAAGATCAAGATGGGCTACTACCTGGCAATCCAGCCGGGCCGGGTCGCGGAGGAAGTGCAGGGGGAACCGACCAAGGACCCCGCCTTCGGGCTGCCGGCGGTATGGATCGCGGAAGAAGACAGGGAGAAGGCGGAAAGGCTTGGATACACCGTGGTGGACCCGCCCTCCATCATCGCCACCCACCTGACGGAGATCATCAAGAAGTACGCTTCCGAGATCCTGGGCCGCCAGGAAGTGCAATCCATCCTCGACGCGCTGAAGGCGGATTACCCGGCCGTCGTGGAGGAAGTGAAGAAAGTCCTTTCCGTGGGGGAGACGCAGAAGGTCCTCCAGGGCCTTCTCATGGAGAGGGTCTCGGTCCGCAACATGGTGGCAATCCTGGAGACGCTGGCGGACTACGGCCCGGTGACGAAGGACGTCGGCTTCCTCATCGAGAAGGTCCGCCAGGCGTTAGGGAGGCAGATCTGCCTGCAGTACAGCGACGACAAGAAGACGCTTCGCGTCCTCACCATCGAGCCGGCGCTGGAGAAGAAGATCATCGACTCCCGGGTGGAGACCAACCGGGGCATTGCGGCCGGGCTGGACCCGGCAACGCACAGGAAATGGATCACGGCGCTCTCCAACGCCGTGAGGACGGTCCAGGAGACGGGCAATCACGAAGTGGTCCTGTGCTCGGAGGCCGCTCGCCCGCTCGTCAAGTCGAGCACCATGCGGGAGATCCCGCATCTGGCCGTCATCTCGAGTCTCGAGGTGGCGCCGGATATCGCCGTGGAGGCGCTTGGAGAGATCAAACTGGAAGGGTAGGCTCAGGGGCGGCGGAAAGAGGCCGTCCCAGGGGGGGGAATGCAATACTTCACGATCCAGGCGCGCAGCAACAGGGAAGCGATCGAAAAGATGAAGCTCACCTACGGGGACGACGCGCGCATCCTCACGCATCGAAGCGTGCGCCTCGGAGGCTTCCTCGGCATGTTTGCCCAGGAGGGCGTGGAGGTGACCGGGTACCTCTCCGATGATGGCGCGAGGAAAAGGAAGGCCGACGTGGAGGAAGAGAAGAAGCGCATCCTCGAATCCGTGAAAAAGGAACAGGGCCTCCAGGTCCTTCTCAAGGAGATCCAGGGTTTGCGGGAATCCCTCGACGCGCGCGCCATGGCGGTGGCCGTTTCCGAGATCTCCCCCGGCAACAGCCTGCATCCCTCCCTTGCGAAGATGGAGGACTTGCTCGCGGCAAACGATTTTTCCGAGGAGTTCATCGCCGCCCTGCGGGAGAAGGCGAAGAAGGAGTTCTCCCTCGACGCGCTGGAGAACTACCCGACGCTCATGGCCTCCGTGCTGGAATGGATCGGGGAGAGGATCGATATAGACCAGCCGCTTCGCATCGCGGGGAAAGGGACGAAGATCCTCATCATCGTGGGCCCGACCGGTGTGGGCAAGACCACCACCATCGCCAAGCTCGCTGCCATTCACGGAATTGGAGATGGCCGGCAGTCCCCCAGAAAAGTCCGCATCATAACAATTGACAACTACCGCATTGCCGCAAAGCAGCAGATCGAGACGTACGCGGAGATCATGCGCATCCCCGTGAGCCTGGTGGAGAGCGCCGCCGACCTGCAGAAATGCCTCGCGCTCAACCAGGACGCCGAGCTGATCCTCATTGACACCATCGGGCGCAGCCCGCGCGACCTTGCAAAGCTTGCCGAGATGAAGGAAATTCTTTCCGCCTGCGGGAGCCAGGCGAGCGTGTACCTGGCCCTCGCCGCCACGACCAAGGCAAGCGACACGGAGGAAATCCTGCGGCAGTTCGAGCCCTTCGGCTATCGGGCCGTCGTGCTGACGAAGCTGGATGAGACGATGAGGATCGGCAACATCATTTCGTGCCTTTCTCGCCTGCGAAAGCCGATTGCCTACCTGTGCGACGGTCAGGGAGTGCCCCAGGACATCCAGGAAGCGGGAGTGGTCCGGTTGCTCATGAACATGGAAGGCTTTCGCGTCGATCGGGAGAGCCTGGAAAAAAGATTCGCACGAGGGGCTGCGGCCGCGCCCCTGGGCAAGGGGGCCTGAACATGGCAGACCAGGCGCAAAAGTTGCGGGAGCTCGTGGGCGCCGGAGGGGCGTCGACCTCCGCTCGCAAGGAAAAAGGAGCCGCGGGATCCCAGGGGCAGGAGGCGAGAAAAGCCACCCGGATCATTGCCGTATCAAGCGGAAAAGGCGGGGTGGGAAAGACGAATATCGCCATCAACCTCGCGCTGGCATACGCGCAGGCGGGCAAGAAAGTGATCGTGATGGACGCGGACCTGGGACTGGCCAACGTGAACGTCGTCCTCGGGGTCATCCCCCGGTACAACCTCTATCACCTCATACGGAAACAGAAGACGCTCGCGGAGATCCTGGTGGAGACGAGCTACGGGATCAAGATCATTGCCGGGGCTTCCGGCTTCTCCAAGATCGCCAACCTCTCGGAAGAGGAGCGCAAGGACTTCATTGCAGAGCTCGCGGCCCTTTCCAACGCGGACGTCCTCATCATCGATTGCGCCGCGGGGGTGTCCAACAACGTCATCTCTTTCATCGCGGCCGCTGATGACGCCCTGATCGTGACGACTCCCGAGCCCACTGCCATTACCGACGCGTACGGGATCATCAAGATCATCGCCACGGAGATCGACAACCTCGACCTCGGCCTCAAGCTCGTGGTCAACAGGGTGAAGTCCGTCGTGGAGGGGAAGAAGGTGGCGGAAAGGGTCATCACCATCGCCGGCCAGTTCCTCAACCTCAAGGTGGACTACCTGGGGTTCGTGTATGATGATCCGGTTGTCCACAGCTCGGTGGTGCGGCAGAAGCCTTTCCTCATTTACGACCCGAAAGCGAAGGCCTCCGTCTGCATCCGCCACCTGCTGGGCAGGCTCGAGCATTTCGATTACCGGGACGGGAAAGGAGTCCCTGTTTTCCTCAAGAAACTCTTTGGAGGCGGGAAATAGGCTGGTTCCGGAAGGGGTTTGTTGACTCTCAGCCGTGTTTCCCCTACTGTAAGGAAGGGGGGTCGGTCCGTGAAGGACTTCATGAGGGGATTCGGAAAGATGGCCGGGTTTGCTGCTGCCGGCGCCTTTCTTCTTTCCCTGGCGGTGGGTCTTGTCAGCCGCAACCCCTTCGGCGTGGCGCTGGCAAGGGCTTTTCTTTTTGCTGTCCTCTTTGCAGGCCTGGCAGCCGGGGCCCGGTATATAATTACGAAATACCTGCCTGAGCTGGCTACCAATGCGCCACCGAGAGCGGAAGGCGCAAGAGGCCAGAACGTGGATATCACGCTGCCTGAGGAGCGCCCCGCCCCGGCGGGTCGGGCAAGCGCATACGCCCGCGAATCGGCTGAGTCGGCGCGGCGGACGGGCGCCGGGGAAGAACCGGAAACGGCGCTTGGGGAGTCGTCGGGGGAAGAGGGTGAGAGCCTCGGTGCAGAAACGCCTGCGCTCGACCTGGAGCAGCCGCACGCTGGTGGGAGCGCGGACGTCCTCGGGGACGAGCTTGATGACGTGCTTCCGCCCCTGACGGAGGACGGATATGCGGCGGACGCGGACCGGGCCGAGGCCTCGGATGAGAGCGCGGAGCCGGTCGAAGAGGCCGAAAGCGTCTCGGAGGAAGGTTCGCGGGGACTTTCAGAGGAGCAGTCGGCTTCCGGAATCGAAGGGGAGCTCGGTCAGCTTCCTGACATCTCCTCTCTTGGGGAGCCTCCCTCCACGCCCCGAGCCCCACGGAGGTCCGAGTCGAAGCCGGAAGACGAAATGAAGGGAGCCCTTGGCAGCCGGGACCCTGCAACACTGGCGCGGGCTATCCGCACGGTCTTGAAACGAGAGGAAAAGGGATAGAGGAAGAATGGCTGACAGCCGCTGGGATGGCAAGTCCGAAGAGGATCTCTGGAAGGTCTACCGCCGCACGAAGGACCAGAAGCTGAGGGACTTCTTCGTGAGGCAGTACGCTCCCCTGGTGAAGTACGTGGCGGGAAAGATCGCCCTGGGGATGCCTCAGAACGTCGAGTTCGACGACCTGGTCGGTTTCGGGGTCTTCGGACTGTTCGACGCCATCGACAAGTTTGATCCGGGCAAGCACGTGAAGTTCAAGACCTACGCCGTCACCAGGATCCGCGGCGCCATCTTCGACGAGCTTCGCACCATCGACTGGGTGCCTCGCTCGGTTCGCCAGAAGGCGCGGGAGGTGGAGGAGACGGTGCGGCGCCTGGAATCCTCCCTGGGTCGGGCCGCTTCGGATGAAGAGATAGCCCTCGGCATGGAGATGGACCTCAAGGATTTCCAGCAGATGATGCTGAAGATCAGCGGCACCTCAATGCTGTCCCTTCATGACATCTGGTACACGGGAGAAGACAACGACAAGATCTCCATCGCGGAAAGCATCGAAAGCCCGGGAAGCCTCAACCCGGACACGATTGTCGAGAAGGAGGAGATCAAGCGGGTCATCGTTGACGCCATCAAAGAGCTTCCGGAAAAAGAAAAGAAGGTGCTCGTGCTCTACTATTATGAAGACCTCACCTTGAAAGAGATCGGAGAGGTGCTCGCGGTGACCGAGAGCAGGGTTTCGCAGCTTCACACAAAGGCGGTGATGCGCCTGCGGGCAAAATTGACGAGCTTCAAGAGGGGGCTTGTCTAGAGGAAAAGACCATGGCCGGCACCATCAACCTGGAGCAAATCCAGGATTACATGAGGAGACAGTCGGAAGAGGACGCGAAAAACCGCACTCTCACGCTGGAAGCCGAAAGCGTGACGGAAGCGCTCAAGCGGGCCTCCATCGAGCTTTCCCTTCCCATCCGCGAGCTGGAATATGAAGTGCTGGACAAGGGCAGCGCCGGGACGCTCGGTGTCGGGAAAAAGCCCTGGAAAGTCCACGTCTACGAGAAGTCCCGCCCGGTGAAGACGGCCGTGGAAGCGGCCGAGGAAGAGCGTCGCAGGGCTGAGGCCGCGGTGCGGGAGCCGGAGCGTCCCCGTGATCTTCCCGGCGAGGTGTTCGTGCGCATGGGGAGCGAAGGCGCCTTCCTCAAGGTCACAAAGCCGCAAGGCAGGGGGCCGCGGGCATCCGAGGTCATGGCCTTCGAGAAGCTTTCCCTGCGCGGCGTGGCCAACTATGACACCTCGCTCGTGTCCCGGGTGGTCAAGCACGCGGACGGTGAGTACATCCGCGTCGCGGACATCCGCTATGATCCCTCGCATGACGCAACCGTGTCCATCGAGATAACCGACGGGGAGATGAAAGCGGTCATCGTCGTGACCGAGCCTGGCCCGGGAGGGGCGGACGTCTCGGTGGACTTCCTGGAGAGCTTCCTCCAGTCCAAAGGCGTGGTCTTCGGCGTGAAGGAGGATGCGCTCCGGGAGTTCGAGTCCTCTCCGCGCTACGGACGGCCCGTGGTGGTGGCGGAGGGCGCGAAGGCGAGAGACGGGGCGGATGCCCGCATTACGTACGCCTTCAAGGGCCAGAGGGAATCGGTCAAGCTGAAAGAGCGGGACGGCAGGGTCGATTTCAAGGACATCTCCAGAGTCGAAAACGTCGTCGTAGGGCAGCTCCTTGCCAGCAAGGTCCCCGCGGAGCCGGGCCAGCCGGGACAGACCGTCACCGGAAAGCAGATCCCCGCGGAGAAGGGCAAGGACTGCGACCTTGCCGTGGGGAAGAACGTGAAGCTCTCGGAGGACGGGCTTTCAGCCCTGGCGGAGACGAACGGCCAGGTCCTTCTCCTGGGGGGCAAGGTCAACGTGGAGCCCATCTATACGGTGGCCGGGAACGTCGACCTGCGCACGGGGAACGTCCTCTTCCTCGGCACTGTCGTGGTGCGGGGCAACGTGGAGGACGGCTTCGCCGTCAAAGCAGCCGGCAACATAGAAGTCTTCGGGAGCGTCGGGAAATGCACCCTGGACGCCGAAGGGGACATCGTCGTGCACCAGGGAATTGCCGCAAAGACGGAGGGCAAGGTGCGCTGCGGCAGGAGCCTCTACTCGAAGTTCATCGAGCATGCGCACGTGGACGCCGGGGAAAACGTCGTGGTCACCGACGGCATCGTCCACTCATTTGTCGACGCAAACAAGATGATCCTCTGCCAGGGCAAGAGGGCTCAGATCGTCGGCGGACGCCTGCGGGCGTCGGAGGAGATCAACTCGAAGATCCTGGGGTCGGTGGCGGGGACGGAGACGCTGCTCGAGGTGGGATACGACCCGCGGAGCAAGGAGAGGCTCGTCCAGCTTGAAACGACGCGGCGGGAAACGGAGAAATCCCTGGAAGAGGTCGAGCTGAACATCAAGACCCTGGAGACGCTCCAGAAGGCGCAGAGGAAGCTGCCGCCGGAGAAGGCGCAGTATCTCAGCGAGCAGAGCGAAAAACGCTCCCTGCTCCTGGGGCAGCTTGAGGAGGGGACCAGGGAAATCGCCACCATCAACACCTATCTCGCCTCCCTCAACACCATTGGAAAGATTTCCGCCTCGGAGAGGGTCTTCCCGGGCGTGAAGCTCGCAATCAAGAACGCCAGCCTGGCCGTGCGCACGGAGTTCAAGTTCGTCACTTTCTTCCTCCAGGGCGGCGAGGTGAAAGTGACCAAGTATGAAGTATTCGACGAAGAGCTGATGAAGAGACACTGAGATGCCGCTGCTGCCGATCGACCTGCAGACCCTTTTCTCCCAGACCAACCAGGTTGGCAGGGATCAGGCCGTCCAGAAGGAGGCCACGCTCCAGGCGCAGTCTCTGCAGGGGTCGCAACTGGTCCAGAAGACCGAGCAGCGGGACAACGCGGTGAACGAGACGCAGCAGCAGCAGCAGGGGCCGGAGCAGGTCAAGGCCCGCTTGCGCAGGGAAGCCGGCGGTCGACGGGAAAGAGAAAGAAAGGGAAAAACCCCGGCCAAACCCGCGCCGCGCACCGACGTCTTCCGTGATCCCGAGCTGGGCAGAAACATTGACGTGACGGGCTGACCCCATGTGGTATACCGTTGTCATCACCCTCGTTGTCGATGTCGGCGGTCTCCTCCTCGTCTACACGCTCCTTCGGGACCGCGTGCGGCGCGCCACGAGCGCCGCGGCGCAGATGGCTGAGCTTCGCGAAGAGGTGAGCCGGCTGGTGGTGGAGCTGAACCAGACCACGGAGCGCAACGTCGCGCTGCTGGAGGACCGGATATCCGGGCTCAGCGACTTGCTTGCCGCGGCGGACCGCAAGATCGCGTTGTTGCAGCGAGAGATCGAGAAGCATGACGTGGGGGTGAAGGTTTACAGCAAGCTCGCGGAGGGCGCGTCCAGTTCGGCAGCGCCGCAGCGCCAGGGGCCTTCGCGGGAAACGCTCCTGCGTGAGGCACTCCCGCAGGAGGCGCCTCCGCGGCAGGAGCCCCCACGGCAGGAGCCTCGGCTTTCCGTGGAGCTGTCCGAGCGCGTTGAGGAGGGCCGGAAGCGGACGGAGCCCAGCGCGGGGGCGCCATCGCCAAAGGCGGATGTGCATCAGAAAGTCGTCATGTTGAGCCGATCGGGATTTTCCGCGCCGCTCATCGCGGCGCGCGTGGGGATGCCTTTGGGAGAAGTCGAGCTAATCATTTCCCTTGAACGCCAGAGGATGTCGCAGGCCTCGGAGCGGCAGGGAGAGGAGCCGGCGTGACGCGTGAGGCCCGTCAATGATGATGCGCTACGTGTCTTTCCTCCTCGGGGCAGGTCATTACTGCGTACCGGTGGACCAGGTGATGCAGATCGTGCGGCCCGAAGGCATCATGGAGGTGCCGCAGGCGCCGCCTTTCGTGACCGGGGTGATAAACCTTCGCGGCGACGTGGTGCCTGTCCTTGATCTGAAGCAGCGCCTCGGAATGGACTCCGAGCCGGGTGCGCAACCGCAGGCGGTGACGCAGGCGGTGACGCGCGCGGCATCACGGGCGCGGGTTGTCGTGGTCAGGTCCGGCAACCGCCTGTGCGGGCTGGAGGTAGACGACGTGCGGGAGATCGTCGCCATCGATGAATCAACGGAGGAGGCTCGCGTGCCGGACGCGCAGGGGCGGTTCGTACGGGGCGTTACGCATCGAGACGGGAGCGTCTTCCTCATCCTGGACCTGCAGCGCATCATGAGCGCCGGCAGGGACCTCGCGGCCGCGGGACCGGCGTGAGATGCTCGGCGTGACCGGCTCGGATGATGCCAGGCTCAAGCGCGCTTTCCTCGAGGAAGGCGAGGAGCTGGTCCAGAAGCTCAGCGAATCCCTGACTGCGCTGGAACGGTCACCGGACAACGACGTTGTAAACGAGATATTCCGCCTTACGCACTCCCTGAAGTCGGAGTCCGCGCTCATGGGCTACGCCTCACTGTCGCGGCTCGCGCACGCAATGGAAGACGTCCTTGGAATGATCAGAGGGGGGACGCTCGCGCTTGGAAAGGACGTTGTCGACCTGCTGGTGGCGGGCGCAGATCGTTCGGCCGTGATGATGAGCGAGATATCCCGCGAGGGACGGGAAACCGAAGCGGGGACCTCTGATCTGGTCCACGACTTGTCCGTCCTTGCGGGGAGCGGCGCGCAGGATGGCGCGGGTCTTCCGACCGCCGTTTCGGTTGCCAGTCAGGGGCCGGACGGCTCGGCCGGGGAGCCGCTTTTCGACGAGATGGAGCTTCGCAGGATGGATGAGGCAAGGGACCGCGGCGAATCCCTTGTCCGCCTGAGCGTGACGGTGGTCCCTGACGAGCCCATGAAGTTCGCGCGGGCGTTCCTCGTCTTCAGCAACCTCGAGCAGGTGGTGAATGTCATTCGGGTGGTCCCCCCGCTGGATGGGGAACCGGTGGAGGACTTCCGCTACGCGCGCACGGTCTTCTACCTCACGGCGCCGCCGGGAGACAACCTGATCACGGGAGCCTCTTGTGTGGACCAGATTGCCCGAGCGGTGATCGAGCGAATTGACTTCCCGGGTCGTCTCGGCGAGGGAACGCAGGTCGGGGCCGCGGATTCCGCGTACGGGGGAGACTCCGGCTTCGCGCGCGGGGAATCCGCGTCCGGAAGCGAATCCACCGCGGCGAACAAGCCCGTCGAAAAAGCCTCCATCCGCGTCGACACACGCAAGCTCGACGAGCTGTGGAGCTTTGTGGCGGAGCTGGTCCTGCACAAGGCGCACATTTCCCGCCTTTCGGACGGCGTGGCCCGAGGCATGGATGCATCCCTGATCCGGGAAGAGCTCGTGGAGTCCTCCGACTCCCTGGAAAAGCTCTCCAGCGGAATGCAGCAAGCCATGCGCGACACGCGCATGATCCCGATATCGATCATCTTCAACAAGTTCCCGCGCCTCGTGCGTGACCTCTCGCGAAAGCTCGAAAAGCCCGTGGAGCTGACGCTCTCCGGGGAAGACACGGAGATCGACAGGAGCATCATCGAGCCGCTTTCGGATCCCCTGACGCACATCATCCGCAACTCCCTCGATCATGGGATCGAGTTTCCCGAGGAGCGCGTGCGCCTCGGAAAGCCGGAGAAAGGGAGGATCACGGTGAGCGCGCGTCGCCAGGGCGGGACCATCGTGATCGAGCTTGCGGATGACGGCAAGGGGCTGGACACCGAGCGCATCCGGAGCAAGGCCATCAGCCTCGGGATCTCCGGCGCCGCTTCCCTGGGTGAAATGCAGCTTCGTGAGCTCATTTTCCTTCCCGGGTTCAGCACACGGGACGTCGTGACGGACGTGTCGGGCCGGGGGGTCGGCATGGACGTGGTGGCAACCCGGATCCGCAACGAGCTTCGCGGCGACGTCGAGCTTGCAAGCGAGCCGGGAAAGGGGACGAGGATCATCCTGAGGCTCCCGTTGACGCTCACCATCGTGAACTCCCTCCTCGTGGCGGACCACGAGGAGGACCACGCTCACGTCTACGCCATCCCGCTGGCGGACCTGGACAGCACTGCCAAGATCACCGCGGCCGAAATGTCCCTGGAGGAGGGTGGGGAGACCGCGCCGTGGATGGGAGAGCAGATACCCGTTCACAGCATGGCCGGCCTCCTGGGGCGGGAACGCACGCCTCGGGAGGAGTATTTCGCGGTGGTCCTGCGTCACGGGACACGTCGCGGCTTCCTCATCGTGGACGAGCTCATCGAGGAGCGAGAGATCGTCATCAAGCCCGTCGACGACCTGGTGAATCCGTCGCGGCTGTTTTCCGGTGTCTCCATCCTCGACGACGGAAGACTTGTTTTCATGCTTGACACGTCATTCCTCAGGCGCGACTATTTTTGACATGGGAGCGACCATCCTCATCGCGGATGATCTCAGCTTCATGCGGATGATCCAGAGGGAGATCCTCACTGAGAGGGGCTACACGGTCGTCGGTGAGGCGACTGACGGGATTGACGCAGTGAACAAGTTCCAGAGCCTGAACCCTGACCTCGTTCTCCTGGACATCACCATGCCCAACATGAATGGGTTGGAGGCAATGCGCAGAATTTTCGCGATCAACCCGAAGGCGAGGGTGATCATGTGCTCGGCGCTCGGCCAGCAGAGCCTGATTGTCGAAGCCATTCGGGCGGGGGTGAAGGACTTCATCGTCAAGCCATTCAAGCCTGAACGCATCCTGTCCGCCATCGACAAGGCGCTGCGCAGCTCCTGATCTCGGGACAAAAAAAACGGTATGCCTGGACGTCAAGAGCATACCGTATTTCGAACCGAGGAACTTGTCCTCAACAAAGAAGATCGGCCGGGCGCCCAGAACCTTTAGGGGAAACCGGCTTCCAGCCCGGAAAGGGCCTTGCGGATGACACGCTCCTGCCACTGCGCGGAATCCATGATCCCCTGATAGAGATCCGCTCCGTCGGAGAGCGTCTCCTCCTGAGAGGCGTCTGCCTCACCCTTGTCCGCAATCCGATGGATCAGGGACTGCAGAAGGAACCCGACAATGCTGCGCTGGGAGATCGAGAGCAGGCGGTTGTCGATCTCGTCAAGCTCCGCCACGAGGCGGGAGGCGGCCATTGCACCGGGCCCGCGCTCGGTTGGAGCGGCGACCGCGGTGGCTGCCGGAGACCGCGAGAGCGCGCGGCCAAGGGCTTCATTCGCCCGCAGGGCGCTCTCACAGAGCCCCTGAAGCTCCCGGAGCCCGTCCGCCAGCTCATGAAGGGCCCGGCGGAGCGCGGGCCCGCGCTCACGCGCCGTCGTCTCTTGCGCCGCGGCTCGAAGCTCCTCCGAGATCCGTCCCTGGATTTCCGCCCGGATGGAAGGAAGGGACATGAGGGTCGATGCCGGGACGAACGGCATCCCTTCAATGGCAACGCTGTCCGCCGACAACGTGAACGTGCGAGTCTCGGGGTGAATGGTGAGCTGATTTTCGAACCACCATTTGTACAGGAGCATGCGGCGGTCTGTCTGCGTCAGGCCGCCGGAGGCGGACTGCATGGGGAAAAGCCCGATCTCCCGGAGGTAGCCGAAGGAGCTTGCCTCCAGGGGATGAAGCCGGCCGCTGGAGGCAAGCCACAGCTCTTCCGTGAAGACGCCCCTGCAGTGCGTGCGCATCTCGGGATACCCGAGGTCCAACCCCGCGGTGTAGATGGGGCTCGCGCCGAGGTGCCTCGCGAGGTCCCACGCTGCCGTGGCCACCGATCCTCCCGCCCCCAGCTTGCCTTTTTCCCCTACGGCCGCCTCCAGGGCCTCACCAAGGGGGAAGAGAGAGCTGCACAGGTAGCTCGCCTGGGCGGCGTGGCCGCGCAGCAACCGGGGATGGGTGGACGGCTCAGCGACGACAATCGGAGGGTGGGCACCAGCTCCCGGACGCTGTTGCGTCCAATCCATGAACCGGGATGCCCAGTATTGCGGGTCGACTACAACCGTGAAGTCAGGCGCCGCACCAGCCTCGACGCAGCGCTTGAGCGGAGTATTGACGGAAATGATGACGAGCCTTTCCCGCAAGGACGGAAGCTGGGGAAGGATTGCATCAAGAGAGGGTCCGCCGGCAACCACGAGAGCCGGGAGCCCCCGGCAAAGGCCCCGGAGCCGGGAAATCCCGGGAGCCTCGGCGAACAGGCGCACGTTCCGGGCGAGGTTCCTCACCCACAGCCTGCCGAAACGGTTGAGCGTGTTGAGATTGATTTCACGCCTCAGGAGCCAGGACCGCGTGATCTCATGCGTTACGCGAAACCATTCCGGGTTCGACTCCACGGCCGGGCGGAGCCGAAGAAAGGCCGGCTTTGCCAGGGGCAGCGCGGGGAGGATGGACGTAACCTCTTGCGGCCTGGATGCAACGAGAAACCACGTCCGCGCATCAGAAAGAAGGCTCCTGAGGTCGCGGGATGAAAGAGCGGCCTGGAACATCTCCGCATCAGGCTCCAGGACGAGCATGGGGAGAGCGGGGAACTTCCGCCGCACGGCTTCCGCGAGGTATCCCAGGCCGAAGCCGGAAACGATCACCGCGCTTGCCCCTTCATCGACTTCCCGGGCAGCCTGGCGGTCAGCTTCGGCGCGGGGGTCATGACGGCTATGGAAGGTGCGGCCGGCGCGAACGGCGGTGGGCTCACCGGATGCGGTGTCCAGGACATGCACGCTCCCGGCGCTCGAAAGGTCGACGCTGGCTTCCCGGGGGGCGGCCTCCGCCAGGAGGCGCGCAATGTCCGGATGGCGCGCGTTGAGCGCCCGGAGGTTCGCTTCCCGCGGGCTCCCTTCCCGCGGGCTCACTTCAGCACCAGCGTGATTTTCATTCCGCTCTGGACGGGGGCGCCTGGCTGAGGGTCCTGCTTCACGACGAATCCGCTGCCCCTGATGGAAACGGAGATGTCCGTCCGGAGGAGAAGGGGGAGAAGCAGCCTCTTCGGCGTCCCCACGAGGTCGGGCATGACCGAAGATATCTCCACCTGCCGGGGCACGGTCACGGCGACCTCCGACGGCCCTTTCACGGTCCGGGTCCCTGCGCGCGGTATCCCCATCATGTCGACGAGCGCCAGCGCGACGTCATGAAAGATGGGCGCGGCAATGGTGGACCCGTAGTAGCTCTGTCCCTTGGGGTTCTCCATCACGACGTAGATGATCAGCCTCGGATCATCCGTGGGGAGAATGCCCAGAAGAGAGGCGATGAAGTCGGTGGCCGAGTAGCCGCCGGCAGCGCTTGCCACCTGGGCGGTTCCTGTCTTGGCTGAGATCCGTATCCCGGGTATGGAGACCCTGCGGGCCGTGCCTGCCGGGGAGGTGGCGGCCTCCATGAAGTCGAGCATCTCGCCTGCCACGGTGGGTGACACCACCTCCCAGAGCGGCTCCCTGCCGTACTCGCGGACGACCTTTCCCTCAGGGGAGACGATCTTCTTCACGATGAGCGGCTTCAGGAGCACGCCGCCGTTGGCGATTGCCGTGGCAGCCTGGAGCATCTGGACCGAGGACACGGATATCTCCTGGCCTATCGTAACCGTGGCCTTGGATCGGGCGGACCAGAGGGACGGCTTGCGCAGGAGCCCGGGCGTTTCCCCTAAGAGCGGAATCCCCGTGGGCCTGCCGAAGCCGTAGCGCGTCAGCATCCGGTAGAGGCTCTCGTTGTCGGTCTGATCCGATGCGTACGCGGCCCCCGAGTTGCTGGAGTATTCGATGATCTCTTTTGGCGTGAGGTTGCCGTTTTTCCCGACGTCGCCGATGTGGATGACGTCTCCGTTGGGAAGACGCCTCTCGTAGAACCCCGGCGTGAAGAAGTGGCTCTGCGGCGTTATGGCTCCCAGCTCCAGCATGGAGGAAAGGGAAAAGACCTTGAACGTGGACCCGGGCTCGAAGGACTCGGCCACGGGACGATTGACGAGCGCGTTCTTGTCGACGCGCGGGGTGTCGCTCTGGAACTCGTTGGGATCGAAGTCGGGGAGGCTCGAATACGCCAGGATCTCCCCCGAGCGCGCGTCCATCACGAGGACGGACAGCGAGTCAGCCTTGTTGGCCTCGAACGCGGCTCGGGCGATCTTCTCCACCTGGTATTCCATGTCGGAGTCGATTGTGAGGAAGACCTGGCTGCCGAACACGGTGTCGGAGTCCGTACCCACCGGCTGCGGGGCCAGGTCGTCATTGAACGTGTATTCGATCCCGTCCCACGGAACGTTGTCCGCGCCCACGTACCCCACGACGTGCGACGCGAGCCTTCCCTGGGGGTAGAACCGTCCGAAATCGTCCTCAACTCTCACACCCGCGAGGTTGCCCTGGGATTTCAAAGCGGATATCTGCTGCGCTTCCTCCGCCGTGATGGTGCGTTTGATCACTACGTAGCCGTCGTGGCGGTTCCAGAGGTCCACGATGGCTGCCGGGTCCATGCCCAGCACGTGCGCCAGGAGTGAGGCGCTTTCCTGGGCGTTGGTCAGCCCGGGGACCCAGGCTGAGACGCGACGCTGGCGCGTGGTTACGGCCAGGATCTTGCCGTTGCGGTCAAGGATGGCGCCTCTTTCCACCTGGGGCATGACGAGGGTGTCGGTGCCTTCGCGGGCGGGGACGAGGACGGTCAGGCGGACCAGCTGGACAAGAAGGGCGATGGCGGCGAGCCCGAGCACGCCCGCGTAGATGAAGAGTCGCCGTGTCGAGCGAGTCTTCTCCCGGCGATCGGTCACAGGCGGATCCCCTCCCACGAACATTGTAATATGGGGCGAAACAAATGTCGATATGTTGATAGAGCGCGTATGATAGCAGTCCTCCAACGCCAGCACGTACAGAAACGCGCGGCCACGCCCGTCCGCCTGAAGACTCACCTCGTTTTTGCGCCTCGCGGCTGGGAGAACAAGGCCATCCCTGCGCGGTTCGTCCCCGCCCGGACGAAACAATCCCCTCGGTCCGAAAGGGTCCACGCGGCCGTCGTTCGAGGGCCGCGGCTTTCCGTTCGCGCCCTTCGCAGACCGGCCCGCGTGGCGCTCCTTGCGCTTGCAATCCTGGTCCTGCTCGGGGCCGTGTTGGCCGTCATTCTGGCCTTCCCGGGCGCCAGGATGGCCGCGGCGCCGTTGGACAGGCCGCTTTTGCCCAGCCCGCCGGAAACGGACCAGGACCTCTACAGGATGCTGGTCCCCGAGGAGGCGCCGCACGCCGCCGCGGCGGCAAATGCCATCCTCTCCAGCACGCTGAAAGTGACCCAGTACAAGGCGCAGCCTGGGGAGTCGGTCTCCCAGATCGCGGCGAAGTTCAAGCTGAACCTCGACACGCTCCTGAGCTGGAACGACATCCGTGACGCCCGCGCGGTGCGGCCGGGCGCGACTCTGGGCATTCCCAACGCCGACGGCCTGAAGTACACGGTGCGCCGCGGGGATACCCTGGAACAGATTGCGCGCGGCAACGGGCTCTCCCTCAACACCGTGGCGGACTGGAACCGGCTTCCCAGCTCCGTGATCTCCGTGGGCCAGGAGCTCTTCCTTCCGGGCGTGCACATGCGCACGAACCAGCTGAACAGGATCCTCGGCAACCTCTTCATCTACCCCGTGCGTGGAAAAATCAGCTCGTACTTCGGCAGCCGTCCTGACCCCTTCACCGGGGTGAGGAGGTTCCACAACGGGGTGGATATCGTGAACGCCCCCGGGACAACCATCGGCGCGGCCATGGCGGGAACAGTGGAGGACGTTGGGTTCAACAACAACTACGGATACTACGTCATCCTTCGCCATTCGGGATACCAGACCCTCTACGGCCATCTCAGCCGCTACGTCGTGGCGCGAGGTCAAAAAGTCCAGCAAGGAGAGAAAATCGGAGAGCTGGGAACGACCGGCTACAGCACGGGACCGCACCTTCATTTCTCGATTTTCAGGAACGGGGAGGCAGTTGACCCGTTGGCGTTCTTGAAATAACCTTGGCGCGATCATGGACATATTTCACGAGTTGCTGCAGAAAGTTTCTTCCAAAAGGCTCTTGAGGTTTCGCAGGCCGTTCCTGAAAGCTTCAGCCCTCCTGATCGTTGCAATCTCCGTGGCCCTGGCCCTCGGGGAGCGGCTGCCGTTCCCGCCGCCGGGGGAGGCGGTGCTGTACGACCCCACGGACTGGTCCCTTCTCCTGGGAGGCGCCGGCGGGCGGGAAAGATCTGACCCCGCCATGGCCGCTTCCGTGGCAACCGCGCAGAGGTCCGTGTCCGCCGGGGAGCCAATCGGCGGCCTTTCCATCGCGCAGCCCGTCGTTTCCTTCCTGCTCTACCGGGTCAAACCCGGTGACACCATCACGGGAATAGCCCAAAAGCTTGGAAGGAATCCCGACACCATCTCGTCCCTGAACCGGTCCGAAGGCAGGGGAGTCCACAGCCTCTCCGTGGGAGAACAGATTCGGATACCGACGCAAGACGGCATCTTTGTGACGCTGGATTCCGATTTCGACGCGCTGTGCCGCAGGAAAGGCATTCAGCCTGAGGAAGTCCTGGCAGCCAACGGAGTAACCCGGGACCAGCTCACGGCCGGCCAGCAATTGTTCTTTCCCGGCGTGCAGCACACCGGCTACGAATACAGCCTTTCCCTCGGCGTGGCGGTTGCAAACCCGCTGCCGGGCGCGTGGGAGACGTCCCCCTACGGATACCGCTCGGATCCCTTTACCGGACAGAGGCGAAAGCACAACGGGGTGGACCTCGCCGCTCCGTACGGATCCGCCGTGAGGTCGGCAACGGAGGGAATTGTCCGGGCGGCGGG
The DNA here is from genome assembly GCA_963845535.1 of uncultured Spirochaetota bacterium. GTDB lineage: Bacteria > Spirochaetota > Spirochaetia > SZUA-6 > Fen-1364 > Fen-1364. Next base: position 223,197 of record CAWJSK010000013.1, read on the forward strand.
CTGGGACGACGTTCTGGGCAACTACGTGGAGGTGGGGGGGATGCTGGGCTACTCATACGTCTACGGCCATATGAGCCGCATCCTGGTCAGGCCGGGGGCCCGCGTCGTCCGGGGCTCCGTGCTGGGAGCCGTGGGTGCAACCGGCTACGCAACCGGTCCGCACCTGCACTTCGAGGTGAGGAAGTTCGGAGTCCCCCTGAATCCCGCGCTCTTCATGTCCGGGGTTCGATAGTTTCAGGAATCCTTTTACCGATAATGACCGAGGGGTGCCCTCAATGAGAAAGCTCGTCCTTGTCGTCATTGCCCTTCTTGCGCTCTTTGCACTTTTCCGCGCGTATTCGCAGGACAACGGGGAATCCCAGGGAGTCGCGGGCATCCGGTTGCAGCCGGGCCTTGTCGAAGTAGGGGACGGCACGGCGAGCCTCGGCCTCTCGTTCGGTCTCATGGAGGGTTCCGGCGGCGAAAGAAAACTGGTGAGCGTCCTGCCGCTGCGAATCGTCTACCGTGACGGGGAGAAGAGCGTCGCCATTGGCTTGAACGGGCTTGCATTTTTCCTGGGCGGCGGGGCGAGCATGGGGACCCCTGTCGTCGTCAGCTCTCCTCGTCGGGGGGACCTCTTCAGCGTGGGAGGCCGCGTAACGGTGGATTCCCGCGTGGACGGGGACGTCTGGGTCATGGGCGCTGACGCTGAGCTGTCTCCGCGCGCCGTCATCACCGGTGACGTTGTTGTGATAGGCGGAAAGCTGCTTGCCAGCCCCGGAGCGACAGTGGGCGGGACGGTCAGTCAGCTCCCCAGCCTGAAAATCCCCTTTGTCGGAGTGCTGGGCACCCAATTCGCCTCACCAGCAATCAGCCTGGGCGCCATTGCCGTGGAGTACGCGCTTTTCGGCTTTGCCCTTTTCCTGAGCGCTTTCTACCTGTCCGCGCATGCGCGCCAGATGCAGCAGAGCCTTCCAACGCTCTGGAGGCCTGCGCTGATCACGGTGGCCATTTCCCTCGTCGTGATTCCTCTCCTCGCGGTGCTCTTCATCGCGTCCGTGGTGGGGGTCCTGCTCCTGCCGGCGCTCGTACTGGCCGTGCTCCTGCTGGCACTCGACGGGTTTCTTGCGGTCTGCGTCCGGGTGGGAATCCAGATTCGCGCATCCGGCGCCCGGGGGGCGGATCCGTCCTTTTACCTGTTTACGTCGGGATTGCTTGCGCTTTTCCTGCTGAATGTCCCCGCCCTAGTGGGAATCCTCCTGGGCTCCCTGCGTTTCGCCGCCGCGGCGCGGATTGGGACGCTGCTGCAGGCGTTGAGCCTGTGGCTCACGGCCGCGGGGTTTGCGTACGGGTTTGGGGCATCGCTCTCACACGCCCGTTCACGAGTGGCCAGATAGATCAGTCACCATCCGGCGGCGCGCAAGGGCCCGCGCGCGTCCGTCCGTCTGCAAACGGCCCGCGCGAGCCCGTCCAAGCGTTCCGCGCGCGTCCGTCCGTGCCTTCTACCTTCCGTGGCAGTACTTGTACTTCTTCCCTGAGCCGCACGGGCACGGATCATTGCGCCCGACCTTGGGAATGGACCGCTTGACCTGGACGGCCTGGGGCTGCGACGCGCCGCCCCCTCCGCCGTTGCCGCCGAACGCGGGGGCCGCTCCCGAGGACACCGCCGTGGTGCCCGAGCTGCCGCCCGCGGCAAACTGTCCCATGGCGTTGTGTGAAGCCTGCACGACGGCTGCCGGGTGCGCGCCCGGCGCGGGCTGCGCGGGGGCTTGCTGGATGCGCACGCGAAACACCTTCTTGGCGAGCGCGGTCTTGATGTCGTACAGCATCTCGTCGAAGATCTGGAAGCCCTCCAGCTTGTATTCGAGGAGCGGGTTCTTCTGGCTGTATGCCCGCAGGTAGACAGCTTCCCGAAGCGCCTCGAGGTTCTCCAGGTGGTCCTGCCAGCGGGAGTCGATGTTCCGCAGGTACTCGAAGCGGATGAACCCGTTGAGGATCTCTTCTCCGATGTCGTTCTTCTTTGACTCGATGCTTGCGCGAAGCTCAGCCCTGATCGTCTTTTCCAGGTTTTCCACCGACATCGTGGCAAGCTCCGCGGGACTGTCCTGCGGCTCGAAGAGCAGGCTCTCTTTGAGAGCCGCCAGAAGCGTCTTGATGCGGCCCTGCGGGGTGTCCCCGGATTTCTTGTACGCATCGAAAATATCCGCGAACAGGTCCTCACCGGTCGCGATGATCCGTTCGGTGAGGTGCGGATCCGAGATGATTTCATCCCGTCTCTCGTAGATGAACTTCCTCTGCTCATTGAGAACGTCGTCGTAATCCAGGAGGTGCTTGCGGACCTCGAAGTTCCGCTCTTCGACCTTCTTCTGGGCGCGTTCGATGGACTTGTTCAACCAGGGGTGGACGATGGGCTCTCCTTTCTTCATGCCCATGCGGGACATGAGGCCCTTGATGTTCTCCCCGCCGAAAAGCCGCATGAGGTCGTCTTCCAAGGAGATGTAGAACCGCGATGATCCGGGATCACCCTGCCTGCCGGACCGGCCCCTGAGCTGGTTGTCGATGCGGCGCGCCTCGTGACGCTCCGTGCCCAGCACGTGGAGCCCCCCGGTCTCCTTCACGTCGCGGTAGTCCTTTTGCCACGTCCCGAACTCATCCGCCAGCGCCTGCCGAAAGACTTCCTCCGAGGCCTGCGTGCCCGCCTTCTTGCGGGCCCTATACTCGGGGTTGCCCCCGAGCTTGATGTCCGTTCCGCGGCCGGCCATGTTCGTGGCGATGGTCACCGAGCCTCTGGCGCCGGCATCCGCAATGATCAACGCCTCCCGCGCGTGGTTCTTGGCGTTGAGCACTTCGTGGCGGACGCCGCGTCCCACGAGCATGCGTGAGAGCTTCTCCGATTTCTCGATGGAGATTGTGCCCACGAGCACGGGCTGGCCTTTGGCGTGCAGCTCCGCAATCCCGTCGCAGATGGCCTGAAGCTTCTCCTCTTCGGTGAGGTAGATCACGTCGTCCATGTCGTCCCGCACCACCGGGCGGTTGGTGGGAATGACCACGACGTCGAGGTTGTAGATCTTGGCGAACTCCTGGGCCTCCGTGTCCGCGGTGCCCGTCATGCCGGAGAGCTTGCCGTACATGCGGAAATAGTTCTGGAACGTGATGGTGGCGAGGGTCCGGTTCCTCTGCGCTATCTTGATTCGCTCCTTGGCCTCGATGGCCTGGTGCAGACCCTCGGAGTAGCGCCGCCCATAGAGAATGCGGCCGGTGAACTCATCCACGATCTGGACCTTGCCCTCCTGCACCACGTAGTCCACATCTTTCGCGTAGAGCTTGTGCGCGCGCATGGCCTGCGTGAAGTAGTGGATGTATTCGAAGTTCTGGTCCGTGAAAAGGGAATCCCTGATGAGGCCCCGCTTGAGAAGGAGGCTCTCCACGTGGTTCATTCCCTCATCGGTGAACGTGACCCTCTTGTTCTTCTCCTCCAGCTTGTAGTCCCCGACCGTCGGCGTGTCCCCCTCGGGATATTCGCCCGTTTCCGGGTCCTTCTGCACCTCGACGAGCTGGTCGACGAGCTTGTTCACCTCCGCGAACTTGAACGTGTCGTCTTCCGCCATCCCCGAGATGATGAGCGGAGTCCGTGCTTCGTCGATGAGGATGTTGTCGATCTCGTCCACGATGGCGTACGCGTGTCCCCGCTGGACCTTGTCCGCCGGGCTCCAGCACATGTTGTCACGCAGGTAGTCGAAGCCGAACTCGTTGTTCGTTCCGTACGTGATGTCCCTGGCGTACGACTCTTTCCTCTGCGTATTATCCATCTGGCTGAGGATCACGCCGACGGACACCCCGAGAAGGGAAAAGATGGGACGCATCCACGCGGCATCGCGCTCCGCAAGGTAGTCGTTCACCGTCACCACGTGCACGCCCTTGCCGGTGAGGCTGTTGAGATAGGCGGCGGGGACGCTTGCCAGCGTCTTGCCTTCCCCCGTTTTCATTTCCACGATCCGGCCTTTGTGGAGCACCACGGCGCCCATGAGCTGGACGTCGAAGATGCGCTCACTGAGCTTCCTGCGCGCCGCTTCGCGAACGAGGGCGTACGCCTCGGGAAGGATGGAATCCAGCCTTTCTCCCCGCGCCAGACGGTCGCGGAGCTCGGAGGTCTTTTCTGCGAACCGGGAGTCCGGATATTCCATCACCGTGGGCTCGAGCTCATTGATTTTCTGTACGATCGGAACCAGCTCCTTCAGGTCGCGCTCGTGCTTCGAGCCCAGGAGGAACGTGAGGATTTTTTGGAGCATGGGCGCAATGTACCCCCCATGAGATTGACAGGTCAAGGGAAGGCAGCTACGATGAGACCCCTGATGCCGCGCCGCCCCTTCATCGTTTCCGCCGCCGCCGCCGTCGTTGTGCTTTCCGCCCTGTCGCTCATCGGATGTCAGAAAAGGGAGATCGAGGAGCTGGTGGGATCGGAGCTCTTCTCTCTTTCCCTGGGAAAGCTCGACAATCAGATCGACATGTTCGCCGCCGCGAGCGGGAACGTGGAGAAAAAAACCAGCTTTGCAATGCGGGACGGCTGGTTCTACGTGGCCAACGGCGCCTCCGGCAAAGTGATGGTCTTTTCCTCTTACGGAGACCTCATCTCCCTCCTGTACAATGCGCAGACCAATCCCGCGCCCGCCTTCATGAACCAGCTGCCTGCGCCTCGGCAGGGCACGCTGCCGGGGCTGGGCCCCGCGGACGGCTCTTCGGATGACCAGGCAAGCACTCGCGCCGCGGTGAGCTATCCTTTCCTCGACATCGGGGAGATCGCCGTGGCAAGCGACAAGACGCTCTACGTGGAGGACGGCGTCCCGGAAGCAAAGGTGGTGAAGGACAGCGCGCATGGCGTCCTGCTGACCAGGGTCGTGCTCCGTTTCGACCGCAAGGGAAAACCGGAAGGATATCTCGGGCAGGAAGGACTTGGGGGCACGCCTTTTCCCTACATCATGGCGCTGCACGTCACGGCAAAGGACCAGCTCGTCGTCGTGACCCGTCTTCCGCAGTCCTGGGAGGTCTTCTGGTATTCGCGTGAGGGAACGCTGCTGTACCAGGTGGAAATAGACGCAGCGCACCTTCCCGTTGCGGCGCAGAAAGGCGTGACTCCCTCCCTCGTCAACATCATCCCCGACATGCAGGGGCCGTTCCTCTATCTCATGGTCTACCTGTACCACGAGCCCGCGGATGACGCGTCCCGCGGCTCCTTCCCGGACAGCTCTGTCGTCTCCCGGGTTTACCGGCTGAACCTCAGGAACCAGCAATATGATTCTTTCATCGAGCTCCCGCAGAACCCGCCCCGCAAGGAGACCTCGGGCCTCAAGACAACGGAGATCCCGTCCCCTCCGAGTGACCTGCTCGGGGTGAGCGCAAACGGCTACTATTACCTGCTGGGCTTCACTGATTCCAACCTGTATTCGCTGCAGATCCTCGACCAGGCCGGAAGGGTCAGGGCCCGGCGCTACATGGTGATAGAGGATTCGGAGCTCACGTTCCGTGACCTTCGGCTTTCGCCGACAGGGCTCGTGTACGGCCTCCTCGTCGACCAGACCAAGGCCCACGTGATCTGGTGGAGGTCGGACCTCCTCCTGAAAGGGGATTGAGAATGAAAGTCGTGAGCTCGGAGGCCATGGCGACCATCGATGGACGGGCCCAGGACGAGTTCGCGATTCCCTCCGCGCTCCTGATGGAAGACGCGGGCGTGTGCGCCTGGTCGTTGTTCGTGGACCGCGCGGGCGCGGGCAGACTCCCGCGCGGGCGCCTCGTGTTCGTGGCCGGCAAAGGCAACAACGGCGGTGATGCCCTGGTCATGGCCCGTCGCGCGCTCTGCCAGGGCGCCCGCGGCCTGACGGTCGTGCTCGCGGACGGGAGGCCTCAAGCGGGGGGCGTCCCGTCCCAGATGCTGGCGGCGGCAGAGGCGTACGGAATCGAGTGTCGTACGTGGCAGTCAGAGCGGGAGCAGGTGCTGGCCCGCCTGCGGGAGTCCTCCTGGATCTTTGACGGCGTTTCCGGCACGGGGCTTCGCGGCGCTCTTCGGGCTCCGCTCTCCGACCTGGTGGACGCCATCAACAGCTCACCGGCGCGCAAAGCCGCGCTCGATGTCCCCAGCGGCGTCTCGGATTCCTATGACCCCGCCTGGCCGGCCGTGCGCGCTGACCTCACCCTGACCATGGGCCTCCCGAAGACGTGCCTCTATCTGCCTCACGTCCGCGCCTTGTGCGGGAAGATCATGGTGGTCCCCGTCGGGTTTCCGCCCGGACTTCTGGAAGACGCCGCCATCCCGGGGGAGATGCTTCCGTTCAACGCGTGGCGCGCGCTGCGCAAGCCCATTGCCCCTGATGCGCACAAGGGTCAACGCGGGCACCTTGCCGTGTTCGCCGGCTCGCCGGGAACAACGGGGGCCGCGTGGCTTTCGGCCACCGCGGCGGCCCGAAGCAGGCTCGGCCTGGTGAGCTTGTTCGCCGGCCGCGACGTTTATCCCATTCTTGCCCAGAAGGCCACCTCCGTGATGGTCAGGCCGTGGGATGAACCGCGGGCGCCGGAGTGGCGCGGTCCGGACGTCGAAGGTTATTCCGGCGTGCTCCTCGGGCCCGGATGGGGTCTTGCGGAGGAGCGTGAGAAATGGCTGGAGCATGTCCTTTCACGTCCGGTCTCCGGCGTGATAGACGCGGACGGGATCACGCTCCTTTCGCGGATCACGGCGCGTTCGCCTCTTCGCCTTGGAGGGCGGTGGATCATCACGCCGCATCCGGGCGAGTTTGCGAGGGTGAGCGGGGTTTCCCGCGATGAAACGCTTCGGGACCCCGTCCGGCACGCGTGCGGGCTTTCTTCACGGCTGGAGGTGTTCGTGGTCTTGAAAGGCCCGTGCACCGTCATTGCGGCGCCGTCGGGCAAATACTGGATCATCGACGGCCCCAACCCTGCCCTTGCCACGGGCGGGACGGGGGACGTGCTGGCGGGGCTCATTGCCGCCGGCGCGGCGGGCGGCATGAGCCCTCTGGAAGCCGCGCTTTTCGGCGTGTCGCTGCATGCCACACTGGGCCGCGAAGCCTGGCGGAGGAAAGGCTGGTTTCTGGCGGAGGACCTCGTGCCGCTCATCTCCGGGTTGCTGCGCTGAGGCCTTCATGAAGCACCCCGTTCTGAGGGTGAAAAAGGGAAAAGAAACCTACGACGACCGTCCCCCGCGCGGCCCCGTTGCGCCCAGACGGGCTGGGCAGGAGAGGGATGACACGGAGCGTTCCGCGGAACGGCCGGGCCGACGCGGTTTTCTTTTCCGGATGCGCCGCGGTTCCCTGGTGCCCCTTCTCATCCTCGTCGTGATTGCCGCCGTTCTCCTCCGCGTCATCCCGCGGTCCGCGGCGCGGGCCAATTTCGAGGGATGGCACGCGGACCTCCAGGCCAGGGTGTTCGCGGATGCGCTGGAGGTCGGAGTGGCGTTCACCCGGCTGGGCGGCGCTCGGGGTAATGCGAACGACATCCCTGTGACGGTCTTCGTTCGCTTCGTTCTGCCGGATACGGGCGAGCAGGCGGAGGCGTTTGGAGATCTCTCGGGTCCGCGCATGGCGTTGCGGGCTCGGATGCGGTATGTCACTTCGGAAAAAACGCTCAGGGCAATCGTGAACATCAATGGAGAGTCTCGAACCCTTTCTCTTCCCTTGAACGGCGCCGTCACGGGCCCATGACGAGTTGGCCCGGCAAACTGTCCGACAAACGAAGGAGTCCGCCCCCCCAACAGTCCACCGCTCAGTTCCGCCAAACAACCGGCGGCGCGTTGACACCCGCGGCGCGGTCCTTGACGGATGGTTGCGACGCTCCCTATGATTGTGCACAGCGTCAGGGGAGGGGAAAATGCTGCAATTCTATTTTCTTTCGATTGTGTGCAATCTGCTGGCGGGCGTGTCGCTGGCGGGAGAATGGATTGCGCAAAAGGTCCCGAAGTTCCTCCCCGTCGCGAGCGCCCTGTCCGCGCGCACGGCAAAGCTCATTTCGGGGATTTCATCCTTGCTGGTCGGGTTCGGCACGCTCTTTGTCCCGGTGGAGGGACCGATCATCCTGGGGGACCTGTTCCCGTCAGTGATGGGCATGGCAATGGGGATTGCTCTCTTGTTCGAGGTGTTCCGTCAGGACGCCGTGCTGCCCGTGGAGCGTTCGGAGAAATCCGAACGGCCCGCCGTGGGGTACAGGACGACTCTGGGTATGCTGGGCATTGCCGCCGCCATCCTGCACTTCTTCCTGCCCGAGAGGCCGTTTCTCTAAAGCCATGGATGGCGAAACGCGGCGAAGCCATGGATGGCGGAAGCCGCGTGGCGCGGCCTCCGCGCGGAGTACCGCGATAGGGCCGCGCTAGTCCTTCTTCTCTTCCGCCTTTGCCGCCTGCGCAGCTTTGATCACGTCGTCAGCGATCTTTCCCGATATGGGGCTGTAGTGATCGAACTCCAGCTCGAATGATCCCGTTCCCGCCGTGAGCGCCTTCAGGTCGATGGCGTAATGCATCAGCTCGGCCTGCGGCACCTGCGCCTTGATCTCCTCGATGCCGCCGCCGACGGGAACCTGGCCGAGCACTTTGCCCCTCTTCGAGCTCAGGTCCGAAAGCACCGCTCCGAGATACTGGTCATCCACATAGACGGTGAGGTTGCACACGGGCTCCAGGAGCACCGGTTTGGCGTTTCGCATGCATTCACGGAATGCTTCCCGGGCGGCAAGCTTGAAGGCAAGCTCCGATGAGTCCACGGGGTGCTCCTTGCCGTCCACCACGCGCGCTTCGACATCGACAACGGGATAACCGGCAAGGACCCCGGCTTCCATGGCTTCGATGACGCCCTTTTCGACTCCCGGAATGTAGCCTCGGGAAATGGAGCCGCCGAATATCGCGTTCGTGAACTTGTATCTCTCTCCGCGCGGGATGGGATTGACCTCCAGGGAGACCTTTGCGTATTGCCCGTGGCCGCCCGTCTGCTTCTTGTGCGTGTGCTCGGCCTCCGCCTTCCCCTGGATGGTCTCCCGGTAAGCGACCCGCGGGACCTTGGTCTCCATGTCTATCTTCTGGTTTTCCCTGATCTTATCAAGGATGATGGAAATGTGAAGCTCTCCCATTCCCGAGATGACGGTCTCTTTGGTCTCTTTGTCATACGTGACGCGGAACGTATGGTCTTCTTCCATGATCTTCTGCATGGCCTGGTTCATCTTGTCCTCGTCCTTCTTTGCCTTTGCGGAGATGGCAAGGGAGTGGACGGGAGTGGGCAGCTCCAATGGCGGATAAACGATGGGAGCATCAGAGGCGTGCAGCGTGTCATTGGTCCGAAGCGAAGCGCTCTTGGTGAAAAGGCCGATATCACCGGCGGACAGGTCCGTGGCATCTTCGATTTTCTTGCCCTGACACGTGTCGACCTTCGTGATCTTCTCTTTTTTCCCTTCCCGGGCGCTCATGAGGTCCGAATCCGCGGAGATTTTTCCCGACATGACCTTGAAATAGGATATCTTGCCGGTGAACTGGTCCATGGCAGTCTTATAGATGAAGCAGGATGCCGGCTCGGAATCTGACACGGCGCGGGACGCCTCAGCGCCGTCAGGAGACTTGCCTTTTGACGTTCCCTCCGGAGACGGCGCTGCATACGCAATGAAGTCCAGCAGGCTCGTGACTCCCGCCGCAACAAGTGCCGCGGTGCAAACCACCGGGACGACCTTCCCGGCTTTCATCCCGCCGGCAAGACCGCGGCGGATTTCATCAGGGGTGAGCGTGCCGTCCGTAAAGAACTTCTCAATGAGCTTGTCATCCCCTTCAGCGGCGCTCTCCACGAGCTTCTCCCGGGCGGTTTCCACCTCTTTCTTCATTGCGTCCGGGACCGCGGCTTCCTTGCCGGCCACGTAGGCTTTCTGGTCAACCAGGTCGATGACGCCTTTGAAATCCGCTCCGGCGCCTATGGGAATGATCACGGGGACGAAGTTCACTTTGAATTTATCCGAAAGATCGGTCAGGCAACGGGAAAAATCGGCGCGCTCCTTCTCCATCTTGTTCACCACGACGAAACGCGGCATGGACAGGGCGGTGAGCCGCCTCCACAGCTTGATGGTCTCGATCTGAACGGCCACGTCCGCTCCGACCAGGAGGGCCGCGCTTTCCGCCACGCGCAGAGCTGCGCAGACCTCACCGACGAAGTCCGCGGATCCCGGCGTGTCGAGGATGTTGATCTTGCAGTCTTTCCACGTGATGTGGGTCATGGAGAGGTGGATGGAGATCTTTCGGGCAATCTCCTCCTCGTTGAAATCGCTCACCGTCTTTCCGGTCTCGACTCTCTCCGCCTTGGGGATCACGCCACCGGCGACAAGAAGCTCTTCCACCAGGGTGGTTTTGCCTGTGCTGCCGTGGCCGGTGAAGGCGACATTTCGCAGTGAGCGCGTGGGAACACTCATTCTGTGACTCCTTGCTGTGAGAGGGTTGGTAACTGTAATCCGTCACCGGGCTTTTGTCAAATCGCAAAAACGCCGCAAAAACGCCGGGTCAGGCTATCCTCCGAAACCTCCCACTTTTTCAGCGAAATGGGAGAACTCCATGGTAAACGTGGCGCGTCCCTGGGTTGCGCTGCGAAGCACCGTTGAATACCCGAACATCGCCACCAGGGGGGCCTGGGCCTTTACGTGGTCCGCTCCCGGCTTGCTCTCTACGTTCACAATGAGGCTCTTGCGGGCGTTGAGGTTGCCGATCACTTCCCCGAGGAACTCCGAAGGCGTGAGGACGTCCACGGCCATGATGGGCTCGAGGAGGACGGGGCTGGCCTTGCGGCATGCCGCGTCGAAAGACATGGCTCCCGCCGCCTCAAAGGCGATGGGTGTGGAGGTGGTCTGATGGTATTCCGCCTCCAGCAAGGTCACGCCGATGTCCAGCGCCGGGTAGCCGTAGACGACGCCGGAGCCGAATGCGGCGGTGACGCCCCGTTCCACCGCCGCAACAAGCTCGTCAGGGAGCGCGCCTCGTTCGACTGCGTTCGTGAAGGAGTTGCCCTGGCCTCGGGGCTGTGGCTTCACCTGGATGGTGATGGTTGCGCTGTGCTCCTTGCCGGCGATCACGCGGTGGTACTTCTCCGTGTGGGTCACCTCCGCCCCAATGGTCTCCCGATAGGAGACCTGCGGTTTGCCGACGCGCGCTTCCACCTTGAACTCCCGAAAGATCCGGGTCACCAGGACGTCCAGGTGCAGCTCTCCCATTCCGGAGATGATGAGCTCACCGGTCTCATTGTTTTCCTTGACGGAGAACGTGGGGTCTTCAAGAGAGAGGCTCTCCAAGGCCTCACCGAGCTTCTTTCTCTCCGAGAGAGTCTTGGGTTCGATGGCCACGGAGATCACGGGCTCGGGGAAATGCATTTTCTCGAGCAGGATGGGAAAAGCCTCCACCCCAAGGGTGTCCCCTGTCGCCGAGGTCTTCAAGCCGATGATGGCCGCGATATCCCCGGCTTCGACCTGGTCGAGCTGCTGCGAGTGGTTGGCGTGCATGCGCATGAGACGGTTGATGCGTTCCCGCTTTTTCTTGCTGATGTTGTAGACGGTCTGCCCTTCCTTCAGCTTTCCCGAGTACATGCGGACATAGCAGAGGTTCCCGGCTTCCCGGTTGACCTGGAGCTTGAAAACGAGGCCCAGGGCAAACGCCTCCGGCTTGCACGGCACCTCCACGTCCTCGTTCTTTTTCACATGATGGCCGCGGGCGGGGGTCAGGTCAGCGGGAGACGGGAGGAAGTCTACAACCGCGTCCAGGACAGGCTGCACGCCCATGTTGCGAAGCGAGGCCCCGCACAGAATGGGTGTGAACTTGTTTGCAAGCGCGCCCTGACGGATGGCAGACCTCAATACGGCGGGGGGAATCTCCGCGCCCGCGAGGTACAGCTCCGTCAGCTTGTCGGAGATATGGGAGAGGTGATCGAGGAGGTTCTCCCTCCACGTGCGGGCTTCCTCCGCGCGCGCCGCGTCGATGGGAGAGTACAGGAGCGTGTTGCCCTGGTCGTTCTGGTCCCAGCGGATCTCCCTCATTTCCACGAGGTCCACAACGCCTTGGAGCTCGCTCTCCAGGCCGATGGGAATCTGCAGGGGGACGGGGACGGTGCCGAGCTTGGCCTTCATCTCCTCCAGTACGTCATGGAAGTTCGCGCCGATCCTGTCCAGCTTGTTGATGTAGGCGAACCGGGGAACGTGGTAGCGGTCCGCCTGGTGCCACACCGTCTCTGATTGCGGCTCGACCCCTTCCACCGCGCTGAAGATGACCACGGCGCCGTCCAGCACGCGAAGCGAGCGCTCCACCTCGGCGGTGAAGTCCACGTGTCCCGGCGTGTCGATGATGTTGATCTGATGGTCCCGCCAGTAGCACGTGGTGGCGGCGGCGGTTATCGTGATCCCGCGCTCCTGCTCCTGCTCCATCCAGTCCATGGTGGCTTCCCCATCGTCCACTTCGCCGAGGCGATGGGTCTTGCCCGTGTAGTAGAGTATCCTCTCCGTTGTGGTGGTCTTGCCGGCGTCGATATGTGCGATGATCCCGATGTTGCGTATGCCGTCGAGGTTTGCCATTGAGGTCTCCGGGAGATTTCCGTGCGAAAAACTTGCATCACTATATGAAATCCGCCGTCATGTGAAAAGGCCGCCGTTCACATGGCCGAGAGGAACGGGATTCCCAGCAGGGAAAGTCCGTTTCGCAGCACCTGCAAGACGGCCCTGACCAGCGCGATGCGGGAAACCACGAGATTGGAGTCCTCATTGCGGAGCACGGGGTGGTCCTGGTAGTAGCGGCTGAAGCTCTTGCACAGCTCGAACAGGTATGCTGCCAGGATGGAAGGGTTCAGCTCGTTGGCCGCGGCGCCGACGATTTCCGGGAACAGCGCCAGGCTCTTGGCAATCTCCCACTCCTCGGGGAGTGAGAGAGCCGCCGAAGAGTAGGAACCGCCCCGGAACTTTTCCCGGCGCTCTTCGAACTTTCGCAGCATGCTGGAGATTCGCGCTCCCGTGTACTGGAGGTAGGGGCCGGTGTCCCCGTTGAAAGAGATCGACTCCTTGGGATCGAAGGTCATGTCCTTTCCCGCGGTGACCTGGAGCAGCCAGTAGTGCAGCGCGCCCAGGGCAACGTCCCGCGCGGTGCCGGACAGGTCCGCCACGTCATCTTCCCTTTCCTTTGCGCGGATTTCCTCCGCGGCAAGGCGCTCCAGCTCGTCCAGCAGGTCATCCGCATCCACCACCGTGCCCTCGCGGGACTTCATCTTGCCCTCCGGCAGGTTCACCATACCGTATGCCAGGTGATGGAGGTTGGAAGCCCAGGGATGGCCCAGACGGGCCAGGACCTTGAAGAGGACCTGGAAATGATGGCGTTGCTCGGAGCCCACCACGTAGATCATCCTGTCGAATTGCCAGTCCTTTGAGCGCTGGATGGCGGTCCCGATGTCCTGCGTCAGGTAGATCGATGTGCCGTCGCTTCGAAGCAGGACCTCACGCTCCATGCCGTCATCCGTCAGGTCCACCCACACCGAGCCGTCAGGATCCTTCTGAAAGATCCCCTTCCCCAGGCCCGCCAGCACTTCCTGCCGCCCGAGCTGATATACGTCGCTTTCGAAGTACACCTGGTCGAATGAGATTCCGGTGCGCTTGTAAGTCTGCTCGATTCCGGACATGACCCATGAGTTCATTTTCTTCCAGAGGGCTACTGTATCAGGGTCCCCGTCCTCCCACCTTCGCAGCATCTCGCGGACCTGCTCCTCGGCCTCTGGGTGGTCCTTGGCGTGCTGGGCGTATTTGACGTAGAAGTCTCCGACGAAATGGTCTCCCTTCATCCCCGCGGATTGCGGGGTTGTCGAGCCGCCGAACATCTGGTAGGCAAGCATTGACTTGCAGATGTGCACGCCTCTGTCGTTGATCAGGTTGACCTTGCGCAGCGTGGCGCCCGCGGCCAGGAGGATGCGGGAGAGGCTTTCACCGATTGCGTCGTTCCTCAGGTGCCCGAGGTGCAGCGGCTTGTTCGTGTTGGGGCATGAGAACTCCAGCGTGATCCGCTGGTTGGTGAGCGTCTGCCCCTTCCCGAAAAGCTCGGCTTGCTCGGAGACATCATGGAGGATGTCCTGGATGACGGGCCCGGGGGCAAGGCGCACGTTCACATAGGGGCCCGCGGCCTCGACGCGGTCCGCCTCCTTCGAGCCGGTCGTGACGTGCTTCACCACCTCCCGCGCAATGACAGGCGGCGCCTTTCGGAATGCCCGGGCAAAAGGGAACATGGGGAAAGCGATGTCGCCCATGTCCGGCCGGGGAGGCGTCTCCGTCACGAGGGCCGAAGTGTCGAGTCCGGAAATCCCTGCGTCTGCCGCGGCCCCCGCAAGGGCTTCGGCAATGCGGGCGCGCCATGTGTCTCGGTATTTTCGCATATCGTGTTGGGTATAATGCAGAGAAACTGGCGCAAGTGCAATTCCATGCTTGCCGGAACGTACCGTTCTTGACTCGCACTGGCTTTTTTCCGTATATAGTCGCAGGAGGACCTGTCTCTTTGTACAAACCCGTTGACCCAAAAGTGAGCTTTCCGCAGGTGGAGGAGGGGATACTCTCCTTCTGGCAGAAGAAAAAGATTTTCGAGAAATCCATCACCCAGCGCGAAGGCGGAGAGGAGTTCGTCTTCTATGACGGCCCTCCGTTCGCTACCGGGCTTCCCCATTTCGGGCATTTCGTTCCCAGCACGGTGAAAGACGTCATTCCTCGCTACCAGGCCATGAAAGGGCGCAAGGTGGAGCGCCGGTTCGGTTGGGACTGCCACGGTCTCCCCGTCGAGTTCGAGATGGAGAAGGAGCTCGGCATCTCGGGGAAGAGGCAGATCGAAGAATACGGGGTTGCAAAGTTCAATGAGGCGTGCCGCTCAATCGTCCTCAGATACACGAAGGAATGGCGTAAGGTCATCACGCGCCTGGGCAGGTGGGTGGACTTTGACAACGATTACAAGACCATGGACCTCGACTACATGGAGTCGATCTGGTGGGTCCTGTCCCAGCTATGGAAGAAAGGGCTCATGTACGAGGGATACTATATCCTCCCGTACTGCCCGCGCTGCTCCACCGCGCTCTCCAACATGGAGCTGAACCTCGGCGGCTACGTCGACGTGGCGGACCCCGCCATCACGGTAAAGTTCGCCGTGGACGGGGAGCCGAACACCTACATCCTCGCCTGGACCACCACCCCCTGGACGCTGCCCTCCAACCTGGGACTCGCCCTCGGGGCGGACATCGACTATGTGAAGGTGAAGGATGGCGCCGAGTTCTACATCCTCGCCGACCAGAGGCTGTCCGCATACTACAAGAGCCCGGAGCAGTACGAGATCGTGGCGCGCTACAAGGGTTCCGGCCTGGCCGGCAAGTCCTACCAGCCGCTTTTCCCTTTTTTCGCTTCTGCAAAGGCGAAGGGCGCGTTCAAGACGTGGCTCGGGGACTTCGTCACTACGGAGGAAGGCACGGGCATCGTCCATATCGCCCCGGGGTTCGGCGAAGATGACTACAACCTGCTGAAAAACACGGGCGTTCCCATCGTCTGCCCAGTGGACGCAGAGGCCAGGTTCACCTCCGAAGTCGCTGATTGGCAGGGGACGTTCGTCAAGGACGCCGACAAGCCCATCATCAAGAGGCTGAAGGAGCTCAGACTCCTCGTCAAGCAGGAGCAGTACACGCACGCGTATCCCCACTGCTGGCGCTGCAACAGCCCGCTCATATACCGGGCCGTCTCGGAATGGTTCGTGAGCGTGGAGAAGATCAAGAAGGACATGCTCGCGGCCAATGACAAGATCTTCTGGGTCCCTTCACATCTCAAGGCCGGCAGGTTCGGAAAGTGGCTGGAAGGCGCGCGGGACTGGGCCATCTCGCGCAGCCGGTACTGGGGCAATCCCATCCCGGTGTGGCGCTGTGAGGGCTGCAAGAAGGAGGAGTGCGTCAGCTCCCGGGCAGAGCTTGAGAAAAAGTCCGGCGCGAAAGTGACGGACCTCCACAAGCACTTCATCGACGACCTGACGTGGACGTGCTCCTGCGGGGGGACCATGCACCGCATCCCTGATGTGCTCGACTGCTGGTTCGAGTCTGGCTCCATGCCCTACGGCCAGAACCACTATCCGTTCGAGAACAGGGAACGCTTTGACGCGCACTTCCCCGCGGATTTCATTTCCGAGTCCATCGACCAGACCCGGGGATGGTTCTACTCCCTCGTGGTCCTGGGCGCGGCGCTCTTCGACAAGCCGACGTTCCGCAATGTCATTGTCAGCGGGCTGATCCTTGACTCCGAGGGCAAGAAGATGTCCAAGTCGGCACGGAACTACACGGATCCCGTGGAGGTCATCAACACCTACGGCGCGGACGCCATGCGGCTTTTCCTGGTGGATTCCGCGGTCCTGAAGGGGGAGGACCTGCGCTTCTCCGAGGCCGGGGTCAAGGACGTCGTCAAGAGCGTGATCATTCCCCTGTGGAACGCATACAGCTTCTTCGTAACGTACGCGAACATCGACGCCGTCACCGTCAAAGGCGCGCCGGGGAAGCTGGACAATCCGCTTGACCGCTGGATCATCTCGGAGTCGGAGAGGATGGTCGGTGAGATCACCACGCAGCTTGACCAGTACGAATTGCAGAGAGCGGTGGATTCTTTCGTTTCCTTTCTCTCCCTTCTCAACAACTGGTACATCAGGCGCTCGCGCCGGCGCTTCTGGAAGCCCGGGACCGACTCGGACAAGCAGCAGGCATATGAGACCCTGCACGCGGCGCTCATGAAGCTCATCCTGGTGGCAAGCCCGTTCATTCCTTTCATCACGGAGGAGATCTACTGCAACCTGAGGTCTCCCTCCCAGCCTGAGTCCATCCACCTTGCGGACTTCCCCGTGTATGACGAGTCCCGGCGGGACCTCGATCTGGAAAGACAAATGAAGGTGACGGTCCGAGCGGTGTCCATGGGGAGGAGCCTGAGAACGGAATACGGGCTGAAGATCAGGCAGCCTCTCTCGGCGCTGCACGTGGTGACCCGGGACGCGGAGGAGAAACGGATCCTCAGTGAGATGGAAGACCTCATCAAGGAGGAGCTGAACGTGAAAAGCGTCCTCTTCCGGGAGAATGAGGACGAGCTGGTCGAATACCGCGCAAAGGCGAACTTCCGGGTCCTGGGCAAGCAACTGGGCAAGGACATGAAAGCCGCGGCGGAAAAGATCAGCAGCCTCGGGCTGCAGCAGATCCATGAGCTGCTGGCGGGCCGGCCCGTGAACGTCGAGGTGGATGGTCGAACGTTTCCCGTCACCTCTGAGGGAGTCGAGGTCCAGAGGATAGAGAAGGCGAACCTCCGCGTCATCAATGACGGTTCCCTGACAATTGCGCTCGACCCCGAGCTGACTCCGGAGCTTATCCAGGAAGGGATGGTGCGGGATCTCGTGCGGGGGATCCAGAACCTGAGAAAGGAAAAGGGCCTGGAGGTCTCAGACCGCATCGTGCTTGCCATCTCAGGGTCCGGCGCGCTCCGCGCCGCCGCGGAGAACCACCGCGAGCACGTGCTTTCAGAGACGCTCGCCGTTTCCTGGAGCTGGGACTCCACGGACGCGGAAGCTGCGGAGATCGACTGCGGGGATGAGAAGTGCCTCGTGTCTCTTCGCAAGGCATCCCGGTGAACCGTCAACCGGCGGTCCGTCTCCTCCTGCGCGTTGGCGCGGCAACTGCCCTTGTGCTGCTCGCCTCATGCCAGACGGTCCCGCAGCGCTCCTCGCTTGAGTGGATGGGAGTGCTTCCGGGGGATGCGACAATGTACATCTCCGTTGCAGTGCCGAAATCCGCTGATCTCATCCGCAAGACGTTGAAAGCGAGCGGCCCGGCCTACAACGACGTCATTACGCTTTCCAATTGGACGACCCGGCTCCTGGTTTCCGTCACGGTGGCGAAGGACGCGCCCATGAGCTTCGCGGCCGTGGCTCTTGGCGGGTATCCGGCTCTTCTCCTCAGGATGAGCCTTTCCGGAAAGAAGGAATGGAAGGAGGTCAAGGAGGCGGAAGGCAGCTACTACGCGTGGAACAAGGCGAACCTGCAGCTCAGTGTTCCCAACGGCAGCATCCTCCTTGCAGCGAACGGGCAGATGCCCACGCTCCTTTCCCGGTACAAGACTCCCGTCCCTCTTCCCTTGCCGCCGGAGGTGGCAAGCGACATGGAGAAAACGGACATCGTAGTTTACATGCCGCAGCTTCCCGGCGGAATAGGGGAGGCAAGCATTGACCAGCCCGCGGCGGAGGAATCCGTGGACCGTCCCCGACTGGCCATCCGTGACGTGTGGTTGGATGCCGTAAAGACCACTGACGGCTACGTCCTTGGCGGCACAATGAACACGGACACGGAGGAGCAGGCGCGGGCGCTGTCGCTCGTGGTCAGGATCGGAATCGTCGCGTGGATGAAGTCCTCGAACGTCCCCGACGCGGCGCAACGGCTCCGCACCATCACCGTCTCCGCGGAAGGGACAAGCGTGAGGGTGAAGGGCATTGGCGTGCATGATGACGAGCTCATGCCGTTCATCCTCACGCTGCTGGGCGGCGGGCCTTCTTCTGACCAGGCTAACTGAAATGACGGACCAGAAGATTGTCGTCCTGGACTACGGCGCCGGTAACCTTTCCAGCGTCCAGAACGTGCTTCGCCGCTTCGGCGCGGATTGTATCGTCACATCCGACCCCAAAGACGTGGAGCGGGCCTCTACGCTGATCTTCCCCGGAGATGGGGAAGCAGCGGCAGCCATGGGGGAGCTTCGGCGCAGGGGCCTGGATGAAGCGCTTCGGAGGTTCCACGCTTCCGGCCGCAAGATGCTCGGAATATGCATCGGCTGCCAGGTTATTTTCAGCCACTCCGATGAGCGTGATACCACGTGCCTGGGGCTTCTGCCCGGAGAAGTGAAACGGTTTTCGCGCTCCAAGGGGCTGAAGGTCCCCCACATGGGGTGGAACTCGGTCCGTTTCCAGGTCCGCCACCCCGTGTTCGACGGGCTGCCCCAGGAATCCTCGTTCTACTTCATCCACTCCTACTATCCTGTGCCCGCTGAGGCCGGACACGCGGCGGCGGTGACCGAATACGGGGAGACGTTCGTCTCCGCGGTGGCGGCCGCGAACGTGGTGGCGGTCCAGTTCCACCCGGAGAAGTCCGGTCCCGTGGGCCTGCATCTCATCTCCAACTTCCTGGCCTGGGACGGGTGCTGGAACGGCGGAGGAGCGGCCAATGCTTGAGAAACGGGTGGTGGTCTGCCTTGACGTAAAAGACGGCAGGACGACCAAGGGGATCAAGTTCAGGGACAACGTCGACATCGGTGACCCGGTGGCAATGGCGCGCAAGTACTACGAAGACGGGGTCGACGAGCTGGTATTCTACGACATCACTGCTTCCGCGGAGCGCAGAAAGATCCGCATTGAAACTGTTCGACGCGTCGCGGAGCAGGTCTTCATTCCTTTTGCCGTCGGAGGAGGCATCTCTTCCCGGGAGGAGATGCGGGAAGTGCTCCTCGCGGGCGCGGAGAAAGTAAGCGTGAACTCCGCCGCCGTGCGCACGCCCCGGATCATCACTGACGGCGCTTCGCTTTTCGGCAGCCAGTGCATCGTGCTCGGCATGGATGCCCGGCGGGATCCGTCCAAACCGTCGGGTTACCGGGTGGTCATAGACGGCGGAAGGACGCCGACTGACTTGGACGCCCTTGCCTGGGCCAGGACCGCGGAGGAGCTCGGCGCCGGGGAAATCGTGCTGAACTCCATTGACGCGGACGGGACCCGTGACGGCTACGAAATCCCGCTTACCCGAATCATCTCCGAGGGAGTCGGAGTCCCCGTCGTCGCCTCCGGCGGCGCAGGCCGCCCGGAGCACCTCCTTGCGGTTTTCGAAGAAGGTAGGGCGGATGCGGCCCTCATAGCCTCCATGGTGCACTACGGAGATTGGACCATCGGACAGATCAAGGGATACCTGCGGGAGAGTGGCGTGCCCGTGCGCGTCACCTGAACGCGCGAGCCACAGGAACGCGCGAGCCACCCGGAAACAGGAGCTTTTTTCGCCAAACGCCTGACACGGTGACAACGGGGTGACGGCGCCCTGTTGCCGCGACAGTCAGGAGTTGCTATATTCTTGAAAAAGAGAGTCCCGAGGCGCTTGCAACCGCACAGATGCGCGAGAACCCTCTCTGTTCAGGAGTCAGGAGTCCTATCGATGCCGACATATGAGTATGTGTGCACGAAAGGCCACACGTTCGAGACCGTCCAGAGCATAAAAGACGAGCCTCTCAAGCGCTGTCCCACGTGCAACAGCTCGGTGCGCCGCGTGATCAACGGAGGCATCGGGGTCATCTTCAAGGGAAGCGGGTTCTATACCACGGATTACAAAAAGAGCTCCGCCTTGACCGGCGGAAACGGCGGCAGCAAGGAAAAGGAAAAGAGCGCGGAGGGCGCGGCCACAAAAGCTCCGGAAAAGCCCAAGGAACCTGCCGGCGGAAAAACTTCAGAAAAGAAATAGCCCCTACAAGGACATCGTTTCAGCCTTCTCCAGCGCCTCGACCAGGAGGGATTCAACGGAGAGGCAGTCATACGCGCGCCTCATCCGATTGACCTCGGGATGAATCAGCGGGTGGACGGGAGAAAACAGCACGCAGCAGTCGTCGTACGGAAGGTTCGACGTCTCGAACGTCTCAATCTTTCGCGCTGTAGCGATGATCTCTTCCTTGTTCATGCCGATCAGCGGTCGAAAAACAGGCAGCTCGGAAAGCGTCCCAGTGAAGTGGATGCTTTCAACCGTCTGGCTGGCCACCTGTCCAAGGCTCTCCCCGGTCACCAGGCATTCGCCTCCCCGGCGTCCTGCCAGGAGCGTGGCGAAGCGCATCATGCAGGCCCGCAGGAGCAGCGTCACTTCCTCATCCTTTGCCTTCTCCTTGATGCGGGCGAGCACCGGTGTGAAGTTCACAACGTGCAGGATGATGCCGGGCGCATACCGGCAAAGGATGCGGGTCAGCGCTTCGACTTTCTCCCTGGCCCCCTGCGACGTGAAGGGAGGGGAATGAAAGTACACAGCCTCCAACGCCATTCCGCGCTTGGCCATCATCCAGCCCGCCACCGGAGAATCGATGCCCCCCGAGAGGAGGAGCACGCCCTTGCCCGAGCTGCCCACGGGAAGTCCGTACGGCCCCGGTGATTGCGGCCCGTAGAGGTACGCGCGCTCGCGGATTTCTATGGAGAGGATCCAGTCCGGCTCATGCACGTCGACGATCAGCTCGAGAAAATGGGCGGTCAGGATATCCCCGATCCTGCACGCAATTTCGTAGGAGGTGAGCGGAAAGCTTTTCTCCGCCCTCCTCACTTCGGCCTTGAACCTTGCTCCCCGCCCTTCCGCGAGAAAGCGTTCGGTCAGGCTGATTGCCGCTTCTTCCACCGCGGACATCTCTCGGGGAACGCGAACAGCCTCGCAGAAAGAGACCACGCCGAAAGTGCGCCCGAGAGCTTCCGCGATCCGGTCCTTGTCCTTGGCATGGAAGTCGAGGAAAACCCTGTGGAAAGTTTCATGCACAGAGAACGAGAGGTCAGGGAGGCGCGCGCGGATGGACTCCTTGAGGCTGCTCACAAAGGCCCCGCGGTTTCGTTTCTTGAGCGCGATCTCCCCGTATTTGATGAGAAAGAGACTGTCGGTTTCGGAACGCGGTCCGCTCATGAGCGGCCCTGCGAGATCGAAAGGAGGGGCGGCATCTCTTCCCTGAGCATTCCGAGGAAGCCGTCGATTTCTGCCGCGGTCGTTGCAGGTCCGATGGACACTCGCATGACGGACAGCGCAGTGGAGTGGTCTATGCCCATGCTTTCCGGCACGCGCGTGCGGTCTTTCTTTTTTGTGGAGCACGCCGAGCCGGTGGCAATGCAGAACCCGTGCTCGTCCGACACGCGCACGACAATCTCCCCCGTGAGCGGAGGGAAGCCCGCGCTCAGGATGTAGGGGGAGAAGGAGTCAGAGTCGATGCCGTCCCGGCTTTCGGGGAACAGGCGGGCTGCCCTGATTTCCTTGAGCCCCGAGATCAGCCGTTGCATCAGGAGGGTCGCGGAGGCATGGTTTTCCGCGAGCTTGGAAACTTTCTGTTCGGCGGCCGCGGCAAAGGCGCAGGCGCCGGCCACATTTTCCGTGCCAGGCCTGCGGCCACCCTCCTGGCCGCCGCCAAGAGAGAGGAAGGCTGGGTTGGCGCCCGCTTTCAGATACAGGGCTCCGATGCCCCGCGGGCCGCCCACCTTGTGCGCGCTGAAGGACGCGGCGTCCACGCCGAGTGACGGGACGGAGACAGGGATCTTCCCAAGAGCCTGCACGGCGTCGGTATGCACGAGGACCTTCCGGCCCCTGCGTTGGGAAAACTCGGCCACGACGCGCGAGATCTGGTCAACCTTCTGGATGGCGCCCGTCTCATTGTTGACGAGCATGACGGAGACGAGCACCGTGTCATGATCGAGGGCGCTGGCTATGGCGCGCGGGTCAATGATCCCGTTGGGACCCGGTTTTACGACCGTGCAGCTCATTCCCAGGGACTCCAGGCCGAGGGCCTGGTCGTGAATGGAGGCGTGTTCCACGGCCGTTGTGATGATACGGGCCCTGCGCCGCTCCGCCCCTCCCAGGCGGTAGCGGTCCAGAATAGAGAGGAGAAGGGAAGTATTCGACTCGGTCCCGCCGGAAGTAAAAACGATCTCGGACGGGGAGGCCCCGATCAGGGCCGCAAACCTGGCGCGCGCCCGCGAAAGGAGCTCCGCCGCTTCCCGGCCGGCCCCGTGCGGAGATGAAGGATTGCCGAAGAAGCGTGTTGACACTTCCGCGGCCTCCCGGATGGCCGCCTCTTCGGGGGGGGCAGAGGCCGCCCAATCGAGATACACCCGGCTCAAGCTTGAAATGATTGGCTCCTCTCAGTAGAATTGACTGAGAAAATACCGAAGACAATGGAAAAAAACAAGCTTCTGGACAAAGACATCCTCCGCGTCGAGCTGCGCAGATCGCTTCCGGCAATCGCGCGCAAGCTGAAGGTCTGCGGGCACCCCATCCGTCTGAAGCTCCTGTGCGCCATTGAACGCAGTGAACCCTGCGTCTCGGACCTCTGGCACTGCGTGGAGGAATCGCAACCCGTCGTCTCCCAGCACCTCGCCGTGCTGAAGCGGGAGCACATCGTCTCTTCCCGCGTGGAGGGCAACCGGCGCATCTATTCCGTCATTGATCCCTGGGTCCGGGACCTCATCTCGAGGTTGTAGAGAGCCGCATGCACGAGTGGGCGCTCGCGGACGCAGTGGTGGAGGCCGCAGCGGCGGCCTTGGAGAAGAGGGACCCGTCCTGCCTCCGCGCGGTGACGGTCCTCATCGGACAGCTCCAGGCAATCGACAGGGAGATATTTTCATTTGCCTTGGAGACAATCGTTTCAGAAAAGCCGTTTCCGAGCGCTGTCTTTCACCTTGAAACCGAAATTGCATCGTTTCGCTGCGAATCATGCGGCACGGAGTGGGACCTCGGAGATGCCGCGGGACTTACGGCAGAGCAGCGGGAAGCCATCCATTTCCTCCCCGAGTCCGCTCACGCCTTCATCCGTTGCCCCGCATGCGGTAGTCCGGACTACCGCGTTCAGAAGGGCAGGGGCGTGCGGATCAGCAGCCTGGAGGTGGATGACAGGGAAGGGTGCGTGTGAGTGATCCTCGGCCCGCCGTCGTTGCCAAGAGGCTTTCCAACGTACGCCGCGTCATTGCTTTCAGCTCCGCCAAGGGCGGCGTGGGCAAGACTATGTGCACGGTCGTGTCTGCTCTTGCCCTTGCCCGCGGTGGACGCCGGGTCGGAATATTGGATCTCGACATGCAGGGGGCCTCCGCTCACCTCTTTCTCGGGCTGAAGCCGCGCCTCCCTCAGGAAGACCACGGCATCCTGCCGCTTGCTGTGGCAGAGGGCGTGTCGCTGATGAGCGTCGCGGTGTTCACCGGTGAGCGGGGTCTCCCTCTGCGGGGCTCGGAGGTCTCTGACGCCATCCTCGAGCTCCTGGCCGTCACGATGTGGGGCGACGCAGAGATCCTTCTTGTCGACATGCCGCCGGGGATGGGGGAGGAGATCCTGGACATCTCACGCATGGTGCCGCGCCTGGAGACGCTCGTGGTGTCGACGCCGGCAGCGGTTTCGGTGTCGGTCGTGGAGAGGTTGCTATCGGTGCTGAAGGAGCTTCGCGTCCCTGTGCCTGCCCTCATCGCGAACATGGTTCAGGAGGACGCCGGCCCGGTCAGGGAGCTGGCGCGGAGAACCGGGGTGGAACGCGTTGTCGAGGTGCCCGTTGATCAGGGGCTGGAAAAGGCTGTTGGGAACCCGGAGGCGCTCGCCTCTTCTCGCGCGGGGAGGGCTGTTGCGAAAGCCCTGGCAGAGCTCGGGTATCTAGAGGGGGCCGGAAAGTGAGCATCTTCGAGATCATAATGCTGGTGTGTTTCGGCGCGGCATGGCCGTTCTCGATCTACAAGTCGTGGAGGACGCGCCAGGTGGCAGGCAAGAGCCTTCCCTTCCTCCTGGTGATCGTGGTCGGGTACATCGCCGGGATCCTCCACAAGCTGATCTACCATTTCGACCTCGTGATCTATCTCTATGCGCTGAACGCGCTCATGGTGAGCATCGATATCATCCTCTACCTGCGCAATCGGGTGTATCACACGCGGGAGAGCCTCGCGGCGGCCGTCCGGGAGGGGAAAGGGGACGCGAAGTGAGGGTGCTGATAGCGTACAGAAGCCGTTACGGCGCAACCCAGTCGTGCGCCCAATTCCTTGCGGACAGGGTTTCCGCCGAAACAGTGCTCCATGACCTGCGGTTGCCCGGCAGGCCGTCACCGGCGGACTTCGACGTGATCCTGGTGGGCGGTTCGATCTACGGGGGAAAGATCCAGCGGGAGATCGGATCCTTTTGCGACCAGGAACGCGAGCGGCTCCTGTCGAAAAAGGTCGGCCTGTTCATCTGCAGCTTCTACGACGGAGAGAGAGGGATGGCGGAGCTCCAGGGGTCATTCCCCCCCTGGCTGTCCGCGCACGCGTTCGCCCGCGAGCTTTTTGGCGGAAAGCTTTCCGTGGGGAAGCTTTCCGTGCTGGACAGGTTCCTGGCAAAGGCCGTTGTCCATCCGCCGCATGACATCTTCGCCATCCGAACGGAGGCAATCGAGCGGATGGCAGAAGCGGTGAACGCGCTGAAGGCTTCAGCCTGACAGACGTCACGCTGAGAGACCTTGCGCCGACGGACCTTACGCTGAGGGTCTCCGCGCGGATTACCGCGCTGACGGATTACCGCCTCCGCGCCGACTACGGCGCCAGGACGAGGGCGCGCGCCACCAGGTGGGAGAGGAACTCCACCTTCATCCCGATGTTGTAGTGCTCGTTGAGGTCCGTGAGCTGGGTGTGGCAGTTCTCGCACGCCGTGCAGATCACCTGCGCGCCGGATGCCTTCATCTGCTCCGCCTTGACCCGCCCTGAGGCCATGCGAAACTCTTTCTCCCCCATGGCAACGAGCCCGCCCCCGCCGCCGCAACACCAGTTGTTCTCCTTGTTGGGGGAGAGCTCGACGAAGTTGTCGGTCAGGTGGCTGATGACGTAGCGGGGCTCCTCGATGACCCCGCCGTTGCGCGCAATCTGGCACGGATCATGGTAGGTGAGCGTGCCGGAAAACCGCGAGGGGTCCAGGTGGATGCGGCCTTCCCGCACGTAGCGGGCAATCAGCTCGACGAACGCGGACACCTTGAACGGATGGTAGCCGCTCATGTACTTCATCACACGAAAGGCCGTTCCGCACTCCACGATCACGACTTCCTTCGCCTGCAGCCGGATTGCCTCGTCATGAATCCGCCGGGCAATGAGCTGCATCTTCTTGGGGTCCCCCAGGAACGCGGCGAAGTTCACCGCTTCGAACCGGCTCAGCGTCCACTTCTCCCCGGCCGCGTTCATGATTGCCGCCGCGGGGACAATGGAGTGCTTGCCGGCAAGGGCCACGTACAGGACGTTGGCGCCCATGGCCCCGACAGTGATGGTTGGCCTGTCCGGGCTCGACGGCCAGATGGCCTCGATCTCCGGAGCGAGGTTCAGCACCGCCTGGTCGAAGCTTGCCTTCGTCTCTTCCGCCCCTTCCGCCTTTGCAATCGACATGTCCGAAAGCATGGTGAGGAGCTTGGGCTCCTTGTCCGCGCCGATCAGGAGGAGCTTGGCAATGGACATGATCATCTGCGTGTCGATCCCGAACGGGCACCAGCTCATGCACCGCCGGCATCCCGTGCATGACCAGGCCGCGTCATACACGGATGCAAGGGTCTGGTCGTCCATGGGGAGTACTTCCCCGAGCCACGGAGCGATCTTCCCCTGGAGCTTGAAGTAGCGCTTGAAGACCTTGCGGATCACCTCCGCCCGGCCTACCGCGGAGTAGCGCAGCTGGGGCATGGAGGCATAGACGTGGCAGGCTTCCACGCACACGCCGCAGCGCGCGCAGGTGTCCAGGTAAAGGCGCATGGCGCCGTTGAGCTTCGTCTCGAAAAGCTCTTTGAGCTTTGTGGATGTTGCCGCGTCCATATCCTATTTCCTCCGCAGCAGGTTGACCGGAATGGTGAAGAAGGTGTGCACGACCTTGGTGAAGGGCAGCACAATGAAGAACACGTTGGCCAGCAGCACGTGCAGCACGACGAAGTGGTAATGCGATCCGTGGAGAACGGCGCGAGGGTCCGCGAACGTGAAACGGGCAAGCCCGTTGAAGTAGAGGGCGAAGTCCTTCTTGGTCATGACGAAACCGTGGGCGCCCCACGAGTTGGCCCAGCTCATCATGTCCCCGAGAAGGAAAAGGAAAAGAAGGAGGAGGAGAAGCAGATAGTCGCCGGGCGTGGAGATCTCCCGCACGGGGCTCCTGAATCTTCGCAGGATGAAGTACATGACGGAGACGGTGAGAACCACCCCGACGCTGCCGGCTCCGATCATATGCTTCGACGCCGCCGGAAGCATCCGCAACGCCGGGATCATGTCCAGGTGCGCCAGGATGAGAAGCAGGAACGCGATGTGGAAAAGGATCAGGAAAATCCAGAAGAATGGTTTGTGCTGCCGGACCTGTCGCATCCCGAAAGCGTCACGGATAGCCGCAAAGACGCGCCATTTGGCCGCCGGGTACAGCGTGAGCGGGTAGGACTGCGCCGGCGAACGCAGAATGACGATGATCCTCCATACAACCCCCACGACGAGGGCCAGGATGGCGAGGTACACCATGGGGACCATGATGAAGTAGTACACGGCGGCAAGAGGGCCGCCGGCCGCCGCGGCATGGGATGCAGATGAGACGGCATCCGCCGCGGCCGGCGACGCAGCCTGGGAGGCCGCGGAGACCGCCTGCGCGGCGGACTGGGCCGCGGCGTGCGTTGCTGATGAAGCCGCCTGCGAGGCCGCGGAGACCGCCTGTGCGGCGGTCTTGGCAGCGGCAACCGACGCCGCCTTCGAAGCGGCTGATACGGCGTCCGTGACGGACGGCATGGAGGCCTCCTATTTCATCCTTTTCACGAAGATCTTGATGAGGCCGGGCTCCTGCTTTGTTTCCATGATGGCGTGCCCCATCGTTTTCGCCCACGCCGGGAAGTCCGCCAGGGAGCCGGGTCCGTCGTGTGGACTTCGATCACCTCTCCCACGGAGACGGTGCCGATCTGCTGGCTGATCTTGACCACGGGCATGGGGCAGGCAAGCCCTTTGTAGTCGAGTGTCTTTGCTATCGCATAATCTGCCATGGAACTCTCCTTCGATTCAGGTTAGATGAAAAACTGCAGGGAAGATTCTTTGGCGTGCGCAAGCATGGTGGCCACGCCGCATACCTCGATATTGGGGTACTGGATCATCTCTTCCTTCTTGAAGCCCATGAGGTCCATCGACATCTCGCAGATGTAGATCTTCACGGCAAGCTCGCCCGCCACCTCGAAGAGCTGGTCCAGGCTGGCGACGTTCTTTTTTTTCATGAGCCCCTTCAGCATTGCCGTGCCCATGCCGGCCATGTGCATCTGCGAGAGCTTCAGGGCGTTCCTGCCCTTCGGCAGCATGACGCCGAACATCTTCGAGATCATGTTCTTGCCGTTCACGCGCTTGGCGGGGTCCCGGAGGGCCGCCGTGCCCCAGAACGTGAAGAACAGCACCACCTCCATCCCCATGGCTGCCGCTCCCGTGGCAATGATCATTGCCGCGATCTGTCGGTCGAGGCTCCCGGAGAAGACCACCATGGTGAGCTTGTTCCCCGTGCCCGGAGTCGATTCGACCTTTGCCTTGAGCTCTGCGAGCTCCCTTTCGACGTTGACGCTCATGTGAGCCCTCCTTGCATTCGATTCGAGGGACACCCCTCGAGGCATTTCACAAGCTGACGCAGCCGCGGCTCCCCCAGGCGGTAGCTTGCCCTGCCGCGCGCGCGGAAAGATTCCACTAATCCGCCCATCCTGAGGATCCGAAGCTGCTGCGAAAGGATGGCCTGCGCCACGCCGAGCCGCTCCGCCATGATGGTCACGGACAGGTCCTCCGCGCACAGCATCCCCACGATCCGTAAGCGGATGGGGTGCGCCAGCGCTTTGAGAGCGTCTGCCAGGTGAGCGGCTTTCACCCGGTCTGCCACCAGGCTTGCCATCCGAGACCTCCTCAGGCTTTTTATTGATCTTACGACATAGTTATATCACTATAATCAAAGATGTGCAACATATTTCGATCTTTTTTTCACGACTCGCAATTGCGCCTGGGATTGCAATTGCTGGTCGTAATTGTCCTTCGAGCCGCCGTGAAGTACCTTCGACTGAGCGGGAGGTCCATCATGAAGACAGTCGTCATAGGAGGTACGGGCCATATCGGCACCTTCCTCGTTCCCCGGCTCCTCCAGGCAGGTCATGAGGTCATCTGCCTCAGCAGAGGGCAGAGATCGCCGTACGAAGACCAGGGAATCTGGAAAGAAGCCCGACGTGAAAAAGTGGACCGGGCGGCGGAGGACAAGGCGGGGACCTTCGGAGCCCGCGTGGCCGCCCTGCGCGCAGACGTAGTGATAGACCTCATCTGCTACACGGAGGAAAGCGCGCGCCAGATCGTCCAGGGCATTGAAGGAAAAACGGGGCTTTACCTTTGCTGCGGCACCATCTGGGTCCACGGGCCGTCGGTCTCGGTGCCGACAACGGAATCGGAGCCGCGCAAGCCATTCGGGGAGTATGGGATCGGAAAGGCGGCCATGGAATCATGGCTCCTCTCCCACGCGCATGAGACCGGCTTCCCTGCCGCGGTGCTCCACCCTGGGCATATCGTTGGCCGGGGGTGGGTGCCGCTGAACCCCGCCGGCAACTTCAATCCCACGGTCTTCGAAACGCTTGCGCGCGGCGGCCGGCTTGCCCTGCCGAACCTGGGGCTTGAAACGGTCCATCACGTCCACGCTGACGACGTAGCCCAGGCTTTCTGCAAGGCGATCGAGCGCAGGTCAACCGCCGTGGGGGAAAGCTTCCACGTCGTTTCACCCGCCGCCGTGAGCCTTCGGGGCTACGCGGAACGGGTGGCGCAGTGGTTCGGAGCCAAAGCCCAGCTCGATTTCCTCCCCTGGGAGCAGTGGCGCGTCACGGAGTCCCCCGAGGACGCTGCGGCCACCTGGGACCACATCGCGCACAGCCCGTGCTGCAGCATAGAGAAAGCGCGGAAGCTGCTGGGGTACCAGCCGCGCTACGAATCCCTCCCGGCGGTTTTCGAGTCCCTGGAGTGGCTCACGGAGCGCGGGAAGCTGAGGGTCAGTTGAACTTGAACAGGATGCCCGCGTTGGCGTGGATGACCTGAAGGTTCTGCCCGCCGTCGAACACGACGTTGTACTTGCCCTGGAAGAAAAGGTCCAGGTTGCTCACGAGCTGGAACGTGACGCCGGCCAGGGCTCCGATATGCGGATCCAGCACGGCGGTGACCGCCGTCAGGCCCGGCACGACGCCGGCGTAGATGGCGAACCCGGACAGCGGGACAATGAACTTGAAGGCGAGGTCTATGTCCGTTGCATTCTGATCCTGCAGCTTGTACAGCTCGGCTGATGGCGTGATGTGGAACGTGTACAACAGCGGGATGTCCACGTAGAAGCCCCAGTTGAAGCTCAAGCTCCCGCTCGTGTTGGGGATGTTGGGCGTGCTGCCGGTGGCGTCGGCGAGACCCAGAGAGATCCCGAGGCCGACCGGGTTCTGTGATTGGGCGGCTATGGGCGCGCATGCAAGGACTGCGAAAAGAAAAGCAACAAGACCAGCAAACAATGTGCGGGATTTCATATTCCCCTCCCTTGCTTCCATTGTAACGCAGACAACGCCGCAACGCAAACGGCGTTGCAGCGCAATCCGCGTCCTGCCCGCTTACGGCTCGACGGCGTCCGAGGCATCGTATTCCAGCCATCCCCTCCTGATGAGGTCCCTGTACCAGAGCGCGCTCTTTTTCCATTCCCTCTTCTGCGTCGAGAAGTCCGTATGGATCAGCCCGCAGCGCATCGACAGTCCTTTGCTCCACTCGAAGTTGTCGAGCAGGCTCCAGAAGAAGTAACCCCGGCAATCCGAGCCGTCCCGCAGCGCGCGAGCAACGTGCGCGAGATGGTCCGCCATGTAGGAGACGCGGCCGCCGTCATCCAGGGGATCAGCTCCGGGAACGTCCGGAATGGGCGGTCCGTTTTCCGTGATCATGCACGGAGGATTGCCAAGCTCGTTCTTCAGCCTCATCAAAGCCCGGTAGATGCCGGGGGGATGGATCTCGTCTCCCATGGCGGTATGCGGCGCGGAAGGCTCGAAACGCTCCACGGCGTGAAGAAACGGGGTGAAAAAGGAGTAGCGGTACCTGTTTCTCCGGTAGTAATTTATTCCAACGAAGCTTCCGCGGCCCTCGATGCGGGCCATGTCCTTCTCGAAGCCGCGCGGAAAAAAGCGGCCCATCCGGTCAAGGACGCGCCGGGGATAGCCGCCGGAACCCATCGGGAAAAGCACGACGCCATTGGCCATGTCATCCATGAAGGCAGCCGCCTCAACATCCCTGCGCCGGGAAGGGTCCGCTGGGAGGACGTCCACGTAGTAGTGGGCAAGCCCGGCCATGCCGCCCGGCACGAGAGCCGCGCAGGCGTCGGCGAGCTGCGCGTGCGCCAGGAGGAGATGATGGGCGCTGTGGAACATCCCTCGAAGATCGAACTTGTGCGCGGGCGGGTATTCCGCCGTGCCGTAGCCCTGGAACGAGTAGAGGGAAGGCTCATTGATCGTGCACCACTTCTTGACCCTGTCCCCGAGCCTGCGCATGAGGAGCGTCCCCAGCTCGAGCAGGCGGTCCACCGCCTCCCTGCGCGCGAATCCTCCCCCGCGGGCAAGCCAGAGAGGTTCCTCGAGATGAAAGACCGTCAGGAGGGGGGCAATCCCGGCAGCCAGAAGCACGTCCACCAGTCTGTCGTAGAAATCGATGCCTTTCTGGTTGACGACCCCCGGCTCGGGGAAGATCCTCGTCCATCCCGTGGAAAACCTGTACGCCGAGAGGCCGAGATCCCGCATGTGACGGATGTCTTCCTCGAAGCGTCGATAGTGGTCGCACGCAACGTCCCCGTTGGTGGCGTCCTCGATCGTCCCGCGTCGATGAGTGAACTCGTGCCACGTGGAAGCGGTTGCCCCGTCCGCCAACGGGGAGCCTTCGATCTGGTACGCCGAGGTGGCGGCGCCCCAGAGGAAGCTTTTCGGGAATGTGTACGTCGCCATGCCGGCGTCCAGGATATCACGCCCCGGGGACGCGTCATAGACCGGAGGAGAGGCGCCCGGTATAATCCCGCGAACGGAGACGGTTTTGGAGAAACAAGGATATCGTTCCCTCAACCTCGTGACGGCGGTATTCGTCACGTGCCTCATCACGTCGAACATCATCGCGGTGAAGATCATAGACGTGCTGGGGGTCGTGGTTCCGGCGGCCGTGGTCATCTTTCCCCTCAGCTACCTGTTCGGCGACATCCTGACCGAAGTGTACGGGTATGCGCGGTCGCGCCAGGTGATCTGGATCGGGTTCGGATGCAACGCCCTTGCCGTCCTTGCAATGTGGATTGGCGGAAGGCTCCCCTCTGCGGTCTTCTGGGACGGCCAGGCCGCGTACGTGCGCATCCTGGGATCCACCCCACGGCTGCTTCTTGCTTCGTTCAGCGCGTACCTCGTGGGAGAGTTCCTCAATTCGCTCGTCCTTGCCCGCCTGAAGATCGCCACGAAGGGGCGATGGCTTTGGACCAGGACCATCACGAGCACCCTCGTGGGCCAGGGAGCGGACTCCCTCATCTTCATCGTGATCGCTTTTGCCGGTTCCGTTTCGACTTCTGACCTCGCGCGCGTGGTCGTTGCCCAGTGGCTCGTCAAGTCGGCGTATGAGACCGTCGCCACTCCCGCCACCTACGCCATCGTGAGATTCCTGAAGAGAACGGAGCGGGAGGACTATTACGATTACAAGACTGATTTCAATCCCTTCCGGCTGAAGGGATGAGGAGGCTGCCACGAAAGCACCGAGGCGCGCAACGGAGAGTCTCTCAGCGGGATTGACGCTCCTCAGGAAGAAAAAGGCCAGGCCCGTGAGAAAGCTGGAGGCTTTCCCGAACCGGACCCCCGGCCGCCGCTATACGGTGACGCTCGTGTGTCCCGAGTTCACGTGCGTGTGCCCCATGACGGGCCAGCCGGATTTCGGCACCATCACCATCCACTACGTCCCGGATCGAAAGATCCTGGAGTCGAAATCCCTCAAGCTGTACCTCTGGTCCTACCGGCAGGAGGGCGCGTTCCACGAGCACGTGACCAACCGCATCCTTGACGACGTGGTGAGCGCGCTCGACCCGTGGTACTGCAAGGTGACGGGGGATTTCAACGCGCGCGGCGGCATATCCATCACGGTGGTGGCTGAGCACGAGAAGAAAGACTCGTGACGCACGGGCCGCCCGCCCAGCGGGCCCGTGGGCGGGCTGAGCGTTTTGCCGCGCGTCCGGGAGCGCCCTACTTCTTTTTGCCCTCTTTCTTATCTTTCGAGTCGTCGAACACGATTGTCGCGCCGCCAACGTCAATGACGTCACCGGGCTCGAGCTTGCGCGTCTTCACGGGCTGGTTGTTCACCGTGATCTCCCCGGACCCCACCACCGTGTAGCTCTTGTCCTTGGGATCATAGAGGATTGTGGCGTGCTCCTGCTTCACCTGCGGAGCGCCCGCTATGGTCAGGTCCGCGCTTCGGCTTCCGCCGATCACGGTCTTGCTCGACGACAAGGGAAGCACCCGCGTCATTGGGTGTCCCACGCGGGTCTGGAGAACCTCGAGGTTGGCCGGCCCGGGCCTCCTTTCCAGCTTGACGAACGTCAGAAGCCAGAGGAGCGCAATGGCAAGGACAAACGGGATGATGAGGACCGGGGAAAGGTTGCTCAGCGGGAGGCCGAAGACGACGCTGGAGAAATAGAAGCGCG
This sequence comes from uncultured Spirochaetota bacterium, assembly GCA_963845535.1. Lineage (GTDB taxonomy): Bacteria > Spirochaetota > Spirochaetia > SZUA-6 > Fen-1364 > Fen-1364. The sequence goes on from CAWJSK010000013.1 coordinate 256,628, forward strand.
AGGCGGCGCTGTCACTCCCCTGGTTGGTCACGGACACCTGCACGTACTTTTTCTCCGCGGGAGTCGTTGTGGCGCGATAGCGGATGAGGTATTCGCCCGCGACCTGGCGATGGATGGCCGTGTACACTCCGCTGAGGTCCTCCCCGCGAGCCGCTTCGAATGTCCTTCCGCCCGTGTCCTGCGCAATGGCGCGGAGGTTCTTATCCATGATCTCCCCGACGCCGAAGTTGATCCCGTACACGGTGACCCCTTCCTCCTGGTTTGCGGTGGTGGATTCAGGGTAGGTGAAAATCCGCGTGCCGAACTCGGGGTTGGGTTTGCCGGAATGGGTGAAGTACGGGAAGTTCTCCCCGTCGGAGAGGACGATGATGGCCTTGCGGCCGCTGATCCCGGCGAACTCCTGAGGACCGGTCTTCAGGCTCCCGTACAGCTCCGTGTACGCCTCATCCGGGATTGGTTTTGTTATCTGGTCCAGCAGGGAGCTGATACGTTCCCTGTCCGTCGTGGGACGCGCCAGCAGATGGTAGCGCGTATTGAAGACGACCAGGCCAACCCTGTCCTTGGGATTGGTCATGCTGGCCAGGAAGGCGCGCACGGCGGCCTTGGCGTTGGTGATCTTCATCCGCGCCGCGTCCGTGGTGGGCGTGGCGTCCGGAGCGTCGTACATGCTGCCGGAGTTGTCGATGAAGAGAAGGAACGAGATTCCCTCGTTGGCCCCCGCCTTGGGCTCGAAGCCGAGCACGGGGAGCTTCGTGTAATGCTGGCCGTCCGCGGATTCGGCAACGCTGAAAGCCTGTTGCGGCAGGTCCGTGACCGGCTCCCCATGGTCATCGGTCACGCTCACGTAGGCGCCCACCTCCTGGCGGAGAAGAAGCCCCGAGCTGTCGATCTGCGCCACGCTGACGGTTATTGCGGATGCTGACGCAGAGGCAAGTCCAAGGAGAACGAATATCGTCAAAAATCTCTTGTGCCTGTTCATCACCGTATCCTCATCCGAATTTGTAGAAGATCCTGGCGGAGCCGATCTTGATGACGTCCCCGAGCTTCAGTTTCCTTTCCTGGACCTTTTCCTCGTTGACGAGCATGGCGACTTTCGGCTCCAGGTTCTTGATCACCGGTTCGCCCTTTCTCACGCGGATGTCCGCCTGGACGTCCGCGAGGTCCTCGTAGGCGGGGAGGGCGATCTCGTTGCGCGGTGAACGGCCAATCCGCACGCGCCTTTCCGTGAGAAGGAACTCCTTGCCCTTGAGCTCGCCGGCGAGAATTCGCAGGACGCCGAATGACATCCCCTGCTCGATGAGCCCGTAGAAGAAGCCGATTGCCAGCCCGAGGATGACGAGCCCCAGGAGACGGAAGAGCGCGAAACCGGGAAGCAGCAGCCGCGAATACTCCAGGGCAAAGCCGCCCACCATCCCGCCAAGAAGCCCGCCCAGGACACCGACGGCGATCTTCTTGGGTGACAGCGCGCGCACGCCCTCCGCCGCTCCCACGAAGATGCCGAGCACGGCCCAGCCGATTGCGCGGGAAACGGGCAGGACCACCGACTGCATGTTCCGGTAAGACAGGAGGAAGATTCCCCCGAACAACCAGAGGGCCGCCTGTCCGACAAGCGCTCCCGCCGCGCCGCCAAGGCACCCTACAAGGGCGCCAAGAAGAATCCCGGTCGGGATCCTTTTCTTGATCCTCGACGTGATCCCTTCCGCGGCGCCGAAGAATGCCCCCATGAGCGCGCCGACCACGGCTCCCAGGAGCGCGAGGAACGCCAGGTAGGATGGGAATGAGCCCTGGTAATACAGGACCAGCTCCGCGGCGGGCCACGCGGCAATGCCGCCGAGAAAGCCGAGGGCCAGGATGATGAGCTTGCTGCTCATGGTGGTCATGCGGTCACCTCCGAGTTTCCGGTACGAGTCGCGCTTCGAGCGTCAACGTCGTCTGGTAAGGCTTGAGGATGAGATTGAACTCCTGCGGGACGTATCCCTCCCGGCTGACCCGAAAGCTGTACGTCCGTCCCGGGAAAAGGCCTTCCGCCCGCGCAAGGAAAAGCGGCAGCCATCGCTCCCCCATCAGGACAGCGACCGTTGCCGACGCGGTCAGGTCCTCCCCGTTCTCGGCGCTGTACACCGAGTATCTCACCGTCAGGGGCATTGCGGGCTGCCCCTCCTGGTTCAGCGTGATGCGAAGCCCCGTGGCGGTCTCCAGGGACTTGCGCTGAACGGAGCGGGGGCTCAGCGTGAAAGAGGCCCAGAAGAGCTGTCCTTCCAGCCCGACCTTCAGCCGGTACCTGCCGGCTTCGAGGTACAGCTTTTTCGTGGACAGGAGATAGCTCACTCCGGTCCGACCCGAAGCGCTTTCATGGATGTCAAACTGAACGCCTGTCACGCGCGTGAGATGGTTGCCCTGCTCGCGATAGAGGGCGGGTCTGAAGAAGACCTCATCAGGCTCCTTATATGCGCTGTCGATCTGGGCTGAGACCACGAGCGCGCCATAGCGGTCCGCTTGAAAGAGCTCGTACCAATACCCTTGCTGGTAGAACCACCAGGCCCCGACGGCAAGGATCACCACCACGGCCACGACGGCCAGCGGCCGCAGCACCCGCGCGCGGCTCCTGTGAAAGACGTCGTGGATGTCCTCCCCTTTGAGGATCTTGCGGACCGCCTGACGGACCACCGCGGGGTCTCTGCGCGGAATCCTTCTTTCCAGGAGGCGCAGGATGACGCCCACGTCCTTGTAGCGCCGCCTTCGCTTGACGCGCATGCAGGTTGCCACGATCCTGCACAGGAACGGGGACGCCCGGGGGTTCAGGCGTCGGGGGGGAACGTATTTGCCCCTGTGGATCAGGCGGATCGTCTCCGCGGTGAAGGAGCCCGGGTAGGGGGTCTTGCCGGTGAGCATCTCGTACAGGACCACCCCGACAGAGTAGATGTCCGCCCGGCGGTCCACGTTCCGGGCGTCCTCGATCTGCTCCGGCGGGACATAGGCCGGCGTGCCGAGCATTGTCCCGTCCTTCGTGAGACCGTCGTCCATCTCCTCCGCGGAGGTGGCAATGCCGAAGTCCGCCAGCTTCACCTCTCCATGGCTCGAAATGAGGATGTTGCCCGGCTTGATGTCGCGATGGATCACCTGCCGGTCATGGGCGAACTTCAGCCCGCGGCACACCTCGTAGAAGATCAGCATGGCGGCGTCGTTGGAAAGGTAGCGCTCCTTGCGGATCAGCGCGTCCAGGGAGACGCCTTCCACGAACTCCTCAACGATGTAGTAGTTGGGGCCTTCCTTGAAATGGTCGAACACCTGGACAATGCGCTCGCTGTTGAGGTCCATCATGAGGCGCGCCTCGCGCTTGAACCTCTCCACCACCTGGCCGCCGCCGCGGATTGCCAGCTTTTTCAGGAGCACGACCCTTTCCAGGGTGGGGTGCTTTGCCGTGTACAGCGCGCCCATTCCGCCTTGCGCGATTTTTCCGATCAGCTCGTACTTTCCGATTTTTTTCATTTCACACCGCCAGGATGGAGCGCGCGTCAATTCGGACCACGTCGCGGTCGAGCTCGAAGGGGCCCCCGGGGGAAAGGTGCGCTATGACGAACCGTTCTGGATCATGGATCTGCACGTATTTTCCTCCTGCGCGAAGCTTGTAGGAACCGACGGCGGGGCGATGGCCGCCCAGGTAGAAAGCCGTGCGGGCCGCCTCCTCCCCCAGGTAGTATCTCAACATGCTCTCGACGCTTCCCGGTTCCGCCTCGTCGTTGTCCGTCCACGTCAGACCCAGCACGACGTCAGGGTCGTTGCGGAAGCCAATCACGCGGTGCGGCGCGTAAAACTCGGCCGGTTCGGCGTGAGACAGCAGGAAACCGGGGCCGACAACGAGGAGCGGGAGCTCCTTCTCCATGCGGGCGTACTGGCCCAGGAGCAGCGGCCCGTAGAACTGGCGCATGTACGCGAGCACCATTGCCCCTTCCAACGCGAACTTTCGAAACGGGAGGTTCCCGCCCCCGGATTCGTTCGCGATGTTCTCATGGTTGCCCTTGAGAAAATGGAAGCGGGAAGGGTACCTGCGTTTGACCTCCATCACCATCTCCATCACTCCCAGGCTCTCGCGCATCTCCTCATCCATGTTCCTGTGGGCCCGATACTCGTCGAGAAACTCCGCCTGTGCCGCGCGCCAGCGCTGCGCCGCCCGGCCCTCCGCGTGCACGCCGTCACCGAGGCAGACCACCTGGAGGCGGCCCGCGTCGAGAAGCTCCAGCGTCCTGCAGCCCTCCTCCGCCATGGAGCCGAGCACGGCCAGGAAGAAGTCCATGCGGGCGTGAAGATCCGGCACCACGATCGTGGGAAGGCCCGGGTCCAGGAAGACCAGGCCGCCGGGTCTCCCGTCGTCATCCGGTGGCCGAAGCCGCGGGGATTCATTCTCCAGAGTTTCCAGGGTCCCCGCAATAGCCTCGCCCAAGGCAACCGCCTCAGGCGGGCCATCACGGTGGAAAATCTCCCCCAACCTCCGCGTCAACTCCTCCATCAGTTACGTCCTGGACCGGTTATTCTTCATCCAGTTCCTTGTTCACGTTGACGAACTCCTTGGTCAGGATCTCCGTTGACTTGCTGATCTGGCGCTCCTGCTCATCGAGGTCGAGCTCTTCCGCGGTGACCGCTATCTTGAACACGGGAGACGAGCTCACGATGGGACCTACGGTGAAGTTGACGGGCACCCCGACCTTCACGTCTCCTCCGAGCTGCGAGCTCTCCTGCCGGGCGGACTCCGGTACGTCCTTGCGCAGCCCAATGCTCACGTACTGGACGTTCCTGCCGCCGTCCCTCTGGGGGCCGATATTGATGAGCGAGCCGGAAAAGGTCATGGCAAGGCACCCGCGATCATCTCCCTTCTCCAGCACGTCCACCTCCTCCAGCGCCATCCGTGAGATGTGTCGTTCGAAACGCTCCTTCTTTTCGAGCCACCCCTGCGCGATCATCTCGATAGAGTCTTCGGTGTCCGGGAGCCCCGAGCTTTTCGTGATCTGACGGATATGCCCCTGTATCTCGGCGGGGATCTGGCTCATGTATTCGCCCATTGCGTCCTCCTGGGGTTGCACCCCATCCACAAGTATATACCGCTTCAGAAAAAACACGTTTTTTTCGTCGAACGCCTGTCAAACTGCGGCGTTACGTGAAAGTTACCGCATTGTGAGTGTAAGACGTTGCGAGTGTAAGGCTTGCTTCGCCGCCGCCGACATGCTTCAATGCGCCCACGCGGATCTCCGGGAGGCTCTCATGACAATGAAACGGGTGTTCGGCCGCGGCATTTTCCAGACCGGTTGGGTCAACGCGGCAGCTTCCCTCCTGCTCGGCGCCGGCGTCTACCTTGTCAGCAAGATCTATGATCCTCTGAATCATGGTCCGGCCGTGATGCATCTCAGGACCCCGTTGGATGATGCCCTGCCCCTGGTTCCGCTTTTTGTGATTCCCTACGTGTCTCTGGAGCCGCTCATTTACTTTTCCCTCATCGTCTTCCTGGTTTTCAGGACGAGGATTTTTCAGTCCGCGACTCTCTCCCTGATCCTTGCCATGCTCGTGAGCTACGCCGTTTACTTTTTCCTGCAGACGGAAGTGATGCGTCCCGCGGTGAGCGGCACTGACGTCCTCTCCCGGATGATCCGCGACGTGTACGCCGGGGACAATCCGTACAATGATTTCCCCAGCCTGCACACCTCGCTTTCCACGATCATTGCCATCCACTGGTGGAGGACGGACCACCGACTGGGCATCATTGCCGCGGCGTGGACGGCCCTCATTGTGGCGTCGACGGTTTTCGTGAAGCAGCACTACGTGGCGGACGTGGCCTCAGGCTTGCTCCTGGCGTGGGGCGTCTCCTGGCTGTCCTGGAAGCTGCTTCACGGGGAGGCGCCGCAAACGTCTCGTTCCTAGTACTCCTCTCCCGGCAGCGCCTTTGTCCTGAAGAATCGATAGACCAGGACCTGATAAACGATGACGATGGGAACAAAGATGGCCGCCACGATGGTCATGAGCCGCAGCGTGTAGGGCCCCGAAGAGGAGTTGTAGATCGTCAGGCTTGCGCTCGGATCAAGGCTTGACGGGATGAGGTTCGGGAACAGCCCCACCAGGCCGGTGGCGACAACGAGGATGATCAACGCGCAGGAAGAGAAAAATGCCCCGAGGTTCCGTCCCCTCGAATGCAGGACCTTGACGCTGAGGAGAGATGCCACCGCCAGCACAGGCACCACGAGCCACAGGGAGTGGGAGAAGAAGTTGTCGTACAATTTCGTGGCGAACGCCGTGAGGGCAAGGAAGGCAACGGCCACCGCCAGCACCGCGTACCACAAGCCCCCGGCAAACCTCGAGCTTCTTTCCGACATCCCGTCCTCTGACTTCACGGAAAGCCACAGCGCGCCGTGCTGGAGGAAGAGGATGACGAACAACACGGCGGTCAGGAGACCGTAGGGATTGAACAGCTTGAGGAAGCTGCCCTTGTAGCCGTCCGTGGCAATGGGCAGCCCCTGGAAGATGTTCCCGAAACCCACGCCGAGGACGAGCGGTGCGGTAAAGCTCGTGACAGCCAGGACCCAGTCCCACGTGGAGCGCCACCGGGGAGAATCGTTTTTCCCGCGGAACTCGATTGAGACCCCCCTCAGGATCAGGGAAAACAGGATCAGGAGCATGGGCAGGTAGAGGAAGCTGAACATGGACGCGTAGGTGAGGGGGAACGCCGCGAAGGTTGCTCCGCCGGCGGTGATCAGCCAGACCTCATTGCCGTTCCAGACCGGGCCTATGGAGGCCAGCGCGGCCTGCCTTTCCGTCTCGCCCCTGGCAAGGAAATTGCGGAGCATCCCCGTGCCGAAATCGAACCCGTCCAGCATGAAATACACCGCCCAGAGAACGCCCCACAGCACGAACCACAGTATTTGAAGCGTCATGTCATTCCACCTTCCGCGCGTACTTCGTGAGGAGGAAAGCATCTACTGCCGCAAGGGTCCCGTAGATGACAACGAAGGCAATGAGGGAGCCAAGCACGTCAGCCGCGGTAATGGACCGCGAATACGCGTCAGCGGTTTTCAGGAGGCCGTACACGATCCATGGCTGCCTGCCGATCTCCGCCAGGATCCACCCCAGCTCGCTGGCGAGGTAGGGAAACACGAGGGCGATGGCCATGATCCAAAGGAACCATCGACGCTTCAGGAAAGTGTCAGTCCAGGCAAAAATGACGGCAAGGAGCGCGCAGAGCACGAAAAGGAATCCCAGCCCGACCATGGTCCGGAAGGCCAGGTACGTCACAATGACGGGCGGCCGGTCCGAAGCCGGGAAATCGTCCAGACCTTTCACGGTGGCGCTGGCATCATGGTAGGCGAGGAAGCTCAACAGGCCGGGAATGGGCAGCGCCTCTATGACGTTTCTTCCGGCCTGGGGATCAGGAAGCGCAATGAGATAGAAGGGAGCGTTGGACTGTGTTTTCCACTGCGACTCCATGGCCGCGAGCTTCGTGGGCTGGAACTTCGCCACTTGCACGCCTGACATGTCTCCGGCAACGATGATGAGCACCGACGCGACCAGCCCGAACGGCGCGGCCAGGCGGAAGGATTTGCGGACCACCTCGGTTGTCCTGCCGCGCAGCGCGTGAATGGCGCAGATCCCCATGATGAAGAACGCGCCAAGAGTCCACGCCGCCATGATCACGTGGAAAAACTTGATCCAGGCGTACGGGTTCCAGATGAGCGCGCCGAAATCCGAGAGCTGCGCCCGGCCCCCCGACATGATGTAGCCGCGCGGCTTCTGCATCCACCCGTTGGCGAGCAGGATCCACAGCGCGGACAGCGTGCTGGCAAACGCAACCAGCCACATGACAGCCGCGTGCGCCCCGCGCGAGAGCCGCTTCCCGCCGAACACCCACACGCCAATGAAGGTGGACTCGAGGAAGAACGCCACGGTTGCCTCGATGGCGAGCGGGGCCCCGAAAATGTCCCCGACGAACTTGGAGTACTCGGCCCAGTTCATGCCGAACTGGAACTCCAGCGTGATCCCTGTCACCACCCCGACGGCGAAGTTGATGAGGAACAGCTTGCTCCAGTACCTCGTCATCTTCAGCCATGTTTCGTCCCCAGTCCTCGCGTAGACCGTCTCCATGATGGCGACGAGCGTGCTGAGGCCGAGGGTGAGGGGAACGAACAGGAAGTGAAAGATGGCCACGGTTGCAAACTGGACCCGGGAGAGAGCTTCGACCAGCATTGATCCCCCTTTTTCTGGAATTTCGCTATTCCGTTCACGGTTGTCAATCGCGATTCCTTACCAGTACACTCGATCTGGATGACAGGTACTACGGCCTGGCTGCGGCAGAACGGAACGAACATCCGACGTCCGCTGGCCCTCACAATTGCTCTCGGCGAGATATCGGGGATCCTGCTCATCCTCCAGACGGCGTTTCTCGTGCGGATTGCGAACGCCGTCATTTTTCAGCACGCAGCGGTGCGCTCTCTTCTCAGCGTTTTCATTGCCCTGATTGCAACGGCGCCGGTCCGCTTTCTCGTCATGTGGACCACCCGGCGGACCGCGTACGAATGCGCTTCCCGGGTCAAGCTCGACGTGCGAAGCCGCCTGATGGGGCACCTCCGCAGGCTTGGACCCGCCACGCTTTCCAGCATGCGGGCCGGTGAGGTGGCGACCATTGCGGTGGACGCCGTGGAGGCGCTGGAAGGCTACTACTCCCGCTACCTGCCGCAGCGCGCGTTGTCCACGCTGCTGCCGTTCACCGTGCTCGCGGCGGTTTTTCCCCTGGACTGGATTTCCGGCCTCGTCCTTTTGCTGACCGCCGTGTTCCTCCCCGTGACCATGATCCTCATTGGGGAAGAGTCCCACGTCAGGAACCAGCGGCTGTGGGCCACGCTGGCCAGGATGAGCGGCCGGTTCCTGGACATCCTCCAGGGGCTGACCACGGTGAAGATGTTCGGCGCGGCCCGCAGGGAAGCTGCGGAGATCGAGCGGGCGTCCGATGAATACAGGATCGCCACCCTGTCGGTCATGCGCATCGCCTTCCTTTCATCGTTCATGCTGGAGCTTCTTTCCGCGGTCAGCATAGCAATTGTCGCCGTGCTCTCAGGCCTCCGCCTCATGGCCGGGACCATGCAGTTCGGGAGGGCCTACTTCATTCTCCTGGCAGCCCCGGAGTATTTCCTCGTCCTGAGGTCCCTCGGCACCTTCTATCACATGCGCATGGAAGCCATGAGCGCCGGCGAGCGGATTGCCGACCTTCTTGAAACGCAGGGCTTCGAAGGAGTCTTGGATGCGAGCCCCCGCGGCAGCCCTCCCCAGGGTGAGACGTTCGAGGTCGCCTTTGAGTCGGTGAGCCGTTCCTTTCAGTCGAGGGTCATCCTCGATGAGATTTCATTCACGGCGGCCCCCGGCGCCCACATCGCCCTGACGGGAGCGAGCGGCGCGGGCAAATCCACCGTCCTGAACATCCTCCTTCGGTTCCTGCGGGCGGACTCGGGGCGCGTTCTTGTCGGAGGCCTGGCGCTCGAGCTCCTTCCGCGGGATCCGTGGTTCGAGCGGGTGGCGTGGCTGCCCCAGAAGCCGACCCTGTTTCACGGGACGTTGCGAGAGAACATCGGGCTCGGCCGTATTGGCGCAAGCAGCGGCGAAGTAGAACGGGCAGCCCGCGCGGCGTGCGTGGATGAGTTCCTCCCCCGGCTTCCTTCCGGCCTCGACACGATGGTGGGCGAAGGAGGCCAGGGCCTTTCGCGCGGGCAAGTCCAGCGCGTGGCCCTGGCGCGTCTTTTCCTCCGCAGACCCAGCCTCGTTCTGCTGGATGAGCCCACGGCGCACCTGGACCCCGCAAGCGCAGAGCTCGTAAGCGCCGCCGTCCAGGAGCTGGGACGGGGGAAGACGATGATCATGGTCACGCACCGCGGGTCAGCGGGGATGGACAGGACCCTTGTGCTCGAAGCGGGGAAGCTGAGGGAGCGCGCATGAAGGACCTGCTTCGGATTGCGCGGCTTGCGCTGCCGCTGTGGCGCTGGGTGGTCCTGGGGATCATCCTCTCGCTGGCAACGACTCTCGCCCACATCGGGCTTCTTGCTTTGTCGAGCTGGTTCATCGCCTCCATGGCGGTCGCCGGAACCCTCGGCATGGTCATGAACTATTCGACCCCCTCCGCGGGCGTGCGCGCCCTGGCCATCGGGCGCGCCGGAGGGCGCTACGCGGAGCGGCTGGTCAACCATGACGCCACGTTTCGGATCCTGGCAACCCTGAGGGTCTGGCTTTTCAATCGTTTGGAGCCGCTTGCTCCTGCCGCCCTGCAGCCTCACAGGAGCGGTGACCTGCTGAGCAGGATTCGGGCGGACATCGACATGCTGGATGATTTCTACGTGCGGGGCGTCGTACCTTCCGTTGTCGCCGTTCTCTCTGCCGCCTGCCTCCTGCCTTTCCTCCTGCATTTTGACGCGCGCCTGGCTTGGGTGGACCTTGCCGGGCTTGCATGCGCGGGAGTCTTCCTGCCGCTCCTGGCGGGAACGCGCGCGGAAATGCCGGGACGCGAGCGCGTGGCGTGGGCGGCCGTTCTCCGAGCAGGAGTCGTAGAGCAGGTCCAGGGCATGGCCGAGCTGGAAGCCCTGGGCGCGCTCGAGTTTGCCTCCTCGCGCGTTGAGGCGGCTTCCCGTGAGATGGATCAGCGGCAGCGCCGGCTCGCCTCGCTGCAAGGGATCGCGGAAGCGCAGATGGTTGGCATAAGCCTGGCCACGGTCTGGGCCTCCGCGCTCATCCTGGCTTCACTCGTAGCAGATGGAAAGCTGCCGGGGCCGGACATGGCGATGCTCACCGTGGTTGTGCTCGCGAGCTTCGAGACGGTCATGCCGCTTCCCGGCGTGATTCAGCGCTTCGGGGAAATGGCTGCGGCCGCCCATCGGCTTTTCCAGATCAGCGCCGCGCAACCCGGAGGGGCGCGGTGGGATGAAAAGCCGCGCATCACGGATGCGGCGCGGAGGGAAGGACACGGCGTTGAGACTCAGGAGTCCGTGGGCCTGGTCATTCGTGACCTGCGCTTCCGCTACGCGCCCGGGCTTCCCTGGGTCATCCGAGGGCTTTCCTTCGACGCTCCGGCCGGAAGCCGCGTGGGCATTTCAGGCCCCACCGGTGCGGGGAAAAGCACGCTGGTCAGCGTGCTCCTGCGGTTCTGGGAATACGAAGGCGGCACCATACACGTGGTAAGAAACGGGCAGGCCGTGGATCTGCGCTCTTTTGGCGCGGAAGAATCCCGCGGGTTTTTCTCCGTTGTCCCCCAGTCGCCGCACCTTTTTCATTCCTCGATCAGGGACAACCTGTTGATTGCGAAGGAGACCGCCTCGGAGGAAGATCTGTGGTCCGCGTTGAAGGACGCATCACTTTCCGACTTTGTGGCCTCCCTTCCTGACGGGCTGGACGCGATAATCGGCGAGACGGGCCGGGAGATTTCGGCGGGAGAAGGGCAGCGTCTTGCCGTGGCACGGGCGCTTCTTCGGGAGGCGCCCGTCTCCATCCTCGATGAGCCGACCGAAGGGCTGGACGATCGGACCGCCGAGGGGCTCCTCGACTCCCTGGACCGAAGGCTTCGAGGCCGGACCGTCCTCATCATAAGCCATCGTCCGCGGGACCACCGCCTGGCCACAACCGTCCTTCCCATGGCTCTGCCGGGTGATATTTAAGAAGATTTAACCGGCCCATAACGCGCCCTCAATCTCCACTCTCTATTGTTCTGCATGGAGGTAACGAGAATCATGAAATTGAAGGTGACATACCTGACGGTGCTGGCGGCAGCGGTGGTGGCCGTGGGGGCGTTGTTCCTGTTTGTTCCAATCTCTGGTTTCACGCAGGTCCGCAGCGGCTCATCCATCACGAGCGGACAGACCGTACAAACGGGCTCTGATTCGATACAGGTCCCGGGCGGTCTCGATTCGCTGCAGAGCTCGTTCCGGGCGGTGGCCAAGAAGATCCTGCCTTCCGTCGTGGAGATCAACGTGACGCAGCTCATCACGCAGCAGGCGCCGCAGCTCGACCTTCCGTTCAATTTCCCTTTTCCGTTCCTTGATCAGCAGGGCAACGGCGGAAAGCAGACTTTCCGACAGTCCGCTCTGGGTTCGGGAATCATTGTCCAGCGCTCCGGGGACCGCTACTACGTGCTGACGAACAACCACGTGGTCAAGGACGCCAACGACATCAGCGTGCGCCTCTATGACCAGAGGGTCTTCAAGGCCAAGGTGGTCGGCACCGACCCGCGCAAGGATATCGCCCTGGTCTCTTTCACGAGCCGGGAGCCCCTGCAGACGGCTGAGCTCGGCAACTCCAACACGCTCCAGGTCGGGGACATTGTTCTGGCGGTAGGCAACCCGCTGGGATTTGAATCGACGGTCACCATGGGCATCGTGAGCGCCTTGGGAAGGCACGGACCCTCGGGTGACGTGGCAACATACACGGATTACATCCAGACGGACGCCGCAATCAACCAGGGCAACTCCGGCGGGGCCCTTGTCAACATCAAGGGGCAGGTGGTCGGGATCAATACCTGGATCGCGGCGCCTTCGGGCGGAAACGTCGGGCTCGGTTTTGCAATTCCCATTGACAACGCGGCCCCGGCAATCAGCCAGTTCATCCAAAAAGGGCACGTGGAGTATGGCTGGCTCGGCGCGCAGATCGCGGACATCAACGGCAGCTCCACGTATCCCGGTTTCGCCTCTGACCTCAAGGTCCAGGGGCTGGATGGCGCGTTGATGCTCAACATCTACAAGGCCTCACCGGCCGCGAAGGCGGGGCTGGAGCCCGGGGACTACATAACGAAGGTGGACGGGGCCATGGTCCGCAGCGCAGACGATCTGACGCAGAAGGTGGGAAGCTTCGAGCCTGGCAAGACCTATACCTTTGCCGTCATCCGCGCCGGACAGACCGTCAGTGTGCCGGTGAGAATCGGCGTGCGGGATGACAAGGACCAGGTGGCGCAGGCGAAGAACCTCTGGCCGGGAATGACGGTTGTCGACATTGATGACCAGATTCGTCAGCAGGTCAGCATCCCCGCGTCCCTCCACGGCGTCGTGGTTGGCTATCTGCCGGAGCAGGACACGCCGGCCTCCATCGCGGGTTTCCGTCCCGGGGACGTCATCACCAACATCGACGGCCGGGCCGTGCAAAACATGATGGACTACTACAAGGCGCTCGACGGCGCTCGCGGCAGCCAGGTCACCTTCCACATCATCAGGGAAGGGACCGATGTCAGCATCGGCCTTGAACATTAGACAAAGGAAAAGGACCCGTCGCCTGCGCGACGGGTCCTGATGTCTTCCTCAAGGCGGAACAATGACTTTCTGCGCGGCCTCACAACGGCGTACCGTGTGAGGCCGCGGCTGCAATGGAGCTCAGGCTCCGAGAGCCCTACATCCTGGAGACCGAAGCCGCGATGATTCGGCCGTTCGAGCTTACGTCGAACTGTTCGACGATGTTGACTTGCTCGCTATGGGTGAACTTCTCGGGCACGACGTATCGGATGGTCTGACCGCCGCCGTCAGTGCCGAAAGTAAAATCCGGCGTGCCCATGTCCTTGATGAGCTGGTCCTTGTCATGACCAACCCACTTCTGGGGCGTGGCGGGCGCATTGTATGCGAGCTCCAGAGGAGCGGCGCCAAGCATCCCCGCTGATGCAAGCACGAGAGCAACGATTATCGCTGATGCAAGAACAGATCGCTTCATGGTGTAAAGACCTCCATTCGTTGTTAGCGTCAGTCCGCCTCTTGCAAAGACCGTTGACTCATTGTACGCGCCGCCGCTTATCCTCCGTTGCTAGGGAACAACAACTGGTACTGCAATTGATGTCGCCGTCGCATAAGTAGCGTTTCCCGCGTATTCCGCCGTTATGTCATACGAACCTGCATTGAGCGGTAATGTGGTACATTGAGCGACTCCATTCCCAGCTAGCACTGCAGATCCAATTAGTTTTAGGTTATTGGCTAAGAAGAAAACTTCCCCTGTTGGCGTTCCGGAGTTACCCGTGACGGTTGCGGAAATCGATAGTTCTTGACCAGCCTGAACTGCTGTAGAGTCTATCGCAACATTAGCAATAGTTACTCCGTAACTACCGGAAGATGGCCAGGTGATCCCCCAAACCGTCGCAGACAGAGAACTGCTGCCAGCCGGGTTTTTCGCTTGCACTTCGTAGTAGCAGGCGGTGCCCCCGGTGAGCCCCGTGTCAGTGTAACTGGTGTTGGCTCCATCGTAGACCGGAGTGCCGCTAAACGGCCCGCTTGCGCTGGTGGCCCCATAGAGCTGGTAGCTGGTGGCCCCGCTGGAAGCGGTCCAGCTCACACTGATCGTGGTGGGTCGTTGAGGAGCCCACCGCTAGACCGGACGGCGTTGCCGGCCCCGTCTCCGTAGGAGGAGGAGTTGAACCGCCGGGACTGGAACATCCGAGGACTATCGTAACAAATAGCAGGCAGAGGGACGCCAGACGCCGACGCTTTTTCATGCTACACCCCCATAATATTCTGGACAGGATTATTTTTGCACCATATCACGTGTCATTATGGTTGCAACCAAAAATAATGGACAATCGCTCGCGCTGGGGATAAACTCCAGGAAAAGAACAGGGGAAACATTACCGCTTGCCGTGTACGCCGGTACAAAGCGTGAGGAATGAAGAGTAGGATGCAGAAGCGCCTTTTGTATGCAGTTCTCATAGCAATTGTCATCGTCTCTTTTTTCGCTTGCAGCCTATTCTCTATGAGCGCCTTCCCCGCCTTCGGTTCGTCAAACAGGACAGCGTCGGGGACTCCCTTCTACGTGACAAACGAAGGGGTCACTGGCCCGGGCGGCCTATCCGCGTACAGCATGGGCTCCGATGGCACCATCACTGCCGCCGGCACCTTCAATACTGGAGGTGGGCCGAGCGGGATCGCGATCAGCCCCAACGGCAGCTACCTGTACGTGACGAACTTCAGTGGTTCACCCGGCGTCTCCGCCTACACCATCGGGTCCGGCGGAGCGCTCACGGCCATCACGACCGGCACATTCGCCGCCGGATCAAACCCGAATGGGATCGCGATCAGCCCCAACGGCAACTACCTCTATACGACAAACTCAGGCAGTGGCAGCGGTGGTTCAGACAGCATATCCGGGTACAGCATCGGCTCCGGCGGCTCCCTCTCCCCCATCACCTTAAGCGCCGCAGGCTTCATTGCCGGCGTTGAGCCGTGGGGGATCGCGATCAGCCCAAACGGTAACTACCTTTACGTGACAAACGTCAGCAGCACTGGCGCAAGCGGCTTATCACCGTACACCATTAACCCCGACGGCACCCTCGCGGCCATCACTACCGGCACATTTGCCACCGGATCAGGGCCAAAAGGGATTGCGATCAGCCCCAACGGCAACTACCTGTACGTGACAAACGACGGTGGCAGCATATCCGCCTACACGATCACGTCCGGCAGCGGTGCCCTGGCCTCCAACGGCACTTTCACCACCGTAACAAACCCGCAGGGCGGGATCGCGATCAGCCCGAACGGCAACTACCTCTACGTGACAAACGTCAGCAGCAGCGGCACAAACGGCCTGTCCGCCTACGCCATTAACTCCGGCGGCTCCCTCAGCCTGAGCTCCTCAGGCTACACCACCGGGGCAACGCCGTTCGGAATAGCGATCAGCCCTGACGGCAACTACCTCTACGTGACAAACATCGGCAGCGCCACTGGTGCAAGCGGCATCTCCGCCTTCCGCATCAACTCCGATGGCACCCTCTCCCCAATCACCTTAACCACCTCCGGCTCCACCACCGGAAAATACCCTGCCGGGATAGCAATCATGCCGTAAAGGGAAGGGAACTTACATGCGGGCGCTCTCAAGCTCTGGATAGGGAGAGCGAACTCAAAATCTCAGAGAAGTGGCAACATTCATCTGGAAACAATGGGCAATGCGCGATTCGAACGCGCGGCCTATGGCTCCGGAGGCGAGACTTGCATTTTTGCTCGTCCCGCTCACTTTCGCTTGCCCTCGCTCATGTTGAAGCTCCATAAGTAGTTGCGCTCTCAGGGTTCGCTTGCTTCGACTCAGCTCAGGCACGCTTTTTCCGCGCCGGTGGTCCTGCAAGTGGTCCCAAAAAGCGAGGGTACACCTATAGCCCGTGCGCCATAGGCCGGGGTCGCAAGTGGTCTTAGGACCAAGAAGCCAGAGGACCTATGGCCCGAGCACTATGGGCCAGCGTTGCGCTTGGTGTTTTACTCCTATGCATGGTATGATAGGCCAGCGCAAGAAAAGTGGAGGATAAAATGACCTACGACGAGTTGCTTGAAACCTGGAAGCGCTACGACACTGAGTGGAAGGCATATCAGGATTCCGTCTTTCAGGTGATCGATTTATTCATGCAAGCATGGAGAAAGCACTTGGCGGCACCAGCTCGACCAGTCTTCAGACTGATTCCTACCGATTTCGATAGGCAAGCTCCAGAGGGCCTCCAACCGTTGCCTTTGGTGGTTTCTTTCGATAGCCAGGGAATTGCATTGGTCACACTCGAAGTCACCATAAGCGAAGGAACTCCCAGGGCTTCTCAGCTGTGTTTCTTTCTCGATATGAGCATTTTCAGAACGAAGAGCGAATGGCATTGGAAGGCATTTGAAAAAGCGGAGACGAAGGTTCTTACCGATCGGCCCACCCCGGAGGAATTGGACGATTTGTGTTCCTACATAACGGCAGCGATGAGCAAAGATTTCGAGGGACACGCCGAGGATTCGATTGGAAAAGTCCCGGAGAATACCATTGGATTTCGCGTAGGGTGATGATCCCAACTTCCGTGACGAACGCTCACCCAGTGTTTCAACTTCTACCGATCACTTGGCAGACGTTTTCGACGATAGGCACCTTTATGGCGGTTATCGTTGCGATCGCGCTTCCTGCTTGGAGAGATAGGAAGCGGCTGAAACTTAAGCTCTCTATTGCAAACTTGATTCGTCCGGAGGGCGCCCTGACCGATTACCTCCACTCGTCCACTGACCCCAACGAACCCTCAATAAGAGGTTCCGGCCTTCAGTGCTTTCTTTTGCTCGATGCCACAAACACCGGACGAACCAAAATGACGGTGCGGTCTTGGGAAGCAAGGAAAAAGGGGGACAGAAAAGGGCGAATGAAGATAGAGTCCGCCGGGAGAGAGCCTCCGCCATACGGATTAGACTCACACCAAAGTATCCAGCTTATCAGCGGGTATTTGCCGGAAATGCTTTCAGGTATCATTGACATGTGGATTGTTGACTCGACGGGCAGGAAGTGGAGAGTCCCGGGCCGAGAGCTGCGGAGAATGAGGGGCTACAAGTAGCCCGCTCCTGGGATACGGCAAGCCCCCCGAAAGTCTCGCCTTGTCCCGCCACGGAGGTGCTCTTTTCGCGTTGTACAAAAAAACCCGGGTTACTCTCGGCAGCGCTTTACCGATGAGTGCCCGGGAAGTTCTTGCCGGCGGAAAGAGAGACGCATCGTTGCCCCCTTGCCGTGGTCCGGCGTCTCCCGCAGGGCGAGGACTTTTCTACGTGCTTGCGGCTGTCCCGTAGTGGCGAGACTGCGGACGCGGGATGCCGTTCTCCCGCACGTCCCCCGTGAGTCGCCTCCTGCATGGCGTCGATTCCCGGGGGCCGGACGGCTGTCAAAAATCAATTGTCACTTTTGAAGTGACATTTGGTCCGCCTGCCGCTCGGTCTGCCCGGCAACGCGGACGGAAGAAAGCCGGGTTACTTGCGGTGATCGGCCGCGAAGTGCCCGGGGAGTCCTTGCCCGGTGGAAACAGAGACGGTGACCCTTGGTTGTCAGGGGTATTCTTGGTCCGGCCGTCTCCCGCAGGGCAAGGTTACTCTCGACGGCTACCCTCTCGGGTGGAAGCGCCCATGTAGCTTTTTCAATCTCTGGGGGTCAACATGGGTGTAAATTGCCGTCGTCTCGATGTTCTCATGACCAAGTAGCTCTTGAATCACTCGGAGGTCTGCCCCTCCCTGTAACAGATGCGTGGCAAAGGAATGCCGCAGGGTTTGCGGGTGTGCGTCCGGAATCCCCGCGCGGATGCAAAGGGTACGGAATGCCTTCCAGAGCTGCGGACGAGACAGCTTCCTGCCCCGGCGGCTGATGAATAGCGCGTCCGTTGTCGAGCCCTTGAGAAGCTCCGACCTTGCGTCCGTGAGATAGTTCTCCAAAGCAACGCGCGCCCTCTCGCCGAGCGGGACGATGCGCTCCTTGTCGCCTTTCCCTACAACTCGCACGTAGGTTTTGCCGAGATCGAGGGTCCGCATGGTGAGCCCGATTGCCTCACTTTCGCGCAGGCCGCAGCTATACATAGTCTCAAAGAGCGCCCGGTCCCTGACGCCTACCGCGTCGGTCCGGCAGGAATCGAGCAAATGCTCAACCTGGCCCACGGACAAGACCCTGGGCAGCCGCTTTATCATGCGTGGCACTTGAAGTCCTCGGGCTGGATTCTCTGGAATGACCCCCTCTATCACCAGGAAGCCCAGGAACGAGCGCAGCGCGGTTGCCACCTTCGCCACCGTGCGCGCCTGGGCTCCCGCTATCTGTCCGCTCACAAGAAATGCTGTAACGTCCGACAGGTCCGCGTCCGAGACGGTTTTCCCTTCCAGTCTCAGGTGCGCGACAAACGAACGTGAAGCGGCAAGGTAAGTCTCAATGGTGCCCGGTGCAAGCGCGAGCTGCGCCAGGAGATAGTCCGCGAAGCCGAATAGCTCGTCGCGCTCCGGAAGTTTCTCCGTCATGGTGTGCGCTTTCCCTTCCTGGGACTCGGCAAGCCGAGGGCTTTCTCAACGGCCGCAAGGCGAGTACCAAAGCCCCCTACCATCTGTGCCAGGAGATCGACGCGGGCGGCTTGGTCGCGGATTTCCTTGTCGATCCCGCTTCGGCGCGCCAGCACGGCCCCCATGTTCTCGATAACCTCGAGCTTCATGGTCTTGACTTCGTGAATGAGCATGTAGCGAAACTGCGCAATGAGGGCAACTACTTCTTCCTCGTTCAAGACGCGGGGGGGGTCGGGTCCGGGCGCCTCGGCGGGTGCGTCTTTCTCACTCATACCCTCGGCTCCGGGACCGTGGCGCCGCAATGACAGACAATCGGGCGCTCCCCATCGTCGAACGTACTCCCACCGCACGCCAGGCAAGGCACCAAGCGGATAGTCTCGCGTTCCTTGCCCTTCTGTTTCCCGTTCAGGGGTAGCCGCATCTGTTCGCAATCGTCCCGGTACTCCGCCGGGGTCATCCTGACAAACCCGAAAAGTGTTTGATCGCTCATACCAGCCCCCTGCGCTCAATGGTCTGCCGTACGCCCTCCGCTACAAAGAGTATTTCCGTGCACTCCTCCGCGCTCTCCGAGTGATTGCGCACATCGTCATAGGTGAGGCGGTGCAAGAGTAGGCTAAGAATGCGCGCCTCGCGTTCGGATAGAGCGATGGTCACTTTTCTCCGTTTCTCGCTCATGCCGCACCTCCTTTTCCCGTGTTCGCCAAAGCTTTCAGATTGCGAAGTACCCGCTTGATTGCCGCCGAGCGGTGGGATGAATCGAGCTTTGAAATGTAGTCGTCCAGCTCCTCAATGAGCGCTTCGAGTTCCTCGTCTGCCGTGTCCTCACCCTCGCTTTCGTCTTCTCCTTCGGTGTCCTCCTGGCCATCTATCGCTTCGCGCAGCTCCTTGACCGTCCAATGGTTCTCTGCGGCCCTTGCGAGCCATGCTTCCTGCTGCTCGGGTTCCATAGGAGCAACCAGCGAATGGTGTGAGAAAGTCAGCTTGTCAGTCCGGAGTGACAGAGCTATCCGCGAGCAGACGTACTTGAGATTACGGAGGTAGCCCTCATCGAAACCCGTTGCGTCAAGCGCCTGTGAGTAGGTTTCCCCGTAGGTGTGCTCCCCGATGTTCAGAAGGTCACCTATCCACCATTGCGAGCTACGGTGCAAGTCACAGCAGACGGAGAGAGCTACTTCCCATTCCCCATAGTCCGCGTTGCTCTTGGCCACCAAGCCCACCGGGGTTGTTTTGTACTTCGCTCCGACTTCAAGCGTGTTACTCATCGCGCACCCCCCTGCTGTCCTGGTAGCAGGCAAGCGCCGCATCCTTGATGGACGAGTACAGGTGCTTGCGATTGCATGAGGCGATCCAGCCGATGCCATAGGGATTCTGTGCGATTCGTCCGACTGCCTCACCGGGAAAGAACACCGTGCGGATCATGGGGTGTTGCGTGCGCTGCACCGTGATCCGTGCCAGCACGTCAGCGATTCGGTCAGGGTCAAAGGCGTGAGAGACTACGGGGAGGGGATGAAAAGCGGGTACTTCCTCCGCAACGGGAAGAAGCTCGATTGAAAGATTTTCCATGACGCACCTCCTGACAAGTGCTCCTGAAAAATGATTGTCGGAAAGCCGTTCAGGTTCGGCCTTGTCGGGGTTCTCCCTATCCGACAAGGCACATATTACCCTCTGTCCTTAAAGGTGTCAAGTGGCATTCAAGACATTTTTAGGATATTTTTACCCTGCGCGGACGGTTGCATAGTTGGCAGAACGTTGACATACTTCACCTATGGCCGGAGAAATCAGGGTGAGACACCTACCTCCTGACTTGCACAGAAGGCTGAAGCTCGCTGCCGTTGAACGCGAGATGGACATGAATGACTTGGCGATTCAGCTTCTTGTTGAAGGTCTGGACAGGTTGCAAAAGCCCAAAAAGTAGCAAAACAACTTATGCCACCTCGGTACCTCAGCTGTCGCGGGTGGCAAAAGGCAATTAAGACACTTTTCCCTTGCGTGGCGTGGCAAGGCTGCATGATCGCGAGCCTTGCCGTCTCATTTATCGACCTTTTGCCAAAATGCCTCCAGACGCGCGTGACGGGCCGTGGCGCGATTTTGCTATTTTGGGGCGGACTGCCCCTCTTTGGTCAGCGTTCCGGTGTACTTCGCCACGGTCGTGCCCGGCGGTGCGTAGGCTTCGAGGGTGCAGGGATAAACTCCTGATGCTGCCGGGGGAAAGATTAACAGGTAGGCCCGTACATCATCATCAAGGTCGCGCAACAGGACGCCGATCCATGCTCCGGGTGAAGCAAACAGAGAATAGCCCATGGGATTTTTCTCAAAAGTGTCCCCTGGAAGATCATTCCAACGCGCGCGTGATGGCCCTCTCTCGGCGAAGATGATCACTCCGTCCTTGTGCGGGCCTCCGTCAAGGTGAATGTGCCATGTCCCGTACAGGGCTTGCGGGTCGAAAGTCTGAGCGCCTCCGGGAACGCTAATGGATAGACACAAAAGGAGTGCCATCAGTAATCTTTTCATGCTCCCACCTTTCTCTTTACCCCCGCCCTTTTTCATGATCGTTGCTGGCGGGCAGGTGTACGCCCTATGGCTTGTAATCTTTGTTGCCGTAGAACGGAAGCAGGGCTTCACCAATCAAGTATTCTCCGGACTTGTCCCACTCTTCTGGATGCGCGTTGAGGTAATTCCCCACAATAGTCAGTAGTTGGGCATTTCTAACAGTTCCCGGGATCAAGAACAGCGGTGTCGGAGTCAACGGAAGATTCAAAACTCCTTTAATCGTTCCAATCACAAAGCCGGCATAGAGGCCCGCCTTCATGATGTCAGTTCTATCGCTCAGTGTATCGAGTTTCTCATATGCCAACCAGCCATCGTGAAGACTTTGACCGTTGAATGGATCCATAGCTTCCTGAGCCGACAGAGGGATAACCAACAGAGCAGATAGCACCGCAATGGTTCCGAGTTTTTTCATTTGGTCCCCTTGAATAGCTTGTTGTGATCGTAAGGCATTATAGCACGCCGTCAAAAATAGCTTCACAATCAATCCGGCCTATTCTCTTCTTGGACGTACTTCTCGCATATCTCGATGAACCGTGCCGCAGCCTGCGCCCAGGTGTACCGCGTGTGCATCCATTCGCTGGCCTTTTTCCCGTGCTTCAGCCCTATAGGCTAATCGCCAGAACTTTACACGGGAGCCCCCGGGATGACCGTGGGATTTTTCATGCTCTCTCACCAGCGTTTTGTGTGATAGAGTGAGGTAGGAAAGGGGATTTCAATATGTCGGTTTTGGTTACAAATCTTCCGAACACCGGTGACGAGAAGTGCGGTTGCGATTCTTGGATCAGGCATTGGGAGCGCTTCACAGGAAGGGAAGCGCGCCGTTGCGTGGCGAAGGGATGCTTGAAAGCCGCCGAAAATGGGGCACACGTCAAGGTTGTCGGATATAAGGACGATTCACCTTACATTGTCCCTTTGTGTGATGAGCACAACCAGGACAAGGGGCAATTTGAGCTTATCGACATACCAACGGGTGGGAAACTGCTCGCACCGGCTAATGAAAGGTCTTTCTGCGCCAAAGATTAGGCGTGCCTCACCGCCGCACACTGGCCGTTCCTTGTGCCGTGGATGCGGTCACAGTTGCTTTCGTATTCGCTTGAAAGAAACGCGCCCAAGGGACGGAACCCGGAGCCCTGGACGCGAGGAGACAGAGGTTACTTGTTGATTCGCGGGTCTGACATATAGACCGTGGACCGTGGGATGCGCGCCTGCTCCGCGTTGTAGGTGTCGGCGTAGTGAAGCATGTAGCGCTCCATGAGATCGGGCATGTCCATTTCCGCCCGCTGGTTTCTAAATGTTCCGGTGGCTCGGTCGTAGATCACGCCGCGCTCTCTGGACCATCTGCTGCCGTGCGTAGGGAAGGGTACTCACGGAGCAATTCTTTCCGTGCCACACCCTTTGCGTTCTTGGTTGCGTGCTTCTGCGCGATCACGCCGGCCAGTCCCGGCAATTCCTCCCGCTCCGCTTGGTCAAATGAGAATCCATAGCCCATCTCGCGGGCTCGTTTTCCATACTTCTCAAGCGCCGCTCGGTGCGCTGGGGGCAATTCTCGACGGGCTTGCTCTACCTGGGAGCCTGTATCCTGCGCGGCCTGTTCTGCCGTTGCTTCTTCTTCCTCCTGGTCCAGTTCTTCGATATCTACCATGTTGCTTTTCCTTGTATCTTGGCCAGCGTCCCCGCGTTGTGTCCCGCTCTCGGCGCATGCTCTACCCTCTCCCCTGGCCGTGGCCACGGCCGGGAACAGGTTCAAGAGGATTCGCTCTGAATGGTTAGGCGCGGGAACGCGCCAGGTGTGTTAGTCGTTAGGCCGGGAATTCCGGGGGGTCAGAGCCGATGCTCTTATCCTTGGTGGGACTGCCCCGCATCGTTGGATAGCTGCGGAGCCTTTCGTTACGCTCTGCGCGTAGCCGCGCCGCTCGCGCCTCCCTTGCGGGTGCCTCCCTGCGAGCTTGCAAGTCATCGGCTGCCTGCTGGATGGGATAGTCGTCACGCAGTTCGCGGGTGTCAACCAAGTAGTTGTCAAGCTCGCGCTGCACTCCGCGTGCGTCGCGTCTCCGATTCTCCGCGCGCTCCTTGTCTCCGGCGGCCTCAAGTCCAGCCGCTTCCTTTTGGAGCGCTTCAACCTTGCCAGTCAGCTTGTCAACGATGCCCTGGTCCCTTGGCTGTAGTGCACTCATTTGACCTTCCTTTCGTTGCGTGCCCGCTCCTCTTCGGCAACGCTCGGGTATTCCTTCAAGAGCGCCGCCCTCTCCGGAGAGGTTTCCCGATCAGCCGGGGAGCCGAATTGCCCTTCAAACATTGTGCCTGTTAGGCTTTTTGCCGACTCGCTCAAGCCAACGCTTCTTTCTTGCCAAGCTCCTCATTCAAGCGTAGGACGCCGAGATCGGTTTCGGACACCGGCTTGCCGTCTATCATGTTCTGCAAGGTTGCCATAGCGCCGACCTTGATTAGCTCTCTCTCTGCCTGCATCATGCGTTCCCCCTGCGCTTCGCGCCGTCCGGTTCCTGCGTGTCCTTGGTCGTCGTCCGAGGGTGCTTATGTCGCTCGTCCACGATCCGGTCACGGTCGTGAAGTATGTTCACGTCCAAATCACCGCCCGCTTTCCTTCCTCTGGGTGTGCCGCCCCCTGTAGGGGTGCCTGCCGTGGTAACCGCCATGCTATCGCCTGCCTTTTCTTGAGGCGTTGGCCGTCCTCACGCCTGCCTTGATCCCCTTCGGACGCTTCCGACCGCTGGGGGCTCTGTCCTTGTACTTGATTGCCGCGATCTGCGCCGGCGTAAGATTTTTTCCCATATCTGTAGTCTCCTGAAATGAAAACACGCCAAGCCGCGAGCACACGGCCCGCGTTCCCTTGGTCGTTTTTGATGCCATGAAAATTTCTGTTCAAAGGGTATTTTCGCTCCGGCCCAAATCCTAACCCTTCAACCTGGCAATCAGCGCCGCCCGTGCCTCCGGGAAATCTTCTTCCGACAAAACCTCCCAAACCGTGGGAAGCGAATCGATTACCTGTTGTTGAATGTTCACCTGTACGGCCGTGCCTATGCTTGGCTTGATCTCCCCGGTAAGGCCCCCGAGTATCTTTAGCTGTGATTCGAGCCTTTCCAGGCTCTTGAGCACCAGCTCTCTCGGATCGGCAACTCTATACCGGCTCCCTATGACGTGTTTTCCTGTCTTGTCCAGGAGTTGGGAAAGCATCGCGCGTTTCATCACGGACTTGAATCCGTCAGCCGCCGGGACTTTCTCCTCGTAGATCACTTCTATGTCTCGATCCCGTGGGCCAAGGTCGTATTCGTCGGGGTTGTCGGGGTCACGGAGAAACCTATCGCATGCCCGCCAGAGCGTTTCCGCTCGCTGGATATAGCGTTTAATATCCTGCAATGCGGAGGTGGTTACTTCCTCCTTACGTTCTGAAATAAGTGCGCTTATGTGCGCCTTGTGCTTTTGTACCGCTGTGGGTTTGAGCCCGAACCTCTCCGCAATATCCCTCACAGGCTCCCCCTTCATCAGGGCTTTGTTTAGCTCCTTCGCCTGCTTATGACGGCAGGCGGTACATGTGCGTGCCATCTACGCCGCCCCCTCCGCTACTGCTGCCAGGAATACGTCCCCGGGCTTGGGGATTGCGCTTCGGTCCCGCAACCGCTCGCGTCCGCATCCGCTCCCTTTCCAGAAGGCGCACAGCTCCCGCAAACACTTCTTTTCACACCCTCGGTCCGGCAGTAGCGGTGCCCGCCATCGTTTTTTCATGCTGGTACGTCCTCCCTTTCCGCTTCAAAGCGGGTAATCTGCTCCTCCGCGCCGAGTGGATCCCGGTCCTCGGGGAGTTTCTTGCCTTTGCCTGGTGCCAAGGGAGCGCCGTCGTGCTTGTGAGCCCGCCAGCCGACCTCCCATGCCGTAAAGTCATCAACCATCCAGGCAGGGGGCACAAAGCCCGCGCCCGGATCTTCCAGGTGCATGATCCCTCCTGCGGCCTTCTGGCCGCCCGATCTTGTGAAATCGTGCTCTGTGGTGAGAGCAAGGCAGCGTCCGCGCGGGAGCTGCCGTATGATTGGACGGCCGCGTTAGGCCGCTGTAGCCGTCTTGGCCGCTTTCAAGTGTTCGAGGGCCGCCCTTGCGAACGGGTTGCCCTGCGCTGCCTGTTCTTCGAGAGGGATAGCAGGGGGCCGCGTGTCAGGCTCGGGAGGCCGTGGAGTTGGCGCCTCCGCCCTGCTCGTAACCTTCTTCGCCTTCGGTTTGTAGTGCGTCGCATAGTCAGCGCCGAACCACTGAGCTTTCGACGGCCGCTCTTTAAGCATGACTCCCCAGGCTGCGACGATGGTTTCGACGTCCTCGCCTTTCAAGAGGAGCGCTTCGGCCTGCGCGAAGTGGGGTGACTCTGCACCGGTGAGTCTTTGTAACCTGGCGTGGAGGTTTCCTTTCTCACCATGCGGAGCTGAGGGGGGTTCTTCCCCCTTCTTTTTTTCTTCAAGCATCTTTTCTTCTTCAAGCACTTGTTGTCTGGCACCGCTGGTGTGGTCCACCGCTGGACGGTCTTTCACTCCAGCGGTCGATTCTCCCATATTTGCCGCTGGTGTGGTTTTCACCCCAACGGTTCCGGGATTCGAGACAAGGTTGAGTTTGGTGTAATGCTTCGCCATCTTCCCGGACGACTCTCTCCGTTGGATGTACTCGATGAGGCCCATTTCGTGCAGGAGGGCCTTGGCATCTTTCACGCGATCCATTCCCATATGCAGGCCGCTGGTCAGATAGCCGTTGGTAGCCCAGGGCTGGTTGGTTCCCTGGCGGCGATAGGTGAGAAGCAATTTGAGATAGACGAGCGCCGCATCCTGCCCCGGCTTTTCCTTTGCGAGAAAAGCCTCGAACAGACCGGCCGACATTGGCAGACTGTCCTGACGGTAGTCAACCTGAAGCTGTTCGGTTTCTTCTTCGGCGAGCTGAGGGCCGTCGCCTTGTTTGTTGTCCATGTTCTCTCCCTGGGTTTTCCTCCTCACCAAGGGCTTATTGTTCAGTCGCCTCGGCTGACGAAAGCACGGGTTCAATTTCGCGCTCACGGAGCCATTCCTGTAGCTGCTGCTCGCTGTACCTGTTGCTGGCACCCAGCTTGTAGTGGCGTAGCCTTCCGCCCGCTGTCTCTGTGTAGACAAAGCTTGTGGACACTTTAAGAAATGCCGCCGCTTCTCCGACGGTCATCAACTCGGCCATGTGGCCTCCATTCTTGGGATTGACTTGCGGGGGGATCGCGGTTATCGTTTGGGTGTTGATAGTGGCGAACCCCGCAAGGAAGCCCTGAGCCCTCGATGCCGTTACAGCGGCCGCGAGGGTTTTTTGTTGTCCTGGCTACGCCAGGGTTTGAGCATTAAAAAAAGCCCGGTCTAACGGGCTTCTCTTTCTTTGTTGGCTACTATTTTTTAGGCGGCCTGATCGTGAGCGCGCCGGCTCTTGACCGCGATCTCTTTGTAAAGCTCTGGAGTGCCGAGCCGCTGCCGCGTCGATTCCAGGCAATCCTGCAACGCGACCCGCGCCAATTGTGAGGCCGAGATCGAAAGCTCATCTGCGATTAAGAACAACTCAGCCTTGATCCTATGACCAAGCTTCAAACCGAGATACTCGTCCATATGGCGCCTCCTTTTGAGCGTGTTGGATTTGGTTAAACCTGAAAACTAAAAAAGGGACGTGAAGATAGAGGAAGGAACATTAACCGCGTTTGCAGTCATCTGCTCATAGAGCGAGTTCCAGTTAATTCGCGAGGAAAAGACATGTCTGGCTCGGAGCTTCCCCTTGTGCATGAATTGGAAGGGGATTGGCGGCCCGTCGTCCTTTCGGTCTGAGTCGCCGTCGTTTGCAAAGCGTCTTAGCTCTTGAACGAGGGGGGCGAGTCGTTTCGCACGGAACACCCTCGCAATATCATAGTTTTCGAGACCCAACCTCCGCGCGATTTCTGCAAAGTCTTTTGGGCCCCCCGGCCTACTGAGGAGTACAGGGTTCGCCTCGGGGGGAGCATCGGGTGGCGTGTTGTCGATCACAAGCTCATAGTCCTGCTCAAATACGTCGAGAAAGGCCATGAACACGCGGAACTCAATCCCGTCAGGATCGATGCTCTTCCTGGCAATAGCCTTAGTCAGTATCTCCACACCATAGGCTGATATTTTTGCACCGTCTTTGCGACGGAGGCCTCGCCAGAGGTAGTCGTCCTGCGGAATCTTGTCGTGGAGGGTGCGGACTTCTCCGTCGTCGTCTTCTTTCTGATCTTCCAACCTCGCGTCGAGGCTGAGGAATCGGCTGAGTTTGCTTTGTCCATACCTGCTCGTGCGTCTACGGCCGAACTTCTTGTATTCGTTCTGAATCTCTTGAAGCCCAATTCGTAGGACCTCAGAAAACGGAGTGTCGAGCGGAAGGCCCTCTATCCTTTTCAGCGCGGCAACGAGTAACTCGTCCCGGATATTCGCATCGTAGAACGGTCTTCGACGGGATTTGATTCGAGCCATATGGAGAAGAGCCGGGAGAATCTCGGACCACTCCGCGAGAGTGAGCCGCCCTCCTACTGGTGTAGTCCCGCTTTTTGGCGGAAGTTTGCAAAGATTTCTGTAAGAACTTTCTTCGGGTGCGCGTCGATGTAACGCGTACCCCTCGTCTGTGATCCCCTGGTCAGTCCACTTCAATCTGTTTTGCCCCTCTCATCGGGCAGTCTCAGCTTTGAAAAAGACGGACGAAACGCGGCTGAGATGTCCGCGCTTGTCGGGAGCTACCCTATCGTCCGTCAACTTCGCCTACTTCCACACCGCCTCTACAATCCCACGCGCGCCTTCCAGCTTCTTTATCTGGTCCAAGAGGGCAGGGTGATCGTAAAGTGCCGTCATTTCTGGGGTCTTGTGCCCGGTGAAAAGCCGCAGTATCTCCTCGGGGAGTACCGGGCGCATGATTGTGTTGTATGTGTGCCGAAGCGAATGCACGACCAAGTTTTTCCCGGTTGTCTTGCACTCGGCACGCGCCAACGCTCCGGGAAACCAGTCTGTGACAGTCTTTACGTTCAAAGGCTTGTCTGCCGCCATGCCGTAGAAGATCAAATGTTCGGGTTCCTTGAAAGGCGACTCTCCATGCCAAAGCCGGAGAATTGCCCGCGTGCGGGAGGGTAGGGCTATCACTCGTTTGTCTTGTGTCTTGGTCGGCCCGATTGACCCGCCCATCTTGACGGCTCGCTCGACGAACAACCATCCGCCAGGGAGAACGTGACGCCACGCAAGAGCGCGGGCTTCACCCGACCGGATCCCCGTTGATGCCAGGGTCATGAATAGGGACGCGTACTCCAACGTCTTCCAGACTTCAAGCAATCTTGCCAGATGGGGTTTTGGGAATAGCTTGTGCAGCTCGTCCATGGTGAGCGCATCCCGACTTCTATGATTCCGGGCAAGGGGTTCCGCTTCGGCCAGGGGATTGCTCGGGATGAGCTTCTCCGACTTCGCTTCTGACAGGACGATACGCAGAGTGTAGAGCATGTGATTCTTTGTTTGATTGGCGAGGTCCAGAGCCACGAGCCAATTCTCGATCATGGGCCGCGTTAGCTCCGCGAGCCGCTTCTTGCCAAATTGAGGAAGGATGTAGTTGTCCAAATGAGCGCGCCGGGTCTTTGCTTGGTACTCTCCAAACTGCCGGCCCTTCGCATGCTGCCGCTTGATCCACGAGCAAACGTCCCACTTGAAAAAGTCCGCTGCGTACTCTTCGAGTCGGGGAGAGACTCCGGTGCCTTCGGCGAGTAGGTTGTCCGCGAATGTGCGAGCCCTGCCTATGGTCGTCTCACCAGAGGAAACCTTCGTCCGTTTGCCGGTGCGAGGATCGTAGAAGCGAACATAGTAGACGGTGCTGCCGTCTTTCGTGTTGACGGGCAGGAGCGTGTACTTTTCCCGATATCGCGTGGCCTTTTCCTCCCAACGGTCCTACATTTGGTCTTTCGTACTGTAGGGCCTTGGAAGGCAGTTGTCAACGATTTTCTAATTTGTTACGGAATATCAAGTTGGTTTATGGGCAATGCGCGATTCGAACGCGCGGCCTATGGCTCCGGAGGCCATCGCTCTATCCATCTGAGCTAATTGCCCAAACGCCTGGATTCTGCAATCCTCCGTGCGTGCTTCCAAGCAAGCGCCCGATAGGCGCTTGAGCCAACGATACTTCGAAAGGTTGCAGGTGTCAACACAACCGTTTTCGCGGGTTCTCTGGGTCGTGCTTGACGGCATGGGTTTCGAGCATTTCACGCGCTCGCTCGGATCCGGCCGCCACCCGGCGATTTCCCGCGTGGGACGTGAGGGCTCCATTACCCCCATGCGTCCCGCCACGCCCGTCTGCCAGACCCCTCCGGCGCTGCTTGCGCTGTTCACCGGCACCCAACCCTCCCAGAACGGCGTCTGGGGGTACTACATGCCCCATCCGGACAGGATCGAGGGTTCGTTGAGCGGCTTCCATGCTGATATCGGACAAACCAGGACGATCTGGCAGGAGCTGGAAGAGCGGGGAGTAGGATACTCGCTGATGAACGTGGCATTCCGCAACGACCCCCTCTGGAAAGGACCCGCCGAACACCTCGTTCTCGGGTTCGACGGCTACCGGCTCTGGAAGAAACCCGCTCTGTATCGCCTGAAGGGCAGGACGAGCATGATCGACTTCCGAGGCCTGCGCCTCCGCGTAAGCCGCGAACGCCGCAATCCCCAGTCAGTGAGCCTTTCAAAGGGCGCCTCCTTTCGCATCGACGTTCCCGTCGGTGAGGGCCGCCTTGCCGCCATCACCCCGGGGGCACACGTGTTTGCACATCTTCTGGAGCGGGACCTGCTCCTTCTCAACCCCATGAACAGCGTTACCTGCAGGGGGAGCGCCGTGGCGCGCATCGGCAGCAGCGAGTTTTTGGAAATGAGCGCCTTTCACGTTGGGCGCCGCCTCAACGCCGCCCGTGAATCCTTTCAACAAGTTCCGGTGGAGACGGAGCTTCTGGCCAGTCGCGTGAGCTTCCAGAGAAAAGCGGACCTCATGGTGGAACAAGCGCGCATCAAGGCCGCAAAGCTCGTGGTCGGCTACTTCCCCGTGGTGGACGACTTCAACCATCCTTATTTCGATCTCCTGCTGGGCGGAGATGGTCGGGCTGAAGCGCTCTTCCATGGATGCATCGAGATGGTGGACGCCCTCCTGAGCCGGCTGATGGAGGAAATGGAAAACGACGAGCTCCTCGTTCTATCGTCGGATCATGGCGCGATGGCGTACCATTCCATGCTTTATATCAACGAAGCCCTGGCGGACGCGGGCCTTGTGCGGCGCGCCGCCGGCCGGTATGACTTCAGCAGGTCGCTGGCGTGGTATCATCCCAGCGATTGCGGGCTGGTGGTCGCGCACAACCCAGCGGAGAAGGGACCTCTCCTCGGACGAGTCATGGCAGTGCTCGACCGGCTGAACGCAGATCACGGTGCTGACATTGGCGCCACGGAAGGGGAGGCCGGTTCTCCTTTTCTGGCGTTTCTCTACCCGAAAGGGGACATGTATTTCAGCGGCAGGCCGCCTCGCAAGAACGGCGGACCTCTGGATACGCGCAGGTCGGGAGGGCACCACCTCTCACCTCTCAGTCCGACGCCGTGGATCCAGGCGGCCCTGGGGCTCTGGAGTCCCGCTCAAGGTCGGGTGCCGGGCGGCCTGCCGTTCGAACCGAAAGAAAACGTCGAGATGAAGGGATTCCTCATGCAGGCAATGGGTTTGCAATAAATGGAGTTGTCATAATGGAGACGATCATTCTTGCTTCGGGCTCGCCACGCCGCAAAGAGCTGCTGGTAAAGGCAAAGATGCCCGTGAAGGTCATCCCGCCGGAGCTCATCGAAGATTATTCCGCTTCAGCTTCCGTGGGGGACCTGGTTTCCCGGGTCGCGCGCAGCAAGGTGGACGCGGTGGTTGAGCTTTTCAAGTCCGAATCCCCGCGGTGGGTCCTCGGCGTCGACACGATCGTCGAGGTGGATGGGAAAGTCCTCGGCAAGCCGGACGGTCCCGAAGAGGCGCGCACCATGCTCAGCATGCTCTCCGGCAAGGTGCACAGGGTCTATTCAGGAATCGTGGTGCTGGTGGACAAGGTGAAGCCCGCGGAGGCGGAGGTGGTCTGCACGGAGGTGAAGTTCAAGGCGTTGACGCCCGCGGAGATGGCCTGGTACCTGGAGTGCGGGGAATGGTCAGGGGCGGCGGGCGCATATCGCATCCAGGAAAGGGGCGCATTCTTCGTGGACTGGCTCAAAGGGTCGTACAGCAACGTCGTAGGCTTGCCACTGGAAGCGTTTTATGGCATCTTGATGAGGAACGAGTACCGTTTTTAGCCCTTTCATCTCACCCGTCCGTCTGGAAATGGGTGTATAAGCCAGGAAGAGAGGGGAAGGAGGAACCTTTGGCTGTCGTCACAATGAAAAACCTCCTCGAGTCAGGTGTCCATTTCGGGCATCAGACCAAGAGGTGGGATCCGCGGATGAAGAAATACATCTTCGCGGAGCGCAACGGAATCCACATCATCGATCTCCAGAAGACAATTGTCGCCATCAAGGACGCCTATGAGGCGGTGCGCAAGACCGTGCTTGCCGGCAAGTCGGTCCTTTTCGTCGGCACCAAGAAACAGGCGCAGCAGACCGTGGAGCGTGAAGCCAAGCGGTGCAACATGTTCTTTGTGAACAACCGGTGGCTCGGCGGGATGCTCACGAACTACTCCACCATCAAGAAGTCGCTCTTGAGGCTGAAGAAGCTGGAGAAGATGGAGATTGATGGCACCTTCGAGAACCTGACCAAGAAGGAAATTGCCAGGCTCATGAAGGAGCGGGGCAAGCTCGAGAAGAACCTTGGCGGAATCAAGGAGATGAAAGAGCTGCCCGGGATCGTGTTCATCATTGACACCCGCAAGGAATCCATAGCCGTGACGGAAGCCAGGAAGGTAAACGTTCCCATCGTCGCCGTCGTCGACACGAACTGCAACCCGGAGGGGATCACCTTCCCCATCCCTGGTAATGATGACGCAATCCGCGCCATCAACCTCTTTGCGCAAATCATCGCCAACGCAGTGATCGAGGCGGAGAACGAGGTGGGCCTGGAAGTCGTGGAGACGCTCCAGGAGGAAAAGGGAGAGGAAGAGTTCGCGGAGGCCATCGACAAGGGCGAGTTCGCTGCTCAGTCCAAGTACGACCAGGAGGAAGAGAAGGTGCCGGTTGCCGCGGTGCTGGGTGCCTCCGCGGAGGAAGGTTCCAGCGGCTTTACGGACAAGGATTATTCCAACTACAACCCTGAAGAGGCGGCGGCAGCGGCAAAGAAGGAAGAGACGCCTCCCGAAGAGCCGGAAATCGATGAGGACAAGCTGTACAAGGAGTGAGAGATAGAATCGATGGAAATCAAGGCAACTGACGTCAAGAAGCTCCGGGAGAAGACCGGAGCGGGAATGTTGGACTGCAAGAATGCGCTCGTCAAGGCTGCCGGAGACTTTGAGGCAGCGGAGCGCCTGCTCAAGGAGCAGGGGCTGGCCGCGGCGCTCAAGAAGAGCGAACGAGTCACAAACGCTGGGATGATCTTCTCCAAGATGACCCCGGACAAGGGCATCATGCTGGAGCTTACGAGTGAGACGGATTTCGTGGCCCGCAACAGCCTCTTCCAGGAGCTTGGCAACGCCCTGGTTGCCAAGGTGGCGGAGAAGAACCTCTCCTCGGCCACCGAAGAGCTCCAGACCATGGTCAAGGAAGCGGTGGGGAAGATCAAGGAGAACATGCAGCTTCGCCGGATCATCACCCTGCCGGTCGGACCGAATGAATCCCTTGTGGAATACATCCATGACGGGCGCATCGGCGTAATGATTCGCTTCTCTTTCAGTGAGCCGAAGGCAAAGGACAACCCGGCGGTGAAGCCCGTGCTGTTCGACTGCGCGCTTCACGCGGCGGCGTTTGCGCCTTTGTTCCTTTCCAAGGACAAGATACCCCCTGAGTTCCTCAAGGAGCAGGAGGAGATATTCGCCAAACAGGCGGAGAACCTGAACAAGCCGGCGAACGTCCTCCAGGGAATCATCAAGGGGAAGTTGAACAAGATGCTCTCTGAGGTCTGTTTCCTGGACCAGCCTTTCGTGAAAGATGACAAGCGCTCCGTGGGCAAGGTGCTTGATGACCTTGGCAAGCAGGTTGGGGCAAAGATCACAATCGTCGACTACCGCTACGTGAAGCTGGGCGAAGAGCATTCCTGAAGGAGGATCTCGTATGCCGAGAGACAAGATCAGGGGCCAGGCGGAAGAGCGGATGAAGAAAAGCATCCAGGCCCTGCAGGAGGAGTTCAAGACGCTCCGCGGAAGCAGGGCCTCGCAGGCGCTTTTCGAGAAGATTCGCGTGGAGTACTACGGCAACAAGGTCCCCTTGAACCAGGTCGCCACCATCTCCATCCCCGAGGCGCGCCTCGTCATCATCCAGCCCTGGGACCGGTCCGTCCTGTCGGAAATCGAGAAAGCCATTCAGAAGTCGGAGCTGTCCGTCAATCCGAACAACGACGGAAAGGTGATCAGGATCAGCATCCCTCCCCTCACGGAGGACAGACGCAAGGAACTGGTGAAGCTTACGAAGAACACGGCGGAGCAGTCGCGCATCGCCGTGCGCAACGCGCGCCGGGATGCCAATGAGGAAGTCAAGAAAGCCAAGACGGACTCCGAGCTGAGCGAGGATGAAGCCAAGAAGGCCACGGATGAGATCCAAAAGCTCACCGACAAGTACATCGAGGAGATCAACAAGGTCCTCGAGGCCAAGGAAAAGGAAATCCTCGAGGTGTGAGAGCCTCGTCGGCCCCGGAACCAGGCCCGTCCGAAGCCCCTCCTGACCCGTCCCATCTGCCCCGTCACATCGGGATCATCATGGATGGCAACGGCAGATGGGCCCAGAAAAAGGGCCGGCCGCGGTCGGAGGGACATCTGGAGGGAGTCAAAGCCGCGAAGCGGGTCGTGGCGGCGGCGTCGGAGCTCGGGCTCGCGTTTCTCAGCCTGTACACATTTTCCACGGAGAACTGGAACCGGGCGCGGGAGGAAGTGTCCTATCTGATGGGGCTGATAGGGCTCTACCTCAAAAAAGAGTACGACTTCTATCGGCGCAACCGAATTCGAATTGTCCACAGCGGAGACATGCAACGGCTCCCGGCGGAGATCGCCCGGGAAATCCAGGACGTCACCCGTGACACGGCAGGGTTCGAAGGCCTGACGGTGAACCTTACCATCAACTACGGCGGCAGGGACGAGATCATCCGCGCGTTCCATCGGCACCTGGCCAACGGCTCCCACGGGCCGCTTACCGAAGAGGGCTTTCGCCAGTACCTCGATCACCCCGAGCTGCCGGACCCTGACCTGATCATCCGCACGGCGAACGAGCAGCGCCTGTCCAATTTCCTCCTGTGGGAGTCGGCCTACGCGGAGCTGTACTTCAGCCCGAAGTTATGGCCTGATTGGGACGGTAGCGACCTTCGGGCGGCCTTGGCGGAGTACGCGCGCCGTACCAGGACATTCGGCGGTTCACAGTGAACTGGAAGTCTTTCTCCTCACGCCTGCTCCTCGTCGTTGTTGCCTTCCCGGTCCTCGGGGTGCTCATCTTCCTCGCGCCGGGGCTGCATCTGCTTCCTTACACTATCGCGGTGGTTGCGGCGAGCGTCGTTGGAGCCCTTGAGACCCGGGGGCTTTTCCGCGCTCGGGGAATCACCACAACTCCGTACCTGGCCCCGTTTCTGGCAGGGACCCTCCCGCTTTCGGTATGGCTGGAAGTGACGGGGATGATCCCCTCGGGGTGGGCGCGGGCCTGGCTTGTGGCGTGCATTGGGGTCATCCTGGTTCGCGCAACCCTGCAGAAAGACGCCCGGCGCATCGAAGAGTTTCTTTCCTTCACGTCGTCCTCTGTTTTCATCCTGCTGTATCCATCGTATTTTCTCTCATGGGTTGTACGCTTCACGGCGCTGCCGCAGCCGTCGCTGTCCATCCTTCTTTTTCTCGGCCTCGTGTTCGGCAACGACATGGCCGCCTACTTCGCGGGAAGCCTCTGGGGCGGCTCCACGCAGTTGAACCTGGCGATAAGCCCCCAGAAGAGCGTGGTGGGGTTCATTGCCGGGCTCATGGGCACGGGGATCATCTACACGATCTTCCGTCTCGCTGTGCCCTCTCTTCTGCCGGCAAGCCTCGGGGGAGCAACCGTTTTCTGTCTGGTGGTGGGCGTTTCCGTGATTCTCGGGGACCTCGTGGAAAGCGGCCTCAAGCGATCGGCGCGCGTCAAGGACTCCGGGATCATCATACCCGGAAGAGGCGGGCTGCTGGATTCCATCGACTCGATGCTCTTGAGCGCGCCACTTTTCTACGGGCTGATGCGGCTTTTCCGGTAGGGGACGAGGAAGGCGGCTTTTCGTCCGTATCTTTGCGTAGACAATGGTGAATAAGGACGGTTCATGATGATTGGCATATTCCTGCTGGGGCTGATAGGGCTCGGGATCATGGTGTTCGTCCATGAGCTGGGCCATTTCGTGGCTGCCAAAGCCAACGGCGTGGTCGTGGAGACGTTCTCCCTCGGATGGGGGCCGCGGCTCATAGGGTTCAAGCGAGGGGGAACGGTCTACCAGATCTCCTGGTTCCCCATCGGCGGATTCTGCAAGATGAAGGGGGAGATCACTCCGGGCGTGGCTGGAGGAAGCAACCCCGCGGGGACGACCCCGGCTGAGACAACACCCGCGGGGACAACCCACGGGGAGACAACCGCTGCCGCGGAGGCGTCGAGAGGTTCGTTCAACGCCGCTGCGCCATGGAGGCGGATCATCATCTCGGCTGCGGGACCTGTTTTCAACCTGATCTTTGCCGGCGTCATCCTGACGCTCATCTGGTGGGCGGGGTTCAATGTGTATTCGTATGAAAACCGCATCGTCCTGGCCACGGACTACCACCTCGACTCTTCGTCGTCGCAGGTCCTGCCGGCGAACGCGGCAGGACTCGAAACGGGTGACCGCATCCTCGCCATCGACGGCGAGCCCGTGGAGAACTACCAGGGAATCCAGGAAAAAGTGTCCGTTGCTCCCAACAAGAAGCTGCTGTTCTCCGTGGCGCGGCAGGAGAACGGGACCACCCGCGGTTTCGACGTCGCCGTCACACCGTTTCTGGACAAGGATTCCGGAGCGGGACACATCGGCATTCTCCCGTGGGTGGACCCCGTGGTCGACTCCGTTGCCAAGGGATCTGCCGCGCTCGTAGCGGGCATCCGCACGGGAGACCGCATTGTGGCAATCAACGGGAAGCCGGTTGCCAACATCTGGGACATGCTGCCGGCCGTCTCCACGAGCCCGGGAAAAGTGACAATCGATATTGATCGGCAAGGGGTCGTGCAGAGCGTCCCTATGGTATTCGAGAGGACCTCCAACCCCGGCACGGACTTTGCCGAAAAGCTGTTGGGCATCGGGTTTGCCCCTCTCAAGTACCACTCTCCACGGCTGAGGCTTGCGGGAGCGTTCGAGCATGGAATGGCGGAAACGGCAAACTACGCGGCCCTGACGGTGAAGGGATTCGGCCTCCTCTTCCAGGGCATCAACCTTCGCAACGCCATTGCAGGCCCCTTGAAGATCACGTACTACATCGGGAGCGCGGCGGCAAGCGGATTCCAGATGGGCCTGCGCGTCGGTCTCGTGTCCTCATTCCAGCTCCTTGCATTCCTGAGCGTGGTTCTCTTCCTGATGAACCTGCTCCCCATTCCCGCCATGGACGGGGGCCAGATCGTCATTTTCCTGGTGGAGATCGTGCGGGGGAAGGCGGTTCCCGCCAACCTTTTCTGGAGGATCCAGATCATCGGGTTCTCCATCCTCATTGGGCTTATAGCGGTCGTGACCCTCAATGATATACTCTCATTCCCAGGACGGTAGCCATGCACTTCGTTTCCCGGCGCATAGCATGCTTCTGCGACAAGGTATTCGACGCTGATGTTCCGGATTCGGCGGACCTGGAAGTCGAGCCGGACGTGGAGCAGAAGATAGAAGACGGGGACTTCATGGTCGTGACGTGCCCCCAATGCGGCAAGCTCCTCACGCCCGAGTTCCCGTTCCGTCTCTCCCTGCGCGGCGGGCGCGGAGACCTGCTGATGGTCCCGGAAAAAGACAGGATCGGTCTTGCCCGCGGGAAGCTTGAGCACGAGACACGCAATGCGTTCCGCGTGGTGGTGGGATTCCCTGAAATGGCTGAAAAACTGCACATCTTCAGCGCCGGGCTGGACGACCGCGTCATCGAAATCATGAAGTACTACCTCCTGACGGGGGCGGCCGCGGAAGAGGATCAGGAGACCGACGTCAACCTTCGATACAAAGGGGAGGCAGACGGGAGGCATGAGTTCCTGGTTCTCGGGTTGAAAGAGGGGGAAGTGGGAGTTGCCCGTCTGGCCAGCGATTTTTACCGCAAGGTGGCGGCGGACGTGGATGCGCGGGTGAAGGAGGAGCCGTTTCGGGATTTCTGCTCGCCGCCGTGGGTCTCCGTGCGCAGGCTCTCGGGAGGGGAGGAGTGAGGCTTCCCACGGGGCGGGCAGCGCTGCTTCTCGCTCTGATGCTGGCCGCTGGAGCGGCCGTCGCGGCCGCCGCCCAGAGCGCCGTCTCACCCGCAGGGGCAATCGAGAATACCCTGGCTCTGGACGTGCACAGCGTGGTCAACACCGGGCATCTCGGCAACGTGCTCGACCTGCTGTTCGATGCACGGAGGAACCTCCTCGTGAGCGCTGGGGACGACGGGACCGTCAGGGTCTGGAACGCCCCGGCGGGCGTCCTGTACCGCACGCTGAGGGTGACACGCATGGCGGCGCAGATGATTGCCGTTGATCCGGTCAACCCTCGGGTGGCCGTGGTTGTAAGCGACGGGCTTCGTTCTTTCTCTCTTGCCGTGTGGGACTGGGAGCAGGAAAAGCAGGTCCTGCGGGTTCCGCTCAAGGACGCCCCTCTTTTTCTCCGTTTTTCGGGGCAGGGCAGCTTCATCGTCTTCGGCGAATCCTCGTGGCAGAGCCTGGAGATCCTGGACGCGCGGACCGGCACGCCTGTGCCGTTCCACCCGGAAGGCTTCGGGATCATCGGCTTTGCTGAAACGTCGAA
This sequence comes from uncultured Spirochaetota bacterium, assembly GCA_963845535.1. GTDB lineage: Bacteria > Spirochaetota > Spirochaetia > SZUA-6 > Fen-1364 > Fen-1364. The sequence continues at coordinate 295,054 of CAWJSK010000013.1, forward strand.
GTCTGAAAAGACGATCATGACATACCAGGTCTCCGGCAGGATTTCCTACTGGGACATCGCTTCCGGCAGCCTCACTCTCGACGTTCCCACGCTTCCGTATCTCTCGCGCATCCGCATTTCTCAAGACCGAAGGTACATGGTCGGTTGCACCGGCCAGGAGGTCGTCCTCATTGACGCGCTGAGCGGGTCGGTTCGCGGGAGGGCGCCTTTCACCGGCGATGCCAGTCTCGATATCTCCCCGGATGGTGACCGAGTGGCGGCCGTCCCGATTGCCGGAGGCAAACCCCGGGAATGGGTCGTCGGCGCGGAATCTCTTGTCCCGAGCCCATTGGCCGTAACCGGTGGAGCAGGGTTGGACCCTGACGATGCTTTCCAGGCGCTGAGCTACGGGTCCGACGGCCTGTTCCTTGCGGGAAGAAGCGGCGCAATCAGTGAGATGCCTTCATCCGGATATCTTCGTGCGGTCTCCCGTAACGTCCTTGCGGACCTTACGGGTTTCGACGCAAGGCACGGCTACCTTGCCGTTGGCTCGCGGGACTGGATCCGGATCTTCCAGTCCGACCTTCTTCTGAACGGGGCGCAGCAGCCCGGCTTTGTGCGCTCCATTCTCGTCGACAACCCCTGGAAGAGCCCCATCAAGCTTTCCTTTCTCTCCGACACGTCTCTTCTGGCGTGGAGCGGGGATGACGGTCCCCCCCGATTCGCCGTCATCGATCTGCCAGCACAGCTCTCGCGTGATGACGCCGTGGCTTCCCAGTCAGCGCTTCGGTTCAGACCCCTGCCGTCGGGATTCCGCGCGCCGCTTTCGGACCTGAGCGTGCTGGGGAACTCCCTCCTGGGGATCGAAACCGGGGGAATGGTCCGCATGGTGGATCTGGCCACGGGAGCTTCGCGTTTCGATGCGCGGATTTCCGCGCTCTCCGCGGTCGTGGCCGTCTCACCAACCGAGCTGATCGGCGGCCGGAGCGCGGCTCTGTCATCAGCCGGGTCGCTCGTGCGAATCAATACGCGCACTGGTGAAACCGTGGAAATCCCGGGGCGCAACGCCTTCACGTGGGACCTCCTGTATGATCCCGCGGCCGCCAATGCAGGAGGGCCCGTCCTGTACTCTCTTGGAGTGGACGCCGCTGGCTCGACCAACCTGCTTCGCCATGACGGACCGGAGTTCGAACGGGAAACCTTGATTGCAAGCGTTCCTGAGGAGAACCTCGACGCGAGTTTGGCGCTGGATCCGCTGACGCACGTGCTCTACGCCTCTCTAGGCAGGGCAAGCATTGTCTCCTGGGACGGCGTGAACGAATCAACGATACCGACGGAGTACGGCAGCGTGCGGGGGCTTCTTGCGGGCGCGGGGCTCATCATCTCGATGGACAGGGATTCCACTCTGGCCATCGAGGAAAAGTCCAGCGGGTCACGCCTTGCAGAGCTGAGCCTTTTCGCTGACGGCGAATGGGCGGCGACCGTGCGGGGGGGAGGCTATCTGGCTTCCCCCGGCGGGGATGCCCACGTCAGAGTGTTCGTGAACGGGACCCCGGCAAAGGCAACCGAGGACTATCGGCTCAGGATCGAAAGCTGGTAGAAGGCTTCCCCAGGGCCGCCCGCCTCAGTCATGTGACGGGTTGGACTTGACCTTGTCGATGGCCTCACGCACGGCCAGCGTGATCTCACGGAGATAGTCGGGGCGGACGGCTGCCTTGGCATACACGCTTCCCATCAGGGAGGCCCTGTAGGAAGGCTTCACCTTGTTCAGCGCATAGGCCGCCATGTCCAGAACGCAGTCCTGGCAGGTACAGAGCCCGGCGGTGCGGGCAATCTGCGCTTCCAGCTCCGCCAGGACAAGACCCTCTGCTTCATTCACGAGCATGTCGAAATCGTACTTGTCTTTCAGAGCCATTTTTCCCGTGCCCCTCTCCTACACTCCGGACCCGCGCTCGAGGGCCTCGAACTTGGTGTACTTCGCGAGGAACGCCAGCGCAATGTCGCCGACAGGCCCGTTTCTCTGCTTTGCAACCACCACTTCGCGCACTTCCGCCTTCAAGTCTTCCGTATGGAGGAATATAACAACATCCGCGTCCTGTTCGATAGAGCCTGATTCCCGCAAATCCGCAAGGTTCGGTTTCTTTCCTTCCGTCTCACGGCGCACCTGGGAAAGGGCAATGACGGGGAGGTTCAGCTCCCGGGCCAGGGCCTTGAGGGAGCGCGAAACCTCCGCGATCTGCTCGTGCCGCGGCAGCTCGCGGTTCTCCGAGCTGATCAGCGTGATGTAGTCCACAAAGATGATTTTCACGTCCTGGTGGCTCTTCATCCGTCGGGCCTGGGCCCGCAGGTCGAGAAGCTTGAGGTCCGGCGAGTCGCTGATGTACAGCGGCGCCTCATACAGCCTGCCGCATGCCTCCGTGATGCGGCTGAAGTCCGCTGGGCTGAGCATGCCGGTGCGCATGCGCTGGGAATCCAGCCGCGCCTCCATGCTGAGGAGCCGCTGCATGATGGCCATGCTGGACATTTCAAGGGAAAAGAACCCGACCGGTATCTTCTGGCGGATGGACATGTTGGCGGCTATGGTCAGGGCAAAAGCGGTCTTCCCGACTGAGGGGCGGGCCCCGATGACGATGAACTCGGAGTTCTGGAACCCCATGGTGAGCTGGTCCAGCTCCTTGAATCCCGAGGGGATGCCCGTGTACTCGGTCTTGGAATGGTAGTGCTTCTCGATTGCTTCGAATGTGAGCTTGACGATCTCTTTTGCCGGGTAGTACGTGCCGGTCTGGTTGCGGTCCGAGATCTCGAAGATCTTGCGCTCCGCCTCCTCGAGGATGACGCTGATCTCCGAGGAATTGTCATGAGCCTGGGCGATGATCTCCTGAGAGACTCGGGCGAGGGTGCGCCGGATGCTGGAGGCCTGCACGATCCGCGCGTAGTATTCGACGTTGGCGCTCGTGGGAACCGCGGAGGTGAGGCGTGAAACGTACGCCGCTCCGCCGCACTGCTCCAACGTGCCGCGCGCGCGCAACTCCTCCGCGAGCGTGATCAGGTCAATGGATTGACCCCGGTCGAAAAGTGAAAGGATTGCCTCATAGATCCGCTGGTGCGCCCCTTTGTAAAAGTCCTCCGAGCGCACCAGGTGGACGACGGATGACAACGCCTCAGAATCTATCAGCACGGCACCGAGGGTTGCGACCTCCGCCTCCTCATTGTGGGAGGGAACGGCGTCCCTGAGGGTGACGGGATTCATTGCCCCGCTCACGGCATCCGCCTCCTGGGGCTTGCGCCCCCTCTACTTCGTTTCTGCCTTCTGCGCGTCCTGCTGCTGCGGAGCTTTCTGCTGGTCTGCCTGATGCTCGGCTGCCGGAGAGCCTTCCGCCGGCGCGGCGGGCCGCGGCCTTCTCTGCTTGGGCTTGGGCTGACCCGCGGAAGCTGAACCCGGCTGGGCCGTCCCTTCGACGATCAGTTTGATGAGCGCCTCTTCCTTGTCGTACAGCTTGACCTTCACCTTGTACGTGCCCACAGACCGGATGGTGTGCTCGGGGATTTCGATGCGCTTTTTCTCGATCTGGAACCCCTTCTTTTCCAGCTCGACGGCAACGAGCGTGTTGTTGACGGAACCGAAGAGCTTTCCGTTCTCCCCAGCGGGAACGGCGAACTTGATCTCTTCCGCTTCCAGCCGCTCGCGAAGGCTCTGGGCTTCCTTCCTCTTCTCTTCTTTACGGTTCTCGATTGCCGCACGCTTGTGCTCGAGACCGTCGAGGTTCTGCCGGGTGTTGAGGACGGCGAATTTTTTAGGGAGCAGGTAGTTACGGGCGTACCCGTTGGCCACTTCCTTGATGTCGCCCTCTTCGCCGAGCCCTATGACGTCCTGGTTGAGAATCACTTTCATGCCAGCCATCTCCTTTCGGTTGGATGTTTCACGAATGCACCAGCGCGGACCGGGCCGCGACGGCGCTCTTGCTATGACGCATTCGGCTCCTTGTGCGCCGCAATGCGATATCGTATCCAGTTTTCCGACACTCCGAAAGCCGGAAGCAAAACCATAACGAACGCGCCGCTCCGGGGGGAGGCCGCCAGGATGGCGAGGGTGATCACGAGAATCAGCCAGAGCAGGCGCGGGAGGCCGTGCTTCTCGAAGAGGAATCGAAGGATGGCGAGCCCCTGGAGGCCGTAAAGGATCAGGAGGACGAAGCCGATGTTCCACGCCGCGTACTGCCATGTGCTCGCGGACTCCCCGCCGATCGAGCGTGAGCCGAGAACGAGGTCCGCAAGAACGAGCGCCAGAGCGCCGATCAACGGCCACAGCCAGAAGCCTTCCAGTCGAAACCCGGAGAAACGAAACCTCGGCTGGGCCGGCGACGTCGAGCGCGCCGCGGATGCCTGCCCGGCCCACCAGGAGAAGGAAAGCAGGCCGAAGTAGAGGGCAAGCAGGCTCCGTGACAGGACGATCCCCGACATCGAGCGAAGGGCTTCGGGGGAAAGAAGCGCGGAAAGCGCGGGGTCCGGCGTTGCCTGCTTGCCGGAGAGCAGGGAAACGATCATCCGCGACGCCTCCGTGAAGAGTGTCCCCATTGTCGTCTGGAACTGGGCGCTGCGGGAGAGCCAGATTGCGCAGGGGATTGCCCCGAGGCCGGCCACGGCGGTAGCGCCAAGCAGCCTGAACAGCGCGCGCCACCCCGCAAGCGGGGGGAGGTTGACGATCAGGAGACCGAGAAGCAAGGAGAGCACGAAGATCGTTTCAACGATGGTCATGATGTCCGGCTGCAAGGCTCCACCCAGGAACGGGAGGAGCCTCAGGGCCAGAAAGACGAGAAGGAAGAGCCCGCATGCGGCCAGCAGTGACGGCGCTCCGCGTCGGGAAGCCACGACCTGGAGCGGCACGAGGAACACCACGACGCCTATGCCTACCTGGTTTCCCACGTGATAGAGCACGAGCGAGGAGAGTGTAAAAAGGAATATTTCGAGGAAGCGTCCCCTCGCCGATCTCTGGAGCATTCGACCCTGGGCTGGAGAAAAGCTCGCCCAGACCCCTATTTGGACACGTACGGAAGCAAGGCGAGGCCGCGGGCCCTCTTGATGGCGCGCGCCAGCTCCCGCTGGTGTTTGGCGCATGTTCCGGTGATCCTCCGGGGCATGATTTTTCCACGCTCCGAAGTGAAACGCCTCAGGCCGCCCGCGTCTTTCCAGTCGATGGTGGCTTTCTTGATGCAGAACTTGCACACTTTCCTCTTGAAGAAAGTCTTGTGCCGTCCACGGCCGGCGAAGCCGCCGCGGTCTCCCCTGTCTCCACCCCGACCACCGTCACGGGGACCATCACGGGACCTGTCCGAGTCCGGGCGGAAGCCGCCTTCGCGCCGCGGGGGGGGAGGCCCTTCCGGACGGTCCACTGGCTGCGGACGCTCTGCTGGGCGCTCTGCCGGCCGCTCCGCTGGCCGTTCGGCGCCGGCCGGCGTTCCTTCTGCCTGACGAGGAGCTCGATTTGTCGTGCTTTCCTGGTTATCCGACATGTGCTTCGTTCCTCTCTCTTCCCGACCTAGAATGGAATATCGTCATGGAAGCCTCCGTTGGGAGCCTCGGCTTCAGGGAAATCCCCTCCGCCTTTCGACTCAGGCGGCTGGCTTGATGGACGCGGACTTCCGCCGCTTCCTTGACCGCCGCTCGCTCCGCCCTGGCTGCCGCCCGCCTGCGCGCCGCCCCCTTGGCCGCCGCCAAGCAGCATCACGTTGGTGGCAACGATCTCCACCCTGCTGCGGGACTGGCCTTCCTGCTCCCACCTGTCCTGGCGAAGCTGGCCTTCAATGCCGACCTGCTTGCCTTTCACAAGGTATTGGTTGACTGCCTCAGCGGCTTTTCCCCAGAAGACGATGTCGAAAAAGTGGGATTCATCCACCCACTGGTCGTCCTTTTTCCGTCTCTGGTTGATTGCGATACTGAATTTGCTGACCGCGGCGCCGCTGTTGGTGTACTTCAGCTCGGCGTTCCTGGTCAGACGGCCCACGAGAACAACATGATTGATGTCTGCCATACCGTCTCCCGGGGGAGCTTAGTTGTCCTGGCGGACAAACAGGTACTTCAGTATCTCCGGCCTCAGCTTCATGGCCCGGGAGAGGGTCTTGATAGGCTCCGGCGCGCTCTGGATGTGATAACAGATGTAGTGGCCACGGTCGTTCTTTCGGACGGGGTAGGCGAGCAGGCGGTCTCCCATGTCATCTTCTTTTGAAATTGTCACTCCCGAGCCTTCGAACTCCTTCTTCAGGAATTCCCGCCCCGCCTGATACTGGGCGTCATCACTCGAAAAGATCACAACAGCGTCGTAGGCTTTCATCCCTCAGTTCCTCCCTATGGACTTGCGGCTCGCCACAAAAGCGAGCAAAGAGGATATACTCGATAGCAGTGACCGCGGGTGAACCGCGTCAATGCAGGGGGCAACATATCCGGGGGGCGGGAGTGTGTCAAGTGGCCGCACGGTCGAGCCGATCATCAAAGTGGCGGTCCGCAAAGGCCCGGCCCGGACGCCGGTAAACAATGACGCGAAAGATCAACTACGAAGACGACATCTTCAGCCTGGCGCTCCAGGTCCGCTGCCTGCAGGACATCCTGAAGCTGGAAATCGACCCGGAGTTCTTTCGGGAGCGGGTTCTGGGCGATATTTCGTGGGCGGACGCAATGATCGCCAAGGTGTACCAGAGTCTCGTGGCGAGCTCCCTCTTCGTCAAGCGTCAGGAGCACCTGCGGGAAATCCAGAAACTGAAGCGCGCCTTTGTCGAGACAATCGACAGTCTCCTGTCCAGACGCGTCCCCTTTGCTCAGCACGTCGTTGACTCAACCGAAAGTCTTCAGGCAATCAGGGACGCCCATGAGAAGGACATCGGAGACATCCGTGAGCTGCTGACCGGCCGGGGCCAGGGTGCCATGGAGGAAGAGCAGGTGGTCTCCGCGGAAGAGCTCAAGTTTCTCATGACCGCCTCGGATGAGGAAAACTGAGCGCCGGGTCATATCATCCCCCTTGACCTCAACCCCAGGAAAAAGGTACTGTGGCGCTGAATCTCACGGCTATCCGTTGCGCCGTGGCGTCACGCGGTGTTTTCCGCGGGGTTGCCTCGGCAATCGTGTGATGCTCGTGATGTAATGTTGCGCGGCAAGCATGAGGCAGGCACGCGGAATACCGCGTGTGCCGTGCGGGCGCGCGTTGCCAGAGGTTGGTGAATATGTATGCTCTCGTAGACATTCTTGGAAAACAGTACAAGGTCGAGCCGGGCAGCGTCATCAAGGTGGACCACGTCGTCCAGGAGAAGGGAAGCCAGATCGATTTCCCCTCCGTGATGATGATCTCGGACGGAGACACAGCGCGGGTCGGCAGCCCGTACCTCGCGGGGGCCAGCGTGCACGCCGTTGTGGAGGACCACGGGCGTGACCGCAAGCTGGTGTTCGGCAAGTACAAGAAGAAGAAGAACTATCGCAGGCGCTACGGCCACCGGCGCCAGTTCTCCCTCATCAAGGTAGAAGCCATCAACGGTCTGTAACGTCGGTGCTGCAGGTCCGGCTTTTCTTGTCGAAGGACGGGCTCCTGAAGCGTTTCGACGCGCAGGGGCATGCCGGGGCAGACCTGGGGAAGAACGTCGCGTGCGCGGCTGCCACCGTGCTTCTGCGGACGGCGGGCCGTGAGTGCGCGGCGCGAGGAATCGTGGCGGGGGCAAATGCGGCGCAGCCGGGAGAGATGGCCATGGTCCTGACGGACCGCGGGGAAGACCGCGGCGACTGGCTGCGGGGCGTGACGGATTTTCTGGTGCGTGGAATGAGCGACCTGGAACGGGAGTTCCCGGACAAGGTCGTTCTTCATGTGGAAACGACGGAGGATTGACATGGGGCGCAAGAAGGGCGGAGCAGCGAAGAATGGCCGCGACTCTCAGGCCAAAAGACTCGGGATCAAGCGGTATGCCGGTGAGCTCGTGACGGCGGGGACCATCATCGTCCGCCAGAGAGGCACGAAGTTCCACCCGGGTGACCTGGTCGGAATAGGGAGGGATGACACGCTTTTCGCCCTCTCGGACGGCCACGTCGTGTTCCAGAACAGAAAAGGAAGGAGCTTTGTCGCCATCCAACCCGCACAGAGCTGAGCCCTTGTGAATGGCTTCGTGGATGAGACAACGATCGTCGTCTCGTCCGGCAGCGGCGGAGATGGTGCTGTTTCCTTTCGCCGTGAAAAATACGTTCCTCGGGGCGGGCCGGACGGCGGAGACGGAGGAAGGGGAGGGAACGTCGTCTTTACCGTCAGGTCCAACCTCAAGACCCTCTCGCATCTCAAACTGAAGAGAGTGTTCAAGGCGGAGAACGGCAAGCGCGGTTCCGGCCAGCGCATGTACGGCAAAGACGGCCGTGATGCCGAGATACCGGTCCCTCCCGGGACCGTGGTGCGGGACGCCGAATCCAGTGAGGTTCTTGTGGACCTCACCGAAGCGGACCTCCGCTTCGTTCTCCTGCGCGGAGGGCGGGGCGGCAAGGGCAACTCGCACTACGCAACCTCCACCAACCAGGCTCCCCGGTATGCCCAGAAAGGCGTGGAAGGCGAAAGCAGGGAGGTGAAGGTCGAGCTTCACCTGATAGCCGACGTTGGTCTTGTGGGCCTTCCGAACGCGGGAAAGTCGACGCTCCTCTCACTCTTGACGAACGCCCGCCCGCTGATTGCTGATTACCCGTTCACGACGAAGATCCCAAGCCTCGGCCTGCTTCGGCTTCCCGAGCGTGACCTCATCCTGGCTGATATCCCCGGGATCATAGACGGAGCGTCGCAGGGCCGCGGATTGGGCCTCCGTTTCCTGAGGCATATCGAGAGGTGCTCAGCGCTCCTTTTCCTCGTCGACCTGGGGAGCGATGACTGTCCGAAAGCCGTGACGACGCTGGAAAAGGAATTGTCCCTTTACTCCGCCCCGCTTGCCTCCCGGCCGCGTATTATTGTAGGTACGAAGGAAGATCTTGATCCGGCTCCGCAGGGGCTTGCCAGCCTTCGAGAGGCATTTCCCGCTGACCGGGTGCTTTCCGTGTCTGCTTTCACGCGCTCGGGGATCGCGGAATTGAAGAAGGCCATCCTGAGCCTCGTTGCGGCGGCGGGAAAAAAGGACGGCAGTGCAACCGCGCTGACGGAATCCACGGGAGATCTTTCGTGAAGGCCGTCATCCTGGGAGGAACGTTCAACCCGGTGCACTACGGACATCTTTTCATCGCTGAAGAGGTAAGAAGCGCGTTCGGGTATGAGGCGGCAATCTTCGTGCCCGCCAACCAGCCCGTTCACAAGGACCCCTCGCCCATCCTGCCTGCTGCTCACAGGCTGGAGATGCTCCGGCGGGCCGTCCAGGGATGTCCCGAGTTCCTCGTGGTGGAGAGTGAGATCAAGCGCGGAGGACCTTCGTATTCCATAGACACGGTGGAAGAGCTCGTCGAAAAGTTCGCGCTCGGCGAAAAGCCCGGGTTTCTCATCGGGGACGACCTCGTCGAGGGCTTCCCGACGTGGAAGGATGCTCTGAAGCTCTCCCGGATGGTGGACCTGTTCGTGGCCCGCAGGACTGTGGTCGGCCCGTTGTCCTTGGAGTATCCTCACCATGTGGTTTCCAATGCCGTCCTCCCCATCTCGTCTTCGGAGATACGCAGGCGGATTTCCGAGGGGCGCACCGTGCGTTTTCTCCTTCCGGATGGGGTGCTGGACTACATCAAGGCGAACAAACTGTATGGATGACAGGAATGTATGGCGTTCCCGGGCTGCCGCTCTCGCTGAGGCGAGCCTTTCCCGCCCCCGGCTCTCCCACTCCCGCGAGGTCGCCAGGCTCTGCTGCGAGCTGTGTGACCGCTTTCACGTGGATGAAGAGAAAGGATACATCGCCGGGATGTGTCATGACCTGGGACGTGAGCTGGAAACCTCGGAGATAGTCCTCCTGGCCGAGAATGACGGCCTTCCGCTTTCCCCCCAGGAGCGGGCGAGCCCTTTCCTCCTCCACGGCCGGGCCGGAGCCGCCATCCTCCTCAAAGATACCGGCTATTCCGACCCTGTGACCCTTGATGCCGTCCGTGACCACATCACGGGACGCCCGGGGATGGGAAACCTTTCGAAGATCGTTTTCGCCGCGGACTACCTGGAACCTACGCGGGAGTTCGTGTCCCCCGAGTTCCGTCGGCGCACCCTGGCCTTGAGCCTCGACGAGATGACGCTCGCGGTGCTGGAGAGGAAGCTCCACCACGTGCGCGCCCAGTCACGCGAGGTCGCCCCCGCGGCGCAGGCTTTCTACGAGGAGCTGACACGGCATGCTTGAGAGACGGAGCCGCAAACCCGACAGGAGCGTGATCCTGCTCGCGTTGATCATCCTCGTCGTCGCTGCCTCCGGTGTCTATGCGTTCCTGCAATTGCGCGTGGACCAGATCACGGAGGCGCTGAAGAAGAACCTCCCGCTCAATACGCTTTTCATCTTCTCGGACGGCGAAAATGCGCTGTTCTTCGAGGTCTTCTTTTACACGCCGGAGACGCGCAAAGGATCGCTTTTCTACGTGCCCGCGAACCTCGGCGGGGTCATCGCCCGCCTCAACAAGGTGGACGGGATCGACGCTCTGTACCGCAGGTCCAACCCGGCCGCGGTCAAAGCGCGGATTGAGAACCTCCTCGGGGTCGGGATTGCTTGCGTGATCGACATCAGCAAGGAGGATGTCTCCAAGCTGGTGGACCTCATTGGCGGAGTCGAGGTCTTCATCCCCAATCCTGTGGATCTCACCTCCAATGGCGTACGCGTCCTCCTGCCTTCCGGGAGCGTGAACCTCGACGGGGACAAGGCCTGGGAATACATTTCTTACCGGGACCCGCTGGAAACGGACGCGGACATGATCAGCCGCAGGCAGAAGTTCCTCCAGTCCCTGCTCAAGGGCCTCGGGGAGAAGAACGCCTTCCTGATCCAGCGCGGTTCCCTGCGGATGTTCAAGTCGCTCGTCCGAACCAATCTCTCTCTTCGCGCGCTCGCCTCTTTTGTGCAGGAAATGGGCCGGTTCGACTCGGAACGCATGGTGCTGCAGCGGGTCCTCGGCACCACGCGTACCGTGGACGGCCGCGACCTCCTGTTTCCCCACCAGGAAGGGGAGTTGCTGAAGGAAGCCGTGAAGCAGGCAGTCGCGGCGAACGCCTCGAGTGAGTTCGTGGCCCCGGATTCCTTCTCGATCACCGTCGAGGTCCTGAACGGGACAAAAACCCCGGGGCTGGCAAACCGCGCGCGGGATCTTTTCCAGAGTTACGACCTGGAAGTGATGCCGCCGAACAACGCGGACAATGACCAGTACCAGAACACCGTGGTGCTGGATCGCAAAGGGAAGCTGGACGACGCGAAGAAAGTGGCCGACATCATCCGCTGTACGAGGGTCTACTCACGGCCTGATCCGCAAATGGACCAGGCTGTGGATGTCACCGTGATCCTGGGAAAAGATTTCGATGGCCGGCTCGTCAAGCAGTAAGGATACGGCCCTGGAGGCTGCGCGGCTGATAGCCGACCACAAGGGAGAGGATACCGTGGTGCTCGACATCACGGGGATCAGTGCTCTTGCCGACTTTTTCATCATTACGACCGCCCGCAGCTCGGCCCACCTCGCCGGCCTGCTGAGGGAGCTTACGGAGTTCTTCCACGAGCGCGGAATCCGCCCCCGCGGTCATCACCGGCGCTCTACGGTCAACGGATGGCTTCTTCTGGACTGTGGAGACTTCATTGTGCATTTGATGGAAAAGGAACAGAGGGACTTTTATGACCTGGAACGGCTCTGGTTCAAAGCGGAACGGGTCCCTTACTGGTCGAAGTCCTCGTAGTCGAGGTCTTCGTCTATATCGTACTCCTCTTCGTCGAGGTAGTCTTCCTCATCGTACTCTTCTTCTTCCTCATCTTCGTCGAAATCCTCATCCGCTTCTTCCTCTTCTTCCTCTTCCTCTGAGTCGTCCTCCTCTTCTTCCTCTTCCTCTTCTTCTTCCTCGAAGTCCTCATCGAGGTCCTCTTCGAAGTCTTCGTCTTCCTCTTCTTCTATCTCTTCCTCATCATAATCCTCTTCAAGATCATCCTCGTAGTCATCGAAGTCTTCGTCGAGATCCTCTTCCTCTTCGTCCCCGCCCGCGGGTTCTTCTTCTTCCTTTCCCTTGCCCTTTACCAGGGAATAGGAAAGGAACCCCGCAGCGAACTCATCATCATTGTTTCTCAAGTTTTCCAGCATGATTCACCCCGCCTGAGCCCGAGAAGTATGAAACCTAGCTGAATCTACGTCCAGAATTTGCGACTTGTCAACTACTATTTTCCTCTTTAAAGTTCCGCACGGCAAAACGGTTCGGCGTCTTCCCTTTGCGCGCGTGATATCACAGAGTGCCGCCCAAAAGGCTCAGGCCGGTCGCAGCAATCCACCGCGCCGTACGCAGCCGGATGCACGCCGTGCGCAAGCTGGAGGCAGACCAGGACCCAGCCGTACGCACGCCATGCGCAAGCTGGACACAGCCGTAGGCGGCCGTGCGCTTGCCGGCGCAGGCGCCGGCGACCCCCTTGCTTCCCGCACCAGCGTCTGGTAGAATGGCTGGATGCGGATTCGCCAGTGGGAGGCCACCCATGGAGATTACGGACATTCGCATCAAGAAGGTAGAGTCTGACAACAAGCTGAAGGCGTACGTCACGATCACCTTCGACAACTGCTTCGTCGTTCACAACCTGAAGATCATCATGGGCCAGTTCGGGCGGTTCGTGGCGATGCCGAGCAGGAAAACGCGGGATGGGGAGTTCAAGGACATCGCTCACCCCATCAACTCGGACTTCCGCAGGAAAATCCAGGCACGCATCCTGGAGGAGTTTGACAAAGGGGGCGGGGAACAGCATATTTCCGGCCAGGATGTGGATTCTCTTGCGGACGCCGGCTCCGAGGACGGTGAACCGTTGGAGAGTGGCGAGCCCGAGCCGGTATAAGCGCTGGCGTCGGGAGCGCGGCGTCGGGGCCCGCTCCACCGTGGGACGTCGGCAAGTGGTAAGCCACCGGAATTTGGATCCGGTTACCGCAGGTTCGAATCCTGCCGTCCCAGTACTGATCACGAGGTGCACTGGCGGCACTCACGAGCAGCGTTCGCTGCTGGAGGGGCCGCGGAACCATGCACATACCTGCCGCGGGAAGGCCTACGGGGCAAACGCGGCTACCAAGGAGTCTCTGAATGGAAGCGAAGAAGCTGAATGTCGAGTCGCGCCAGGGTGGCGGGAAGTCCGTGGCCGGCCGGCTGCGGCGTGAAGGGAAGATCCCGGCGGTCATCTATGGCCATACCTCCCCGACGCCCATCGCCATCGACGCTCGCGAGTTCAGGAACGCGTTCAAGCGGATCACCGGGAACACCATCGTCGAGCTGCACATGCCCGGGGGTGTTCACGAAGTCCTCGTGAAGGATTACCAGAGGGACAATCTCTCAGGCCAGATCCTCCACGTGGACTTCTACGAGTTCGAGAGGGGAAAGGCGCTGCGCACCCGCGTCCCCATCCGCCTCACCGGCAACCCCGTGGGCGTCAAAGAAGGAGGTATCCTCGAGAGCCAGCTCCGCGAGCTCGACCTGGAATGCCTTCCCAAGGACCTCCCCGAAGAGATCGTGCTTGACATTTCGGAGCTGGGGCTCGACAAGGCGCTTCACGTCAGGGACCTCATGCTGCCTCCGGGGGTGAAGGTGCTCCTTGCCTCAGATCAGGTCGTCTGCCTTGTGGCCCATCGCAAGGCGGAGGAAGAAGTGGCTCCTGCCGCAGTGGAAGGCGAAGTTCCGGCGGAGGGCGAAGCCGCCGCGGAGGGAGAAGGAGAGACCGCCGCGGAGACAGAGGAGAAAGAGGAGTAGTCCCTGCCTCTGGTGGTTGTCGGTCTGGGGAACCCCGGCGAACGCTACGCGGACACCCGCCACAACGTCGGCTTTGCGGTCGTGGACAGCCTGGCGGCGCAGCTCGGCGTGTCGTTCAAAAAGAAACTCTTCCGCTCCCATTGCATCGCGAAGGCGAGCCACGGGGGCGGAAGCTTCTATCTGGTGAAGCCCCTTACATTCATGAATGCCTCAGGACCGGCGGTTCGGGAATCGCTGCGGGAAACCGGCGGCTCTCCCTCGGACCTGCTCGTCATATGCGATAACCTGGACCTTTCTCCCGGGAGCTGCAGACTCCGCTTGCGCGGGTCCTCCGGGGGGCAGAAAGGGCTGGAATCAGTCATCTCAGCGCTCGGTACCAGCGACTTCATGCGCCTGACCGTGGGAATCGGCAGGCCCTCACACAAGGGGAAAGTCGTGGGGCACGTGTTGACCGCGCCGAGCCGTGACGAGGCTGCTCTGCTTGCGCAGGGGGTGGAGAAGGCGGTGCGCGCGGTCCTGGAGCTTCTCGAATCCGGCCCGCAGAAAGTGATGAACGCTTACAACCGCAAGGAAGAAAGCCGCGCTCCATGAGACAGGTGGAAGATGCGGTGCGCGCGGCGCTCCGCGCCGGATCCGTGAAGGATGGTTCATCGGTCCTCATCGGCATCTCCGGCGGGCCTGACTCCACGGCGCTGTTGCGCGCCTTCGGGTCAATTCGGGCTGAATCAGGGTTGATCCTGTTTGCCTGCATCGTGGACCACGGGATTCGACCCCCGCGGGAGGTCGAAGAGGATATCGCTTTCGTCCGAGCGCTGTGTGAGGCTCACGGAGTCCCGCTGACTGTTGCCCGAGTTCCGGCGGGGGAAATCAAGCGGCGGGCAAGAGCTGAGTCGAGAAGCCTCGAAGAGCTGGCCCGGGAAGAGCGTCACCGTCTGCTCAGGGATGCCGCGCGCCGGCTGAACGCGCGTTGGATTGCCCTCGGACATACGCAGGACGACGCGCTGGAGACCGTGCTCATGCGTTTCCTGCAAGGCTCCGACGTGGGAGCGTTGGCGGGAATCCCCGGGGTGAGAGGACCTCTGGTGAGGCCGCTCCTTGGCTGCTCTCGCGAAGAAATCCTGGACTACCTGCGCTCACTGGGACAGACTTGGAGAGAGGACTCCACGAACGCTGACCTTTCGCTCTTGCGAAATCGGATCCGCCACGTGCTCGTTCCCCTTCTGGCCAGGGAGTTCCCGGGATCCCGTTCGGGAGTCCTGGGTTTCTCCAAAAAAGCCGCCCTTGTGGGCCAGCTTCTCCGAGAGCAGGGGAAGGTGATGGGCTGGATAAAGGGCGGGCAGGGGTTCTCGATTTCGATGGATGCGTTCCTCGCAACGCCTGCCGCCGTACGGGCCGCCGAGCTCATGAGGTTGTACGACTCCTTGCGGTCGCCGTCTTCCCCGCGGAGATTGCCGTGGCGCTTCCTTGCCCCCGCGCTCCATGATGTTCTGCCGGGAACAACCGGAACCATCATCCAGGGCCATGGTGTCGGCCTTGCCCTCCGTGGATCACGCCTCTTTTGGGAACGCTGTATTGTCACGCATTGCAAAAAGAGCTATTTTATAGAAGTCTCCGGAACCGGAACCTTCAGCGTGCCGGGAGTCGGCGTGCGCATAAGCTTTGTCCGGTGCAGTGGGAAAACGAGCCCGGCGGCGAACGACATGGAACTGCGGGCGCTGGATGTCCAGTGGCCGCTTGTCCTGAGGTCAAGGAGAAGAGGAGACGAAATTCTTCTTGAACGCGGTTCAACGCCCCTGAAAGAGCTGTTGGCTGGGTGGAAGCTTTCTGAGGGACAGAGGCAAAGGGTCCCCGTCCTGGCGGACAGGAAAGGGGTAGTGGCGGTCCTGGGGCTCGCGGTCGGGCACCCGGGTCGAAGCCGATCGGGCGCCCGCATCCCGGATGGCGGGGATGTGGAACGCATTATCGTTCGAGCAGACGGGAACATGGAAGAGGGACGTGAGCAACAACAACAATAATGGAGACGACAAGGGACCGGATCCCCGCATCCCGCGGTTCAATTTCAACAACCGCATTGCCCTCATCTCTCTCCTGATCCTGGTGTCATTCTTCATCTTCTTTTTTGTCTACAATGACAGGACGCTTTCCCAGGAGCTGTCCTATTCCGCCTTTCAGACGTACCTCGACGAGGGGCAGATCGACTCGGTCAAGATCATAGACCAGTACGAGATCCAGGGCACCTTCAAGTCCAAGACGGGTGAGACCAACTTCTTCAAGACCACCATTCCGTACCCGGACAACGATCTGATGAGGGAGCTGAAGGAAAAGGGAGTGAAAGTCTCCGGGGGCGCCAAGGCGGTCTCACCCATCGCAGTGCTCATCCAGTTCCTTCCCTGGGTGATCGGCTTCTTCTTCATATGGTTCATGTTCCGCCAGGTGCAGGGAAACGGGAACAAGGCGTTTTCCTTTGGCAAGAGCAGGGCCAAGAGATACCTGGAGGGGGCCAAGAAGATCACTTTCACGGACGTGGCGGGGCAGGATGAGGCCAAGTACGAGCTGCAGGAGGTCGTCGAGTTTCTGAAAAGCCCGCAGAAGTTCTCCCGCCTGGGGGCCAAATACCCAAGGGAGTTCTCCTGGTGGGAATGCCCGGGACGGGAAAAACACTCCTTGCGAAAGCCATTGCGGGAGAAGCGAATGTCGCTT
>CAWJSK010000014.1:0-181833 GCA_963845535.1 uncultured Spirochaetota bacterium
CTGGCGGCGCGCGACCAGAAGGAGCAGCTCCGCTGCCGGTTGGGTTGATTGTAATCGATGGCAAAGGGCGATTTCCCGCGGCGGAATGCTTCCCACGGCGAAGGCTGTCACCATTTCCGGCGCTCATCGTGTCCAGGCCGAGCCTGTCGCAGAGGTCGTTCAGGTAGGCGACCTCCTCCAGACTGTCGATGCAATTCAAGCCGCCGAAGGCATAAATCGTCTCGTACTCGGGGCCTTCCAACTCGAGACCGCGGTGCCTGCCTTCACGGACTCGGCAGAGCTTTGTGCACTGCAAAAAGCAGTTGGGGCATCCGTGCCGCTTCACGTCGAAGTGCTCCTGCATATACTCGGCGGAGAGCTTTTGCGAATGCTCGAAATGCCCGGAGCTCCAGTAGCGGGTCGGAAAACACCCTTCGCGTTCGTCACCTTGACATGGTTGGGAGTGCCAAACCGCTGGTACATCTCTGTGATGGGGGACCCCTTCGCCTTCGCGGACACCGAGCGGATGATCTGCTTCAGGAGAGCCTCGTCGGCGATCGTCGCCTTCCGCGTCCCGGCGAATGCAATGCCCTTGACTCGCTTTGAACCCAGCACGGCGCCAAGCCCTCCCCGGCCCAGGCTGCGCCAAGTGTCGGATTTGATGCAGGCAAAACGTGAACCGCTTTCCCCGGCAGGGCCGATGACCATGGCACCGCTCCCGGGCCCGCACGCCTCCGTGATGGCTCGCTCCGCTGCAAAAGTTTCTGCTCCCCGGAGGGCGGTCGCGTCATGAAACGTCACTCCCTTCTCGTCGATCCGCAGGAAGGACAGCTCGTCGCAAGCGCCCTGCAGGATCACCGCGTCCACGCCGCACCCCTTGATTTTTGGTGCCAGAGAGCCGCCGCAGTAGGATTCACCGTATCCCTGGGTCGCGGGGCTCTTGGCGAACACGGCGAACCGCGACTGGCTCCACATGGAGGTGCCGGTGAGCGGCCCGACCGCAATTATGAAGCGGTTCTCCGGGGAGAGAATATCGACCCGCGGCGGATTTTCCTCCAGGAGCAAATGGACTCCCAATCCCTTTCCTCCAAGAGTTGCCGAAAGGATGGAATCAGGTATTCCTCAAAGCGATATGTTTTCTCGTCGAGATGGACCCGCAACAGGCGGCCAAAAAAGCCATTCATGACACGCTCCTTCGTGTAGGCGGTCATTGAGTCTAAGCCGATATTTCCCAAATAGCCAGCGGTTCTTGTAAGTCCTGGGGAGCTCCCTATCTGCTGGCCCCATTTTACTAGCGCGTGTCTATCGTCAAGCCAATTTGTGATCTTTGCCATCTCGAATCTTTCTTCAAGCCATAATATGCGAGGTTTTCGCGTCAATTTTCGCAGGATCACGCCCAAGTCCGACAGCACTACCTCGTCATCTACGTCGTGCGGACAGGCTCGGTTAGCCAGTCACTTCAACCAGAAGCCTGAGCCGTCGTATCCTCCCGAGGATAGCCACACATAATTCTTGCGAAACTGCGGACCTCCGCCATTTGGAAGACGATATGCCGGCTTGGCAAACGACCCAGGCGCCGATCTTGATCACTTTCTCCCGTAGGGTCGTCATCGTCCGTGCCGCACGCGCTTCGGCAGCGCCATCTGGCGGAAAAGGTTTCCAAGATTGTAGGCAAGGGCGAAGAGCTGCAATCGGATTTGATTGTCAACAAACTCTTAGCCTGCATTTCTCATACCGTCGCGCGCTTTCTGGGGCAACATGCTTTGAGGGATCCATGTGAGTCTTTATAGTCGATTACAAACAACTTCTACGCGACTGTCGCGGGAAATAGGGCTGTCGAAGGCGTTTGCGGTCCTCCCGAGAGGCTCTACGATGGAAGTATGGGCCTCCAAGAACGCCCCCACCGCGTCCATTTTCCCAACCTCGGTGACTCGTTGTCAACACTGAAGCGGGTGTGAACCCCGCAGTGCGAGATGGGCGGCCATGAAGAGCTCCCGATACAGATAGCCGGTCGACAGGCTCACTGCAACTCGTCGAACGCTTACCCCTACCAGGCCGCCAATCTTGAACAGCTCCAGCCTGATCGTCTGGCAGGTGGCCTCGGCAAACTCGGTGCCGCGCAACGCTCGTCGGCGCAACTGGTTCATCAGCACATAGCCCATCGCCGAGAACCAAAGCCGCAATTGGTTGGATGTCATCTTCATGCAGGAGCTGCGATCCGCAAACAGGTACAGCTGCTGCGCGGAGTATCGCAGTTCGCGCGGGAGATTGGTCACGATGAAGCGCGGGTTTTCCTTACCTTCGGTGTACTCGGCCTTGGCGATGACGCAGCGATTTCTGCTCCAACTCTTTCGGGTTCGAGAATAGAAGCTGAGGTAGCTGCGAGCGGCAAGCCAGTTCGTGCATGCTCGGCGCTGCTACGGTGCAGATGCTTCTTGATCCGGGCAACAAGGCGCGTATTTCTCGCCAGACCAATGAGGTAGAACACCCCATGCTCTTCACACCAGCGCATCAGCTCTTCGCGGCAGAATCCGCTGTCGCCCAGAATGACGATCTCAACATGCTTCCACCGATTGCGGATCAAGCCCACGATCCGATCCAGTTCCTCCGTTACCCCTTCGACGGGATCCACATCGGCGGTGCGAAGCTTCGCGCACAACAGGTCATCGCCGCAGCAGATATACAACGGCAGGTAGCAGTAGCAATCGTAGTGGCCGTGGAAGAACCGTCCCTCCTATTTGCCATGCAATTCGTTGTCTCGTCACGTCCAGATCCAGCACGATCCTTTTCGGCCGACCGGCATGATTGTTCACCCTGTAGTTGCATTAGCGCGGAGGTTTGACGAGCGAGGCTGTAAACAAGAAAGTGGCATCCTGATATGGTAAATCCAAGCTTTTCTCGAGCGAGATTCACCATGCAGGATGCCACCAAAGGTGAAGTTGAGCAAATCGCAAATTCACTTCTCCGTCCAGAGCGTCCCTGAGCTTCGCTTCGAGGATCAACGGCTGACGTCCTTCTCAGGATGCGTCATTCTTCAGGGTTGTTCCGAAGGCTGAGGCTGCGTGACCGACTGCGCGAGTGCTTCGAGCACCGAAACGAGAGGTTGATGGTCGGCTCCCCTTCGGTCGTGCTCATCTTGATCGTGCACCTCATGCTGGGCTTTCGACGGCTTCGAGACCTCGAGCGCTACCGAGAAGTAGTTCTTCCTCTTCGGTTCTTCCGCCAGCTCGTCCACCCATCGCTCTATGCCGTATGCTTCGATATGCTCGAACGTCTGTCCGTCGACCCCTTCTGAGCCGCCGTTGCTCTGACATCGCCAGTAGGCGACCCACAGCACGTCTTTGCGACAAATCTTGTCGTACAGACTGTAGAAACGAAAGTTGGGCGATCCCTTCGCTTTCGCGTGCAGCGCACTCTGTAGTTTCTCGACCTTCTGTAGGGTTGTTAGGCTCACGCCAATCTCCTCGGCCTTCACTCCTTCGCGCGCTCTCCTTGAACCAAGGCCCCTTCGCTCCACCGGCATTACCCGGCTTCATCACTACTACGGGCCTCTCCGCCGCCCCATGCGGCCCAGCCTGCTCCTCACGGAGCGCTAGTTGCGGGTTCACGCACCCGCACCGCTGGGGTTTCCCGTGTTGCCTGTCATTTCCTCTTGCACACATGCCGTCGCCACTACCCCGGTGGGTTCTTCAGGTCTTTCGCTCTGTGTTTCCCGAAGACATCGGCCTTCCCCGTTTCTCAGTCGGGTCGGCTCCCACGTTACCCGTTTCGAGGCCTGCTCAGCGTTCACTCACATTACGGCCTGCATGCTCGCTAACCCCCCGTGGGGGCCTTTTCTTGAAGTGCTTCAATCCAATTCGTTACCTCCTTGAACCGCTTCAAGTGCTTCCGGCTGGAGCGACAGTTGCCGGGCGGGATTCGCACCCGCTGGAAATAACACGCCTTTTCACGGCGCACTGAGAAATGCGGGTTAGCGCAATTATCTTGTACGGGACAGCTGGATCATCGCTCGATGTTGAATGCCAAGGTTGCCGCAACCTCTAAAACTAAGTTGTTTCGACTTCGCTCATGAAGCGCTCAAACTCTTCCTGCGCAATTTGAATGCTTTTAGCTTTCGTAGGGAAAGCACCCGACTGTGCTTCTTTTTTAAACTCACTGAACGCGGCAATAGCCTCTGCGTAGAAATCGCGATACTTCTTGGCATGCCGGGGCAGATTCACCGTTCCAGAATATCTTCAGCGAATAGGAACTGCCCGTCACACCCCGGACCGCTGCCGATTGAGATCACGGGTATTTTCACGCGCTTGGCTATTTCGGCTGCTACTCTGGCGGGTACACACTCCATTTCAATGAATGCAGCCCCAGCCTCCTCGAATGCCAAGGCATCTCTATAGACTCGTCAGTGCTTCATCGGATTTCTTGCCCACCGCCCTCAGGCCACCAATCCACGTTGAATCACCTGGCACAAGTCCCACATGAACACGGCAAGGAATCCCCTCCTTCGCTATCTTGGCGACACGTTCTGGCTGTGCGTGAACGTAGACTGCATCAGCACCCGCTCTTAGCAGGGTCACTCCCCAACGAAGTGCCTCCTCGTCACTAATCGATGCCATGTGGGTTGGTATCGTAGCGCAGAGGAGCACCATAGGTGCAGCGTTTCTCACTATTTGCACCCTCGCCGCTACATTTTCAAAACTTTCAGTGGCGCCCCCGGTACCCGCAGTACCGATAATATCCACCCCAGCAGCTTGGGCTGCCGCAGCGGTCCAAACATCTCGCACGGTCGTCATGACGATCTGTCGCTTTCCCTTGAGATTCAACAAGTCGTAGACAGTAAACTGCCCTTTTTGGGGTATCATGCAATCCCTCCCATTCCATTCGCTTGCTGCATGGACCAAGCTACCAGTACGCCCTCTGGGTCGTGAGTCGAGATTCTGTTATGACTCGAGAGCGCGACGAAACTCGTCAGGCAATTGGACGCGAAGTGATGAGCGGCTGCCTTTGTCAATCGTCCAATTAACCTGGAGATCCATGTATCGCGTTTCGGGAAACATGTCAACTGCGGATGGCGATTTCCCAGCAATTCCAAATTTCCGGTGGCTTCAAGATTCACCGAGGATTAGGGCAAACCACACAACAGACGTCTAGTTCTGAGACACGCGGGGGTGTTTTCTAGCACGCTTTCTTCGGAAAGACATGCTGGGAGGGGACGTCTTCCATAGACTCCTAACGATTCTCACCGACTGCATCGACGGGTTTCCAGACCCCCGGAAGGGCAAGAACACGCGCTACTCCATGCATGATATCGCTGTTGGCGCCTTTTCGGTTTTCTTCACCCAGAGTCCCTCGTTTCTCATGCACCAGCGCTCCATGCAACGCGCCAAAAAGTGCAACAACGGCCACAGCCTGTTTGGCATCCAACACATCCCCACCGACCCTCAGATTCGTAACGTTCTGGACGAAGTCCCCTGCTCTCATCTTGACCCGCTGTTCACGCAGGTAATCGAGCTTCTGCGGCAAGAGAGCCAGTTGGAGGGCTACCGAGTGCTGGATGGCCAACTGTTAGTCTGCCTGGACGGCACAGAGTTCTTCAGCTCCGATGCGCTGTGCTGCCCGTATTGCAGCAGCCGTGAGCTGAGCAACGGCAAAGTCAATCACTTTCACTCGGCGCTGACCCCCGCCATCGTGCAGCCCGGCAACAGTCGCGTCCTTCCGTTGCCTCCCCAGATCATCAGTCCTCAGGACGGTCGCGATAAACAGGACTGCGAGAACGCGGCCGCCAAAAGATGGCTCCAGCGCTGGGGCAGCCTGTTCAAAACCTTAGGCCCCCTGACCCTCCTGGGAGACGATCTGTATAGCAAGCAGACCTTGTGCCGACCCATGCAGAAGGCGGGGGTGAACTTCATTCTGGTCTGCAAACCCTCCTCCCATCCCTGGCTTGCCGATTGGATACGGGCTTGCGACCCGCTGAAGGACCTTCACGAGAGCCGACAGAACGTCTGGGACGGCCGCCGGCATTCCACTCGTATCACACGCTGGATCAACGGAGTTCCTCTGACAAGTGACCCTGACAGCCTTGAGGTGAATTGGGTGGAGTTGCTTATTTTGGATGAGAAGGGAAAGGAAACCTATCACAATTCGTGGGTCACAAGCCACCTCCTGAGTGTCGATACCGTCGAGGCCATCATCCAAGCCGGTCGCTGCCGCTGGAAGATCGAAAACGAGAACAACAATACCCTCAAGACCAAGGGCTACCATCTGGAACACAACTTCGGTCATGGCAAGAAGAACCTGTCCAACTTGTTGCTTACCCTCAACATCGTAGCATTCCTGTTTCACACGGTCCTGGAGATCCTCGATTCACGTTATCGACTGCTGCGGCGGACCCTGGTACGTCGGGACACATTCTTCAACGACTTACGCGCTCTCACCCGCTACATCTGCTTCGACGGCTGGCAAGCGATGTTGCTGTTCATGCTGCGAGGGCTTGAACTGGAGGACCCGGCAGGACAATTGCGATCCTCTCTCTGATCCCCTCGCCAGCAACCCCTCATCCCACCTGCACACCTCGACTCATCCCTAACCTCTCCTTTCAAATCGCTTGACCGACTGCCCGCCTTCGCCCCTACGGGCAGTTCCTCGATATATTGTGCGCCCCAAAAAAGGCTGTCACATCGCCGCTGGGTAACTACTCCCTTGCTGAAAAAGCGGCCTTGGCCTGTCCTGCTCGCACCACCGGCCGGATTTGGAATTGCTGCCTTGACTCTGAGACGCCTTCCGACTAGAGTGAGATGGTCCGGTAGCTCCCGTGGTGGCAGCGGCCGGCAACCTTCGAAAGCTTACCGTAAGAGGATCTATCCGATGGCCAAGCTGACCGGCAAAGTCCTGATCGCTCAGGGCGGCGGCCCAACCGCCGTCATCAACCAGTCCCTGGTGGGCGCGGTCCTGGAGTCGCGCAAGTTCCCTGAGGTGACGCGTGTCTACGGCGCCACCAACGGCGTCCATGGAATCGTCGAAGAGGATTTCTTGGACCTCACCCAGGAGACCACCCACAACCTGGAGCAGGTGGCGGGGACGCCTTCCAGCGCGCTCCTTTCCACGCGCGACAAGCCTGATGAGGCCTATTGCCGGGAAATCTTCAAGGTCTGCCAGGCTCATGACGTGCGCTATTTCTTCTATATAGGCGGCAACGACAGCGCGGACACGGTGCGCATTGTGAACGGGAACGCCGAGACCGCGGGCTACGACATGCGCTGCATCCACATCCCCAAGACCGTGGACAACGACCTTGTGGTGAACGACCACACGCCCGGCTTCGGCTCCGCGGCCCGCTACGTGGCGCAGGCTTTCATGGGGTACAACCTGGACAACAGGGCGCTCCCCGGAGTGTTCATCGGAATCGTCATGGGAAGGAACGCGGGCTTCCTGACCGCCGCTTCCACTCTTGGCCGCAAGTACGAGGACGATGGTCCCCATCACGTCTACGTTCCCGAACGGCCCTTCTCTGAGGAGCAGTTCCTTCACGACGTGAAATCTTCCATGGACAGGTATGGCCGCTGCCTCGTGGCCGTAAGTGAAGGCGTGCTGGACAAGGACGGCAAACCCTTCATGACCAGGCTCACCGGCAGCAAGGAAGCAGACGCGCACGGCAACGTGCAGCTCTCGGGATCCGGCGCTCTCGGGGACATGCTCTCTGACCTCGTGAAGACCAAGCTGAAGATCAAGCGCGTGCGCGCGGATACGCTGGGATACGCGCAGCGCTCCTACCTCGGCGTGGTTTCAGACGTCGACGCGCATGAGGCCCGGGAAGTGGGGGAGAAGGCGGCTCAATTCGCGATCTGGCACGACGTGGACGGCTCCATCACCATCCAGAGGACCGGCAACTATTCGGTGGACTACAAGATCGTGGCCCTGGAGGAAATCGCGGCCAAGACGAAGACCATGCCGAAAGAGTTCCTCACGGCGGAAGGCAACGACACTACGTGGGACTTCTACAACTACGGCCGTCCGCTTCTGGGCTCGGGGTTCCCCAACGTGCATCGAATCCGCGCTCCAAGGGTTCCGAAGATCCTGAAGAGCAACGGGACGTAGCGCCGGGTTTCCACGGGAGAACGGCTGGCTCACCTCAAACAGCCGAGGACGAGTTTTGCAGCACGGAGGAAAGGCTCGGGTCGGATTCCACCGCATAGGGGAAATCGTCCAGGACGAGCGGCCCCTTCCACCGGGCGCCCTCCAGTTCCCGAGTGATTCTCTTCAAGAGCGAAGTCCACGTCGGATAGGTTACGTCATCGAACCCTGGGAGCCGCCGCGCGATCTCCTGCGCCAGGTAGAGTCTCTGGATGGATGCCGTCGATCTGTCGCAAACGGTATACAACCCGTCGGTGCGTTTGACCCACTCCAAGAGCAGGCGGGTTTTCCCAATCCGGCGACGGCCCGAAAGAATGCCCAGCCCGCCCTCGGCACGCGACACGAGGTCTCTGAGGCGGGAGAACTCTTCGACCCGATCAATGAACTTCATCTCATTGAATTATGCATCATGACATTATGCAGTCAAGCATAATCTCTAGATGGAGGGACGCGATGGCGAAGGGCGTCCGCGAAGCTCAGGCCACGCCCCTATGCCGCGCGCTCATGCCACGTGTTCGGTCAGCAGACCGCGTGTTCGGTTGACGGGTTGCCCGGCGGCGGATAGGCTCAAGCCCATGGAAAGCGACCAGTTGCAGGAGCACGTGGAGACCATCCGCGAGGTCTTCAGCTACCTCAAGCAGTTTCGGTCCACCACGTTCGTGGTCAAGATCGACTTCACCGTGCTCAACGACGCCCTGTTTTCCTCCCTCGTCAAGGACCTGGCCATCCTCCACCAGGCGGGAATCCGCATTGCCGTCGTGCCTAGCGCCAAGGAGAGGATAGACGAGATTCTGAAGACGTACTCCCTGAGCTCCCGGTTCGTGAAGGGCGTGCGGATCACCAGCGAAGAGGCCATCCCGTTCGTCAAGATGGCGGCCTTCGACGTATCCAACAGGGTGATGACAATGCTGTCCGCCAACGGGGTTGCGGCGGTGATCGGCAACTGGGTAAGGGCGCGCGGCATTGGCGTTATTGACGGCGTCGACTACCAGAACGCCGGGGTCGTGGAGAACGTGCGGGTTGACATGCTTCGAAAAGTCCTGGAAGACGGCATTGTCCCCATTTTCCCCTGCATCGGGTGGAGCTCCGTTGGAAAACCCTACAACATCTCGTCAAATGAGCTTGCCGTGGTGGTTGCCACGAGCCTGGGGGCCCAGAAACTCTTCTTTATCACGGCAAAGGCCGGCTATGATGCCGCCTCTTTCCATGTGCCTGAGACCGTCCCCGTTGCCCCGGGCGGACGGCTTGCCAACTTCAGCCTTGCCGACCTGGACGAGTTCTTCGCTTCGAACCCGGATGCGGACCTGGAGATCCTGCGCCGGGCCCGGCGCGCCTGCGCGGGCGGCGTGGAGCGCGTCCATATCCTGGACGGAAGAGGGGAGGGGGTGATCCTCCAGGAGACTTTCTCCAACCTCGGTTCGGGAACCATGGTGTACTCCAACCGCTACGGCGGCATTCGGCCCATGACCACCAATGATGTCTCCGACGTTCGCCGCATCATGCAGCCGTTCGTCGAGCGCGGGATCCTCCTGCCCCGAACCGAGGAGCAGCTCGAGGAGGGGGTTGCCGAGTTCGTCGTGTTCGAGGTTGATGACTCGGTCCACGCCTGCGCCGCTCTCCACGAGTATTCCGAAGGCACGGGCGAGATTGCCGGCATCGCGGTGGATGAACAGTACAACCACCTCGGCGTGGGCCCGAAGATCGTGGACTTCCTGTGTGATCGGGCCAAGAAGAAGGGCCTTCAATCCGTGTTTGCCCTGACCACGCAGACCGCTGACTGGTTCGAAAAGCTCGGATTCACGGAAGCCGACATTTCAGCGCTGCCGGAGAAAAAGCGGCTCACGTATGACCTCAAGCGGAAATCCCGCGTGTTCGTGAAGAAGCTGCAAAGCCCGTAGCGTCCTGCGAAAGCTCCTGGGGACGTCCTGAACCCATCTTGCCTCTATCTTGCCCGTGTTGCCTTGACAGGCAACGGCTGAATCACTACGCTTAAGATCACCATCCTGGCCTCCACGGGGGAGAGATGTCCACAGAAATAGACGTTGAACAGATAAAAAGAGCCGCGCATGACTCTATTCCCCTGACTTTCAAGACGTACACCCTTCCCCACGAAACGGAAATCTACCTGGACAAGGTTCTGGAGAACTTCCTGGCGGAGCTGGGGCAGGAAAAGCTGAAAGAACCTCTCTCGTACTGCCTTCGTGAGCTGGCGGTGAATGCCAAGAAGGCCAACACGAAGCGCGTCTATTTCCAGGAGAAGAAACTGGACCTGGCCAAAGACCAGGAGTACGAGCTGGGGATGAAGACGTTCAAGCAGGAGACCTTCGACAACCTCCCGTATTACCTCCAGAAGCAGAAGGAGCTGGGGCTCTACATCAAGATCGTCTTCCAGACCTCGGGGAAGACGCTCAACATCATGGTGCGCAACAACGTCGAGATCACGAAGAAGGAACAGATCAGGGTCTTTGACAGGCTTGCGCGCTCGCGGGCTTTCTCCTCCCTGGAAGAGGCATTTGCCACCGTGCTGGACAGCACCGAAGGGGCAGGCCTGGGAATCGTCATTCTCGTGCTGATGATGAAGAAGATCGGCCTCTCCGAGGACTGTTTCAGCATCGATTTCGAAAGCGGTGAGACCGTGGCAACCATCACGGTTCCATTTTCCGAGGTCCACCTGGAGCAGCTTGACGCCCTCACGCAGATCCTCGTCCGGGAAATCGAGACGCTGCCGCAGTTTCCTGACAACATCGTCACCTTGCAGCGGCTCCTGGAGGACCCCAACCACGAGATCAACGACATC
The DNA here is from genome assembly GCA_963845535.1 of uncultured Spirochaetota bacterium. Taxonomy (GTDB): domain Bacteria; phylum Spirochaetota; class Spirochaetia; order SZUA-6; family Fen-1364; genus Fen-1364. The sequence goes on from CAWJSK010000014.1 coordinate 10,904, forward strand.
GCGCGGGAGGTCAGCGTTGACCCGTCCATGACGGCTGACCTCCTGAAGCTCGTGAACTCGGCGCAGTTCATGCTCCCCAAGCGCGTTGACAACATCGTGGAGGCGGTGAAGCTCGTCGGGACCAAGGGGGTGCGCAACCTCCTGTATTCCTACGGCACCCAGAAAGTGCTGGGAGAGAAGTACAGCGAAATGCGCTCCATGTGGACCCACGCTTACCGAGCCGCTTTCTATGCCTACGTGCTGGCCAAGAGCTTCAAGCGCAAGAAGGAGATGCTGGACGATGTGTACGTGGGCGGCATCCTGCATGACCTCGGGCAGATCGTGATTGCCTCCATGCACCCCGACCTGCTGGACCGGATCACGCGGGTGTGTCGTGAGAAGGGCGTCCCCGCGAAGCTCCTGGAGGATTTCTCCGTGGGCTTGAATCACGCCGAGGTGGGGGCGCTCATCGCGAAGAAATGGAACTTCCCCGAGCAGCTCGTTTCCGCCATCCGGTATCATCACGAGCCCATGCGTGCTCCGGCGGCTCACCGGGACATCGTCTTTAGCGTCTACATGGCCAACACCATCTGCGACATGGAGCGGGATCGGATCGGGTTCGACCAGATCCAGGCTCCCGTGCTCAAGGACTTCGGAATCGAGACGGAAGACCAGCTCAGCAAGATCCAGGAAAGGCTTTCCCGCGCGTTCGAGGACCAGCGCGCCAAGTTCCAGTAGCTACGGCGGCTGTCCCGCGCCCACCCCACAGGGGCCGCTCGCCTGCCCAGTCCCCTGCAGAAGACGCCTCCTGCCGCTCGCCTGCACCAACCCCCTGCGCGAGACGCCTCCTGCCGCTCATCCCCGCGTCAGCCTCCACGCCAAGCCACCCTTCGCCTGTTCTTTTCCTCCAGTGCCTTTCACCTTCAGTTGACATTTCAGCGAGTATATATTAGAATTAATATATAGATTCAGGAGGAGCAATGGCTGTCACGATCTATACGACTCCGACGTGCGGATATTGCAAAGTTGCAAAGGAGTTCTTTCGAACCCAGCACGTTCCCTTCACGGAGTACAATGTTGCCTCCGATCAGCGCAAGGCGGAGGAGATGGTGAGAAAGTCGGGCCAGATGGGTGTGCCCGTCATCGACGTGCACGGCAAGATCATCGTCGGGTTCAACAAGCCTGAGATCGAAAAAGCTTTGAAGCGCTGACAAGCAGCGCGTCTCTTTCCCTGTCATTGATGCTGTGAGGTCGGCACGCATGCCGGCCCTCGGAGGCATACATGACAAAAGGAAGACGGGGTACTGTGGTAAGCGTGCGTCCCGAGCTTCGGGAGCAGCGGCTGAAGGTCGTTGCAACCGTCCGCGTGGATTCGGGGGAGACGCTGGAGGCGCACATGCCGGACAGGGAGATATCGGCCATCCTGCCTCGGTCCGTTCTGCTGGGTGAGGCGCGGACGGCTCCGGTCTCTCTGATGGATACGGTGAGCCCCATCATTTCGCGGATGACCGAAGGCCGGCTCGTTCGCGTGTGGCAATACAAAGAGAGATGGTTCTTCTCCTTCCAGCAGTGGAAAGGGGTCAGGTTCCGGGACGCTGAGGATCAGGGACCGCGCGCGGACGCCGCAGCCGCCAAAGTCACCGCAGCGGCCAGGGCCGCCATAGGTGGCCACGGGGTCACTTCTGATCCAGGGCAGACCGCCACGCCTGCATAAGAATCCCGAAGGCAACCGCAACGTTCAAAGATCTCTTGGCCCCGCCAAGCGGGATACTGACCCGGCCAAGACCTGCGTCCGCAAGGTCAAGGGCTTCCGGGCTCAAGCCCAGCTCCTCTGACCCCAGGAGCACGGTGCCTGCGCTCGGGAATGCAAACGCGTCCAGCGGCGTTCCGCCAAGCTCCAGCGCGAAGAGCCCTTCGGTCCCGCGGAGGGATTCCAGGTCAGCCACGGCCCAGGGCAGCGCCTCCTCGGACCTCATGGCGGCTTTTGATGCTCGTGGATGGCTCGGAAGAGGGGTGCGCCGTGACAGGAGCACTTTCTCCGCGCCGAAGGCTTCCGCCGTGCGGAAGATGGATCCAACGTTGTACGGAGACCTGATATCCTCCAGGTAGACACGGAGTGGCAGGACTTTCACGCCGGTCCTGCTGAGCAGACCACTGGAGGGGTTGATGAAGTCCCATTCGGCGGGCTCGGCATGAAGCTCCTGGAGGACGTCGTTTCGAAGCACATTCAGGCGTCTGAAGATTCGGGATGACCCCTGGGATCCAAGCGCGTCCGCGGTTGCATCCACCAGGGGGGCAGCGGCTGGGTTCGGCGTTGCATCCACCGGGAGGCCTGCGGCTGGGTCCACAGTGGGGTCCGCGGCGGGGTTCGCGGCACCGCGCGGGTCAGCGGCCAATTCCGCTTCAAGGAGCGCGGCATCCTGGCGGACCGCTTCCGGTGTGTCCGCTGAAAGGAGCCGCGCCAGCTCTCGAAGGTAATCGAAATCGAGGCGGCCCGTCCGCGTCAGTTCCCCTTCGGCTGCCTGCAGGATGCGCGCCACCTTGCGGAGCCTGGTCTTCTGGGACAACTCCTGGAGCTTTTTCAGCGGGAACATGGGATCAGAAAGCTGACTTGATCAGCTCGTAGATGTCTTCCGTGGACACCACGCGCGGGAGGTAGTTCATCATGTCGAAGCTGCGCGCCACGCCCGCCACTTCGATCATCTCATCAAGGGAAAGGTCGAACTCGCGCAGGCGCGTAGGAAGGCCAAGGGAGGAGATGATCCGCCGGACCGCCTCAATGGTCTGCGTGGGCGCTTCCACGGAAGAGGTGTCCCCGACGTCCTCACCCAGGAGGCGGCCAATCTGACCTATGCGGTCCCCCCGCACGTTGACTGCGAACTCCAGGACGTAGGGGAGGAGGATGGTGGACACCCATGACTTGGGCACCATGAAGCGGGAGTTCAGCGCGAAGGAAAGCGCTGATCCAATCCCGAGCTTTGACATTGCCAGGCCGAGACCCAGGAGCAGTCCAGCGCTGCTTGCGTCCATTCGCATTCGAAGGTCATCCACGTTCTGGATCCCCTCCTTGATCAGGACGCCCAGGATCTCGACCGCGCGGGTAAGGTACGTGTCGGAGAGGAAATTAGCGCGTGATGAAAGCAGGCCCTCCACGCAGCCCAGAAGCGTATCCATCACCGTGGTGGCCGTGTATTTGGCGGGAAGCGTAAGGCTCAGCTTGGGATCAATCAAGACTGCCTTCGTGATCCCTTTTTGCGTCCTGCCCACCCGCCCCGTCCTGTCCCGGCCGTCAATCATCAGGTATTCGTCCCCGAACATGAACGGATTACGGCAGGTCGTTGGCACCTCGATGTACGGCAGCGCCTCCCCCTGCGGGAGCACGCCTGAGAGATAGTCGTCCATGTCATGGGCGGTGGGCGCCGTCATGGCAATGCAGCGGGCCGCGGAGAGGGTTCGCACTCCGCCGAGGCCAATCACCACGTCGGCATGGGAACCCCGGGCGAGCGTGACGCCGTCATCCACGGTCTTGCTGGTGGCGTTGGGCACCACCTCGTCGAACACGATGTTCTGCACACCCTTCTTTTCCAGGATGTCCTGCACTTTGTTGATGACTTTGCCTTCGTAGAGAATGGCTTCCGTAACCAGGAAGGCCCTCTCCCCGTAGTCCGCCACGAGCTGACCGATGCGGTTGACGGTGTCGAGGCCGAAAACAATGCGCGCGGGAATGTGCAGAAGGACGTCCGGCATGGTCATTCTCCCTCGATGAAAAAAAGGCGGAGAATCCCGAAGGATACCTCCGCCCGAACCACTAGGTTGGAAAGGCCTAGATGCCGAAGGACTTCAGAATGTCTTCGGCGACCTTTTCGATGATCTCCTGCGACGGATAAGAGGGGTCCTGGAGCTTGCGCTTCATCTCCTCCACCCGGTCCATCCGGATGTCCGGCGCGGTCCGCACAGCCTCGGTTGCCTTCAGCACCTCGGCCCGGGAGCGTGCCTCCGGGGAGACGTTGATTGAGTCCGGTTCGTGCTTCGTCTTGAGCCGCGAGGGCTTCTCGCTCTTCTTCACGTTTGACGTGGGGTCGAGCGGGCCTATTCTCTCAACGGTCATAAGACCTTCCTTTCACATATCCTTATCGACACGTCGTGGAACCAACTTGAACACATTAGGGTATACGGCTGCAAAAAACGTTCGTCAAGCGCCTGTTTTAAATTGTGACAATTGTGACGTCCATCCCCTGGGTTTCGACGATTGCAACCGTGGCCCGTTCGGCGAGGTAGCCCGACGAGGTACCAGGGTTCAGGAGCTTTTTCGACCCGCCTTCGACCCGGATCTTGTGGTCATGACCGTAGATCACCAGATCATAGGCGCCCAATCGAAACAGATCCTCCGCGAGGTCCGGGTAATGGATTACGACGATCCGTTTGCCTCCCAGAGTCACCGTGAGGGAGCCATCGGCAAAAGTGCAGAAGCCCTCGCCACGGCGCGCCAGAAGGACACGGTCGCCGTCGTTGTTGCCGAATACGGCGTGCATCTTCACGCCTTTTGTCGAAAGCGGTTTGAACTCGGCAAGGGTGAAGGGGGAGCAGAAATCTCCCGCGTGGATGAGCGCCTCCACGCCGTTTGTCGAAAAGACTTCCACTGCCTTTCGGATGTTTGTCAGATTGTCATGGGAATCTGAGATGACGCCTATCTTCATGTGCGGTCCTTCTTTTGGCTCCCCTCTATTCATCGGCAGGCATAACGTTTCTTTACAGCCTTCCGGCGGCCTGTTACACTGTTTTTATGAAGCGCATTGGAATCCTCGGGTTCGGCGTCATGGGAGAGGCGTTTGCGGTCGGGATCAGGAAGAAGATGCCTGAATCCGTCATCGCGGCGTACGATGTAAAGAGGGACAGAGTCCAGGCTGCTTCGAAAGCCATCGGAGTTGAACCCGCGGGCAGCGCCGCGGAGGTGTTCGCCGCCGACATTACGCTCCTGTGCATAAAGCCGCAGGACTTTGCGGCAGTGGCCTCCGAGGTCAGGGGCGCTTCCCGAGGTCGAAGAGTCATTTCCATCCTCGCCGGCAGGAAGATTCAGGCGATATCGGAAGCGCTCGGGACGGAGAACGTCGCGCGGTTCATGCCCAACATCTCGGCGCTCAAAGGGACGTCGCTCGTCGGCGTTTCCTTTCACGGGGAGGCGGACGATCAGACGCGCAAGGACAGCCTCGCCGTGGCGGAGGCGGTCGGGAAACCGCTTCCCATCCCTGAGAAGCTGATGTCCGCAATGACGGGGGTTTCCGGGTCAGGGCTCGCGTACGTGCTGGAGTTTGTGCACGCGATGTCGCTCGGCGGCGTTGCAGCGGGGTTCGACTATGACACCGCGCTGACCATCGCGGTGGCGGGATTGGAGAGCGCCGCGAGCCTGCTCAAGGACGGCGCGCACCCCATGGAGCTTGCCAGCCGGATCACCTCCGCCGGCGGCACCACCATCCAGGGCGTCCGCGCCCTGGAAAGAGGCGGCTTCACCGCCGCGGTGATGGAAGCAGTGGAGGCCGCCGCCCGCAAAGCGAGCGAGATGGAGGCCTGACGCGGCTTGTCTCGCCCACTGCGCTCGTTTATTATCCCGTCATGCTCGACCTTAAATTCATCCGCGACAACATCGATGCGGTAAAAGCCAACACCGCCAACCGTCACGTTTCCGCCAACCCCGACCTCGTTGTGGAGCTGTACGACAAGCGCAACGCGCTCCTGAAGGAGCTGGAGACGCTGCGCGCGGCGCGCAACACCAACGCGGACAAGATGAAGGCGAAGCTTTCCCCTGAAGATCGCGCGAAGCTCATTGAGGAAGGGAAGCGGCTGAAGGAGAGCATCGCGGAGCTGGAGAAGCGTCATGAGGAGACAGAGAAGCGCCTCACCCAGGAGGCTCTGAGGCTTCCCAACATGTCGCACCCGGAAGCTCCCGTCGCGGAAGGGGAGGCGGGCAACAGGCAGCTTCGCACGTGGGGGAAACCGCCTTCGTTTTCCTTCCCGCAGAAAGACCACGTGGAGATAGGGCAAAACCTCGCGCTTCTGGACTTCGAATCCGGAGCAAAAGTCGCCGGACAGAAGTTCTACTACCTCAAGAACGAGGCGGTGATCCTGGAGCTGGCGCTTCTCCGCTATGCCATGGATGTCCTCATGCGGGAAGGGTTTACCCCTTTTATCACGCCCGACGTGGCGCGGGAAGATATCGTGGCGGGGCACGGATTCAACCCTCGCGGTCCCGAGAGCAACATCTACACGCTGGAGGGCACCGACCTGTGCCTGGTGGCAACCGCTGAGTTCACGCTCGGGGGATACAACTCCGGCAAGATCCTGCCGGCAGAGGCTCTTCCCGTCACGTTTGCCGGCATCTCCCACTGCTTCCGGCGGGAGGCTGGGGCTGCCGGGCAGTTCTCCAAGGGGCTTTACCGCGTGCACCAGTTCACCAAGGTGGAGATGTTCGTGTTCTGCCACCCCTCAGGATCCGATGCCATGCTGGAACGGCTCATTGGGATCGAGGAGAAAATCTTCCAGGGGTTGGAGATTCCTTACCGGATCGTGGACACGTGCACGGGAGACCTCGGGGGACCCGCGTATCGCAAGTTCGATATCGAGGCGTGGATGCCGGGGCGGGGTGAAAAGGGAGAGTGGGGGGAGATCACCAGCGCATCCAACTGCACCGACTACCAGGCCCGGCGCCTGGGGATCCGTTTCAAGGACAGCGGGAAGAATGCGTTCGTGCACACGTTGAACGGCACGGCGCTGGCGGTCTCACGTACCCTGATTGCGCTTCTGGAGAACTTCCAGAGGGAGGACGGGAGCGTCGAGATTCCCCCGACGCTCGCCGCGTATACAGGTTTCAACAAGATCACGCCTCAGAAGGAGCGCAAGGAAAGCTGAACGGGGCCGCCCGAGCGCGGAATGCGCGCTCGGCGACAGCCCTGCCGCGCTGGAGCGGCAGGGCTGCCTTATCGGCCCACCATCTTTGAGAGGTTCTTCGTCAGAAGGTCGTAGTAGTCCTTGAAGGTGTACGATGAGCGGGCGCGCATCTGCTGCTTTGTTGCGTCCCTGAGCCCGTCATGGCAGGGCTCACAGATGTCCCTGTCCAAGATCGTGAAGTAGTTGAAGTCCCTGCGGGCCCCCGGAACGGGCTTTTTGCAGATGTCACACACGATCGCTGTCATGGTCGTCTCCTTGCCAATCCGACTGTGCTTTCAATTGTAAGTAAAATCACCCGCCTTGTCGAGTGGACGCGCGGGTTTGCTTCTGTGTACAATAGTAGCACGCGGGGGCGGGCTCAACCACCCCTCAGGGCGCTGAGATTCATCAAAGGGGAATCGCATGACGGATGCCCTTGCTCGTTTGAAAGAAGAGAACATCCCCTACCTGGTATGCAGCTATTCATCCCTGGACAAGTACTTCCGCCTCAAAGACCCCGGGCCGCTGTATCTTGCAACCGACTCGTCCCTGGTCGCCCTGGCAAGGGCCTTCGAGGACTTGCAGTTCCCCGGGCTGCCCCTGGAGGACGCCGCGGTGAAAAACGGAGGCAGCCGCCTTGTGTTCCGCTGCGTCGACTCGCTTTCCGAGCCGCCGTCCGCCCCGTTCACGGTCCAACGGCTTCTCTATGATCCGGGGCGAAACGTATTCATCGACAAGCTGGACATGTATCCCGACCTGCGCTCGCGAACGCTGACGTTCGTGGCGGATTCGTACCCGCGGTGGCTGGGGTTGTGCGAGGCAGCCAAGCTCGTGTCGCGCTACCATTATTCCTCGGACGGCTTGCAGCCGGGCTGGGAAAGAGGAGATGCGCTCCCGTCCATCGACTATCAGAAAGACCTGCTCGAGAGCCTCCTGACATCGCGCTTGCCCGAGAAAGGCTTTGCCCTGCTGGAGGCAAGCGGCTTTGTCGCGGAGGCCTGGCCGGAGCTGTACGCCATGACCGAGGTTCCCCACGGGAAAGACTTCCACCCCGAAGGGAATGTCTGGGAGCACACCCTTGCAACGTTCAAGCACAGGAAGCGCCCCGAGCTTGTCCTCTCCCTTTCCTTGCTCTTCCATGACAGCGGAAAACCCGGGTCGGAGAACACGGGAGACAAACGCTTCGACGGCCACGCGGAGCTGGGGGCCCACATTGCGGCCCGGTTTCTCCGCAGGCTCGGCTTCGAGGAGAGGATCGTGGAGCCCGTGGAGTTCCTGGTGCGCTACCACATGATGCCGGCCGCCCTGAAGATTCTGCCTCCGTTTCGCACGGAAAAGATTTTCGCCTCTCCTCTTTTCCCCACTCTGCTCGAGCTCTACCGGGCAGACCTTTCGTCCTCTTACGGGGATGAGGAGGGATACTACGAGGCATGCAGGATCTACCGGGCGTGGCAGCGGGACAAAGGGAACCCTTACCTGGCTGAGAAGATGCGAAAGCGGGCGCGCGCTGCGCGGCATTGAAACGGCGGTATCCCGCAGATAAGAGGACAAGGCCGCTGCCCGCCGGACAGCCGCCTGATCAGGCATCAACCGAAGTTCGTAATCAGGTATTCCGACAGCTCGGGAAATGTCGTTCCAACTCGCACTGACTGCTGGGGAAGAGTGAGACAGGCCGCAAGGCGCTCCGGCAGCTCGGGGCTCTTACCCGTGGCCTTCAGCACCGTTTCCGCGAACTTGCCCGGATGGGCCGTCGAAAGAACGATAATCTGCGCGTCACGCGCAAGGTCAGCCGTTGTGGCGGACCTTGCCGCCGCTATCCCGACAGCAGTGTGAGGATCCACCAGCACGCCGTGGGCCCGATAGACATCCGACATCGTCTGCAGCGTCTTTTCATCGCTTACGGCAATCCCGTGGATACGCGCTGCCATGTCGCGCCAGTTCCGTCGGAAGACTTCCTCCAGCCGCTCGAAGTTGCTGGGGTTTCCAACGTCCATGGCGTTGGAGAGCGTACGGGCGGAGGGTCGGGGAATGAATCGTCCCGTGGTGAGATACTGCGGGACAATGTCGTTGGCGTTGGTGGCGGCGACGAAGCCCTGGACGGGCAATCCCCAGTGCCACGCGTAGACTCCCGCGGTCAGGTTGCCGAAGTTGCCGCTGGGCACGCAGATGACAGGGGCGCGTTCTGTTTTGCCTGCGCCCTTGCCGCCCCCGACCCTGGCTCCGTTCCTGCCGGCAATCTGCTCCCTGCGCGTGGCAGCAAACGCGTAGTACAGGCTCTGTGGAAGAAGGCGGCCAATATTGATGGAGTTCGCCGAGGTAAGCTGAAGCCGTCTGCGCAGGCTCGGGTCCCGGAAGGCTTCCTTGACGAGCCGCTGGCAGTCATCGAAGCTCCCCATCACCTCGAGGGCATGGACGTTGCCTCCCAGCGTCGTGAGCTGCTTCTCCTGCAGCTCACTCACCCTGCCGGAAGGGTACAGGAGCACCACGTCGATGCCGCGCCGGCGGAAAAATGCGTTGGCCACGGCGCTTCCTGTGTCACCCGAGGTGGCCACCAGGATCTGGATTCGGCCGTCCGTTTCACGGAGAAGGTGTTCCATAGCGGCGGCCAGGAACTGCGCGCCGAAGTCCTTGAACGCGCACGTGGGGCCGTGAAAAAGCTCGAGAAGCAGCATCTTTTCATCCAGCCTGCGAAGCACGGGGGCAAAGGAGAAAGCCGCGGTGACAATGCTGGTGACTTCGGTCTCTGAAAGCTCGGGTGACAGAATCCGGGCAAACGTGCGGCTGGATAGCTCGGTGAACGAGGTCGAGTCATCGAATGAGGAAAAGAGCCCCCCCAGCTCTGGCGACTCAACGGGATGGTACAAGCCGCCGTCAGGGGCAAGTCCCGCGAACAGAGCCTCACGGAAGCTCACACGGTGAGTCGGGTCGGCCCGGCTGGCAAACGTCACCGGGCTCTCTCCTTGCCCTCTGCGGCAGAGTCATCAATCACGCGGGGGCCTTGCGCGTTCACCGCGGAGATGTAGAGGTCGCTGCCAAGCCCCGCGTGCCGGAAAGCCTCCGCCATGCGGCGTGCGGCTTCCTCCGCGGTCTGGGAGGACGCGCAGAGCGCAAACACCGAGGGGCCCGAACCTGAGATCGAGCAGCCCAGGGCGCCGGCGGAAAGCGCTGCCTCCTTGACGGTGGCGAACCCTGGGATGAGGAGAGACCGGGCCGGCTCCGCCACGACGTCCTGGAGGGACCGTCCGAGAAGCTGGAGGTCTCCGTTGTACAGGGCGGCAACGAGGGCAGCGAGGTTTCCCCACTGCCGGACCGCGTCCGCCAGCCTGATTTCCTTCTTCAAGATTGCGCGCGCGTCCTCCGTCCTGACCTCCGTATGGGGGTGCGCCACGGCGCAGGAAAGCCCCGGCGGGACGGGAAGCTCCACCACGTCGAGCGGGTCATAGCTGCGCACGAGCACGAAGCCGCCCAGGAGGGAGGGGGCGACGTTGTCCGCGTGCGCCGTGCCGCAAGCCACTTTCTCCGCGGCCATGGTGAACGGCAGGAGCTCCCGCCGGGAAAGCGGGCTCCCGGCCAGGATGTTCGCGCCATGGACGGCGGCCACCGCGCTGGCAGCCGAGCTTCCCAGGCCTGAGCTCAACGGCATCATTTTTTTCAGCTCTATTTCCACGCCAAAGGGATAGCCGATCTTTGAAAGGAAACCGTGGACCGCCACAGCCGCGGTGTTCTTCGCCGGGTCCTTCGACAGCTTGCCGCCGTCCCCTTCGATGGAAAGGACCACGACTTTCCCGCTGGCGGTTCGCGAAAGAGTCACGGCATCTCCGGGGGTCTCGAGCGCGAACCCCAGGACGTCGAACCCCGAGGCGACGTTGGCCACGGTGGCCGGCGCGAAAACGGTTATCTTCCGCGGCTGGGACAAGCTCAGGAGACGGCCTCCTTGTTGGCCCGCGGAGCCACCAAAGCCGCATGGAGCGTGCGAAGCGCAAGGACGTGGTCTTTCTCCTCGATCACGAAGGAGATATTGCGCTCCGAGGAGCCCTGGGCAATGACCAGGACATTGACTCCCGCCTGGCCCAGCGAGCTGAACAGCCGGCCGGCTATCCCAGGGGTGCCCGCCATGTTCTCTCCGATGACCGAGACGACAAGGAGGTCACGGATCAGCTCGAAGCGCTCGATGCGCCGGGTCTCCAGCTCCATGGTCAGCTCGTGGTTGAGGGCCGCCAGCGCCCGCTCTCCTTCCGCCGTCCGGAAAACCAGGCAGATGGTGTGCTCTGAGGACGCCTGCGAGATCATGATGATGTTCACGCCTTCGCGCGCAAGGACGCTGAAAATGCGCGCCGCAAAGCCGGGGATCCCCATCATGCCGCCGCCCTCGATGTTCACGAGGGAGATGCCGGATATCGACGCAATGCCCGTCACCGCCCTGCGGCCCCGTTCGGTTTGGGAGGCAATCAGCGTCCCGGGAGCGGATGAATTGAGGCTGTTCTTGATGAGGAGCGGAATGTTCCTTTCCACCGCGGGGACCATGGTGTAGGGATGAATGACCTTGGCCCCGAAGTAGGACAGCTCCATGGCTTCTTCGTAGCTCAGGTGGGGGATCACGAAGGCGTCCGGCACGATGCGCGGATCCGCAGACAAGACCCCGTCCACGTCGGTCCATATCTCGATCATCTGGGCGCGCGCGCCGGCCCCGATGATGGATGCCGTATAATCCGAGCCGTTTCTGCCGATGGTGGTTGTCACGCCCTTCTCTGTCGCTCCAATGAAGCCCGGGATGACCGCGATGCCCTTGATGGGGGAGAGACGCGCCTCAATGCGCTGGTAGCTGCGCTCAAAGTTCACCACGGCGGAGCCGAAGTGGTCATTCGTGACAATCAGCTCCCGGGCGTCCAGAAGGATCACGTCCTTGCCGCGCGAGCGCATGTACGCCGTGACGAGCACGCAGGACAGCCTCTCCCCGAAGCTCATCACGAGGTCGAGCGTGCGCGTCGAGCACTCGCGGATCAGCTCCACACCGTGGAGGATCTCCTCCAGCTCATTGCACATGAGGGCCAGCGGCGTGAGCGCCGCGGCCTGGTCCGGGGGCGGAAACAGGACGCGCACCGCGTCGAAGTGCCTTCCCCGGATGGTCTCCAGGACCTGCTTGAAGGCATCACTGCCTTCCTCCGCGGAGCGCGCCGCGGAGATGAGAAGGTCCGTCACGCCCTTCATGGCGGAGAGCACCACGGCAACGCGCTCCGCCGCCGCGACCGGGAAGACAACCTCCGCCACTTCCCTGATGCGGCCGCCGTCAGCAAGAGAACTGCCGCCGAACTTCAGTACTTTCACCTGCCTATTCCCCCATGACCTTTATGATGACGCGTTTGGGCCTGCGCCCGTCGAACTCGGCATAGTAGACCTGTTGCCAGGGACCCAGGTCGAGCCTTCCTTTGGTTATGGGGAGGATCACCTCGTGGCCGATAAGCAGGTTCTTGAGGTGGCTGTCGCCGTTGCTCTCACCGGTGCGGTGATGGCGGTAATCCGGCTTTCGGGGGGCAAGGGTCTCGAGCCAGTCATCGATGTCCTGGATCAGGCCCTGTTCCGCGTCGTTCACATAGACGCCCGCGGTGATGTGCATGGCAGAGACGAGCGCCATTCCCTCCTGGCACCCGCTGGCGGTCACCGCCTCCGCCACCTTGTCCGTGATGTTGATGTAGTCGCGTTCCTTGCGGGTGTTGAACGTGAGGTACGCCGTATGAAACTTCATGCCCCTGTCTCCAGTGTACCGGCAAAATACACCGTTTGCGGAGCGTGGTCTACAGGGTGGCTTGGCGGCTATTGCCGTGAAGAGATGCCTCGCACTCCGCGCATTCTATGAATGGTTTGGCCTTGCGATGAATCCAACGGCAATCTGTCGGCTGCTCGCCGGATTCTGTAACAGGCTGGGGCCCGCGATGATTGCGAGGGCAGGCCATGTTCCGGGGAACGCTCCCTCTGAAGCTGGCATCCTCGGAGGCGTCACGTCGCGACTTTTTTGCCGCCAATTTCATCCTGATGACGATTGCTCCTGAGACGATTGCGTAAGGAATGCCGAGAATGAGCAAGAAAAGCATGCCGGCGGCAACCCTTGCAACGTTCGCGCAGAGCGCCCCCAGAAGTTTGCGAACACCGGTGCGGTCGTTCACGTTACACCTTGTTCGCCCTGCAGCATGGCGCTGATGAATGCGGAAACGAGCGCTCCATCGAATTGCCTGTTCTGGTTACGGATCAGTTCGCGGACCGCCTCGCTGGGAGGAAGCGCCTTTCTGTAGGGACGGTTATTCGTCATTGCGTGATAGGCATCCGCTATGCCAATGATCCGCGCAAAGAGAGGGATTTCATCTCCCCTCAGTCCCCTCGGATACCCGGATCCATCAAAGTGCTCCTGATGAGCCAGGATGATTGCGCCGACGTCTTTGTACGAATCAAAGTGCCCCAGCAATCGCGCGCCAAGCTCCGGGTGGGTCCTCATGATGGCCCACTCCTCATCCGTCAAAGGGGACTCCTTGAGAAGGATGCGGTCCGGGATTCCCAACTTTCCAATGTCGTGCAAGAGCAGGGAGTCTTTCAACGTTCTGTCCAGCGGAATACCAATTCCTTTTGCTATGAGAGAGCCCAGGTTGAGAACATCACGCGAATGGCCAGCCGTATTGAAATCCCTGATTTCAAGGGATTGCGAAAAGCTCATGCTCAGCTCGTCCATTCGCGTGGCCAGTTCCGCCTCTCGCGCCAACGCGCGTTGGAGGTTTCGCGTCATGAGCAGGTTCCTGATGCGCGCATCCAACTCACGGACATTGACGGGTTTGGGCAGGTAGTCATCGGCGCCTTTTTCCAATCCTTCAAGCTTTGATTCCAGCTCAGGCTTTGCGGTAACCAGGATAACGGGAATCTGCCGTGTCCTTTCCCCTGACTTGATGCGGCCTACGAGCTCATAGCCGTCCATGCGGGGCATCATGACATCGGAGATGACGAGATCCGGGAGGTCCGTCTGCACACGCTCCCAGCCGTCCATGCCATCCACTGCGGTGCCAACGTCGTGGCCGAAACGAGAAAGCATTTTGCAGAAATACGCTCTCAGATCAGCGTTGTCCTCGACGAGCAGTATCCGGTCAGAGGGTGCGCCCGGTGAGGGTGCCGGGAAGGCATCCTCAGCCATTCCCTTGCTGATCTGGTCCTTCTCAATAAGCGCGAGATGGTCGACCGTGATCCCGGCATCCGAGGCTCGTCGGCCCGAGAGATCTGAAGCTCTTCGGATATCTCTCCTTCTCTCCTTCTCGATAGCGTCAATGGAGGGTTGGCGGCGCTCGCGCTGGCGCCTATCGATAAAGGCATCAGGTGCAAGCTCTTCAAGGTTTGCCGGCAACTCGACGCGGAAGGTTGAGCCTCTGCCTTCCTCACTGACAAGGCTGATTCGTCCTTGCATCAGCTCAACGGAGTCTTTGACTATGGTCAGCCCCAACCCCGTTCCTTCGTATTTGCGTGTGCTCGATGAGTCAACCTGCTGGAATCTTTGAAAAATCTTTTCCAGATCCTGCGCAGCAATACCGATGCCGGTGTCACGAACTTCAAACCAGAGACTCCCATTTGATGCACCGACCCTCACCGTTATGGATCCGCTCTCGGTGAACTTTATGGCGTTGCGGATCAGGTTTGTCAGAATTCGTTCAAGTTTCTCCCCATCAAGGTACACGATCCTTGGGACGCTCTCGCAAACGTAGCGAAGTTGCAGGCCCTTTCTCTCAGTGACCTCTTGAAAGGTCGTCACAATGTCTCGCGCAACCTCATCAAGGTCGATGTTGCTCAAGCGAAGCTGCATTTTTCGAGCTTCAAACTTGGAAAAATCGAGCATTTGGTTGATCATATCGAGGAGCTTTAGCGCGTTTCGGTATACCTGACCGATGAGCTGCTTTTTTTCGGGGTCCAAAAGCCCAAGATCTCCCTGAAAGAGACTCTGAATGGGAGCAAGGATCGACGTAAGGGGGGTACGGACTTCGTGGCTGACGTTTGCAAAGAACTGAGACTTCAAAATGTCGAGTTTTTTTAGCTCCTCATTCGCACGGGCAAGACTGAATCGCGCACTGAACTCCCTGTAGCGGATCTGCCCCGCCAGATGTGAACTCAGAATCACGAGCACTATTGTCGCCAGGAAAAAGAAGTTGTTATTCAGCAGAATATCGAGCCGATCTATTTTTTGATATGCCAACATTGGCACGACGTACGTGATATAGAGGATACTGCACACTATGGCTGCCCTCTTTGTACTCAGCGGCAGCACGTAAATTTCTGCCAACAGCACCAAATTGATTCCCGCATAATATGTACTTGAGTACCCGCCTGACAAATGAACCATGAATACGATCGAGATGCCCGCCGCGAGATATTCCAGCATCGACAGTAGATACGGCCGCTCCTCGCCAAAGGCTGTTCGCGTCAGCGCAAGTATAATCATATTCGCAGCTACGCATCCCAGCCGAATGCCTAAAAACGTAACAAACAGGGCGGGCCACTCGAAATAGTCGAGAATCCCGAACACCATGAACAAGACAGTGGCCGTGATTGCTCCTGTTACGACATCGCGTCTTGCCTTGTCTTTTGTCTCTCTGTCAAACCCTTCCCAAAGAACTCTGTCTGCCCTTTGCGATCTTTCCCTTTTTGGATCACCCATGGCGACCTTCCTGCCATTTCTCTATGAGCAAGGAGATGAACTCCCCTACTGTCTGCACATCTCCGAATTGTGTCTCGTCGAGCTTCATGCCGAACGTTTTCTCACACCCGTAGAAAATTTCGATTGCCCGCATGCTATCGATGCCCAACTCGTCGCGGATCAGTACATCATCTTCCAGTTCGATCTCCGGTATCTTCGCCAGACGCGCAACAAGCTTTCGGATATCGCCCTTCATTGTCTCCCGCTGATTTTCTGCCTGCTGCTCACCCATGACGCCCCCCTCCTTGTTCCGTCCGAGGCTATTCATTCCAGAATCGTGAACGTATTCGGAATCTTGTACGCTGCCAGATTCTCTTTGAGGTAGGCCCTCAGTTCTTTCGTTTTTTCCTCCAAGCCAACCCGCTTGCTTATTCCAACCCTCGCGACCAGCCTTCTTTTCTCGTAAGTCACACATGCCTTCGCAACCTCTTTGTCGCTACATATGGCGCGTGACACTTCTTCCAAATCCACTAGATTTCCGTTCACCTTGCACGTTCTCTTTAGTTCCCTCACAAATACGAGATGGCCGTTCTCAAACCGTCCTACGTCCCCTGTCTTGAACCATCCCGCTTCGTTTGCTTCCCTCGACTCTTCGCTTCTGCGATAGTAGCTCCCCCCCATGTCAACCGCTTTGATCAGTATTTCCCCTTCACCGGCAGAGCCCCCCGGTTTTATCATGCAGTTCACTTCGTCGCAGACAGGCCCAACCGTTCCTCCCCTCGACTCATATCGCCTGTTGCAGCTCACAGGAGTGAACTCCGTAAGCCCATATCCCTGAAGTATCTCTTTTTTTAGGGAACGCGTTATTGCCGAGTGCTCTTCTTCCGTGAGCAAACTTCCTCCGGATCCCAACACCTTTAGCGATGGCAGCTCCTCTTGCTCCTCCTTCACCCTCGCCAACATTCCATAGATCTCAGGAATCGCGGTGATGTGATCGATTTGATGCTCCCTTATGCAGTCAAACAGCCTTCGCGGGTGTAGCGTAGACAGAACCACCGCAGTCATCTTGTACACAAGGGGCATCACCACACACCCAACAAGCGTGAAAATGTGCGACATTGGCAGAATGACGAGCGTCTTCTCAGTCTGTTCCGCGCGCAATCCCTCCCAAAACACTCGCGCGCCGTGCAGGTATTGCGAATGCGGCACCATGGAACCAAGAGGGTAGCCATAGCCCCGATACGTGTAGTTTATGGTCGCTACTTCGTCCGGCATTTCAGGCGCAGGCCCCGTCACTTCTCCCGCTTGCAGCAACTTCACGCCTTGCGAACTGTGGACGATCACTATCACTCCATTCAAGTATTTTCCCAGAAACCCCAAGTGATCCGACTCCGTCACGACTGCTTGCGGCTGTGCATTCTTGAAGATTTCAGATAGCTCCAGCTCGCGGTACTCCATTTTTGCCATTACCGGAATCGCCTTCACGCGCATCAACGCTAGAAACATCACAATGAAATCCACGGAGTTTCGTAAAAACACCGGCACCAAGTATTTCTCCCGTATCCCCCATGAAAGCAGCTTCAATGCGGTTTCGGCTACACCCCTGGACAACGCTTCCGCCGAAACATTTGTGCTTCCGCCTTCCTGTCCGATTTCCACCAGAGCCGGCGTTTTCCCCCACGCTTTCAGCCGGCTTCCGATTACTTCGTCCAGCCCCGTCACGTGACGCCCTTCTTTGCAATGGCAATATTCGCCTGCGCGGGCTTGCCCATTCCGCTCAGTACCGCAATCTCATTAAAGCCCGCCTCCGACAGCAACTCAGTCAACTCCTCGCATGTGTAGAATCGAAAGAACCCTGCCTCTTCGAGCTCGAACAGGCTCGCCGCCTCATTCAGCATGTCGCGAGCTCCCCAAACCCCATCGTGATCACTCTCGCTTCCCGCCTCCCGGCAGTCCTCTCCTTGCGTACGGCGTATGTAGTCCGTGAACATCACAGAAATGTCGCTGTCAGGCCGCATGGAAGAAACCACTAGCGTTCCGCCAGCCTTTAGCATCGCGTGACATTCTCGCAGAAAATACCCCGGATTTCTCAGATACGAGATAAACAGACTTGCGATCAATTTGCTAAAACGCCCCTTGCAAAACCCCATTGACAATTCTTTCGTGAAATCCCCAAAATCCAGCCTGTCAAACACCAAGTCACTTGTTCTTAACCCATCGCCTACCACCGCCCTTCCTCTCCGCTCGGGCTTGATATCGCTTTCCACGATGCGCTCTTTCAGAAACCTCGCGGCCCTGTTCAAATCCATCACCACTAAAAACGTTTCAGGATCCAGGTCTCTCTTTAACCTTTCAATGTATTCTTTTTCCGCAAACGCCCCGCGCACGACTTCATCAAGTTCTCCTGTCTGCCTAGCCGTGATCGAGTCCAGAATCTTACTGGACAGACCCGCCACTCTGTTCCGCAGCGTCTCGGGTCTCCAGGTTTTTGAACCCATTAAGTCGGCTACCGGATTCAGCCGGTTCGGCTCCAAATCTCTTTGCTCATACTTGAATTGGATCTTTTGCAGGCCGACATTTTCCCGCACAACACAGTCACACTTGCTCTTTGCTTTTTCCAGCGCTTCCTGCACCAGATCTACGGCCATTATCTCTTGAATCGATACTCGGCCTTCCTGCGTCGCCACATACCCTAACAACTCTTCCAGCACTATTCCGGTTCCGCACCCGATGTCCGCGATGACTTCATTATGCCCCAACCCCAGGCAATCTATTTCGATTTTGATGAACCCCGTGAACTCTGGAATGTTGCGGTAGAAATCGTAGCCGACCTTGTTTCTTTCATTTCCCATGAGGTAGCCGCGCCAGTATTCCTTCAAATCAGGCTCATCTCTGTTCTCCAATCTTTCGCGTTCCGTGGCAAGCATTTTCATTACCTGTTCTGGTGAAGGTTCTCGTGCTGACAGCTTTTCTCCGTAGAGTTCTTCGTAAATGCTGCTTGTTATCAGCTTGAAGGTACGAATCGCATCAGAGCTGGTACGCAGATTATGCCCCGTGGGGATTTCCAGTACGCCACGCCTGCCCCGAGCCTTCACAGACATAAGGTCCTTCACTTCATCACTGTCCACCCACTTGTCATGTAAGCCATAGATCCACAGGACGGGAATATCGATCTGCGACATGTCAAGGCGTGCATCTGTCATGAATGCATATTTATTGCTCAGGAGATCGGCGGCCATAATGTCCATGTCAATGAGATGGCCCAAGAGTCCAACTGTCCCGTTAGGAATACCAAGGCGGAAATTGCTGATGACGTCCATGCCGCCGAGAATGTTGCGAAGAGTAGTCTGCGCGCACGGCACTCCCATGCAGCTTATCCAATAGTCTGCGCCGCATGCACTTCCCTGACTGAGGAGTTTCCGTGCTTCGATAGCGGATAAGCTGAATGAGACGATTATCACCCTGTCCGCAATGAAATATGGATTTGCGTTCACGTAATTGACAGCAGCCTGCAAGTCACTGAGTCCCTGGCTGAGCCGATAGGAAAGCATTTCGTAACCTGGCTTGCGCTGCGTCACGGACTGGTGGCTTTCTCCAGGGCGATTTATTCCGTCATACCGCAACGTGACGAGACTTTTCTCTTGATCCAAGAAGTTTTCGAGCAGTGTTGCCACAAGCGGCGAAAGTGATTCTTTCGTTTTGCCGTAAGCGGAGGGAATTATCACGACAGGGGTTTTTGCTCCGTGCTTCGTTGCGTTGATTAACCCGCAGATTTCATGTCCGGCACTGTCTTCAAATCTTACCAGAACAGACTCAATCCGCCTTTCAGGTTCGCGAGCACCATTCTGTCGGGCCACTTTCTGTTCCCATTCCTCTTCTTGGATGCGACGATAGTGTACGGTAGCTCGCGCTATTCCTGCCTCGATGCCAACCTGTGTCATGAGGCCTCTTGCCGAATGCCGCACCTTCAGGTGACGGATCTGTCCTTCGCTTCCTAGCCCCAATTGCTCGTCGATTTCATAACGGATGCTATTTCCTTTCTTGAATAGCGCCTGAATTTCGTTGGGCACATGAACTTCGCAAAGAAATCCTCTTCGACTTATATCAAGCAAAGTTCCTTCAATCTTCCGTTCTGATTCCCCACCTTCGATCATGAGACATACGGTGGACTCCCGCAGCGGCTTTCGCTGGTACGATCTCTTGTTCGACCGAAAAACCGTTGGCGGGAGAGGGAAGGCTACCAGATCGCCACCCGTGAAGTTGACGTGTGTCTTGAAGTAGTGACTCCCCCCACTCCAAAAGAACGAGAAATATGCCGGCTCCCCGAATTTGACTTTCTTGACAAGATCCTGGCCCGGTCTGATTGCAAACTGCCGACGTTCTTGATCCAGTTGCTCTATCTCATGTTCAAGTATTGTGAATGAACCATCTACAAGCGTGCTGAGACGCACGCATCCTTTCTGCAAGCTGTGAAACATTCTATCAATAAGTTCCGGATCGTCTATCTGGTACTCGTGCCCCGTTTCCTTGGCGGAAAGATGCTCATGCATGTCGCGCATTGCGCTGCGGTTTGCACATGCTAGTATAAGATTTCTTAGTCTACGTTCTTCTATCTCTTTCATCGTTGACAGTCGCAAACCTGCAGTCAAAGATCCTCTGAAAACGTTATCCATTACATACATAACGGTTCCCGAAAGGATTAGCCTCCTTTCGTCGCCTGGAATGCCAACGCTCAATTGGAGAGTTTCACCACTTTGCAGATTGTCCACGTAATTTAGCAATAGTCCATCGGCAGAGAGATTCTCAATTGATACCACTCGTACTTTCTGACCTACCTCTATCACATCTTCGAGGTGGCAGGACGTTCGAGGTAATTTCCTTTCTTCGTTTCGATTGAGCTGACAATCCTCGATAAACTTCTCAATAAGCAACAACTGCGAATCGTCTTCCGAAAGAAACTCTATTCCCAAGGCCTGCCCTTGCTGACGTTCAGAGCTACAAATAAGCCGGCAGGGCAATAATACCCTTTCGCCGGAACCGGGGATCTGAAACGCTATGCTTTGTATCGAATCATACGTTGCTGCCATTTTGACAATGACCCGCATTCCGCTCCTACTGAAGTCTACCGATGTTCCCGGGATAGTCTCGCTGCCTGAGGCCAGTTCAACAGTGTCACTATGACGGAAGCGAGGGTGTTTCCTTTTCTCCGATACCATGCTTCATGCTCCCTTTCGTGCCAGCAGGGCTGGACTCTCCGAAATACCCCCCGCCACGTACCGTAACAAGGCAACAGGCGACGCGAAGCCTTCCTGCAATCGTGCGCGATTGTCGGGTCCCGGAACTTGAAGAAAGACGCTCTCGATGTGCTCAATAACCTTCACTGCTCATCCTCCATTTGGATCGACCAATCAAATCCTACCTAATAAGGCGCGCACGCCTTCGCATTTCGAAGAGCTCAACAAGTGCGATTTGCTGGCCGACGTTCAGAGAACGGAGCTTGTCCGCGATTTGGTTCGTGCTGGCACTGCCTTCGTTCAAGGAGCCGTCGAGGACGCTGTCTTCAAAGCTAGCGAGGAACCCGCCTGCGATTCGAAGCGCAGGAGTCCAGTCTGCGTTGGCACTGGTCGTGGCGATGACATTCAGCTCTGCCGGGGTGAAAAGGCGCTTGATGGCGCGCTGCTCCGTTTTGCACAGAACGCCGTAGCGGTCCACGATGTCGGCAATACGTCCCGAGAGCTCTCCAGACCGTGATGGGCCTATGATTGCCTGGATTGACTGTGAAATATAAATAGACCTTTTTTGACCCATTCTCAGTCGTTCCTTTCCTCTCGAGATGTAGGGCATGGAGCAGGGACGCCGACAAGGCGGACCCGACTGAGATTGATAACGTGAAGGAGCGACATCAGCATCCACCTTCTTCGAGCTGACATCGGTCCCCTCTTTTTCCGGTCAGCAATGGGGTTGTGTGAATGAAGGATCAAGAGCAGGGTAGCATATGATATGCTACCCTGTCAAATTCCAATATTAGAATTACGTCATGTTTTGATTTAAATACAACGTTTTGGCGTCGACGAAAGGGTCCGACTTCCGTGATGCGGCTCCGCATATCCGTCAGCGGCGCGCTGGCCCCCTGAAGTCGATTCCTATATAGTATGTTTCCATCGAATCCGACCTGCTCGCCTTTGGCTTGAAAGCCCGGGAGGCGGCAAAAAGGCGGCGCATCCGATCTAGGATCTCCTTTTCCTCGCCGCCCTGGAAAATCTTCAGGAGGCAGTTCCCTCCCTGGGCAAGAGCTTTCTCGCACGTGCTCAGCACCTGGCGCGCGATCTCCGCGGACCGGGCCGTGTCCAGCGTCCGATTGCCCGTCGTCGAGGGCGCCGCATCCGAGACGATGCAATCGTACGGTGCGTCCTCCAGCAGCCGGCCGATCACTTCCCCTTGCGTGAAGTCTCCCTGGATGAAGCGGAAGTTCCGCCGGGAAATGAGCCGCTGGTCAGGCGCCTTCAGGTCAACGCCCGTCACGCTGCCGTTGCCAGCCAATAGGTCGAGGATGAAGAGGCTCCAGCTTCCCGGCGAGGCGCCCAAATCGAGCACCCGGTTGCCTGGCTTGAGGATCCGATGCTTCTCCTGGATCTCCTGGAGCTTGAACACGGAGCGAGCCGGGTAGCCTTCCTGCTTCGATTTTTTCCAATAGTAATCAGGTTTTCCCTTCACTGTGAGCTCTTACCGTAGCAGAAGCGCGGCCCACCGTGCAACGCCACGAGCGTCGTGCGGCCCACTGTGCAACGCCGCGAGCTTGACGCGGCGCGGGTGTCGGCAGTCGCCCCTCATTGACTCGCTCCCGCCCCCGGCGTACTTTGGACCCATGGCCAGTTTTCTGCGCCGCCCCCTGAGGTACAGTTACTACAACGCAACAATGATCCTCATCGTCGTGAATGTCCTGGTGTTCCTTTTCTCCTACGTGGACAGGCAGGGAAGGATTGCATACCTGGCTCTCATCCCGGACTACGTCCTTCACCAGGGCTGGTGGTGGCAGGTCGTCACCTACATGTTCGTTCACAGCGGCTGGGCCCATATCTTTTTCAACATGCTCGCCCTGTTTCTCTTCGGGATCCAGCTCGAAAGACGAATGGGCAGCGCGGAGTTCCTGGTTTTCTACTTTTTCACGGGCATCGGGGCAGGCCTTGCAACGGTGCTCATCAACGCTTCCTCGGGGATGGGGATGATTCCCGTTGTCGGCGCCTCGGGGGCCATCTTCGGATTGCTCCTCGCTTTTGCCTCCTTTTTCCCCGACGCGCGGATATTCATTTTCGGGATTCTGCCGCTCCGGGCTCCCGTGGCCGTCCTTCTCTACGCCGGGATCGAGATTTTTCTTCAGCTCACCAATTTCCAGTCCGGCGTCGCGCACCTGACTCACCTCGCAGGAATTGCGTTCGCATACCTGTATATCGTAGTCCGTTTCGGCATCAATCCGATTACCGTCTTCTTCCGCAGGCAATAGCGCCCGATATTCAGAGTGGGATGCGCGCCAACCCTGCCTGCCTGCTTCTTCTCCTGGCCGCCTTGCCCGCGGGGGCACAGACCGACAATCGCCTCTTTGTCCGACCCTGGGTTGATCTTGAACCCGTGGTGCGCATCGAGACCGGCGAGTATCCCATCCCTGTTGAAAAAGCGGCGCGTACCGCGCTGGAAGAGGCTCGGGTCCTTCTCTCGGGGATGGTGTACGGCTGGACTTTCGACTACACGCCCGCAAACAGCGCGCGCGGAGTTGCGGAAAGCTTCAGCCTCACCCCGATAGCTCAGATTCCGTGGGGAAGCCCGCGGCTTCGCGTCGTGGAGACGCAGACGGTGGAGCAGAAGTTCTGGGCGCGCGCGTCGTACTCCATGGACGATTCAGAGGCGGCCCGGCGTTCCTCCTGGGAAAGCGGCACCGCCCTCCTTTCCGAAGGCGAAGGGAAAGCGAACGTGATGAAGGGTCCTGCGGCCAAGAACCTCGCTTTCCAGGATGCCGTGAGAGACGCCATCCGCGTCGCGCTGCACGGAACGTACGTGAATGCGCCGCAAAGGATCCGAGGGGACGTCGTTCTCTGGGAGGACCCGCGGTCCGCGGTGCGCTCGGGGATGTACCGGACCACCGCCACGGTGAAGATCATGGTCCGAGAGGTCGTTCCCTATAGAATTTTCTGACCCAAAGGACTATCTTCTGTCCATGCGGATCAGATTTGCTTTTCTCCTTCTCCTGGTGGCGCCGCTCGCCTTTTCTGCAGCCACCGACAAATCCGGACCGCCGCTTCGCGAGCTCGTTGTCGCATACAGCCCGCAGAAGGTGAACCTTGATCCGCTTCACACCTACACGTCCATGGAGTCCCAGTTCTTCACGGCCATCTATGAAGGGCTCGTCGTTCCGGACCCCCAGACGCTTGAGCCGACCCCGGGGGTGGCCTCGAGCTGGGACGTCAGCGCTGACGGAACGGTGTACCACTTCACTCTCCGACCTGACGCCCAGTACTCCAACGGGGACCCGGTTCGCGCGCAGGACTTCGTGACTTCCTGGATGCGCATGATCGACCCTGCCCAGAACGCGGAGTATTCGTTTCTCTTCGACGTCATCAAGGGTGCCAAGGATTTCCGCACGGGCAAGCTGAAGGACCCGTCCAAGGTCGGGATCAAGGCCCTTTCCGACAAGCAGCTTGAGGTGGACCTGGAGAAGCCCGCTCCGCACTTCCTGAAGATGCTCTCCCACATCAGCTTCCTGCCCATTGACCCGGTCATGCTGAAACAGAAGGACTGGAACGATGGAAGCGCGGTGATTGGCAACGGGCCCTTCACCATCACCTCCAAGACGGACCAGGAAATACAGCTTGACAAGAACCCCCGTTACTGGGACGTTGCCAACCTCGGCCTTGACCGCATCCGCATCCGTTTCATGGACGATGCGGGAGAAGCCACGGACGGATATATCACCGGCAAGATCACTTGGTCCACGCTGATTGCCTCGGACCGCCTGGACGCCACGGACCGCCTCCAGGCGTTCCCGATGTTCGGGACGACCTACTTCTACTTCGAATGCGACAAGGCGCCGTGGAGCGACTGGCGCGTGCGCCGGGGGCTCGCGCTCCTGGTTCCCTGGGATCAAATCCGAACCAGTGACTACGTTTTTCCCTCCCCGCAGCTCGTCCCCACAATCACCGGCTACCCCGAGGTCAAGGGGATCCCGGACCAGCAGGTGGACGAAGGCAAGAAACTTCTGGCGGAAGCGGGCTTCCCCGGAGGCAAGGGCCTGCCGACGCTCGTATTCAAGGTTGCCAAGGACTCGTACGCCGTGGGGATGGCGCAGAAGATGGCGGATGCGTGGAAAACGCTTGTCGGGCTGAACGTGGAGATCCGCCAGGTGGATCCGGACCTCTACTTCGCCCAGACCCGCGTACGGGACTACACCATCGGCCTTTCGACATGGATCGGGGATTATGCGGACCCTCTCACGTTCCTTCAGCTCTGGACCAGTGACAGCAACCTCAACGACGCCCGGTTTTCCGACAAGGACTATGACGCCGCCGTGGCTGAGGCCACCTATATGACGGACAACACCAAACGCTACCGGCGCCTGGCGGACGCTGAAGACGTCCTCCTCACGAAAGCGGCAGTCCTCCCTCTGTACCACCAGGCGGCCGTGCACCTCATCAACCTGGACCACGTGGATGGATGGTTCCCCAACCCGCTGGACATCCACCCGTTCAAGTTCATCAAGTTCAAGCCATTCAGGGCCCCCCAGGGGATTGCAATGGTTGTGAAGTAGAAACCGGATCCCGCCCGGACCGTCGCACAGAAAAGCCGAGGAGGACGCCATGCCGTCAGTCGAGATACGCCCGGAGGTATACTGGATCGGGCTCAACGACCGGACCACCGACCTTTTCGAAGGGATCTGGCCGGTGAGCCAGGGAGGGGTCACCTACAACTCCTACCTCCTGCGCGACGACAAAAAGGTCATCATCGACCTTGCAAAGGACTTCAAGACCGACGAGTATTTCGAGCGCATCGAAGCCCTCGTTCCGCTCTCCGAGATTGACTACATCGTCGTGAACCACATGGAGCCCGACCACACCGGAGCCGTCCGCGCGTTGGTGCGCATACCGCGCAAGCTCACGATCCTGGCCACGGAAAAAGCGCGGGAGATGCTCGCCGCGTTCTACGGGATCACGGAGAACGTGCGGGTGGTGGCGGATGGAGAAGAGCTATCCATCGGCAAGCGCACGCTGAAGTTTGTGCATGCCCCCTTTGTCCACTGGCCTGAGACGATGGTAACGTATGACGTCACGGACAAGATCTTGTTCTCCTGCGATGCTTTTGGCGGCTACGGCGCCCTGCCCGGGACGATCTTCGATGACCAGTGCTCGGACCTTGTGTTCTATGAGCGCGAGGCGCTTCGCTACTACGTGAACATCGTGGCCAAGTTCAGCACGCCGACGCTGAAGGCGATCGAGAAACTTGCCGGCATCCCTATCGACGTCATTGCGCCGTCCCATGGCCTTGTCTGGAGGAGAGACCCCGGCAGGATCGTTGAGCTCTACCGCCAGTGGGCCAACCTGGCACAGGGGGGCGGTGAGAGGGGTGTCACGCTGGTGTATGGCTCCATGTACGGAAATACGGAGAAAATGATGAACGCGGTGGCCCAGGGAATCTCCCGCGCGGGCCTGCCGGTGGAAATCTTCGACGCCGCCCGTGTCCATCCCAGCTACATCCTTCCGGCTCTCTGGACGTATCGCGGCGTCATGATCGGCGCCCCCACCTACGAAGGCGCGCTCTTTCCTCCCGTCGCGCAGGCCATAGACATGGCGGCGCTCAAGAGGGTGGTGAACAAGAAGGCCGCCATCTTCGGCAGCTACGGCTGGAGCAAGGGTGGGATGGCGGCGTTCCGCAAAATGGTGGAGCCGCTCAAATGGGAGGTCACCGAGATGCTCGAGTTCCGCGGAAGCCCGACCGCGGAGCAGCTACGCCAGGGGGAGGAGCTGGGGGAGCGGTTCGCCGCCGCGGTCAAAACGCCGTAAGCCCCGACCCTGCAAGACCGCCGGGGTTGGCGCCTGCAGAGACCCGACGGTATATTTCTGCTGGAGGCGTGCCATGAAAAACTTCCTGCTGATGTTGTGCGCTCTCGACCTTCTTTCCTGCGCATCCACGCCGCCCCGGTATACGGCGACACTGGATGACACGTACAAGGACGGGGCCGTCGGCGTGTCCCTGGTGGGGCTTGCTCCTGACGGCTCTCCCTCTCCCGAGGGGCTCATTGTGAAGTGCGTGAACGCAAGTGCCGCTCCCGTGACCGTGGAATGGGTGAAGTCCACTTTCTCCCTGGGCAGCGCGCCTCACCCGGTCTTCGTGGAGGCCGATGGTTACGGTGATCTGCGCGGAGCGCCCCCGGAGACCCCCCTTGCGGCCGGATCGAACATCGTGGAGACCGTATACCCGGCGAACCGTGTCGTTACGATGGCTGGCGGGTGGGGGCCGCCGAAGCTGGACATCCAGCCCTTTGGATCAGAACAGGTCTCCCTGTCCATCTGCGTGAACGTCTCAGGGCAGGATCGCTTCTACACTTTGAAGGTGGACATGGAGCCGCAAGCCGCGGCCCCCGTGCAAGCCACTGCTCCGCGCCCTGAGGGGCAGTCTATGCGATAGGAGCCAGTGGGGCTACGGGTTTGACCGTCCCGAGAATCTGGGTTACAATTTACCATATGAAATCTGCTCGCAAGCCTGCTCGTCATGCGCCTACCAAGTACAAGGTAGGGCAGGAGATAGTATATCCCCTGCAGGGCGTGGGACACATCCGCGCCATCGAGGAGAGGCCATTTCGGGACAGGAAGCTCCTGTATTACATCGTCTACCTCGAGGTTTCCGACATGACGATCATGGTGCCGGTGGACAAGGCGGATGACCTCGGAATCCGCGCCATCGTCGGCAAGAAAGAGTCGCAGAAAGCCTTGCGGCTCATTGCGGAAGAGTATGAGCCGGTCCTCGCGGACTGGAAGCTGCGCTACCAGATGAACCTCGACCTGCTGAAAAAGGGCAGCATCATCGACATCGCCAACGTCGTGCGCGCCCTGTACCACAGGAGCAGGATCAAGGAGCTGCCCATCCTGGAGCGCAAACTGTACGACAGCGCGCTGAAGCTCCTCATTGACGAGATCTCCTTCTCCCTGCTCAAGGGCAAGGATGAAGTGGAGGAGCTGATCTTCTCGAAGCTCAAAGTCAACGCAGTAAAGTGACCGCGCGGCCGTGGGACCGTATCATACGAAGAATAACAGCGACCCTTGAATCCCTGACCGGGCTGCCGTCGGTTTCCGAAGTGGCGCGTAAAGACCATGACCCTTTCCGTGTCCTTGTGGCAACCATGATCTCCCTGAGGACCAAGGATGCCGTGACAAGCGTCGCTTCGGAGAAGCTCCTTGCCCTTGCGCCAACCGCTTCCGCCCTGGCCGCTGTGCCGGAGGCGAAGATCGAGAAGCTCATCTACCCCGCCGGGTTCTATCGCACGAAAGCCAGGTCCTTGCGCCGGACCGCGCGCATCCTCGTTGAGCAGCACGGAGGCACCGTGCCTCGGACCATGGAGGAGCTGCTCGACCTGCCGGGAGTCGGCAGGAAGACCGCCAACCTCGTCCTCAACCTGGGATATGGCGTGCCGGGGATCTGCGTGGACACGCACGTTCATCGCATTTCCAACAGGACGGGATGGGTGAAGACACGGGACCCGGCGGGCACCGAGCAGGCCCTCATGGAGATCCTTCCGCGCAAATACTGGATCAGCATCAACGAGCTGCTGGTAAGGTTCGGGCAGACGATCTGCACCCCCGTGTCTCCCCGGTGCAGCATCTGTCCCATTACTTCCTGGTGCGCCAGGGTTGGCGTAACGAGGTCGAGATGAAAGTCACCGCGGCCGTTATCGAAGAAAACGGGAAGGTCCTGATTGGCCGCCGGAAGCCGGGGCGCCACATGGGCGGGAAATGGGAGCTCCCTGGCGGCAAGATCGAGCCCGGGGAGACGCCGCAGGAGTCCCTTGCCCGCGAGCTGTTGGAGGAGCTTGCCATCCAGGTCCGCGTTGGCGAGTTCCTCTGCAACGCGTTCTACGACGGGGACGGGGTGAGCCTGGAGCTTCTGGTGTACCGTGTGCAGAGGCTGGAGGGGGAGCCGACGCTCATTGAGCACCAGGAGCTGCGCTGGGTGGAGCCGGGTGAGCTTGCGGGATTCGACCTTGCGGATTCAGACAGGAAGGTTGTAGAGAGTCTTTACGGCTGACTCCGCGGGAGCCTCCCCGCGGAGTCAACGAGGAGGTTCCTTACTTCTTCACCTTTGCCTTCAGCGCGGATTCTTTGAAGGTCTTGCTGAAGGTGAAACGGGGAACCTTGGTTGCCGGTTTGGCGGGGATGGTGATCTCCTGGCCGGTGAGGGGGTTCCTCCCGGTCCGGGCACCCCGCGCGGGCCTCACCCTGATGAACATCTTTCCGATCTTGCCAATTGCCACGCGCTCTCCCCTCATGACGCCGGCCGCCACGAGATCGAAGAGGTCTTCCATGACCTGCTTTGCTTCCTTGCGCGCAAGCGTGTTCTTCTCCGCGAGGTATCCGATCATGGAAGCCCCGGTGAGCTTATCCGGCACCTTCGGGGGCGCCGCCTTCTTCACGGGTGTCTTTGCCACTGTTTCCCCTCCCATTATGGTTCTGATATGCGGCCCACGGCCGCATCAACGACACATGTAGCCAACAAGACTATACGCAGACGTGGAGAATGTCCAGAGCGCGACGTATGATTATATTGACACTACAAGGCTCGAAAGATAGGATGACCCTTTGACTGTGACGGTGTTTGAATGGACATAGATCATTGTTTTCAGACCGGCTCGGTGGTTGCCGAGCTTTCAAGCGGTGAAAAGTTCACGGCAATCCGTGAGATCATTTACAGCGCGCCGGTCTTCCGCCAGATCCCGGACCTCAACTCGTTCGAGGAGGCCGTGATTTCGCGGGAAAAGATGCAATCCACCGGCTTCGGCCATGGGGTCGCAGTGGCGCATGGGCGCATACCGGGGCTGTCACGTGTCCTGATTGGCTTCGGCATATCCCGCGCAGGGATCCCCTTCGAGGCGGCGGACGGCAAGCCCGTGCATCTTCTTTTCGTCATCGCCTCTCCCCCCCACCTCTCGCTGGATTATCTCCAGATCCTCTCCACTCTCGTGAGATGCCTGCGTGACAGACCCATGCGGGAATCCATCATGGCCTGTTCGGGCGCGCGTGAGATGGAGGTCAGGATCAGGGAAGCGTTCAACACGGACCTGGGCAGGCAGGCCTGCCAGGCCGCAACCTGAAGCCAGACCGCGAAAGGGCGCGCACCAGATGCTCCTTCTGCCGGCCATCGACCTTCGGGATGGCCGCTGCGTAAGGCTCCTGCGGGGCAGCTTTTCAAGCGCAACCCAATATCCCGATGATCCGGCGGAGATGGCCCGCGGGTTCGAGCAGAAGGGCATTCGCTGGATCCACATCGTCGATCTGGATGCCGCTGAAGGCAAAGGGAAGGACAACCTCGCTGTTATTGAACGCGTAGAGGCGCCGTGTCCTGCCGGTTGGAAGTGGGGGGCGGAGTGCGCTCGGAGGAACAGGCGGCCCGTCTTTTCGAGCTGGGAGTGGACCTGATTGTCCTGGGAACGGTCCTCGTGCGTTCTTCGCAGGCGGTGGCATCATGGATCCGCACGCTGGGGCACCGCTTCATTGGCGGCGTTGATGCCCGGGACGGGGTTGTGCGCGTTGCCGGCTGGACGGAAGACGGCGGCCAAAAGGACACCGAGGTTGCCACCGGGCTCGCAGGGCTGGGAATCCGCGGTCTCATCTATACGAACATCAGCAGGGACGGCACCCTCCAAGGACCGGACGTGGAGCGGACGAACACAGCGGCCAGGGCGTCCGGTCTCCCGACGCTTCTCTCCGGGGGCATTGGATCACGGCGGGACGTGGATGACGCCGCCGGTCGTTGTGATCCGCTTGTTGTCGGGATGATCCTCGGCAAGGCGATTTACGAATCGAGGCTGGACCTTGCGGAGCTTGTCAGGGCGTATCCGCAGAACCCCGGCTCGCGGGGAGCGAGCTCTCCGTGGGATTCCTCAGCATCCGCATGATCTGGTCCGCCACTTCCTCAGGCGTACGGCCGTCGGTTTCCACGGGCCTGCCCAGCGCCTCATAGATCGAAAGCCGGCTTTCAAACAGGCGTTGCAGCGCGCTGTCCTCCTGGGCCAGGAGCGGACGCACCGGTCCGCCGACTGCCTGCGCCCTTTTGCGCGCATTCCGCATGCTGACGCGCAAGTGGAAGGTCACGGCGTGAACGCGAAAGAAGCCCCTGTTCGGTTCCGGGACGGGCGCGCCGCCGCCGGCAGCAATCACCATCCGTAAACGGCCTGCCAGTGAGAGGAGCGCTTCTGCTTCCAGGCGGCGGAAAAAAGTCTCACCCTTGCGCTGAAAGACATCCGCAATCGGCGCGCCCGCCCTGGCCACGATGAGATCATCGGTATCCACAAAATCGTAGCCGATCCTCCCGGCCAGCAGTCTCCCCACGGTGGTCTTTCCGGCCCCCATGAAACCGATGAGCGCGATGAGGGAGGGGAGTGAAGGGTCGCGTGCAGCCGGGCAGGGCCATTGTTCACCGGCCCGCTATCTGCGGGACCGCGCGGCAAGGATCCTGTCCAGCTCTTTCTTGAGCGCTGGCACGCTGTCCGCGTAACGAATGATCGCTTCGAGATAGCCTCCCGGTTCCCCGGTATCGAGCCTTTCACCCTCGACGCGTGAGAAGACAACACGGTTCCTCCGGGCCAGGGCCCGAACGGCTCCCGTGTGGAAGAACTCTCCTTCGCCGTGGCCCTTCCATTCCACTTCAAGCTGTTCGAGGAAGTCAGGGGTATACAGAAATCTCCCGATAGAAGCCTCACGGCTCGGCTCTTTCCCCGGGGACGGCTTTTCGACGATGTCCGTGACATGAAGCCCGTCAGGGGCAATCGAAATGACCCCGTACCTGTTGATGTCCGGAGGGTCGTGCAGCGTGGCAAGCACGGTGCAGCCGGTCCTCTTCCAGGCGTCGATGAGCTGGAGGGAAAGCGGCTTCTTGCCGAAATGGATGTCATCCGGGTAGGCGACGACAAACGGATCACTGCCGGTGAAGGGATGCGCCAGGAGCAGCGCATGCCCGGTCCCCTTCATCTCGGCCTGGCGCACAAAGAAAAAGGACGCCTTTGCCGCTGAGATGGCGGCAAGCTTCTTCTGGTCTCCCGCGGCTCGAAACACGCTTTCCAGCTCCACCTCGCGGTCGAAGTAGTCCTCGATTGCCTTCTTTCTTCGGGACGTGATGAAAAGGATTTCCGTGATTCCCGAGGCAATGAACTCTTCCACGATGAAATCGATGGAAGGCCGGGTGACAAGGGGGAGCATTTCCTTCGGGATGGTCTTTGTCACGGGAAGGAAGCGCGTCCCGTAACCGGCGGCGACAATAACGCCTTTCATGATGGGTGATTATAGCGAAAGAACGCCGAATTGACTAATGCCGGGCTCCTCCGGTAATCTCGATGGGCTCACTCGTAATTCCTGGGCTCACTCATACGTCGGCACGTGGGGGGGATATGAAAATCTGGATTAAGCTGCTTGTCGGCTCGATCATAGGGATAGTTCTGGGCTTCGTGATCCCGGTCCAGGCGCAGCAGTTTTTCGACTCGCTGTCCGGGGTGCTCATCGGCATTGGCAGATACGTGCTGTTTCCCTTCATCTTCTTTTCCCTGGGGATCGGGACCTCCGAGCTTCGTCAGGAGAAAAGGCTTGGCCGCGTCTACCTCTCCAGCCTGAAGTATCTCGCGCTCTCCGCAGCGGTTCTCATTGTGATCGGAACCATCTCTGTCCTGGTTTTCCCGCCGGAGCGGATCCCCATCACCGTGGAGGCGGGCAGGAGCTTCGAGCCTGTCAGCGTCCTTCAGGGGCTCAGGACGATTTTTCCCCGAAACCTTTTCTCCGTGTTCAACGGCAGCGGGGACTTCCTCCTGCCCGTCATGGTGCTTGCTTTCCTGCTGGGAGCCAACATGGACTTCGACCGGCAGCTCACGCGGCCCATCGTCCAGATCTTCGACTCCTTATCACGGATTTTCTATCACTTGAACTCCCTTGTCGTGGAGTTGTTTGCAATCGCCATGATCATCATCGCGGCGGCGTGGGTGTCGCACGTGACCCACGCTGACCTGGGAATGTACAAGCAGATCCCTCATCATCCTGGGAGTGGACGTGGCGCTGGTGGTTTTCGGCGTTTTCCCGGGCGCCTTGTATCTCCTGGGGATCAAGGAGAACCCCTATCGATGGCTGTACGCTTCCATCGGTCCCGCTATTGCCGGACTCTTTTCCGGGGACCAGTACCTGTCACTCGGCGTGCTCACCAAGCACGGCAAGGAGAGCCTCGGGGTCCCGCGAATGGTGGGCTCCGCGGTCTATCCCCTGTTCGGCGTCCTGGGCCGCGCGGGAACGGCAATGATTTCCTGCGTCTCTTTCATCCTTATCCTTCGATCGTATTCCAGCCTTGAGATCACGTTCTTCCAGACTTTGTGGGTCATGCTTTTCACTTTCCTTGTGTCCTTCATCCTGGGAGCCGTGCCGGGCAACGCCGCGTACTTCTCCCTCTTCATGCTGTGCACTCTGTACGGCAAAGGCATCCAGGAAGGGTACTTGATCCTCGGCACTATCGCTCCCATCCTCATCGCCCTCGGCGCGTTTGTGGACGTCCTCAGCTCGGCCTTTGTCTCTCTCATGATAGCTCGGGAAGAGGACGTATGGACGGAAGTGGAGACGGAGAACTTTATTTAGGGCGCTGAAGCGCCGCCTGACGGCGGCTGCGCTCCCGCTGAGGGCTGCCCTCCCGCTGGCGTGGGGCTGAGCGGCTGCGGGAGGCGTGGTTGCGGGAGCCTGCGAAGCGGCCGGAGGCTGAGCGGCCGCGGGAGTTGTGGCCGCCGGTTTTCCGCCCAGGGTGATCACAAAGCCGATATCCAGACCGACCAGGAGCTGGTCGTAGAAAGGCAGGCCTTCTCCGTCCCACAAGTGGAACAAGGGGTACATCCCGCGAAGCGTGAAAGCAAGCGTGACCCCGTCCACGACGTGCCATCGTGTGATGAACCTCGTCTCAGGGTAAATGAAGCGCCCTTGGGAATAGAAATACGTCACCCCATCCCCAATGTTCGTGGCCGAGCTTGGGTTCTGAAACTCGAAGGGGAAACGGATGAGGAAGTCGACCCCCAGCGCTCCTCCCATTTCGATGTCCTTGGATAACGTATACAGAAGCCCCGATTGCAGCGTGATCAGGCTTCCGATCGTGAGGAAGCTTGTTCCCGACTCGTACGGCGCAGGGACAGTCCGCCCTGTGATAGGGTCTACCTCGTAGTAGCTGCCGAAGAACTCGATGGAAGGCTCCAGGAAGAACGGCCCGTCTGATTTGATGGGCATGGATATCCCCAGCGTCTGCACCAGGGGGCTGGGCGCGCCTGGCGGCGAGCTGCCTATGAAAAGCAGGCCGGCGTTGATGTCCAGCTCTGAAATCTTGAGGGCAAAAGCAAACGCCGGGATTCCAAAAAGAAGGAGGGAGGCGATGATGACTCTTGCCCTCATGACAAAGAGTATAGCACGCACGAGGCGCCTTTCGTAGCCGGCGAGCCGCGCCTCACAGGATGTTCGACGCCAGCTCGGCAAGCCTGGATCGCTCCCCTTTTTCCAGGGTGATGTGGGCGTACAGGGACTCTCCCTTCATTCGGTCAATGAGGCACGTGAGTCCGTTGGAGCGCGAGTCCAGGTATGGGGTGTCAATCTGGTACGGGTCCCCCGTGAAGACCACCTTGGTCCCTTCCCCTGCCCGCGTGATGATGGTCTTCACCTCGTGCGGGGTGAGGTTCTGCGCCTCATCGATGATGAAGTAAATCTTCGACAGGTGCCTGCCCCTGATGTAGGCAAGCGGCGTTATGACGAGCTTTCCGTTCTCCACCAGGTCATGGATCCGCTTGTACTCGGGGGCGGTCTCCTCGAACTGGTTCTGGATCAGCGTGAGGTTGTCGAAAAGCGGCTGCATGAAGGGGTCCAGCTTGCTCTTGATGTCCCCGGGGAGAAAGCCGATGTCTCTGTTGGAAAGGGGCACGATGGGTCGGGCAAGGTATATCTGCTTGTAGCTCGACCTTTTCTCCAGCGCGGCGGCAAGCGCCATGAGCGTCTTGCCCGTGCCGGCCTTGCCTGCCAGGGTCACCAGCGGGATGTTCTCATTAAAGAGGGCATCCAGGGAGAATGTCTGCTCGGCGTTGCGCGGCTCAATGCCGTATGCCCGCCGCTTCTGAATGTGCCGGAACGCCTTTTCCTCCGCGTTGTACACGGCCAGCGTGCTCTTGTTTTGGTTGCGGATGATGAAGTACTCGTTGGGAAACGGGTCTCGGGTAAGCGGGACTTTTTCCCGGGCAATCGTTCCTTCCTGGAAGAGCTCGTCTATCAGGCCGCCGTCGACATCCTGCAGAATGTCCTTGCCTTTGTACAACTCGTCCATGTTGAGGATCTTGCCCGTCTCATAGTCTTCCGCCTTGACGCCGATGCTTTTGGCCTTCATGCGGATGTTGATGTCCTTGGAGACGAGGATCACACGATCCTTTCCGTACTCTTTCGCCATGTTGAAGGCGGTGGAGATGATGCGATGGTCGGGCTTGTCCTCCCAGAACACATCCCCGAGGAGGCCGTCACGCTTCACGTTCGTTTCCACGACGAGCGTGCCGCCGCTGGGGAGCGGGATCCCGTCGCTCAGGAGCTTGTCACCGCCCATGGCGTCCAACTTCCGTGAGAACTCACGGGCGTTGAAGTTGATGATCTCGTTCCCTTTCTTGAACTTGTCGATCTCCTCCAGCACGGTGATTGGGATGACCACGTTATGCTCCTGGAAGGAGGAAATGCACGCGTGGTCATGGAGAATCACGTTGGTGTCAAGAACGAAAATCTTGTTCGACCCTGAAAGAAGCGCCATGGCGATAGTGTAGGGGGGCGCGGGCGGCCGATCAAGTAGGGGCGAATCGAGTAGGGGCGAATCGAGTAGGGGCGCGCCGAGTAGGGGCGAGGCTCGTATTGAGGACCGCCCCCCGCGCGGCTATACTGGGTCGGAAGGAGTTGATGTGGACCTCGCGTACAGGGAAATGGGGCCGGACGAGCAGGAGCTGGATTGGCGGGTGACGAAATCAGTCCTGTCGGACGCGACCCTCATGGGAACGCTGCAGAACGCCCAGAGCACGGGGCAGAAGCACGCCGTGGTGGCCCTGGTGGAGGGAGGCCAGCTAAAGGAGGCCTACGTCAGCCCTGAGGCGGCTGTGAAGACCGCCTACCCGTTCAACGCGGTGGACCAGGCATTCGAGCTCTATGATCCTTCCAACGGCGTCTGCCTGGTGATCGTGAGGGACGGCAAGGTTGTCATTTCGATCAACGGTCTTATCGGACGATCATGAAGGAGGAACGGAAATGCCTGAACATCCCCTGAATACTCTCAAGAAGTTGGATCCCGCTTATATGAGCGAGTTCGAGAAGATGGAGGACCTCGTCTATTCGGATGGCGCGCTTTCGAAGAAGGTAAAGCTTCTCATGGCGCTTGCATTCGACGCCGCTGACGGCGCCGTCAACGGGGTGACTGCGCTGGCACGGCAGGCCATGGCCGCGGGGGCCACAAAGCAGGAGATTGCGGAAACCGTACGGGTGGCGGCGCAGCTTGGCGGGGTCGGAACATTGTACACCGCGTCACAAGCGCTGAAAGGGATCGTGGACTGAGGAAAAGGGATTACCGCGATGCGGACCCACCAGGAAATTGAGGAACGAAGCCTGGCGCTCGCAAAGGCCATTGCTGCCAGGATCGACGCGGACCCTGATCGGGCAGGACTGAGAAAGGCGCAGGAAGTCCTGGCGCGGTGGCTGACCACGGTTGCCGCACCTGATCTGGACCTGTGGAGGGAAATCCTGGAGCGTCCGTGGGGGGAAATTCGTGACGCCCTCCTGGACCCATCCGAACGGGGAAGGAGGTTGCGCCAGTCAAGCCCATTCTGCGGAGTCCTTACCCCTAAAGAACGATGGGCCATCTGGAGAAAGCACCGGGTGCCATGACGCGCAATCAGCTTGAGCACCTCATCAGAGCGTCAGGCTCCATTGCCGGAAGCGACACGATTGTCGTCATCGGCAGCCAGGCAATCCTGGCGTCTTTCCCCGAGGCCCCGCAAGAATTGCTCGTTTCCATGGAAGCGGATCTCTATCCCCTTGACGATCCGCGAAAGGCGGACGTTATAGACGGTGCGATTGGAGAGGGATCGCCGTTCCACGAGGAGTTCGGCTACTACGCGCACGGGGTAGGTCCGGAAACCGCGGTACTTCCGCCTCTCTGGATGGAGCGAGCGGTCACAATACAAAACAGGAACACCCGCGGAATTGCCGCGATCTGTCCGTCGCCTCAGGACCTTGCAGTTTCCAAGCTCGCCGCAGGCCGCGCAAAGGATTTCGAGTTCGTTCGCGCTCTCCTGCGGCACAAGCTGTTGGACAAAGAAGCGGTAGCGCGGGCCGTCGAAGAGTTGCCTCCTGAGCAGCGCGTCGCGGTGGCAGATCGTCTGGCTTTGATAGGATGACATCTTGTACCCGGCGAAGGCACTCTCTACAACTGCGTTCAGGGGATCGTGGACTGAGGAAAAGGACGGCGTCCCGGCGGTGCGCCGGGACGCTTTGAATGCAGTTCCAGTTGAAGTAGCAGGTGACGGCCGTTGTAAAGCGGCCGTACCGATTCATGGTCTTTGTCGTCGCCGGTGGGCCTCCGGTATAGTTCGAGTCAAAACCAAGCCCAAGCTCACCTGCCCACGAGAAGTTGTTGAAAAGAAGTACTCTCCGCCAACAACAGCCCTCAGTCCCAGGTCAGTGTAGGCGGACGTCTCCCCCGGAAATGGAGAATCCCTGTAGCTGATCTCCGCACCAAGATATGGCGACACGCCTCCTATCACTCCAAAGTGATATTCAAGGCCGCCAGCAAGGTGTAATCTGTTGTGGTCACCGTTGTGACTCCTATGGACAGCTGTCAGCAAGCCCAACTCCGAGACGGGTTGCAATGTTATCCGTGAAAAAGTACTTTACTCCGAGAGCCCATCGGGGAGCCGTACACAAGGCCTGTGAAATGTCAGGCCTCCTTGGAGGCCGAAATCGCCCCCTTTTGGCGCTCCTTCGGCGAACGCGAGAGTGCCCACCAGCAAGAGCACAAGGACGGGGAGAAGCAGCCTCTTCATTCTGAACCTCCGATAAGATGGTAAACTAGGCATCCAGAGTGGAAAAATCTCCGAAATGGAATGCCACACTAAAATAATAGAGATTGGCCGTCAGGGTCAAGAATTTTCTTATCAGGGATTTTGTCCCTTGCCCCGCGCGGGGCTATCTGGTACAAGAGTGGCACCTAAATGGGAGGTAAAATGAATGGGCTTGATGACAGGAAAAAAGGGTATTATTTTCGGCGTGGCAAATGACAGAAGCATCGCATGGGGAATTGCGCGCGCGCTTCACGCGGAAGGAGCCTCCATAGCGTTCACCTACTTGAACGAGGTGTTTGAAAAGAGAGTGAGGCCGCTGGCGGAGAGCCTGGGCTCTGAGC
The DNA here is from genome assembly GCA_963845535.1 of uncultured Spirochaetota bacterium. Lineage (GTDB taxonomy): Bacteria > Spirochaetota > Spirochaetia > SZUA-6 > Fen-1364 > Fen-1364. The sequence continues at coordinate 49,137 of CAWJSK010000014.1, forward strand.
TCATCCTGCGCTGCGACGTTCAGAACGAGGAGGAGATCGAGGGCGTTTACTCCGAGATCGAGCAGAAATGGGGCTCGCTGGACTTCATTGTCCATTCCGTGGCATATGCGGGCCGGGAGGAGCTGCGGCTCCCGTTTCACCAGACGACACGAGAAGGGTTTCGGGTTGCCCTGGACGTCAGTGCCTATTCCCTGATTGCCGTAACGCGCGCCGCGTTGCGCCTGATGTCGAAAGGCGGGTCAATCATCACGCTGACCTATCTCGGCTCCCAGCGCGCCGTCCCGAACTACAACGTCATGGGCGTTGCAAAGGCCGCATTGGAAGCCACGGTGCGCTACCTGGCGGCAGAGCTGGGTGAGAGCGGGATCCGCGTGAACGCCATTTCGGCCGGTCCCATCCGCACGCTGGCCGCTTCCGCCATCTCCAACATTAGTGAAATCTTCGGGATCATGGAGAGCCGCTCGCCCATGCACCGTTCGGTGACGCAGGAGGAGGTGGGCAAGTCCGCGTTGTATCTGCTTTCAGACCTTGCAAGCGGCGTCACTGGGGACGTCCACTTCGTGGATACCGGCTACAACATCGTGGGGTTGTAACCCCTGCACGGCTTCGCCGTGCAAGGGGCTCTCGCTGTTTCGCTTCGCGAGCCAGCTGCCGCCCTCCGCACTGGGTACAGTGCTAGGGATCCCACTCGCGGCCGCCAAGGGCAACGCACAGCCAGTGGCCGCTTCCGGCATGCGCGGAAACGGTGAGAGTGAAAGTCCCCCGACCGGAGAGGGTGATCCTGTTCCCCTTCGTCAGGTCCACTTCGATGATCGGCTCTCCCTTCTTCTCGATGCGGACCCATGGTTCAAGGTCCTTGCCGTCCCAGATGAAAAACAGGTAGGTGGGCGACTCATCGGTTCGAACGACGAAGCTCGTGTGAGTGTTTGTCGGCCCAAGGAAGCCTTTCCGTCCTTCGACTCCCAGGCCGGCTCCGAGGGCGCCGGCAATCCGCACGTCCGCAAAAGAGCTGACGACCGAAAGGGAAAGAAATGCCAGGAGCGCCGCGGCGAGTGCCGTCCTTTTCATGTGTTTTTCCTCACGCCGTTGGAATGATCTCGTTTTCCTTCAACACGACGTCATGCGCCCCGCCCTCACGGATGCTCACCGCGGAGGCTAACGTAAGGCGCGCCATTTTCTGGAACTCCGGTATTGAGAGTGCGCCGCAGCTCACCATGGCGCTTCGCACCTTGTCCAGCGTCACGTCCAGGTTGTCCTTGAGCTTGCCCGCATAGGGAACATAGCCATCCACTCCCTCTTCGAACCCTGGCCCAACCTGCCCGGCCTCGTGGTAGCGCTGCCAGTTTCGGGCCCTGTTGGATCCTTCGCCCCAGTACTCCTTCACGAACGAGCCGCCGACGCGCAGGCGCCTGCCCGGCGCCTCATCAAAGCGCGCAAAGAACCTGCCCATCATGACGAAGTCAGCGCCCATAGCGAGCGCAAGGGCAATGTGGTAGTCCTGCGCGATTCCCCCGTCGGAACAGATAGGGACGTAGGTTCCGGTCTTCTTGAAATACTCATCCCGCGCTGCCGCCACCTCGATGACCGCCGTGGCCTGTCCTCTCCCAATGCCTTTCTGCTCCCTCGTGATGCAAATGGACCCGCCGCCAATGCCGACCTTCACAAAGTCCACGCCCGCTTCCGCAAGATAGCGGAAACCTTCCGCGTCCACGACGTTGCCGCCGCCCACCTTCACCGATTCCCCGTAGGTTTTCCTGATCCATTGAACAGTATCGGCTTGCCACTCGGAAAAACCATCTGAAGAATCTATGCAGAGAACGTCCGCGCCGGCTGTGACGAGGGCGGGCACCCTCTCCGTGTAGTCGCGCGTGTTGATCCCCGCCCCCACCACGAGCCTCTTGTTCGCGTCAACGAGCTCCCGAGGGTTCTCCTTGTGCTCGGCGTAGTCCTTTCGAAACACCAGGTACGCGAGGTTGCCTTCCTTCGTGATCACCGGAAGACAGTTGAGCTTATGCTTCCAGATGAGGTCATTTGCCTCAGAGAGGCCGATACCTTCCCCCGCATAAACGAGATCGGAAAACTTCGTCATCAGGTCTCCCACCCTGGCGTCAGGCGCCGTGGTGGACAGGCGGTAGTCCCTGCTTGTCAGCATGCCCAGGAGCTTCCCGGAGGGAGAACCGTCTTCTGTAACCGCCATGGTGGTATGCCCGGTCCGGTCTCTGAGGGCAAGCACGTCCCGCAGGGTGTCGCCGGCGCGGAGGTTCGAGTCACTGGGGACAAGGCCCGCCTTGAATCGCTTTGCCCTGCCCACCATGTCAGCCTGGCTCTCCACGGGCTGGGAGACGAAGACAAAGGCAATCCCGCCGCAGCGCGCCAGCCCGATTGCCATCTGATGGTCCGACACGGACTGCATGACGGCAGACGCGAAGGGGATGTTGAGTCGAATGGCGGCCTTCTCTCCCTTTCGATGCTTGACCAGCGGCGTGCTCAGGTCCACGCGCGCGGGCGCGCAATCCTTGCGGGTGAGGTTAGGAATGAGGAGATACTCGCTGAAGGTATGGGAAGGTTCGGAGTAGAAGTACGCCATTGAAGAGTCCTTGGGGCAGGATAACGAGAGGCGGAGAAAGCTTCAAGGCTACAACTGAGAACGCCGGCGCCCGCCGCATTGCGCCACGCATTTTCGCTGCTCTTGACAACACCATCCCCGCAGAGAATGCTCCGGGAGGAGTCAGAATGAAAAGGGACCGACTGTCGCTTGCAATTGTCTTTTTCACTCTCATCCTCACAGGCTGCGCCTCATCGCCACCCGAAAGACAAAGGCAAATCATGCCTGATGACTCCATTGTCGTCGGGCATATAGACAAAGGAACAATGTTCACGGGAGCGCGTCTCGCCCGACTCGTCTTTCGACAGACGGGCCCGGAAGCCGAACAAGGCAAGGGCTCCTGGGACTTCAAAACGGACGGGAAGGGATACTTCTGGAGCATCATGCCGCCCGGGTCGTACCGTCTGGACCGAATATTGTATACCACCTGGTTTGGAATCGAAGTGGCCGAGGTCGATTCACCGAAGGAAGGCAGGGGAGAGATCGACTTCGAGCTTCCCGGCGGCAGAAGCGTGCTCTATATCGGATCATACAAGCTCATCCCTGTTGTCAGGCTGAACTCGGTGCATATCGGTCGATCAGAGAAACCAACGGAGCAGGAGGTTCTGTCCTGGCTGGTGAGGCGTCTCAAGAAGGACAGGAGCATCAGCGGCGTCGCGCCGTCAGTCCTGGACGCGGTTAGAGAGCAGCTTGAAAAAGTTGGCGGCGAAGTTCCCATGAAAGCCGATTGAGGGATTGCGGAACGCTATTGCGTTACTGACGGAGCCGCCGGCTTGTTGACGTCCACTATCTCCCGGGACAGCCAGGGGCTCGAGGGATTCTGCTCCTTCATATAGGATTGCAGCGCTGCGTCGTCCCAAGCCTGTGACACGGAGACATCGTAGTACTTGTCGTCCTTGATGTGCGCGCCAACGGCGCCTGGTGATGTGCCCTCGGCTGATGATCCCATAGCTATGAGCTCGTAGTCAACCTCAGGACGGAAGGCAAGTGTGTCCTTCTGTGCGGCGTACGTCATGGTCACATTCCCTAGGGAGAGAACGCGACCGGCAGAAGGCTCAATCTTCAGTCCAATGGGCCGCCAGCCAAGAATGTAACGTCGGCTTCCGTCCAGCATATTGGCTCTGCTGCCAGCAAGCTCATAGGTGTGGCCTGGCTGGGCCAGGAAAGCGAAATGACCGTTGTAGAGGAACTTGGAGAATGTACGGCCCGCCGTAACGTCCCGAATGTCCAGCTCGATGTCGCTGTTAATAACGGTGTGCTGAGTATCGAAGAACTTCCCGGGAAAGCTCATTGAGAACGTGCCGATAACAAGGCTTACGTCAGGACTATTAGGTCCTGGAAGCGTAGAGCACGATAACAAAAAGAACAGCGGCAAAGCCAGTCTTAAGGCTTTCATAGTCTTTCTCTGCTTACAATATACGCAATCAGGGACCGGCTGGCTCAGCTCGCCGTATCTCCTTTACTGCTGCGGCTTCTCTCCGACTACGACGTTCACCACATAGACGCGAGCTTCCCCGCCAAGGTAAATCGCTATCCTGCAGGTGAAGTTCTTAGAGTACATCGGCTCAAAAGGAGCTTGGTTCGGTGCGTACGCTGCGGAGGAAGATGATGGAACGTTGCTTGCCGGCACAATGCCGGTTATGACATCTCCCCCCGGCGAAATGTGGCTGTCAGGCATGTCCCTTCCAGCATCCGAGAGGTATCGCCCAACGAGGAAAACGACGTGCGACTTTCCGTTATAGTCGATCGACGATTCACGCCACCTGATCGTAAGGGGTTTGTCGGAGGAGTTCTTGACCTGAATGTCAGCACCAACAGCCTGAAGCCCGGTTGTCAGCCTGTTAACTGTCTCCAGGCTAGGCACAGTGACTTGTACGAGGTTGTCCGGAGCCGTTGAGGTCACATCGAATGTAAACGGTGGCCCGGAGTTCTGCAAGGTTTTCACCAACGTTGCGCAAGACATCAGCGCAAGGGAGGAGCACAGAACAACAATAACGCCTTTCATATGAACACTCCAATTGGAATGGATGGTGCATAAAAACAGGCTGTCCGGCCGAAGCCGGACAGCCTTCGAAGTTTCAGATCAACCAAGCTTTAGAAGGAGATGGCTGAACCGAAGTAGAACCCGTTGCGGATAGCGCCAACGTTGTCGTTTCCGAGCGTCACGTTGCCATCTGATCCGGCAGAACCATTAGCATTGTTCGTGCCAAGCTGGTCAGCTCCAGCAATCTCCCATCCAATGATGAGCTTGAAGGCGCCGAACGTGAAATACGAGCCAAGATCGACCGCCTGCAGAGGCGCACTGTCCTGTGTTGCTCCGTCAAGGTACGCGGCAACATAGATGTCAACAGGAGAGACCGGGAGAAGGTGGAACGTTGCCGAATAGTGCTGCAGAGCCTCTTCGTTGGTGGTTGTTGCGCCAAGGATCAGCTTGAAGACCTGATAGCCGAAAGTTACGTCAGCGCCGAACACCCAGTTGGTGGTGTCAGTGCGGAAGAACACGCTCGGCTTCAGGGTGATGCCAGAGAACTGCGGAACATCGTACTTAGCTTCGATTGCGATGTTGCTGTAAGCCGGCCCTATTACGTTTGGTTTGGCGACGGTAAGGCTAGTGGAGCCTGCGGTGTAACCATTTGCGGTTCCGTAGTAGCCATACGAAGCGAAGAATCCGAAGCCCATGTAATTGACTTCAGCGCCAACCAGCGTGTTCTGGAGCAGGAAGTCGTTGACTTCATGGATTGTGACGGGTCCAACACCAACCTGCCAATGATAGCCTATGAAGTTGGTATCACCAGCGATGGTGATCAAGCCAGCGTCCCAGTGGTTTCCAGGGGTCTTTGCCCAGGCGCCATACTCCCATTCCCAACCGTTGTTGTCATACCACCAGTCGGTGAGAACGGAGTCCTGCAGACCGATAGTGAGCTTCACATCAACAGGGATGTCCGTCAGACCGATTGACTTTGTCAGGTCACTGGTCCACATCCAGTGCCACAGGGAGTTGCCCAGCTGGTCTATGGGATTGCTGATAGAAGCCGTAACACCCGGTAGGACTGTCTGGGTTCCTGTTATTGAACCACCCTGCGGACCAATAATCGAGCCTCCGTTGACCAGCCTGAGGCCAACTTCCATGGTGTTGTTCGCGTCAAACGCCACATCCAGAGTGGGCCATATGCGCTCAGCGCCGCTGTTGATGGTGTCCGGCCCCGAAGAGATAGTCGGGTCAACGTTCAACCACCAGAATCCTTGCATGTGGTAGCTGACTGTCGGCCCCGCCGGCGCCGCCGTGTCGGCGAAGGCCGGAACGCTGAAGGCCACCAAGGCCACTACGATGAGGAATAACCAAGCCTTTTTCATGAATGCTCCCTCCTCATTGGACTGGGAACCGAGTCGACGACTCGATGTGTTCCCTTAATCTTATCTGCCCCGATTCTATCAGAGCGTATAAGCCATGTCAATAAATTTTTCACCTCCCTCTGTTTCGTGATGCACATTCCTCTCAACACGCGCAAAGAATCGATTTGTCACCGCACGGCGCTTCGACGCGTTGCCATCCTCGAAACTGATCAGGTGTTGCTCCAATAGGTTTTCTTCAAGCATCGGCCGGAACATACGCATATTTGAGCGGTGAACTTTCCCGGCCGACCTTGATCGACCCAAATCTCACAGAATGCTATAGTAGTTCTTTCCTCCCGTCAAGCGCAAATTTTCTTCGGAGGATGGATGATTCGGTTGAGCAAACTGTGCGATCTAATAAGGAAGCAATCGATTGCAGGCATGGATGAGCGGCTGGCGCATTCCGCGTTGAGCATTTGCCGCCTGTTTCATGAACGATTTGCCAATTCTCATGATCCTGAGGTGGCAATCGGTCTTTGTGCCGGGCAGGGTGGAAGTTGCGGGCAAGCATACCGACTACGCGGGAGGGCACACCCTTGTCTGCGCAATAGAAAATGGCTTCCTGTTTGTCGCAGGCTCGAACCAGGACGGCAGGATTCGTATCATTGAAGCCTCTTCCGAGTTCGAGCCTGTGGAGTTTCCTTTCACGGCAGGCCTCGAGCCGCCTGCGGGACGTTGGGCGAACTACCCCATGACAACGGCGCAGAGGGTTGCAGCCAACTTCGGCGGGGAGGCGCCTCTTAGCGGCGTGGACATCGCTTTTTCCAGTGACATGCCCGTGGGCAGCGGCATGAGCGGCTCATCAGCGCTGATGATGATGTGTTTTTGCGCCATCGCCATTGTCAACACGCTCCATGAGCGCGCCACTTTCAAGGAGAACATCCGCAACGGCATAGACCTCGCCATGTACCTGGCCTGCGCGGAGAATGGGCAGAGCTTCCGCAACCTCCCGGGCGGCAGGGGCGTGGGGACCTTCGGCGGGTCGGAGGACCATACCGCCATTCTGAACTGCAGAGAAGGATCCCTGGCCCTTTATCAATACGCACCCACGGTGCTCAAGGCAGAGGCGGCCTGGCCGTTGGAATGGGCGCTGGTGATAGCCTTTTCAGGGGTTCGTGCGGAAAAGACAAAAGAAGCCCTGGCGAGGTACAACCTCGCCTCCGAGAGAGCCCACAGGGCAGTGCTGGCATATAATCGTATTTATAGAAAGAAATTGCACACCCTTGGGGAAATCGACAGCACAGACAAGGGGTACAGGCGCGGCCTTCTGGCTCAAGCGCTTGGAGGGCGCCAGCTTTCAAGAAAAGGCGCTTGACCTGCCCGGCAGGGTCAGGCAGTTCCTCCAGGAGGAAAGGGAGACAACCCCACGAACGTTGGAGGGGATCCTTTGGCGGGACCTGAATGCTTTCGGCGCCGCCGTGAATGCCTCTCACCGTGCCTCACGCCGTCTCTTGTGGAACATCGTGCCGGAAGTCGACTTCCTGCAGCGCAGCGCCATCAAGCTCGGCGCCGCCGGCGCCAGCGGGTTCGGGGCGGGCTTCGGCGGAAGCATTTTTGCCGTGATCCGCGCGGAGGACGCCGTACAGTTCGTATCAGCGTGGCGCAAGGAATATGCAAGACGCTATCCAGAACGTGAGAAGGAGAGTGCATTCCTCTTTGCCAAGCCGTCCTCTGGGATCAGGATGTGGGAGGAGAAGGGACAGGCGAGATTCGTGGATGCTATTTTCTAGGCGCCGGTCTTCCTCCGCGCCGGCGTCTCCCGGCGGATCTCAGACCTTCTCCCCATTCATCGCCGCGACCACCTTGTACAGTCCCTGCGTTCCGAGGTTCTCCATCCCCAGCGCCTGAGCGGAAATATAGAGCTGGTTCACCAGCGCAAGACCGGGGAGGGAGAGCTTCATCCGACGCGCCTCTTCCAGCGCAATTCCCATGTCCTTTACGAAGTGCTTGATGTAGAACCCCGGGTTGAAGTCACCCTTCGCGATCCTCCTGCCGAGGTTGTTGAGCGACCATGATGCGGCGGCTCCCTTGCCAACGATGTCGATCATGGCATCCAACCCGAGACCTGCTTTCTGCGTGTACAGGAGGGCCTCCACCATCCCGATCATGTTCCCCGTGATCACGATCTGGTTTGCCATCTTCGTATGCTGTCCCGCCCCCGGGCCGCCCATCAGCGCGATGGTCTCTCCCATCTTCTGGAGGAGAGGGAGGACGGCATCAAACGCCTGTCTTTCGGCCCCCACCATGATGGCAAGCCTGGCCTCCCGAGCGCCCACGTCACCGCCTGACACCGGTGCGTCGACGGAGGCGATCTTCTTCTTTCCTGCCTCTGCGTGAATGCGGACCGCGAGTGAGGGCTCCGACGTGGTCATGTCACATACCGCGGCGCCGGACTTTGCTCCGGCGAGCACGCCATCCGCTGCCAGGTACACCTGTTCCACGTCCGAGGGAAAGCCGACCATGGTGAAGATCACGTCACTCCTCTCGGCAACCTCGCGCGGGCAACCCCGCCACGAAGCGCCTGCGTCCAGCAGCGCCTGCGCCTTGTCGCGCGAACGGGTGTAGAGCGTCACTGGGTAGCCGGCGCGAAGCAGGTGTCCGCACATGGACCTGCCCATGACACCAGTGCCAATCCATCCCACCTTTACATTCGCCATGGCGTGTTTCCTCCGCTTCGTGACCGGGAACTTCAGATCTTTTCCAGCGGTTCCTCGGACGCGCCGAGGTGCATTGCGGGTCCGTTTCCCGGGGCTGCCCAACGGACCGCGTTCCGAATGACATGCTGGACCTCTTTCTGGTGATACGTGGGGAACGTCTCATGCCCCGGACGGAAGTAGAAGATGCGGCCCTTGCCGCGCAGGAAGCAGCAGCCCGAGCGGAACACGTTTCCTCCCGCAAACCAGCTAATGAGCACGGTTGCGTCAGGCACCGGGATATCGAACCTTTCCCCGTACATCTCCTCATGGGGGATCTCGAAGTACGGCCCCAGGCCGTCCACGATCGGGTTTCCCGGCTCCACCACCCACAAGCGCTCCTTCTCACCCGCTTCCCGCCATCGAAGGAGACAGGAGGTTCCCAGGAGTCGGACAAACGGCTTGGAAAGATGGGCCGAATGAAGGACGATAAGCCCCATGCCCTGGAGAACCCGGTTCTGGACGCGGACGGCTACGTCATCACGGACTTCTCCGTGGGCCAGGTGGCCCCACCAGATGAGGACGTCGGTCCCCGAAAGCACGGAATCCGTCAGGCCGTGCTCAGGCTCGTCGAGAGTCGCGGTCCGCGTCTCGAAGTCCCGGTCCTGAGAGAGGAACCCCGATATCGCGCCGTGAATGCCTTTGGGGTAGATCTTCGAAACCTGTGGGTCGGTTTTCTCATGACGGTTCTCGTTCCATACTGTAACTCGGATTTTTTCTGCCATAGCGAACACTCATAACAAAAAGCCGATCCCGAGTCCAGCGACGAAATCGGGTCCCATCATTCCGGTCTCCAGTGAAAGGGAGAGCAGATCGATACCAAAGGAGAGTCCGGCCGACCAGTCCAGACCCCAGGCATTCGGCGGAAAGACGGACTCTGCCTGGGTGACCGGCCCAGCGACAATCCCGTAGTCGTCCCAGTAGGTCACATTCGTGTAGCCATAGGGACCATAGCCGACTGCTCCGTCCAGGGTGAACGCCGGTGCCAGGTGGAGGTGCAACGTGCCCATGACCGCGAGCGCCCACCATTCGGCCCCGATGTGAACGCCGTCATAGGGGTAGTAGCTTCCTGAGGTGTCAGACACGCCGGGCATTCCCAGGTCCCAACTGGAGAAGGCGAATGATCCCTTTACCTCGATTCCGACATCAAGCGGCCACCGGCGCACGGCCAGGTACTCGATGTCTCCGGAGAGGACGAAGTCGCTGGAGGCATTGCCCTGGGCAGGCACGCTGAAGAACGGGAGACGTGAGACCGAAAGGTGTTCGACGCTGTGCCGTATTCGAAGTCTATTCCCGCGCGCAGCCCGGCGGGATATCCAGGGGCAACGCCCGCAAGAAGGACCATGAGGCCGATGATGGAAGTCAGGGTCAACCGATTCATATGAGCCACCTCGCAACCGCTGTCACCGTCATAAACAACATTCTCACCGGCTGCCGTAGCGGTCAACATAATTTCTTGTTGTTCCGTTTTTACGAAGCTTTTACATTTCCCGTAAACCCCAGTGACACAACGCCCCTGAATCTTGCTACAATCAGACAGTATAAGCAGTAAAATCCGCGCGGAGTTGGTCCGCGCCAGGGAGTGCGACCCGCGAGCAGGCGGAGCGTGAAGTGAAGGCTCGATATCTCGGGATCATTTTCGTTGCGGCAGTCCTCGTTCCCAGCGTGTTCCTTTCCGTGCTGTCGATCCGCTCGGCAGGTCGGGAGGAAGCGTACGTGGAAAAGCAACTGGCAACGACCCTCCTGGCTGAAGTCACTCACACGGCAAGCCTGGTGAACGCCGGGGTGGACCGACTTGCTGATGAGCTTCACGCAAGCGTAGCTTTCCCAACAGGTTCGGCGTATCAGCGCGCTCTCACCGCCTGGAAAGGAAGGGACGCCCTTGTCGGCGTGCCTTACGTGCTGTCGCCGGAGTATGGGATCCTATGGCCGTGGCCGGGAAACCCGTCCACGCAAGAGGAGCGCGCCTTTCTGCGGCAGAACGCGGATTTCCTGAGCGGAAAGTCCGCCACGGCGGTCTTCGCCAACATAGCCGTTGTGCACAAGGAGCAGGTCCTGGCGGAAGCGAGGAGACTGGGCGCAGCCTCGCAAGGCGCGGCTATGGGGCGTGCTTCTCCAGCAGGTGCGGCTGCGGGTTCTCTCGCGCTGGCCGCGCCTGGTTCTGAGCCCGCGGCGTCCGCTGAAGCTTCAAAGCCCGCTGAGTCGAGCGAGCTGGAAAGCCAGCAAGCCATAGACACGTTCGCCCAAAGCCCCGCTGTCCAGGCAAGCGTTTATAAAGAGGCGCGGAAGCAGGGCCAGCAGTTGAATGCAAGGGTTGCCCAGCCCACCTCGAAGGCCCTCCCGGCAAATGCCGACTCTGGCCCAGGAAAGCGCGGACGCCCCGGCACCCGCGGACAAAAAAGACACCGCCCCAACGTCTCCTCCCGCGGGCCAACCATCCCAGTACATCACCACGTCGCGCCTCCTCAGCGAGATCGCCTCCAAGGGCGAGTATGGGATCATCCCGCGGTTCATCGGGGACAGGCTGACGTTTCTCTTCTGGGACCGGCTGCCGGACCGCAGGATTGTCGGATGCGAGATTGCGCCGGCGGAGTTCCGTCAACGGGTGGAGGCCATCCTGCCCTCCACGTATTCGGCCGTACGGATCCTCACGGTGCTGGATGAGAGCGGGCAGCCTCTTGCCACGCCGGCCGGCGTGGCCTCCCGCGACTGGCGGCGGCCCTTCGTCTCCCAGGAGATCGGCTCATCCCTGCCGCGATGGGAAGTGGCGAGCTACCTGACGGACCCCGGTTCCATTGCCGCGCAGGCGCGATCGACCTCCGCCGTGATCTGGATCCTCGTGCTGATCCTCTTCGTCTCGGTTGCCGGCGGAGGGACCATGGTCCTCACGTCCTTGTACGGTGAAATGCGCCTGGCGCAGAAGAAAGCGAGCTTCGTGGCCAACGTTTCGCACGAGCTGAAGACACCGCTTACCTCCATCAGCCTGTTCATCGACCTGCTGCGTCGAAAGCGCCAGCCGGACCCCTGAGAAGCGGGACCGCTACCTCGCCATGATGGCCGCGGAGACCGAGCGCTTGGGAAGGCTCATCAACAACGTTCTGGACTTTTCCTCCCAGGAGAAGGGCAAGGCGAAGTATGCAATGCTCTCCGTGGACGTCGGGCAGGTGGCAGAGGAAGTGGTGGAAGGCCAGCGCGTGCGCCTCGAAGGTCTGGGTTTCACCGTTCGCTTTCTGGCGGAGAGGCCCGCAGAACGCCTGTTTGCAAACGCAGACCCCGGCGCGCTGAAGCAGGTTCTCATCAACCTCCTGTCCAACGCTGAAAAGTACTCGCCCCGTCAAAAGGAGCTCGAGGTGGAGGCGATTCACACGGGCTCCGAGGTCGCGGTGCACGTACGGGACCGGGGGATCGGCGTTTCAGAGAAGGACAGGGAGAGGATATTCCTGGAGTTCGTCAGGGTGGACGACTCCCTGACCACGCGGGTGCCCGGCACCGGTCTTGGCCTCACCATAGCGCGCAGGATTGCGCGTGATCACGGGGGAGACCTCACCTGCCAGGGCCGCACGGGAGACGGGGCGGATTTTGTCCTGCGGCTGCCGGCCGCGGCGCCTGACCCCGAGGAGCAGCAATGATGAAGCAGAGGATCCTGATCGCCGAAGATGACGCGGCAATCCTGACGGGGCTCGCCGACCTCCTGGAAGGAGAGGGCTTTTCCGTGGACAAGGCCGCGGACGGCGCGGAAGCGCTCGTGAAATGGAACCAAGCGCGGCCCGACCTCATTCTCCTGGACGTCATGATGCCGGAGAAGAGCGGGTTTGACGTGTGTCGGGAAATCCGAACGCGGGACGCGGCCACCCCCGTCATCATGCTCACGGCGAAGGGGGAGGAGATCGACAAAGTGGTCGGCCTCGAGCTGGGCGCGGATGACTACGTCGTGAAACCCTTCGGAGCGAACGAGCTTCTTGCCCGAATCAGGGCGGTCCTGCGCAGGGGCAGGGGAAAGCCCGCCTCACGGGACGAAAGGCCCATAGAGTTCGCCGACGTCCGCGTGGACCCGAAGACGATGAAAGGCCGCAGGGGAGGGAGCGAGTTCGACGTCAGCCTTCGCGAGCTGGCGCTGCTTCAGCTTTTCACCTCACGGGAAGGGGCGGCGCTCGACCGGTTCACGATCCTGGATGAGGTGTGGGGTGTGAAGTACGAGGGCACCACCCGCACGCTGGACCAGCATATTGCGTGCTTGCGCAAGAAGATCGAAGCTGATCCCGCCCATCCCCGGCACATCACGACTGTGCACGGAGTGGGCTACCGCTTCTCGGGGAAGTAGGCCAAATTGACTGGCCGGCGGGTACGTCAGGCCGGTATGAGCTCCCCGTAGCCAAGGGCGTCTTGGAGAACTGACGAAGTCTTTTTCACTCGCTCAAACTCGTCCGGCGCGTAACAGAGGAAGTCAACGTGAACCGGGAAGCGCACCTTTCTTGCAACCAAAGCCATTCTTCGTACGAACGGGATTGCCGTGAAAGACTCAGAGACGAGAATAACATCGAGGTCTGATCCCTCGCGGGCGTTGCCGGCTACCCGCGAACCAAAAAGGATTATCGACTGCGGATTGTATTCCCTTTTCAGGATGGGGATTGCCTCGGCTTTGAAACGCTCTACTAAGGGATCAGGATTCGTCATTTTCCCTCCAGAATCGAAAGCTCACCTTGAAAATGCTGAAAAATGCCTTTCGCTACCACCAGTTTCTCCCGCGCTATTTCCTCCGTATACATTTCAAACGGGGTGTCATCGCTGACATCGGGATAACGGGCAAGGGTGTAGTCAGCCGTGAGATCTATGAGATGACCTTGGATGTCCTCGGGGAGGTCGATTGCATTCGAAAGTTCGTCGAGATAGTGGGTCCTGGGAATTATACCGCCTCGAACAGCAATCACCGTCTTCAGGAGTTTCTCAACAGCTTGTTGGCAAAGGAAGGCGCACGTGTCGTATCCTCCGATCGCAATGTTTTTCTCTGCGATCTCCAGATCGTGTCTCGCTTGAAGGTACCATTTTGACGCGATCATCTTGCTCATGAAACCCGGCGTCCCATGCGGCAATCATACGGCAGGTCCCTTCCGCTATCAACAGCCGGCCGATTTGTCCTCGGCGGGTTCCATGTTGCGCCCCGCCGCTACACGCCGCGGCTGTTGCGCCGCAGCATCTCGGGAACGCTCTGATTCGTGGTAACCGCGTGCCCGGGCAGAGGCAGCACGCGCTCATGGATGACGTCCAGGATCCATTCCTTCTGCGGGAAGAAGGCGTCTTCCATCTCAGCAGCGGGGGTGATCCAGTTGCGCGCGCCCACCACCGCCACCGGGGCATCAAGGGAATCGAATGCCATCTGCGAGATGTTGGACGCCATGGTGTGCAGGAAGGACCCGCGCTCGCAAGCATCCGATGCCAGCACGCATCTTCCCGTTTTCTTCACGCTCTCGATGATAGGGCCGTAATCCAGCGGGTTGATGAATCGCGCATCTATCACCTCCGCTGACACGCTGTACTTCTCCTGCAGAATCTTTGCGGCGTCCATGGCCCTGTATAGCGTGGCGCCGATTGTGAGGATGGTGACGTCCGAGCCCTCACGCCGAACCGCGGGCTCTCCCTCGGGGACCTCGTAGTATCCCGTGGGCACGCCGCCGGGAACGAACGTCTCACCGACGTCATAGATTCGCTGGCTCTCGAAGAACACCACGGGGTCGGTGCCCCGAAGCGCGAGGTTCATCATGCCCTTGGCGTCATACGGCGTTGCAGGGAACATGACCTTGAGCCCCGGTATGTGCGACACGAGGGAGCTCCAGTCCTGCGAATGCTGCGCGCCATACTTGCTGCCCACCGACACGCGAAGCACGACCGGCATCTTCAGCACGCCTGCCGACATCGCCTGCCACTTGCACAGTTGGTTGAATACCTCGTCACCCGACCTGCCCAGGAAGTCGCAGTACATCAGCTCGGGGACGGCCCGGCCTCCGCACATCGCGTAGCCGACTGCCGCACCCACGATTGCCCCTTCCGAGATGGGGGTGTTGAACAGGCGATAGTAAGGCAGGGCTTCGGTAAGCCCGCGATAGACCGCGAACGCGCCGCCCCAGTCCCTGTTTTCCTCGCCGAACGCGACCATGGAGGGGTCGATGGAGAACCGATGCAGCATGGCCTCGAAGATGGCGTCCCGCAGCGCAATAACCTGCGCCTTGGGAAGAGGCGTGCCATCAGCGCCTATGCCGGAGCGGGATTTTTTCGCGTTGGAGATCACGCGGGGGTTCCGCTCAACGGGCAGCAGCATCTCCGCCTTTCCCTCCTGGACTTTCTCCGCGTTCCCGTTGGAGAACATCATGCTCCCGATCTGGTCGTCATCCGTGGAAATGCGGGGGGAAATCTCCAGGGACGCGGCCAGCTCGGTGATCCTGCGCAGGCGTTCCACGGCTCCCTTCTGGATGGATTCCAGGTCTCCCGCTTTTGCGATTTTTGCGGCCACGAGCGACTCGCCAAAGCTCTTGATGCAGTCCACGTCCTGCCAGAGCGCAACTTCCTCTTTGGTGCGGTACGACGAAGCATCCGAGGGCGAGTGGCCCGAGTAGCGGTAGGTGACCACGTCGAGAAGGACGGGGCCTTTTCCCTCCTCGAGTATCTTCCTCTTGCGCTCGATGGCGTCCGCCACCGCCAGCGGGTTGTATCCGTCCACGCGCTCCGCGTGCATCTGCTCGGGGTTGACCCCGGCGCCAATGCGGGCCAGGACCTTGAACCCCATGGTCTCTCCCATGGTCTGGCCGCCCATTCCATAGAAGTTGTTGAAGAAGCTGAACATGATAGGGGGCGCGCCGCCGATCTCCTTGGGCCACAGCGTCCTGTACTGGTCCATCGCCGCTATCATCAACGCTTCCCAGACGGGTCCGCACCCGGATGAGCCGTCTCCGATGTTGGCAATGACGATGCCGGGCTTGCGGTTGATCCGCTTGAACAAAGCCGCGCCCACCGAAATGTCAGCGGAGCCTCCCACGATGGCGTTGTTGGGCATGCTGCCGAACGGCGCGAAGAACGCGTGCATGGAGCCGCCCATTCCCTTGTTGAAGCCGTTCTCCCGTCCGAAGATCTCCGCAAGCGTTCCGTACAGCGAGTAATCGATGGCGAGGTCTTGCAGGGACCCCGTGTGCCCTTTCTGCACGGCGCGAAGCGGCGCCCCGCCCATGTAGGTTTCCATGATCGAGCTGAGCTTCTTCTCCGGAAGCTTTGCCACGGCGGAAAGGCACTTGGCGATGATCTCCCCGTGGCTGCGGTGTGACCCGAAGATGAAGTCATCAACGCCCAGGGTGAGGGATTGCCCGACAACGGTGGACTCCTGGCCAACGGACAGGTGCGCCGGCCCCATGTGGTCATATGCAATCCCCTGGTAGGCGCCCTTCGTCTTGATGGTGTTGAGCATGGTCTCGAACTCGCGTATCACGACCATGTCGTGGTACACGCGGATGAGCGTGTCCTTGCCGTACTTCTCGGCTTCCTTCTTGAGGTCACCGGCATATGTGTTGAGAGGGATGTCGCAGAGCGCGAGCTTCCCCGGCTTGCGCGTTTCGCGCGGGTCAACGACGATTGATTTCGGCATACAAGCGATCTCCTGTAGTTTCTACTGGGCCAGCAGCAGGTCGAAGCGGGCGATGAGCCCCGAAAGCGTCTGAAGGAACCGCGCGCCCGGCGCTCCGTCCACCACCTGGTGATTGATCGTAAGGGAAAGCCCGATCTGCGGTATGAAGCTCACGTTCCCGCCGGCTCCCTGCGTTGCCCGAGGAGTGATGGAGCCAATTCCGATGATCCCGACCTGCGGCGGGTTCAACACCGGCGTGAAACTCTCCACGCCGAGCCCGCCGAGGTTGGTGACGGTGAACGTGGCGCCGGCAAGCTCATCAGGGGAAACGCGGCCTTCCCGGCACGCAGCCGCCAGACGGGAGGCTTCCGCGGCAATTGCCTTCAGGCCGAGCAAGCCCGCATTCCGGATGGTGGGGACGATGAGCCCGCGCGGGGTGTCCACGGCAAAACCGAGGTGGACATCGGCGTACTGCCTGATAACATCGCCCGAAAAATGCGCGTTCAGGTCAGGGTGCTGCAGCAGCGCGCGGGACACGGCGAAGAGCACCATGTCGTTGATCGTGACGCTGCGAAGCCCCAGGGACTCGGGGCTTTCCTTGAACCTGGCGCGGAGCTCCTGCAGCGCGCGCGCATCCGCGGAGGCGTTCAGCGTGAGCTGCGCGGTTGTGGTCAGGGAGGCGAGCATGCGCTCCGCAATCAGCTTGCGCACGCCGGTCACTTTGATCTCACGCACCGCGCCTGAAGGCATGGGAGCGGGCTGAGGCACGGCCACCGGCTGCGCCGAGGCAGCGGGAGCGGCCGCCGGCCGCAGCGCGGGCTGCGCGGCACCAGCGGTCCTTCCGCCATCCGCAATTGCCTGCTTCACGTCTCTCTCGATGATGCGGCCGCCAGGCCCGGTGCCGCGGATGCCGACAAGAGCCACGGAGCTTGCAGCGGCAAGCGCCCTGGCCCTCGGGGAAGCCGCAATCTTGCGGCCCGCAGGCGCTTGCGCGGAAATGGTCTCGACGGCCGCAGCGCTCAGGGGCTTGGGCGCGGGGGCGGGCGGGGAAACTGCGGTTGCGGCGCTTGTGCCCGCAGGACGGTCCACCTTTTCCCCCTGCCTCCCGATCATGGCGATGGTTTCAAGCACCGGCACCTGGCTTCCTGCTTCATGGTAGATTGCGAGCAGCGTTCCGTCCGCCGGGGACTCGACCTCGAACGACGCCTTGTCTGTTTCCACTTCACAGAGGACGTCACCGGTCTTGACTGCATCACCGATGTTTTTTTTCCAGCCGACGATCGCGCATGTCTCGACCGACTGGCCTTGTTTGGGGAGTATAACGGGGATTGCCATTACGGTTCCTCACAGTAGTTTCGCGCTGGCCTGACTGTCAAGACAGGTCGTTCGTCTTAAGAGTTTGTCCGATCCGGGGTTTCCTCAACTCTTGACCCTGAAAAGTCGAACATGGTACTGTACACTCTCTCACGAGGATAAGGAAGTATGTCAGACGGCCAGAATCTCCCACCAATCGAGGATTTCTCATCGGACAAGATCTATTGCGCCAATTGCGTCCACTGCAAGCTGATCAAGATACCACGGGGGGAAGGCGGCCAGTACGGGCTGAGGGTGCGCTGCGAGGCGGGAAAGTGGCGCAAGAAGCTCGGTGAGGAGAAGGTGTACAAGTACTTCACCGTCGTCAGGCGGACGCTGGATCAGTGCGAAGCGTACGAGCCTATGGGCGACGTTGAGGTCTTCCTCAAAGAGCTGAAGAAAGACCTGCCCATCAAGGATGAAATCTACACTGTGTAGGGGCAGAACCTGATGAAACTCAAGCTTTCGTTTCTTTTTATTCCGGCCGTCCTGAGCGTGAGCATCGCCGTTGTGAGCTGTCGGACTCAACCCCAGGTCATTTCGCCGGACTTGAGCGCAGCGGAAAGCTTCCAGCGCGCGCAAGACGCCGCTGACGGCGGAGACTATGCGCTGGCCATCAGGTACTACAGGAGTTTTCTGGACAACAATCCGAATATCCCGGACCGCGACATCTGGGCGCTGTACGAGATCGCGTTCAACTACCACAAGATGGGGAAGAACGCGAATGCCGTCGCCCTGCTCGACCAGGTACTCCAGCAATACCAGAACGACACGGGAACCCTCCCTGCCGCTCCGCGCATCCTCGCGCTGAAGCTGAAGGACCGGCTCGGGCCGGTCGTCGCTGCCGCCGCGGCAGCTTCTGCCTCTTCCGCTGCCAACTCTCCCGCGGCCGCAACTCCTGCGCCTGACTCTCCAGCAACCGCGTCTCCTGCCGCGCCGGGCCCTTCCTCTCCCGCTGCTCCTGCTCCTGCCCAGTGAAACGGTTTGCTTTCTGTCCTGTTTGCGGCGCAGGGCTCGAAGGAAACGGTGTCGGGATTGCTCCTCACGCTCAGGGCCCGGTCGACGTGCTCGTCTGTCCTGCCTGTGATTTTCATTTCTGGCAAGGCTCCAAACCCGCCGTCGGCGCCATCCTCATGCGCACCATTGGCGGCAAGCGCCAGGTCCTGCTTACCCGCCGCGGCATAGAGCCGTACAAAGGGGAGTGGGACTTGCCGGGCGGATTTCTGGGAAACGGGGAAAGACCGGAGGATGGCCTCGGCCGGGAGCTTCGTGAGGAGCTCGACGTGGCGGTCTCCAATCCGAGGTTCTTCACGACGGAGATCGACCAGTACAATCGGGATGACATCGCCAGTCAGGCGAGGTTTGTTCTCAGCTTGTTCTTCGTGTGTGACGTTGCCGCTGATGCAAAGTTTGCGCCCGATGACGACGTTGTCGAGGCGGCGTGGTTCCCGCTCGAGATGCTGCCCGCGGAGCTGGCATTCGACTGCAACCGCAGGGTGCTCACGAAGCTGGTTGCGTCCCTGAACCAGTAAGCCCGTTCAACCGGCCGGCGCTTCACTTGCGTCCCGACCGACTGATTCCGTGAGTCGAAGCAGCTTCTCCTTGTCCAGAAGAGAAATAGCGTCTCCCGTGATCCCCAGGATGCCTTCTCCCTGCAGGCTCGTGAACACTCCGCGGACCTCGTCCATTGGCATTTCGAACGCCATGGAGGCGTCATCAAGGGTGCTTTGGAACGGCACCTCCGTCTGACCGGCCGGGAGCTCCTGGAACACGTATCGAAGGTGAAGCGCTATCTGGCCGCGCGCGTCGCGCCTGACGAGGTGTTGGATCTGAAGATGGGCGTTCTGGAGACGGCGGCAGAGCTTGTCAATGATGGACAAGGCGATGCGCGCGTTCCGCGTTATCATGTTCTGCAGACCTTCCCGGTCGAACACCAGCAGCTCCACCGCATCCACGGCGGTCACCGTGGCCGTGCGCCGCGTGCGGTTGACGATGGCGGTCTCCCCGAAGAAGTCTCCCTTCTCCAGTATCGAGACGACATGAACTTTGTCCGCGAAACGCTTGCTGACCCGGACCTTGCCCTTTTGGATGATATACATCTCTTCGCCCTCTTCCCCCTCGCGGCAAATGACCGCACCGGGGGCATAGGACTTTGTGAAGCGCTGGAGGAGCTCGTCTGGCATGGCAGGGATCAACTATAGAGAAAAGTGAATGGAGTCGCAAGCGGCGGGACTTCCTGACTGTGTAAAAGAGACGGAGGCCCCCATGAAAATCTGCCGCATGATCCCGTTCCTCCCCCTTGTCGTGATGATCTCGTGCGGCCCGGTCCCTGACCCGAGGTCGGGGCAGCAGGTGGACCTTCGCCCTCCGGTGATCGAGTCGGTGTGCTCCACGGGTCCGGCAGAGATCACCATCTGCTTCGATGAAGAGGCAAGCCTGATCCCTGAAAAAACCCGGATCACTCCTGGCCTCACCGTCCTTGAGACTACGGGGCCGTCAAAAACCATTGTCGTGCGGGTGGATAGGCAACAGCCCGGGCTTGAATACGCCCTGGAAGGAGAGGCCAGTGACGCCAGTGGAAATACGGCCGCTTTCCTTGCCAGCTTCTACGGCTTCAACCCGAACGTCCCGCGGCTTGTCATCAATGAGCTCATCACCCAGGGAACCACGGACCATCCCGACATGCTGGAGATCAAGGTGCTCTCCAACGGAGACATGGGCGGCGTGACTCTCTACCAGGGAACGCCGGGAAGCTTTGATGACCGGCTGGTGTTCCCTTCGTTCCCGGTCAGGCAGGGGGAGTTCATCGTGGTCCATTTCAAGCCCAGCGGTGACGGCACGGAGATCAATGAAACCAGCGACACTGCATCCTCCGGTGGCGTAGATGCCTGCGCCACCGCATACGATTTCTGGGTGGCGGGCGGACGCGGCATCTCGGGGAACAACGGTGTCCTCTCGGTCTACCAGAGGCCGGGCGGGAACCTGGTGGATGGCGTGCTGTACAGCAATCGCAATTCCACCTCGGATGAGAAGTACCTCGGGTTCGGCTCCGCTGCCATGCTTGCGCGCGCGGAGGAGGTGGTGCGTGACGGGGGGTGGCGGATCAGCGGGAAGCGCGTCAGCCCGGAAGAAGCAGTCAATCCGGACGGCTCCACCAGCACGCGGTCGCTGTGCCGCTCATCAGGAAGCGCGGATACGGACTCAGCAGCGGACTGGCACATCGTTCCCACGCGGAAGGCAAGCTGGGGCCGGGACAACACGGACGAGGTCTACGTGCCGTAGGGGACGCGGTGCTCCTAGAGCATCTCCTTGATGATTTTCTCCAGGGCTGGGCGGGGAAGGGCGCCGATCTGCTGCTTGACCACCTGGCCCTTGTTGAAGAACAGGAGCGTGGGGATGCTCACGATATTGAACTGGGTTGCAAGCTCGGGCTCCTGGTCCACGTCTATCTTGGCCACTTTCAGCTTGTCCTTGTATTGCGCCGCGAGATCCTTGAGGACAGGAGCAATCATCTTGCAGGGGCCGCACCATTCCGCCCAGAAATCGGCTACAACGGGGACCGGTGATGAGATCACCTCAGCGTCGAAATTCGTCTTTGTAACAACCACTTCTTCAGCCACGGGCGCCCCTCCTCTCATTTCTCAGGGCCTAAATATAGCCCTCTCCGGGAGCCTTGAGCAAGACGGCCGCTCAGGGCGGGAACGGCACCCCCGCCACGCCGGGGCAGCAGGGCACGCCCCAATGGGGCTCGCCCGGCTCGCTTCGTCCAGCCCGGTTTGTCAGCCCAGTCTGGGCAGAAGGTCCGCCATCTCCAGCGCGGCGAGCATGGCGTCCCACCCCTTGTTGCCGCTTTTGACGCCTGCGCGCTCGAGGGCTTGCTCCAGCGTGTCACAGGTCAGCACGCCGAAGATGATGGGCCGCCCGGTGCGCAATGATTCCGAGGCAATGCCCTTGGATGCCTCGGCGGCAACGTAGTCGAAGTGGGGCGTATCACCGCGAATGACCGCCCCCAGGCTGACCACCGCGTCGTATTTGCCGCTGGAGGCCAACCGGCCCGCGACAAGGGGAATTTCCCGGCTGCCGGGAACGCGGACGAGAGTGAGGTTTTTCTCATCGCCATCGTGGCGGAGAAAGCAGTCAATGGCGCCCTCGATGAGGCGGCCGACAATCATGTCGTTGAATCGTCCGGCCACCAGCGCGACGCGCCGCTCCGTGGCGCGCAGCATGCCTTGAATCTGTTCCATCGTTTTTCTCCTGTTGACGAGTTTTTCACAGCACGTGACCGAGCAGGTCGCGTTTGGTCTGGATGTAACGCATGTTATGGGGATTTGCGGCAACCTGCAGAGGTACACGGTCGATGACTCGGATCCCATACTCGGAGAGCCCGGCAACCTTGTCAGGATTGTTCGTGAGCAATCGCACGCGGGTGCGCCCCATCAGACGAAGGATCTGCGCCGCCTCCCAATACTCCCGCAGGTCCGCCGGGAAGCCGAGGCGCACGTTCGCCTCCACCGTGTCCAGCCCCTGGTCCTGCAACTCATATGCCCGCAGCTTCGCGGCCAGGCCAATCCCACGGCCTTCCTGGCGCAGGTAGATGAGCGCCCCCTCCCTTTCGGCGCCAAGGCGGCGCATGCTCTCAGAAAGCTGCTCTCCGCAGTCGCATCGCAGTGACCCGAAGGCGTCCCCCGTTTGGCATTCGGAGTGGACGCGCACCAGAAGGGGCGCATCCGATTCCCGCTCGTCCTCGGGCGGCGCGTCGAGCGGCAGACCCCGAGTCAAGAGGAGAGGCCCCTCCTTCGACGAACCGTACGGCGAGTCAAAGTGCTGGATTGTGAAGGTGCCCCATCGCGTGGGCAGCTCAGCGCGCGCGGTGGGAATCACAAGGCGTTCGCAAAGGCGGCGAAACCACACGACATCAGCGACGCTGATGATGGGGAGACCGAGGCGCCGCGCGAAATCCTCCAGGTCCTTCCCGCGGGCCATGCAGCCGCCATCACTCATGATTTCGCAAATCGCGCACGAGCGGGGGATGCCGGCCATTCGGCACAGGTCGACCGCAGCCTCCGTGTGCCCTCGCCTCTCAAGGACACCGCCGGGCCGGGCAACGATAGGGAAGACGTGTCCGGGCCGAGCCAGGTCCTCCGGGCGGCTCCCCGCGTTCGCCAGGCCTCGGAGCGTGGCAGCGCGGTCCGCGGCAGAAATGCCCGTCGTAGTGCCGTGAACCCAGTCCACGCTCTGCGTGAAGGCCGTGCCCTGCAGCGACTCCCTTTTTCCGCCCACCTGAACCCTGAGCTCGAGGCGTTGCGCGCGTTCTCCATCAATTGCGCAGCAGATCAAGCCGCGGGCCTCACGCGCCATGAGGTTGATATCGTCCGCGGTGACGGCGGCAGCGGCTACCATGAGGTCTCCCTCGCCCTCGCGATCCGCATCATCAGCCACGACGATCATGCCTCCTCGGCGAAGCGCCGCGATTGCGCGCTCGACGGCATGCCCGATCTCCCGCGTCGCCGAAGGCGCGGCTCTGTCCGTGACGGTGCTCATGAATACCCCCAGCCGTTCAATTTCTCTTGCGTCAGGCCTGAGCCTTGCGTGAAGACCGCCTTCACGGCCGCGCGCACATAGGAGGCAAGGATGTCCAGCTCGATGTTCACGAGATCCCCTCCTTCTTCAGAGCGAGGGTGGTTGCCTGCCTGGTGTGTGGAATGATGGACATGCGAGCGCTCAGGCTCCGCACGCCGGAGCTTGCCGCGCCGCGAACGACCTCCGCTACCGTCAGGCTTATCCCGTCCACCGCGATCGAGCCTTCCGGCGAAACCCGGTCCTCCCACGACGGATCCAGCCCGAGAGTCAAAAACCATGCGCCGGCCTCCGCTCTCCAGGAAAGGATTCGCGCCGTTCCCGTCACATGTCCCATGACCATGTGACCGCCAAACCGACCGTCAGCGCGCATGGCTCTCTCGAGGTTCACCCGCGCGCCCGGCTTCAGTCTTCGAAAGCTCGTTTTTGCAAGCGTGTCTCCCACGGCCTCGACCGAGAAGGTCGAGGCCGTGGCGGCAACCACGGTCTGGCAGACGCCGTCGACATTGATCGAATCTCCGATTGCAAGCCCGTTGGCCACCGTGGGACAGAGGATCTCGATCAGAATGCCCTGGGAGCTCCGGCTGACCGAAGCGGCGCTGCCCACAGCCTCGATCAATCCTGTGAACATGGCCCCTCCCTCAACGCCGTTGGATTGCGCGCGTCAAGACGGACAAACCCGTCGTGGACCTGGAATCGAGCACCCTCGATCTTTATCCCGGTATCCGGCGACTGCGTGCCGAGGTCACCAACAGCTTCAATGCCCCGCCCGAGAATCAGCGGCGCGATGAATACTGTGGCAACGTCCCAGGAGGCGCAGGCAAGAAAGGCAGTCAAGAGTCGCGAGCCGCCCTCCACCAGGACCGAGCCGATCCCCTCCGAATACAAAACGCGAAGCGCTTCCCGCAGATCAATCAGCCCGTCGGCAGCAGGAGCAACTTCGAGCACGCGGACTCCGGCGGACTGACATTGGGCCACGGCCGGGCTGGAGCGCGCAGCCAGGACAATCGTTCCGGCGAGGAGCGGCGGCGCAAAGGCGCGGGCATTCATTGGCAGCAGTTCGCGCCCGGCGAGAACGACCCGAAGCGGCTGGCGAGATCCCAGCTCTGGTCTGATGGGGGCATCTCGGACGGTCAGCTCGGGGTCATCCGCGCGGAGCGTGCCCGCTCCGACCATCACCGCGTCGTGCTGAGAGCGCAGCTCGTGCGCCTGCACGCGGGCGCCGCCGTTCGTGATCCAGCGGGATGCGCCTCCGAGGCATGCCAGCCGGCCGTCGAGGCTCTGGGCCCACTTGATACGGATGAACGGGCGGCGCAGGCGGATGGAGACCGAAAACGCCTCGATGAGCTCATCTCCTCGGTCGGCAAGGACGCCCCCCTGGACGAGCACGCCTGCCTCTCGCAGCCGGGAAGCCCCTTTCCCCGAAACCAGGGGATTAGGGTCCTGAGAAGCGAACACAACCCGCGAGATTCCCGCGGCAATAATCGTCTCCGTGCACGGGGGGGTCTTCTTGGCGCCGCCGCAGTGGCAGCACGGCTCCAGCGAACAATACAAGGTCGTGCCGGAGAAGGATGTCCCGTCTGCCTCGAGGGATTTTTGAGCGTCCAACAGCGCAGCCACTTCCGCGTGGGGCGAACCGGGGCCCCTGTGGAAACCTTGTCCAATGACAAGGCCGTCCCTCACCAGGACTGCGCCCACAGCGGGATTGATCCCGGCGAAGGGCAGAGATCTTCTTGCAAGGGAGATTGCCCGCTCCATGAATGACATATCTGTGCCCATGGCATTCCTCACGGGGCGGGTGCGATTGCCTTGAAACGTTCAACTCAAGATCTGGGAAGTCGATCTTTTCCCATCCGGACTCTACCGTCGGCACCGGAATTACACCGGTTCAATTTCGAAAACTCCGTACAGAGCTCCGAAAGTCGCGGGCTGTCACCGCCGGTGGGGAATTCCACCCCGCCCCAAAGATCACCTGGAGTATACAAAGATCCATCTCTTGTCGTCAATAGTAGGTAAGGAGGCAGGGGTAGGGAGGCAAGGGTAGGGAGGCAGCCGACGGTCCACCGCGTCAGTGTTTCCGCTTGAAGTCTTTTACCCGAAAGTCGCTGATGACCTCCCAGACGTGGGCAAGGTTGTCATCAATTGTTTTCCTGGCATCCTCGGCCATATCCGTGTAGACGCGCTTCACCCGCTCGAGAACGACAAAAAGGTCGTTGAGGAAGAAAGCCGCCTCCAGGACGTACTCTTTCTCATCACGCTCGATCAGCGTGTAGTTGCGGGGGAACTTGCGCAGTTGCGCAATGAGTCGGATGAGGAACTGCGGGATCTCATCATTGTCGGTGGAGGCCAGATAGTGCAGCTGCGAATCCAGGCTGAGCATCTCCGAGGAGCTCATGGAGTACATCGTGTCCTGAAGGGCGTCTCCGATCTGCTGCCAGCGGTCCCGAAGGAGGTTGGTGAGAGCGCCCAGGAGACGGCGCGTCTCTTCGCTGGCATCCTGGTGAAACTGAATATCCGGGTACTTGATGATCCTCTTGCGGTTCTCTTCGAGCACACGGTCTGCGATGCTGTGCTGTTTTTCCGGTTCCGGCTTGGCCGGCTCCATGGCCACTTTCTTTTCCTCCCTGTCGATCAGCTCCTCGATGGCGCTGATCTCAGCCATCAGGAAGGAAGAGATATCCACACCCGCACGCAGCGCGCGGATGTAGCGTTCTTCGAAAGCCTCTTTGAGCGTTTTTGGCTTGAAATACTTGTTAACGTAGGTGTCGTACCTTTTTCTGATTTTCTCTACCGCGCCCGATATTTCTCCAGGCGTCAGTTTTCTGGGGATCACACGCCCTTCATAGCGCATAGCGGCGCAAGGGTCAAGAAACCGCCGGAGGGTTGGTCCGACGGACGAGCCCTCCGGTGCAGTGTTCAGAGCCGTTTCTCAGAAGGAGGAAGCCTCCGCGAGCTCGGAATCCTCCGCGGTCACTTCCGTGCCGCCTTCAGCCGGCAGGTCTGTCTTTTCCTCTTCTTCCTTTCCATCTTTCCCGTTCTTGTTCTTGAGCTGGGGTTTGAACTCGACGTGCTCCGCGATGACGATGATGCGGGAATGGCTCTTCCCGTCAGGATCCGTCCACCTGTCCTGCTTCAGCCTCCCCACCACCCGCACGCCTCTGCCCTTCTTCAGGTATTCCCCGCACACCTCGGCGAGCCGCGACCAGGTTGTCACATCGAAGAAGGAGACTTCCTCCTGCGTTTCCTGGTCCTGTTTGAAGAAGCGATTGCATGCCACGGAGAACTTGCACATGGCAGTTCCCTTGGGGGTGTACGAAAGCTCGGGGTCCCGGGTCAGGTTGCCCTCGATCAGCAGGGAGTTGAGATTGTTCATCATGCATTCCTCCTTGCGCCTGGAAGCTCCAAGCGCCTCACCCATTGAATACAGGGCGGACGGCGGGGTGATTGCGCGATTGTCGGAAAATGACGTACAGTGGCTTCTGAATGGCCGAATTAGAAAAAAGGATAAGCGGGGACTGGTTCGAACTAAGAGAAAAAGCCGGAGACTTCCACGCCCTGCTCGACGCGCTTCCCCTTTCGCCTTCCCAGTTGCGGGACTCAGCCACCACGCTGCGGCTGTCCGTTGAGCAGGGCATCATCGAGTTCAAGCGCAGCATGCTCAGCCCTGTCCTTGTGGCTTTGGAGACGGCCCGGTATAAGACGCTGGACGGAGAAGAGATGATCGAGCAGGAAGGATCACTTACCGCCCTCCTTTTCGCCATCATGGTCCAGCGCCTGCTCGCGGTGGACCTGCTTCCCCGCGCTCGTCCCCGCGAGGAAGCGCAGCAGATCGCCACGGACACGCTGGAGGTCGGGGTAATCGTCGAAGCCGTCAAGATGAAAATCAAGGCCAACCCGGGCCTCCGCGCGAACCCCGCAATCAAGAACATCCTTGTGCAGGTGCAGGTCTACAACAAGGAGAACAAGAAGATGCGGGAGCTGCTCCCCATGATCAAGCCTG
Source organism: uncultured Spirochaetota bacterium (assembly GCA_963845535.1). GTDB lineage: Bacteria > Spirochaetota > Spirochaetia > SZUA-6 > Fen-1364 > Fen-1364. The sequence goes on from CAWJSK010000014.1 coordinate 76,364, forward strand.
AGATGCGCGCGTCATTCCTGGCCAATTTCAGACCGGACTTTCGGCGGGATTGTCGGAAGCATCCGCCGCCATTACGCCGCCTTCCTGCAGGAGGAGGCTGCTGCCTCAAAGAGCAGGCACGTGGGGTTCTCCCTTGCGGTCCTGCCGCTGAAGGACCTTGCGCCTCTTCTTGCAACACAGGCCCGGGAGATAGCGAGAATCCGTTCCACGCTGGCGCATGCACGGGAAGAGAAGTACAGGACGCGTGAGGTTCTTGTCCGCCTCTACGACAGCAGACACCAGGTCCTGACGCTCATCGAAGACGAAGTGAAGATGTACCGGAGGATATGCAAGGAAACCCTTCAATACGACCTGGACGCATGCGCGCTGGAGGTTTCCGTCGGGTTCCGTGACCAGGTCGTCGAGATTCTGGAAAAGCAGAGCAGGCGCGAGCAGCCTGCCTAGCACCGGCCGAAGCCTTCAGACCGTTACGGCCTCAATCCCGACAAGGCGCAGGTGGCCGTCCCGATAGACGTGCTTGAAGCGGAACTCGTTCTTGCGGGAAACGAACACCAGCTCCCCTTCCCGGAGATAGAAGTCATCCATCTCGCGCTCTACGTCCACCGCGTAGTAGCGAGTCAGGTAGTCCAGGAGGCGGTCCAGGTTGATCTGCTCGAAATGCTCCACGAGACGATTGAAGATCTCCCTGCTTCCCGTTCTCTCCAGGAAGTACATCTTCTGAGCCATAAAGAAGATGATATGGTCCCGCGTGTGCTCCATCGGTCTCTCTGTGTATCGACATGCCACCCCTGAAAAATGAAGGCGGCATAGGAACGATTGCCGAGTGTTGGTATACTAGCGGTGGAGGTGGAGCGTGGCGAAAGGATTCAGTCTTGAGATGGGCCCCTGGGTCTACCGGGCCAAGTTCTCCGAGGAAGACGCCTGGGAGGAGGCGTATGTCGAGCAGCCCCACATGAGCCCCCAGCAGGAGGAAGCGCTCCCAGAGTCGGAGCGCGCGAAGCTCCTTCTGCGCAGGAACAACTTTCCTGATCTGCCGCTGGTGAACTACACCACGCAGTACGGGATGGGGTGCTTCGAAGGGCTGAAGGCTTTTCCGCAGACCGACGGCAGCCTCAAGCTCTTTCGTCCGGATGAGAACGGCAGACGCATGGAGTCCTCCATGAAAGGGCTTGCCATGCCTCCCTTCCCCCAGCACATGTTCCTCGCCGCGGTGAGGACCGTGGTCGGGAGGAACCAATCCATCGGATTCGCCCCTGCCTACGATCCTGAATGGGCAAAGGATGATTTCGTCTCAGGACGCTCAGTCTACGTGCGGCCGTTCAGTTACGCCGAGCCGGGGATCGGCGTGGGCATATCCCGCCACCCGTGGGTGATCGTGATCACCACCCCGGTCGGAGCCTACTTCGCGCCGGGCAACTCGAAAGCCGTCACGACCAAGCGCGTGCGCGCCACCCCGGGCGGAACGGGCTGGATCAAGGCGGATTCCAACTACGTCACGAGCGCGCTTGCAAAGAAGGAAGCCGAGTCAGCCGGCTACATGGAAGCGATTTTCCTCGATGCGCGAGAGCAGAAGTATTTCGATGAAGGTTCCTCGTGCAACATCTTCTTCCTGATGAAGAACGGCACCCTCGTCACCCCGAGCCTGGAGGACACCATCCTTCCCGGCATCACGCGCAAGAGCATCCTCGTGCTCGCAGCCGAGAACGGAGTGAAGACGGAGGAGAGGCGCGTTTCGGTGAAGGAAGTGTTCTCCGACGCGAAAGAGTGCTTCGTGGCAGGCACGGCGGCAGGCATCTCATTCATCGAGTCAATCACGCATGACGGCAGGGAAGCCGTGTTCGCTCATCGGCAGATGGGAGACCTGACACGCTCCCTCCTCAAGACGCTCAAAGGAATCCAGTACGGCGCGCTTCCTGACGCGCATGGCTGGATGTTCACGACGTTGTGCTGAGGCGCTGACGCAAGGGGTTTCTCTCGCCCTACCAGGAGAGTGTTCCGAGGTCCTTCGGGATGTCGCTTTCGATCTGCGGTACGAATCCTGAGACGGGGTAGAGGATGCCCCTCTGGTTCAAGTAGGGAAGGTTTCTGGCCCCTACCGCCGGTGGGGGCGTGCCCGGAGTCCTTGTGAGCGAGTCCGCTATCTGAGAAGCATCCGTAAGGTAGACGAGCCCTTCTGATCTCTTGTTCCTGTCCCCCGTGCGGGATGCCAGCTTGTCCAGGGTGACACCGAGGTTGTTGTTCACCTTTATCAGCGTTTCCAGCAGAGACAGTTGCTCCGGCTTCTCCCCGGGAACCAGCGTGCCCAGCGCCGCCCGGTGCGCCTCGAGCCGGTCACGGAGGCGCAGGTAGTAGCCCTGGGCCGCAAAATAGTCCCCCCTCTGATAAAAGCAGTTGCCGATGGCGTACAACAGCGTCGCCGGCGCCTTGCCGGAGTAGTCCACGGGGGCCGTTCCTGACGGCACGAGGGGGGGCGGAGCATCCTGGTCCCGAGGATATCCCCACTCCTCTTCCGCCTTGGAGAAGCTCGCCAGCGCCGACGCGTAATCCTTGCCGGCGTAGTGCGTGAAACCGATCTTGTAGTCCAGGGAAGGATCGAAATACTCGTTGTCGATTGCCTTCTGGTAGAGCGTGCGCGCCACATCCAGGTCGCCGACGATGTAGTAGTTCAGGTCTCCCAGGTCCGCGTAGGGCCTGCCGAAGATGCTGCCGGTCGTGATGAGCTTGTTCGCCTGGTTCTCTTCCACCTTGGCGATGGCGGTCGTGAGCTCCTTTTCCGCGTCGATGTACTGCCCCTTCTCGTCATCAAGCTCCCCGAGCCTGGTGTGGGTGTCCACCTCCATGGCAATCCGCTTCGGGTTCAGCGTGTCCGTGGGACGGAGGCGCAGCAGGGCGGCCTTGAGGGCGGTCAGCTCGTCATCGGGCTGTTCGGTGAGCCGGTAGTAGCGGGCGAGGTTGTAATGGATCTCCGCCAGCCGGGGGTCGGCCTGGTCGGCCTTGAGGAGCACGTCCTTGGCAAAATCCAGCCGCCGATGGTCGATCAAGTACCCGCCCAGCTCCGCGTACACGTCAGGGTTCACGCGCACGTCGGGACGGGAGGCAAAATACACCCGCAGGCGCTCGATCTCCTGCGCATCATCCGTACGGATGAACCATCGGAGCATCCGGAACAGAAGGTCGTCCCGACTGCCGTACCTGTCGATCAGCGTTGCGTAATCCAGCCGCGCGGCCTTGAACCGTGCTGAGTCTTTCTGGTCCATTTCCGCGGTGGCCCAATCCAGGTTATTGTCTCCCGCGGCAAGGAGCGCGTCGAAATCGTACTGGTCCTTGTCCAGAAGCAGCTTTAGCAGGTTGTCCGCTTTCTTGTAGTCCACGAGCTTCGTGGATTCCATCCGGGCGTAGTCCAGGATGCCCTTCCTGTCGCCGGGAAAGTCCTGCAGCAGAAGGTCGTATTTTTGCTCCGCCAGGGGGTATTGGCGCTTGTCCGCAAAAGCCTCGGCATACCGGTAGTACCAGCGCTTGATGCGCTGAAGACCGCGCGCCTTATCGAAGCTTTCGTTGGCAAGCGTGAAACGGTCCCCGAGGATATGGGTATAGCCGATGCGGTAGTTCACCGCGGCAGACAGCGGCCGGTACACGAGTCGGTAGCCCAGGAAGCCGATCAGCGCGGCGGCAAGGACCGTGAGGGCGAACAGTCGCACGAGCGGGTAGATGTTCTCCCGCAGCGCGTAGGCGAAGCTCCGCTGCTCGGCCTCGAACGCAGCGCCTGTCTTTTTCTCGTAGCCGGCGGGAATAGCAATGCGCTTTCCCGTGATGCGAGTCACGACGGCCGCTATCTGCTGGGCTGTGGCGCCCGCCACGAGCAGCGAGACGAGCCGGGTCAGGTTGGCGCCGGTGGCTTTCCCCTCGCCAATGACCTCCTGGACGGCCATCTTGAGGTTGCGGGGGAGGGCCTCCAGGGTTTTCTTGAGGCGGTTGAACTGGTCCTGGGTGAGGGATAGGTCGGGCTCCGCGCCGCCCAGCTCCGGAAGAGCGGCAGCTTCTTCCGGCGTCTCCGAGGGTTCAGCGCCGGGCCGTCCCGGGGGCTGCGCCGGCGGTTTTGGAGGGGCGGCTTCCGCGGGCTGCTCCTCCACTGCAAACTGTCCGGTGGGCTCGGCGAAATTGAAGTCCTCGAGATTGAGGTTGGCAAGACCCCCCTCCGCGCCGGCTTCGGACGACTGTTCCGCGGACGCCGGTTCACCCCCGGGCTCGAAGGGCGTCTCCAGGGCGGCTTCGGATGGCGCTTCCAGAGGGGCTTCCAGAACGGCATCCAGAGGCGGCAGGGCAGCTTCCGAAGACTCCCCCAAGGCGGCATCTGGTGGGGCCCCCAGGGCGGCATCTGGTGCCGCCTCGAAAGGCGGGAACGCGCCAGGAATGGACGGCACGGCCGGTTCTTCTCCCGGGCAGGCCTTCCTCCGCCAGTGGGCCCGGCGGAAGCTCCTCTTCACCTGCGCCGGCCATCGGTTCTGGCAGGCTCAAGTCTTCGAGGTTTGGCAACTCGATGCCGGCCAGCGCTTCCTCCGAAGAGGGCGCCTCGGGCTCTTCCTCCGCGGAAGGCACCGAGGGTTCCCCGATGTCTTCCGGCAGCACTTCCATCTGGGAAAGGTCGGACTGCAAAGAAGCGGACTCGCTTTCCGGAAGGCTGAACTCGTCAGCGGGGAGGTCGCCCGTCGGACGCTCGCCAGTGGTTCCGGCTTCCTGGGCCTCGGCCGCGGGAGGAGCCAGGTCTTCAATGGGCGGGGTTGCGGTTTCCTCTCCGAACAGGGAGCCGAAGTCGAGCCCGGCATCCTCCGCGGAGGGTTGGGCGCCCGTCTCTTGCGGGGATTCAGGCTCAGCCGGTGTTTGCGCTGCCTCCGGCCCGGCGCCCAGGTCATCCAGGCTGGACAGGTCCAGCCCGAAATCAAGGCCGCTTTCGTCTGCCGGAGCAGCAGGAGATCGGCTCACCAGTGGCGGCGCCGACGTCGAGCAGATCACGGATGCCTTCGGGAAGCGCGTCATCCGGCGGCCGCACGTCCTCGATGGTCTGCGACCTGCGCTCCATGATCTCGGGCTCTCCGCCGAGGGAGTTCAAGACCTCCTTGAACTTCTCGATGTCCTCTTTGCGCGGCAACTCGTCTCCTGGTTCAAGTTTCGGCCAAACGGGTACCTGCCATGATTCAAGTCATGCCATTTCCCGACCGAATATTAAAGCAAAAGCCCCAGGACGTCCAACAGTGAGCATGAAGACCATCAAGGGCCACACCACATCAACCTCCCGGAAACCGGGGCTTCCCCACCGCGGGAAGATACCCCTCCTTCACTGCTTTCTCTTTGCCTGCATGGTTGCGGGCGCCGCGGGCCGCCTTTTTGCAGCCACGCCTTTGACCCTGGATCTTGCCCTCAACGGCCTCAAGGCGGCTCAGCCGCCTCAGCTCGTGGATGACGTCCTGATCCTGAGCTACAGCCCGGATCATTCCCGCAACATCAGGTTCGTCGGCGCCCGGTTCGAGACCGAGGACTACGCGGTCCTCCACTCATTTTCCAGGAACCAGTACGGGGTGTACGTGCTGGACTACGAGGTCCCCGAGAGCTCCCGTGTGATCCGCTACCGCCTCGTGGTCGACGGGCTGTGGGTGAGTGACCCGACGAACCCTGATTCCGAAACGGATGACCAGGGCAACATGATATCGCTTTTCACGATCGAGAAAGAGCCCTCGCGGCCCATTCTCAATCCTAGACGGGAAGCCGACGGAAGCGTCACGTTCGTGTTTCGGGGCCTCCCCGGCCGGCGCGTGACCATCCAGGGGGACTTCAACAACTGGGACCCTTTCGTGAACCAGTTGACGGAAACGGAACCCGGCATGTATCGAATAACCCTTCACCTGCTCCCCGGGGGGCACTGGTACCGGTTCTTCTCCGACGGCCGGAGGCTGGTTGACCGGTACAACTCCGACACGGCGCGTGATCCTGACGGGCTGCCGGTGAGCTACTTCGAGGTTTTTCCCCCGCCGCCTGATCCCTGATAGCTCGTTCCCCAGGAGTTCAACCAGAGAATCGAGTCAAGCGGTTTCCTGACCTTCCCCCGAGGTTGAAAGCCCGCTGCGGGATATCCAAGGGCGATGAGAGAGACCACTTTCACGTGCCGTGGGGCCCCTATGGCGCGACGGGCGCCTCTCCTGTTGAACCACCCGATCCAGCAGGTCCCCAGCCCCAGCTCGGCAGCGCGCAAGGCGATGTGCTCTCCTGCGATCCCGCAATCCAGCTGATACATGGCGCTGTCTTTCAGAGACTTTGCCGCTTCTGCCATGCCGGCTCTTTCCGCGCAGAGGGCGATGATCACCGGCGCGTTTGCGGCGAAACGCGTAGCAGAGAAGAGCCCGGAGAAGCATCTTCGGGCAAGCTCATCCCGCGACTTCGGCTCTTTGACCACGACAAACCGCCACGGTTGGCTGTTGCTTGCCGACGGCGCAAGGCGCGCGGCTTCCATGATTGAGAGGACGTGCTCGTCCGGCACGGGGCGCGTGTCATAGCGGCGGACGCTGCACCGCGCAAGGATCAGGGCTTCGAGCGGGGACAGCGGCACACAAGGGGAAGGAACGGGAAGCGGCGAGGCCGCCGCAAGCGGGCTGCTCATCCGGCGGCGTCCTGGTGGACTCGCTCCGTCCCTGCCTGAGCCTCTTCTCTCAGCCGGTGAATCGAGTCGAACCATTTCAGCGCGCTCTCGAAACGGAACGGTATCCTGTAGAGCCTTCCTTGGAACGTGAAATGCATCTTGTCTCCGGGGTCCACGGAGAGCGCTCCAACCGCGGACAGCGGCGCGGCAAGGGGAATGCCCAGCCGGGTGCGAAAGAGAAGCCGCCCGTTTGTCAGGAACGCCCTTCCGAATGCCAGCCGTCTCAGGTTGGGGAACTTGTCCTGGCGGAAGAGAAAGTGGGGGCGGGAGATGAGGAAGACCTGCTCCCCGGGGGCAAGGCCCAGCCGCGCTTCGGTCCTGATTGGCGTGAACGGCATCGCCTTGATCCGGGCATAATGCTGGGGGAGGCTGGTCCAGATCCCTTCGGCTTTCCCATCCTCATCCACGGGGGAAAGCCTGCATGTCACGTCGATCACCCAGGAGGAGAAGCAACTGGAGCACTCCACCCTGTTCGTGCTGAACGGCCGCACGACCTTCAGCCCTTCCAGCGTTCCGCAGCTCGGGCACCGGTACAGCACGTGCGTCACGTCGACGGCAAGACCCTTGAACGTGAATTGCGAGGTGTCGACCTGCCTGCCGTAGTCCTGGGTCTGGATTGCGCGCGTGATGTCCTGGGCTATCGTCTCATCGTCATCCGGGATGCTTTCGGGCACATACAGCCGGGAGAACGTCGCCTTCACCGGAAAACGCCTCCATCGCCTGGCCCAACGAGGGTACACGAAATACGCCCCATCGAACCGGCAGACGTAGACGGGCGCCCGCAGCTTCCTGATGAGCTTCGCAATTCCATGTGAGATGGGCTGCGTGGTTCCGTCCCACGACCTGACCCCTTCGGGAAAGACCCCGATGAGCCCGCCCCTTTCAGCAATGGAAAAGATGGAGCGCAGCGCGGTGATGTCGGAGGCTGCCTTGCGCTTGGGGAATGCCCCGAACCACCGGATGAGCCGGCCGAGCGCGCGCTGGCGGAACAGGTCCTCGGTTGCGGCGAAATACACCGGGCGCCGCAGAAGGATGTAGAGCCAGATGGGATCAAACAGCGTGGTGTGATTGGCAAGGATGATGCCTGTCCCCGTCTGCGGCACGACGGACGCATGGACCCGTTCGAGCTGGAAATACTTGATGATGAAACCGCGCAAAAGGGTGGTCATCACCCGGTAGAAAATGCGGTTGACCAGCCTGACCTTTTTGAAAGCAGGGGACGCTGCGGCTGGTTCGTTCATCGGGCCAAAGATACTGATTCGCACCTGTCAACGCAAGCGGGGAAGGCACGTGGGAAAGCCGGAGGGGGTGCAGGCTCTTGCTTCCTGCTTGCGCGCGCTGCCCATCCGTCCTACCATCCGATCACGCTCTGGAGGTACGCCCCATCAGCCCCACATTCCGTTCAGTCTGCCCTTACGACTGCCCCGACGCCTGCGGCCTTTTGGTGGAGGTGAAAGACGACACCGCGGTCAAGGTAATGGGAGATCCCGAGCATCCCTACACCCGAGGCACGCTATGCCCCAAGATGCGGCACTACGAGAGGACCGTTCACTCGCCCCTGCGGCTTACCACCCCGCTTCGAAGGGCAGGGCCGAAAGGGGGAGGGAGCTTCACCCCCATAAGCTGGGAGGAAGCTGTTCGGCTGATTACCGTTCGATGGAAGGAAATCATCAGGGACCATGGCGCCGAGGCCATCCTTCCGTACTCGTATGCGGGAACCATGGGCACCGTCCAGCGCAATTGCGGCCACGCTTTCTTTCACCGGTTGGGGGCTTCCCGCCTTGCCCGCACCATCTGCTCGCCGGCCAAGGATGCGGGATGGGAGGCGGTCATGGGGCACACCCCGGCGCCTCGCCCTGAGGAGGTCGAGAAAAGCGACCTGGTGGTGCTCTGGGGGATCAATGCCGCCGCAACGAGCATCCATTTCCTTCGCGGAGTGCAGGCGGCGCGCGCGCGAGGCGCTTCGGTATGGCTGATCGAGACGTACCGCACCCCGACCTCCTCTGTCGCTGACACGGTCATCCTTGTGCGGCCGGGAACTGACGGCGCGCTGGCCCTTGGCATGATGAATGTCCTGGACGCGCGTGGTCTCATTGACCGGGAGTTCATCTCGGAGCGCGTCCACGGCTACAAGGAGTTTGCGCGAGAGGTGCTTCCCCGGTACACGCCGATGGCGGTGAGCGAAATCACCGGGCTGCCTTCCGCCCAGGTCATCGATCTGGCCGTCGCGTTCGGCAAGGCTGCGGCGCCGTTCATCCGGCTCGGCAGCGGCCTTTCCCGCTACGGCAACGGAGCCATGACCGTCAGATGCATTTCCGCCTTGCCCGCCGTCGTGGGAGCTTACGGAAAACCGGGGGCCGGACTCTTCCACGGAACGAGCACGGGCTCGGCATTTGAAATGGAGGAGGTCACGCGGGAAGACTTCATGAGCGCGCAGACCCGGATCATCAACATGAACAGGCTGGGTCACGCGCTCCGTGATCTCGATCATCCCCGGGTCATGAGCCTGTACGTATATCACTCGAACCCCGCCGCCGTGGCCCCGGATCAGAACGCGGTCCTGCGGGGGCTTTCCCGGGATGACCTTTTCACCGTGGTCCACGAGCGCTTTCTGACCGACACCGCGCGCTTTGCGGACGTCGTCCTTCCCGCCACGACGTCACTCGAGCACGCCGACATCTACAGGTCCTACGGAACGTACCTCATCCAGCGTGCCAGGCCGGCCATCCCTCCCGTCGGGCAGAGCAAGTCCAATTGGGACGTTTTCCGCCTCCTCGCAGAAGCCTTTGGGTTTGAAGACCCCTATTTCCGCCAGAGCGCGGATGATCTCATCGAACGACTCCTCCAGATCAGACGGCCCCTGCGGGAAGGGATCGACACGAAAGCTCTTGCCGCGGGTAAGGCGGTGGAGCTGCGCGTTCCGAGCTTCGGCCCGCCTTTTGCAACACCCTCCGGTAAAGCGGAGCTCTTGAATCCCCAGGACTCCGAGCCTTTTCCCCGCTGGCTTCCGCCTTACGAGGCGCAGGGGGAGCGTCCCTTGCGTCTGATGACGGCCCCTACTCCGTACGCCTTGAACGCTTCCTTCTATGAGCAGGACGAGCTGCGGAGGAAACAAGGGGGCATGCGCCTCCTCATGAATCCGCGGGATGCCGCGGAGCGCGGGTTGGCGGACGGCCAGCGCGCGTGCGCCTTCAACGGAAACGGAGAAGCGGTTTTCGAGCTGGCTGTCACCGAGAAGACACCGCGCGGAGTGGTGGTGGCCGAAGGCGTGTGGTGGCTGGCGTATGCGCCGGGGAAACGAGGCGTGAACGCGCTTACCTCCCAGCGACTCACGGACCGCGGGGAAGGAAGCACGTTCTACGACAACACCGTGGAGGTGCGCTCAAGCCCCGACGCAGACCCGCACGCGCTCTGCACCCCGCCCCGACGCAGACCCGCACGCGCTCAGCTGCACCCCGTGGTGGAGCCGCAGGTGTCGCAGCGCATGCACGTGCCGTTCCTGATGAGCGTGAAGTGGCCGCACACGGGGCAGCCGTCTCCCTCGTAGCCTTTCATCCTGGCCACGTGCACCTCGTTGTCCAACGCCACGAGCTCCCCGTTGCCGTTCCCGTTCATCTCATGCTTCGAGCTGCCGTTCTTGTTCATGGCGGTGGGCGCCAGGTCATCAGGCTTCACCTGGACCAGGTCCGTCCTGCCAAGATATGACAGGGCAAGGTCCCGGAAAATGAAATCCAGCACCGAGGTGGTCATCTTGATGTGGTCATGACCGCTGACAATGCCGTTGGGCTCGAACCGCGTGAAGGTGAACGCATCCACGAACTCCTCCAGTGGCACCCCGTACTGGAGCCCCAGGGAGACGGCGATTGCGAAACTGTTGAGAAGGGAACGGAAAGCCGCGCCCTCCTTGTGCATGTCGAGGAAAATCTCCCCCAGCGTCCCATCCTCATATTGCCCGGTACGAACGAAGATGCTGTGCCCGCCGATCTTCGCTTTCTGCGTGTACCCGAACCGTTTCGAGGGCAGGGGGTTGCGCTTCTTTCCCCGTGTTGCCGAAGAGGGGGCAAGGCTGATCGTTTCCTTGCCGGCATCCTTCATGATGGCAAGCACGGCTTCCGCCGTTGCGTCGGACCCCGGCATCAGCGCGGAGAGGGGCTGGCTCAGCTTCGAGCCGTCGCGGTACAGCGCAATTGCCTTGAGCATCTTGTTCCAGGACAGAAGGTACGCGCCCTTGATGTCGTCCACCGTGGACGCCGACGGCATGTTGATGGTCTTGGAAATTGCCCCTGAGATGAAAGGCTGGACTGACGCCATCATTTCGATGTGGGCTTTCCAGGCAATGGAGCGCTTTCCGATCCTGCCGTTGGGAGTGGCGGTGTCGAACACCGCGTAGTGCTCAGTGGCCAGATGCGGCGCTCCTTCTATGGTCATGGTCCCGCACGCCCAGAGGTTTGTTGCCTCGATCTCCTTTGCCGTGAAGCCCAAATGCGCCACAAGGTTGAACCCCGGCAGGGAGAACGTGGCCTCGGGAATCTGGAGCGTTTCAGCGAGGAACTCCTTGCCCAGCACATTGGGCTGGAAGGAGTAGTCGATGGAGAAAGCGTTGGCAAGGGACGTGTTGATCTTCTGGATTTCGGTGTCGCTGAACCCTTTCTCCCGCAGCTTCTCGGATGAGACTCCGGGTGCGCCGTCCAACGTGCCGCGACCCAGGCAGTAGCGTTCGATGTCCTGAATCTGATCGTCACTGTAGCCCAGCTTGTGGAGCGCCGGCGGGATGGAGGTGTTGATGATCTTGAAGTAGCCTCCGCCGGCCAGCTTCTTGAACTTCACCAGGCTGAAATCCGGCTCCACCCCCGTTGTGTCGCAGTCCATGACGAGGCCGATGGTCCCCGTGGGGGCAATGGCCGTGACCTGCGCGTTTCGATACCCGTACTTCTCACCCAGGGCAAGTGCCTTGTCCCATGCGCGTCGGGCGGCTGCCATCAGGTCAGGCGGGCAGAACAGCGCATCGATGGGTTGGGGAATGACCGACAGAGCCTCGTACTCTTCCGGCGCCGCTCCATAGGCGGCCCTTCCGTGGTTCCTGATGACGCGGAGCATGTCCTCACGGTTGGCCGCGTAACGAGGGAAGGCCCCCAGCTCCGCCGCCATCTCCGCCGAGGTTGCGTAGGCTTCCGCGGAAAGGATGGCGGAGATGGCGGCCGCAATGGCGCGGCCTTCCGCGCTGTCGTACGGGATGCCCATGACCATGAGGAGCGTCCCGAGGTTGGCGTACCCGAGCCCGAGGGTTCGGAAATCGAAGCTTTTGCGGGCGATCTCCCGCGCGGGAAACTGCGCCATGAGCACGCTGATCTCCAGCGTGATGGTCCACAGGCGAATGGCATGGCGAAGCTCCTCAATGCGGACCTCACCCTTCTCAACGTCGTAGAAGGTCATGAGGTTGAGCGACGCGAGGTTGCACGCCGTGTCATCCAGGAACATGTATTCCGAGCACGGGTTGGAGGCCCGTATCTCCCCGTCCTTGGGGCAGGTATGCCAGTCGTTGACGGTGGTGTGAAACTGCAGGCCGGGGTCCGCGCAGAGCCATGCCGCGGTTGCAATCCGGTCCCAGATCTCCCGGGCGCGTATCTTCTGGCGGGACTTGCCGTCCGTGCGGTTGACCAGCTCCCACCACCCGTCGTCCATCACCGCTTTCATGAACACGTCAGACAGGCGCAGCGAGTTGTTGGAGGACTGGCCGCTCACCGTGTTGTACGCTTCGCTGTCCCAGTCGGTGGTGTACTCCTCCGGCTCGAAGTCCCAGATCCCCTGCTCCGCGAGCTGGATCACCTGGAACACCCATGAGGGCGGGACCTCGTCCTGGAGCGCTTCCCGCACGGACCGTTCCAGCTCTTTGTTTTTCTTGGGGTCGAACCGGGCGGCGCCATCCCCGTTTTCCGAGTCCTGGCCCTTGCACGCTTCGAGGAGGCGTTTGGTGTGCTTGCGCAGAAGCCTGCTGCCGGTGACCATGGCGGCCACCTTGCGCTCTTCCTGCGCTTTCCAATCGATGTATTTCAGGACATCGGGGTGGTCCGCGTCCAGCGTAACCATGCGCGCTGCGCGCCGCGTGGTTCCGCCGCTCTTGATGGATGATGCTGACCTGTCGCTCACCTTGAGGAACGACAGGAGGCCTGAGGAGACGCCGCCTCCGGAAAGCGGCTCGCTGGAAGCGCGCAGCTTGGAGTAGTTCGTGCCGGTCCCCGACCCGTACTTGAACAGGCGGGCCTCCCGGGTGATGAGGTCCATGATGCCGCCCTCGTTCACCAGGTCATCCTCGATGGAGAGGATGAAACAGTTGTGGACGATGACGTTGTTGGAAAGATACTGCCCGCTCAGAGTCTGGATGTCGTAGACGCGCTGGAGCCCGGCGAACTCGAGCCGAATCACGGCTTCCTCACGCAGGGCCGGCATCGTGGCGACAGTTCGAGACACAAGCGCGGCCTCAATCGCCGAACCTCTGATCCCGACTAGCGAGTTCTGAACTTCGCTGGCGGTGGACAGCTGGAGGCGCATGCCCGGCTCGAGCTCGTCGACCTGCACCCATTGCGCCTCACCGCGTCGCTCACGTGAAGCAAGCAGGAGGTGGTCACCGGTGGCCTCGACAGCGGTCCCGTTCTTGAGCACGACGCGGAAAACGGGCTTGATCCCATTCTCCTTGACCGCGATGACGCGCGTTGTGCCTTTTCCCTCATCAGTCCCGTCGTAGACCTCGAGGCCGATCAAGCCTCCGTCAACGATCGAACCAATGGCCACTGGCCCGAAAGGAGTCGACACGGGAGCATGCCAGGGTTGGCACGCGTGGGGTTGCGGGCGTTCATACGCGCTGGTGGACTTCTTCACCTCCGCGGTCTTGGGGTCCACGTAGTAGTGACCCTGGGCAGGGCCGTTGATCCCGTAGACGGCGAACAGACCCGTGTTGAACCACTGCGGCGAGTTGGGCGAGCCCATCTGCCGGGCCAGCATGAAGCACATCTCGTCGTAGTAGGCCTGCGCGTCTTCCGCGGTGGAGAAGTAGCCGTACTTCTTCCCCCAGTCCATCCACGTGAAAGCGAGGCGATGGAAGACCTGCCGGGCGTCGTTCTCACCGCCCGTGCCGCCCTCTTTCAGGGGCACACCACGCTTTCTGAAATACTTCTGGGCAAGAATGTCCGTGGCGATCTGCGACCAGAACGACGGGACAACGACGTTCTCCTGGCGGAAGATATGCTTTCCGTCAGGGTTTCGGATCTCTGAGGTGCGCGTCTCGAAGGCTATATCTTTATACGGGGATTCCCCCGCTTTCGTGAAGCGCCGTTCAATCTCCATAGTTCCCCTCCGCTGGAAATTCGGCGAAATAGAGTACTAGTGTAACCGATGGGCATTAGGCAGGCAAGAGGAAAATCACTTTTGGCGGAAAATCTCGAGAGGGTGACCACCGGGAAGACCGCCGGCAGCCCGCAGCCTGGTGTCCAGCGCGTCAAAGGAGTCGAGGAACGAATGAGGATGTTCGGCCAGGAGGCGCCGGGCCAGCGCCGCAGACTCCCCACCCCCCGATTTCATGCGCGAAAGAGTCAGTGACTGGAAGGCTTCCACCTCCTCACGTTCCTGCTGGAAGAGGTAGGCCTGGAACTCGTTGACCACGAGGTAGTGGTCCGTGGCGTCATACGCCTTCGAGGACAGGTAGGTCCTCCAGATATCCTGCTCCACGGGGGAAAGGGATTCCCAGACCGCCTCCGTCCCATCACGGAACTGCGGCAGGGAGAAGAACTCACCGTGGGCGCTCTCATGGGTCAGGAGCAGTTGGCGCAGGGCGGGGGGAGAGCTGCGGGAGATCGATATCACGGCCCCCTCGCCAGGTTCGAAGCCTCCGGAGGTCTTGCGAATCAGGTCGTTGGCTTCAAGGATTTGCTCCAGCCGCGACTCCCCGGGAGTGAGGGATATGCCCTGCCGGGCTGCTTCCGCAAAGAACCTCGCAAGATCTTCGGCCCGGTAGTCGTGGGCATTGTATCCGTGCCTTCCGGCCAGCGCGGACGGATCTTCGATCCGTCCTCGGTAGCCCGCCTTTTCAACGAAGTACGCCATGCGCTTGAACAGGTCGCTCTGGACGTCATAGCTGGCCGTGTCGAAGATCAACACATGGGGAAACGCGTCCCAGGAAAAAACCTCGAAATCGGGGCTGCGCCACGTGGACCTGTCCCAATCCAGGATCATGCCGGGAGCGGCCGGAATGGGGGCGTCGACGGGGACGAAGGAGATGTCGAGCCTCTCCACCGGGAGCCGGGAGGATATCTCCTGAGGCAGGAAACCCATGCTGCCCCGCGCAAATACCAGGCTGGAGGGCTTGGCCGCCTGGTCCGCCCGGTCCACCGAGAAAAGAGCTTCGTCTCCGTTGCTTGAAACAAAACGGATCAGACCTTGCTGATCTCGCGATTCGGAGCCCGCCCCCATGCCAAGCCTGATGGCCCAGATCCCCTGCGCCATTTCTTCCTGGGTGGCTTTCAGGATCCGCGCGGAGACGCCATCCGGCCCGACCGCGGTCACCTCCACGCTGCCGTCCACGGTGAGCCCCTCAGCGGTGACCTCGAAGCCATGGACAAAGGGCCCCGTCCCCGCGGCCAGGAGATGAAGGGACTGGCCGGCCTCCGCGGCGCCGGGGACGCTGAGCTGGTATCCCCATATCCTGTCACCTTCGGAGAGAGGAACCAGGAACCTGAGGGAAGTGCCCTCTGATGCCGGAAGCTGAACGCTTCGAAGCACCGTATTCCTGTCCGAGAAGATCGAGAGCATGCAGTTCGGGAGCGAGCTCGTGTACGAGAGCCCGAAGGCTTGTCGGGGACCCGCGACTCCTACCGTGCGGCTCAGGCTGTAGAGGGGGCTGGAAAGCCGTGCGGCAGTCGGGGCGAATACGGTCTCCTGGTCAGGGCTTCTGCCGGGCGACTGCCTGATCTCGACGCGGTCCCCTGCGGCCGTAACGAACGGAAAGCTCTGGAACCTGGCCGCGCACCCAGCCAGGAGAAGGGCGAATGCGGCTGCGAGGAAGCCCAGGGCAGCGGTCCGCTTCAATCCTCTTCCTCGACGGCAAGGGGCATGAGGCTGCGGACTATGTGCTGGGCGATCTCGCGCCGCGCCTCCTTCGAGATGGAACCGATTGGCCGGATGAAGTTGTCCAGCCTTCCCAGGAACCCGTCCGGGAGATGAGGAAGGGTTGCAATGCGATCACTGAGGAGCCGGTCCGCCGGCTCGAACTGTCGATTCGCGGCAAAGAGGAAGCTTGCCACTCCCCGCATGAGGCGGGCCGCGGATACCAGGAAGAACAGGTCATCCGATCGATGGGCGGCCGCTCCCAGGTCCACCAGCGCCCGTTCTGCCAACGCGTAGGCGCGAAGACGAGCCTGCCACCAGAACTCGTCGGGCACATGGGCCAGCGCCGCGCGCGTCTCATCCATCCAGCCTTCCCGGCTGAAAAGCACCTCGCCGCGTTCCAGGCGATACAGCACGTGACTGCCGGGCTCATGGAAGACCCAGTTCTTTTCCGCTATTCGAAGGAGCATGCGGTCCACTTCCTCCGTGCGGATGTAGTGGGCGCTCACGGGAAGCTCCTCCACCAGGAACCGGTCAATGGTGGCCACCGGGGAGGTTTCGAACGCCGTCACCTGGGGGACGAGCGCGCTACGCTTGCCGATCTCCGGCATGCCGTCGGATACGTAGACGTCGAGATCTATCGTGAAATAGGGATCTGAAACATCGATGTCCGCCGATTCCCCCAGCACGACCGTCTGGACGCACTCTGTGCTGGAAAGGCTCGCGTTCAGGGCATCGGTGATCCGCTGGACCTTCCGCTTCATGCCCGCAAGTTTAGCAGGGCGGGCGGAATGAGTACAGTCCGTACTCCGCGTCGCGCCGCGCGGCTCCGCGCAGAGTACTGCGCTAGGCAGAGTGCTGCGATAGGATTGAGCGCTGGATTGGCCCGTGGTACGATACTTCCGTGAAAGAGGGTGGTCCGCTCCACGTCAATCGGCGACGTCTCTGGATTGCGCTGTTCCCGCTGGCGGCCGCGTGTCTCGGCGCGTCGGCTGCGGCGGCGCTGGGAGTCCGCGGGATTCCCCTCGCGGCCACGGGGATTGCATCCGTCCTGCTCATGTTCTTCGAGGGCGTCCTGGTTGCCCAGGCCCTTCCCGGTCAGCGGGCCCTTGAGACCCGGGCAATGCAGGTGGAAGCGGTCTGTAACCTCATCCGAAAAGCCGGCGCATCCCTCGACCTCCAGGAGGTTCTCGACTCCATTACGCGCCTTACCGTTCAGGCCGCGGGAGTGCGGGGTTGTTCCATCAAGCTTCTGGACCCGGGGCGGGGGAGGATGAGCGTGCGCTCGATTGCCGGGCTGCACAGGCAGGTGGCGGAGTTGAGCGCGGAGGCGGCTGAGAGCATCGCCACGAAGAGCCTCATGGATGGACGACCCGTGCTGGTGGAGGGCGCCGCCCAGAGCGACTTCCCCGAGCTGGATGGAGAGAGCGAGTCCCTGATCTGCGTTCCGCTTCGCCATGAGTCCAAGGTGATGGGCGCTCTGTGCGTGTACGGGGAGAAAGGCGGCAAGCTTTCTCCTGAGATGCTTTCCTTCCTTTCACGGCTCGGGGATTTGGCGGTCCTTTCCATTCAGAACGCCGCGGTGTATGAAACGCTGAAGAAGGTGGACGAAGCCAAGTCCTGGTTCTTGCGCAAAGCTGCCCATGAGCTGGCTTCCCCGCTCTCCGTCATCCAGGCGGTTGCGCAGAACCTCCTCGGTGGATATCTCGGGGAGCTGGACTCGGCGCAGTTGGGCAGCATTGAAAGGATCCGGGCAAGGGCCGCAGGCCTGTCCGAAGTGGTTGCGGACCTGCTTGCCCTGGCCCGAGGCAAAGCCCGCACCTCCGCGGACAGGAGCGCAAGCACGGATCTGGCGGCGTCACTCCGGGAAGCGGTGGATTTCTTTCAGCCCGCGGCCCGGCAGAAGGCGATCCAGCTCATGTGCGAAATTCCTTCTGGAACAATCCGTGTCCTCGCGTCCCCCGAAGAGACTCATTCCGTCCTCACGAACCTGCTCTCCAACGCCATCAAATACTCTCCGGCGGGACGCGAGGTGCGCGTGAGCCTTGCCCCGTGCGATGCCAGCGTGGAGCTCTCCGTGGCGGACCAGGGGATCGGGATCCCCGCGGCGGAGAGGGAGAGGCTTTTCAGCGAGTTCTTCCGGGCGTCGAACGCCCGTTCGTTTACGCAGTCCGGCACGGGGCTCGGCCTGGCCATCGTGAAGACCGTCGTGGAAGGCGCGGGGGGGACGCTCGCGCTGGATAGTGTAGAAGGGGAGGGCACCACGGTCCGTGTCCGTCTCCCGCGGCCCACATGAGCCGGACCCTGCTTGCGCTCCTTGCCCCAGGCTCCGTGGAGGCGGAGGTCGGCCGACTGCAACAGCGCATTTTCAAAGACCATGGCCTGGTCTCTTCCGTTGCGCTGCCGCCGCTTCTGCCGGTGGCGTTCCTGCCCGACAACGGGCCGCGGCGCGGCTTCCTTGCCGGTTTGAACGCCGCGGTTACCGCGCCCTATTGCATGACCTTGGCAGGGCTTGCCTGGCACGACGGATGGCTGTACCTGGGGGTGGATTCAGGCGGCGTATGGACGTCCTTGCGCGCCGCGGCTCTGTCCCCGGCCCACGCTGTCGGTGGGGCGGAAGCGGCCGGCTTTTTCCCCGAGCGCGAGGGTTTTTTCCTTGGATGCATCGAGGCGGATGCGCGGCAACGTGAGCTGATTCAGCCGCACCTTCCCGAAGGAAGGTTCACGTCTGCCGCTCTTGCCCTGATGCGAATCGACGTGGCGGAGGGAGGCGCGTGGTGGCGGGAAGTGCTCATGGAAACTCTGGAGGAAATTCCGCTTCGAGGGAAGCGAAGGTGATGAAGTCATTTCCCGCGTTCGGGATACTCCTCAAGTCTCGTTCTGATCGCGACGCACTCTATACGCTTCTGGAAAAGAACTCGGGCCTGCCGGGACCGCGAGGCAACCTGGAGCTCGCGTATTCCTTTGCCAAGGCCGTGGCTTCCATGAACCTCCAGGAGTGGCAGTGGGATATGATCCTTGCCATGGCTTCGACCTCTCCCAACAAGGCGCCGACAAACACGCCCAAGGAATACCTCCCTTTCTGCGGCCTGCTTGCCCTGGGCGCCCTGTACGCAACGGGCCTGCCCAGGCCCAGGAAGCGCGCAGCTCTTGCCAGCATTCGCAAGGCCGCCTCTGACCCGCGTTGGCGGACGCGGGAGGCCGCGGCCATAGCGTTGCAGCTCATCGGAGAGCAGGATCGCGAGGCCCTCCGCCAGATCGTGGAGGAATGGCTTGCGGGCTCCACGCTTCTTGAGAAGCGCGCCATTGTCGCCGGGCTGGCCCATCCCCCCATTCTCGGCGACAAGCCGTTCGCGTTGTTCTGCCTCGAAGTCTCGGCCTCCATCCTGAAAGCGCTGCCCGGCACGGACTCGCAGGAGAGACGAAGCGATGAGTTTCGTGTACTGCGCCAGGGGCTGGGCTACGCTGTCAGCGTGTTCGTGGAGAAAGCACCGGAGGAAGGCTTCGCCCTGTTGCGGGAGGCCGCTTCTCTCAGGGATCCTGACGTGCGGTGGATCGTGAAGGAGAATTTGAAGAAAAACCGGATTGCCTCACGATTCCCGGCTGAAATACGGAAAATCGCCGAAATGGTTGCCGACAGGAAGGCTTGAGCCGTCTTACACCGTTGTGGGACCTGCGGCAGGTTTGACGTCCGCCCGGTAGTCCAGGAGGACCGGAGTGTCGCCTTCCAGACGCCAGAGGAACCGCTCGTCAGCAATGCCGTGATCGAACGTGGTCTCCATTTCCAGCCCTACTTCCGTGCCCTGCCCCGTTGACTCGCTTGCCTGGAATCCTCTCGAGACGGCTTTCCTCGCCATGCCGAGCTGGGAATGGATGTCGGCGAGGTAGACTTTGAAATCTGATCTCGTCCATGCCTTCTTCAGCGCGTCGCCACCCTTGTCATAGATGGCGTCATACTGCTCCTTGTTCAGAAGCGCGTGGAACTCCTTGACTCCCTGCTCTGCGCGGATCCTCGATTGACGCAGCCCGCACGACGCAAGAAGCAGGGCGCAGAGGGCAACCAGGGCGACTCGGGCCGCGGTTGAAAGAGATCTCTCAGCGCAGGGCCGGTAGACGCGCATGCACCACCTCCTCAAGGGCTGTCATGACTTCACGGACGGACAGGGAATAGCCCTCACGTTCGAGGGTCGTACAGAAAACTTCATGAGTGCGGCCTCCGCGATAGTCCGGCACGCGTGATGGCATGGCGAGGTACCGCGTGAAGAGGGAAATATCGTTTCGGACAAGCAGGCTTGCCTGGTAGAAAAGGAGAAGGCGCGTTCGGTAGATCGAGGTGCCGAGGATCTTCTTTTCCCTGATGGCGAGGTCCGAGATGCCCCGAGGTTCGACCCCCTGGACTCCCAGGTCCGCCAAAGCGTCCACGAACCATGAGTTGATCCGCGCAGCGTATTCCTTGTTCCTGAAAGGCGAATCCACTGTCGTGACGCATGCAAGGACGACCTGGCCGGGGGTAAGAACTACCGTTCCTCCCCCGCCGCGCCTCCTGCGCCATGGGATCCCGTCAGCGGCCAAGCGGTCCAGGAAGAGGTCAGCATCAGGATTGCCGCCGGCCCCGAGCACGGCGCAGGTTTCCGTGGGCTCGTAGATTCGTGAGACGGGCCGCCCCTGGCGCTGGAACTCCTCCAGAAGGTCGCCGTTCACCGTGGGCTCCAGGGCGGGCGCGTTCATTGGCCCATCTTCTTCTTCAACTCGTCAAGAGCGGCCTTTGATTCCTCCTCTTTCATGAGGCGGGAAAGGTCGTCCTTTTTCCCGACAACCATTTCGAGCTGGGCAAGGAGAAGATCCACGTCCACAAGCCGGCCTCCCGTCATGCCAAGACGCGCGAGCTTGTCTTTCAGCACCGCGACTTTCGCTTTCAGGTCAGCCAGCTCAGCTTCGAGGGAGGCCTTTTTCCCGGTCACCTCGTCAAGTCGCGCTTGCGCCTGATTGGCAAGGGCCTCGTCCCCTTTCGAACGGGCAAGCTCCACCCTGCGCGTCCACAAGGACACCTCTTCTTCGGACGCCGCCAGCGCCTTCTCCGTCCTCTTGAGAGTCGTGATGAAGGCAAGAACGTAGTCCGATGCTTCCTTCGGCCCCAGTCCTTCGATATCAGTGTCGATCATAGCTCACTCTTGGTAGAGAGTAGCACGAGTGGACTCCTGAAGAAACCGCCCTCGGGCTGGGGGTCAGCACGTCGCCACTGACGACTGCGCAGCGGATGGATTGCGCGAGGTCAGACCGTAACGATCGATATCAGAATACTAGTGTCGGATCCAGTGCGGCCAAGAGAACCCCGCAGGACTACATCTATCGTCTCTGCTGCCCTCGGGACGCCTCTAAAGCAGCAGAGAAAAGTTAAGAGAAACACTGAGAGCATCAAATGCAGCTCCAGCGTAGTTTGGATAAACAGTCGCCGAACCTGGTGTAGAAAGCGTGCCCGGGTAATTTACGCCTGATGCCGAGACCGTTTCAGTCCCAACCAGATTCCAGATGTGTCGATACGAGGCATCCAAGGAAAGTTCTACATTCGGTGAGAAAGAGAACCCGAGGTCGACTTCTGGCTCGATCATCCATCCCCCCGACATGTTATCGGAAATGTCTATTTCTCGAAGCACATGGGTATCGAAGGAGTTGCACGAGACGGCGGGTGAAACCGTAAATATCGATGTGACTTCCCATTTCTGTCCAAATCTCAGGGCGGCCCGAACGCCCGCCCCGGCCATCAAGTAGGTTTGTTCATAGACGATGCTTGTTCCGTAAAGCGAATATCGTGGGTCTGTCGAATACTGAGGGTATGGCGGCGAAGGAGGAGTTGCGGAAAACCAACCTGGTGGATACTGCACGTAGCCATCGCGGGCACTCCAGTGACAGGACATGTACCCGAGACTGAGAAATGGTTCGACACTGAACGAACTCCCCACGGAGAGCTCCCACCCCAACCGCGCGTCTACAAAGACCGCGCTATCGGTGAAAGAGTTGCTTTGCGAGAAGTTTGTCTTGTCCGTGTTGCCGTCGTAGGAGTAGTTCAACCAGTCCGAGTCGGTCATCAGGCCACTCTGTGAGGGAATCCCAACCCGTACCCTTACCATGCCATGCAACCCTCCCAAAGCTTTGACTTCCAACGAAGACTCTTCAAAGAAAACCGGCTGCAATGCCCAGTCAAGCTCACTAATTGGAAAGGTGCCGACCAATACGAGCTCTTTTGCCGTCCCATACATGAAACCAACGCCCTCGCGCGCCACCAGTGAAACGCCCTGTGCTGATACCGATACGACTGGCAAGACGCCCCATAGGGCGATTAGGCTGATGATGAAAAGAAGCTGTGATGCTCCGCTGTGCCTTTTCATGATTCACCTCTTCAAATGCATCGAAGATAAAACAGAAAGCCGACTGTCCGACAGCCGGCTCGATGCTTGTTCTCTACTTGCTCTTGAATTGAGTTTTCTTAAGTTTTGCAACATCGTCAGCGCTCAGCTTGACGATTTGGTTGGTTACCGTGATTAGCAAGCCGTCCTCAGTCCAGCTTTGCGTGCCCAGCTGAGGAGCAGTAGCCTTGGAACTTCCCTGAGGAGCTGCGTAGCTAACAGAGCCAGATTTGACCAAACCCCCATAGGACATATAAAGAGAAAAGTAATTGTCTGCCCCGTTGGTCAGAATCCCGCCCTTGTTAACACTGACCGTGTAGGTGTCAGAGTAGTAATAGGAGGGATCTGTGGGCGCGCTTTCATAATAGCCTGGGTAGTAGTATCCGCTTATCGGATCTTGAAGAGTGTAATAAACGTTGTACGACCCGGCCGAGATCTGATACTCAGTGCTGGACGTGACTAGGCTAGGGAAACCACCGACGGACGCGCTGTATACGTACCCGTCCCAGGTCAGGTCTCCGTAGATGTTTCCGTCCTTGCCGCAGCTGGAAAGCAACAAGAGGACACCTAGAACAAGTAGCCCAATCAAAGCTCCTCTCTTAAGCGACACGTTTCTAAAAAGGCTCATTTGTCTCCTCCAAGGCGGTGGTTTAGAGAAATTGGATACTTTACTGTAGGCTGACTTATTCTTGATGTCAAGTTGATTTTTTCCGGGGCCGCTCGTTCTTCCCTTGTGACGGTCGAGCCTTGAGATTCTTTATGACCACGTAGCGAAGCACTACTCCCTCCGAGAACGGGCATTCGAAGAAAATCGTTTGAAACGTCCGCTATGATCAATGTTTCCAGGTTGCGAGTCCTATTGCCTCACTGGGGCTGCTCCGCGAAAGGTACCACATCGAAAGCTCGCTATCCTTCAGGATGACCGTAGGGACGAAAGGCCCACCCGCATCCCAACTGCCCGAGCTTCCAAGATCCAAGACGGGATTGTTTGCCCACCGTGTCCAGTTTATCCCATCAGGCGAGGTCGCCATACCGATCCGGCAGGCATTGATGAACGTGCTGCTGTTCAGTCCCACGTAGAACATTTTGTACTGCGAGCCGTCGTAGAGCACCGATGGGGCATAGACGTAGCCATTCTCCCACGCGTTCGCGCTTTCGCTCGAAAAGACCGGATTCGACGCGCACTTTGTCCAGGTTTTCCCGTCCGGTGAAGTCGCCACGCCAATGCGGTAGGTCTGCGAGCTGTCGATTCCGCTGTACCACATGGAGAAGGCGCTTCCTACTTTGACAACCGTAGGAGACTCAACCCATGCCTCGTCCCAGGACCCGGGTGAACCGAAGCTGAGAACTGGGTTGCCCGAGAGACAAGCTCCCGGCTGAGTGATCCGCTGCCCTCAAGGGAAGCGATTGAGGAAAGCGCCAGCTCTTCCCCAGGCTTGACGGGTATTCGCAGACCGGCGGGGTCTTCTTCCACCGAAGCTGTGCCGACGTTCGCCTCACGCGTCCAAAGCTTTGCCCAGGTATCCACGGGGATATCGAGGGATTGCACGACCCCTGACGCGAAGTCGGCTGCTCCGGCAGAGCGCTGCATCATAGCTCAGAAGCTACCGCATCGATTCCCGAACTCCAACCGACTCACCCCAGGGAGACTACTCCCGAATTATCGATGGAAAGTACCGTCTTGCACCTGGGACAGCGAAACCGTCCCGATTTTACAACCCGAAGCTTTCTATCGCAGATTGGACATTCGATGGCCTTGGGGAAGGCCGGGACCTGGCCCCTTAAAAAGGCAGCCGCCTCATCCAGGGAATCGGAGCAGGCAAGCATTTTGTCCAGGCACATGAGCTTGAAGATTTCCATGACCTTTGGATGGGCATCGGCTATCGCAAGCGCTCCTCCCTTTTCTTTGGTTGCCTTTTGAAGCTGTACGAAGGCGCCGACTCCCATGCTGGACACATAATCCACGCCGCCAAGGAGGAATATCAGGTTAACGAAACCAGCGTCTATCACTCTCCTCGCGCTTCTCTGAAAGTATTGGGTGCTGTAAAGATCGATTTGCCCTTTGGGCTTCAATACCAGGCAATTATCAACTCCCTCCACCTTTTGGAGCGTGATCGTAAGGAAGTCGCAGGTGTCTTCGTCAAAGCCGGGAAGAATGTCGTTATTGCTCATATCTGGTCTATTTGGTCAGGCTCCTTTCTCAGGGTATCGCCTAGAAAAGTTAAGATATCGTAAGCCACAAATTGCGATGGCAGCAGACACTGGCAGACACTGGCGCCAATATTGACAAACATGGGTTTGTGAAGTTAACATCGTTCACGGGTGAAATACGTTAACCAGGGATCTTGATGCAACAGGAATCTTGATGCAAGTAGAAGACGGACGAGACACTGCAGGACTAATCCTCGATGCGGCGAGAGAAATCCTGGAGAAGCAGGGCTACGCTGGCCTCTCGATGCGCCGCATAGCGGCGCATGTCGGCATTTCGCAGGCCGCCATATACCGTCACTTTCCGGACAAGGACGGTCTGGTCAGATCAATCGCAAAAGCGGGCTATGATCGGCTTCTGGCCTCTTTGCTGGCGGCGCTCACCGAGGCCGGCGGTTCGGATGAGAGGAAAGTCGCCGAAGGCATCCGGGCCTATGTCGCCTTCGCCCTTGAGAACCCCGCGCAGTTTAGAGCCCTCCTCATCGAAGATGCGGGGCCAGCTCGCCCTGGTCGCGACAGCCTCCAGCCTGGGGTCGCTTTGAGGCGGAAAACCTTCGAGCTCATGGTCTCAGTCCTCCGTCACGGCGCGGAGTCCGGGAGCTTCGCCCCTTGCGACCCTGAGCTTTCAGCCCAGGCGGTCTGGACTTCGATGTTCGGATTAGCGGCCCGACTTGTCCTTGAATCCGAACTGACACCCGCACATCGCGAGGCTCTCATCGAGCGCCACATCGAGATCATCATCCGCGGGCTGAGGTAGGGGAATATGCGACGAAGAATCTTCACAGCCATTGGATCCATTTTCGGCCTGGTTGCATCCGCGATGCTGTCGGGCTGTGGGAACCTGACGGGCGAGCTTTCAAGAGTCCTGGATGAAATGGAGAAATCGCAGACTGCCTCCGTGCGGCCGCCGCGACCAATCACCAAGCCTGACCTGGCTTCGGTGCCGCCGGTGGTCAGGCAATACCTGGAGTTTTCCGGGGTCGTGGGTAAGGTGCCGGTTCAGCGCGTGCGAGTAAAGCAGGAAGGGAGGATGAAAACCGACCGTAAGGCGGGTTGGAGAAACTTTACTTCCGAAGAATACTATACCGTGAGTCCCAAGTCCTTCGCCTGGCTGGGAACTTTTCCTCTTATCGGTCCGCTTTCCATACAAGCCATCGACAAATTCATCGGCGGTCACGGCTCGCTGAAAATAAGGCTTTCACCCTTGTTCGACATGGGGACTACCACGGGACCGGAGAGCGACGTTTCCGAGTTCATCAGGTTCTTCAGTGAAATGACCTGGTTCCCAACGGCCCTGCTCGACCACCACATCGCCTGGCAGGACCTGGGGAATCGTCATGTCAGGGCGACGATAAAAGACGAAGGACTGGAGGCCTCGGCGATCATCTCGTTCGGCGAAGATGGCGGGCTGCTCTCCTGGGCTACGGACGACCGCTTCGCTCTCATCGGCGGCAAAATGATACGGGCGCGATGGACGACATCAGGGGTGCTCGGCGATCTCTTGAACGTCGGAGGCTACAAGATTCCTCGGGGCGGCGCGGCGATCTATTCCCTTCCCGGCGGGGATTTTCACTATAGGGCGCCTCTAAAAACTAGCCATTTTCATTGAGTGTCTCGGTATCTCATGTTATTCTCCAATCAGGGTGGGGAATGAATCAACAACGCGGTTTCTTTGATGAACAAGAGCGTCTCCAGAAGTTGAGTAGCCAAGGCGATCCGCTTGAGAAACTCAACGCGACGATGGATTGGGAAATATTTCGTCCGCTTTTGAAGCGATGCTTCAAGAAGGAACCCAAAGGACCAGGCGGGCGCCCGCCGTTCGATTACGTTTTGATGTTCAAGATCCTGATTCTCCAACGTCTGTACAATCTGTCGGATGCGCAGATGCAGTTTCAGATATTGGACCGTCTGAGCTTCCAACGGTTCTTGGGCCAGGGATTGCATGGGGAGGTGCCGGATGAAAAGACCATTTGGCTCTTTCGTGAGGTACTGAGCAAGCGTGGGTTAATCGAAAAGCTTTTCACGCTGTACCGCGCGCATTTGGAGAAGCTGGGGCTAATCGAAAATAACGGCAGCATCGTTGATGCGAGTTTTGTGGAAGTGCCGCGGCAGAGGAACAGTCGGGAGGAGAATCAAACGATCAAAGAGGGAAAGATCCCGCGGATTGGAAAGAGGATCCTGCGAAGCTGAGGCAAAAGGATACCGAGGCGCGTTGGACGAAGAAGAACGAGCAGACTTACTACGGGTACAAAGATCACGTGAAAGTGGATAGGCAGAGCAAACTGATTAAGACCTATGAGGTCACCGATGCCAGCGTGCATGATTCGCAAGTGCTGCCGTCGTTACTGCAGAAAACTGATGTGGATACGGAGCTGCATGCCGACAGTGCCTACCGCTCTGAGAAAATCGAGGACACCCTGCAGAAGCGTGGAGTGCAAAGCAAGATCCATGAGAAAGGGTATCGCAATCAACCGTTGAGCAAATCCCAGATGAGAAGTAACCGAGCGAAGTCGCGCATCCGTGCCCGGGTGGAGCACGTCTTCGCGCACATCACCAACTGCATGAACGGCTTTCGTATCCGCTCGATCGGAATCGTGCGAGCGCGGTCGAACATCGGGCTAATTAATTTGACCTACAACATTGTGCGCTCGGTATATCTTCAGGGGGCGTAGTCTGCCCGGGATTCAACTGGAGGGTTAAAAGAGCAAGAAATAGGGACCGGGAGGCCGGGAAAAGAGCAAAAAACTGTTGAAAATCTGGAAATCGAAAATGATCCGGATAGACCGTACGAAAAAGCCAGCCTTCTGCTTTAAAATCACAGCATCATCGACCTGGCAGGAAGGAAAAGCATAAAAACACCTAGTTTTTCGAGGTCCCCTATATCGATATCCATATCACCGAAATAGAGTTCGATCCCCCGAAACTGTCCTATTGTTTCTGATTCTTTCCTCGGCGCCGTGGGGCTGAGGTCTTTTTCACTTCGATGCCGAAGATCGCCCCAATGTCTTTCTCCGCAATCCTGCGGCCTGTTCCGCTCCCCACGGCGGCTTGGACCGCGGTCTCCGCGTGCGCGCTCACCAGCTCCTCATGATCCACTCCCCGGAGAAGGAAGAGAAGCTCCGGCTTTTCGTCCAGGCGCGCGCCAACCCCGTAGAGTGTCGCCGCTACGTGCTTGCACATTACGGCCCAGTCAGGGCAGGTGCATTCCATGTGGATCTCCCGCGGAGAAGGGAAGAGGCCCTTCTGCCGGTCGGTGACCACCTCCATGACGCCGTCCGAGAGCCGCCCCTGGAGCAGGTCGAGCAACGAGCTGATCTGTCCCGTGCACCGCCGTTTGATGTCTTTCCACGCCGGCTTGCCCAGGGGTTCTATTTCGATGGTGACGGTGTACAGCGCGCTTCCTTGAACTTTGGCATGAATCAGGCCGGGCTTGATCTCCAGATGGCACACGGAGCCGTTCCTGACGTACGTCCTCCCGCGGGGAAGGCGGTTTTCGAAATCGCTGAAAGACTCAAGGTGATCACACCAGGCCTTTCCCCAGAACGTGTGCGCAATCAGCCTTCCCTCGATGCGCACCGGCTGAACGGCCACGCCTTTCTTTCGCATGCTCGCGGTCTCACGTTCCACCTTGGCCTTGCGCTCCCGCACGGGAACGTAGCGCCGAAAACCGTACGCCATGATATTCCTATTCCACCCGCGCCCGCTCGATGTCAAGGGCAACGGTGGACAGGAGCTCCTCGTTGCTCATTTCCGTGAGAAGCGTTTCCCCGCCTCCCTCCAGCAGGTCGCGCGCAAGCGAAGTCTTTTCCTGGATGAGGGCATCGATCTTCTCCTCCACCGTGCCTCTGCAGACGAAGGTGTGCACCAGGACATTCTTCTTCTGGCCAATGCGGAATGCCCTGTCCGTCGCCTGGTTCTCCACCGCGGGGTTCCACCAACGGTCGAAGTGGATGACATGGGAGGCCGCCGTCAGGTTCAGCCCCGTTCCTCCCGCTTTCAGGGACAGCACGAAGAACGGCGGGCCGTCTTCCGCCTGGAACGCATCCACGAGCTTCTGCCGCTCCCTGACCGGTGTCTGGCCGTGGAGCACGAGTCCCGAGCGTCCGAACAGCGCCGCCAGGTGCGCGGCAAGAGGCTCGGTCATCTCGCGAAACTGCGTGAAGACAAGGACGCGGTCCTGGCGGGAGGCAATCTCTTCCGCGATCTCCGCAACGCGCTGGAACTTGCCGCTTTCCTCCGCGGCCCAGCGGCCGTCCCCGCGAAGCTGCGAGGGGTGGTTGCACACCTGCTTCAGCTTCAGGAGCGCCGCAAGGATGAGGCCGCGCCTCTTCATGCCTTCCTGGGCCTGAAGGTCTTCCGCCAGATCATCCACGATGCTCTTGTACAACACGGCCTGCGCCTTGGTGAGTCCGCAATACGCCGGCACCACCGTCTTGTCCGGAAGGTCGGAGATGACGCTCTTGTCCGTCTTCAGCCGCCTCAGGATGTACGGACGAACGAGGTTGCGAAGCGGCGCAAATCGCTCTCCGCCCGCTTTCTCCAGGGCCTTTGCGAACGACGTGAACCGTGAGAGCGAGCCCAGGAGCCCCGGGCAGAGGAAATCGAAGATCGACCAGAGGTCGGAGAGGCGGTTCTCCACGGGGGTCCCCGTCAACGCAATCCTGGCTCGGGCGCGCAGGCGTTTCACGGCTTTTGTCTGGCGCGCGGCAGGGTTCTTTATGGCTTGCGCCTCATCCAGTACCACAAGCGTCCAGTGCGTCTCAAGCAGGGCGGGAAATCGCAGGAGCATTCCGTAAGACGTCAGCACCAGGTCGAGCTCCGGCAATCGCTGCTCAAGCTCCTCAGGGCTGGGCATCTTTTGGAAGGATGGATGGAGGTACAGGGCGCAGAGAGAAGGTGCAAACTTTTCCAACTCGGCCTTCCAATTTGCCAGAAGGGACGCCGGCAGCACAAGGAGGGATGGCCCCGCTTTTTCCCTGCGGAGCATCAGGAGCAGGGCGAGCACCTGCATCGTTTTCCCCAACCCCATGTCGTCCGCAAGGCATGCGCCGAGCCCGAGGCCGGTGAGGAGGCGAAGCCAGCCGACCCCTGCCTCCTGGTAGCTTCGGAGCGTGGCGCGCAGGTCCTTTCGAGCCACGGGAGCAAGCGCAGGCTCGGGGGACCTGAGCTTCACGAGTATGTCATTCAACCACGTCCCGGCCTCGACGAAGGACCACGCTGCCACGTCCTCTTTCTGCCCGGCGTCCAGGTCTGCCGGAGCACCCGCAAGCAGCCTCATCCCCTCCGCGAAAGAGATGCCGTTCGCGGCTTCCTCCTGCACGCGCTCCCAGTGCTCGAGTGCTTCGGTGAGCTTTTCCTTGTCCACCTCCACCCACTGGCCCTTGAGAAAGACAAGACCCTCGCTTCCCGCAAGCAGCTTCCTTGCTTCCGTTTCGGTGAGCGCGGCGTCTCCAACCACCAACTCCACCTGGAAGTCCAGAAGGGAATCCGCGCCAAGCAGGGATTTCTCCTGGGACCCGATCTTCACCGCGACCTGGGGCCGGCTTCGCCGCGACCACCAGTTCGGCACACGGACGAGCACTCCGCTCTCTTCGAAAAGCGGCGTGTCACGAAGAAAGCGGTAAGCTGTGTCAGGCGTCCATGCGAGGGCATGGTAAATATCACCGGAGTCGACGAACTCCCGGATGAGCGGGCTCTTTTCCGAAGCGCGCTGGACGGGCGTGAGCAGGTGTATCAGCGCTTTGCGGTTGCGCTCACCGGCAAACTCCTGCAACGCGCGGCCCAGGGGCTGATAGCGGATGCGGACGGGGTCCGTGAGCCGTGGCGCGTAGGTTGCCAGAAAGGCGAAAGGATAGGACGGGTCCTTCTTGTTCTCAGCCAGGTGAAAGCAGACACGACCCACCTGCCGCCACAGCGGCGCTTTTGCCGTGAGGAACTTTTCAAGACTGCCGGCTGCCTCCGCCTGGCGGCGCACCCAGGCGTCCAAGGCGCTCCAGAGATCTGCCAGGCTTTGCACGGTCAGATATTCCGCCCCCGGCATGGGAGGCGCCGAAAGCAGGAGCGCCGTCATGTCATCCGGCGCCGGCTGGGGGACCGGGTCCAGGAACGCCGTCTCGGCCGGCGTGTGACAGATTTCCGCCAGATAGCGCGCGGCGAAGCCCTTCCAGTACGCGAACTGAACCGGAAGGCCTCCGCTCACCGGACGGGCTGCAAGCTCGAAGAGCCCTTCCGCCCTGCCTGCGCGAAAAGCCTCCAGTATCCGACGAAGGGCGGGGCCCTGCTGCCGCGTGGCCTCCGGCTCTACGGCGATGACGAGATGGCCCGCAGGGGTAATGCGGAGGAGATCAGGGAAAGCGAGAGTCTCAGCCACGTTTACCATCCTCCCGGCAAGCCAGCGCTCAAGTCAATGGAAAGGCGATGCTCCTGAATGAGGGCATGCGCCTTCGAATCGAAAGTCAGCCAGCGTGCGCCCAGCTCTTCGGCGAGCGCCACGTACACAGCGTCATATCCGCTCAATCCTGCCTGGGCAAAACGCGCTGCGCGCGTAGCAAGGGTTTCGGTCATGGGATAGCGAAGAAGACCGGACGTCAGCATGGGGAGAACGCCTTCCAGGAAAGTCTGCAAAGGCCTCTGATGGACTCGAAAGAGGGTGGAGAATGTCTCATAGGCAAACAACTCGGGGACCGCAAAAAGCTCCGGCTCTTCAACGAGCCTGTGACGGACGGCGTCCGCGTTTTCATGCCTCTCCTCCTCAAGATACCAGCGAAGGGCCACCGAGGCATCGATGACGAACCTCACGGACGATAACCCCTGAGCTCGCGCAAGGCCTCCAGGCTTGTGACGCCGCCCAATCTTGGGCTTCGCAGAGTTTCGAGCTTCTGCAGCCATTTCTCTTTCTCTTCTTCAGCCTGCTTGTCGAGAAAGCGCCTTTGGAAGTCTTCAATACTGACGATGGCGGCCTGGACCCTCCTTCCTTTGCTCACGAGGACGGGCTCTTTGGTCTCATCAAGTTCCTGAAGGATTTTCCCAAGGTTGTTTCGCAGCTTCAGCGCGTTTACGGTTTTCATCTCTGCCTCTGAAAAACATTACAGCCTGGAGCTATACACGTCAAGTGTTGACGTGTGTATGCACATGCCGAACCAAGAGGCTTCCGATTGAATAGCCCTCGACCCTATAGAAAACGTCGAAAGTGGAAAATTGTTTGCCACGCTTGCCGCAGGCGCCTCGAACCGTTATCCTTCCGCCGTGTGATCCAGGCTCCCGATGATCCCATTGCCGCCCTTGCAACCCCGCTTGTTTCAAGCGCCCTTGCAGTCATTCGCGTCTCAGGAGAAGGCTCGCTCCGTCTGTTGTCGCAGCTCGTGAAAGGCGGCCAGCCCGCGCAGGAAAGACCGGGCAACAGCATCAATCGCTGCATCATCAGGGACGGCGACGAAGACGTGGATGAAGTCATGCTGGCCGTCTATCGCGCGCCCCGAAGCTACACCGGTGAAGACAGCGCCGAAATCATCTCCCATGGCAGCATTCCCGTCATCCAGCGGCTCCTTTCCGTCCTGACCCGCGGCGGCTTCCGTCCCGCAGGGCCCGGGGAGTTCACGCAGCGAGCGTTCCTGAACGGGCGGATGGACCTTACGCGGGCGGAGGCGGTGAACGAGATCGTGCGGGCCCGAACGGACAAGGCACGCGCCCTTGCGCTGCAGCGCCTGAACGGCGCCATCGAGACCAGGATCAAGGCTGCTCGTGACGGCCTGGTGCAGCTTCGCGCGGGTCTTGAGGCCGCCATCGACTATCCTGATGACGTACATGAAACGGACAGCATGAGCGGGAGCACGCTCGACCAGGTGATCGCCCTTCTTTTGGGATTGACGCACACATACCGCCAGGGCCGTATCTACCAGGAGGGGGTGACCGTTGCCATCGCCGGGGCCACGAACTCCGGCAAGTCGAGCCTCTTCAACGCAATGCTTCGCCAGGAACGCGCCATTGTCTCGGAGGTGCACGGCACCACAAGGGACTGGCTGGAGGGCTCAGTCAGCCTGGAAGGCATTCCCGTGCGTCTCTTTGACACCGCGGGGTTGAGGGACACCGCTGATCCGCTGGAAGCCGAAGGGATGACGAAGGACGGAACAAGTCCTTTCGGGCGCAGACGTTGTGATCTACCTCGTGGATTCCACGCGAGGGATGGACGGGATGGACGATGCCCTCCTGGCGCGCCACACTGGTGTCCCGGTAATCCGCGTCTGGAACAAGGTCGACCTTCCCGGCCAACCCGTTCCGCGGGGCTTCTTTCCCCTCAGCGCAACCACCGGTGAGGGGCTGGAACGGCTCGAAGCGGAGGTTGCGGCCGCCGCCCTGGGCGGCACGCCGGCGGATTCCGGTGAGCCGCTGATAGATTCGGTACGGCAGCGTGACCTGATCATCCGGGCGCTGGCGGCGCTGGATCGGCTGCGTGACGCTCGAGCCCAGGGCGTGTCGGCTGACCTTCTTGCCGTGGACCTCGCGGACGCCATGGATGCGCTGGGGGAGATCACGGGGGAGGTCACAACGGCTGAGATCCTGGAGCGGATGTTCGCGAGCTTCTGCGTCGGGAAGTAGGAGTGCAAGCCATGGTGGGTCGCGGGCACGCGGACTCCGACTTCGACGCCATCGTCATTGGCGGCGGGCACGCCGGGATCGAAGCGTCCCTTGCGGTTGCCCGTCTCGGTTTCTCCACCCTTCTCATAACTCAGAGCCTCGACGTCATTGGCAGGATGTCGTGCAACCCGGCCATCGGCGGAATTGCCAAGGGGAACCTCGTGCGCGAGGTGGATGCGCTGGGCGGCCAGATGGCAAAGCTGATCGACGCCACCATGATCCAGTTCCGCATGCTGAACGCAAGCCGTGGCCCCGCCGTGCAGGCTCCTCGCGCGCAGGCGGACAAGCACGCGTATGCGGCTCTCGCAAAGCTCACCCTCGAGCGGGAGAAGAACCTCACTCTCTTTCAGGACACAGTGGTGGACCTCCTGACGGACTCGAACGCCACGGCCATTCGGGGCGTCATTACGGAGCGTGGGCGGAAGATCCTCGCTCCCGCCGTGGTCCTTACGACGGGCACTTTCATGGAAGGGAAGCTCTTCATCGGGGAGTGGACCGCTTCCGGGGGACGGCTCGGTGAGCCTGCCGCAATCGGCCTGGGCACCAGCCTTCGCCGCATGGGATTTGCCGTCGGCAGGCTGAAGACCGGGACCCCCGCGAGGGCCCTTCGAAGCTCGCTCCTCCCCGAGAGGATGGAGCTTCAGGAGCCTGATCCGGTGGCCCAACCGTTCAGCTTCTCCCATGACAGGGTCGAGAGGCCTTCCGTCCCGTGCTTCATAACCTACACCACCGCGGAGACGCACCGCATCATCCGAGAGAACATGAGCCGGTCCCCTCTCTATGGAGGAAAGATCGTCGGCAAGGGCCCGCGGTACTGCCCGTCAATCGAGGACAAAGTGGTGCGCTTCCCGGCCAGGGAGAGGCACCAGGTCTTTGTGGAGCCGGAAGGGCTCGGCACGGAAGAGGTGTACCTCAACGGCGTCTCCTCGTCCCTGCCGGAGGACGTCCAGGAGAAGTTCCTCCATAGCATCCCCGGCCTTGAGAAACTGGTGATCTCACGGCCCGGCTATGCGGTGGAGTATGACTTCCTCTTCCCGACGCAACTTTTCCCCAGCCTGATGACGAAGAAGCTTGAAGGGCTGTTCGTGGCCGGCCAGACAAACGGCACCTCCGGTTACGAGGAAGCGGCCGCGCAGGGGATCATTGCCGGCATCAACGCGGCGCTCCATCTCCAGGGGAAAGAGCCGCTTGTTCTTTCCCGGGCGGACGCATACATCGGCGTCCTTGTCGATGACCTCGTGACTCTCGGCACTGAGGAGCCGTACCGCCTCTTCACATCACGCGCCGAGCATCGGCTGTCCCTGATGCACGACACCGCGGACATCCGTCTCCTTCCCAAAGGGAAAAGCTGTGGGGCTTCAGGACGAAGCGGCCGCGGAGAGGCTCGACCGCAAGATCCGCGGCATCGCGGAGGCGCGCGAGCTTCTGCGCAGGCGCAAGGTGACGGCGGAAGACGTTCTCCGCACGCCCGAGCTGGAGACGCACAAGGGAAGGACCTTCGACCAGGCTCTCCGTGACCCTCGTGTAACGATCCTCGCGCTGGCGGCCCTTGATGCAGGGTTGGGGGCGGCTGAAAGCTCCTGGCTTTCGCTTGCGGAAGCCGGGGTCAAGTATGAGGGATACATCACGCGGCAGGAGGAGCAGGTTGGCCGATTCCTGCGCATGGAGGAGAAGGCGATTCCCCGGGATTTCGACTGGGACGCGCTGGCCGGCGTTTCCTCGGAGGCAAGGGAAAAGCTCAAGCTCATCAGACCCATCTCCGTTGGCCAGGCTTCCCGCATTTCGGGCGTGCGGCCGCCTGACATCGCCATCCTCATGGTCTCCTTGAAGCGCGAAACGCGCCAGGCCCGGCCGTGAGCGCGCTCCGTGACGGGCTTCGCCAACTCGAGGTCCCTGAGCCGGAGACCGCCGAAGGCTTGCTGAACAAATTCCTGGATGAGCTGGAGCGATGGAACCCCCGGTTCGGGTTCGTGAAAGCAGCCAACCGCCAGGAGCTCATCGTCAAACACGTGCTTGATTCCCTCTCCGCATGGCGCCCCGTCAAGGGCGAGCTGAGGGGAGGAGGCCGTGCTGGACGTAGGGTCAGGGGCGGGCTTCCCGGGCATCCCGCTTGCAATCGCGCTGCCCGATGTCCCTGTGACGCTGCTGGAGCGTTCGGCAAAGAAGGTGTCCTTTCTTCGCACGTGCAAGGCGCTCCTCGGGCTGTCTTCCGTCCAAGTCATCCTGGGGGACCTCGAACAAGCGGCCGCCGCCGCCACGCGGCCGTTCGACGTCGTGACGTTCCGCGCCGTGGCTCCGGTGTCGAGGCTTCTCGATGACTTTCGGCAGCGCGGCCTCAGGTTTCGGGCAATCATCGCCTATAAAGGAAGAGTTGAGCGATCCAACGCGGAGATCGACGACGTTCGACGGTCGACGGGAGACCTCTTTCAGGCCAGTGTCGTTCCCGTGACAGTGCCCTTTCTCGAAGAAGAGCGTTGTCTTGTCATCCTGCGAGCCTCATCCGGCGATGATCGTTATTGACAAACCGGTGTACGCAACATAGACTCTCGGGTGGAGGAGACCCTGCGCACGTGAGCGACTCGACCATCGGCATCAAGATAGCTGACGGTTCCTACTACCCCGTTCTGGAGAAAGGCTTCACCGGCAGGAAGAAACTCACCGTCACCACCGTCAAGGACAACCAGGAAAAAGTCCAGATCGACCTCTACCGTGGAAACGGCGGGGGCATCGAACAGCCAAGCTACATCGGAAGCCTCATCGTTGAGAACATCCCTCCCGCTCCCCAGGGTGAACCGGAGATTGAGCTTTTCCTTGGCATCAACCCTGACGGTGAGCTGTCCGCTGAGGCAAGTGACAGGCGCACCGGTGAATCCCAGAAGTTCTCCACCACCCTGACCAGGCTGATGGAGAGTGAGCTTTCGGAAGCTCCCGAGTTCGAAATCGAAGAGGAAGACAAGACCGTCGCCGCCTCCGCCTATGAGGAGGCTCCCATCACCGGTGAAAGCTACAAGGTGGGAGAATCGGACAGCAGGCGGGAGATTCTGGAGCGTGAGAAGCGAGGGCCGAACCTCCTGCTCCTCATCCTTTTTGTGCTCCTCGGCGTCATCCTCGTTGCCGCCATAGCGTACTTCATCTACAAGAGCGTTCATGGCCCCGAGACGCCGCCTCTTTCAGCCCGGGGAAGCGCTCCCACCGCGGCAGTCGCGCCCCCTCAGCCCGTGGCGCCCGCGCAGCCGTCCTCGGCTGCTCAGCCCGCCCCGACCCAGCCGGTGCAACCGGGCGTCCAGACGCAGCAGGGCAGCGGCGGACAGGCATCGGTCAAGACTTCTACGGGAGAAGCCGCCGTGGTCGCCAAAGGGCGGCGTCACGTACAGGATCAAGAGGGGTGACACCCTCTGGGACATTTCCGCCACCTACTATCGGAACCCCTGGCTTTACCACAAGCTGGCCAGGGCAAACTCCATCAGAAACCCGGACCTGATTTTTGCGGGATCGCGGCTTTATATTCCTGAGAATTAGGATCCTCGTCGCTCTCCTCGCCGTCCTTTGCACAACCGTGGGGTGCGGTCCCCGCAAGGTGTGGGGTTACCCCGCGGACGTGCTCGCGCTTCGGCTTTCCACCGCGCGCTACGCCATCCTGGCAAGCGTTGACTTCTCCACCCAGGACCCTTCCCAGGCCCTTTCCCTTTCTCCGGGCGCGCCATACTACCTGTCGTTTGTCTTCGACTCACTCGACATGCCGGACCAGGCTCTGCGAATGCTCGAGCTGGCGTGGGCGCGAAGCCCCGACCCGTGGAAACGGGAAGCCGGGGTGCTCCTGGGCCAACGCTACAACGCCCGCAAGAGCTGGCCGCAGGCAATTCAGGTGGCCAGACGAATCCTCTCCACGCAACAGCCCCCTGACGTGGAGCAGCGCGCGCGCCGCGTGCTCGTGGAGGCGCTGTATTGGACGCAGCAGGATCAGCAGGCGCTGCAGCAGGCGGACCTCCTCACGAACCCTGACGCGGAAATGCTCCTGTTCCGCGGCGTGAGCTCGTTGCGCCTGGGTCTCCCGGCCGGGCATGACCTGATCATGCGGCTCTTCCTCCGGGAGCGCGTGTCAGGGCTCCATGCGCGGTTCTTCACGTTCCTCACCGGCGCGCCCCAGTACGCGGAGGGCTTCACGGACCTGGAAAAAAATCTCATCGCGGCAAAGAACGACCTGTTCCTCGGCGACTGGGAGACGGGAATCCCGCTTCTGGAAAGCGTGCTCTCCGGCCTTGACCCTGCCCTGTCATCCTCCAGCTCGCTCGTGGCTGACCTTGCCAGCGCGTACCTGTCCTCGGGCAGGCAGGCGGCGGGAGCCCGGTTCCTCGTGAGAGTCTCGGCGCGGCTCACGGGCCGGGCCCGGGCGGATGCGCTGGAGCAGGCGGGAAAGATCTATCGGCGGATGAGGGCGTATCCGGACGCGTTTGCGACGCTGCGCACGGCTCTTGCAGCTTCAACGGACGCGGACCAGCGGGACAGGGAGCGCTGGTACATCGTGGACATGATGATCAACGGAAAGTCGCCCGACGTGCTTGCGCTGGTGGACAGGGAGATATCGTCCTCCAGCGACCCTGGCGTTTTTTCCGATCTTCTTGACGACTGGATCTCGGACCTCGTAGGGGGCAGGAAATGGAAGTCCCTGCTCGGCCTGTGGGGGGTGGTCCAGGTCCATGGGCCGCAGGACGTGCAGGCACGCCTTGCGTACATCCTGGGAAGAGCGGGGGAGGAAGGGCTCGTCGCGGCGAACGCGCTGCCGGCGGCCCCTCGTGACCTGCTTCGAAAAGCCGCAACGCTGGACGCCGACGGCTATTACGGGCTGATGGCTTCCTCCCTCCTTGGCGAGGTGCCTGGGCAGGTGAAGCCCGGCGTCGCGGACGCCGCCTCGGAGAACGCGCCCGCGCTTGACCCTTTCATCACGGGCTTCCTCCCGTTCGGCCTTTTCTCCCAGGCCTACCAGAAGCTGGCGGAAACCCGAAAGAGCCTCAGTGACGCCGCGCTGCGCGAAGCGGCGCGCCTCATGGCGCAGGCGGGTGACTATGCGAGCTCAATGCATCTCATGGGCATGCTGGCGCGGCGCCGCTCCCTGACTCTCGATGAGCTTGAGATGGAATATCCCCGGGCCTTCAGCTCCGTGATAGATGATCTTTCCGTGACGAGCGGGGTCAGGGAGTCCATTTTGTACGGGCTCGTGCGGGAAGAGAGCTATTTCGACCCGGATATCGTCTCCAGCGTCGGCGCCGTGGGGCTCAGCCAGCTCATGCCGGCCACGGCGGAGGCGGTTGCGCGCCGGCTCCACATTGCGGAGCCTGACCTCCGCGACCCCTCGGTCAATCTTGACATCGGCGTGCGCCATTTCCAGGAGCTGCTGAAGAGCGTAAACAGCGTTCCCAAGGCGCTGCTCTCCTACAACGCCGGGCTGACAAGAGTGAGAGTCTGGGAGAGAGCGGCGGGGAAGCTCCCGGACGACTTGTTCGTGGAAACCGTGCCCTTCGAGGAGACGAGGAAATACGTGCGCAAGATACTCGTCTCCTCGGTGATGTATGCGTCACTCTACGGGAACGAGGACCCGCGGGACACGGCGCTTTCATTTTTCGGGCTGAAATAGCGGCGCTAGTTATCCAGCCCGGGGATTTGCACGTCCTCCCCGTTGTACCACTTGTCGAAAAGGTCCTTTGGGACTACCGCCACCTTCGCGAGCATCTTGGAGTGCTCCTGCCCGCAGTACTGGGAGCACAACAGGTCAGTTGTTACGACCTCTGTCGCCTTGAACCATACCTTGTTGTGCATCCCCGGCACCACATCCTGCTTGATCCTGTAGTACGGCACGAAAAACCCGTGGATCACGTCCAGGGATTCAAGCGTGAGGACGACGTTCACGCCCTGGGGGACCACGAGGTCTCCGCTTTTCAGCCCGTTGGGGTACTCGAAAAGCCATGACCACTGCCGCGCAATGACGGTCACCTGCATGCCGTTGGGCGGAGGCGTCCTGAGGTATTCGAACCCCTTGTAGGCGTAGAAGAACATGGGAAGCACGATGAGGGTTGCCCCGATGATCCAGAGCGACTCCAGGAGGACGTTTCCCGATATTGCGGCCGGGTGCGGATTGCGCGACCGGCGGTAGCGCACCAGGAAGAACACCAGGAAAAAAATGATCAGGACAAAGAGCAGAACGCAGACGGCGAGGATGAAGATGAACGGGTCATTGACCGCGGCTTTTGTGTCTTGGATCATTCCTCCCCCCACCTATCGAAAGAGCACATCAGTGTAGGTCAGCCCGATGAAGATCGCCAGGACGCAGACGGCTATTGGCACAAGGATCTTCAACAGCAAGCGCTTCTCG
The DNA here is from genome assembly GCA_963845535.1 of uncultured Spirochaetota bacterium. Lineage (GTDB taxonomy): Bacteria > Spirochaetota > Spirochaetia > SZUA-6 > Fen-1364 > Fen-1364. Next base: position 115,761 of record CAWJSK010000014.1, read on the forward strand.
AACAGCAGGTTCATGAAGTACAGGAGCACGAGGGATGACTTGATGGCCGCTATGGCCAGCACGATCATGATGCCGACCCGGCCGAAGTTGAGGCTGGCGGATGTCACCGTGAGTGCCGTCAAGACGACGAGGCCAACCCAGACCAGGATGTAGCGGGGATAAGTCACGTATCCTCCTCCTCAGGTGATCAGGTAGAACAGCGGGAACAGGAATATCCAGATGATGTCGACGAGGTGCCAGTAGAGCGCCCCGTTTTCCATGATGTTGATACGGTCCGCGGTGACCTTGCCGCGCAGCACGAAATTGAGCACGAAGCCCAGCACCGTCATCCCGATGATGACGTGCAGCGCATGCAGCCCCGTCATTGTGAAGTACAGCCCGAAGAAAAGGATGAAGCCGTGGGGTTGGCTCTCCAGGAACTTCGCCCCCGGGTACAGCCCGTGCTCGAACTTGGTCCCCCACTCGAAGCTCTTCACCACCAGGAAGGTCAGCCCCAGCGCGATGGTTGCGGCAAGGAAGATGGCCGCGCGCCGCTTGTTCCGCTTCACGTGAAGGGAGTGCAGCGCCACAACGACGGTGAGGCTGGAGGTGAGCAGGACGACGGTGTTCAGAGTCCCGTCGAACCTGCTGAGCTCCAGGGAGCCGGCGTGGAAATCCCCCGGGTTCTTGTACCGGTACATCGAGTACAGCAGGAACATTCCGCCGAACAGGAGGATTTCCGAGAGCAGGAAAAGCCATAGGCCTACCCTGGCCTTGACTCCTTCCTCATGGATTTCAACGCTTTGACTGTGGCTGCTGCTCATGCTTTTCCTTTGCGTCCCCACCATTTCCAGCGCCGTCGCCGTTGCCGTCACTCGTGCGGTCAGGGAAGATGTACGGTCCGTGCGTGACCACGGGGGTCTCCGCGAAGCTGTGCTCAGCCGGGGGAGACGGGATTTGCCATTCCAGAGTGGCCCCGCCCCACGGGTTGTCTTCCGCCTTCTTTCCGCGGAAGAACCCGTGAAGGAGGTTGCCGAACATCAGTGCCAGGCCGGCCACCATGATCCAGGAACCGTACGTTGCAATCCGCTGCAGGTCCGTGAACTGCGGGAGGTAGGAGTAGTACCGCCTGGGCATCCCCGCCCACCCGAGGATCAGCATCGTCATATAGAAGACATTGAAGCCGACAAACAGGACGATGAACGCGACGACCGCTCTTTTCTCGTTGTACATCTTGCCGAACATCTTCGGGAACCAGTAGTGCAGGGCGGCGAACAGCCCGAATCCCATGCCGCCGAAAATCACGTAGTGGAAGTGCCCGACAACGAAGTACGTGTCATGGGTGTGGACGTCCGTGGAGAGGGCCCCAAGGATCAGCCCCGTGAGCCCCCCGATGGAGAAGAGGGCAATGAAGCCCAGGGCGTACAGGAAAGGCGCATCCATCCTGATGGAGCCCTTGTAAAGGGTGGCCACCCAGTTGAAGACCTTGATGGCGCTTGGCACCGCTACAAGGAACGTGAGCAGGGAGAACACAACTCCCGCCGTGTCGCTCTGGCCGCTCACGTACATATGGTGGCCCCACACGAGGGAGCCCACGCTTGCTATGGCAAGGCTGGAGAAGGCAATGGTCTTGTACCCGAAGATGTTCTTCCGTGAGAACACGGGGATGATGTCGGAGATGATCCCCATGGCCGGCAGGATCATGATGTACACCGCCGGGTGCGAGTAGATCCAGAACAGGTGCTGGTAGAGCAGCGGATCCCCGCCCTTTGTCGGATCGAAGACGCCGATGCCGAAGATCCTCTCGATGAGGATCAGGACCATCGTGATGCCGATTACCGGGGTTGCCAGGACCTGCACCCACGCGGTGGCGTAAATGCCCCAGATGGACAGGGGCAGGCGGGAGAACTTCATTCCCGGGGCGCGTTCCATGTGGACCGTGGTGACGATGTTCACCCCCGTCAGAATGGAGGACATACCGAGGATGAAAACGCCGAAGACTGCGAACGGCACGTTCACCGTTGTCCGCAGGCTGTAGGGAACGTAGAACGTCCAGCCGGTGTCCGCGGGGCCATTCCCGGTGAGCAGGGACACCAGGAGGATGGTGGCGCCCAGGATGTACAGGTACCACGTGAACAGGTTCAAGCGGGGGAAGGCCATGTCCTTCCCCCCGATCAGAATGGGCAGAAAGAAGTTGCCGAAGATCGTCGGGATGGCCGGGATCACGACGAGGAATATCATTATGACACCGTGGAGCGTGAAGATCTGGTTGTAGCGCGTGCCGGTGAGGAACTTGCTGTCCGGTGAGAGCATCTGGATGCGCATCAACACCCCGAGGATCACCGCAATGGAGAAAAAGCTGAGGATCGGGACAAGATACAGCGTGCCGATCCTCTTGTGGTTGGTCGACGTGAGGAAGCCGCGCAGCCCCGCGCGCCTGCCTTCGTTGGTGTACCACGGGTAATGGGTATGCGGGTGTCCGTTGCCCCCGCCGTGCTCGTCCATCCTGTTACGACCTCCTGTCTATTTCCATCCCTGGGCCTGGATGTACTGGTAGATGTCTGCCGCATCCTGAGCGCTCAAGGTGTCCGCGGCGAACGCGGGCATCTGCCCCGCTGAGCCGTTGGGCATGACCGGGTTCCTGACGAAGGAGACGAAGGTGTCTTCCGTCGCGAGCTGCTTGGCGCCCTTCAAGGGCAGCTCAGGCACCACGACATTCGCGCCGCCGGGGTGGCATGCCGCGCAGTTCGCTGCAAAAAGCCGCGCCCCGAGCCGCACCGCCGATGGCGCCGCCCGCGCGCCTGCCGGCGCGGACCCCGCTGCCGCTCCTCCCGCGCCGCCCGCGGTGGAGCCGGCGGGAGCAGCCGCTTCCGTGGCCGCCTGCGAGCCTGCCCAGTTGCCGTAGACCAGCCGCGCGCCGAACCACCCCAGCCCCACCACGCCAACGACGGCGAGCGCGTAGATCACCATCATGGGCGCGCTTCTGACTTTGAGCTCGGACCCCAGGATGATGCCCGCTCCCAGGAGAAGGAGCACGCAGCTTGCCAGGATCATCTTCGCCTTGATGGGCGGGATAAGCGCTCCCTTGAAGAAGTGCAGCCAGTCCATCACCCCGAAGAGGATGGTGGGGAACACGAAGATGAACGCGAGGATGGAGACGTGGCGCGCGGTCAGGAACAGGTTCTTCTTCTTGAAGATCACCGCCACGTAGAAAAAGCAGAACGCGCCGATGACAAGCCCGATGGGGATGTGCGTGATGGGAGCGTGGAGCGGGTCGGTGAAGCCGACCTTTGCCAGGAGCTGGTAGATGCCGTCGATCATTTCGTGCCTCCTCCTATGCTGGAAAAATCGACATCGGCCAGGCCCCGTGCGGCTGCCTGTCCGAAGAGCTCCTTTGTAGCATGAGTAGCGGGAAGAGGCACGCCCAGCTCGTAGGCGGCGTCGGACACGAGCTGGAGGTCCTTGTGCATCAGGCGCAGGGGGAACTCGACCTCATACCTGCCGGTGGCGAGCTTCTCACGCTTGGCCGCCATGAAAGGGGCCACCACGCCGCTGCCCACCAGCGAGTCCAGCAGCATCCCGCGGCTGAAGCCCAGCGCCTCTCCGAAAGCCAGGGCCTCGGAGAATGCCGCCATTGCATTCCCGAGGAGCATGTTGTTCACGAGCTTCAGCGAGCTGCCCATCCCCGTGGCGCCCACGTGCTTGATCGTCTTCCCCATCACGGAAAGAAGGGGCTTGCACTTCTCCAGGTCTTTTGCATCCCCCCCGACGAGGAACGTCAGCTCCGCCCTTTCAGCCGCGGGCAGGGATCCGACCGCCGGGGCGTCCAGGAACGACACCCCGCGGCGCGCCGCCTCAGCGCCCATCCGGCGGGAGGCAGCCGGGGTCACCGTGCTGCAGTCCACCCACACGGCGCCCCGAGGCATGGCATCCAGAAAGCCTTCAGGCCCCAAGGCAAGCGCCGCCACCGCATCAGGGTTGGCAAGCATGGTAAAGGAGATTTCCGCGTGACGCGCCGCTTCGGCAGGCGTCGAGGCGAGCCTGGCTCCTGCCTTCACGAGCCCCTGAGCTTTCCCGGGGGAACGATTCCATACGACAAGCTCCTGGCCCGCTCGAAGGAGGTTGGCCGCCATCCGGCTTCCCATGATCCCCAGCCCAATGAAGGCGACTCTCATTCTTTCGTCTCCCATGCAGCCACCGCCTGGCGGAGGGCCACGGCAGAAGGTGGATCAGAAAGCGACTCAGACTGCAGGACATCAGAGGGCTTGTCGATTTCTTTTCCATAGTATGCGGAGCTGGCGTCGAGATCCACGTCCAGGGAGACGCCCTGCAGGCTTACGCCCACGAAGATACCCCGCGTCCTGGAATAGCTGTAGATCTCAGCTTTCATGTCGGCGTCCGTGGCCGCGCCGGCGGACCTGCCCAGCGATCCGGCGGCAACGGAGGCATCCACCCCGAGGGTGTAGCGTCCGCGCAGCACTGCATCCAGGCTGCGGCGGGTGCGGAAGAACAGCAGGATGTCGGCGGATTGCACCCCCACCTGCCAGCCTACGCTGGCTCCCGACAAGGTCAGGAACAGGGGCCTGCTCCAGGAGCTGATCCCCTGGCGCACGACAAGGACCCCCCTGCCGTGCTGGCCTCCGATCACGAAGCCGACTTTCTGCACATCCGGGAAGATGGCGAGCGCGTACGTTATTTTCATGAGTCGTTGAACAGCGTCGCGCTCGGGAACGGTCGTGATTGTCTTGAAAACGTCCAGGGAGTCCTGGACCTCGCGCGCCTGTGCGCGTTCCGCGAATGCAGGCACGGCTCCCAGCAGCGTCAGGAGCGCGCAGATAGCGAGCGGCGCGGAAGCGGGTCGACGGACCATGAACAGGTTCCTCCCGAAGGGCCAACGGCTGCGGCTCGCACCCAACGGGCCGTGCGGCTGCCGCGTGAATGACTTCCTGTCCATATAGTACTTTGCCGATCCGCCTGTCGCATAGCCGGAAATTTACGTTTCCATCAGCTCTTCATTCACTTCCTGAAGGAAAGAGTCTATCATCCGGCGGTCCTCCGGGCTCCCATACAGGTTCACGCTCAGTGTGAGCGTTCCCGCGAAGCCGCTCAGGGCGAGTTGGAAATGGGGTTTGAACTTGATGGACCCGCACAGGAAGGCGGATTGGATCGGGCTTCCCTTGAATGACAGCCGGTTCGAATCCAGCTCACCGATGTTCGTCATGCAGATGAGAGGCGCTTTGAGCGCTCGCTTCAGCAACCGTGATCCGAGGCGCTCGCCGCAAAGCAAGAATGGAAAGGACAGCTTCATCAGCCCACCGAGGCCGATTCGCCTCCCTTTCAGCCCGTCCATCACACTTTTCACCTTGAGAAGCGTTTCCTCGAACGGCTCCCCGTCCCGCTGCCGGATGCGCGTGATCACCATCGAAGAGAGGTTGCGAAGGGAGGTGAACTCCGTCTCGGGCGCGTACCTCCGCATGTCGACCATGATGGGAATCTCCAGATGCTCGCGTGCGGAACGGCCGAGGCGGCGTGCAAGCACCCTGTAATACGCGGTGAGCGCCGCATCGTTGATCGTGGCGCCGCGCTCCCGGCAAAGCTCCCGAAGTCGTGAGACGTTCTTCTCATCCAGCGTCCGGGTCGCGATGAACGGCTTTGCTCCCGCCTGTTCCGCGAAAGGGAACACGAAGCTCCCCGACCTGTTGACACTCCCGATCATCGAGTGGACCCTCGCCCGCAGGCTGAAAGCGCGCACGACATCACGAAAACTCCTGTCCCCCGTAACGATTTCGCGGGGGGTGAACGCCGGATTGTCGACGAGAGCCGAATAGGTTTCACTGAGAAGATAGAGGTAGCGTTTGAAGCCGGCGCCGTCCGCGATCATGTGGTTCATCGTTATGGCAATGGCGCCGCTCGTGCCGCGCAGGAGCGCCACGCGGACTTGCGGGCCGACCTCCTCATTCAACCGGCACGTGGCTTGCGCATTGAATGAGCTTCCGTCTCCCGTTGCGGTGAACGCCCGCTTGCAATCCGCTTCCGCCAGGCTCTCCCACACTGGCCGTCCGGGCCGCGGGGCGTACCGGGTAGCGAGGATGGGGACGGCGTGGAGGGTCAGGGCGACCGCCCCGCGGAGCGTGGCCTCGTCCAACGCCGAAGAAAACCGCATGTGGCAGTGGACCTGGTGGTCGTTGAAGCCTTTGGCAGTGTACAAAAGCTGCATGCGGTCGAAAATCTGTACCGGGTATTCCATGGTGACCTCCCGGCCGCGGGATCTCATCCATCCGTCCCGCGCGCCTGCGCGAGCCTATGGCGTTTGGGGGTCAAAGTCAATACTGTTGGTATTGAGTACCAAAGGTATCTGAATGGAGCGACTATGGCAAAGACGGATCCGGCGCCGGCAGCGGCGCACCGACAACGGCGCGTGAAGCGCTCGGAAGTCCGACGACGGCTCCTTGACGCGGCGTACGGCGTCTTTGCGGAGCATGGCTACGAGGCCGCGAGCCTGGAGCGCGTCGCGGAGGCTGCCGGCTTCAGCAAGGGCGCCGTCTATTCGAACTTCGCGAACAAGGACGAGCTTTTCTTCGAGCTGGTAGCCGCGCGCATTGACGAACGCGTGGAGGCGGTACGGTCCGCCGAGGCCAGGCGAAGGGCCGGCAGTGGCTCCGCCGCCCATGATGCCGCCGCAATGGCGTTCCTGGCGGGAAAGGAGCTTCGCGTCCTGGGTGCCGCGGATCCGGACTGGCAGATGCTGTTCATCGAGTTCTGGCTTCGGTGCGCGCGGAGTGAGGAGCTGCGGGCCAGGCTCGCGGAGCGTCGCCGCGCAATGCGAGCAACCATTGCGCGCCTGATCGAGGCGGAAGGGGCAGCCTTGGGAGAGACCATCCGGCACGGGAGGGCCATGGACCTGGCCACCACCGTACTGGCTCTCTCCAACGGCCTCGGCATCGAGGGCCTGATCGACCCAAAGGCCGTCCGACCCGCACTCTTCGGTGAGGTGATGGGGAGTCTGTTCGCGGCTGCCAGGTGAGATCATCCGCGGGCAGGCACGTGTCAACTCGAAAGGCCGTATACCGATAATCTCAGCAGGGGGGCAAGCGTGACAGTCTTCGGCAGGAGGGTCTCTCCTGCAATCCTCGTCGTTTCCAGCGTGCTTGCGGCGGTGTGCGCCGCGACGTTCGCGTCCCTGGCTCTGGCAGCCGCCGGGGCCCTTTCCGCTTTGGGCGCGCCGGGACGGTTCCTCCTCGCCGGCTTCTCCTGGGCGGCTTTCTTTGTGCCGCTGTATCTCCTGTGCGGCGTGTTCCTTCTCACGGCCCGGGTTTTCCGGCGTCGCTCCGCGTTCCTCCTCATGTTCTCCATCATCCCGTTTCTCACGCTGAGCCTCCTGCTGCGCGTCCTCCAGAGTCCCTCGTCCTCACTGCCGCTGGTCCTCGTGGATTCCTTCGGGGTGTTTCCCGCCGCTCTCCTCCTGGTGCTTCTCCTGGCGCTGGAGATGATCTTTCTCCTCACCATGCCGTACGGAAGGATCCCGGACGCCCGCCGAAAGGCCCGCGCTCCGGTAAAAAAGCCACTTGCCTTGCCGCTGATTGTTCCTTCTGATCCCCCGGCTGTGCTGGCGGCGCTGCTGCCCGCGGCGGAAGAGACGGTGGAGCCGCTTCCTCCGATTTCTGTAGAGGCTGTCGTCGCGGAGCCGCTCCCCCCAGAGCAGATCCCCGCCGAGGCAGCGCCGGTGCCGCAAGAGCCGCCGGTGCCTACCTTCCCGAAAAAACGCAGCCCTGAGCCCGTGGTCATCCCGTCCCCTCCTCGCGAGCAGGCGGAGCTGCCGTTTCCCCCTGAGAAGGCGGGCAAGGCCGCGTACGGCATCCCGGTGCATCACGTCTTGAAAAACAGGGAAGGGGACCCCTACTGGATCATTGACGATGAAACCAAGCGCGCGGCGCACATCCTCACCGAGTCGCTTCGGGAGTTCAACATTGAAGCGGAGGTGACAGGGATCAGGAAAGGCCCCGTCATCACGCTGTTCGAAGTCCTTCCCGCGCCAGGGGTCCGCGTGTCGAAGATCGCGAACCTTGCTGACAATATCGCGCTTCGCCTTGCGGCGCCGAGCGTGCGCATCGTGGCCCCCATCCCCGGGCGGCATGCGGTGGGAATCGAGGTGCCGAACATGGTCCGCGCCATCGTCTCCTTCAAGGAGATGATTTCCCTGGACGTCATGCAGAAGTCTCCGTACGAAATCCCGCTGGCCCTCGGGAAGGACATCCTCGGAGAGGCGCAGGTGATCGACCTTGTGCAGACCCCGCACCTCCTCATTGGGGGGGCAACGAACTCGGGCAAAAGCGTGCTGGTGAACTCGATCATCTGCTCCATCCTGTTCCGCAAGTCACCGGATGAAGTGCGGCTTTTCCTGATCGACCCCAAGATCGTGGAGCTGAAGCTCTACAACGGCTGTCCGCACCTCCTGACCCCCGTGATCACCGAGCCGAAGAAGGCATTCCAGGCGCTGCAGTACTGCATCTCGGAAATGGAAAGGCGCTACACGCTGCTGGACGCCCTGGGCGTTCGGGACATCCGCGCTTTCAACAAGAAGGCGAAAAAGGAAAAGGTGCAGCGCCTCCCGTATATCGTCATCGTCATCGATGAGTTTGCCGACCTCATGGCCACCACGGGCAAGGAGCTTGAGTCCACGCTGGCCCGGCTGGCGGCCATGGCGCGCGCCATCGGCATCCACATGGTGCTGGCAACGCAGCGGCCTTCCATTGACGTGATAACGGGCCTCATCAAGGCAAACATTCCCTCCCGCATCGCCTTCATGGTCGCGAACAAGTTCGACTCACGGATCATCATCGATGGCGTTGGCGCGGAGAAGCTCCTCGGCAAAGGCGACATGCTTTTCTCCGCGGCGTGGAACCCGTTCCCCACGCGCATCCAGGGCGCGTATATCGATGACGAAGAGATCGACGCCGTCACCGAGTACGTGAAGAAGCTCGGTCCGCCCCAGTACATCGAGGACGAGGTGTTCTTCGATGACGAAGAGACGGGGGATTTCGAGGGAGAGCCGGGCAACGATCCGCTGTACGAGCAGGCCATCGATATCGTGGTTGCTCAAGGCAGGGCATCGGCTTCCTACCTGCAGCGCCGCCTCAAGGTTGGATACAACAGGGCCGCGCGCCTGGTGGAGGAGATGGAGATGCGGGGGATCGTGGGGCCGGCGCAGGGCAGCAAGCCGCGGGAGATTCTGCATATTCCGAACAAGGGAGGCTGACCGCAGCGGCCGTGACGGCCCGCACCTTGCGTGCGCCGTCCGAAAGCCGTAGCATTGCGCCATGGACCCGTACGCCGTCGTCAGCGAGGAACAGGTTCGCACGGCCCTCGCGGTGTTGAAGGAGCGCCTCACCGGTTTCCTTGGAGACTCGCTCGTCAAGCTGGCGCTCTACGGTTCACGCGCCCGCGGGGACCATGACCCGGACTCCGATGTGGACGTTGCCGTGATCGTGCGGGGCCTGGACCGCGACCTGAAGAAACGGATTTACGAAATGGTTGCCGAGATCGAGGTGGATCGGCTTGTTGCGCTTTCGACGCTCGTTCTATCCGAGTCAGACTATCAGAGCTTGCTCGCACGCGAGCGGCGCATTGCTCTGGATATAGAGGAGGAGGGAATCCCTCTATGACGAAAGCGAACAAGGAAACGGCGGTAGCGGAGGAACTGCAAAGGGCCAATCAAGCGCTCACCGCCTTCGAGTTGCTCGTCAGAGGCGGGGTTCTTTCAGATGCCGTCTCACGCCTTTACTACTGCCTGCTTCATCGCGTCAAAGCGCTCCTCCTGACTGAGGGGCTCGAGCCAAAGAGCCATGAAGGCGCGCTTCACCTGCTCTCCCAGCACTTCGTGAAGCCTGGACACCTTGAGCCCGCGGCAACGCAATTTTTCGCCCAGTTGATGAAGTACCGCGAGGAGGCTGACTACAGCCCATCTTTCACTTTTGCCGAAAGCGACGTCACCGGTCTGCGTGACGGGGTTAACAGCCTCTCTGCAAAGTTGCTCGATCTCATTCGCGCAGCGGGATTCCAAGCATAGATCGTAGTCTATAATCCCATTTCCTTGTTCGCGCCGCGGGCGTCCCCGAACGAAATATCCGCGCCTTCTCCAACCGGGAGTTATCGGTCGGCTATAGCTCCTGCCGCTGGGCAACCACCACCCTGTTCCGTCCCTTCCTCTTGGCTTCCAGGAGCGCCTGGTCCGCCGCCCTGATGGCTCCTTCGGAGTCATCTCCGCGCTCTTCCGCAATGCCAATGCTGATGGTGACGCGGATGGGGTGGCCGCCCACGTCGAACGTCGCTCCCTCGATGATGGACCTCAGTTTTTCCGCCGCCGCTTCGGCCCCCGCGGCCTCCGTTTCCGGCAGAAGAGCCAGGAACTCCTCTCCGCCCCAGCGGACCTTGAGGTCTTCGGAGCGCAGAGCAGAGGCAAACGTTCGGGCCGTTTCCTGCAGGACCTTGTCCCCGATATCGTGGCCGTGGCGATCGTTCACATCCTTGAAGCTGTCGATGTCCGCCATGAGGATGCACAGCGGCCGCCGGTGCCGGCGGGACCGCGACAGCTCCGCTTCTATCCTGTCGAAGAACGCGCGCCGGTTCATGAGCCCCGTGAGGAAGTCCGTGCGCATTGCCTCATCCAGCACCTCGTTGAGCTCCTTGAGCCTGAGCTGGTAGCTGTCACTGATGTGGACCGTCTTCATGAACGTCCGAACCATGTGCGCGTACCGGTCCGCAAGCTCGCGGTAGGGCTCCAGGAGCGGGTTGCCGGCGAACGCGGGGTCGGTGAGGACCTCCCGCGTGCGCTCCAGGAAAGGGTCAGGGGCGGGGGAATTGTTCTTACGGCTCACGGGGCCGATCCCTCCAGGCGGATTTCGAACGGAAGCGTGACATCCTCACGGAACTCCTCCGCCGCCTCGCGGGCGCGGTCGTTCTCCTTGTCGCAATACCAGGTCACGCCCACGGCCCTCCCGATCTTGTAGGCGTTTTCCAGCAGGTCGAGGAGGTCGATGACGCACTTGGTGCTGCTCGTATTGAGGTAGCTGAGGCGAATCTCGAGCGTCAGGGGGTCCGGGCGTTCCCGGAGAAACTGCCGGGCCCAGTCATTGATGGGAGTGAAGAAGTCGAACGCGTTCTGCGGGTAGGATTCTCCGGACAGCTCCATGCGTCCGCGGCTGGCGTCCAGCCGGACCGTGGGCGAAGAGACGCTGCCTGCAATGGTCAGGTCGTTCATGATCGGCGCTTCCTCATATGATGACCGACAGGCTGAAGAACCGGTACGTGTCGTCGATTTCGCGAAAGCCCCAGGAAAGCGGCCGCGTGGCGCGCCGGGCAACGTCGATCAGGCCCAGTCCGGCTCCTCCCTCCGCAGGACGAGGCGCGCGCAGCTTCTCCTTGTACAGCGCCTTGAGCCCCGGCTTGTCCATGGCCTTGAGCCCTTCCAGGCGTGATGAAAGAGCACCGACGTCGGACTGATCCACCATGTTGCCGGCGCTGACGGCGTACCCTTCACCGTGCCTGCCAATGGCGAGCGTCCCGGCGTCCAGGCCGGCCTCGCCGCCGCCCTTCAGCCGATGCGTGTACGACTGCATGTTCTGGGCCAGCTCGACGAAAACGGCGAACACGTCGGACACGGCGGAACGGGAGGCGGTCTCCGTCTCGAGGTACCGCTTCACGGCGACCCCGATCTCCTCGATGATGCTGTGGGAGAACGGGCCGTTGAAGCAGATGAGGACTTCGCCGTCCATGAAGCTCTTGCGAAGGCTGTAAAGGTCCAGAGCCGACTTTTCCATTCTTACCCTCCTCTGAGGCGGAATCCTATCACGGTTATATCATCGCGTTGGGGGCGTTGTCCGCGCCATTGGGCCAGGGCGGAGTCGATGCGCGCAAGCTGCTCAGGCGGCGCAAGGGTCGCACAGGAGGAGACAAGCTGGGCGAAGCGGTTGCTTCCGAATCCGAACCCCCGGGGGCCCCCGGCAAGGTCGAGGAGCCCGTCCGTTGTCAGGGAGAAGGTTGTGCCGGCCAGGGGTACTTCGGTCCCGGCCAGTCGCCCTCGCGATCTCCCGCGCCGTGATCCGATTGCCCCGCGGCCCGAGCGGATGCGCAGGGCTCCCCGCGCGCCGTGGCCGAACAAATCGATCCCCGCTCCCGCGTACCGCAGCCTGCCCGCCTTCGGCTCGATGCGGCACAGCGCGATGTCCAGCCCGCGCTCGTCTCCCAGCCCTCCCGCGTCCTCCCCGAGTCCGCTTCGTATGCCCGCGTCCAGCTCCTCGATGAGGGCGGCCGGCTCCGCCCCGGCCCGGCCCGCGGCAATTGCCTCCAGCGCGGATTGCGTATACATGCTCATGAGCGCACCGGAGACGCCGTGTCCCGTGCAGTCGGCAATCCCCAGCAGGAACGAGTCCCCGTCATCACGAAAGAAGTAGAAGTCTCCCCCCACACGGTCCCGCGGGCGAAAGAGGATGAAGCGTTCCGGGAGGCGCCGGTCCAGGGCGCGTTCACCGGGGAGGATGGAGCGCTGGATGAGGTCCGCATATTCCAGGTCCTTCACCATGCGCGCGTTCGCTTCGGCGAGCTGCTGCGTGCGCTCCCTCACCTGCCGCTCGAGGTTTTCGGTGGCCGCGCGCACCTCGCCCGCCATGGTGGAAAACGATGAGGCGAGCGCGCCGATCTCCCCCGTCCCCGTCCGGGGAAGATCCACGTCGTAACGGCCGCGGGCCACTTCCCCGGCCGCGCCGGTGAGCGCGCCGAGGGGCATGAGGATCAGGCGGTCCACGGACACGGCGAGCACGGCCATGAGAAGCGCAAGGGCCGCCAGGAACACCACGAGGATGAGCGCGAAGCTGCCGACGGTGATGAACCTGTCCCGTTCAACGGACGCGATGATGGTCCAGCCGAGACCCTCGAGTGTCGCGGCAGCCACGAGGCTTCGCGCGCCGTCAAAGGAAAGGCTGGCGGTGTGCATCGCGCCCGGATCCTCGCGGGCGGAGGCGAGGAGAGACTGCAGGGCATTACGGTCCGCGGCGGAGCCGGCGAGGTTGACGGCTTTCAACTTGGCCCCCGCGGTCAAGGTCCGCGCGTTTTGTTCGAGGTATCCGAGGTTCCTGTGCGCAGTGATGTTGCCATCCGCGTCCACGAGCGTCACCGAGACCCCTTCTCTGGCTTCCGCCGTCAGGTCCGCGACAAAGCTGGTAAGGTCGATGCCGCTCCCTGCCAGGCCGATGGGCCTGTCCCCGTCCCTCACAATGCAGTTGATCCAGACTTTCGTCACGTGAATATGGGTGTCGTAATCCAGGTTGAGAGCCCAGTCCTTGACCGTCTGCATTGTCTGGTAGAACCATTGGTCAACTGGCCGTTCGGGGCTGAGCTGGACCGCCGCGAGCTCTCCCGTTGAGGGCTGGTTGTAATACATGTTGCTGGAGAGGATGGCCACGAAATAGCTGTGGTCCGCGAAAGCCCGGCGAAAGCTTTCCAGCTCCGCGCGCGCGGCCGCTTGTTTTGCCGGGTTCCGCTCATCCAGCATCCATGCCTTGAGGACCGGCGAATCCGCGAGCTCCCGGGCCAGGGCCACCTGGGGCTGGATCAAGCCGCGGATCCTCTCCTCCGCAAGGCGCGTGTTCGTGACGGCAAACCGCGTTCCCAGCGCCTCCACGATCCCGCGCGCGGTGGCAAGAAATAGGAGGAAGCAGACCAGTCCTGCCGCGAGGAACAGGGCAAACACGAAAAAGAGGAACCGGGGCTTGAGCCCCCACCTGCGCATGACTACCCGCGGCCCATGAGGGGCAGGCGCACGCCGTTGATTGTCGCCGCTTCCTCAGAGCAGAGGAAAAGCATGGCCGCGGCGATTTCCCGGGCGGGCGTGGATTTGCCGTACGGCTTTTTTGCCGCGCCGCCGCCCGCCGCCCCCGCCCCAACGCCGGCACCCGCGCCGCGCCCGTCGGCTTCCGTCTCAATGCTATCCACCATCACGAGGTTGGCCGTTGAGCCGGAGCCGGCAAGCTCGCTGGCAAGAGCAAGCACAAGAGCGTCAGAGGCCGACTTGGCCGCGGCATAGAGGGCGTTCTTCCCGGTGGGGGCCTGCGCGCGCGGTGAAGTCACCGCAAGGAAGCGTCCCCAGCCGCCCGCGGCGAGCGGTTTGGCAAATGCGCGCACTACGTTCAGCGTGGTCTTTACCAGCATGGCGTGCAGGAAATCCCAGTCTGCGGTGGCAATCTCGCTGATTCCCGTCCCTCCTTTGTAACCGCCGACGAGGTGTACGACGACGTCCACCCGGCCGAAGGTCGTGATGACGGCGTCAGCCCATGCCTGAGCGGCTCTTTCCTCCGTGAGGTCTACCGGGGTCGCCATTCGTCTTTCGGGCGGCGCACCCAGGGAGTCGAGCAGTCCTATGAGCTTCCGGTCCTCACGCCCGGCAAGCGCGAGCTTCGCTCCTGCCTCGCAAAAGGCGCGCACAACGGTGGGACCCAGTCCCCCGGCTGCGCCGGAGATTGCCGCCACTTTGTCCTTCAGCACTCTTGGGGCCTCCCGTGTTTGATAAGGTACGGGCTTGCCGCGTCCCGTGTCAAACGCTACGCTACGCACCCAAAGGAAAAGGCATGGAAACGGCTTTGCGACGGAAAGAGTTCCTTGGGGGAGTGCGGGACGAATCCCCCATCCTGCTCGGCGTGGTCCCATTCGGATTGATTTTCGGCGCGCTGGCAGTGACCTCGGGGATGTCCACCGCGGCCGCGCAGGCAATGTCCTCCCTCGTTTTCGCGGGTTCAGCGCAGTTCATTGCGGCGCAGCTGCTCGGCGCGGACGCCTCTGGCATCGTCATCCTCATGGTCGTGCTTGTTGTGAACCTTCGCCATGCGTTGTACAGCGCCTCGATTGCCCCTCACGTGGGGGGCCTCCGGCCGGGCTGGAAGCTGATGCTCGCCTACCTCCTCACGGATGAGGCGTACGCGGTAACCATCACCCACTACAAGAGCCGGGGAGACGCGCGGCGGCGGCATTGGTATTTTCTCGGAGCCGGGCTGACCCTCTGGACTTCCTGGCAGCTCAGCACCGCGGTTGGCATCTTCATTGGCGCGCAGATACCGCGCACCTGGCCGCTGGGCTTCGTGCTTCCCCTCACCTTCATTGCCCTGGTGGTGCCGGCTCTGAAGGACGGGGCGAGCGTAGCGGCGGCCGTGATAGCCGGAGCGCTTGGACTTTTGGTCGCTGGCCTCCCTTACAAAACAGGTATCATTGTTGCAGCCCTCGTGGGCATCACGGTGGGCATGCTTGTGGAGGCGCGCAAGGGATGAACCCCTGGATTACGATGGTTGCCGCCGGCCTCCTGACCTACGGCATACGGCTTTCTTTCATTGCGCTGACGGGCCGTATCACGGTGCCGGACTGGTTCCAGCGCGCCTTGCGTTTTGTTCCTGCCGCCGTGCTCTCCGCGATCATTGTCCCGGGACTCTTTGACAGGGGGGGGACGCTGGACTTCTCCGTGAGAAATCCGCAGATTTGGGCTGGCATTCTTGCAATCGCCGTGGCCTGGCGGACGAAAAGCGTCCTGCTGACGATTGTCGTAGGGATGGCGGCGTTGCTCGCCTTGCAACTCATCCTGGGGTGAGCCCTTCGAGGAGGCATCATGGACCAGTCATCCGCGGTCACCTTGAACAACGGAGTCGCCATGCCGTGGCTGGGACTCGGCGTCTGGAAATCAGCGCCCGGCACTGAGACGGAACAAGCCGTCCGTTGGGCCCTGGAGACTGGCTACCGACACATCGACACTGCGGCGCTGTACGAGAATGAGTCTGATGTCGGCAAGGCTTTGCGCGGCAGCGGCGTTCCCCGCGAGTCTGTGTTCATCACCACCAAGGTCTGGAACTCTGACCAGGGGTACGCCAACACGATGAAGGCTTTCGATGAAAGCAGGCGGAAGCTCGGCCTCGACGTGGTCGATCTTTACCTGGTTCACTGGCCGATCAAGGGGAAGTTTCCCGAAACGTGGAAGGCGCTGGAGAAGCTGTATGCGGACGGAAAAGTCCGCGCCATCGGAGTCAGCAACTTCCTGATCCATCACCTTGAAGAGCTGCTGGCAGCGAGCAGCGTGACCCCCGCGGTCAACCAGGTGGAGTTTCATCCATTACTCGTGCAAAAAGAGCTTCTTGACTTTGACGCAGCCAGGGGCATCCGTCACGAGGCATGGGCGCCGCTGACTCGTGGAAGGATTTTTGTGAACCCCGTGCTGCTCTCTCTCGCGGAAAAATACGGCAAGACGCCTGCCCAGATCGTGCTGCGGTGCGACATCCAGCTCGGGGTGGTCACCATCCCGAAGTCGGTGCGCCGTGAACGCATTGTGGAGAACAGCCGCATCTTCGATTTCGAGCTTTCCCGTGGTGACCTGGAAACGCTGTCCTCCCTCGATTCCGGGGAGAGGATCGGCTGGCATCCGGACAAAGTCACCGGATAGAAATTCAGTTCCGTCACGCAATAATCCCGCTTCTGGAACGTCAATCTGGAGAGAAGGGTGCAAAAAAAGCGCCCTCAGGTGTTACACTGTGGTTGACAGGAGACCGGCGTCCGTGGTATTTGGCGGCGTTCCCGATTGATAAACCGCAAACCGCTGGTGGTCGGGTGTGCGTACGTACCCTTGTTAACACTTCATTGACACAAAGGACTTACAATTGGCAAGGCAAGGAGAGCTTACCATGAACGTGATCGAGCTTCGAGGCGTGAAGAAGAATTACCCGCTGGGCGCCACGACGGTGCACGCGCTGCGCGGAGTGGACCTGGCCATCAGGGAAGGGGACTTCATCTCCATCGTGGGTCCCTCGGGAAGCGGCAAGACGACGCTGTTGAACATCATCGGGTGCATCGACCATGCCTCCGAGGGGTTGGTGAAGATCCATGAGGAGGACGTGACGACCTACACGGACCGAAGGCTCACGGACCTGAGGCTTCACACCATCGGGTTCATATTCCAGACCTTCAACCTGATCCCGGTGCTGACCACGCGGGAGAACGTGGAGTTTCCGCTTCTTTTGATGAAGGAAGGTTTGTCCCGGAAGGAGATCCGCGAACGCGCGGAGAAGCTCATCGAGGAGGTGGGACTGACGGAGCAGATCAGCCACAAGCCTTACGAGCTGTCGGGGGGGCAGCGGCAGCGGGTGGCAATAGCGCGCGCTCTGGTGACCCGGCCCACCATCGTGCTTGCGGATGAGCCCACGGCGAACCTGGACTCAGAGACAGGAGAGATGATCCTGAAGCTGATGAAGGAGCTGAACAGGATCGAAAAGACCACCTTCATCTTCTCCACGCATGACGCGGATATCCTGAAATACGCCAACGGGGTGGTGAAGATCAAAGACGGGCTGATGGTCGACGGCTCACACGGTGAAGACGCCATGGCCGGCCCGCACGGCGCGCCCGCGCAGAACTGAGGGCTGAGTCATGCTGACACTGAAGATAGCGTGGAGGAGCCTGCTCCGGCACAAGGCCAAGAGCCTTGTGATCGGGGTGATCCTGTTCCTGGGGGCCTTCATCATGACGCTGGGGGATGCCACGGCAATCGGGATGAGGCGGGGGATCGAAGAGAACGTCGTGAAAAGCTTCACGGGCAACGTGGTGCTGGTGAGTAGCGATGAGACAAAGGACAACGTGCTTTTCACCCCGATGATGAAGCCTTTGAAGATCCTGAAAGACTATGACCAGGTGCGTTCCTTGCTCCAGCAGCAAAGCTACGTGAAGGACTTCATCCCCATGACCCGCGGCGGGCTTTCCATCCTCGGCGGGCAGGAGATGAGCTTCATGGGGACATTCGGGTGCAACTTCGACGACTTCCAGCGGGTGTTCGGCAACCCCATCACGCCCGTGGAAGGGCACCTCCTGCACAACGGGGAGCACGGGATCATGCTGAACGTGCAGGGCAGGAAGAACCAGTACAAGTCGCAGGGTTACTGGCTGGTGCCGGAAGGCACGCAACTGGACAAAGCCAACCTGAGTGATGAAGCAAAGAAGGAAACCGACCTGGAGGTGAAAAGCTCCCTCGCCCTGGAAGGCTTCGGGGAAGTGAACTCCACGAACGCCGACGTGCCGGTGGTGGGAATCGTGCGCTTCCGGAGCCTGAACACGCTGATGCAGGAAATCACGATCATGGACATCGAGACGTATCGGCAGCTCTTCGGCTACTACACGGCGGAAGACGTCGTGGCAAAGCTTCCTCCGCGGGAGAGCGCGCTTCTGTCCGCGGGAGAGGACTCGTTGTTCGAGGGCGGAGACATCTACGCCACGGGAAAGACCGCCGCCAACGTGACGCAGCTGGAGAAGGAGATCCGGGCGCCCGTGACTGTGACGCACAAGATCAACTTCGACGAGGCGGCGTATAACTACGTCTCCGTGCTGCTCAAGCCGGGGATGAGCACGGACACCGCGGTGACGAAGCTCAAGACGCTGATGAAAGACAACAACCTGCCGGTGAAAGTGCTGAGCTGGAAGAAGGCATCAGGACAGGTGGCCTCCACGGCGGACGTGCTGCAGATCATCATTTACGTTTTCGTGATCCTCCTGTTCTTTGTGGCCATCATCATCATCATGAACACCTTGAGCATGAACGCGCTGGAGCGCACGGAGGAGTTCGGGATGATGAGGGCGGTGGGGGCGCAGAAAAACTTCGTCACGAAAATGTTCCTGGCGGAGACATTCTCCCTGTCATTCGTGTTCGGGGGGGCGGGAATCCTGGTGGGAGTGATCGGGACGTGGATCGTCCGAGCGGTGCACATCGGTTCCGCGGGGAACGAGATATTCGAGCTTCTCTTCGGCGGGGAGATCTTCCGTCCGACGTTGGGGTTCATAGGCCTGGTGGTGGGGATCATCGGGCTTGCGGCGGTGACGGTGCTTGCGGTGCTGTACCCGGTGCGCGTGGCGCGCAAGATCACGCCCCTGGATGCCATCAACAGGCATTAAGGAAGAACGACATGAAACGCTTTTTCAACTTCATCGTTTCGAAGGCGCGCAGTGTGCGCGTGGTCTCCAAGATCGCCTTCCGAAACCTCGTGCGGCAGTTCCGCCGCAACATGCTCCTGGGGATCGGGATCGCCATCAGCATGTGCATCCTCGTGATGACCACGTCGTTCACCAACGGCCTGACGGACATCCTGTTCAACAAGGTGATGGTCTACATGACCGGCCACATCAGGGTGGTCCAGGACTCCTACGTCACCCGGCGCAGTGACGTGATCAGGGACATGCCGCGGTTCATCCAGACCATCAAGGCGAACGTGCCGGGGATCAAACGGATCGACGTGGACATCGGCGCTTTCGGCCGCAGCGTCGGCAACGGAAAGACGGGCATGATGTACCTCGTCGGCGTTGCAAAGGACGCGGACTTCTACAAGGACACGAACCTGGAAGCCGGCCACGTTGCGGACATCTTCAAGCCGGATGTGTTCCCCGGGATCATCATGTACAAGAACGCGGCAAAAGACATCAACGTTGGGTTGAACGATATCGTGACCGTGCGCTTCGACACGGTGTACGGTCAGTCCCAGGCGCCGAAGTTCAAGGTGGTGGGGCTCATCCCGTCTGAAAACTTGTTCATGGACGTCGCTGCCTTCGTTGACCAGGACACGCTGCGCACCATGCTGAACCTCAAGCCGGACGAGGCGCTTGGGCTCAACATCGTCGTGGATTACCCAGAGAACCAGCAGAAGGTCATCCAGGAAGCCAACAAGCTGCACGCCGCCCTGGAGCCGGAAGCGGCGGGGGTGAACGCGCTTTTCCTGGCCGGGGACATGCGGGCAGTCGGGAACGCATTCGGGCTGAAGCTGGATGATGCCAAGGCCTATCAGGTTGCCGCGGACAACCTGCAATTCGTGAAGGGAGACATCCGCGCGCTTGCCTCAGACAAGGCCGGCATCGCCCTGACGGAAACCCTGGCGGAGCGGCTTGGAGTCGGGATCGGATCCCACGTAACCTACAGCTACGCTCCCAAGAGCAGCACGGACACCGTCGAAAAGGACGTGGTGGTGCGGGGGATCGTGAAGACGCCCTCTCCCTTTGCGGACGCCACGGCTTTTGCCAACCCGGACGTCTTCTACCAGACCTTCTACTGGAACATTCCGCGCCAGCCCGCAACGGTGGCGCATGACGCCGCGCTGTTCAAGGCGCTCCTGCCCGAATGGGACCTCATGGCGCGAAGCCCGAACACGGACGCAGCCGTGAAAAAGCGCCAGCTCCTCGGCAGGGAAAACTGGAAGGGCTCCAAGGTGGACGTCCAGACAATGTTCGAAAATGCCAGTGCGATTGTCGACTTCCAGAAGGGCCTGAACACCGTGTCCATCGTGGCGGTGCTGGTGCTGTTCTTCGTGATCCTCATCGGCGTGGTGAATACCATGAGGATGAGCATCCGGGAACGCACGCGGGAAATCGGCACCAACCGGGCCATCGGGATGCAGCGCGGGGACGTGCGGAGCGTGTTCGTGCTGGAGATCGTGTTCCTGGCCATCCTGTCCTGCGTGATCGGGATCCTCCTGGCGTGGGGGCTCGTATCCCTTCTGGGGCTCATGACCTTCGACCTGAAGGACAACCCGTTCAGCATGTTCTTCGTGCAGAAACACCTGTATTTCGTTCCCAAGGCATCCACGATCATCGCGAACTTCATCACGATCGTGCTGGTGGCCTTCCTGATAGCATTCTTCACGGCCCGGCGCGCGGCAAAGATGAGAGTGGCTGATGCGCTTCGCCACTACGAATAGGAGAGATCGATGAAGGGAATCACAGTTACACTTGCGCTCGCCGTCACGCTCGCAGCGGCCCCCGCCCTCTGGGCCAACCCCTCGGTGGGCAGAGATCATCGACGAGGTGGACACCCACTTGCAGCTCAAAAGCGACATGACCGCGCAGGCGCGCATCACAACGCGGGACCCCGAGCAGGGCACGAAGGTCATCGACAGCGTGTACTACAGGCGCGACAGTGACGACGCGTTCCTCATCGTCATCGCCTCTCCCGAGAGCGACCGAGGCAACGGGTACATGAGGGTTGGGGACAACCTGTGGATGTACAAGCGGGCCACAAGGACCTTCACGCACATCGGCCGTGATGAGAAGATCGGCGGGTCCAACGCGAGCGCCGGGGACATGGAGACGCGCAAGTTCAAGGATCTGTACAAGCCGTCGCTTGACGCCTCCGGCAAGGAGATCATTTCCGAGGAGATGCTGGCGGGCAAGATCCCCGTCTACCGTGTGGAGGTGGTGGCGAAGGTCAACGACGTGAAGTACCCGAAGCTGGTGATGTGGGTGACTCGGGACAAGTACCTGGAGCTGAAGCGGGAATGCTACAGCCTGTCGGGGACGCTGATGGAGACAGACCTGTACACCAACTACAAGGACGTGGACGGGCGCTACGTGCCGCTTCTGATGAAGTTCACTGATGAGGTGGAGAAGGGGAACATGTCGGTGCTGGAGATCACGGGGATCAACTTCTCCAAGGTGGATGACTACAAGTTCGACAAGTCGTACCTGGAAAGCCTGAGCAAGTAGAACGGGAGCCAGACAATGAAACATCCATCGCTTCTCATCTGTGTCGTGCTTTTGGCCAGCCTTGCGGCCGGCCCTGCGCTCTGGGCCCAGAGCGCAGCCTCCGGAAGTGACGGAACAGCGGCAGGGTCCGCCGCCGCGCCGGGCGCGGCCGGCAGCGGCGCCCAAGGGAGCGGCGCGCAGGGATCAGGCGCGGCCGGCAGCGCGCAGGGTTCCAGCGCGCCAGCACAAGGGACGGGAGCCGCCGCGGCAGGCTCGGACGAGAGCGACTTTTTCGGGTCAGGCCAGGTTGAAGCCCCGCAAGGAGCCGCGGACACGAAGAACCCCGCCGCGGCGGTGGAGTCGGAGAAGCTTGGATTCTCGGGTCAGTTCCAGTCCCTGAGCTCGTACTCGATGACCCGCAATTTTGTCCAGGGGAACACAGGTTTCAACGACAACACTTTCGCGAATACGATGATGGGCGACTTCCTTGTGGACGCGAGGCTCCCCCGGAGCTTTCGGATGTTCTTGGACATGAACATCAACTACGTGCCTACGGGGGTGCCGGTGCCCACCACTTTCATCGGGGCGCCCTATCCGCTGCCATCGCCCCTTACCCTGTACCAGAACGAAACGACCCTCCTGGACCTCAAGGAAGTGTTTGTCGATTTCAACTTCGCCAGCAACGCAATCCACTTCCGGGCAGGCAAGCAGGTGCTCCAGTGGGGCACGGGGTATTTCTGGAATCCGACGGACCTCATCAACGTCAGCCACAAGAGCTTCACGAACTTGAACGCGCTGCTGGACGGGGTCTTCGGCCTTCGCACGGATGTGACCTTCTCACCTGCCTTCCACCTTTACACGTTCATCAACCTGAACGGCGTCACGGACCTTACCTACGCGGCATACGCGGCAAGGACCGAGTTCCTGGTGGGCAAGGTGGAGTTCGGCTTTTCCGGCTGGTACGAATACAACAAGATTCCCGTGTTCGGGGGCGACATTACCATGCCCTTGTTCTGGGAGCTGAATATGACGGGTGAAGCCAGCCTTTCATACGGGGACAACATTCAGAAGCTGGACACGAGCGGCAATCCCTACTCGGTGAGCAACCAGCTCGTGCCGAAGGTGGACATAGGGTTGTCGCGCACCTTCGACGTCCTGAACGTCCAGGACAGGCTTACCGTGATGACCGAGTTCTTCTGGAACTCCGACGGCTACAGCCAGGATATGTTCACCCTGAACAACGTGGTGCCTCTGCAGTCCGGCCTGACGGCGTTGCAGACTTTCCTTTCCGGCTACTACCACGCCAGCTACTACGGCCAGTACTACGGGGCGCTGTTCGTATCCATCGCTGATTTCGGGCTGCCCGACATGACGTTGTCCTTGAACGGCCTCATGAACTTCTCGGACTCGTCAGCCATAGCGCTTGTGGGGCTTTCTGATTCACCGGTGAACAACTTCACGCTGGAGGTCCAGCTCGGATCATTCCTTGGCCCGAACAACAGCGAGTACACCATCACGGAGAACTCGAGCACCGGGGTCCTCACGAACAACATGTTCTTCGTGATCCTGAGCGCGCAGGTCAACTTCTGACAGTCGCCCAGGACGGCAGGAGGTGTCGTGAAATCACAATAGGGGACCTCGAAAAACTAGGTGTTTTTATGCTTTTCGTTCCTGCCAGGTCGATGACGCTGTGATTTTTAAAGCAGAAGGCTGGCTTTTTCGCACGGTCTATCCGGATCATTTTCGATTTCCAGATTTTCAACAGTTTTTGCTCTTTTCCCGGCCTCCCGGTCCCTATTTCTTGCTCTTTTAACCCTCCAGTTGAATCCCGGGCAGACTACGCCCCCTGAAGATATGCCGAGCGCACAATGTTGTAGGTCAAATTAATTAGCCCGATGTTCGACCGCGCTCGCACGATTCCGATCGAGCGGATACGAAAGCCGTTCATGCAGTTGGTGATGTGCGCGAAGACGTGCTCCACCCGGGCACGGATGCGCGACTTCGCTCGGTTACTTCTCATCTGGGATTTGCTCAACGGTTGATTGCGATACCCTTTCTCATGGATCTTGCTTTGCACTCCACGCTTCTGCAGGGTGTCCTCGATTTTCTCAGAGCGGTAGGCACTGTCGGCATGCAGCTCCGTATCCACATCAGTTTTCTGCAGCAACGACGGCAGCACTTGCGAATCATGCACGCTGGCATCGGTGACCTCATAGGTCTTAATCAGTTTGCTCTGCCTATCCACTTTCACGTGATCTTTGTACCCGTAGTAAGTCTGCTCGTTCTTCTTCGTCCAACGCGCCTCGGTATCCTTTTGCCTCAGCTTCGCAGGATCCTCTTTCCAATCCGTGGGGATCTTTCCCTCTTTGATCGTTTGATTCTCCTCCCGACTGTTCCTCTGCCGCGGCACTTCCACAAAACTCGCATCAACGATGCTGCCGTTATTTTCGATTAGCCCCAGCTTCTCCAAATGCGCGCGGTACAACGTGAAAAGCTTTTCGATTAACCCACGCTTGCTCAGTACCTCACGAAAGAGCCAAATGGTCTTTTCATCCGGCACCTCCCCATGCAATCCCTGGCCCAAGAACCGCTGGAAGCTCAGACGGTCCAATATCTGAAACTGCATCTGGGCATCCGACAGATTGTACAGACGTTGGAGAATCAGGATCTTGAACATCAAAACGTAATCGAACGGCGGGCGCCCGCCTGGTCCTTTGGGTTCCTTCTTGAAGCATCGCTTCAAAAGCGGACGAAATATTTCCCAATCCATCGTCGCGTTGAGTTTCTCAAGCGGATCGCCTTGGCTACTCAACTTCTGGAGACGCTCTTGTTCATCAAAGAAACCGCGTTGTTGATTCATTCCCCACCCTGATTGGAGAATAACATGAGATACCGAGACACTCAATGAAAATGGCTAGTTTTTAGAGGCGCCCAATAGACTGGTGGCGAATCGGCTGCCTCCGAATACCAGAATGTTCTTGCCAGGCTGCGGCGCTGAGCCCACGACAATCCGTAGCTGGTTCGGGCATTCGACCCGGACAGTTGAGGTGCGCAGAGACTGGACTACAATCTTTCCTTTCTTGCAGTACGCTATCGCCTCGCCGCCAATGAGTATCGTGTCTGCCGGGCTGCCATCGGTTGTCGTCCACAGTCTCCCCGCGACACAGGTAATTCTGTAGGGCCGGCGGTGTACACGGATTGAGATAACCTCATTCCGCTGAAGGACGAACGTAGCACTCGCGTTGAAGATTGTCGTCGTCGCGGGCTTCGACTGCCGGGCGTGTTTCTTCTCCTCCTTTCGACTCTTTCGCGCGGCATCTCCCAACCGCGCCTCGTCTGCCTGTCGATAGAGGTCTTTCTGCACCTGTTTTGCCACTCTGTACTGCTCGTACCAGTTGTGGTACATGGCCTCCTCCTTCTTGGCCCGTCGTTCGCGGGAATGGTGGCGGTGAAAGAGGACGGAATCTGTCCTTTCTTATCGGAGGTTTCCCACATACGCCGCCCGCCGAGCCGCGTCGTGACGGTTTTCGAGCTCCTGCAATTGCGGCCGTCGCTCACCGGAGGCCGCCTTGAATGGGAGTGAAACAATTTGGTCTTTGGCCAGCGTGAATATGATGTTGTTCCTCATTATCTCTCCTCGAGTTCAAAGGTGGAAGAGCGGATGGTAAGGGAACCACCCGGTTCTTGCGACGTTGGTACCCTCGAAGCATCCTGCCCTCCTTCTTCACAGGCTCCAAGCGGCAGCGGGAGATCCAGCCCAGCAGGACGCGGCTCCGCAGGGGCATCGAAAATAATATTGACAGTAGTACTGTCAATATCTATCTTACCCGCATGAGGTCACTCGGACGGCCTGATGATCCACCCAGCAGGTTCGCGTTGGCCATATTCTGGATAAACGGCCTGCTACTGCGCAGCGGCGAAAAGATCACAAGGAGTCTTGGCGTCAGCAGTGCCAAATGGCAGGTCCTTGGACGGGCAGGAGACGAACCGCAGCCGGTTGCGCAGATGGCCCGCGACATGGGTCTCGCGCGACAGAGTGTGCAGCGTGTCGCCAACGTGTTGGAGAAACAAGGGCTCGTTACTTACAAGGACAACCCAACCGATCGCAGAGCACAACTTGTTGAACTTACGGGACAAGGTAGGAAAACTCTCGCTGCCATCTACCGGCGAAATGCGGAGTGGTCAGATCGAATGGGAGCGAAACTTGTTCTTCGACGATTGGCTAAAGTCACGGCTGAACTGGAACGCGCTGGCCAGATCTTGGAAGCAGACGAACAAACCATTATGCGGGAGGAGACCGTGGTAGGCAAGACATTCAGAGCGACAATTCGGAGGGATGATAAAAAGGGCGGCTGGACTTACGTGATATGGCCAGAATCCGCTGAGTTTCTAGGGACGCGCAAAGCTGCAAAAGTAAGCGGCACTGTCGACGGTTATGCTTTTCAAGCCACCTTCCTGCCAATGGGCGACGGCACACATATGTTGCCAATGAAGGCGGCAATCTTGAAAGCTATCAAGAAGGGGGCAGGAAACACAGTTGAGGTTTGTGTGTCGGAGAGATCGGAACCCGCAGCTAAATGAAATGGCAATAGAGGGTTTTGACGAACATTCTGCAAGGAGGTAGGTCATGGCTGTAGTTCTGATCGCCCTGGCGGGAGTCGCTGCAATTATGGTGATCTATTTCGGAATTAGACTTGAATGGGGTCCCCGGCCCGTGCAACACGAGGTAGCTCCGGACTCCGACGTCAAGTTCATCGATGCCAACGGTATAAAATTCGGTTACATCGAGAATGGCAAGGGTCCGCTTGTTCTGCTTTTTCACGGGTATCCTGAGACGGCACGGTCCTGGCGTGAGATTCAGGCTCGACTCTCCTCTGAGGGCTATCACGTTGTGGTCCCATTCCTGCGAGGGTATCCTCCAACTTCGTCTCCTACCGATGGCGATTATCGCGGACAGGTATTGGGCCAAGACATTCTCGCGCTTATCGACGCTTTCAAGGTCGAGACCGCTATTGTTGTCGGCCACGATTGGGGGGCATCGGCCGCCTATATCGCAGCGACCAAGAAACCGGAGAAGATCGAGAAGCTGGTGGCCATTTCCATGCCACACCCTAGGGGATTCGAGGGTGCAGTGAAATTCTTTCTCTCTGCTCCCCACTTTCTCTACTACCAGTTGCCCTGGGCGCGCCGAATTGTTTGGAGCCACGATTTTGCTCATATTGGACGGCTCTATCGAAAATGCGCGCCGAATTATCGACCGTCCGCCGAGGTCCTCGAGGAAATCAAATCAACCCTCAAGAGACCCGGAGCTCTTGAAGGAGCACTCGGTTATTACTGGTCGGCCTTCAAGGGGAGGCAGAGCGAAGTTTCAGGTGGTGACTCAGTCTCCGTTCCGTCGCTCGTGATCGCGGGTTCAGACGACGGACCGATTGACTTTGCGATGTTTGCCAAAGCTCGCCCGGCATTTATCGGTCCCTATTTCTTCGTGGAGCTCGCTACCGGCCATTTCCCACAGCTGGAAGCCGCTGAAGAAGTGGCGGGGGCCATTCTGTCCTTTCACAGATAGTTGCGAGTGGAAGCCTGTCATGGGAGGAGGCGCACATTCCGAATCACCAGAAGCGTCTCCGGCGGGGCTTTGGCGTACGTAATTTTCCTTTCTTGAGCTGACCCCTGCGGGCAGAGTGAGAGAATAGCCGGGGGCTGTGCCATGCCGTTTAGGAGCAGGCCGTCAGTCTATCCGTGGAACGCCTTCACCGTCACGGGCCCGCGGCAGTTCGGCCCGGAGTTTTCCGCGGCGCTCAACTTTCCTTACAACGCAAATCCGAAACAAATTTCCCCACTATCTTTGTTCTCTGGCCTTTGTCAGGGAAAGGGTATTGCCTATGTTGCGACTTTGGTGACCTCGTGCGCCAGCATCTCGACAACCGCCTTGACCTGGGCGTCGCGCTCTTCTTTCGCCCGATCCATCAGCATTCCGGTCATGCCGTTTTCCTTTTTCTCTTGTCTCCGACAACGCCTTCTTATTGTGATTCCCACGAGCGAACCACCGGGCAATGAACGACTCGTGACTCCTCCGCTACGGCTTCCTTGTCCAAGGAGGCTGCGATTGCGGCGTTGCAGGGACAGGTCGGTTGGCCTGTGGTGGCATTTGAGGAGGACGGCTAACCTGGGGCGGCCTTGAAGGCATGGGAGCCATTGGTCGCCCCGCGCGCTGCTGACGATAGATTTGCGGCCATCTCTGCTGAGCAGCCGGCTGTCGGGGCGTCACACCTTGCGCAGAAGAACGCGGGAAGCTCGGTGAGGTTCTTTCGATGCGTCCTCCTGGTAGTCCGCGCGAAGAAGGAAATGGTTGGTTTCCCCTGACTTGTCCTTGAGGCACGAGGGATGGTTGTCCACCCCCTCTCGGATATCCTGGAGTCACGACTCGTACCTGCGGGCGAGAGGCGGGACCCGATTGTCTCAAGGTGGCCATCGTTCTTGCATCAAGAGGTTGACCCGGATGAGCCAAAAGGGCTTGTTGACGCGATGCGAAAGGGACCGCCCGGGACGGCGGAGTCAGTCGGGCCACCACGGGTCGGGACAGTACCGAAGCGGGAGGCTGAGCAACCGAGCCATGAGCAGCACCGAAGCCGCCGAGTAAACTCTCTTTCTGCGGAACCAGGGGCGCCACAGCCCCGCGCACCGGGGCTTGCACCATCTCGTTGTTGGAGAGCTGCAACGCGGCTTGCGATGTCGGCTGACCGCGCACAAAGGCTTCTTCCGGCACAAAAGTTACCGCCCCAGGCACATTACGGTTCGCATAATTGAAGTGCTCGACATCAATGTTGTGCTGGCGCGTGCGATCACTCCGGTAGGGCGCGATATAGGGCTCATGCGGGCCAAGGGGAAACCAACCGATACTCCCCCCAGGGGCTTGCCCAGGACGCCAGCCTGCGCCGCCGATGAATGTCACTACCGCAGGTGCATAAACTGGATGACCGCGATGAGTCCCTGGCACCCACGCCCAAGCGTTGTTGCGAAATGCCCAGCGGCCGTAGTGGAAAGGAGCAAAACCCCAGGGAGCATCGTCGATCCAGGTCCAGCCCCAGGGATCCACCCAGACCCAGTGCCCGAAACGGTACGGCGCCCATCCTGCCACCACCGTCGGTGTCCACACTGGTCCATAATCCGCGTCATCACTCCAGCTTCCGTACTGGTCCAGGTCTTGGACCCCATCAACCTCATCGGGAGATACATACTGAGCTGAGGCTATGTGGTCTTCCTTCTGATCCCGTGCTTGGCACCACAGGTCCCAATCGTCAAGAGGGGGAGCACTGGCGACCTGGTAGGTTGGGGAATCAGCACCCGTGATCGTGACTTGTTGCTGCTGTCGCAGGGGGAATACAGAATTGCCTGCGGTTACTTCAATCTCTCCCGAGCGTGCCGTGACGGTTGTGTCTCCGTTTTGCTGAACATCAACCCGATAGCTACCGGCGCGAAGAAGCGAGAGGCTTGCATTCGGGGTGTCCACCTCGATCTCTTCGGTGGGGCCCAGGTGACGGAGGCGAATGTCCAACGATCCTGTCGACAATCGAATCTGAATTGTCTGATCGTTCAGATTCAAGAAGGAAATCTCCGTGTTCGATGCAAGTCGGATGGCGGTCGAGCCCACATGGACTTCGGCCTGTCCATCTTGGTCTGCCCACAAAGAGTCCCCAATGGTCAAGGGATAATTCAGAGTCGCGGCGGCCCACTCTTGGACGCTTTCCAGGTGAAACGAGACAGTTCCGCTCATGTAGTTCAGGCGGCCCACTCGATTGGGCGGATTGGCAACCGCCGTTGCAGTTTCAGAGGTGACCGGGGCCGCCGGGGTATTGTCAGAAGCACCACCGGCAATCAATAGACTTACATTTACCAATGAAAACCACAAGATCCAAGGTAGCGTCTTCATACGCACCTCCTCATTGCTCGCTCTCATTCACTTTGCCTATCGAGGAGAAGAGGGGCACGAGTCTCGCTCGGTGGTAACCTTTTGAACTAATGATAGTGCTCGTCTTTTCCACCATCAATAGATGGAAAGTTAAGAAGGGATAAAAATCGGTTATTTGAAACTAGTTCATGTGAACTCCAAAAAGAAAAAAACTGCGTTGCCTCCGGACCCGACCGCCGAGACCCAGGTTGGATCAAGGAGCGGGGCGCGCACCGACTTCGAGGCCCCTCACGGATGAGTTTTCGCCGGATCTCGATCAACCGCCCTTGGCTCTCGGTTTTGCTCCTCTTCCATGCGAGCCACTCGCTTGCGCTCGAAGAGGTAAAATGCCGCAGGGACTACAAAGAAGGTGAGCACGGCCGAAAGGAGGATTCCCCCCAGCATCACTATTCCCAGTTTCTGCCCGAACTCTGACCCTTCCCCCCTGCCGAGGATCAGCGGGAAGCTGATCACCAACACCGTCATCGTGGTCATGACGATGGGTCGGAAGCGCAGCCGTGCAGACTCGGTGAGCGCTTGTACAAAAGGCATCTTGCCGATTCTCTCCACCACGAAGTCCAGGTACAGGATGGCGTTCTTCGCCGAGAGCCCGATCAGCATCAGCATGCCCATGACTCCGAAGATGTCCAGACTGCCGCCGATGAGATAGACCAGAACGAGCGCGCCGATCAGGGCAAGGGGCACGGGCAAAAGCAGATAGATGGGGTAGCGCCAGGAGTTAAACTGCGCTGCCATGACCAGGTACGCCAGGAAGAAGGCCAGAAGGAACGTCAGAGGGCCTGTCACCAGGAGCTGCTTGGCGAGGGCTACCTGGTTGAAATGACCAGCTGGGCCTAAAGCCATACTTTCGTCCAGCAATCCGGCCTTTGTGAGATCCGCTTGGACACGGTTCAGGACGGACAGGGCCGGAGGAGCATCCGGGCTCATGGTGATCGTGAGGTTTCCCGTGTATTCGCGATTGTATCGGTTAAAGGTGACGGGAGCCTGATTCAGGACAAACCTTCCCAACTGGCCCACCTGAACGGTGGTCTGCAACAGCGGTGCGTAAATGGGTAGGTTAGCAAGAGACTGCACTCCTGAAAGATTCGTCGGATCGACTTGCACTTGGATGGGGTAGCTGAGACCGCCGGTGACGACGGTGGAGGCCTGCACCCCTGAGGCGTATGTCTGCAGGTCCGCCGCCACCATCTCAGGAGTGATCCCCGTTCCGATTATACGTGCAGGATCGGGAGTGAAATCCGTTTCGATCGACGTGTCGGACAAAGTGGAATAGGCAGCCTCGATCCAGGGATTGCGCTTCAGTACCTGCAGCATTTTATTGTTACGATTATTGAGAACGGTAAGATCGGGCCCAACCACGCTCAGCGAGAGAGTCGAACCTGCTGATCCAAATCCGCCCCCCGCGCTGAGAAAGATATTGGAGGAAGGCTGATTGCGGAAAAGAGCCACGATGGCTCGTCGGTAGCGCGGGATAAGCTGGAAGACGTTCTTGCGCTGCGAGATGGGGACGAGCTGAACGGTGATGTTGCCTGTGTTGTCACCCGAGAAGATACCTGACAGCCCGTTGGGGCTGCTCCCGATGATCGACTGGACGGTGTCCACCTCCGGCTGCTTGGAGAGGTAGGACTCAATCCATCCCACGTTTTCATTCGTCACTTCCAGCGGCGTCCCGGGGGAGTTACGGACGTAGATAAGCATCACCCCCGCGTCCGTGTTCGGCACGAAGTTGAACGGAATCCGTGGCCCGATGAGAACACCCAGCAGGACTATCGCCCCGGCAGACCCCGCGAGTACCCAGAGACTGCCGCGCAGCACTCTGGCAAGCGAATTGGCGTAGCGGTCCCGTACCCACTCAAGCCCTGCCTCGGTCCAGCCGTGAAAGAGCGTTGTCAGCGCCTGCAGGAAGGAAAGACCAACGCCGCCGGCCCAGTAGATCAGCCCGAGAGCAACGGGATAGGCTGCGAGTGCGAGAAGGTACAGGGGCTTGTGCGTCAGGACAAGGATCAAGACTGCAGCCACAAGCCCCACGATGATTCCGAACGCCTTTCGCCAACTCTTCAGGCCCCACCGGATGGCCTCCGGCAGTCGAAGCACGCTGTGCAGGAAATCCCCCCACGTCTGGAACCGAGACTCGGGGGTGTATGCAAGACGCACGGTGAGGAAAAGCACGGCCTCCAGGAGCGAGAAGGCAACCGCGGCTGCCAGTCCCAGGGAGAACTGCTGGATGTACGCGCCGATGAAGCCTCCGATGAAGCTCACCGGGAGAAGCACTGCGAGAAGCGACAGGGTGGCCGCAACCACGGCGCTGAACACCTCGCTGGCGCCCCGCAGGACCGACTCCTTCAGGTTGTAGCCCATCGCGATGTAGCGGTCCACGTTCTCCGAAACGACGATGGAGTCATCCACGACGATTCCTATCGCGGTGATCAGCGCCAGCAGCGAGACTTGGTTCAGGGAGAACCCGGCCATGCGGTAGAGGAGCGGCGAAGCGGAAAGGGCGATGGGGATGGCGAGAATCACCGAAAACGCGGTGTTCAGCTTTCCCAGGAACAAAAGCACGATGATTGCTACAACCAGAGCCGTGATGAAAAGCTCGTGGTATGTGGCGTTCACCGATGCCTTGATGGGCGTGGTGGTGTCGTTGCTGTAGTCGACCATCCATCCCTTCGGCAGCTGGGTCTTCTGCATCAACGCCTTGACCCGGTCAACCACTGCTGTGGCGTTGGAATTGGTGGTTCTCTGGACAGAGAGGAGCACCTCGGGATTGCCGTTGACCCGGGCGTAATCGGTGTTAGAGGCAGCACTGAAATTCGGCCACACGGTCCCAACTTCATCCACGCGGATGCCCCGCGAGGAATCCACGACGATACTGCCGATTTGCTGTGCATCAGCTGGCTGGTTCTGTGTCTGGAAGGTCAGGTCGTTCTGGTTCTTGACGATAGTCCCGATAGGCATGTTGAAGGCCGAGTTGGTGATCGCGCTCACCACGTCCTGGGCGCGCAGGTTGTAATAGCGCAGGATATCTGGCTTGAGCAGGACGCTGAACTGCTTGGTCGGCGCTCCGTCGAGGAGCACCGTGGCCACGCCCTCCACGCGTTCGATGGCCGGCCCCAAGACGTTCGTCACGTAGTCGCTGATGTCGGTGAGGCTCACTCCTTGGCCGAACAGCCCGAACTGGAGAATGGGGGCGGAGTTGGGGTCGAAGGTTTCGATGGTGGGCGCCGTGATGTTCTTCGGCAGGGTGCTGATGGCGGCAGACACCGCAGTGGCGACCTGGTTGGCATCTGCGTACTTGTCCGTGCTCGGGTCGAAAAGGAAAAACGTCAGGCCCAGGCCCTGGGAACTTCGGGAGTTGACGTCTGTGATGCCTTCAACCGTCGACACAGCATTCTCGATGACCTGAGTGACCTGCAGATCCATGACGCCAGGGGTCGCTCCCGGATAGACGGTCTTTACGACGACGGCAGGAATCTGAATGTCGGGCAACTAGTACCGCAGCACGTCCGGCTTGAGCAGGACAGTGAACTGCTTGGTCGGCGCCCCGTCGAGGAGCACCGTGGCCACGCCGTCCACGCGCTCGATGGCCGGCCCCACGACGTTTGTCACGTAGTCGCTGATGTCGGCGAGGTTCACTCCTTGACCGAAAAGACCAAACTGGAGCACAGGAGCGGAGTTCGGGTCAAAGGTTTCGATGGTAGGCACCGTGATGTTTTTCGGCAGGGTGCTGATGGCGGCAGACACAGCAGTGGCCACCTGGTTGGCATCCGCGTACTTGTCCGTGCTCGGGTCGAAAAGAAAAAACGTCAGGCCCAGGCCCTGGGAACTTCGGGAGTTGACGTCGGTGATGCCTTCAACCGTCGAGACCGCATTCTCGATGACCTGAGTGACCTGCAGATCCATGACGCCGGGAGTCGCCCCCGGGTAGACGGTCTTTACGACGACGGCAGGAATCTGAATGTCGGGCAACAGGTCGATGCCAAGGCTTCTGAGGGAGATGAGGCCGAAGACCGCCACCGCGACGAAAATACCGATGGCTAACACGTAGCGGGTGACCGAAAAACTGACCAGCGGGTTGATCTTGCTGAAAATCTTGGCCTCGTAGTTTCGCAGCGTGTTCATCGTATTCGTCCCTTTTCTGTCACCCGGAAAAGGTACTAATAACGTCCCCTCATGGTGAGATTGGAGTCAACCCTTATGCGACTCTGACCTGTAAAGGCCAACCCGCGATGAAAGCGGAGGTCGGCACGGGTATGAGGCAGTGCTGAGGGATAGAAAGGTTCACACGAAGACCTGGTCACGTCATGACGAGGTGACTTCCGACCTGGCCGACCTGCCGCCATCCGGCTTTCTCGAAGGCCTTCACGGCCTCCTTGCCGGATATGTTTGAAAGCAGGCTCATTGCCAAACTAGCCTACGTTCATCGCTCAAGCGTTGCACAAGCCATCAAGCGCCTGGAAGCTCGAGGCTATCTCAGGCTACGCTCCCGCCTCCAGCCTCTTGATGAGCTCCGGCACCACCTGGAACAGGTCTCCCACAATGCCGTAGTGGGCAATATCGAAGATGGGCGCGTTGGGATCAGAGTTGATGGCGATGATCATATCGGAGGCCTTCATGCCAGCCAGGTGCTGGATGGCGCCGCTGATGCCGCAGGCGATATAGACGGTGGGCTTCACCGTCTTCCCCGTCTGCCCGACCTGGTGCGAGTACGGAATCCAGCCGGCATCCACGGCAGCGCGGGAGGCGCCCACCGCGCCGCCGGTGGCAAGGGCGAGCCTCTCGATGAGTGAGAAGTTCTTCGGGTCCTTGATTCCGCGGCCGCCGGAGACGATGACGTCCGCCTCCACCAGGTTGACTGTGGCGGTCTTCTCTTCCACGAACTCCAGGAACTCCAGCTTCGAGTGCGGAGACCGGAATGTGCTTCAGCTCGATCACTTTTCCCTTCGGGTCGGACACCTTCTCCGCCGGCGTCATCACCTTGTGGCGCACGGTGGCCATCTGCGGCCTGTGGTTCTGCGTGAGGATGGTGGCCATGATGTTGCCGCCGAACGCGGGCCTTGTCTGCTTCAGGAGCTGGGTTTCCCGGTCGATGCTGAGCTCCGTGCAGTCCGCGGTGAGGCCGGTCAGGATGCGGGCGGCAACGCGCGGCAGGAGAGACCTCCCCACCACGGTGCCTCCGCCCAGGAACACCTCGGGCTTCTTCTCCAGCAGGATCTCGGAGACGAGGTCCGCCTGCACGTCCTCATCGAAGTCTCCGATGGCCGGGTTGTCGATCATCCAGATCTCGTCGACCCCGTACGACAGAAGCTCGTCGGTGAACGCCTGCACGCCGTTTCCCACGAGGATGGCGCTCACCGGTGGATGCGCGCTGCTTTGCCAGCTCCCGGGCGGCACCGATGATCTCAGGCACCACGGAAGCGATCCTGCCTCTGCCGGTGCTCGGCAAAGATGGCGATCCCCGGAATATGTCGTCACGTCCTGGCCCTTGAAGGTCCTGCGCGTGATGACGATGGCGTTGTAGCGCTTGCACGCTTCCACGCAGGCGCCGCAGAGCGTGCACTTGCCCAGGTCGATGACGGCCGTGTTGCGGTCTGTCCTTCCCTCGACCAGCGGCCCTGTCAGAGTGATGGCCTCGTAGGGGCATGCCTTGACGCAGAGCTTGCAGCCTACGCAGTTCTGCGTAATGACGCGGATGGGATCCATGGTGAGTCCTCTACTTGCCGCTCTTGCGGATGGAGATGCCCGGCCGTGGTGAGCTCGCTGAGAAGCGCGCCCACGGTGACCGCCGGCTCGCCGGTGAACTTCTTGCCGCCGGAAGGCCGGGCAGGCGTGAAGATCTTCATCACCTGTGTCGGAGACCCGTTCGAGCCCGAGACGCTGGACGTCCGCCTCGATGTCCGCGGCTTTCAGGACCGGAATCTCGGCTTTCTTTGCCGCGAGCTTCCCTTTGAGCGAGGGGAGGCGGGGGTTGTTGATCTCCTTCACCACCGTCAGCACCACGGGCAGGCGAGCGGCAAGCCGCGCATAGCCTTCCTCCAGCAGACGCTCCACGACGATGCGGGAGTCCGTGATCTCCTCGATCTTGCGGATGTCCGTGATGTGAGGGATGCCAAGGTTCTCCGCGACTCCCGGCCCGACCTGGCCGGTGTCCCCGTCGATGGCCTGCCGTCCCATGAGGATGATGTCCGCGCCGCCCAGCTTGCGGACCGCGCAGGCAAGGGCGTAGGCGGTTGCCAGGGTGTCAGCGCCTGCAAAAGCCCGGTCGGAGACGAGGTACGCGTTGTCAGCGCCCAGGGCTATTGCGTCGCGAAGAGCGCTCTCCGCCTGGGGCGGGCCCATGGTGATGACGGTGACCGTTCCGCCATGCTTTTCCTTCAGGCGGACGGCTTCCTCCAGGGCGTAGACATCGAAAGGATTGATGATGGACTGCACCCCTTCGCGCACCAGGGTGTTGGTTTCCGGGTTGATGCGCACGTTGGTGGTATCAGGCACCTGCTTGATGCAGACAAAGACCTTCACGGCCGAACCCTCACTTCTTTGCGGCGGCTGCGCCCCGGGCGGCGCCCCGCACGCTTTCCTTGATCAGGTTCAAGGCAATCACTTCGCGCTGGATCTGGTTGGTGCCTTCGTAGATCTGCGTGATCTTGGCATCCCGCATCATCTTCTCAACGGGGTATTCCTTCATGTAGCCGTAGCCGCCGAAGACCTGCACGGCATCCGTGGTCACCTTCATGGCGGTGTCGGATGCAAAGACCTTGGCCATGGCGGACATGCGTGAGACGTCCTTGTCCCCCGCGTCGATGCTGCGCGCCGCGGCATACGTCAGGGCCCGGGCGGCTTCCACCTGCGTGGCCATGTCGGCAAGGAGGAACTGCATCCCCTGGAAGGAGGAGATGGGCTTGCCGAACTGCTGGCGTTCACGGGAGTACTCGATTGCCTTGTCCAGCGCCCCCTGCGCGATCCCCACCGCCTGCGCCGCAACGCCCGGCCGTGACTGGTCCAGCGTGCGCATGGCGACAAGGAACCCCATGCCTTCCTTGCCCAGGAGATTGCTCTTGGGAACCCGGCAGTCCTGGAAAACGAGCTCGCGCGTGGCGGACGCCCGGATGCCCATCTTGTTTTCCTTCTTGCCGAACTCGAACCCGGGGGTCCCTTTCTCCACCAGGATGGCGGAAGACCCGCGCACTCCGCGGGTAGGGTCCGTGAGGGCAATCACGGTGTAGATGGAGGCCTCCCCGCCGTTTGTGATCCACTGCTTGGTGCCGTTGATCACGTAGGAATCACCGTCCAGGCGCGCCGTGGTCTTGATCCCCGCGGCATCGCTTCCCGCGTTGGGCTCCGTGAGCCCGAAAGCGGCAAGGACCTCTCCCGACGGCGAGGCGCGGAAGGTATTTCTTCTTCTGCTCATCGGTCCCGAACAGGATGATGGGGATGGTGCCCAGAGCCGAGGCGGCGTAGGAAAGGGAAATCCCGCCGCAGGCCCGCGAGAGCTCCTCCACGGCGAGGCACATCTCGAAGCAGCCCCCGCCGAGGCCTTCGTATTCCGCGGGGATGAACACGCGGTAGAGATCCGCCTTCCCCATGGTCTGCACAACGTCCCAGGGGAACTCCGCTGATTCGTCCAGCTCCGCCGCAATGGGGGCGATTTTTTCGCGCGCAATCTGAGCGGCCAGATCACGGATCATGGTCTGCTCTTCGGTGAGGAAATAGTTCACGTGGGGTCTCCTCTTGTCGGACAATCTTTACTGTTTAGGTATGCTTTATTCTGCCCTACGGAGGCAGGGTCGTCAAGAGGGGGGCGGTGAACACGTATGACACTTTCCGATCTGGACAGATGGATGCGGGGGTTCCTGGACCTCGCGGCATTCGATGCCATAGATCACAGCCGCAACGGGCTGCAGGTGGCCAGCAGGGCTTCTGAGGTGACCAAGGTGGCTTTCGCCGTGGACGCATCGCTGGAAAGCTTCAGAAGGGCCATCGAGTGGGGCGCCCAGGTGCTCTTTGTTCACCACGGCATCCTGTGGGACAGGCCAGAGCGCGTGGTTGGCGCGTTCTATGAGCGCCTCAGCGCGCTCATCCAGGGCAACCTCGCCCTGTACGCGGCGCATCTGCCCCTGGATCAGCATCCGGAGGTCGGGAACAACATCGGGATCGCCCGCCATCTGGGTCTCGTGAACATCCAGCCTTTTGGCGCCTACAGGGGAATCAAGATTGGATACAAAGGGACCCTTGCGGCCCCCGCGCGCCTGGACGAGGTGGTCTTCCGCCTTTCCGGAAGGCAGGGCGAGCAGATGAGGACCCTCCCCTTCGGTCCGGAGCTGATCAGTACGGTGGGGATCGTGTCCGGCGGGGCCGCGCGGGATGTTGCCCAGGCGGTGGATGAGGGTCTGGACCTGTACGTCACCGGGGAGCCGCTGCACGACATCTACCACCATTGCCTCGAGTCACACATCCATGTTATCTTTCCCGGACATTACCAGTCAGAATCTTTCGGGGTCAGATCGCTCAGCGTAAGGCTTGCCCGGGACACCGGGCTGGATACCACGTATGTCGACGTTCCCACGGGGTTGTAGATGCTGTTGAACGTGCAGAAAAGAGACATGAAGCCTCGCCTCGTTTCGCTGGTCCTCACGGCGGGGATCATCATCCTGGACCAGGCGACGAAGCTCATCGTCTCACTCTCCATCCCCCGGGGACGGAGCGTGACGGTGATCGATGACTTTTTCCGCATCATCCACGTGCAGAACCCTGCAATCGCGTTCAGCATCGGCCGGAACCTCGCTGCAGGGACGCAGAGGACCCTCTTCGGCCTGCTCCCGCTTCTGGTCATCGTGCTTCTGTTCCTCTACTACCTGTTCACCAGGGAGCAGCTCACCGGCTTTCAGAGATGGACGTTCGCCGCGCTTTTGGGCGGCGGGCTGGGAAACTACGTGGATCGGATCTTCCGCCCGGCCGGCGTGGTGGACTTCCTGGATTTCCGCTTCTACGGAATCCTGGGGATGGAGAGATGGCCCACTTTCAACCTTGCGGATGCCACCGTGGTGGTGTCCGGGCATCCTCCTCTTCATCTCTTTCCTCATTCCGTCGCGGTCCGCGGGAGGAAGCGAAATGACCTCCGGCTCGAAGATGGTGCTCTTCTTCCTTGCCGCCACGGTCTTCAACCTGGCCGTCATGGCCGCGCTCATCGTGATCTTCTTTCTCCTTGCAGCCCTTGTGCCCGTCAATGCGCTGCGGATCGCCCTCGTCTTCATCGGGCTGATCGCCTCCATCGTGCTCACCTTCATGATTTACGCATGGGTCATGAAGAAAGTGTCGACGCGGTTCGAGCTGGAGAAACACATACCCCAGCTCTTCAAGGGCAAGAGAAAGGGCTGAAAGACTTTCGGAGGAAACATGGACTTCAGGGACGTCATCTGCGGGAGGGAAAGCGTTCGCAGCTATGACCCGACCAGGCCGGTGGACAAGCTCGTCCTGGAGCGGATCCTGGAGGCGGGCCGCGTGGCCCCGTCTGCGGCCAACAAGCAGCCCTGGCGGTTTCTCCTCGTCTCCTCCCGTGAGAATCTCCTGAAGCTGAAGAAATGCTACTCTCGAACCGTGGTTCCAGGACGCGCCGCACGTGCTCGTGGTTGTCGGCAAGGTCGGGGACGCCTGGACCCGGCAGGACGGCTACAACTCCATCGAGACCGACGTTGCAATCGCCATGGATCACCTTATCCTTGCCGCGGAGAACGAGGGCGTCGGGACCTGCTGGATTGCCGCCTATGACCCCACCGTCCTGCGCTCCGCCCTCGGCCTGACGGCGGACGAGCGCGTGTACACCATACCCCCCTGGGGTATCCGAGAGCAGGGTACTGCAAGAAAAATACGCAAGGAGAGAAAGACGCTGGCAGAGGTTGTCACGTACCTGTGAGTCCAGGCGAGGCCTTTCGGCGGGCAGGCCGGCTCAATAGCCGTCTGATTTGGCGATGTTCTGGTCTTTCTTGTACAGGTCGTTGTAGACGAATCCGCGGTTTCGAAGGTTGTCCTTGATGTGCTGGGGGAACGGCATCATGCGCCAGAAGATCCCGCGCACGTCCTTGTCCAGCTTCTGCATCCCCTGGCTTTCCTTGTTGATCCACAGCGCGTAGTCCCGGATGAAGTACTCCCGCACGTCCCCGCGCAGCTTGCGCTCGCTGAACCACTGGTAGTACTTGCCCGGTGATGCCCTCTTCCATCCAGTAGTAGGCCGCCTTCTCCTTGGCCACCTGCCATCGCAGGTCTGCCATGGCGGTAAGGACCGCCAGGGGAACGCTCTTGGTCGGGAAAATGGGGATGGCAACCCTGCCGCGGCTTGTTGCCCGGTTGAACTTCTCGAAGGGTTCCCAGCAGATCCCCGTGTCTCCGTAACAGGCAAGGAGGATGATATTGGGCACGATGCGGGTAGTCT
Organism: uncultured Spirochaetota bacterium; assembly: GCA_963845535.1. GTDB lineage: Bacteria > Spirochaetota > Spirochaetia > SZUA-6 > Fen-1364 > Fen-1364. Next base: position 155,645 of record CAWJSK010000014.1, read on the forward strand.
GGCTCTTGTGCGTGCGAAGGAACAGGCCCGGGTCCATGGCCTCGACTTGCGCCATCTCTCGGATGACGTTCTCCCGGGTCCCGATCTCCCGGATGTTGGCCCTCACGAACTGGGCAAGGAAGATGGGGAAATGGTTTCCCTGCCGCCCCACGCACATCTTTGCCATCTGCCGGATGCAGCCCCACTCATCCACCACGGCCTTGGCATCAACCACGCCGGATGCGCTGATCCCTTCAGTCTTGTGGCTGAGGGATTCGAGGTCTTTCTCGATATTGGCAAGGTCCCCGTAGGAAGTCGCTATCTGCCCATCCAGTCCCGAGAGCTGGCGCAGCGTTTCCTGGATCTGGGCCAGGGCCGCCTTCTGGGCCTGGTTGAAAGGGGCTTTCAGCCCGCCCAGCTCCTCGAGGCGGTCATGGCGGAGGAGCATGTCGACCTGGGATCGAAGCTGCTCTTCCCGCTCATCCAGCTGGCCGATCTTGGCGCGGAGGATTGCTATCTCGCTGTCGCGTTGTCCCTTCCTCTTTTCGACGGCGTCCAGGATCTTCTGCCCCGTGTCCTTTGTCCTCTGCTTCACCTCGTCGATGGCGGAAGGCCGCACCTGCCCCCTGGCAATCATCTCCAGCCACTCATCCACGTAGTACACCGGCTCACCCGTGGTGTTTCCATGAATGATGCGGGACACAATCTCGCGGTGCTCGGGGGAAAGGAAGCCCGGGGAAAGGATGCCGCAGCGAAGCAGGAGCCGTTTGGGAGTGATGAGCTCCCTGTTGGCCCGGTAGGCGATAGCCGACCCGAGGTCCCAGAACGCGGAGATGAGCTGGGCCCGGAACTTCGACTTCTCCTCAGGGTCCTCGGCCTTCATGTATTTGCCGAGCAGGTCGTGGACCCGGGTCCCGGTGTCTCCCTTCCCCGGCAAGCACTTTCTTGTAGAAGTCCTTGTCCTGGAAGTAGGGCTTCGGTTCCTCTTCCAGCTTGACGATGATGGGGAAGCTCTTCTTGGTGGTGTCGATCTGCTCCGCGGGCGGCTTCTCCGCCTGCTGAGTGGACTTCTCTTCGCCGAAAAGGGTATGGAAGTCAGGTCCGCCTTCCGCGCGCGTCTCCGGCGCGGGCTTCGGGGTCTCTATGTCGAGAAGCTCCGCGAGATCAGGATCGAGCTCATTCTGCGATGTCGACTCTTTTACCTTGTCATCCATTGGGATTTAGTGGAGGCGACGGGAATTGAACCCACGACCTCTTGAATGCCATTCAAGCGCTCTAGCCAACTGAGCTACGCCCCCGTTCAGTTGTCATCATACGAAGGGGGCTGGCCGCCTGTCAACCCTTACGGTCTTCTAGCGGAGGCTGCCGCGCGCCGCCTGCACCCCGTTTCGAAAGATGGCCAGGCCCTGGCCCTCGTGGACCGTGCGGCTCGCTGCGACCCGGCCCGCTGCCGCCTGACGCGCAGACCGACGCGCCGACCACTGCGGATGGTTCTCAGGATAGAGAAAGGCCTCCGGGTGCGGCATGAGCCCGAAAACCTGGCCCGTGGGATCGCAGATCCCGGCGATGTGGTTGACCGATCCGTTGGGATCATCGGGGTAGTTCACGGCTTCATCCGTGTCCTGGGCAGTGTCATTCGGCGCGTAGCGCAGGGCAACCAGGCTTCGGCGCTCCAGCTCCGCAAGCACCTTCGGTGAATCCACCACCAGCTTCCCTTCCCCATGCCTGACGGGCAGGTCCATCTCGGTGAGCCCTCGAGTCCAGAGGCAATTGCACGCTCCCTGAAAACGCACGTGCACCCAGCGGTCCTCGAACCTGCCCGAGTCGTTGTGGATCAACGAGACCTCCTGGGAGTGGGTCCCCGAGAGGTCAGGAAGGAATCCCATCTTCACCAGGGCCTGGAAACCGTTGCAGACCCCGATGACCAGGCCTCCGCGCAGGACGTGTTTCTCCAGGGCCGGGCCGAGACTGCGGCGGAAAAGCGTTGCAAAAACCTTCCCGGAGCCCAGGTGGTCTCCAAAGGAGAAGCCGCCGGGAAACGCAAGGATCTGGAAGCCCTGGAGGCGGTCCGGGCTGTCCACGAGGTCCCGCGCATGCAGCGCGGCATGCCCGCGCGCCCGCCATCTGGAACGCCAGGGCGAGCTCCTCGTCTGCGTTTATGCCGAACCCGGTGAGCACGCAGGCTTTCACGCGCATCACGCGTGCGCTCCCCGCCATGCGGCCCGCGCCTCGCGCAGATCAACCGCGGCGATCTCCCGGCCGTTTGCCAGCACGCGCACTATGGCATCCGTTGCCACTTCTCCAATCCGCGACACGGCCGTGCCTCTCATGGCCCTTCGAAATCCAGGGTCCGCTTCAGGGGCGACGCTCACGAGAAGGCGGGATGGAGTCTCGCAGAACAGCAGTCGGGCCGGCTCCCGGGAGCAGCCTCCGGAAACAGCCAGGCCGTCCAGGGATATGCGAGCGCCGCAATCCCCGCCAAAGCAGCTCTCCGCCAGAGAGACCCACAGTCCGCCGTCCGAAAGGTCGTGGCAGGAACGGACCAGCCCGCGCCTAATGGCGCCGGCCAGCCGATGGTAGCTCGCCCGCGCCTTCTCCACGTCAACGGTCGGAAATGCTCCGAGCCTCCGCCCGGAGATCCTCTGGAAGCGCGTTCCGCCGAGCTCTCCCCTGGTCTCACCGACAACATAGATGATGTCTCCGGCGCCCTTGAAATCCGTCGTCACCGCGCGCCGCACGTCGCGGATGATGCCCATCAGTGAGACAAGAAGCGTGGGCCGTATGGAGATCTTTCTCCCCGCCACCTTCGCGTCGTTCTTCATCGAATCCTTGCCCGAGATGAGAGGCAGCTGGTACCCCAGGCAGGCATCGGCGAGGCCGCGGCAGGCGCGGACCAGCTGCGCGAGCTTGCGCTGCCCGTCCGGCGTCTCAGGGCTTTCAACCGGGTCCGGCCAGCAGAAGTTGTCAAGCGCAACCATCCGCCGCGGGTCGCCCCCGAGTGCAACGTGAGCGCGCACCGCCTCATCCACGGCGCACCGGGCCATCTCGTAGGTGTCTTCATCTCCGTACCAGGGGCAGATGCCGTGCGTCACCGTGACGCCGCGCGCGGAGCCCGCCCGCACCCGCAGCACGCCCCCGTCGGAGGGGGCATCGCGCCGCTTGCCGACAAACGGCTTGATCACCGACCGTCCCTGGACCTCGTGATCGAACTGCCGGACCCACTCCTCCCGGGAGGCGATGTTCGGGTCGGCAAGCAGCTCCAGCATGAGGGGCCGCAGCTCGGCGGCTGGCAGAAGATCTTCGCTTTGCGGAGCGTGAAGGCGTCCACTGGGCTTCCGAGGTCCATGACGGGGAGGCCGTCGTGCAGGAACTGGAGGTCCAGCAGGCCAACTGTTTTTCCGCCGGCGGTCACTTCGACCATACCGGTGCCGGTGAACTCCCCCACAACAGTTGCCTCGACGTCTCTGCGGGCGGCAAGGGAAAGGAGCCGCGCCACGCGCCCTGGCGGGACTGCAAGGCTCATCCGTTCCTGGGATTCCGAGACCAGGATCTCCCACGGTGCAAGCCCCTGGTACTTGAGCGGGCATTTGTCCAGGTGGATCCGCACGCCGCCGCTGACGGCTGCCATTTCCCCCAGGGAAGAGGAAAGCCCGCCGGCGCCGTTGTCCGTGATTCCGCGGTAGAGGCCGAGGTCCCGCGCTTCCAGGATCATGTCCAGCATCTTCTTCTGCGTGATGGGGTCCCCGATCTGCACGGCCGAGGTCGGGGAGCTTTCACTCAGGGCCTCTGATGAGAAGGTGGCGCCGTGGATCCCGTCTTTGCCCACCCTCCCGCCAACCATGACAGCGAGATCTCCCGGGACGCACGCCCTTTACCCAGCCCGGCCTGCCGCGGACCCGGGCGGGAAGGACCCCCCCGGTGCCGCAGAAGACAAGCGGCTTGCCGAGGAAGCTGTCATCGAAGAGGAAACGCGCCGGCAACGACAGGGATACCCGACTGGTTGCCGCCGTCCACGATTCCGCGGTGCACCCCGTCCATCACCCGCCTCGGGTGCATGAGGCCCGCCGGCACCTCGGAGGCGGGAGTCTGCGGATAGCCGAAGCACAGGACATCCGTGTTGAAGATGGGGCGCGCGCCCATCCCCGTGCCAAGGATGTCGCGGTTCACCCCGACGATGCCGGTGATGGCCCCGCCGTAGGGGTCCAGCGCGGACGGCGAGTTGTGGGTCTCCACCTTGAAGCACAGCAGCGTGCGACGGTCGAATGCGATCACCCCCGAATTGTCATGGAACACAGATCGCAGGAATCTGCTTCCTCTTCCGCAGCGCCTCCGTGGTGGCCCTGATGTAGGTGCGGAAAAGAGAACGGATGACCTCCTCCCGACCCGCTTCCCGATAGTGGATGGTCGCGTTGAAGATCTTGTGCTTGCAGTGCTCGGACCAGGTCTGGGCGATCATCTCCAGCTCCACGTCCGTTGCGGCCGGCGGGAAGGCCGCGCGCCTACGCGCGGCCGGTCACGTCGTCCGCGGGAATAGTACTGCTGGATGGCCTTCATCTCGGGAAGAGACAGCGCAAGGAGCCGGCTTCGCGACAACGGAGCAAGCTCATCGTCACCAAGCGCAGCCAGGTCTCCACGCTGACCGCAGGAGAGGGCGCGTCCACCACCTGCGGGTAGGAGGACGGAGGACGGGAGCCGCCCTCCCACTGAGCTCGGGTGAGAACGAAAGCGGACTGGATGAGCGGATTGTAAAAGAAGGAGGCAAGCGCGCCGGGGTCGAGCTGGCCGGCTGACGCGTCCGACCCGGATCAGGTATTGGGTGGCGGTCTGAACGCGCGCCGGGGCCGGGAACAATGGTGGCAGGAACGTCCGCAAAGCCTGCAGGGCGGTGGCAGCAACAGGGTCCGTCACGCCCGGCTTGACGGTGATCTCGACAAGGAAGTCCCAGTCCTGGGGGCCGTCCATTTGCGGCCCTGGCACGCGCACCTCCTGGGCCACGCTGTCGGAGAACACCTCCCGCGCGTCCTCCGCGCGCAAGGGACGGCGCGCCATGCACGATATACACGTCGACGATCCTGATGTCGCGGATGCCGGTGCGACCTCGCGGCGAAGTGCGGGAAGGAGCCGACGCGCCCTGCCGTCGGCAAACCCGTGCCGCGGTGACGACCTCCAGACGCAGGGGCGCGGTTCGCCATCAGGGCCTCGCGCCGGCCGGCATGAACGACATGGCGAGGAGGCACATGTCGTCCTGGGGCGGCGCGTTGCCAAGGAAGGCGCGCACGGATGCAACGATGGCTTCCACGTCGAGGCTCCCGTCCGCCTTCATGTGCGCGAAGCGCTTCCTCCTTGACCCGCGCCATGCCGAAGACGCCGGATTCTCCCGCGCGCCTCCGCAACCCCGTCGCTCAGGAACAGGAACTCTCCCCGGGCGTGAACAGGTACCTGCGCGTTTCGTACTCATGGTCGCGCACGTGCCCGATGGGATAATCGGAGATGTCGAACAGCTCCGCGGCCCGGCCCGGGGGAGACGACAAGGGGAGACGACGTGGGTTCCCGCGGAGGAGTACTCGAAGGAGAGGTCGCGCAAGTCCAGCACGCCGAGGAAGAGGGTGAGGTAGATCTCGGGGTCTCCCTGGCTGATCTCCGTGATGAAGCTGTGGTTGATGGAGGTGAGCACTGCGCCCGGAGGTTTGACCACGTAGCGGCCGCCGATGAGCATGCGCTTGACGGAGGTCTCGATGAGCTTCTTCACGTAGCTCATCACCAGGGCCGCGTAGATGCCGTGGCCGCAGACATCCCCTCCGTACACGGCAAGATGGCTGTCATCCACCGAGAACACGCCGGTGATGTCCCCTCCCAGCTCCTCGCAGGGAACGTAGTCCGTGGAGACGACGATCCCGGGAAAGCTCTTGGTCTTCTCCGGGAGGAGATTGCGCTGGATGGTCTGGGCAAGCACGAGCTCCCTGCGCAGCCTCTCCCCCACCGCTTCAAGCTCCCGAGTCCTCTCCCTGACCTGGCGCTCCAGCTCCTGCTTCTCCGCGCGCAGGCTGGAAACGAACCGCTCGTTCATGTCCTGGAGCTGGAGGACAATATTGGAAAGGATGTTCCTGGCAATCGGGGGATAGTCGACGAGAAGCCGGCTGAAATCATCCTTGCCGAGGGAGAGTACTTTCACGTCGCTCGCGGCGACTACGCTTGCCGAATGCTCGAGGGCGCCTCGGATGATCCCCAGCTCTCCGAAGAAATCACCCGCGGAGAGCGCTGCGAGCTCCGACCTCCACGGAGTCAGGCATCCGCTTCTTCACGGAGGCGCGTCCCTCCAGGAGGAGGTAGACGCGCTCCGGCGGCAGGGACTGGCGGACAATCACGTCGCCGTGTGAGAACTCCTGCGGGGTCATGAGTGGAACCAGCAGGGCAAGCTGCTCTTCCGAGAGGCCCGAGAGAAGCTTGCTGTTTGTCAGGGCAGAAGGCGGCCGTAAGTCCATCTCGCGCAGCCCAGAATCCCCCGGCTTCACGGCGGGTGTCAAGGCGCCAGCGCCCGGACACGCCGAGCGCGCCGAACGCGGCCCTTTGTTGACGCGCCTGCGGCACGCGCGTATCTTCTCCCTGATGGCGGACATACTGGTTTTCGGAGCGCATCCCGATGATGCCGAGTTCGGGATGGGGGCAAGCCTGGTCAAGTTCGTGCGCGGCGGCGCCTCCGTTGCCGTGTGCGTGCTGACCCGCGGGCGAGGCGGGGACCTTCGGAACGGCGGAGCAGCGCGAGCGCGAGATGCGGGTGGCCGCGGAGAAGCTCGGCAGCGAGCTGGAGATCCTGTCCTTCCAGGATTGCAGGATCTTCGACACCTATGAAACGCGCCTGCGCCTGGCGGAGGTGGTTCGCAAGTTCAGGCCAAAGATCGTCTTTGCGCCATACCACACCAATCCCAGCTACCACAAGGATGGGGGCGCCCATCCCGACCACACGGCAACGGGCACCATTGTGCGCTCCGCGGTGCGCTACGCACGGTTCTCAGGTCTCAAGGATGCGAAAGGCGAGCCCTGGAACGCTGACCATCTCATCTATTACATGGTTCCCGCGTTCGCGCACGCCGAATCTCCTCAACGACGTTTCCGCCTTCATGGCGGAATGGGAAGCAATTGCGCGCTGCCACGAGTCGCAGATGAGCCTTCGGGACGGGAAAGTGCTGGACGGGCTGCGTCGGTTCAGGGAATCCTACGGGAACCTGCTGGGAGTTTCCCACGCGGAGGGCTTTTTCATCGAGGAGCCCGTGATCTTCGACCTGGCAAGCTTCCTGCGGACATCAAGCCAGCCGGGCGGCGTTCCCGCGGCTGTCAAGGGAACCGTATAGGACTGCGCCGCCGAGCGGTCTGCGCTTACTGAGGCAGCTTGAGAGCGAGGATCCCCGCTCTCCCCACCTGCGTGAACTGAGTCTCCTCCCATGAGGAAACGAACATGTCGTCTTTCTTCACGAGGTCCGTGTAGCGGAATCCGTCAGGGAGTGACGGGAGGAAGGACGTTTGCACGGCAGCTCCCGGCCGTTTTGTCAGCACCTGGCCGTCCGGGAGCAGCGCGTAGAGAGTGCCGTCGTCATCGAAAACGTGAATGACGAGGATCGAGTCCTGCTCCACGCCGGTGCGGAAGTACCTCTGCACGGGCACCAGGGGCGAGCGCACCTTGAAATGGAGAGCCGTGGCGGCGCTGAAGCCCCTGGATCCGGGAGCGGCACTCCTGGAAGAATGCGCTGTACGAAGCCGGGACATCCGGGCCAGTCAGGGACTGCGTGCCAAGCGCGGCAACATAGGCGTCCCTGATTGCTTCCGGCCTCCAGCTGCAGGTCCGCGCGATAGCGCGTGTAGGCAAATCGCGTTTCCGTTGCGTCAGTGAACTTCCACTCGAAATCGAACTCGTTCTCCGAGATCGGCGCAAAACCCAACGGCTTCCCACTCGGGGTTTTTCTTCTGATAGGGCGGGATGAGGAAGGAGAAGTCCTTCTGCCCGGGCAGGAATGTGACAAGGCTGATTCCCCGCAGCAGAAGCTCCTCGGGCTTCGCATCGTTCAGGAGAGCGTTGTAGTAGAGGTGGATCATGAGGTCCCCGTGACGGGGGATCAGCGTGGTAATGGTGCGGTGAGCAAAGATGGGCGCGTCGTAGTGGTAGCTGAACGACAGTGTCCCGGCCGCCGCTGAATCCACCGCCACCACACCCGCGCCGTTGACGGCGCAGTACAGGGTATTTCCCAGGAACGCCATGTCCGTGATCCTGGACTGCACGGTCCAGGGAAGAGCGGGAACCGCGGGGGCGGCGTCCGCGGCGCCGACTGACTGAAAGACCGTTGATGCCAGCTCGTACCACGAGGCGCCGGCGGCAACCCTGGCGGGTGCCTGCCGGGGCGCGCAGGAGTCGAGGGCCGCAAAGAGGCCGGCACCGAGGACAAGGAGGCGCTAGTACGCGCGCCCGAAAATCGCCAGGTGGCGTGCGGTCTTTCCGCAAATGACGCATGTGGTGCCTTTCGGTGCGGCGGATGCCTGGGTCCCGTCCAGGGGGATGAGGCGAATGGTGGCCTTCGTCTCCTCCTTGATCTTCGCTTCGCAGGCTGCATCCCCGCACCAGCCCGCCTCGATGAACCCTCCGGGCTCATCCAGCAGCTTCTTGAACTCCGCGTAGTCGCTCACGCGGAAAGTGTGCGCGGTGCGGAACTCCAGCGCCCGCGTGAAAAGCGACTTCTGGATTTCCTCCAGGAGCGCGCGCAGGCGAACGCCCGCCTCCGCCACGGGGAGGAATATCTTCTCACCGGTGTCCCGACGCACCGCAACACACTGGCCCTTTTCCATGTCCCGGGGGCCGATCTCCACGCGGAGCGGGATGCCCTGCAGCTCGTACTCGGAGAACTTCCAGCCCGGGGTGTTCTGATCATCATCGTCCAGGTGCACTCGGAACCCCGGCTTGAGGGCGTCACGGAGCTTGCGGGCAAAATCCAGCACGACATCCTTTGTCTCGTTCTTGAAGATGGGAACAATGACGACCTCGGTGGGAGCCATGCGGGGAGGAAGAACCAGCCCCTTGTCGTCCGCGTGGGTCATGATCAGGGCGCCGATCAGGCGGGTGGAGGCTCCCCACGACGTTGCCCACACATGGTCCACGGTCTTGGTGCGGGTCTGGTAGGTCACGTCGAAGGCCTTGGCGAAGTTCTGCCCCAGGTTGTGGGATGTGCCCGCCTGCAGGGACTTCGTGTCCTGCATCATGGCCTCGATGCAGTAGGTGCGGACCGCGCCGGCAAACTTCTCCGAATCGCTTTTCATGCCGTACAGGACAGGAATGGCCATGTACTCCTCCGCGAACCTCCTGTACACGTCGAGCATCCGAAGGGTCTCCTCTTCCGCCTCCTCCGCGCTGGCGTGGGCCGTGTGCCCTTCCTGCCAGAGGAACTCGCTGGTGCGCAGGAAAAGCCGGGTGCGCTTCTCCCATCGCAGGACGTTGCACCACTGGTTGATGAGCAGCGGGAGGTCGCGGTAGGACTGGATCCACTTCTTGTACATGCTCCAGATGATGGTCTCCGAGGTTGGACGGATGACCAGGGGCTCCTCGAGCATTTCTCCCCCCGCGTGGGTGACGACGGCCAGCTCAGGGGAAAACCCTTCCACGTGCTCGGCTTCCTTCTTGATGAAGCTCTCGGGGATGAGAAGCGGAAAGTAAGCGTTGACATGGCCAGTCTGCTTGAACAGCCCGTCCAGGCCCTGCTGGATCATCTCCCAGAGGGCGTACCCCCGGGGCCTGATGACCATGCAGCCCTTGACGGGCGCGTAGTCAGCGAGCTTTGCATTGATCACGATGTCGATGTACCACTGCGAATAGTCGGTGGCCCGGGGGGTAATCTTTTCTGCCATTCTGTCGAGCGTCTCCTTTGGAATGGGCGGCATTCTACGGTCATGAGAAGACCAAAGTCAAGGATGAAGGCGCTCTCCTGCGCTCTCCGGGATCAGTTGATCCCGGCGGTTTCGATCATGTAGCGAACGTTGTCCCCTCGGGTGTCGTGCTGCTCTTTCTGTATCAGGAAGACGAGCGACGCGTTGTCCGGGGCAAGAATGATTTCCTTGACGTGGTAGGCCTTCACCCCGGCCCGCCGCAGGGCGGGATCCCCTGCCTTGCTGGTGTGCACCACTCCATCCTTGTCCGTCACGGTGATGGCAAGACCGAAGGAGGCACCGGCTTCACCCGACGGGCGGGTCTGCGACATCGTGATCTCGTAGCTTCGGCCGGTCTGAAAGTCACGGAAATCGACCGTGTCAGGGGCCGTGGCGCCGTCCACGAGGATGTAGAGAAGCCTTCCCGTCACCATGTGCTGAATCCTGTACTGCAGCTTCTGGGCGCGGGAGTCGGCAACGGCGTCGAACAGCGCGCCAATGCCATCGCTGCCCGGATCCACCTGCTGGGAGGAGGAAACCTTGTGCACTCCGTGGGCTACGAAGGTGTTGGCCTTTACGTCGACGATGTACGTCTCCGCCCAGGGAGTGGAGGTCTTTTCCTGGATTCCGAACTGCCCGAACATGAAATACCGCGAGTCCGGAGAGAACCCGAGGTTCATGAACCGGGCGATGTCGCCCGCGGACGCGGCGAACGTCACCAGGAGGATCAGGACCCCGATTGACGCGAGCCGTTTTGCCATAGATGCTCCTACAAACAGTATCGTACGGTTCGCGCTTTTCTATAGAGGAATCTGAAAGAGCCCGCTAGTTGACCGCCGTTCCCAGGTGCGGGGCCAGGTCCTTCAGCCGGGTGAGCAGGTCCTCGAAGTGCGGGTAGTTCAGGCTCTGCTTTCCGTCCGACCGAGCCTCCGACGGGTTGGGGTGGATCTCGATGATGATGCCATCCGCCCCCGCGGCCAGCGCCGCCATTGCAGCTGCGGGCACGTAGTGCCAGTTCCCCATGGCGTGACTGGGATCCACGATGATTGGCAGGTGGCTCAGGCGCTTGATGGCGGGGACCGCGCCGATATCCAGGGTGTTTCGCGTCTCCGTCTCGAAGGTACGGATGCCCCGCTCGCAGAGGATGACGTGGGGGTTCCCCCCCTTCATGATGTACTCGGCGGAGAGCAGCAGCTCTTCGATGGTGCCCATCATGCTCCTTTTCAGAAGCACGGGAGTACGGGTTTCCCCCAGGGCCTTGAGGAGCGCGAAGTTCTGCATGTTGCGGGCCCCCACCTGCAGCACGCCTGCGTAACGGCTCACCAGCTCCACGTCGTATTCGGAGAGGACCTCCGTGACCACCGTGAGGCCGTGGCGTTTCGCTGCCGCGCTCAGGATCTGCAGGCCCTGTTCGCCCAGCCCCTGGAAGGAGTATGGCGATGAACGGGGTTTGAAAGCGCCGCCGCGCATGAGCCTGAGGCCTGAGCGGTGCAGGAGCTCCGCCGAGGACTCTACCTGCCCCTCGGTCTCCACCGAGCAGGGCCCCGCAATGACGGCAAAGCTTCCCGGGCCCACGCTGACTCCACCCACGCTGATGCGGGTGGGATCAGGATGAAACTCGCGAGAAGCGAGCTTGTATGGTTTGAGGACGCGCAGGACGCTTTCCACGCCGGGCATCTGGTCGAACTCGGACTGATCCAGGGCTCGGTCGTCCCCGGTGACGCCGCAGATGGTCTTGACTGCTCCCCTGCTGAGGTGCGGCGTGTAGCCCAGATGCTCGATCTTGCGCAGAGCGCTCTGAATCTCCTCTTCAGTAGCGTCTTTCTTGAAGATCAGGATCATGGAAAAAGACTACAATGCTTTTGACCTTCTCGCCTATATCGTCCTACAATCCACCTCCGTGCGCACCTCTTTGGAAGCCGGGCTCCTCGGAGCCGCTCTCGTTGTCACGCTCATCCTTGGCCTCATCGCTTGCGCCTCATTCGGCGTTTCTCCTCAGCCGACCAGCCCTCGCCGGGGCGCTCTCCGTGCTCCCGTCGAACCCATGGTGGCTCATCTACCATGATCCCGGCCCGAAGGATGCGACCCAGCCCTTGTGGTTGATTGGGGCCGTGGCGGCTGCAACGGCCGTCGGCTTCGTTTTCTCCCTTCGCTCCAGCCGGCTGTACCGCAGCAATCGCACGCCCGTGCTTCCGTACCTCCTCCTCTTCTTTCTCACGATTGGAATTGAGTGTCTCCGGGGAGCTACCGCGGTGCTTTTTGCAACGGACAACTCGATCCAGGCAGCCATCGCGTTGACACGCGCGGTGTACTGGGGCAGGTTCGTGGGTTTGTTTGCGCTCCTCTTTTCCAGCCTCTATTGCATCGGGCTGAAATACCGCCACGTCTACGTGCTGGGGGGAGGATTTCTGGTGGTCGCGCTGGCCATCGCGGCGAGTATTCCGTTGGACCGGACCACCTTTCTTTCTGAGCTCACGTGGAAGCTTGCGGATGAAGAGGGCGTGTGGTTCGTGAACCTCGTCATTGCTGCCCTGGTCCCTGCGACGGCGGTTGGCGCATGGGTCCTGAAGCGGGACAGGAGGTTCCTTGCGCTGGCCGTGGGGCTCGCGCTTCTCCTGGCGGCTCGGGAGCTTCTGTTCTTCATGGTGCAGCCAATCCCGCTTGCATGCGGAGTTCTCGCCCTGGCCGCGGGCGCAACTGTATGCCTCAGGTCCCTCAGGGAACCAGGAGCCTGGTTGCCACCATTCCGACGCCAAATGGAATGATGATGTTGTCGAAGTTGCCGGTGGGGATCCCTTCCAGGACCGTGGCGACTGAAGCGATGATGAGGGACTCCGCGGGCCGGCGGCTCACGTGGTAAGCCATGACAAAAACGGCGGCAAAACAGGCAAGGCTGCCCGTGAAGGTCTTGCCCCTCAGGAACGGTATCTTCGGTCCGCCAACCGCTCTGCCGACCAGGGCTGCCAGGCCATCTCCGAAGGCAAGCGCATAGATGGCGATGGAAGCGGCAGGCTCAGGATACAAAAGGAGGGAAATCATGGCTCCGAGACCGAGGGTCACGGGCCCGAGCACAAAACCGACCTTGTCTTTGTCCCGGGAGGCAATGACCGTCAGATCACTCACAACGAGGATTGGATTTCCCAGCCTGCGTGAGCTCTCAGCAAAGGCGTAGAAAAGAGTCCCGGTTGCCAGCAGGGCCAGCGTTGCGGGCAGGTTTACCGCTGCCAGGACAGGCACGATAGCTATGAGAAGGTGGAGCGACTTTCGAACCAGCTCCCCCTGAACCCTTGCGATTCCTGATGCACTCTGTGTTGTTGTTCGCCGAACTTCGCGAACCAATTCCTGGTTATCCTGCATGATGTCAGTCTTCGTTGCGCCTAACAATGCAAGATTGATACCAACTCGGAGTGGCCGACTTTCGCTCTATTTGTTTGTCGGAGAATCAGTTATCGGCAATTAGGACGCGCAGAAGGGAAAAGCGATCTATTTGTCTACTTTCGTGCACCGATTGATCTGATTTTAATATACGGCCCTCGCGGCGACGCCCCCTGGCGAACCACATTGACATCTCCTGGGAGGTCACTGTATAAAGTACGCACATTCGGGGGTCCTGGCAAGGGCCCATCGAGGGCGATTAACTCAGTGGGAGAGTGCTACCTTCACACGGTAGAAGTCACTGGTTCAAATCCAGTATCGCCCATTTAAGTCCCTACGTTGTAGGGAATAGGAAGCCACCCGAAAACGGGCGCTTCCATGTAGCTCTACTCTGACACTCACTCTGACATCGAGAGTGAGTCGAGGGAGGCAGCATGGAACGCCCGAAGCGCCCATACTCTCTGCATTCCAGGCCCACCAAGAGAAAGAACCGAAGAATCTTTTACGCGCTCTTCCGTGATGAGAATGGCACATATCGAACCAGTGCCATTTCTACCGGATGTACCCGGCACGATGATGCTGTGCGCTGGTGCGAGGCCAAGCTTAGGAAAGTCCGCGACGGCCGTGCGAATATCACCCTGTCCGAATACGCCGAAGGATTCTGGAAGCCTGCGGCCTCCTACGCGGTCGACCGAGCCGCCCACGGACGCACAGTCTCGAACGGTTATCTGGATGCTGCCGAAAGCTACACCCGTGTCCATGTCTTACCCGCTTGGGGAACCTGGCGACTGCAAGATTTCACTACCAGGCGACTTGACTCATGGGTTGTAGATCTACATCGATGCGGCGAGCTTGCACCGGCCACGATCAACAAGATCGTCCAGGCTTTGCGGACTATTCTAGAACGCGCGGTCGTTGATGGATGGATCACGGAGAACCCCGCCGATCAGGTGAAGTCCGTCCGTGTGCGCCATCCCGAGCGCACAATCCTTTCACCTTCCGAGGCGCTTCGGCTACTTGCAGGCCCTGATCCATGGGCAGACTTCAGGCAGTACGCGATCAACGCTTTGGCCGCCACGACGGGCGTGCGCATGGGTGAGATCCGCGCACTGCTCGTGGAGAATATCAAGACAGACCACGTGGAGATCCGCCGCTCATGGGAGGAGGGATACGGGCCACGGCGGCCGAAGGCAGAAAGCATGAGAGACATTCCAATCGCTCCAAGGGTTTATGGGATCCTTTCCCGCGTCATCCAAGAGACGGCTCCGACCACCCTCCTTTTCTACGGCAAGGACAGCAAAGGGACCCCCATGAGCAAGTCATGGATTGAGACGAACCTCGCCCGAGCCTTGCAAAAAACCGGAATCACGCTCGCCGAACAGCGCCAGCGCCGCATAGGCTTTCATGGCTGGCGACATTTCCTCAACAGCTTGATGCGTTCCAATGGCGTATCCGACGCCAAGACCCGCCGAGTGACGGGCCACCGCTCATCAGCCATGACAGACTGGTATACGAGCTGGCCCGCAGTGGACATCTCCGAAGTGGTGACTATCCAAAACCAGCTGTTGATTCCGCCTGCCGACGTCGAAGGGAGCTCCTGAATGACGGACGAATCCCGTTATTTCGGGTTTTCTGACGAACTGTCGCTGGACTTCGACAAGATCGAAAGCCGGGAAGTGTCTCTGAATGCGGCGGCGAAGAATCGAATCTACGACCTCTGTGAAGAGTTTCTGGCGGAGGCGGAATCGTACTGCTTCGCGCCTCCCTTCGGCGCGGAGGCGTCCAGATACAAGGCGCGAGCAATCTTCAAGAAAGCGGTGGCGGCCGAAAGGGCCTTGAACGAGCTCTCCTTATATTCCTACGACGCTGTTTTGCATGGTTTGAACCTCTTTGAACCGAAGGGAGGCAACCGGTACCTGTTTTCGTTGAAACGCGCGATAAGCCTCGTCAGAAAGATTGAGCAAGCGGCCGAGAGGCGATCTTTGGAAGCTCGCTCGGCAGGACGTCCTGAGCTTTTGGATTTCAAGCACTTGGTGATTGAGTTGTATCGCACATATCTGGCCTGCGGTGGTTCGGGCTTCGTCACATGGGACAAAAGTCGCAAGCGCTACAAAGGCTATCCTATTTTTTTCATCCTTCGGGTTATTGACCAACTCCAACCGCTTGTCCCGTTGCGCGCCTCGAAAAAATTTCTACCCGGAAAGGAAAGTTCCATCTGTCGGACCGCCGCGGAAGCAATCAAGGATTTTGAAAGGAAGCAAAAATGTGGGCTAAGAACAGCCAAAACTAGCCATATTTCTGCCTTCCTCGAAATTCGACTCACAGCTCAACCAGGTGATACGGTGCCCTCATGAACAACGAAGAAACCATGTCCACCTCCACTAACATCAACCTGATTGACTACAACACCGCGGCGGCTCTGTTGCATATCAGGCCTCAAAGTCTGAGAAGGTTGGTGTCGCAGCGACGCGTGCCGCACCTTCATGTCGGAAGACTTGTCCGATTCGATGTCCAGGACCTGCAGGAGTTCCTGAACTCGCAGAAGGTTCCGGTTGGAAAGCCGAGAAACCAGCGTCCATGAGCCGGGATACTTTCAGCTTGGCGCGGCATGTGGTCACGGCCTCACTGATAGAACGCATGTTCGGATGTAAGAGCTCGCGATGGGAGGGCAACGAATACAAAACGCTGTCGCCGCTTCGCGCTGACTCGCACACCGGATCATTCACAATCAGTAAAGACGGACGCTGGTATGACTTTGCCACAGGTGAGGGCGGAGATTTCATCGACCTCGTTGGGCTTGCTAAGAACTGTCCACCACTAGAGGCTGCCAGGCACATTGTCCGTGAGGCAGGATGCTGTGAGCCTTTGGAAGCTCCGGAGGTCCACCAAGACCGAGCGAAGTACCGGGGAGTGCTTCCGATTCCGGCTTCGGCAAGCGATTGTTTTGAGACAGCGTTCGACAGCGACCTGACGCGACGGCGCTACGGCAGCCTTGTCGGAACGTGGCCCTATCGTCAGGCGGACGGCCAAATGCTCTTCCACGTTTGCAGGTACGAAGCCGAGAACGCCAAGAAGAGCGTTATCCCGTGGTACTTCGGAGAGGACGACTCGTGGCATCCGGGTCAGCCCCTGGCGACGGGGCGACCGCTATTTCGATTGCCCGAGCTACTGAATAGCCACTCCGCTGTTTTGATTGTCGAAGGTGAAAAGTGTGCCACAGTCCGTATTCCTGAGGACTTCCCGTTTTTCATCACAACTTGGAGTGGCGGTGCCCTGGCAGTTGCAAAGACTGACTGGACTCCGCTCCTCAATCGGGAAGTAGTGGTCTGGCCAGACGCCGATGAGCCTGGCCGTGTAGCTGCTCTTGCCATAAGTGCCCAACTGCCCCATGCAAAGGTACTTCGAATCGAAGACAGGCCACCGGGTTGGGATATTGCGGACGCTATGTCTGAATCCATTGATCTGGAACGATTTATCAGGAATTGTCCAACCGA
The DNA here is from genome assembly GCA_963845535.1 of uncultured Spirochaetota bacterium. Lineage (GTDB taxonomy): Bacteria > Spirochaetota > Spirochaetia > SZUA-6 > Fen-1364 > Fen-1364. The sequence continues at coordinate 172,396 of CAWJSK010000014.1, forward strand.
GAGAATCGTTCAGGTCGAACCCGGGTGCGGTTCACCAAGACTCAGCATACAACGCGCCTCGGATATCGCTACGCGCCCGGTCGACTGGCTGTGGGAAAATAGACTACCCCTCGGTGAGTACTCGGTCCTGGTTGGCCATCCCTCCTCTGGTAAGTCAACCTTTGCGGCGGCCCTTGCGGCTCACGTAAGCGCGGGGATCCCATTCCCCGATGGCACAAAGCCGGCTGTTGGTGATGTGCTCTTTCTATCGGCGGAAGAGTCGGCAGCGAAAACGCTTGTTCCGCGGCTACGTGTCGCCGGTGCGGCACTCAACAGGGTTTCAATCGCCGACATCCGACTCAAACGCACAGATCGTGCTGAGCTTTTCACTTTGGCTGATGGCACATCCCCAATTGAGGCAGCCCTGGACGAAATGAATTGCCCGCGCCTAATCATCATCGATTCGCTGACTAGCTGTACCGCTGGGATCGACACCTTCCGAACGGACGCATTCGGACCGGTCCTGGCGGATCTCGCCCAACTTAGCGAAAGAAGAAATGTGACGACTCTTTGCCTCGCCCATTTCACAAAGTCAGTCACCAACGGCGCCATGCTCCGCGTGCTGGGCAGCGTTGCCGTAGTGGCGCTGGCGCGGGCGGTCTACATGCTAGCAAGGCATCCGGATGACGCTAAACGATCTCTATTCGTACCAGTTAAGAACTCGTATGCCCCCCTTGGGGAGGCTATTGAGTTCTCTCTTGTCTCAACCGAATCGGGCAAACTTCCCCAAATCCGCTGGGGTGAGCAGGTGGAGGGGGTCGAAGCAGATTCGCTGATTGCCCTAGACGATGTTGACCGAAGACGAGAGCGATCCGATGCCATGGAACTCCTTACCGAGGTCCTGGGCAGCTCTGAGGAGGTACTGGCGCATGAAATCTATACCCTAGGCGCCGAGCGTGGACTGTCAAAGACAACGGTCTGGCGAGCCGCCAGGGACCGCAAAGTCGAAATAGAGGGCAAGGGACGGGCCGCGAAGTGGCGGCTTCCTATCGTTTCAGAATCGTTTCACGCGCGTACATACACGAAAGAAACGATTCCAAGCACAGGAGAAACGGAAAAGCGGGAAGTTGAGAGCCGCGAGAGGTGAAGAGTGATCTCTTTCCCCAAATTGCAGAATTGGAGGTGCAACATGGTAGTCTCGTTCTCAAGCATCAAGGGTGGTACCGGCAAGACCAGCATCTGCATTCATGTCGCGAACTACTGCGCGGCGGCCGGCTACCGAGTGCTTGTCGTGGATTTCGACATTCAAAACTCGCTCTCGTTCTACTACCTTGACGAGCTTTCGGTTACGAATCGAAAGAACTTGGCGCTTGCCTTGAACTCGAAGGATCTGACCAGCAACATTCTCCCTTCCAACTGCTCTGGGATCGATATTCTGGCCTCGTCATTTTCGCTGACGAACCTCAGGACCATCGGGGCGAACACCCTTAAGCGAATGATCGCCGAGACCAAGCCAGACTACGATTTTATCCTTATTGATTGCGCGCCCACCTATGACAACCTGGTCCAGAACGCAATCTGCGCGTCAGATTTCATCCTGACGCCCGTGAGGCTTTCCCAGTTCGATTTCAAGGGAGCACTTTTCTACCGCGATCAGATCTCCCAGGATACAGATCGTCTGCCGGCCTGGCGGATCGTTTTCAATTTCTACAGAGCCCCCAGAACGAGCAATTCCGAGTCCCTCCGTAACCAGTACGAGACCCTCTTCCGCAACACTTTCGACAGTGTAATTCTTCCTGTCCAAATCCCTGAGACAACGCTGCTTCAACGCAGTATCGACACTAAGGAAAAGATGACTGATGCCGTGAGCAAGATGACTTTGTTCAACGCTATCCATGATCTGGCCGGCCTCATCGGGGCAGATCGCGCAATTGGGAGGTACTAGATGTCACGAAAACTCGATCTATCTGCCCTTGCTGCAAAAGCTGAGTCCGGGAACAACTCATCAGTCAGGCGAATCGAAACTCTCAACATGAACATCGACGAGCTATTGCTGGAGGAACCGTTCAAGTCACTCTTTCCGATCCGTGATCAAGTAAGAAGCGCAATAAGGTCCCACATGCAGGAGCATGGCTACGATGAGTCCAAGCCTATAGACGTCTGGAAAAGGGCAACCCAGGACGGATTCGAGTACGTCCTTGTAGATGGTTTTACACGAGCACAGGCAGCCAAGGAAATTGGAAGGCTGACAGTGACGGCGTACCTTCATGACTTTGCAAATGCTGAGGAAGCGCGTGACTACGCCATACACACACAGAGAGACCGACGGAATCTGAGCGACGCGGAGATTATTTCCGTTCTCGGCGTAATCGACAAAAAGGTGACCGGCTTTAAGGGAACTCTCCATTTCCGCCACGTGGCGGAAATGGAGAGCGTCTTGCCAGTACCGCCCAACGCACTGCCAGAGAAATCGGGACATCCACTCGCAAGGTTGAAAGAGCTCGCAAGGTCATCGCCGATCCGGAAATGGCTGCTGCGGTCAAGAGAGGGGAGCTTTCTATCAACAAAGGATACAACACGATTCGAGCTAGGGAGAAAGACGCATCAGGCCTCAATGGTGGGGAACCGGGACCCGATATACAAGAACCATCTCCGGATCCGGGACTTTCTGTGAGCAAACCGATCGATTTCAACCGTCTTATAGATCGACTACGCGCCAAGCTCGGAGCTGGAGTCGACCTTGCCCTGGAGGGCACGCACGAATCCGGAAGGGTTAGCATTTGCTTCGTTAGCCGCGATCAACTCGCGGCAGTAGTCGATAAGATCTGCGGTTCGGAGATCCCAACCAACACGGACTGAGGCCGCTGACGACAGACAGTGGCCGAAATAGCCGACCCTTGACGCCGGTGTGCATTATCTTTAGTAGCCTATTACGAGGTGAAGTCCGAAGTGTGACCCTCGCCGACTGAATTGTTGTGGAGAGGGCTTCCGCGGCCTGGCTTTGGGGTGAGCCCGCCTTGGCCGGTGTCCCGCTTCGAATCCTTGGCGGAATGGGGCTCCGAGTGGCATGCCAGGACGCTCACGGCTCAGCGTTCGTGCCCGGCACGAAGCCATGACACGTAGTCGGCGATACCGCGTTCGATGCCGTAACGGGGGGAGAACTGGGTATCCTCGCGCAACCGACCGGTGTCCATTCCCACTGTGTGCCCGGAGCCCTCAGGGTCGAAGCCTTCCGCGAAATCGATGGAAGCGCCAGGAACTGCGCGCCGAATTGCTTCTACCACCTCTCGGTTGGTGACCGCGCGGCCGAAGCCCACGTTGTAGACTTGGTGATTGAGATTCCTGGCCAACTGCACCATTGCCGATGGCCAACCCACAATCCTTCACGTAGCAGAGGTCCATCCCGTCCTCTGCGAACACGCGCGCACCCGTCGAGACTGAGGCCGACCTTCCGTCCCCGCGTACGGCGGAGTGTACGAAACGCGGCAGAGGGAAGAATGGCGAGTCTGGCCTGCCGAGGGGTCCCCAGATCGCCGAAAGCCGCAAGCAAGCCACCTCCAGCCCCGCGTGCGAACCCACGTAGGAGCACAGAATCTCGTAGATCTTCTTGAACGCGGGAATGACGTGCGTAGCAGCCAAGGGGAGAAGCGCTTCCTCGCGCAACGTCTGGGCGAACGCGCCGCCGTATACGCCTATAGTGCTCGCCACGGTCACGCGGGCACCGCCCCACTCGCGGGCGGCGAACAGTGCATTCAGCAGCCCGTCCAGGGCCTCACGTGCGGCCTGGAAAGGGTCGAATGATCGATGCTCATAGCGCCGGTCAGCCACTTGTAGGCCAGATTGTTGATCGTGTCTTCTTCCATCTTGCGTAGTGAGAACCGGCAGCTGTGAAGTGCCAACAGAGCGACTTTCAAAAGTGTTTTCGGATGAAAGGGGGGTCGTCCATTCTCGGAGTTCACTTCATATGATTCTTCAATTGCGCGCGTGTCCAAAGAATCTACTAGCTCGTCGATGATATGCACCGCGCTCCCCTCAGGAGCGACTGTCGAGAGGTCAACCTCTGTGAGCAGAAGCATCTGAGCTCGATTCGGAACGAGGAATGCCGGCATGAAGTCCCTCCCATGCTTCACGAATGGCGGATTCGGACTCCTTATCGTACAACATGCGGTCGGGCCAAACAATGATTTTTTCTGGAAGCGACTGGCTTTTTCGACAGCCTGATTAGGTTTCTATGAGGAGCCGAGGGAACAACAGCCCTCACCCGGCCGATACGATGGCACGCCTGAAGGAACGGCTTCTCATAGAAATTGTTGTACGAAATCGCTTCCCCTCGAAGTGCTATGGGTTTTCAATCCCAGTCAATCTTGAAAGAAAAACAGCCTCGTGAAGGCGAACGCGGAAAAAATCGGCACCGAAGGCTGAGGCAATCGACGACGTGAAAGGTTGTTGAGCGCAAGTACCCTTGTAAGCAGGGATGGGTGGTCTTCGGACAATCCTCGAAAATGTGGCGCAGACTGTGAGGTATTGGTCGTTGAGCATGCACGGGGGGGGGGGCGAAGGCGGCTGCTCATGACGAATCCAGCCTTTTGGTTCTCTCGGGGTAAAAGCGTTCGGGTTCGATGATCATCACGGAAACCAGGTAACCGTGATGACAATTCGGACACAGAGTGGCAGTCTCGGTGGTCGCTGTTGGTTGTGCCGAAGATAGACCCTCGCGCTCCGACTGCTCTGTTTCGGAGGAGCCGCAGAGAAGGCTTCTGCAGACGGCGAGATTCTCGTTCTTATTCCTGTTACTCAACAAGCCGTAGGAGCGGATTCGCATAAAGTGCGTGGGAAGCACGTGCAACAAGAATCTTCGCATGAACTCGGTCGTCGAGACGGACATGGTTTTCCAGGCATTCGCGTGCTTGTAGTCCTTCCAGCGGAATCGTACGATGCCGTCACGCACGTCGATGAGGCGATGATTCGAGATGGCCACACGGTGGGTATACCTTCCCAGATAGCGCAGAACTTGCTCGGGGCCGGCGAAGGGTTTCTTGGCGTACACGACCCAGTGCCTGGCATACGCTTGATTGAGAAGCTTCTGAAAGGCCTCCTCTGGCTCGAACTGGCTGGTTTGACCGGGGAACTTCAGGCGCTTGTTGAGGTAGGCACTCTTGAGAAAGTCGAGAAACTTACCGCGAAACAACGCGCTCAAAATTTTCACCGAGACGAAGAATCCCTTGCGACAGGAGATCCAGCGGGTGCCATCGGAGGACAGCCCACCGCCAGGCACGAGACAATGCAGATGCGGATGATCGAGCAGATTCTGGCCCCACGTGTGCAAGATGGCGAGAAAACCGACGCGTGCTCCCAGGTTCTTTGGGTTGATCGCTGATTGCAGCAGCGTTTCTTTTGCCGCTCTGAACAGGATCTCGTAGAGCACCGCTTTATTGACCAGGACAAGGCGGTTCAACACATCAGGAATGGTGAAGACGACGTGGAAGTACTCGACGGGCAGAAGCTCACCCATGCGCTGGTCGAGCCACTTCGCCCGCGCTGCTGCCTGGCATTTGGGACAGTGGCGATTGCGGCATGAATTGTAAACAGGAAGGGTTTGGCCACAGTTGTCGCAGGCGTACAGGTGTCCGCCCAGATGGGCCGTGCGACAGGAGATGAGGGCGTTGACGACCTTCCACTGGTCAGGGCCGATGCTGCCCAGTTCGTGGAGGTGATCACGGAATATGTCCGCCACTTCTGCGGACGGACGGTTCCCCTCGGAGAGGGAGCAGGAGGACATGGGGAGGAAAAGTCCGATTCAGCGGATGTCCAGCAGATCCAGAGGGTTTGGCACCTCACGCAGAGAGGTGCTGGCAACGTGAAGATACTGGACAGTGGAGCTCAGTCTTCCGTGGCCCATCAGGAGCTGTATCCTTCGCACATCCACTCCAGCCTCCAGCAGATGGGTTGCAAAAGAGTGACGAAGCGTATGGGGGCTCACGGGTTTGTGGATCCCGGCCCGCTCTTTGGCCTTGCGGATCATCTTCCCCACGCCACATCGGGTGAGCGGATGGCCAGGGGAGTCTCCAGGGAAGAGCCATGTTCGTGGAGACGGCTCTGTGCTGCGCCAGTACTGCCGCAGCAGTTCCAAGAGTTTTGGCGAAAGGCCGATATAGCGATCCTTTCGATTCTTTCCCTCCTGGACTCGCACAAGCATCCGTGAGCTATCGATGTCGTGGACTTTCAGATGAACTAACTCGCTCACCCTGAGGCCAGTCGAGTAGAGGGTGAGAACAATCGCCTTGTGCTTCAAGGAAGAAACGGCATGATACAACTGCACGACTTCCTCTCGGCTCAAGACGACCGGCAGCCGTTTGCTCGTGCGGTGATAGGGGATCAAATCGATGATTCCAGCTCCGTTGCAACGTAGTCCCGTAGAGGAACTTCAAAGCAGCAACGTGGACATTGAAGCTGCTCTCGGCGACCTTGCGCTCACGGATCAAATACAGCTGGTAGGCGCGGATGTCCTTCAGGCCAAGCCGCTCGGGGGAAATCATGAAGTGTCCCACGAACTGTTTGACGCAGGTCAGATAGCACTGCTGCGTGTTCTCACTCAGGCCCCTGATGGCAAGGTCCTGTTTCATTCGCTCTTTGATGGCACCCATAGTGGTATCTCCTTGAAAAGATTGGATTTCAAGAAGAATTGTACCGTTCAAGGAAAAGCTTGGAAGAATCGCGGAAGAACTCAGAAATCAGGGGCACGACCCGATCACAAGGCAGGCGGCCATTTCAAAGGGCCATCGCGAAGCGATTTCGTACAACTTGCTTTATGGAACCTCAGGCCACAACCTTGGCGATAACGGCCCGGCCGGAGTTCGTGCCTTTAGAAAAACCTCCCGGAAAGGACTTAATAGTGCGCCCCCATGCCGTGTTATGCGCTCGCTGCCTAACAAGAGGGAGGAGGACGTTACAGAGAAGACCTTATAACATGAATAGTCCCGTCTCATGCGGTGTTCCGTCTCGACATGCGGAAAAGCGCCAAACTTTCAGCCAACCACCCCCATATCGCGGCGCTCCCCGATGAGAATTCGTCCTCGCGCTGTATGCGATTGTGAAAGCATCGCTGACCATGTTTCACCAAGACTATCATCGCCTAGATTGGTCTTCGTGAATACCAATGAGAAGGAGCCATGCGCCAGAAATGTTGAATCCGAACAGCACAATGCTTGCGATAGCTGCGATGTAAAGCCCTGCGCGATATCCGAGAAAAAGGAGAACTGCGCTCATAACTTCAGCGAGGTAACATGCTGGACCGCCCGAAAGCCGCAGCCAATTCAATCCAACGGAACTCATGCGCGCTCTGATAGCCCTGACATAGCCTGGGATGAAGATGGCTGTTGCGATAAACCAGAGGACAAACCACTCAAGGCCAAGTGCTCCAAGATCCTGATTTCCGATGAGGGCAAGACTGCATGCCATGAAGACTGCAGTGAAACCCGTTAGCACGTTGATTGCCCGATTTCTATGCGTCAAGTTTTGGACAATGACACTGAGATTGATCGACACCGCGACAAATATCAAACCAGCCAGTGCCGCGGCGCCGCCGCCTACCATGAGAAAATAGTTGCTCCACTGATCCAACATGTACTCCTCCTTCGCCGCACATATTGCAGCCATCGATCGATAGGATATCACCTTAGGTCCGCTCCATTTTAAGAGACTACTCAGGGCGGCGTCTGTGGTCATGAATCTCCTGGTCGCTTTTTTATCGCGGAAGGATCCCCCGAAGATTTCCGCTTGTTTTGGCGCGAATTCGATCAGGCCCAGATGAAGCGGGAAGATATTGAAATGGATTTGGGAGGGCTGACACCGCCGTGAGCAGCCTCACGACGCGTTCGTAGTCGTCCCCACGGGGGCGCTCCCTTGATGCTTGATCATATTTTAAAATCGTGTCAATGCTGTCTAGGAGGGGAGGAGGTCTCAGAGTGAAGACCCTATCCAGGGATGCCATGGCGCTTTTGGTGACATTAGTCCTCAGCGTTCTGGTAATCATCCTCTTGACTCCTATCGGTTTCGAGACTCGCCCGGAGTCGGCTTTGAAGATCTTCGGTTACATCGCGATTGGTACGATTTTTACTGGTCTGGCCCTGTTCTTGTTGTCTATCGCTTTTCTCTTCTGGAGGGTTCGGTTAGCTTCGAGCCTTGCGATTATCGCTTCGATACTGTTCTTCTTTCCCTTTATCGGCGACCGAGCCGGAGCCTTTTTTTCGGTGCCGATTCCTACGGCGATTAACATTCTCGAATACATCCTCGTAGTAGTGCAACTCGCCAATCTCATTTTCGCCTGGAGAGTCTACAGGAGGAGTACGGCGGCTTCAAAACAGCCGATGGATTCCGGGACGCCAACGCCGCAAAAATGAGTACCTTCTTAAAATCGGTCAAACTCTGACTGATAAGAAATTACCTTTCTAAATCACTGCCGGCATGAGTTCAAACATTCGCAGTTGGTGATTGAACGTATAATCTCCTAACAGAAGCAATTTGCTAGCAACTACGAACCAAGACCAGAGGTCGGGGCCACGGTGACAGTGCTGGGCAACACCGGGGGCTTGGCGAAAACGGGATTAAGGACTTTCGACCAGGCCCAGGCAGCGCGCATTAAGGCGGTTGCCATCACTATCACGGAGCAACACGCGGCGGGCTCCCAGGCTTGAACTTTATTTCGAAGCCCTTTTCCCACCAGGCTCTTCTGAGCAAAGTTCGCGAGGTCCTCGATGGACCAGAAGGTCAGGAGCGAGCAAGATGAACAAACTCCCATATTCTTTCATCGGAGGAGACCCCAGAGGAAGCCTTTGATGCTGCCTACCGAATTCTGAGCCGACCCAAAAAGGGGGGTAAAAAAGGAGTATTCAAAAATGCTATTTTATGGAACCTCGGAGAACTTTGCTTCTCTAATGCACGAGTTCTTTGTATCTCTGGAAAGGACTTTATAATCTGCTTCCCGTGTAGTGTTATGCGCATGTCTGTCAGCGGCCATCGTTCTGAGGCTTTTTCTCGGTCGTTGACGGTTTTCTGAAAGCAATCTATCGTTTGAACAGTAGACGCTTGTAACAATCTTTTTTTGACGGGAGGAAAACGTGAATCGCGCCAAAGAAACATTCAGAGTCTTGAAGAGGGTGACAATTGCTTTGGTAGTCGCAGGGATCGTTCTTACTGCGGTCAGCTCAGGTGGGGTTCAGCGGACGCGGGGCCTGGCTAACAAATCGTTGCAGCTGACGCCTTGGATGCTTTTCTGAATCGCAATTAGGCCCCATGCTGTGGGGGCTTCGCGTCGATGATTCGGCGGCGCAGCTGAACTCTATGTTAGAGCGCTCCAAAATCCTACTCGTGGAGGTTTTGCATCCGGAAAGGAGTCTGCCAGATGCCACTCAACGAACCGCCGCTTGGCTAGGGCAAAACCAACCTCACCGAGTACTTCGA
>CAWJSK010000015.1:0-465874 GCA_963845535.1 uncultured Spirochaetota bacterium
CGGGAAGCAACATGAAGATAGCATTTGTCGGATGCTGCTACGAGAAAGATATCTATTCACACAATTTCGCGTTTCTCACGCAGATTGCGGAGAGCGGGGGAATCGAGACGTGCATTGTCTCCTCGAACTGCAATTGCTTTCTTAACTCCGAGAAAATTCAAACTGGACAAGTCCGAGCTTCTTCTCAAGGCGTGCCACGCAGTGACAATACCTTATATCCCGCTGAAGCCGAGCAGGAAGCACGGGTTTGTAAAGTACATGGTTGTACGATACCTCAGGCTCAACATCCCGGTGGAGATCAGTCGAGGCTTGGCGTTCTGTGTGAGATGCCTGCGCAGCGACATCATTCATTTCGATCAGGTTCTCAAGGCTTTTGGAGCCGTGTCGTTTCTTACACTCCTTGTTGCCGCCAAGGCTCTAAGAAAAAAAGTCATTGTTACCGTCCACGAAATTGATCCAATCCAACAGGACCACCCGCGATTGAATCGCCTCTATAATCTGGCGGACCAGATAGTGGTGTTCTCGAACGCATTCTTGCGAGAGCTCATTGCCTTGGGAATCGACAGCAGCAAGGTGAAAGTCATTCCTTATTACGTGAAAGTTCAGAAGCCAGAAGCGGCGCAAAGGAGGTTTCACTTCATCTTCTTCGGCGGCCATCACCTGGATCACAGCAAGGGCATCGAGACGCTTCTGCAAGCTATCAAGATCCTCGAAAAGGATCTCTTAGAAGGTCAGATACTTATTTATACGGGTGCGAAGTGCGACGGGGTTGACGAGTGTCGGACCATGGCAAAGAGCTTTGGCATTGACGGGTTGATAAGGTGGAGCGAGTTTTTGCACGGGTCTGCAGCCGCTGAGGCCTACCAGTCCGCAATCGCGTGCCTCATTCCCTACGAATCAGGCTCTGGAAAGTACCCGGCCTGCATGGCAATGGCGAACGGCACTCCCGTGATAACGACCAGAGACACTGACGTCAGCGAATACGTAGGGAAACATGGAATATATGTCGAGAGGGGTAATCCATCAGCGCTCGCAGAAAGCATGTTGCGGCTCATGAGATCGGATGAGCGGTGTCGCTCGCTGTCTCAGGAACTAAATCATCTTGCAAAAGAAAACTTGAGTTATGAGCATATCCGAGGAGAGTATCTACGGATGTATACTGAGTATCTCTGGACCTGTCCGGGCATGATCACCGTTATCGCCGTGAATCAATTTCACAATCGTAATAAGGGCGTAAAGATGCTCGGTCATTCGAATACAACAACAGTCTTATTGTTTATACATAAATGAATTAGCCGATAGAACGATCTCTTTGCCGCTTGGCACGTTTGTTGCCTTGAATGCATCTGGACTCGTGGGAGGATTCAGATGCGCAAAGAACCAGGACGCCAAGCAGTAGAGAATGGCTTTTCGAAATTTCGCTCATCTCGGGCCATTCTCCCTCTTCTTCTTTTTTCCCTGCTGCTTTCCGCCTGCCCCCTCTACAATCCCGCCGCTTTCAACCAACATCCAAACAGCCAGCAGCAATCCGGACCGGACGACATTGCCTCAACTGCCACCCAGGTGACTCTCGAGTGGGACCCGCCAGCATCAGGCGCTTCCCAGGTGGTCAGCTACACTCTCAGCTACAGGGCCCACGGGACCTCCGCCTGGACTTCGCTTGCGACGATTGCCGCCAGCGCGCAACCATCGTACGCGCTACTCCGTTCGACAACCGGCGCGGGGAGCTTCGATTTCGCCGTGGTCGCCGTGGACTCAGCAGGCGTGTCGTCGCCGTTACATACATCCCTGGATCCGACGGCGGACCCGACAACAGGTTGGTATCTCACTTGGTGAAAATGGCGTGGCGGATCCTGGCGCTGAGTCGGAGGTTCCGAGCGGCGCGCACGGAAAGCATTTGAATCGGCAAGACCGGCTTTCAAGGTTTCGGTCTTGGGAGCGTAAAGGCCATGGGAAAATCGTTGACAATTGCTCTAGCTCTCCTCGTGCTCCTTTCCGGCTGCTCCGCATTTTTCGAGACGAACATCCTGAAGGGTCTCGAGACGGTCTCCGCTCCAACGGCAGCCAACTACCAGGGACCAGGAGGTCTGGACAAGCTGGCCAAGGACCTCAGCTCCCCCGCCATCGTCGCCGCGCTCAAGGCTGATCCCGCCGCGACAGCCTCTATTGCCACATATCTGCAGACAACCTACCTCTCATCGCCCCCCCTCACGACCCCAGATCAGCAACAAGCAGCCATTCTCTACAGTGACCTCTGCCTCGAGACGACATCGGGTGACCAGCTTGTAAACAACGCCGTCACGCTGGCCATCGGTGGGGTGGGAAATAACAAATCCGTCAAGGACATCATGCAGGGTATTGTCCCGCCTGCGGTCGCAGCTGACCCGATTGCTTTTGCAGCCATGATGGAAGGGCTTCTGAACGCAAACGACAAATATGCGCTGTTCGGCGCCAGTGTGCCGCCAGCCCCTGCGGGCATGAACACGGGGGACGTGGCCCAGAAAGCTGCCATAGCCTGGATGGTGCGCTCTGTTGTGAACACTCTGGAGACCTACCTTTCGTTGACCGACTCCGCAGCAGACAGGGCCACCGTAGAAGCTGAGATGTTTGCGCTTCTGAACAACCAATCCAACTCGATCTCCAGCGTGACGGTGCCAGATCCCTATGCTTCCCCTCCCGCCTGGTTGACGAATATCTTCAACGCGGCTGGCACGACGCTGCCGACGTAGGCTTGAGGAAGCGTGAAAAGGCGCACCTTCGTGAGGAAAGCACTGTGTGCTGTTGCATTCATCATGATCACGCCCTGTGGCGGCGCCTTTGCAGCCCAGATTGCCGAAATTCCGTTTGCGCCCGTTTCACCTGCGGTCATGGGAGGCGGGGGGTGCGCCATCACGACCGCGCAGGGGTTCGACGCGTTTTTCTACAATCCTGCCGGTCTTTCACGTGGTGGCGGCGGATTCACAACATCCTCAACGTCCTGGATCTACTCCAGACCCGATCTACTGATTTCGCAGGCAGCCCAACTGGCGCTCGGGACCGCAAACCCCACCGCCACGTTCAATTTCCTCAGCTCCCAGGTCACCTCGGGTGGTTTCGGAGCCGGATCCGCGATTGGCATCGGCTACCTCTCAGGCGGTTTCGGGCTCGGGGCGGCATTCATCATAGATTCGATGCTGTACGGGCAGACCATGCTGGGGTGCACGGGTGATATCACGGCAACCCTTGGATTCATGACCGGGCTTTCAATCCCCTTTGATTTCGTGGGAATCAGGGTTCACGTCGGGGGAGACGTACGCCCCATGATCCGTATTCACGCACTCATTCCCAACAGTTCCGCCGTTACTCTTGTCAACGCAATTGCCAACGGAGGAGACATCCCTGCCGCGCTCAGCTCGACGCCCGCGGTTTATGGTTCCGGCGTCGGTTTCGATCTGGGATTCATGGGGGAGGTGGGCTGGTTTTCTTTTGGGCTCTCGATCCGGGACCTGGGAGGAACAACATTCTCCTACAGCGCGAACTCATTCGGCTCTGTTACGGGCTCTCTCGCTTCGCAGGGAAGCCTGCCGGCGGGGAGCTCGGTTTCCGACACATATACCATTCCGATGGACATCGGCATCGGGCTTTCTTTCCATCCGGATCTGGGCTCGTTCAGGCATTTCGTGGATCCTGTGCTCAGTCTGGACCTTCGAAATATAAACGGCGCCCTCGACGGCTCCGCCCTCTTCTGGACCTGCGTCCATGCGGGCGCGGAGCTCAAGGTTTTCAACCTCTTCATGCTTCGCGCAGGGATCAATCAGGGTTATCTGACGGCAGGCGCCGGCATGAAGCTTTTTGTCTTTGACCTGAACGTGGCGGTCTTCACCCAGGAGCTCGGCCAGCACCTGGGAGATCGGCCCAATGCGTGCATGACATTCAACGCTGACCTCCGGATCTGAGCTCGGCGGCCGCGCGCCGGGCTGATTCCACCGCCTCTCACCGCCTTTCGGCTGGTCGATCACGTTCCAAAGATCCCGAGACCGCAGTGGTCCGCCCCGGACAGTTACCTGTTCTGCTTCCAGCTCGGGTGCGTGATCCCGAAATGCTTGACTTTGTAGTTCAGGACCCGCGTCGATAGTCCTAGAAATTTTGCCGCCTCTTTCTGCACCCATCCGCTCATAGAAAGGGCCTGAATCAGCAGGTCCTTCTCCATCTCCTCCCACTTCAATCCCCCCACGGGAATCCGCAGCGCGTTCTTGTTCAGCCTATGCTCCGGCTTGAACGGCAGGCTCAGGTCATCCGGCGTGATGGTTTCTGTGTCCGCCATGAGGACCGCTCTCTCCATGGTATTCTCCAGCTCACGGATGTTCCCCGGCCAGTGGTAGCCTTTCAGGAGCCGCATGGCCGCGGTATCAATCTTCCTGATCTTCTTGTTCAGTGTCTGCGCGAACTTGTGCAGAAAGAACTCGCTCAGGAGCTCGACGTCACCCTCACGTTCGCGCAGGGGCGGGATTTTGATGGTCACGACGTTCAACCGATAGTACAAGTCTTCCCGAAAACGTCCTTCCTCTATCTCGTTCTCCAAATCCTTGTTCGTGGCGGAGATGATCCGCACGTCCACCTTGATTGTCCGGTTGCTGCCCAGGCGCTCGAACTCGTGCTCCTGGAGCACGCGGAGAAGCTTGGCCTGGGTCGGAAGAGTCACGTCCGCTATCTCATCCAGGAAAACCGAGCCTCCGTTTGCCTGTTCGAAGCGCCCAATACGCATTTTTTCTGCCCCGGTAAAAGCTCCGCGTTCGTGACCGAAAAGCTCGCTCTCCAGGAGCGTGTCAGGCAGCGTTGCGCAGTTGACGCGAACAAAAGCGTTCCTGGACCTCGGGCTGCTGTAATGAATGGCTCCTGCAAGGAGCTCCTTTCCCGTGCCCGTTTCTCCGACCAGGATCACGCTCGAGCTGCTTTTAGCCACTTTCTCGACCACCGTCAGGACCTTGCGGATGCGGGGGCTGTGTCCAATGAAGTTTTTCGTTTTGTAAATCAAAGCGCGTTCACCGCGAAGAGCCTGGCCCTCCTGGTTCAAACGCTTCAGCTCGATGCCCTTGTCGACCTTGATCTCCAGCTCCGCAAGGTTGATGGGCTTGAGGATGAAATCCGTTGCTCCTTCACGGATGGCGCGAATGGCCTCGTCAAACTTGGCCCTCTCACACATTGCAATGACAACCGTGTTGACGTTGTTCTCTCTCACAACGTGCAGCAGGTTTTCCGGGGGCGCGTTGAATGCATCAACATCGAAAATTACAACGTCGAAGATATGTTGTTCGAGACGCTGCCAGAGGCTTGCGCTGTCCGGAGCCACGTCGATGTAGAATCCCTGCGCGCCGAAGTAGTGAGACAGCCGTTCTCTTAGTGCACTGTCTGCATCAAGTATCAGAAAACTTTCCATCTTGTCACACTATACCATAGCCAGGACGTGATTATCGGCTTGCGTTTTATGGCCGATAGGATTTGGAAGTACATTTTTCGTACACGATGTTACAAAAATGTCCACAAATATCAGTTTGATGGCTAAGGGTCAACCAAGCATTTCTTATAACTATTTCCGGCGTAAGTATATAGATATCGATCCCGTTTTCTTGGTGACTGGCATGATTCTTGTTTGGTATATTTGCAGCAAGAGGAATGAAACATGACGCAAGCACTTGGTTCCGAGACAAAATTGCACATTCTCAAGAAGAAGACGCACCTTGATCTTAGTCTCAACGATATCAGGATAATCGTGGGGTGTTTCAGGGCAGTGGCCTATCAGACAGAAGTGGATGATGAGCCATACCTTGATGCTGACGCGCTTGTGCTGAAATCCAGACTGGAATCGCTGTACGAAAAGCTCTTGAAGGAGAATGGGAACGGCGGCAATTCGCATTGAGGCTTGCTGAAAAGAGACCAAGGCTGCTTTCGCTTCCTCTGCTTGCATAAAAACGTGTCGTGCCCCGCTAATCTCTCATTGCGTTGTCGCGTATTTCAATTACTTCCGCACAGCTCCGGTTGGTGAAAGTTGCGCAAGTGCAGCTATGCAATTTTCGTCCGTTAACAGACGACTTTTGTAATTGCTGTCGTAGTTGTAGCGATTGCAGTCGGATATCGTTCGTATTTGCTTTCTCTGAAATGAAATAGAAAAGACATCCGGGCGAGTCAATGGCACGCCACTTGCATGCACTTTGTCAAGTGAAGGCACTTTGAACAGAGAGGTGTGCATATGGAAAGCGAAAGTGTTTCAGAAAGAAGACAGCTGCAGCGCTTTTCTATGAAAGCCTACGCTGTAGTCAAAACTACGTCCCCAGGCGCGGAAAAGATGTTCGAGTTGTGCACACGGGACATCTCTTCCGGTGGAGCCTTCTTCCCGATGGAAGTGCCATTGCCAACGGGGGAAAAGGTGAAAATCACACTCTACCTGTCCATATCCGTTCTGGAAAAAATCGCTGACTTGCCGAGCAAGGCAAAGATCGAAACTGATGGGCAGGTCGTTCGGTCAACCGGGCGAGGAATGGCAGTAAAGTTCGCCGGTCACTACTCGATGTCACCTGCAACGTTGTAAGGAAGGAGATTCGCATGCCGTATCGATTGAATAAAGGGATCTTCGAAGTCCGCTGCCGGCACTCCGGCTGCCCCTTCACGGCACAACTGGAGATCAGAGAGAACCTGATGGGGATGACCGAGTCTGATGTCCAGACTGAGGCCTGGAAAATGGCGAAGGACATGGCCCATGTCAAGCATGATTCCCTTCACATTGGGCGCCAGCATCCACTGGAGAACGCGGACATTCGGATGATCTCCGGCACTATCCAGCTCACCGGGGCAGGTCCCGTCCACGTTGCGGAGGAACGCAGCGAGATGCTCGTGAGAGAGTTCATGAAGGGTGACGTGATCCTGAAAAAGGGTGACACAGCCACTGCCGTCTGCGAGGTCCTCAAAGGCGCCGCGTATCCTGTACGCAACAAACACCACCGCTACAAAGTCGGCGACTGCTTCGGGGTTGCCGCGCTCCTTCCAAAGCGCTCCCGCATGACAGACGTGGTGGCCGGAGAGGACAAGACCAAGATCGGGTTCTACCTGCTGGCTGACCTTAACAGAAGAGATCCCAAGAAAGCCAGCCAGCTCCTGAGCCGCGTGATCGAGGATACCCTGGATGTGATCGGAGAGCTGCAGGAAACCCTGGAGACAGACAGCTACGGCTGACATGCTCCTGCCGGGAGCCGGGCCCTGCGCCCTGTTTCAGGGCACGGCTCCTGACTTGGAGAGCTTGACGAGCACTTTCACGACGTCGGGATCGAACTGGACGCCGGATTCTTTCTTGATTTCTTCGATCGCCTCTTCCACACCAAGACGCTCCCGGTAGGGCCTTTCCCTTGTCATTGCTTCGAAGGCATCCACGACAGCGATGATCCTGCTCGCCTGGGGTATGCCGGTGCCGGAGAGCCCTTCGGGATATCCTGATCCGTCGAACTTTTCGTGATGGCTGATGACCTGGGGAATGGCTCTTTCGAGGAACGGGATCCCTTCGATCATCCTTTTTCCACTCTCCGTATGAGTCTTGATCTTCTTGTATTCGCTTGGCGCCAGGGGGCCGGCCTTGCCCAAAAGCTCCTCCGGCATTGCAAGCATCCCGAGATCATGAAGGAGCGTGCTGAGCTCGAGGATGAGAAGCTCCTCCTCCGCGAGGCCTAATTCCCTTCCGATTGCCTTCGCGATGTCGGTCACGCGCCGGGTTTTTCCGCTGGTCTGGGCGTCGCGCCTTTCGATGGCCTGGACGACCATCGTGATGGTGTCGAGGTGGGACCTGTACAGCAGCCTGTTCCTTTGCTGCAGGTGCGAAATCAAGAGCGCGTCCGTATCACGGAGCCTGGCGCTCAGTTCCCTCATGACTCGATATGCCAGCATTGGAGCCTTGTAGAGGAGAGTGTCGAAGTTGTCTCGGGATATCTCCAGGACCGAGGTAGGTTCGAGCGCCCGTGCGGAGGCGGAACGGGGTCTCTCGTCAAGGAGGGCCATTTCTCCGAAAAAGTCGCCGTCACTCTGGACGGCGAGTACGAGGTCCTCTCCGCGCTCGAGCTTCTTCGTGATCTCGATCTTCCCCCGATAGATGATAAAGAACTTGTCCGCGGAGGAAAGCTCTTTGATGATCACAGCCCCTGTTCGGTACTTTTTGAGGAGGATGATCTCGGCGATCTGCCGAAGATCGGCCTCCGATATCTCAGAGAAGAAGGAGATTTCCTTGAGCTTCTCCAGGGGCGCTTTCGTGGCGTGCGGCCTTCCTTGCGTAGTATACGTTCAAACGATCCGGACCACAAGCACACCGACACAAGACACTCGCGGCAGGGTTGATTTTCTGCTATTCTTGGCTGAGAAAGTCGAGGTCGAAACGTGAGCACTTTTCTGATCCTTGACCCAGACCCCATCATATGCGCGGACATCTGCAGCTTCTTCCACAACATTGGTCATTCCATGTACAGGGCTTCGGATTTCGGCAGCGCCCTTTCACAGCTGGAAAAACGTCCTTATGACGTCATCATCAGCAGCACTTCCGTTGTCGGGGGGACAATCCACGATCTGATCCACGCGGTCAAGCCAAAATGCCCGGATGCGGCGATCATCGTGATTGCGGATATCCAAACCGTCCAGGAAGCTGTTCTGGCCGTGAGCGAGGGAGCGTTCGGAATATTGCAGAAACCTTTCAGCATTCCCGAGCTCAACTTCCAGATCAGGAGGGCCCTCGAAAGGAGGAGCTTGAAGACCGCCCCCGCCGAACCTGAAAGAATCCGCCAAGACGTCTACCAGCCCTACAACTTCATTGGTGAGAGCCTGCAGATCAAGAGGGTCTTCAAGATCGTCAACCGGGTTGCGCGTACGGATTCCAGCGTGATCATCGTGGGTGAAACGGGGACAGGCAAAGAGCTGGTTGCCGGCGCCATCCACTACAACAGCCAGCGCGCCGCGGGCCCCTTTGTGCGCGTCAACTGCGCCGCGCTTCCGGAGCAGCTGCTGGAAAGCGAGCTTTTCGGCTACGAGAAAGGCGCATTCACCGGCGCTGACCACATGAGGGTGGGCAGGTTCGAGCATGCAAATGGCGGAACGATCTTCCTGGATGAAGTTGCCGACATGAGTCTCATGACGCAGGCAAAGGTTCTGAGGGTAATCCAGGAAAAGGAGTTCGAGCGCGTGGGGTCCAATCAGACCCTGAAGACCGATGTCCGGATCATATCCGCGACGAACAAGGACCTTATGGAACGAATGCGGCAGGGCCTTTTCCGGGAGGATTTGTTCTACCGCCTGAACGTCGTGACCGTCCGTCTGCCGCCGCTGCGCGAGAGGGAAGGGGATATCGCTCTCCTGCTGCAGTTCTTCCTGAAAAAGTTCGCGACAGAGATGAACAAGAAGATCCAGGGAGTCGAGCCGAGAGCAATGGAAAAGTTCACTCGCTATCCCTGGCCGGGGAACATCCGGGAACTGGAGAATGCGATCGAACGCGCGGTGCTGCTCGCCGAGGGAGAGGTGATCACGGGGGAGGATCTCGATCTTTTCTTCAACGGCGCGGCGGCCCGGTTTCCCCGGACCGGACTGAAGCTGGCGGATGCCGAAAGGGACCTGATCCAGGAGGCCCTGCAGCGCAGCTCCTGGGTCCAGAAGGACGCCGCGGGGCTTCTGGGAATTTCGACGCGAGTGCTGAACTACAAGGTCAGGCAATTGGGATTCACACACCCGGGATGGAAGCACAACAAGTAAGGACAAGGAGAGAAAAATGAAGCTTGCCACGGTTCAAACACGGCCATGATCGCATCCTGTTTCGAGTCCATCCCGCGGTGAAAGGTGCAGTTCGATCGATACAGGCTTGCGCGGTATTTCGTTGAGCATGGCGCTTCGCTGCAAAACATGATATCCGACGAAACATGGTTGAGATTCCAGGAGATGTTCAAAATATTCAACTCCACCTGCGCATCCGGTTGATCGGGGAGGGAAGAGGAAGATGTTGAACAGGCTACGAGAGAGCGGCCGACTTAGAATGACGGCGTTCCTGCTCGTTCTGTCCTTATATTGCGTCATGCTCTCCGCGTTCCGGTTCCTCTACACGGGGACTCATGGATACCTGTCCCTGAACTGGAATCTCTCCCTGGCCTTCCTTCCGTGGCTGCTCACGAGCGTTGCTGTGCTTAGGAACGTCAGGAGCAGGATCGCCATCCCGGCCATTGTCGCGGTATGGCTTCTGTTTTTCCCCAATTGTCTCTACATCCTCACCGACCTCATTCACCTGCGTCAGGTCGTGAACGCCCCGCTGTGGCTGGACCTCATCCTCGTGCTCTCTTTTGCCTGGGCGGGTCTGTGCTTCGGCTTCTCGAGCCTCATGGACATCGAGTTTTTCATGAGAAAGGGATTCCGCGCGGGAGCGAAGACGGTGGCTTTCCTCTCCGCTAGTATGATCTATCTGGCGGCTTTGGGTATCTACATCGGGCGGTTCTGGCGGTGGAACAGCTGGGACCTCCTGGGAAATCCGGCGGAGCTGATGCACTTCATGTTCGATCGATTCACGGACGCAGGGAACTGCCTACCGCATCGTCGGGTTCACCATTCTCATGGGGACCCTCTTGAACCTCATGTATTTTCCGTTCCGCTACATGCGGCAGAAAGGGGCCCGCTCTATTCCAACCTCTTCCTGAAGCGCAGCACGCTCGCCGCAATGACAACCACGCCTATTGCGGCGAGCGCCGCCGTCTCCCTCCACAGCTCGGCAAAGCTCACCCCTTTGAGGAAAAGCCCCCGGATGATGACGAAGTAGTATCGCAGGGGGAATATGTAGGTCACCGCCTGAATGATGGGCGGCATGCTCTCGATGGGAAACACGAAACCGGACAGGATGATCATGGGCATCATGAAAAAGAACATGGATATCATCATGGCTTGCTGCTGCGTTTTGGCCACGGTGGACACGAAGAGCCCAATGCCGAGTGAGCTCAGCATGAAGAGCAGGGACAGCGCGTAGAGCACGAGCAGGCTGCCGCGCACGCCAATCCCGAAAAGCAGGAGACTGGCCACGAGCACGACCGTGATGATCACCAGGCTGATGATCACAAACGGCGCAAGCTTGCCAATGATGAGCTGCCGCGGCGTGATGGGCGTCACAATGAGCTGCTCCAGCGTGCCCAGCTCCTTCTCCTTCACGATGGCGAGTGAGGTGAGGATGGTGGTGATGATCATGAGGATCATTGCCAGCACGCCGGGCACCATGAAGTTCCTGCTTGCCAGCGTGGGGTTGTAGAGGACCCGGACCGCGGGGTCCACGCGCACCGCCTTGATCTGCCGGAGCACGCGGGGGTCAAGACCCGCCAGCCTTTGCGCGGCGCGTGCGCTCTGTTCCTGGGAGACAATAAGGGTTGCATACGTCAGCCCGATTGCCGCGGACTGCGTGTCGGAGCCGTCCGCCAGGAGCTGAAGCGGCGCCGTCTTTGTCCCCGCCAACTGCCTTCCGAATCCGGGGGGTATGACGAGGGCAAGGGAGGACTTTCCTTCCTCAATGCTTCGTTCGGCGCTCTTGGCATCAGGAACGTACGCGCTTGCCACGTAGCTTCCTGATTCCAGGAAGCTCGCCGCAAGCTGCCGGCTTTCCACGGTGTGGTCCTGATCGCAGACGGCCAGCGGGATGTCCTTCACGTCCATGTTCGCCGCGTACCCCAGGAGCGCTATCTGGATGACCGGTGACAGGAAGATCAGGGGAAGCAGGCGGCGGTCTCTGCGAAGCTGCTGGAACTCCTTGCGGATGATGAAACCAATGGTCCTCATCTGCCCTGCCTCCTCAAGCGCAGCACGCTCAAGCCCCCCGTTATTGCCGCAAAGACAAGGAGCGCCAGCACCTGGTCACTGAAAGCCCAGAAGCCGACGCCCTTCACCATGATGGCCCGAAGCGCGGCAAGATAGTACCTGCCCGGCAGGAGATAGCTCACAACCTGGATGACAACGGGCATGTTGCGAAATGGGAAAACGAACCCCGAGAGAATAAAGGTGGGCAATAACGTGAGAAGGGAGGACAGGAGGAAAGCCACCTGCTGGCTGTCGGAGATCGTGGAAAGCAGGACGCCGAACGCGAGGCAGCCGAACAGGAAGACAAGCGTCACGACGCCGAGGTCCACCCAGCTCCCCTTGACGGTCACGCCGAACAGCAGGCGGCTGGCAACCAGGATGGTGGCCGCTGCCACGAGGCTCATGAGGAGGTAGGGGAGGGTCTTGCCGAGGATCAGCTCGAGAGGGCGCACGGGAGAGACCGCGATCTGCTCCATGGTCCCTCTTTCCTTTTCCCGTACAATGGAAAGCGTTGTGGACAAGACGGCGGTCATCATAAGGATGAGGACGATCAGGCCCGGGATCAGGAAGTTGGCGCTCCGAAGCTCAGGATTGAAGAGCACGCGCGGCTGGAAATCGATTGTCGTCTTCATGTCCCCGGCTCCGGCTCTCTCCAGCGAGCGCACGAACGCGCGCTGCGAGTAGTCGGCGGCCACTGCCTGCACGTAGCCGATTGCCGTTGCCGCCGTGGTGCCGTTGGACCCGTCCACCACTGCCTGTATCTCCACCCTCGTGCCGTTGGCCACATCCCGGCCGAAGTCGGTTGGGATGACGAGCGCAACCAGCACCCGCCCCGTGTCCAGAAGGCCGTCGATCTGGTCCTCACGGTCGATCACGGTCTTCAAGTCGAAATACTCGGAGTGAAGGAACGACTGGAGAAACTCCCTGCTGTACTGGCTCTTGTCATGGTCCAGCACGGCAAGCTGGATATGCTTGGTGTCCAGGTTGATGGCAAAGCCGAACATGAGAAGAAGGAAAAGGGGCACAACCAGCAGCATCCCGAGCGTCGCGGGGTCACGTGACACCTGGCGAAGCTCCTTGACCATGATCGTGGAAATCCGCGCCCCACTCATCCTTTGGACTCTCCGTTTCTGTCGATCACGCGGATGAAGACGTCCTCCAGGGAAGGGACAATGCGGCCATGCGCGTCCACGGAAAGGCCGGCGGAGCGGAGCGCGGAAAGCGCCGCCTCGATATCCTCATCCCGGTCCAGGCTGACGTGCAGCCGGGTTGCGAAGATGGCCGTTTCCCGCACCTCAGGCACGGAGCGAAGAGCGGACATGCCCGCAACGGGGTCGGAGCACTCCACCTCGTAGACGGAGCCCGTGATCACCTCGCGCTTGAGCGCGCCCGGACTTCCCTGAGCCACAATCCTTCCCGCGTGCATCAGCACAAGGTCGTTGCAGTATTCCGCCTCATCCAGGTAGTGCGTGGTGACGAGCACGGTGGTCCCCGCCTGCGCCAGCTCGTTGATCACGTCCCAGAAAAGCCTTCGGGAAATGGGGTCAGTTCCGCCCGTTGGCTCATCAAGAAAAACAATGCCCGGCCGGTGAAGCATGGCGCATCCCAAAGCGAGGCGCTGCTTCCAACCGCCAGAAAGCTCCCGCGTGAGAAGTTTCTCCCTGCCCTCCAATCCCGCCAGGTGAACCGTCTCCCTCTGCCTCTCCACAAGCTCCCTGTCTGAAAGCCCGTACACCCCCCCGAAAAATCTGATGTTCTCCTCCACCGTGAGGTCGTTGTACAGCGAGAACCGCTGGGACATGTAGCCGATGCTGCGCTTCACCCCTTCGGGGTTGCGCGCGATGTCGATTCCGGCAACGGCCGCGGAGCCCGACGTGGGCGCAAGGAGGCCGCAGAGCATCCTGATGGTGGTGGACTTGCCGGCGCCGTTGGCTCCCAGGAGGCCGAAGATGCTGCCCGCCGGCACCTCGAAGGATACCGAGTCCACGGCAACGAATGACCCGAAGCGCTTGGAGAGCTCCCTGGTGCTGATGGCGAGCTGAGCGCTGCTCATTCCCCCACCGCCCTCTCCAGGGCAGCGCGCGCCACCTGGCAGTCGAACAGCGCGCTGTTCTCCCGCAGCCGGGCCCGCACCAGCAAGGTCTGCGCGTCCAGGCTTTCCGAGGAGAGCGCGACGCCCTGGCGGTATCTTTCCTGGGTGACGCGGTCATTCTCCTCCGCCTGCACGGCTTCCTCATGGAGGGACGCCCGTCGCCCCAGCGCTTCGTTCAGCGTTACGTACGCGCGGATGACGTCCGCGGTGACCGCGTCCGCGATCTGGCGCGAGCCCTGCAGGGCCTGCGAGAGCTTGTTCCGCGCCTGCTCGGTCTGCGCAAGCACCTGGGGATACCGGCCCACGTCTATGGAGGCGAGCAGCCCGATGGACCACGTTCCCACGAACTGGTCCGACTGCGGGAAGACGCGCTGGTTGGGGTTGGCCAGCGTGTAATTCCCCGTGACGAAAAGGTTCGGGTAAAGGCCTGACTGGGCGAGATCCACGGACGCCTCGGATGCGGTCACCCGGGATCGGGCTGCCTGGATATCAGGCCTTGAGGCCAGGGCCTTGGCCACGAGGTCCGAGAGGCTCTCCTTTGGAGCCTGCACGTTTTGCCCCTCGTCATCAGGAACATCGACGCTGCCCGTCCAGGGAAGCCCAATGAGGATTGCGAGCTGCGCCTGGGCTATCTGCTGAGCGCTTTGGGCGCTTGCCAGGTCTATCTTCGTGTCCTCCAACCGCATCCGGGCCTGCAGTACGTCATTGTTGGTCGCCATTCCCTGGTCCCGAAGCTTCTGTGCATCCGCGAGATGCGTATCAGCCTGTGAGAGGCTCTGGCTGATGGCCTGCACCTGGGTCTTCGCCTTGGCCAGGTTCCAGAACGCCTGCGTGATGGAGTAGCGGAGGTCCAGCCGGCTCTTGCCCAGGTCCCCTCTGCTGGAATCCCTCAGGGCCTCCGCCTGCCGTATGGAGCTTGCAATCCGCTGCCCGGTGAACAGCGGCTGCTGCAGCGCCAGTTGGAACATCGTGCTGTTATCCAGGGACGGCGGGAAGGTGATGTTCTGCGTGCCTATGGGCGGCGGCAGGCTCACGGACAGGCTGCCCGGCGCTACGTCTGAGAGCCGGGAGTATCCCCCCTGCAAGGAGAGAGAGGGCAGGTACTGACCCTGCATCTCGTGGATGCGAGCATCCGCAATCTGCGTTTCAAGCTCGTCCGTGCGCAGACCGGCATCGTTTGCAAAACCCAGACGGAGGCACTCCTCCAGCGTGAGGATGCGGGGGGCGTTCGCAGATCCCGCAGGGGCGGGCGCGGCGTTCGCAGATCCCGCGGGAGCGGGCGGGGCGTCCGCAGACGCCGCAATGGCGGGTACGACGCATAACGCACACGCGAGCGCGGCTGTACAGCTAACTCTCATGAGACTCCTCGCTTTCGCTTCTGATGAGGGAGATGAAGGCGTTCTCCAGGCTGGAAGGGATGACGCGAAGGGAAGCGATCTGAATGCCGGCCTCCCCGAGCGCGCGGCGCACCGCTTCTTCTCCCGACTGCGGGTCCAGCGCCACCGCGTTCAGCCTGTCCCCGAAGAGCTGCACTTCCCGAAGCTCCCCCAGGGCGCGCAGCACGGTGCTTGCCCTCCTGGTTTCAGCGCAGATGATCTCCAGCACAGAGCCGCGCATGGAGGCCTTGATGCGGGCCGGGCTCTCCGCGGCCATGAGACGGCCCGCGTTCATGAGCCCCACGCGGCTCGCCCTCTCCGCCTCATCCAGGTACGGGGTGGACATGAGGATCGTGATGCCTTCCCTCAGGAGCTGTGACAGGATGATCCAGAACTCCCGGCGGGACACGGGGTCAACGCCCGTTGTCGGCTCGTCCAGGAAGATGATGCGCGGCCTGTGAACGAGCGTGCAGGCCAGGGCGAGCTTCTGTTTCATTCCTCCCGAGAGCCTGTCCGCGAGCCGGCTGCGAAACGGAAGGAGCCGCGTGAAGGAGAGAAGCTCCTCCCGCCGGTCCTGGAAATCACGGACGCCGTGGATGCGCGCAAAGAACTCCACGTTCTCATCCACGGTGAGGTCCCCGTAGAGGCTGAAGCGCTGGGAAAGATAGCCGATCTGTTCCTTCACCCACGGCAGATCGTGATGGAGGTCTCGGCCCATGACGCGAACGGTCCCTGCGGCCGGCCTGAGGATCCCGCACAGCAGACGGATGGTGGTTGTCTTGCCCGCGCCGTCCGGGCCCACCAGCGCGAACATCTCGTTCGCCTCCACGCGCAAGTCCAGACTGGAAACCGCGGGCTGGCTGCCGTAGCTGTAGGAGAGACCCGTCATCTCGAGGGCGGGCGGGGCTCCCGTCGCGGGCTCGCTCACGGCGTCATCCCCCCATCCTGGCCAGCGTGGCATCCGCGGGCATGCCTGGCTTGAAGATCCCCTGGGGGTTGGCAATCTCGATCCTCACCGCATAGACGAGCTTCACCCGTTCGTCCTTGGTCTGGATGTCGCGCGGAGTGAACTCTGCAATGGGCGATATATAGGTGACCATGCCGGGGAAGGTGACGCCGGGGCGGGAGTCGATTGATATGCGGGCCTCCTGGCCAAGGCGGATGTTGCCAAGGTCCGTCTCCGACACGTAGATGGTGAGCTTGACCGTGTCCAGGTTCGTGATTACGTAGAGCCCGGTGCCCGGCGCGGCAAGCTCGCCTTCCTCCACGAGCTTCTCCGTGACAATGCCGTTCACGGGAGAATGCACCGTGCAGTCCTGGATGCTCTTTTCCAGGAGCCGGACCGAGTAGACGGCCTGGTCCACCCTGGCAAGCGCGGCTTTGACGTCTTCGGGCCGCGCGAAGTTCTGAAGCTTCAGGAGCGCCTGCTGCGCGGAGCTTGCTTGCGCCTTTGCGCCGGTGTAGCGGTATTCCGCGTCATCCCGCTGCTTCTTGGTGGCGGCGTTGACCTTGTAGAGGCTCTCCATGCGGTTGAAGTCTTCCTGCGCGTTTTGCAGAGTGTCGTTGGCCTGGTTCAAGGCGTCCTTTGCCTGGGCCAGGTCCTCTCCCCGCGCGCCGTTTGTCAGCAGGTCGAGCTGGGCTTTTGCAAGGTCCACGCCGCTTCGGGCCTGGCCAAGCTGGAGCTCCAGGGTCGCGTGGTCTATCACGGCCAGGATGTCCCCTTCTTTCACGAATGTCCCCTCGCTTGCATCCAGGTGGAGGATCTCTCCTGATGACTTGGAAGAGACCTGGACGCTGGTGGCCTCGATGGTTCCGGAAGCCTCAATTGCACGCGAGCCGCGGGAACACGCTGCAAGGCTGAGACACACGCCTGCAAGGCACGCCATGGCTGTGAACGGGGCCTGCTTCATATCTTTCCCTCCTGGGAGAAAAACTTGCGCCGCGCGCTATCCGTGAGGATCCCTCCAAAGAGGATCCGCATGAACGTGTCAAAGAGCTTTGCCCGGCGGGACGGTGAGCTGGAGCATCTGCTCCGGCGTGATGACCGAGCTGATGGCGTTGATGAAGAGCATGGGCGTCAGGTGGGCGTCTATGTCTGTCCGGATGAAGCCCTCTTTGCGCCCTTCCTCGAAGAGCCGGGTGATGATGGTGAACACGTGCTCTCGGCGGAACTTGTCGATCTTGTGCCACAGCTCGGGCCTGCTGTAGTAGACGTCCTTGATGAGCGTCTGGCTGATCTGGGCAATCTGCGTGCCCACGGCCTGCAGGATGCCCCGTAGCCGGTCCAGGTACGTGAGGCTGGAGTCCGCGGCAATCCTGTCCGCCTCTTTTGCAATGAAGGCTATCCGTTCTTCCACGGTGGCGCTGACGAGGGCATCCTTGTTGGGAAAGAACTTGTACAGCGTCTTCTTGCTGATGCCCTGGAGGGAAGCGATGTCCTCCATGGTCAGCGCGTTCACCCCGCGCTCGAAGAGGAGCTCGCGGGAGCGATCCATGATCATCCTTCGTTTCTCCGCGTCGGGAATCCCTTTTGCCATGCCCTTGCCGCCTCCCCATAGGAAACGATTTATGTTTATTTCGTTTCCAAAAAGAATGTAGCTCATGAAACCAAATGCGTCAAGCGGTGTTCTCTTTCATGCAGGTGCTTTCAGTCACCGATAGTAAAGGGGAGGGGCGGTACACGGCATGAAAACATCGACTCGCGATATTCTTTTCATCTTCGTCGGGCTGTTCGTTTCCATTGGAACCCTGTGGGCTTCCCGGGCAGGCACGGAGATGCGCCTGGGGAGCGATGTTGCCTACCTCAACAGCGTTGGCAAAAGCCAGAGCGGGGAGAAGTCTCTCAGTGAATCCATCGAGTCGCGCTTCAGGACGGAGCCGGGGCAGATTGCGGACCTTCGCAAGCGGAAGCTTGGCTACGGGGACATCTCCGTTGTCTTCGCCACGGCTTCCCGGCTTCGGGGCGGGATAAGCAGAACTAATATAGAAAGGATTGTCGCGATGTGGAAAAGCCCCAAATCAGGAAGTTGGGGAAAAATCATCAGGTCTTTTGACGTGCGCGTGGAGCGCGTGGTGCTTCAGATCGAAAGCCTGCACGAGCCGGCGCGGGGCGCGCAAACAAGGACGTCCATGCGGGCTCCCGGGGCCCAGCCCAAGGGGTATGACCCGGTCTTGCGGCTGGTCCACGGAGGATAAAAGCAACAGACCCGCGCGTGGCGTGTCTGGTTGACGTCTGGGAAAAGGGCCTGCCGCGAGGCAGAGCAAGCCCTCTCCGCACGTTATCCCTTTCCACTTTCCCTGAACGAACCCTATTGTAGCATATTTTTCGCAGGACGGCATGCGTGGAAATTACGTATTTTTGTGGGCGCCTTTTGCGTGCTGGGGCCTCAGTGGGCGCCCTTATGCCATGTGGTTCATGGGCCCATGCCCGTGCCCAATGTCCAGCCTGGCAGACGCCTTGAGAACTCTCGTCACGTAACGTTTTGCCGCGCGAACGGCATCCCGGGTAGAATCTCCCAGGGCCAGCCGGGCGGCAATCGCGGAAGCGAACGTGCACCCCGTCCCGTGGGTGTTGCGCGTATCTATCCGCCGCTCGGTCAGCTCCTCGAACCGCTCCCCGTCGAAGAAGAGGTCCGTGCTGAAACGTGTGCCCAGGAGGTGGCCGCCTTTTACCACCACCGCCCGCGGCCCCGTGTCATGGATCACCCGGGCGGCCTTGCGCATTCCCTCCAGGTCCGTGATGGGAAAGCCGCACAGCACCTCTGCTTCGGGCAGGTTGGGCGTCACCACCGCGGCAAGCGGGATGAGCTTTTCCATCAGCGCGCCTTGGGCTGCCGGCTCCAAGAGAGCGTCCCCGCTTTTTGCCACCATCACCGGGTCAACGACGAGCGGGCCCAGCCTGTGCTCCTTGATTTTCGTGGCCACCACCTCGATGATCCCCGTGGTGGACAACATCCCGGTCTTGACCGCGTCCGCTCCGATGTCCTTTACCACCGCATCGATCTGCAAGGCCACGAACTCGGGGGACACGGAAAATATCCCCAGGACGTTCACCGTGTTCTGGGCCGTGAGGGCCGTGATGGCGCTGGCCCCGAAAACGCCAAGGGCGGCAAACGTCTTGAGGTCAGCCTGGATGCCGGCGCCGCCGCCGGAGTCCGAGCCCGCAATCGTCAGGGCTATTTTCATTTGAAGTGGTCCCATCCCGACGCTCCAAGAGGCATCGTCTTCCCGTCCGGCAGGACAAGCTGTGAGGTTTCCTCAGGGGGAAGGATCTCCCCGATTATGGTGACAGGCGTGCCCGTCTCCGCGGTGATCCTTTGCGCCAGCCTCTCCGCGCGCCCGGGGGGCGCGGTCATCATCAGCTCGTAGTCCTCCCCGCCGTGCAGGGCGAAGTGCCATTCGTCTCCGCGCGCGGCCTGGGCAAGCGCTCTGTTCTCGGGACGCACGGGAAGGCGGGCCGCCTCCACGCGCGCGCTCACGCGGCTTTTTTCGCAAATGTGGCCGAGGTCCCCCGCCACGCCGTCGCTTACGTCTATCATCGAGGTGGCTTGCCGAAGCGCGCCAATCAGCGCCCCTTCCTTCACGCGCGGGGTGGGGGAGTACTGGCGCTCGGTTGCCGTGACGGCGTAGGACTCATCCGTCTTCAGCGTCTTGTCGAGGAGGAGCGCCACGCCGGCCGCGGCATCCCCCACGCTTCCCGTGACCATGATCCTGTCCCCCGGCTTTGCTCCGGACCTGAGCACCACGTTTTCCCGCAGGGTCTCCCCCAGGAGAAAAACGTCAATGAACATGCCCAGCCGGGTCTTCGAGACATTGCCGCCCACGATCTCCACCCCGTATCTTTCCCCTTCTTCGCGAAGCCCCACATACAGCTCGTCGATGAAGGCCACCTCCAGGTCTTTGGGCAGTCCCAGGGACACCAGGGCAAACCGGGGAATCCCGCCGGCGGAGGCGATGTCGCTCAAGTTGATGGCCAGCGCCTTGCGGCCGAGGCTTTTCGGCGGGATGGAGTCCCTGAGGAAATGGGCGCCTTCCACCTGGACGTCGCACGTGGCAAGCCACACGCTTTCCGCGGAGCCCTCCAGCACGGCAACGTCATCCCCTATTCCAACCACCACGTTCGGCCCCGGCTCCGGCAGCGCCGAACGGATCCTGTCGATGAGCCCGAACTCACCCAACTGGTCGATCTTCATGACTTCCTCA
Organism: uncultured Spirochaetota bacterium; assembly: GCA_963845535.1. Taxonomy (GTDB): domain Bacteria; phylum Spirochaetota; class Spirochaetia; order SZUA-6; family Fen-1364; genus Fen-1364. The sequence continues at coordinate 20,488 of CAWJSK010000015.1, forward strand.
CTTTTTCGCGCATGGGCGCGAGCGTCAACCCCTCACGCAGGTCACCCCTCACGCAGGTCAGCGACGCGTGGCTTTCCGCGCGGCTTCTTTCACCGCGTCGGCAATGGCGCGCGCCGCCGCCTCCACGTCCTGTGCTCCTACAATCGCGGAAACCACGGCCAACCCCGCGGCGCCCGCAAGCATGACAGCGCGCGCGTTCTGCGCGTTCATGCCGCCAATGGCCACAACGGGGATGCTCACCGCGCCAGCCAATTTCCGCAGGCCTTCCACGCCCATGGGGGCCGGCGCGTCGGGCTTGGTGGGCGTTGCAAAAACGGGGCTCGCGCCAATGTAGTCCGCCCCTTCCTCCTCCGCCCTCCGCGCCTCATCCACGTTTCCCGCGGAGACACCAAGGATCCTCCCTTTGCCAATGAGCCTGCGGGCAAGCGGGGCCGGCATGTCGTCCTGCCCCACGTGCACGCCGTCGGCGTCCACCGCCAGCGCCACGTCTATCCTGTCGTTGACGATAAAGGGCACGCCGGCAGCCCTGCAGAGCTGCCGAAGCTCCCGCGCCTCAGCGATCATCCGGCGCGTGCTTGCGGCTTTCTCCCGGTACTGAACCACCGTGACGCCACCTCGAATGGCGGCTTCCACCACCTGCGTGTGTGTCCTTCCCGGGGAGAGCCCCGCGTCAGTCACAAGGTAGAGTGTGTAATCCAAAGGTTTTCAGCCCACGTCCACAATGCGGGCGCCCTTGGTCACATCCGCCGGCGTGAGGTTGTACAGGCAATCGATCAGCGCGGTGCGGAAAGAGCCGGGGCCCCTGGCGCCACGCGCCGCGTTCTGCGCCGCAAGTCCGTACGCGGCCAGCGCCGCGGCGGTTGCCAGGAGCTTGTCGGACTCAACCGCGCAGAAGATGGCAATCACCGTGGTGGCCATGCATCCCGTGCCGGTCACCGTCTTCAGCAATTCGTGGCCATTGTCCACCCCGAACACACGGGTGCCGTCAGAGATGATGTCACGCTTGCCGGTGATGGCAACGACGGTGGCCCTGCGCTTTGCAAGCTCCCGCGCCACCCCTGCCGGGTCCGCCACCCCTTGAACCGACTCCACGCCTTTGACCTCGCCGCCTGCTCCTGCAAGCGCACCCACCTCCCCCGAGTTGCCCCGCACCACGTCCAGGTGCAGTTCCTTCATGATCCGGTCCGCCGTATCGTTCCTGTACTTCGTTGCCCCTACGCCTACGGGGTCATAGACGATGGGGACGCCGCGCTCGTTTGCGCGCTTGCCGGCAATGATCATGGCGTCCACGAGGTCCGGGTACAGCGTGCCCGGGTTGAGCACCAGCGCCCCGGCGGCGCTGACCATTTCCGCCACTTCCTCCTTGGCGTGTGACATGACAGGCAGCGCTCCGAGGGCCAGCGTTGCGTTTGCCGTGTCGTTCATGACCACCCAGTTGGTCATGTGGTGGATCAACGGGTTGCGGTGATGGATGCGGTCCAGAAGCTCGGCGGCAAATGCGCCGAGGCTCTTTGTCTGAACGTCAGGTGCGGTCATTCCTTTTTCCTCCAAATGATTCCTGCGAGAAGTGAGAGCACGAATGCCACGACAAAGCTGGGCAGAGAGCCGCCTGCAATCCCAAGAGAGGCAGGCACGATTTTCTGCCACGCGGGGAAAATGGCGCCCAGCGTGCCGGGGTTTGCAAGGTGATATGCGATGATTCCCAGAAACCACACGATGATGGCCGGGATGTTCACGCCCGCGGTGTACCAGTATGCCCCGCGGGTCTTGTAAAACTGATCCACGCGGTAGCGGCCGGCCCGAAGCACGAAGTAGTCCGCCGTGAGGATCCCGAACAGCGGCACGAAGAAGGACCCGATCACGAACAGGAAGTTCTGGTAGCGGGTGATGTCCAGGAAGACCGCCACAAGGAAGCACGCGGCGCCCAGCGCGGTGATGAGCCATCGCTGCTTCACCTTGGGGAACAGGTTCTGGATGGACACCGCGGATGAGTACAGGTCAGCCCACGCGTTGTGCGTTTCATCGGCAAGCAGGATGAGGAGCGCAACCCATCCCGCGGTAAGCGCAATGGCGGAGGCAAAGTCTTTCGGCGCCTGGGCAACCTTGGAGCCAAGGAGCAGCATGGCCCCCAGCGCAAGGAACCACGCGTTGGTAACGAAGAACCCGATCATCGTCCCCAGGAATCCCCGGCTCGTGGACTTGGAGAACCTGTTGTAGTCCGCAACCAGGGGAAGCCAGGAGATGGGAAGGGCAATCGCCAGGTCCACCCCGACGCCAAAAGAAAGGGATCCGTCTCCCGCCCGGCGCAGAAGAGCGTGAATGTCATAGCGCGTGAAGACCAGGACCGTGAGCCAGACGCCGGTGGCAAGGGCGATCCATACGGCGAACTTCTCAAGCCACTGGCGCACCACTCCGATGGGACCGCCCACTCCCATGAGGATGACGATCGCCGCAAAGACCGCGGCCCACACCGCGTAGCTGCCGGTGCCGAAGAGCGTGCGGGCAATGGTGGAAGCTGCCACGCCCATGACCACGAACTCGAAGATGGTCCACCCGACGAGCTGGAGCACGTTCAGCACGCTGGGCACGTAGCTCCCTCGCACCCCCAGCACGGGGCGCAGGAGCACCATGGTGGGCGCGCCGGTGGCGCTCCCCACCGCGCCAATCAGCGCCAGGAGGAGGCAGCCTCCGGCGCTTCCCACAAGGATTGCCAGGAGCGCCTCGCCGAGCCCCAGCCCCGGCACCAGGAACGTGCCTGCCAACATGACAAGGAGCCCAATCCCCAGGTCCCCCCAGAGGACAAGATAGTCCATGAGGCCCAGGACCCGATGTGCCTGGGGAACAGGCTCGATCCCCCACTCGGGCGCTGCGTGCGTAATGATCCTTTGCATGACCTTCGAGGTCATCATGAGAGCCCCCCTGTTGGGGCAGGCGATAAAAAAAGGCCGCCCCGAATGTTCGCCGGGGCGGCCTGCATGTGCCGGATTACCGTCCCTGCGCTGGCATTATCCAGATCAGGTTCAACGGGTCGGCGGCTGACAGCCGCCATCTCAGCCCGGTCACACCGAGCCCCCCGAAAAAATGTCTTGCTTCCGGATCAAATGTAGCGACAAGGGGCGGGCGCGTCAACGCCGCTTTTGACACCTCCCCGCAAGTCCGCTATAGTCTGCGCCAGGAGGACAAAACGTGGCTGACGGCAAAAAGGGGACTTTCGCTGACCTTCTGGACGGCACGTGGAACCTGGTCTCACGCACATGGATGACGTCATTGGTCCTTGGCGGGGTGCTTTTCATCCCTTCCGCATACCTGTTCGGCTGGGCGTATGGGGCATTCATGGACGGTTTCAAAGGCATTGCGGAAATGGGGCGGCAGGATCCCGCCACTTTGCTGTCCACCTTGGGGATTGCCTACCTGTGGATTTTCCTGGCAGCCCTCGTGCAAGGCGTGCTCTTTCTCTTTGTCCGCGCCTGTGTCACAGAGCATTCGGCGCGCGCCGTCCGCGGTGAGCCGGCCAATACGTTCACCATTGCCCTGCACGTCATGACGCACACGTACCTCAGGCTCCTTGGCCAGAGGATCCTCCAGATGGTCATCCTTTCAATCACGTTCGGCGCAGCCGTCCTCATCACGAGCGTCGCAGCGGGAATCCTTGCTTCTCTTCATCTGATTGCCTTGGCCGTTCTGGCAGGTTGTCTTCTCGGCCTGGCAGGCCTTGGAGTTTCCATCTGGATTGCCATACGCTACACGGTTACTCTGGAGTCCATGGTGGTTGACGGCACCGGGATCGATCAGAGCTTCGACCAGAGCATGGCCCTGGTCAGGCGCCGGTGGTGGCGGGTGTTCGGCTACACGCTGCTCTTTGGCCTCATGGTGAGCTTCGCGTCCACCCTCATCGGCACCCCAATCATGTTCTTCTCCACCATCCGCCAGTTCATGCACGCGCTGGAATCCGTGCTCAGGGATGCATCCGGACCGCGCAGCGCGAACGCCGTGTTCATGCAGCTTCTTGTGGGCCTGGGCAGGAGGCTCGGGATATTGCAGTACATCCAGAGCCTGATTGCGGGATTCGTGACGCCTGTTTTCATGACGCTGCTCTTTCTCGAGCTGAAGAGGCCTGAGCCTGAGCCCGCGCCGTTGCCGCAGGAAGCTCTTCCCGCAGGGACCGGCTCGTGAGGCCCCGGCCCCAAGCGGTCCTTGACGGAGCCTGGGAGAAGCCGGGCCGCAATCCGGTGGGAGCGGGCGTTGCCGGTCTCCTGATCACCGGCGCGCTCTACACAACCGTTGGCGGCCTGATCCTTTCCGTTGTTGCGCTCATTGTCTCCGCCCATGACAAGTCGTGGGTGAGGACTGACAACTTCGTCGATTTTCTCCTGAGCTACTATCAGAAGTTCCAGATTCCCATCCTCGTGGTGACCGCGGTCATGGAGTTCGCGGTCTTCTTCGGAATGACGCTTCTCCTTGTCCGCGCGTGGCACTCCAGCCAGCCGACGCGCTACCTGTCTTACCATCCCCCCGCCGCGCTGGACCTGGTCCTTGCGGGACTGGGGGCAGTGGCGGTTGTGCCTATTGCGGAGCTCCTGGATAGCTGGTCCTACATCCTTTTTCCCGTGCTCCGCGAGCTGCGCGGCGGGGAGTCATCCCTCCTCTCCGTTCACTCCGCAGGACAGACAGCGCTCGTGATATTCGCGGTGTCCATCACGCCGGCAATCTGTGAAGAAGCGATTTTCCGCGGCTGGCTCCAACACACCATCAGGCGCAAGGCTTCTGCTGCGGCCTCCATCATCATCACAGGGGTGATTTTTGCGCTGTTCCACATGAGCCCGCTGTCCATAGCGGCGCTTGCCTTCGTGGGCTTCTACCTCGGCTACCTCTTCGAGCGCAGCGGGACGCTGTACGCCTCCATGACCGCGCACGGCATCTACAACCTGACCATCATCGCGCTCGTCAACGTGAAGCTGACGTGGCCCTGGCTGATGACCAGCTCTGGGGACATCGCGCTCCCAGCCATGCTCGGGTCAGTGGTGGTGTTTGCCCTTGTGATTCTGGGGATCGAGCTGAAAGCGCGGTGGCAAGACTCTGAGGCCGGCAGCCCGTTGGAGCCACGGGAGTCCCCCGCGGGTTTGCGCTGAGCCGGCCAATCGCCAGGCGACACCAATCGCCAGGCGCGCTTGACTTCGCTCTGAGCGTTCCCTATCATTTGCGCAGACTATGGACAGCGCGCGCCACTGGAGCCCTCATCGCGACGGAGCCGTCCGGAAGCAGTCGCGTCCAGCGCCAGGCGGCACACGCGGCCGCGTCCGCGCCTGGCGGGCGCGAGATGCGCTGAGCGCGTACCTGTTCATCAGCCCGTCGGCGCTCATCATTACCGTTTTCGGGATATTCCCGCTCTTTTTCACGTTCGCCATCAGCCTCTTCAAGTGGCGGCTCACGCGGGGAAGCTTTCTGGGGCTTGGCAACTACGAGTCGCTGTTCGGCGCAAGCCTTGCTCCGCTCCTGGCCCTTGTCGCTTCCATTGGCGGAATCGTCGTTGCCGCTTTCCTTCTGCGTCAGACCGCCGCGTCCGGCTTGGGTCTGCGCAGGGCGGGGGCGCTCGTTCTCCTTGCAGCCTCCCTCGGCGGACTTTTTTTCTCCCTGCCCGTCCTGGCATCGCAGGGAGACGGGGAAGTCTTCGATTCCCTGCGCGTGACGATCTGGTACACGGTCCTTACCGTCCCGGTCCAGCTCGTCCTCGGTCTATCCGTCGCGCTCCTTCTCACGCGCAAGGTGCGGGGGAGGCAGGCGTTCCGCGTCATGTTCCTCCTTCCCTATATCGCCCCCACCGTTGCAACCGCGGCGGTCTTCGAGCTGCTGTTTTCCCTGAGGCCTGACTCGTTCGCGAACCAGCTCATCGGTCTCCTGGGAGCCCGTCCGCTGCAGTGGCTGCAGGAGCCCCGAGGGATCATCCCGCTCATCTTCGGCATGGGACAGCAGCCGCCGTCAGCGGCGGTCATTTCTTCCTACTGGATGGCGTGGGCGCGCGGCCCGAGCCTTGCCCTCGTCTCCATCGTCTTTTTTAGCTGGTGGGTGTTTGTCGGCTACTACGCGCTCATCTACATCAACGGGCTGGGGTCCATCCCGCGCCAGCTTTACGAAGCCGCGGAAGTGGATGGAGCGGGGAAAGTCCGCACCTTCTTCTCCGTCACGGTCCCCCTGCTTTCCCCCACCACGTATTTCCTGACTCTTCTGGGCGTGATCGGGACGTTCAAGGCGTTCACGCACCTCTACGTCCTTCGCACGGCCGCCGCGGCGGGAACCGCTGATCCCATCAGCATCGAGATCTTCTTCACGTTTTTCCGAAAGGCCCAGCTCGGATACGCTTCGGCCATTTCCATCATTCTCTTCCTCACCGTGCTCGGGTTGACCCTGATCCAGCAGAGGACGTTCGAAAGGCGAGTCTCCTATGGCGATTGAAACGGAGCCGATCACTCGCGCCGGCCCGCCGCGTCCCCGGCTCACCGCGGGCAGGGTGATCCTGTATGCCGCCCTCTCCCTCGGCGGGCTCGTCTGCATCCTTCCTTTCCTGTACATGGCGAGCACGTCGCTCAAGTCCTCCGCGGAGACGATCACCCGGGTCAGCCCTCTTCCCTTCACGCCTGACTTCTGGCCTACAGTATTGCGGGTAAGCAACTACGGTGAGGCATGGACGCGCGCCAGCTTCAGCCTGTATTTCCGCAACAGCGTCATCACGGCCGCCGTGACCGTGGCCGGCGTGATCCTCACGTCGAGCCTTGCCGCGTACGCTTTTGCAAAGATCAGGTTTCCGGGATCACGACAGTTGTTTGCCGTCCTCCTGGCAACGCTGATCATTCCCGAAAGCGTGTACCTTGTCCCCAACTTCATCATCGTGACGCGCCTGGGATGGTACGACACGCTGGCCGCGCTTACCGTCCCGTTCATGGCGAGCGCTTTTTACATCTTCCTCTTGCGGCAATTCTTCGCGCAGATCCCCAACGAGCTGGTGGAGAGCGCCCGCATTGACGGCGCGGGGCACGCGAGGTCCCTCGTCTCCATCGTGCTTCCTCTTTCGGGAGCGCCCCTGTTTACCGTGGCATTCCTTGCATTCGTCGGATCATGGAACTCGCTCCAATGGCCTCTGGTGGCCACACGCACCTCTCGGTGGCGGCCCATCACGGTGGGGCTCACCACGTTCATTTCCGACGCGGGACCGGAGAATCAGCTCATCATGGCCGGGGCGGTGATCGCCATCCTGCCGGTCGTCCTCCTGTATTTCGTCGCGCAGAAGCAGTTCACGGAGGCAATCGCACGGAGCGGGATCAAGGGATGACGACGAGGTGACGACGCGGACCGCATGATTGTGCAGTATCGGGTGATGAGACGGAAAGGAGTCGATATGAGGAAGGTTGTCCTGGCCCTGGCCGTTTTGGCGGCGCCCATGATCCTTCATGCCCAGGGAAGCCCTCTTGCCGGAGTGGATCCCACAGGCGCCAGGATCACGTTCTGGTACCAGCACTCCGGGGACCGAGACAAGGCCATGCAGGCCATGCTGGATGAGTTCAACTCGACGAACCAATGGAAGATCACCGTCCGCGGCGAGTATGCGGGGCCCTACGACCAGATCTACAACAAGATGGTTGCCTCCATTGCGGCGGGAAGGCCGCCAGAGCTGGTGGTTGCCTACCAGAACCAGGCCGCAACCTACGACGGCGCCCTCGTGGATCTCAACCCGTACGTCAATGATCCCACGTGGGGCATCACGGGAGAGCTGGGGGATTTCTTTGCAGGGTTCATCAACCAGGACATCTCCGCCCAGCTCGGGGGCAAGAGGCTCGGGTTCCCGCCCAACAGGTCCATCGAGGTGCTGTTTTACAACGAGGCAATGCTCAGGCGGGCGGGGATCAACGCGCCTCCGCGCACGTGGGACGAGTTTGCCGCCGACTGCCGACGGGTGACCAGCAATACCGCGGGAACCTACGGCTATGCCCTGGACAGCCTGGATGCCTCCCACGTCTTCTCATTCGTGATCTCCCGCGGCGGCACGTTCACCACTCCTGACGGCAGGGGGTACGCCCTCGACTCTCCCCAGATGAGAGAGTCGATGCTGTTCATGCGGCGGCTCGTCACCGGGGGATGGGCCCGCAAGATCGCAAAGAAGTTCGATGACCAGAGCGAGTTCGGAAACGCGCAGTGCGCCTTCACGATGAGCTCCACGTCCGGACTGACCTTCTATGCGGCCGCGGTGAAGGCGGGCAAGAACGGGCAGTTTCCGTGGAGCATTGCCGCCATCCCCCAGTCCAAGCCAACCGACGAGCCGGTTATCGACCTGTACGGAGCAAGCGTCAGCGTGCCCAAAACGACGCCCCAGAAGCAGCTTGCCGCGTGGCTCTTCATCAAGTGGTTTTCCGAGCCCCGCCAGCAGGCGGCCTGGACCCACGTGTCCCTCTACTTCCCCGTGAGAAAGTCGGCGGAGCCCCTCATCAGGGATATCCTCCGCTCTGACCCCCGCTTTTCCACCGCCTGGGAGCTTCTCAAGCGGGCAGACCTCCGGTCGGAGCCTTCGTTCGTCGGCTATGACCTCGTGCGGGACGCCATCAGCGCGGCGTACAACAAGGTGCTGGACGGCGCGGACCTGGATTCCACCGTAGCGGCGCTGCAAGCCCAGGCGCAGAAGATCCTGAAGGATTCCTCGCCGTGAGGCGCCTCGCCGTGAGGCGCCAGCTATTTCAGCGCCGCCGCGAGAGCCCTTTCGTAGGACGGCTCCTTTTCGATCTCGGGCACCTGCTCGGTGTACAGCACCTTGTTGTGCTCGTCGAGGACCACGACTGCCCGCGACAGGAGGCCGGCGAGAGGTCCGTCAACGATCTCGACGCCGTAGGCGGTCCCGAAGTCGCGGCTTCTCATCTGCGACAACGTCACGATGTTGCGGATACCCTCCGCCTCGCAGAACCGCTTCTGCGCGAAGGGCAGGTCGTTGCTGATGGTGAGGACGACCACGTTCTGCAGGTCGGCCGCCTCGGCGTCGAAGCGCCGCGCCGAGGCCGCGCAAACCCCGGTGTCCAGGCTCGGCACGATGTTGAGGATCTTTCGCCGGGCGCCGAAGCTTGCCAGGCTGACGTCGGTCAGATCGGAACGGGTGAGCTTGAAGTCGGGCGCCCTGGATCCGATGGCAGGCAGCCTGCCACGAGTCTGTATCGTCTTCCCTTTGTGGGTGATTTCCGCCATGGGACTCTCCTAACGAAAAGGTACCGGCGCGCCTTGGGCAATTCCACTCTCCAGCAAAAATTTCGTTGACACGCGGCCCCTTTCACGCGTAGAATCCTCTCCCGTTGTACGTTGCCGGGCTCCCGGCAGCGACACGACGGGAGGGGCGTCATGGAGAAAGTCCATCGGAGAGAGGGGATTGTCTGCATTTGCGCCGAATGCAAAAAGGTGATCAAGGTCATCGGAAACGTCACACCGCAAACGTCTCACGCGGTGAGCCACGGCATCTGCCCAGAGTGCGCTGAGCATCTCTACGGGGACCTGTTCAGGAAATCGCGGCCGTCTGAGCCGTGAGCGGCGCTGCTACACGACCTTGCGGGGGAGCAGCGGGCTGATCCGCGTGACGATCTCGTAGTTGATCGTCCCCGCCCATTCCCCCAGGGTTTCCGCGCTGATCCGCTCGTCTCCTGAGCTGCCAAGAAGGACCACTTCGTCCTCCAACTGCGCGGCCGGCACATCGGTGAGATCGATCATGCAGAGATTCATGCAAATGCGTCCAATGACCGCGGCTCGCCGCCCGCGCACGAGCACGTGCGCCCTGTTGCCCAGCGCGCGGTCGTACCCGTCCGCGTAGCCGATGGGAAGCACGCCCAGGAGCGTCCTGCGCGTCGCGCGATACGAGCACCCGTATCCGACGTACGTCCCTTCCGGGACCCACTTGATCTGGACGACCCTCGTCTTCCACGAGAGGACGGGATGGAAGTCCACGGGGGCCCCCTTCTCCCTGACCGAGATGAATGTCTCACGGGACGGCCACAGGCCGTAGAGGCCGATCCCCGTGCGCAGCATGGTGAAATGCGTGGACGGAAAGAGGAGCGCCGCTGCCGTGCACGCTGTGTGGACAAACGGGATGCGGCCGGCAATTCCTTCCGCGCACTTCAGGGCTGACTGGAAGCGCTCGATCTGGAGCTTCGCGTAGTCGTGGTTCAGCGTGTCCTCGATGTTCGCAAAATGCGTCGAAAGCCCTTCCAGCAGAACGTTGCGCGAGCTCTTCAGGAGGCGCGTGAAATCCGGCACATCCTCCGGCAGCACCCCCTGGCGGCTGGTCCCGGTGTCCACTTTCATGTGGAGCCGGGCCGGGTGCGTCACGGAACGCATGGCGGCGATTTTCTCAACGGTTTCCCGGTTGTAGACGGTAAGCGCCAGATCAGCCTCGATGGCGGCAGAGAGCTCGGCAAGTGGCACATGGCCCAGGAGGAGAACGGGCTTCGTGACTCCCATGGAGCGGAGCTCGAGACCTTCTTCCAGGGAGTTTACGCCGAACCATTCAGCGGAGGGGAGAAGCGGGGCGATGAGCGCCACGCCGTGGCCGTAGGCGTTGGACTTTATGACGGCGCATGCCGCGGTGCCCGCGGCGCTTCCTTTTCGCATTTCCCTCAGGTTATGCTCAGGGGCTTTTCCGTCGATCTCCACCCAGACAAGGCTGCTCATTGATCCTCCGTCCGAGGGGAGAATAGTATGAAGCCCCGCATTGGTCAAAGGGAAAAGGGGCGCGCGGATTTTGGCCTAGACCCATTCCTCCGCGAGCGTCTCTCCGGTCTTGATTCCGACGATCACCGCTTTCAGGGGCACTTTGCGCTGCGCGCGGGACGCTGCGTCCCGCGCAATGGCGAGGAGCCCGCGGCAGCACGGCACTTCCATCATCACGACCGTCAGCGTGTTGATGCGCGCCGTGTCGATCATGGCGATGATCTTGTCGCGATAGACGTCTTTTCCCTCATCGAGCTTCGGGCAGGCAATGGCGAGAGCCTTTCCCTTCAGGAACCTGGCCTGGAAATCCGGCACGGCATGGGCCACGCAGTCCGCGCTGAGAAGCACATCCTTTCCCGAAAGCTGAGGGGCAAGCGGCGAGAGGAGGTGGAGCTGGATGGGCCAGTTGGAAAGCTCGCTTTCCGCGGGGGTCTCAATGGGCGCGTGAGATGGCGTCTGACGCTGCTCTTGGGGCGGCCTCTGAAGCTGCACACGCTGGGGGCGCGCGGGCTGGGGCGGGGTGATTCCGTCAGGGACCGCCACGCGCTGTTCATGGAGATACCGGATTGCGTGGGAGAAGAGCTCCATTTCCCCGTGGTCTCGAAGATGACGCAGGTGCGCCCGGATGGTGTTGGCGCCCTGGGGAGCGATGACGGCCATCACTTTGCTCTCATCGTAGGGCTCGGCTTCACGCTCGACGATTTCGATGGCGCCCTCGGGGCAGTGCCCGATGCAGGCTCCCAGGCCGTCGCAGAAAAGATCGCTCACCAGGCGCGCCCTGCCGTCGATGAGCTGGAGGGCTCCTTCGGGGCAGTTGGGGATGCACAGGCCGCACCCGTTGCATGTATCGTGGTGGATCGAGATGATTTTTCTGGTGCTCATGGGAAGAGGATACCCCGCCACGCCGCGGCGGTCCTTGACGGGGAGCAAACGGGAACGGGACCGAGCGCGCTCAGTTCTTGCTCTTGTCCACCAGGCGGTTCTTTGCGATCCAGGGCATCATGGAGCGCAGCTTTTCCCCGACCTTCTCCATCTGGTGGGAGGCGCCCGCCTCCCTCATGGCCAGGAACTTCTTGCGGCCGCTCTTGTTCTCCGCCATCCACGCCTTGGCGAACGTGCCGTTCTGGATCTCCGCGAGGACCTTCTTCATTTCCTTCTTGGTCTGGTCATTGATGATCCGCGGTCCCACCATGTAGTCGCCGTACTCTGCCGTGTCGGAGACGGAGTAGCGCATGAGGGAGAGCCCGCCCTCGTAGATGAGGTCAACGATCAGCTTCATCTCGTGGATGCACTCGAAGTACGCCATCTCCGGAGCGTAGCCGGCCTCGACGAGCGTCTCGAATCCTGCCTGCATGAGGTGGGTGACCCCGCCGCACAGCACGTTCTGCTCGCCGAAGAGGTCGGTCTCCGTTTCCTCCCGGAAGGTCGTCTCGATGACGCCGGCTTTTGCCCCGCCGATGCACAGGGCGTATCCCAAGGCGGTCTCTTTGGCTTTGCCCGTAGGGTTCTGGGAAAGCGCGATCAGGCACGGCACGCCGAAACCCAGCTCGAACTGGCGCCGTACCGTGTGCCCCGGCCCCTTGGGGGCGATCATGGCCACGTCCACCCCCGCGGGCGGGACGATCTGGCCGAAGTGAATGTTGAAGCCATGCGCGAAAAGGAGCGTTTTCCCCGGCGTCAGTCCCTGCTGGATGTCGCTCTTGTACACGTCACCCTGAAGGTGGTCCGGGATGAGCATCATGATCACATCCGCCCATTTGGCTGCCTCAGCCGTTTCGAGGACTTTGAGGCCGGCCTCCGTGGCCTTCTTCACCGAGGCGCTGCCCGCGCGCAGGCCGACCACCACCTCGACCCCGGAGTCACGGAGGTTGTTCGAGTGGGCGAAGCCCTGGCTGCCGTAGCCAATCACCGCGACCTTCTTCGAGCGAATCCAGTCGGGTTTGATGTCCTTTTCGTAATAAATATTCATGCGATGCATGGTACTTGTAAGAGTGAAAAAGTCAACAATAGGGCGGGCTCCGGCCAGGCTAGTTCTCCAGGATCGTTATCTCCACCCTGCGGTTCTGCCAGCGGCCCGCCTCCGTGGAGTTGTCGGCGATGGGGACGCTTGCGCCTTTTCCGCGGGAGGTGACCTGCTCCGCCGTCCGGGCTCCCAGGGTCAACAGGTAGTCCGCCACGGCCCGCGCGCGCTGCTCCGAAAGCTTCTGGTAGTCCTCCTCTGTATAGCCGGGGGCTCGCGCCGTATGGCCCGTGACCGCGATATCCCTGCCGGGATACTTCTTCAGAATCTCGGCAATCCGCTGGACTTTCTCCTGTTCAGCCGGCAGGAGCGTGTCGGAATTGGGCGGGAAGTTCACGTTCTCCAGCGTTATCGTAACCCCTTCCTCGGTGGGTTTGACCGAGACGTCGGGGATCCCCTGCTTCTGGATCTCGCCCTGGATCTCCCCCGCGACTTTGCCGCGGTCCAGGGGTTGGGCCTCGATCAGCTCGCCATCGTCATTGCCTGCGTACTCCACCGTGGCTCCCGAGTTGAGAAGGAAAAGAATGTCGAACTCCTCCGTATAGTACACCGGCCTTCGTTTTGCCAGGTCCCACCAGTAGCGCCCGTGGGTGCGGCCAGCAACGCTGAGGGGATACAACCCCGTTGTGCCTTGCGGCGGAGTGAACTTCTGAGAGATATCGACGTCGATCGTAAAGACCGCGCATGCCACGCCATTGCGGGTCTCATTACCCGTGTAGGTGTAGCTCGCCGTGATGGGGTAGCTGAATGGGTCCGGAATTCCGAAGCTGTCCCGGAGGTCGTCCGTTTCGTTTCCCTGCGCCACCCATGACTGGCCCGGCTGAACGTCCCCTTCGGGAAACAGGGGAACGTCGCGGACCACGGGCATGAAATACTGCGGGTCAATCGTGTATGCGCCCCTGCCGTCTCTCCAGTATTCCGAGGCGTAGTTCTCGCTCCATTGGTACGCCTGTTGGGAACCGTAAACCCGGGTTGAAGTCTCGAACGTCACGACGTTGTAGCCCGAGTCGTCGCGGGTGTCGGTGACCTCCACGGAAATCTTGTTGAGAATGTCGGCCTCATTGAGGAAGCGCCCGTTGACAGCCGCGCTCTCGTGGACGCGGGAAACCAGGCGGTACTTCTCTCCTTTTGTGTATGCGAAACGAAAAACCTCGGCTGAGAGGAGCCCTCCTGCCCCGACGAGCAGGAGAATGCCGAGAGTGATCTTCTTCATAGGGACGAACCTCCATGCGAAAGCGCCAAGGCGGGGAGAGCGGTGCTTTTCCTTGACACCCCCTCCCCATTCCGATATCTTGGGGAAAATATCGATGCACCTTGATGCCAATCAATCACACGCTGAAATCCTCCAGATCCTGAGAAAAGCCGGATTCGCACCCCCCACCCCGGCGCAGGAAAAACTGGCGCCTCTTTTCCTCAAGGGCAGGGACGCGGTGGTGGAATCCGCGCGCGCCTCGGACTCCGCCCCCGGTTTCTTTCTCCCTCTTATTCTCGGCCTTCGCGGAGCCGGGCTTGCGCCGCGTGCCCTTCTTCTTGTGCCGGCACAGCAGGACGTTGAAAAGATATCGCAGGCAATCGGGCGTTTCACGCGCGTCGTAAAGGACCTCCCGGCCTTTGTGCCGTTGGGGGAGATCGAGGATGAGCGGCGCGAGCAGCGGCGCCTGGAAAAAGGGGCAACCGTCGTCGCCGGCACCACGGAGCGCGTTATTGACCACGTTCGCCGGGGGAGCCTGGAGACCGGTCAGCTTGCCGCGGTGGTCGTCCAGGAGCCCGAGGGAGAGCTCCGAGCGGATTTCATCAAGGACGTGCAGTTCATTTTTGCCCGGTTATCGGGCCGTCATCAGATGATTCTTTTCACCTCGCTTCCCGCCGGACAGGAGAGCGAGTTGCTGGCCCTCCTTCACCACCCGGTTGTCGTGACTGAGACCTCGTCGTCCGCCATCCCCGTTTCCGCGGGCAAGGAAAACCTTCTCTTCGAAGTGCCGGCCGGGGACAAAGTCCAGGCGCTTGCCCGGGTCCTCCTTGGCCGCAAGGTCCCCTCCGCCCTCGTGCTTTGCCCGGGGCGCATGGACCCGCTGAAGGTGTCCCAGGCTCTCCGCTCACGGCAGCTTCGCGCCGTTGCGTGGCCTTCCGGTCCGTTGACGGGCGCCGGAGGCCAGCGCGGGAGGTCCGTACGGGGGGCCGGCGCGGAGAGGGCCTCCATCCAGGCGGCGTTGTCCCGAGGGGACGCGGACGTCGTTATTGGCTCCTCGCTTCCGGAGGGTTTTTCGCCGTCCCACGTGGTGTACCTCGAGGTCCCCGCCGGCATTCGTCCCGTGCGGTGGACTTCTTCTCTCATCGCTCTTGTGGATCGGGGCCAGGAAAAGGAAATCTCACGACTGCAGGAGGCGGTTGGCGTGACACTAAAAAAGGAAGAGCTTCCGACTGACAAAGAGGTCGTCGTAGGCTTGATAGACCGGGTCCTTCAGAACTTGAAGGACGACAAGGAAGGGACTCAGCTCGCGCAGCTTCGTTCGCTGATTCGCCGCCAGGTCCCGCTCCTCCAGCGCCCGCTCTTCATGGCGTACCTGTTGAAGTCCCTGCTTCCGGCGGGAGCGGTGGGCGTCCCGACTGCCCAACCCCAGGATACCGCCGGGCGCGCTTTCGCGGGGCGGGAGGCGCTCCCCGCGCAGGGACGGCCGGCCCCGCGCCGCGGCGCCCCGGCCCAAGCCCCGGCCGCGGCGGAGCCGGGGAAGGCTTCCCGCGGAAGGTTTGCCCGGAGCATCGAGGTTCCGCGGTCACCCGCTGAAGCGCAGCCGGGCAAGGGGTTCACGCAGCTTTTCGTCAGCATCGGCAGGAACAGGCGCGTCTACGCCCGCGAGCTTGCCGAGTTGTTCACGGAAAAGCTCCAGCTCGGAGCCAACGAGCTGGGCAGCGTGCGCGTCTTTGACAAGTATTCCTTCGTGGACATCAACCCTGCCAGGGCGGATGAGGCAATCACGCGCCTTTCCGGCAGCGAAATGAAAGGCCGGACCATCACCGTCAATTACGCAAAGAAGAAGGAAGAGAAAGGCGAGCACTGATGCCGGCGGACCTCCTGGAGACCGCGTGGCCTGCGGTAGCCAGCCCTCTTCTCCATCTGCCCTTCGCCTCTCGGCTGGAAGTGGAGATTGGGTGCGGGAACGGACACTTCCTCTGCGAATATGCGGCGGAACGGCGTGAGGCAACCCTTGTCGGCATCGACATAAAAAAAAAGAGGTGTCTCAAGGCGCAGGACAAAGCCGAGCGCCGGGGGTACAGAAATGTCGTCATCATCAATGCGAGCGCCGAAAAGGTCCTTCAGGACCTGCCGGGCGGCTCGGTTGACGCATTCCACATCTACTTTCCCGACCCGTGGCCCAAGAGCAGGCATCGAAAGAGAAGATTTTTCACCATGGGGAACCTCCTCATCATGCACAACCTGCTCAAGGAAGGGGGGCGGCTGCACTTTGGGACTGATTTCTTCGACTACTATATCCAGGCGAAAGTGCTCGTTGCTCTCCATCCCGGGTTTTCCATCACGGAAGAGCCCGCGCCGGCCCCCGTCCTCTCCTCCCTCTATGGACGCAAGTTCGTCGGCGTGAGCAAACAGATCCTCATCTTTTCAGCCGTCAAGACGGCCGCAGCATCCGTGACGGCCGGCTCAACGGATGAGAAAAGACAGGAGGAAGAACATCAGCGGGATGTTGATGGCCGTGTTGAGGATGATGAAGAGCGCTGAAACCATTGCGTAGACGGACGCCATGCGGCCGCTCCTGGCGGAGATGGCTTCCGGGTCCCCTTCCAGAAGCATGAGCTCCGCCATCGGATCTTCGGGCTTGGAGAGCACGAAGCTCCCGCCTTCCACCCGGTAACCCCCAAAGGCCACGCATGCGCCGTCCGCAGGGCCTGGCGATGCGCGGCGCGCGCCACGCGCTCTGCGCAAAGGCAGATCCGCGGCGACTCTTCTGACGTCGAGCGGAAGCACCACGGAGTGCCCGTCCGACGTCACCAGGCCGGCCGCTGGTTCTCCGGCAGCCCCCCCCGCGGCCTTCATTGCCTTGATCATGATGTAGGGCTCCCGGTCCGGCAGGAGCGTGGTTCTCCTGACGCCTTCGTCGTCGATGGTGGACGGGAAGTAACGCATGGGCAGGCGCACAATGTCGCGCTGCACCCTCATCAGGCGCGCCTTTTTCCAGAACCGGCGGTAGGCGAGGTACAGCGGGAACGCGGGGGGGAGAAAGGGCGATACAGGGGCGAGGCCGGCGGCCAGCGCCACCAGGGCGAGCACGCGCGCCTCGGGGGCGGCGAGGAGACGATAGGCGAGCAGGATGAGCGAGAGAGAGCCGATGGCAACCGACGGGAGCGTGAAGGGGTTCATGTACTCGTTGCGTTGCCGTCCGCCGCGGATGGCGGATTCGACAATGCTCTCCCGGGGGCAGTCATGGATCACGACCAGGAGCCTGGCCTTCCCATACCCACGAAAAACACCGCGGCCTTCCTCGGAGAACAGCGCTCCGCCGACAAAGACCGGCGTTCCTTCCGGGAGAGAGAATATCCGGCTCCACGGCACGCTGCGCAGCTCCGTGTCCTCAGCGGCGGCGGCGTGAGCGGTATCCTGGCCGCCGTCTTCCGGGATCAGGTATACGTGGACGTTCCTCAAGTCCGCGGCAACGGAGAACCTGCCGTTGGTTATCCATATTCTGTGCTCGCCCTGGATGGCCTCCAGCGTCCCGAAGAAACGGAAAAGGCCGATGAACGCATTCCGCTCCCGTCCAACCGCGTGGGGAGTGGCGGTAGGGTAGCGCGAGACCTCGTGGATGGTCCGGCGAAAGACCCTCCACCGGCCCCGGACGCGAAATGCCCCGATTCCCGGGAAGACTGCGTAAAAAAGGAGCGCGATTGCCAGGATGAGGAGGAGATACCACATCATATCGCGTATTGATAAAGGGCTGCGAATCCTTTAGGCTGGAGTATATCATGGTGGAGAGAGTTGTCGTAGGTCCTTGGAAGACAAATTGTTACATCTTTTCCAGTACCAAGAAAGAATGCATCATCATTGATCCAGGAGGGGATGAGGAGGAGATAGCCTCCCGTGTCGACGTTCTCAACATGGTGCCCGTCGGCATTGCCCTGACACACGGCCACGTAGACCACCTTGCCGCTCTCGGGAGGCTCCAGTCGAGCTACGCCGGCCGCGGGTACACTCTTCCCATCGCAATCAGTCCCGCTGACCGCCGCTTCCTGGGATCGGGAGCGCTGGAGGCGCACAAGGAGAGCCTCAAGGGCCATGCGCTGGACGAGCTGGCTTTCTTCACCGGGGACGCCCCCGAGCTGCCGAAGGCGGACGTGAGGCTCAGGGAAGGGGACCGGGTTTTCGACATGGACCTCGTTGTCCTGGAAACCCCCGGGCACACACCGGGAAGCCTCTGTTTCTACAGCGAGAAGGAAGGGGTGCTCTTCTCGGGTGACACTCTGTTTTTCGACGGAGTGGGAAGAACCGACCTTCCCGGAGGGAGTGACAAGAGGCTCAGGGAAAGCATCGAAAAGAAGATCGCGGTCCTCCCACCGGAGACGCGAGTGTTCCCAGGCCATGGCCCTTTCACCACCGTGGAAAGGGAAAGGCGGGGGAACCCCTTTTTCCGCCAGCCGCCGCCGGAGCCCAAGCCGCCTGAGCCTCAGAAGCGCGCGCCCGCAAAAACAGCGGGGAAGCCCGCCCGACGGCAGTCGGTTGCCCGGCCCAAGGCCACCAGGTCTCCAAAGGCCGGACGGGCCGGCCAGCAGCCGAGCAGGAAAACCGTGAACGCCAAGGTGAAGACGCTTCGGCCCAAGGGAGCAAAAGACGACCGGCGCGCTGCAAAGCCCGCGGTCCGGCGCGCTGCGGCAAAAAGCGCGGCGCGGCCCGTTCGGACCCGCGCGCACAGTCCCGTCAAATCGACCCAACGGATGTCCGCAAAGAAAAAGGGACGCTAAGCCGGGCCGCGGCGCGCTATGGCGTTATCGGTTACGGCGCTCTTCGGATGATTTGCAATCTATGCACAGGAGAGCGTAAGGGATGGCTTCAAGCCTCTCACGGGGGATCTTCTTGGAGCATCTGGCGCACAGGCCGTACTTCTTGTTTTCGATCCTGGCAAGCGCAGACTCGATGAGCTGCAAGCGGCGCAGCTCCTGGGTCCCCAGGGCTTCGAGCGTCTTGCGGTCAATGTCATCCGCGGCAATGTCCGCCAGGTCCTTCGGATCCATGTCTTCTATTATGGTGCGGAAATCCTCACTCTCAGAAGCCAGGTTTTTCAGAATTTCCTTTTTAAGGTCGATAAGCGAGACTCTCATTTTCTTGAGGAAGTTTTCTTCCATGCGGTTACCTTTAGGGAAAGGAATCTACATACAAACATCGCCAGTTGTCAATCCCAGGTCAAAAATCGCCTAAACCTCCAGAGTTTTCCCCCATTTCCTCCCGACCGTTGACAGCGTGTCTCAAAGCGCCTACACTGAATTTCAAAGGAGAGCTCATTGCCGAAGGAAGAAGCCATTGAAGTCGACGGAAAAGTGAAAGAATCGCTTCCCAACACTATGTTCAGGGTAGAGTTGGAAAATGGGCACCTTATCCTTGCCCACCTTTCTGGAAAGATGAGGAAACACTACATCCGCATTGTCCCGGGAGACAAGGTGAAAGTCGCCTTATCCCCCTATGATCTCACGCGCGGAAGGATCATCTTCCGCGAGAGATAGCTCGCGCGCCACGCACGTCCCGGCTACGACCTGTAATCCGCGTTCTCCTTGACGTAATCATAGGAAAGATCGGATCCAAGCACCTCCGCAAACAGGGACGAAATTCCCAGAATGACTTCTATGTCCACGGTCTTGTCGTGCTGAGGCCACGGAGGGCGCCGCGTGTCGAGGGCCCGATCTTTCAGGTAGGCGCTGAGCTTCTCCTCCTTGACGGAGTCGAGCTGGAAGCCGCCGCCGGCAAAGATGTCCACGCCGCCCATGCGCACCCGCACGCCGGCCGGATCCAACGGCTCACCTGCGTTCCCCAGGTAGTCGCCGACTGCTGAGATGATCCTTCCGACGTTCGGATCATTCCCGAATATCGCCGTCTTCACGAGCGGCGAGTTCACGATGGCGCGGGCCACCGACAACGCCGTGCTCTCATTCCTGCCGCCGGTCACCCGGACCCGCATCACGTGCCCCACCCCCTCGGCGTTGCGCATGATGTCGAAGGCAAGCCCGGACAGGACCTCGAGAAGCCCTTGCCGGAGCTCCTCCCGCGGCACCGCGGGGCGTCGTCCTGAGGACAAAATGATTGCCGTGTCGCTCGTGCTCTGGTCGCTATCCACGGAGATGCGGTTCAGCGACCTCTCCACGCACCATGCAAGCTCCTCCCGCAGCGTCTCCCGGGGCATGGCGATATCCGTGCAGACAAAGCAGAGCAGAGTGGCCATGTTCGGCTCGATCATTCCCGCCCCTTTCGCGGTCCCCAGGATTGTTCCCTGACCAACCGAAGCCCGTCGTACTTTCGGGAAAGCGTCAGTAGTCATGATTGCGCGCGCAAGGGGCAGGATGGAGGAGCGGTCCAGCCCGGCCACGAGCCGGGGAAGCGCCTCTTCCATTTCCCGCAGCGGCAGTCCCCACCCGATTATCCCCGTGGAGGCGGCGAAAAAACTCTCCGCTGAGGCTCCGAGCTGGGAGCCGAGGGCGGCCAAAAGAGCTTCAGCGTCCTTTTCTCCGTCCGGCGTGCCGACGTTGGAGATCTTGTTGTTGATGAGGATGCCCTGGATGGAATCCCGCTCCAGCCTTCGCCGCCCCAGGAGAACGGGCGCGCCGGGAAAACGATTGCGCGTGAATACGGCGGCAAAATCCCTGCTCGGCTGGTCGAGCAGGATGAGCGCAAGGTTCATGGGAAGCGGCTGGGGGACGCTTTTTTCCCGGGGGAAGAACTCAAGCGATGCCGTTGCGCATCGGAATCCCTCCGGCAGGGCGGACCGGGCCGCAAGCTCTTTCAGGTAGTCTGATTCTGATGAGAATGATTCCACAGGTTTTTATAACCGGGCCACGAGCGATATTCAACCGTCAATGACGAGAGTGATGAGAAGCGGCAGATGGTCCGAGTAGCCTCGTTCCTTTTTCAGGCGCGTCCACTTCCGCGGCGTCCCGTCCGCACGGAGGAGGAAAGGGAGTCGCACCGCGTGGAAACTTCCTTTCTTGTAGCGCAAGCCGCTGGAGCCCAGAAGCCCGGCGGAGAGGAGGATGTGATCCATGGTTTCCCACTCCCCCTGGTAGAAATAGGATCCCCGTTCCGCCGGGCTCAGCTCGACCCAGGGTTCGTAAAGGATGACGCGCCCTCGGGGATCCACCGAAGGACCCGTGTTTTCGTCCGCAAGAAAGAGGCTGGAAACGGAATAGGGCGCGGGGACGGTTTTCGAAGCGGGGATGAGGGCGGTCTGGTAGCCGCCGCCGACCCTTTCGAGCTCATCAGAGTTCTCATTCATGTCTCCGGCAACGATGATGCGCGCGGACGGGTCCTGGGCCAGCATTTCCTTGATCCTGCGGACCACGATCCCCGCGGACTCCAGGCGTGAACGCTCTGTTGCCCGGGCGCCGCCGGCCTTCGATTTCCAGTGGTCGTCAAACACGTGGAGGACGCCGCCCGCGGTCTCTATCTCTGCCTCGATGACGTCACGCACCGGGTTCTTCCGCCAGGCGTGCACGGCATTCGAGCGCACGTGGGAAATGGGGAACCGGCTCGCAATGGCGACGTTGGCGGCAAGCTTCTTTTTCGGCACGAGGACGGAGAAGTTGTAACCCAGCCCGGAAAGCCCGGAGGTGAGGAGGACGTGGAGGGCATTTTCGTTCTCCACTTCCTGGAGCAGGAGGACGTCAGGACCGCCGGGGACCGCCTTCCGTACCACTTCGGCAATGGTTTCCACGCGCATATGGAAGAGGTCCGAGCTCCATACGCCGCGGGCCGGGTCGAACTCCGGAAACTCCGAGCCGTCATGGACGTCATCAAACAGGTTCTCCACGTTGTAGCTGAGGACGGTGAGCTCCCGGGCCCCGAGGGGCCACAGCCAGGAGAGCAGAAGGATGACGGCAAGGAAGAAGCGTCTCACCTTTCCGCCGCCGAGGTCACGATGGCCGCCTCTTCGCGGGCGCCTGCGGCGCGAGGCGTGAAGCCTTTCCCGGTGATGGTCTGCCAGGCCGTGACGTACCGCCACGCCACTTCTGTTCGAACTTCGTCAGGAATGTGAGGGCAGGGACCATCCCCCTTCCATCCCCAGGCGATCAGCCACTGCCTGAGATACTCCTTGTCCAGCTCACGCTGCGGCTCCCCCGCCTTGAAGAGTCTCTCCCACGTGTCCGCGTACCAATAGCGGCTGGAATCCGGCGTGTGCACCTCATCCACGAGCATCAGCGTGCTTCCCCGAAGCCCGAACTCGTATTTGGTGTCCACCAGGAGGAGGCCCCTGCGAGCGGCAACCTCTTTTCCGCGTTTGTAGAGAGCGAGCGCGTCTTCCTCCACTTTTTCCCAGACTTTTGTTTCGACTTTTCCGCTGGCAAGCACTTCCTCACGGGAAACGGGCCTGTCATGGGTCCCCGTTCCTTCTTTCGTGGACGGCGTTATGAGGGGCACCTCGAACGCCTGGTTGAAGCGCATGCCGGCCGGCAGTCTGATCCCGGAGATATCCTTGCCAGCCTGGTAGTCCCGCCAGGCAGAGCCGGTGAGGTATCCACGAACCACCACCTCGAACGGGAGAACCTCTGCCTTCGCGACGCGCACCGTCCGGGGAGACACTTCCTCCCGCACGTGGTGCGGGACGATGTCCGCGCCCGCGGCGAACCAGAAGAGGGAGAGCGTGTTCAGCACTTCTCCTTTGCACGGAATCGTGGTCAGGACGCTGTCAAAGGCGGAAATGCGGTCCGTTGTGGTGATCAGGAGCTCCTGTCCGAGGTCCACGACGTCCCTGACCTTCCCGCGCTGGAGCCGAGCGCCGCCGGGAAGCCCGCCAAGCTCGAGATGGTCCAGGCAATCCCCGAGGCGGGCGGAAAGGTCCTCTTTTTTCACCCCTTGATCTCGTCCCGCTTGTGGATGACGCGGGAGAGAAGCCCGTAGGAGACGGCTTCCTCCGAGTTCATCCAGTAGTCACGGTCCGTGTCCTTCTCCACCTTCGAGATTGCTTGTCCCGTTTCATCCGAGATCAGCTTGTTGATCTTTGCGCGCAGCTTTTCGATCTCCTTGGCCTGGATCTCGATCTCTGTTGCCACGCCCCGCGCGCCGCTGGAGGGCTGGTGGATGAGGTAATGGGAGTTCGGGAGGCCGAGGCGGCGCTCCCGCGGCGCGGCAAGGAGGATGAGCGCCGCCGCGCTTGCCACGAGGCCCATGCCGATCATGGTTATCTGCGGCTTCACGAACCTCATCATGTCGAAGATGGCGTAGCCGGCGTCCGCGTCTCCGCCCGGGGAATCGATGTAGACCTTGATGGGGTCCGGGCTCTCTTCCTCCAGGAGGATGAGGGACCTCGTCACCCGTTCCGCAAGCGGCTTGTTGATCTCTCCCGAGACCATGATGGTGCGAGACTTGAGCATCCTGGCGAAGAACATCCCTTCGTCGATGCGGGGCGCGCCTTCCGGTTCTTCCGGTTTGTCCTGCATGTTCATACTATCGATTACAATAAGAAAATTCCCGGTGAATGTCACTGGGTGGGCTGAGGGAGAAGTTGAGCAGGTGAAAAAAAGGCCGGGACATTTCTGCCCCGGCCACCCGTCAATCTTCCGTCCTCCAATTGGTACTGGAGGTCGTGGGGCGGAAGACTCCCAAAAACAGCTTATAGTATACATCCGTTTCTTCTCGTGTCAACGAAAAAGCCTGATACGTAAGGAAAAACCGCTGTTTTTACGGGAAAAAGTGGTGATCGTCTGTGTAGCTTTCGAAAGCGTCAGTACCGGATCCGGGCTCCCTTGCATGCGGATGGCGTTTCCCGCACAATGCCCTCCCGGAGGTGAGCATGAAGGCGCGGCTGGCACTGATCGGCGGAAGCGGATTGTATTCGATGGAGGACATCAGGCCATTGGAAGAGCTTGAGGTGCCGACTCCCTGGGGGCTGCCCTCAGACAAGGTGACTATCGCCGACGTACACGGGGAGCCCGTTGCCTTTCTCCCCCGCCACGGCAGGGGACACAGGTACCTGCCCGCCGAGGTGCCCTCCCGGGCCAACATTTGGGCTCTCAAGTCACTTGGCGTCCAGCAGATCATCTCGGTCAGTGCCGTGGGCTCCCTTACGGAGAGCTTTGCCCCCGGGGACTTCGTACTCTGTGATGAGCTCGTGGACAAGACTTCCCGCACGCCGGGAAGCTTCTTTGGACAGGGCGTGGTGGGGCATGTCGGTTTTGCTGACCCTTTCTGCCCCGGGATGCGCGCGGCCATCGCCGGGGTGTTCCGTGGCCATGGCCATGCCCACCACAGCGCGGGCACCTACGTCTGCATGGAGGGGCCGTCGTTCTCCACGAGGGCCGAATCGAACCTCCACAAGTCCTGGGGGGCGCAGCTCATCGGGATGACGGCGGTTCCCGAGGCCAGGATGGCGCGCGAGGCGGAGATGTGCTACGCCACCATCGCCATGGTCACCGACTATGATTGCTGGAAAGCGGACCAGGAGAGCGTGAGCGTGGAGATGGTGATCGAAACGATGAAGAGGAACACCGCCGCGGTCCAGCGGATGATCCCCGACATCGTTTCCGCCTTGAAGGGCCGGGATGACTGCGGCTGCCGTCACGCGGCCAAAAACGCAATCATGACGGATCCTGCCCTGATCCCGTATGACGTGAAGCGGAAGCTCGCGCTTTTCTACGACCGATACTGGGCCCCCCAAGGATGAGCGCCGAGTGAAGTCCGCGGTGGTGGCCGTGGTCGGGAGACCTTCGGCGGGCAAATCGACTCTCGTGAACGCACTGTGCGGCGCCAAGGTGTCCATCGTCTCCCCTGTCCCGCAGACCACGCGCAACCGTGTCCGCGGGATTCTCAACGCTGAGGATGCCCAGCTCGTCTTCATCGACACCCCCGGATTCCATCTCTCCACGAAGAAGATCAACACGTACATGACGGGCATCGTCTCCTCCACTCTGGGGGAGGTCGACATCATCCTGTACGTCGTTGACGGCAGCAGGGCGAGCGGTGAAGAGGAAAAAGCCATCTCGGAGGCCGTCCGCGCGGCCCGCAAGCCGACCGTGATCTGCCTCAACAAAAAGGACGTCGCGGGCGAGGTGTGGGCGCAGGTCAGGGAAGGCGCCTGCGGCTTTCTGCCCGACGCCGCGCCATTCGAAGTCTCCGCCAGCGCGGGGACGGGGCTCGAGGCGCTGCGGGAGAAGCTGATCCAGCTCAGCCCTGACGGGGAGCAGATGTACCCTCCGGACTACTACACCGACCAGACACCCGAGTTTCGCATCTCGGAGATCGTACGGGAAAAGGTGACCCTCGGCACCCGTGAGGAGGTCCCTCATTCGGTCTACGTGCGCATCGAAGACGTGGAAATGCATGATGAAGGGGAAACGCTGTGGGCGCGCGGGTTCATATGCGTGGAGAGGGAGTCCCAGAAAGGGATCATCGTCGGCCGGGCCGGGGACAAGATCCGCCAGATCGTCCGCGACTCGGAGGCGGAGCTGTCTGAGATCTTCCCCTGGAGGGTCAAGCTCGACCTGCGCGTGAAGGTTGACCGCGAGTGGCGAAAACGTGATCCACTTCTGAAGAAGATGATCAGGTAGAAGGCTTCACGAGGTCAGGGAGCGAGGGGGGAGAGCGCCTATGACCTTTCTCGGACCGCCAGCACGCGAAGCACAATGACCTGCGTCCGGGCCGTCTGGGGGTTGGCAACGCGAACAACGAGGGTGGGGGAGTTGCCGGCTCGATGACGGCACGCTCAGGACCTTGTCTCCCGCCGAGGTGGACACCGAAAGGGATTGGCCGGTCACGGTGACCTTGAGCTTCAGCTCGCCGCCGTCCGCCGTCACCGGAATGTCCGCTGCTATCGATGAATCTCCCTGCCACTGAAGCCTGATGGTGGCCGCCCGAGAGGAATCCGGGGAGAGCTCCACCGTGTACGACACGGGTCCCTTGGCGAGGTTGACTCCCGCAAATACAAGTGCGCTGTCCGGCGCAAGCGTCAGCGCTCCCGGGGTGTTGGCGGCTTTTCCCTCGGTCGTCATGCCGGCGGGAAGATTCGCCGTTTCGAATCCGTACGCAAGCACCAGGTCTCTCCCGTATTTGCGCTGCGCCGTCCTCAAGTACTGCGCAGGGTCCGCGGAGGGTCTCCCCTGGTCGTCACGGTAGTAGACCCCGAGCTCATCGATGACCCCGGAAAAGCCGTTCGGTCCGCCAATGACGGTCGTGCCGTCCTGCCGGAGCATGGGGGAGGTGAAAGACGCCGTGCGCGTCGACATGAGCTCACCGTTCAGGAACCACAGCGCGGTGAGGGTCTGTCCTTGCGGGATGACGCTCAGGGACAGGAGGTACCTCTGGCCGGTGAGCAGGCCCACTCCTGACCAGGGGATCGTGATGGACTGGCCCGCGGCCTGAATGACAGCCAGCGGCGCGTGGGTCGTTGCATCCACGGAAACCGTGAAGGTGAAGTTGCCGTCCGAGGTGGAAGCCACCAGCAGGACGTTCGAAGCGGAGAAGCTGTCGAAGTTGATTCCAAAGCTCACGGTGAACGGGTTCAGCGTGCTTCCGTCAACGGGAAGCGCGAACCAGGGGAGGGAGAACCCCCGCGCCGCCCGGCAAGTCGATAGCCGAAACCGTTCTCCGTGGAGACGATCTCCGGCGAGCCTATGGTGGCGGTGGCAGAAGTCTTTCCCAGTCTCCTGGCGCCGGCGCCGGAATCATCCAGCGTGCCCTGGAGGCGCAGCAGCGTGAGGTAGGAGTCCGCGGACCCGAGGTCACCGCTTCCGGACGTGTTTCCCGTGGATACGTAGACTTCCGTGGAAAGCGAGAGGGACGACGAGAAGGAGTAGTCAGCGTCCGGGGCGGGAGCCGCGGGGAACATCTCCAGCGTTATGGTATAGACTCCCTCCTCCGCGGGGACCGTCCAAAGGACTTTCCCGAGGCCCTGGCTCAGGGCGCCTTTCTGGATCACTTTTCCCTTGTATGACCAGCGCAACCAGGGGTCCGAGCCATCGGGATACTGCAGGTCCGCTTTCAGGAGGACCTTCCCTGATGATCCGATCACAGGCGGATAGCTCTTGATGCCGGCGATTTTCCAGCTTCCCGTGGCGACAAAGAAGCTTGCGCTTTTTTTCTGGGACACCTCGCCGGATGAATAGATCACGAGATCCATCCTGTACTGTCCGGGCGGCAGAGAAGGGGGCTGAATGTAGAGTTGCTCGTTCACCGCGGGCACGTTCTGGCGGCTGTGCCACACGCTTGCCCCGCCGGGGGCGCTGAGGGTCACCTCCATCTCGAGGTCTTTTGCCTTGGAAGGATCCTGAACCGAGACCGTCAACGGGATTCCCTTGCCGTCCGTGAGGACCTGGCCGTCAACAACCGTGGCTGCCTGGAGGTCCGGGACGGTGTTGTTCAGGGACATGAAAAGCGATTGATCCCCGCATGAGGTTATCAGTCCCAGGAACATGAGTAGCGCAACTTTTTGGCCAATTTTGGGGATCATCTAGGTCTAATATACCACGAAGGGGTCCCAAATCAAGGCTTGCCGGCGAGGTGCAAGACTTCGATCTCCACGTCCCCGTAGACGTAGCTCTGGCAGGCCAACCTGATGTCCGGACCCGACGGCTCTCCCCGGGCCGCAAGCTGAGCCAGCAGCCTGGTCTCCCGGTCCTTGCGCTGGCTGAAGAACTTCTGCCCTGACGTGATCCGGATGATGTCCCGCCCGCACTCGACTTTCCCGCCGCAGATGGTCTGGATGGGAAAGCCGTTTCGAAGAAGGATGTTGAGGATGGACGTTGTCAGGTTGCCCTCGAAGACATGGGATGTGCCATGGATGCTGATTTTGGGGGCTTTCATAGCGCCGACTCCTCTGTTTACAGGTCCCTCGATCTAGAGGTCCCTTGACGGGCATAGATCGCGCACAGGGCAGCCTGCGTGATCTGGCTTTCGGGCGGCGCAGCATTTGCGCCCATGAAAAGTGACGGCGTGGGAAAAGGCCGTCCAATCCTTGCGGGGCAGGAGGCCTGCAATGTCCTCTTCGATGCGGTCCGGGTCATCGTTCTCCGTCAGCCCGAGGCGCTGGGTCACGCGTCGGAAATGGGTGTCAACCACGATTGCTGGAACGCCGAAGCATGTCCCAAGGACCACGTTGGCGGTCTTTCTTCCCACGCCCGGGAGAGTGACAAGGTCTTCCATGCGGTCAGGGAAGCCTTTGGCAAAATCCCTGGCAAGGGCAGCCGATGCTCCCTTGATGCTTTTCGCCTTGTTATGGAAGAAACCCGTCGAACGAATCAGGATTTCCAGCTCTCCCACGTCCGCCTCCGCCATGGCCGCGGGAGTTGGGAAGCGCTTGAAAAGCGAAGGGGTCACCTTGTTCACGCGCTCATCCGTGCACTGCGCCGCCAGGATGGTGGCAACGAGAAGCTGAAAGGCGTCCGCGTGGTCCAGCATGCACCGCGCGTCCGGATACGCCTTGATGAGCGCGCGGGCGATCTTTGCAGCTCGCGCCGCTCGCGTTGCGCGGGCCTCTTCAGGCGCGCTTGCGGGCCGTGAAGTACGCATCCGCTTCCTCCGTGGTCAGGCAATTTCGTTGAGGGCCTGGGCAATGCCGCCGTTATTCATCGCTCTGTGCAGAATCTATAGTATATTCTCGCCATGATCCACGCCATGTACCAACTCCTGGGTCGGCTCGGTTACAACCACCCAGTACACCCTTTGCTCGTTCACGTCACAATCGGGCTCACCGTGGGCGCGTTTGCCTTTGGCCTCGTCTCCGTCATTTTCCGACGGCCGCGGTTGAAGCTCACGGCTTGGCACACCGCCGTGCTTGCCACCGTCAGCGTCATCCCCACAGCATTCCTTGGTTACGGGGACTGGCAGGAGAGGATGCATGGTCAGCCAATGACCGTGATCACCATCAAGATCATTCTCGCCATATCCCTGTTCGTGGTCTTGTTCATTTCCCTGTTCTTCGGCAGGGTGCGCGGCGGGGAGACGGATGACCCGAAGGCGCGAGTCTGGCGTGACGCACGATCCATTGTCGCGCTGTGCCTCTACGGCGTGTGCTTCGGCCTGGTCACGGCGCTGGGCTACTTCGGCGGGTCGCTGGTGTATTGACAAGGCCCTGATTCTGCAATTCAATTCGCATCTCTCATAAATATTCCGCGTGAGCAGACTGGACAGATCTATGACGGGTGATTCGCAAGGGAGGGTCAATCTGAAAAGTCAGGAGTCCCGACGCCGGCTTATCCACAATATCCTGCATGGGGAGAAGATCCACAGCCAGGAGGAGCTCCTCAAGCGTTTGGAAAAGGAAGGCGTCGAAGTGACGCAAGCCACCCTGTCGCGTGACCTGAAGTTTCTGGGCGTGGCCCGAGTCCCTGACCAGACCGGGGAATACGTTTACACGGTTGATCCGCCGGCGGAGTTCACCCCTGATCCATTCGTGCGCGACGACATGAGGCGCCAGATCGTCAGCATCGATTTTTCCGCCAACCTCGCTGTCATCAAGACCAAGATGGGACATGCCCCAGGAATTGCCTTCGGGATCGATCAACTCAAGATCAAGGACGTCATAGGAACGGTCGGCGGGGATGACACACTGCTCGTTGTGCTTCGGGAAGGCACGGACAGGGCCAAGTTCCTCAAGGAGCTCATGGGAGAAGGGTAAGCAGTTCCGGCCCGCCGGAAGCGCGCCGGGAACGATGGCAACGCTCGCGCGTCTTGACCGGTGCAGGGGAATGACGTACGTTTCCACGGAATACCGTACCACGGGCTCCCGCGGTTTGCTGCGCAAACCGCTGCCGCCCTCCGCGTGGAGTACCACGCTACGGGATGTAGCCTAGCGGCTAAGGCGCCTGCTTTGGGAGCAGGAGAGCGGTGGTTCGAATCCACTCATCCCGAAAGAATCTATGGAACCGACTAGGGTTCGTGCGTAGCACTGGTTTATCGCATCGAAAACGACCGACGGTGGTGAAACCATGCAAAGCGCAAAATCAGGCATGGTTGACAAATCGTTAGGGTGGACATATTCTTTGTTTGCACCGATATTCAGAACGAAGGCACTGAAGGGGGTAGCTTTGGGCGGCTCGGATTTCCTTTTTATCCGACCATCATTTCTCAACGGCATGGCAAAGGCTATAGACGTCACGGCAAGCATGGACGACTACAATATTAGTCCAACACCGGAGGAGGCTGACGCTCGAGCTCTTCACGCGGACTGGCAGGAGATCGGCCGCGACCTTAAAATTGTACTAGAAAAAGTCACCAGGGCTCACGAATGACAGTCCGGCGGTAATGTCTCACGGCAGTAGGGCCCGGAGAAGAGCCTTAAGAATGTCCCAAGACCTTCCCAACGGACAAATGCCGCAAGCAAGTCAGATCCGGCAGGTTGCCCAAACCATAATCCGTCAGGAACTCTACCAAGGGCCCATGCCTCACCCGGACATTTTGGCGAAGTACGAAACGCTTTGCCCTGGCACGGCAAAGAGGCTCTTCGACCAACTCCAGGAACAGACGCACCACCGGATGAGCATGGAGAAAACCGTAATTACGGCAAACGTGCGAAGCTCGCGGTTGGGTCAGTGGATGGGATTCACGATCTGCATGACTGCTCTGGTTGGGGGCGGCGTGATGGCTGCATTTGGTATAGACACCGCCGGGCTGATACTTGCGGTGGGCGGCTTGGTTTCCCTTGTGGCAGTCTTCATGGCTGGAAGGCTCACCGGTCAAAAAGAACTGCGCGCGAAGCGCCAGTAGAAGCGTCCGGCCGGGACGAGCCAACGAATAATCAACCAAATCCACTTATTCCCGAAATCTTTCCCCTACTTTTGGGCAGCCAGGAACGCCTCCACCTCAGCCGCCTTGATGAACCCCAGCGCAACCGCTATGTCACCGAAGTGCCGCTTGTCGCCCGAGGCCTTTGCGCGTGCGACCTCGTCCACCTGGGACTGATTCATTGAGCCCATCCTGATCGTGAAGTCACCTATTCGCTCTGGCATAGCGGAAGTATAGGCGGGGAAGCGGCACGTCGCAAGCCGAGAATGCAGCTGCTGCCTCATGGTGACAAAACCCCCGCCGCCCCCGTGTTGCGGTCCTTCTCGCTCTCCGCGCAGCTTCGAACCTTAGAAAGAAGTCGGTCCTATTTGTCTCTCTCGGCCCAGTGGCCCGGCAATACTTTCCAGAGGCTGTACGCGGCCGCCGAGAACGCCTGATGAAACGGCGGCAGGAACTACCTCGAGCTGCAGGACGCCCAGAACAAGCTCAGTAGCAAGCCGAATAGGCCCCAGTACGATTGACATCGCGTGATTTGGATTGATACCTTTACTCCGTTGTAGAGGGGATGGTTCGGGTCCGTCTTTGTCTGCGTCTATAGCTCAGCTGGATAGAGCAACAGCCTTCTAAGCTGTGGGTCGCCCGTTCGAATCGGGCTAGACGCACTTAAGTATTTAGATATAATAAAAAGAATTAGAAGGGCGGAGCGAAATCCGGCGAGCTCCCGCGCTACTACAGCCACAGCCTGTTTGTTGGTCTTACCCTGAGCACGATTTTGAAGTACTTCTTGACGGGCTTCCAACAGTCTTGTTCCAGCGCAGAGAGTTACGGGATTGGCTGACCGGTTCCTCCAGTCCTCCGCCCACACCATCCCCCAACCTTCTCCTCCGGCAGCGCCACCTGTCACATTGTCCTGACCTTGCGCGTCATAAGAGTGAGGGCAACGAGTGAATGAAAGTCGCCCGACGATGGAGGTACCATGACCCAAATGATGAGGGTGGTATATATACACCAGTTTGTAAGCAGCCAAGACAAGGCGCTCGATTTCTACACAAGAGCGCTTGGCTTCGAGAAGCGCACTGACAGCCCGACACCCGACGGACCGTGATTCCTCACCGTCGCGGCCAAAGGCCAGGACTTTGAGCTTGTACTCTGGACGGGGAAGCCTGGGGAGGCTCAGCCGGTCTTCGGCCGCATCCCCACGTCGGTCACAATCGAGACCCCGGATTGCCGAAGGACGTTCGAAGAGCTGAAATCGCGCGGCGTGAGTTTTGAGACGGAGGTGCTTGAGATGCCTTTTGGCTGGGTTGCGGTGTTTTTAGATCCGGACGGCAATCGGTTGCAGTTGCGGCAAGGCCGCTAGGCCGCTGGGGTGCGCCCAAGGGAAGGCGGGTTGTGCAAGGATTTGACGACGAATGGCTTGCGAAGCGTTTTCAAGAGCAAAGGCCCAGGCTGAAGTCCGTGGCCCAGAGGATGCTAGGATCATCGGCCGAGGCAGAGGACGCCGTACAGGAGGCCTGGTTGAGGCTGTCGAGGGCCGACTCGTCTTCCATCGACAACCTGGGAGCCTGGCTCACTACAGTGGTGGCAAGGGTGAGTCTGGACCAGCTGAGGCGTCGCAAAGTCAGGGGGGAAGAAGAACAACTGGATGAGGAGGCTCTGGTTCCGGCAGCTTTGGAGAACTCCGTGGAGCCGGACCACGAGCTTCTCCTCGCCGAGTCGGTGGAGCAGGCCATGATCTTGGTGTTGGACCGCCTGGCCCCGGCCGAACGGGTAGCCTATGTTCTTCATGACCTTTTTGACCTCCCCTTTGGCGACATCGCGAGCATTTTGGAACGCAGCGAAGAGAGCGCCCGCCAGCTGGCCAGCCGCGCACGGAGGCGCGTGAGGATCGCCAGGGAAAGCGGCCAGGTCCACAATCGCAACAACAGGCAGGTCGTCGAGGCATTCCTGGCCGCTTCGCGCCTGGGTGACTTTTCGGCGTTGCTGAGATTGCTGGATCCTCAGGTGGTTCTGAAGGCCGATGCCATCGCCGTTCAGATCGCTGCATCAAATCGGGCCAAAGGCGCACCTTTGTTTGAGCCTGAAGTGAAAGGACCAGAGCACGTTGCGAAGGCCTTTAGCGGAAGGGCCCGGGGAGCGCGCTTGGCGATGGTGGCCGGTGAAGTCGGCGCGGTCTGGTTTGACGAAGTTGTGCGGGCGGTTTTCATCTATAAGGTTAAGACAGGCCTGGTCCAGGAAATCGAAATAGTGATGGAACCGGGCCGATTGCAGGCCATGAGCATCAGCTTGTTGGAATAGCCCGCTCTGGAGCCGTCTCGCTTCATAGGAGGACCACTTTCAGAATCCCTTCCAAGCTGTGGGTCGCCCGCTCGAATCGGGCTGGACGCGGCGGGGTGGCTCAGCCAGCCGTCGCCTCGCGCGCGAGCATTTTCCTCGTCCCGAAGAAAAAGGGAAGAGACGCGAGCTGGGCAGCGAGCGAAAAGATCACGAGACCAAGGCGGGACGTGTCGTAGAGCAACCCCATCGCCCAGCTTCCAAGGAACCAGAAGGCGCCGAAGCCAGAATAGAAGACCCCGAAAGCCGTGCCTCGCTTTTCCTTTGACACCATGGTCGACACGGCCGATTTAAGGACCGACTCCTGCGCACCCATACCGAGTCCCCACAGCATCACTCCCGCGACAACGAAGACTGGCTCGCGGAAGAGAAAGACAAGGGGGGCGAAGAATGCGGAGATGGTCGAGGCCACGATGATAGCTGCCATTCCTCTCCTGTCGAACATCCTGCCGAAGACGAACGCGGAAAGAGCATCGACACCCATAGCAACCGAGTAGAGGATGGGGACGAGATTGTCGGGGAGAATCCGCTGTTTGGCCACGTGATAAGCCATGAGGGGGAAGTCCGCGAAGCCCGCTGCCAGGAAGGCGATGCCGACGAGGTAGAGCCAGTACGCCCCACTCATGCCGTTCTTCGGCCGTGGCGGCGATGAGGTCTCAAGCTCGTGTGGACGCGGATAGCGGATCTTCGCCGCGACGAGGAGTGCTATAACAATCAAACCAGGAATTCCAAGCAGGAGAAAGCCGAGGGAATAGGCCGACAGCTTGTCCGTGGTGCCTTTCAACGTGAGCACGGCGAAGAGCATGATCGGCCCAATGAACGCGCCGAATTGGTCCATGACCTGTTGAAGGGCGAATCCCTTGCCCGCCCCGACCTCGTTTGCGGCAAACGACGTGAGCGTGTTCTTGGCGGGATGCCTGACGGCTTTGCCGAAACGCTCTACAACGATGATGCCGCACGCGAAGACCCAGCCGTATCTCGGAGCCAGAGCGAGAGCAGGAACGGCGAACAGGTTGATGCTGTAGCCGAGAATGGTCATGAACCAGTATCGATGCGTCTTGTCGCTGATGAGTCCCGTGGCAAGGCGAAGCGCGTATCCGATAAGCTCGCCGAGACCCGAAACAAACCCGACCGTAGCGGCCGAGGCTCCGAGAAGCAGCAAAAACGGTCCGAGAATGCTTCGGGCGCCTTCGTAGCTCAGGTCGGAGAACAGACTGATCACGCCGAGCAGCACCAGAAAGGCGTAGGCCGACTTGCGGTTGTCATTCATTTTCAAGCAGCCTACCGAATCTCGCGACTTTGTTGAATATCGGGTGATCGCTCGAACCATCCTTTTCGGGTCGAGAACCCGCTTGCCGTGCCGATAGCAGAAGGGGCCAGAAAACCGCGAGCCCTACGGAGTGATTCCCAACGACGACAATCCGTTCATCACCGAAAGTTCCGGAAGACTTGAAAAAGGACGCACAATGCCTCGCGATGACTTGACATTATTGGCATATGCTCATAATATGACGCTGATGACTGACCCAGATGAGGTGCTTTCACGCCGCGTCCCCTGAACGAACGCCGGGTCGGCTGCCGCGTGCCCGCGCGCGCCTTCAAGCCGGCAGGCGTGCCGGGGCGCGCTCTGGAGGAAGTGGTCCTCAGCCTGGACGAGGCGGAATCCATCCGCCTCGCGGACCTCGAAGGCCTCTATCAGGAGGCGGCGGCCCTGCGGATGGCCGTTTCGCGCCAGACCTTCGGACGCATCGTGGAATCGGCGCGGCGCAAGGTGGCAGACGCCATTATTAATGGGAAGCTCCTCCGCATCGAAGGCGGAGAAGTGGTCATACATGAGGAAGGAGATAAACTGATGAAGGTCGCGGTCCCCGCTCGGGAAGGTCAAGTGGATGAGCATTTCGGACACTGTGAGCATTTCATGGTGTATGCCCTCGATGAAGGTCGACACATTGCTTCCGAAGAGAGTGTTGATTCGCCCGAGGGATGCGGCTGCAAGTCGGATATTGCAGGGATCCTTGCGCGGATGGGCGTCACCCACATGGTGGCAGGAGGCATGGGGGAGGGCGCTGTCCGCGTCATGCAGGCGCACGGCATACAGGTGGTCCGGGGCGCAAGCGGCGGCACACGTGCGGCCGTGGAACGGCTTGGCGCGGGAGCCTTGGCTGACTCAGGCACGACATGCGCCGGGCACGAAGGCCAGCATGGCCATGCCCATGATCACGGCAAGGACTGCCATCATTGATCAGGGAAGTCGACCCTTCTCGCCCTGGGCCCTCCGAACGCGGTTGCCCCGGGTGCCAGGAAGGCGAGAAAAAGATTGAGCAGCAGTTGGTTCCGGGGCGTCCAGCCTGCGCGGTGTCGCTTTATCCTTTAGAACATCGGTGTTGGCACGTCGCCCCATCCCGTCCCTCCCGGCGTATCCTCGACCTGAAGAACCTCATTCGAGTGGAGGTGAATGTCGACAAAAAAGCTCGGGACGCGAACGTCGTTGATTCCGAAATCTGCCGCGGCAGACGGAATCTGCTGATTGCCCCGCACCTCGATGAAAATGATCCGCCGCATCATTGCCGGGCTGTCGTGCGTCATCGGACCCATGTGGCTCATGTGGCCGCCCCCCTGCAGATGGCCCATGGGATTGATGACGTAGTCAGTGATCATGGGGAGGGTTTGATGACGCTGGAAGAGCATCCAGTCAGGTCCCGTGTTGGCAATCATCCCCTGCATCACGTAGTTGACCGGGACGACATACGCCAGGGTGCGCGCACCCTGATTCGCCTGCATGGTGCGTAAACGCTCAGCGACACGCGAATCGCTCTCAGCACTCTGAAGAAGACTGTTGGCCATCGGCACGTCGTCGGGAAGGATGCTGATCACATCAACTCCGTCGACTGTTTCCAAGGGCAGATGGGCAACCGTGTACGCCCGCAAGCCAAAGCCGACCGCCGCGACTCCTCCGACGAGCACAACAAGCAGAACAACAGCGTTCAGCAGCCGTAGCGGCCGCGCCGCCGCCCGCCGTTGGTTCAGGCGCGGGAAGAACGTGCCTGTTCGCTCCCGGTATTCCTGATAGGACTCACCGTAGCGTCGGAGCATGCGCTGCTCCTCGTCCTTTGCCAGGAGGTAGTAAAGGAACATCATTATCCCGAGAAATATCAGCGTCAGGAAACGAGGCCACAGGATGGCAAGTCCTGCTCC
The DNA here is from genome assembly GCA_963845535.1 of uncultured Spirochaetota bacterium. Taxonomy (GTDB): domain Bacteria; phylum Spirochaetota; class Spirochaetia; order SZUA-6; family Fen-1364; genus Fen-1364. The sequence continues at coordinate 56,685 of CAWJSK010000015.1, forward strand.
CGCCATGACCAATCCCGTGTATTGAGGATGGCGCATGAGAGCATAGAATCCGCGGCTGGCTACGCCCCATTTCAGCATCTTGCCCAAGTATACCTGCGCTGCGCAGATGAGAAAGATGAGGGTCCCTACGATGAACAGAATGGACCCCAGAACCCGCAATCCGACCAGAAGGGGTGTCGGCGGGACGATCATGTGAGGGAGGAAGAACGCCGTGAGCCAGCGAGTCCCTCCCCATTTGTTCAACCCTAAAAGGATGGGATTGAAGACGGAATAGAAGAAGAACGCAAACGGGCTGATCATGATGACGATTTCCAGCGCAGCGATGAAGTACACGAGAGCCACGCCGCCGACCAGATAGCCTCGTCCGCGTCCCTTTTCAGCATTTTGATTCTGAATCATTGTTTCCCTCCGCTTGGCATTTCATGGGGAAGGCGCCGCCTCCTGACTCCCACGGATGGCCCGCTGTTGACCAGCGTCTCCAGAAGCCATGCCCTCCCGCCGTTGTGCGTGCCCGCCAGCCGTGCATCCCAATCCTCAAGCATGGCGCGCAGGTCGTCGCGCAGACTCCGAAGGGCGCGGATGCGACTCTCCAGCTCTTCCAGTTTTTTCGCCGCGAGCGCGCGCACTTGCTTGCAGGGAGCGCCGCCTTGGTCCCGAACTTTGAGGAACCTGGCCAGCTCGTCCAGCGCGAACCCGACCGAAAGAGCATGCTGCACGAGCATCACCCGAGGTAGCGCGTCCGGCGGGTATTCGCGGTAGCCGTTTGAAGCCCGCCGTGAGGTAAGCAGGCCCTTGCGTTCGTAATGGCGCAGGGTGTCCGTGCTGAGCCCCGCCAGCCTGGCCAACTCGCCCGAACGCAACGGACCGCTTTTTATTGGATCACCCATGATGGGAATATAAACCCTGGAACGAATTCCAGGGTCAAGAAGTCTCTTGCGCTGTACTTCGCGATCATGTTCATGATAACGTTTCCAAAGTGCCGGCTGCTAGGAGGTAGATATTAATGCCACTCTCGTTGAGCGAATGGAACGCACAGTGATCAAGACCATGATCCAGGCCGGCATTTGCGGCTTCACGACCACAGTGAGAGCCCGTTCGGAAAATCTGCAGAACGTGACCCTTGAAATGGAGAGCACCTGCGATAAGATTCGCATGCTTGCCGCTGCGCTGAAAGAGCCCGTTGATGCATATCAGGAGATCGGCGATGGTTTCGACGGTGTGATCCTGCGGACAGTCCGCACGCACCTCAAAGGCTGCTGCGCTGGCTGCGTGGTGCCCAGCGGAATCTTCAAGACAGTTCAGGTTGCGGGGGGCGTCGCACTCCCCGCGTCTATCTCTTTCATAATTGAAAAGACGGAGAATGATTGAGGCGATCGTGAGAGCGCAACGAATTTCGCCGAGCCCATTTTAGATCAGCCAGAGCAATCCATAGCCAACAGGTGTGGGAGAGGGCTGAGCACCCTCCTCGGGCCGCAAGGCCATGCCGGAATCCTGAGGGGGGGCCAAATTGGCGAAACCCGCGGGACAACGGGGCAGGGTCTGCCAGCTCCTCGGTGCTCTCAGATGGTGCGTCTTCGCCCTGCCGGGACAGCACTGACCATCCCATTCAAAGCCCGACGCTGCTTCTCGAATTTGTTGCGAACGACCCGCTCCACGCCCTCTGTCACCGCTTTGTAGCAATCGCAGGAAAGCCGGTAGTACGTCGAGGTGCCTTCCTTGCGATCCTCTTCAATTACCCCGGCAGCCTTGAGAATGGACAGGTGTTTAGAGACAGTCGATCCATCGGCGCCCACCATTTCCGTGAGTTCACAGACACAATAGGGTTTTTCCTCGAGCTTCTCTACCATGAACAGCCGGCTCGGGTGGGCGAGCGCCTTCAATACCTCTGCCCGCGATCTAGCTCGCAGCTTTTCGTTTTCGGTCATTCTTGGCTCCTTGGCAATATTATCATGAATTGTTCTCGGGGTCAATGGGCGCCGCAGCACGTGTCAAGGCGCCGCCGCACGTCACACCACAAGAACATGTGCGCTGCGGCCGAGCCGCAACGCATGACCGCCTACGCTTTCGCGAACTCGTCTGCCGCTTTCAAGAGCGGAGTCAGATACATGAGGGCAGGACCACCGTGCATCACCACCGCCATGAATCCGGCGGAAATTATCTGGGCCCGCGTCGCCCCGGCTTCCACCGCGTTCCTGACGTGGAACGCGATGCACCATTCGCACTGGGCCCCGACAGAGAGACCGACGTTGATCAGCTCTTTCGTTCGCACGTCCAGCCCCTCTCCATCGGTGGCCTTCTGCAGAAAGTTCAGGAAGGCTCCCGTCTCGCTTGGAAACTCCTTTCTCAGTTTCCCCACCAGAACATTAACCTCATTGAGCCTCTCGCTCATCGTCACATCGCCGTTCATATGATACCTCCGTTCGTCTTTGTTCTTCCGGCCCTCGATGAGACCTGCTACGCAAGGCGAGTCAACCGACCCTCGCGTGCCGCCTCGACCAGCTCAAGAACCGACCCGTTCTCCGCGGTGAAGAGAATAATCCCCGCCACAGCAAGTCGATTTCGCGCTTCCCCCGAAAGTTTTCCAGTGACAAGCGCTCCGGCTCCCTGGCGAACCAGCCACGCCACTCGTGCAGCGCCCAGGGGGTCGGGCCAGGAAGCGCCGTCCTGCCCCCACGATTCGAAGCGTCCCTCCTCGCTCACCAGAACAAGCTGGCGGCTTTCTTCGAAAATGGGGTCCAGCCACGCTCCCAGACCCGAGCCTTTTGCCGTGACCGCAATCTTCATATCGCGCACCCGTCCTTTCACCCTGGCTGACAAGCGGCGCGACGAACCACGCGGTTTCCCGACGACACCGCGGCGCCGCTGTTGACCCTACTCTCCCTTCGCGCTTTCCATCTTGGGCGCCTCAACCATCTTTTTAATGGCATCAGCCGCCTGAGAGGTATCCATATTTCGTATGTCCACCCCGTGAATGTTCTCCTTGCGGAATTCCGCGGACTCCAGCGCGTCACGGAACATCTTTACCTGCATCGTCGGATCACAAGCGGCGACGTACAGCTCATCTGTGGATTTCCCCTTGAGCAGCGTTGAGAGGAAGCGATCTCCATCGGTGGCGCACAACTGGGGATGAATTGCGATGTAGTCCACCAGTTTCTCACGCCGAATCGAATTGCCCACGTCGAAAATGTTCATCTTCTGGAACGATGGGCAGTTGCCTTGACACACGCACAACAGAAGCCCTTTATTTGCCATGTTACGCTCCTTTCGCGCTTGGCTGGGACACCTTTTCGGTGTCGCCAAAATAGCTGATTGCCTCAGTTGGGCAGATCTTCGAGCATCCCCTGCAAAACTCAACGCACGCCTCGGGCTGTGCCACCACCGGATGGTCCTCACCGGCTTGGAAGACCCCGTGGGTGCAGAAATCCAGGCAAGTATTGCAGTTGGAACAAAGATCCGGGTCGATGATCGGATGCCAGTTTGCAGCCATAAGCTGCCTCCTTTCTAGTGTTGGCTTAATGGCAATATTACCACTAATTCATTATTTGTCAAGTGGCCTGAGCTTAAAAGAGCCGGTCGAGGGGACCGGCTCTTTGCATCCCCTTGGGGAGGGGTGACCGTCAGGGTCTGAACAGGCGGTTCTTATGAGGCTGCCTGGATTGAATCGTCCCTCAAGATGATGTCATTTTCATAGATGTCCTCATTGGACTGCTTCTGCATCGCCAATTGATATGTCTTATAGCCACCGCTCAGATTCCTGACTCTGGCAAACCCATGCTGCTTGAGAATGCGAAGCGCAATGTACCCGCGCAAACCCACCTGGCAGTAGACGTAGAGGTTCTTCTCCTGAGACAATTCAGAAAGGCGGTCGCGCAGGGAATCCACCGGAATGTTGACCGCGCCGGGGATTGAGCCCTGCTGAAACTCATCCTGCGTGCGGACATCGATAATCACGGAGGTGGCGCTGTCAATCTGCGGGATCTCGTTCCAATGAAAGACCGGGCAGTCGCCTTTCAGGATATTGGCGGCCGTATAGCCGGCAATGTTGACCGGATCCTTGGCAGAGGAGTACATGGGCGCGTAGGCGAGCTCGAGTCTCTCGAGATCAAACACCGTCAACCGCGAACGCATGGCGGTGGATATGACATCGATCCGTTTGTCCACGCCGTCGTAGCCGATGATCTGGGCTCCCAGCACCCTTCCATCAGGCCGGGAAAACAGCAGTTTGACGGCCATCAGTGTGCCACCAGGATAGTATCCTGCGTGGGACGGGGAGTGGGTAAAGGACTTCTCGTATGATACTCCCATTCGCTTCAGCGCCCCTTCGTTGGCGCCGGTGGTGGCCACTGTGATATCGAAGACCTGCACGATGGAGGTGCCTTGCGTGCCTTGGTAGGATTCAGTGACGCCGCAGATATTGTTCGCGGCGATGCGGCCCTGCTTGTTGGCCGGTCCGGCAAGAGGGATCAGCGCGGCTTCTCCGGAGGTGAAGTCTTCCACCTCAATCGCATCCCCAACGGCGTAAATGTCAGGATTGGAAGTCCTCAAGTGCTCATCAACTTTGATCCCGCCCCTCGGTCCGAGCACGACTCCCGCCTCACGCGCCAGTTGGACGTCAGGCTTCACGCCGACACCGAGCACGGCCAGATCTGCCCGAAGGATTTTTCCGTCCGTAAGCCGGATTTCCAGGAAACCGCGTTTCTCAGAGAACGAGGCAACGGCCTCCTTGAGGTAGAACTCCACGCCTTTTGTCTTGAGATGCTGATGGACAAGGGCAGCCATGTCAAAATCCAGCGGCGCGATGACATGGTCAGCGAGCTCGACGATTGTTACCCGCGTTCCCGTTGCGGCAAGGTTTTCCGCCACTTCAAGACCGATGAACCCCGCCCCGATGACGACCGCACGTTGCGGCTTCTGTTTTTCAACGAGCTCCTTGATCTTCAGGGTGTCTGGGATCGTACGCAGGGTGAAGATCCTTTCCGAATGGATGCCCGGAAGATTCGGCCGAAAAGGTTCTGCACCTGGCGATAAAAGAAGCTTGTCATAGCGCTCGATGTACCTGCTCTCCTTCGCATGATCGAAGATTTCCACCTCTTTCCGCTCAGGAATGATGCGGCGGACTTCTGACCGGAGCCGAACCTTGATGTGGAACCGCTTCCACATGCTTTCGGGGGTCTGCACCAGCAGATCTTTGGTTTCCGGGATAACACCTCCTATGTGATAGGGCAGGCCGCAGTTTGCATACGAGATGTAGTCCCCCTTTTCGACAATGATGATCTCTGCCCCCTCGTTGATTCTTCTCAGACGAGCTGCTGCCGTTGCGCCGCCGGCCACGCCACCTACAATGATAACCTTGAGTGCCATATCCAACCTCCAATCCTTTCGTGGATGCTCCTCGCGCCTTATTCGCGGACCACGTCAGGGTCCGCTTCCAGCTTTGCGGCCAGCTCCTTGCGAAGCTGCTCCTTGGGAATGCTTCTGGCCAGATCGCGAACATTCATAGACAGACAAACCCTCATGCCAATCCCAACGCCAGCAGGCCGCTCCACAGGGCCAGCCCGCCAAGAAAGACCCACAGAATGTCAATCTTAAACCAGCGCACTGCCGCAAACGCAGCACCCGCCAAAGCCAGCGAAGCTGGTCCCGTGAGAGCTGCACCGCCAAGCTGTAGCAGCACCACCGCCAGCAGACCGACGAAAGACGCCATGACCCCGGCCAGCGCGCCGCGCACTGCTTTCAGATTTCGAATGTGCGCAAAAACCTCGGTGAACAACAGCGTCATGGCAAAGGAGGGCGAAAACATGGCAAAGGTTGCCAACAGACCGCCCAGAAAGCCGGCCACCTTGTAGCCGATGAACGTGGCGGTAATCAAGAACGGGCCAGGCGTAATCTGCCCCAGGGCAATCCCATCCGCAAATTGGTTGAGCGGCATCCAGTGATGAACGTCCACTGTTTCTGCCTGGATAAGCGGGATGATGGCGGAACCGTTTCCGAATGCCACCGAACCGATCTTGAACAACGATAAGGAGAGCCTGCCCATTTCTGACCTCAGGCTCCATGAAAAAGCGACCACACCTATGATTACCGCTGCCACCGTCGCTATACCCGCCCAGCGCTTTGCTGATGCGTGTTCGATTTTGGAGAATGGTTTGCGCGCTTCAGCAGTTTTCCCTTTGCCTGTCACCGGGCGAATCAGCAGAGCGCCCAACGCCAGCGCGACCAACACGATCAAAACCGCATTGAACTTTAGCAGCAAAGAGACAAAGGCCAGCAGCGTGATGACTGCCTGCGTGCGGTTCTGGATGTTGCGCCCACCCATCTCCAGCGTGACGTTGAAGAGGATGCCCACAACCAGCGCTTCCAACCCCGAAAAGAGAGGATGCGCCCAGAGTAAATTGCCGGCGGCGAAGTAGAAGGCAGAAAGGACCGACATCAAAACAAAAGAAGGCAGGACAAATCCAGTTGTCGCAAAAACAGCGCCGATCACGCCACGCAGTTTGTAGCCCACATAGGCGGTGAAATCGACCATCAACGGGCCGGGATACAGTTGGACCATTGCCAGCCCTTCGTTCATCTCCTCTTCACTCAGCCAGTGATTATCCATCACCAGCGCTTTGAGTTTCTGCAAGATAGCCATGCCGAAGGCCGTGAGGCCGACGATGAAGTAGGAGGAAAAAATGGCCCGCAGGGATACGCGCGGACGGGATTCAGGCTTGTCTAATTCAGCAGTCATGTGCAGTTCCTTACCGCGCGCTTGTCAATGCCTTATTCGCGGACCAAGTCAGGGTTCGCTTCCAGCTTTGCGGCCAGCTCCTTGCGAAGCTGCTCCTTGGGAATGCTTCTGGCCAACTCCCGCACGTACTGGTCATCGTGAGGAAATGAAATCGCATTCCAGAGGCAACCCACCTGGCAGTTGTTGCATCCCACCATGCAGTGATCCTGAAAAAGCACCACTGCCTTCTTCTTTTCAGGATCGTACCCAAAAACGTTTCGCTTCTCCCCGCAGGTGACGACGCAAAAGCCACAACCGGTGCACTTGTCACTGTTGATCACCGGACCCCAACTGATCTTTGCGCGGTCGATTCCATGCCATTTCGAAAAAAAATCATCAGCCATTTCCCTACCCTCCTTTATGTGGCGCCGCTTTTGACAACATGATCAGGAAACTTCTCCAGCCGTGCCTGAAGCTCTTTCTTTACCGTTGGCAAGACCTTGAACTTCGACATTGCTTTCTTCACGAATTTCTCGGGTGCTTCGGGAAAAGTTATCGCTGTCTCGGGGCACACCCTCCCGCATGTCGTGCATCCGACGGCACAATTGCCGGGATTTGCCACCAGGTAGCGGTCTTGAGACTTTGACCAGGCGAATACGCCGCTGCCGCAACTCAAAAGACACAACCCACAGTTTGTGCATTTCGATTCGTCGATCGTCGGATGCCAGACAAAGTTTGACCTTCCGACCCCATGCCATTGCTTTTCCGCCATCGCGGTTACCTCCGTTCGAGTGGTTTCCGTTCCTTACTTTGATGATTGAAAGGACGTTCAAATCTTGCTGATCTGTCCCGATACAGGAATCGCCAGCCGCAGGGTCGAAACGACCGTGCTGTTTCGCTCGGCAAGGCCGAGCAGCCTGCGAAGCTTTTCCTCGTCGACGTCGGTCCGGATCCGCATCTCAAAGCGAATCTCGGTGAGAGTCGGAGGCTTGTCCTGACGCACACCAAAGACGTCCACCTCCACGTCGGACAGACGCACGCGGCTCAGCTCCGCCACCATGCTGAGGCTGCTGGTCAGGCAGGCGCCAACCGCGGAAAGAAGGGTCTCGACGGCGTTGAAGCCAGCGGAAGCGTCCCCCCTGTGCGCGCCAAGCACCATGGAGAAGTCCCGCACCGTAGCGGCCGTCCGGATTCCGTCCGGCTGCCGTGCGAGGTGTACCTGATAATGCTGTGTACCCATGGCTGCCATCTCTATCTTTCTGGCTTAGTGGCAATATTGCCATGATAAAGATATTTCGTCAAGAGGCTCTTGTAAAGATCGCAGAACCCCCATCACGCTGTCCTGAGTCGTGGCGTAAAGAATGCAGCATCAAGTCTGGGCTCAAGTTGACACCATAATGGTAGCTTCGCGAGCCGTTGTTCGTAGCGGATTTCCAAAGCCGCATGTCGAAGCGGAAGGTGATTATATATCAACTGACCGTCAACGCAGGAGTTATTCTTGCGCTGAGCTTCCTGCACACCTCGTCGATGGCCGCGTCGTTCAGTGCGATCATGTGATCTGCAAGCGCCGTAAGACAGCTAAGATTTTTCCTTCCGGCGTCATCTATCGCCAGCGAGCAGCCGCCGAGAGCTGCGTTGATGCGGATATAACGGACTCCGCTCATGCGACTGAGCTGATGGCTGACCGCTTCGCTTTGGCCCGCCGACATGATTGCACCGATCGGAAACCCTTTCGCCGGATTCACCCACTCCATGTAGCCCCATGAATATATGTCCCGATAGCGGTACCCATGTTGGTGATCTCCGGTGCCAATGGAAAGGATGAGAAACTCGGATTCCGTAGGGAATATCTTCGTCGACTCCACGTACGCAAGGCCAGACGGATTGTTCGCGAATACCGCTCCGTCGATCAGTGAGAATCTGATGTGCGGCGCGCCAACAGGACTGATCCGTGCGGGAGGAAAGTACGTCGGGGCGGCCGCGGACGCACGCGCAACGTCACGCATATAGAAGTCTGGATCTGTCAGCCATTCGCCACGCGCGGGACGACGCTTCATGCAGTGCGGCTGCATCGCTTCCGTGTCGAAACTGGTTATGAGCAGGTTCGTCGCCGCGCTCTTCAGTGAAGCATCTCCGAAGATCTCCCGAAGGAACCGCTCAAACGGTCCAGGCGAGTATTTGTGACGAAATGCCTGCATGACGGCGTGGATCGCGCTGCGAAACGACGGTGGGAATATCTCAGTACCGCGGCGCGCATACAATTCGACGATTTCCGAAGCTGAGTAGCGCTCCGTTCCGTCTTCTTTGCGCAGTGCAATCGCAAGCGCGACAAGCGCTCCGCTGGAGGTTCCTGCGATGAGATCGAAGAGCTCTGAAAATGGCCGGCTTTCACCTGCCAGGTCCAGACGGTGACGGATCTCCTGAAGGACCCGGGCAGGAAGGAGCCCCCGAATGCCTCCCCCGTCGATCGAAAGAATCGTGACCATCGCCGGCTATTCCTTGAGGCTTACCACTTTGCGCTGAAAGCATATTTGATGCGCAGTCCCGCGGGTAGCGTTTGGAGTGGAAGTGTTGGTGAAAGTGCCGATGGCCTTCCTGTTTGTTCCCGCAAGATTGTCAACCACGAAGTATGCCGCGGGGACAATCACGCCCGCAGCGTACGAAGCCCTTGTGCAGAGCACAATGTCCTGGTTTGCAGAGTTGGAGTCGCTTTCCGGCTGAGCCTGGAATATCAATCCAGGCTCCTCGCAAGCTCGAGCAAGTGCAGATCGAGCGGTTTCTTGTTTGCGACCACTTCGGAAAGGGGCGTGGGTTTGATTTCGCCTTTGATCAGGCCAACCAGAACGCCCACTTCGTCTCGTTCCAATTGATCGGTTGCCGCAGCGCCGAGCCGGCTGGCAAGAATCCGATCAAACGCCCCGGGGTTGCCTCCCCGCTGAACGTGGCCCAATCTTGTCGACCGGAGGTCAAAGCCAAGCCGCTCGTGGTGTTCGGTAAGATAGGCTGCGAGTTTATCTGCGTTATATTCAGATCCTTCCGCGACCACGATGATCGCATGGGGCTTTCCCTTTTTGTAGGCTGCTTCGATCCGTTCGGCAAGGATCTCGGGATCCGTCTTCACTTCAGGGATGACGACAGCCTCGGCGCCGCCCGCGATGGCAGTCATCAACGCCAGATAACCGCAATCTCTGCCCATGACCTCAAGAATGAACGCCCGCTGGAGCGACGATGCAGTGTTCTTCAATCGGTCGAGAGCCTCCAAGGCTATATTGAGAGCAGTGTCCACTCCGATTGTCATCTCAGAACCGTACAGATCGTTGTCAATCGTAGAGGCGACGCCCACGACCGGGAAGTCCATTTGGGACAACGCATAGGATCCTGTCTGAGATCCATTACCACCGATGACCACCAACCCTTCGATGTCATGTTCGCGCAGAATGCTCACCGCCTTCAGTTGGGCGGCTCTCGTCTTGAAGTCTGGACAGCGAGCACTTCCCAGGACGGTTCCTCCTCTTTGGATTATCCCGCCTACTTCGCGTGGACCGAGAGGGACAGCGTTCCCTGAGATCAGCCCTATGAATCCCTGCTCAAACCCGATGACTTCCCAGCCCCTGTTCAGACCTGTGCGCACAACAGCACGTATCGCGGCGTTCATGCCAGGCGCATCACCACCACTCGTCAATACCGCTATCCGTTTCATAATGACATCCTCCACAGTTGCGCTGCATGGCGCGGTCTTCTGAAGAATCCATGCATACCCGTCGGATATTGGACTGCCAGCGCGCCAAGCGAAAGCCACCCAGCGGAAATCAGGGCCTTGGTCTTTCCAATTCCGTCCCGATTCCGTCGGGTTGGCTTGCGACGTGGACCCGATATTCCTTGTATGCCTATAACAGTCACTCTTGGCTTAATGGCAATATTGCCATAATAGGGAAGATATGTCAAGAGACTCTTGCAGATACCGCAGGAAACCCCGCATGCAATCCTGAGTCGCGGCGCGAAGAATGCAGCATCGAGCTACTTTTCCACGTGTGCCCATCAACTGCCTGCGAATATGCCATAGAGCAGATACACATTGAGCGCGATGATTATGGCAGTGATCAGGACTATCAGGATTCTTGTTGCGGCTCTGTTCACCAGAGCCCCCATGAGGTCCTTCCTGCCGGTAAATATCACAAGGGGAATGAGTGCTAAAGGCAGAGAGAAGCTCAGCACCACCTGGCTGATAACCAGACTCCGTGTGGGATCAAGATTGGTCAGGATGATCACAAATGAAGGCACCATTGTGATCAGACGCCGAAGCCATATGGGTATCCGCCGATTCAGGAACCCCTTGAGTATGATCTGGCCTGCCTGGGTCACCACCGTGGCCGAGGATAACCCGGAGGCGCACAAAGAAACCGCGAAAACCCATGTAGCTGCCTGACCCAGGAGAGGCTGAAGTGTCTTGTAGGCTTGTTCCAGTGTTCCTACGTTTTCTATTCCATGCTGGTAGAAGGTACTTGCAGCCATCACAAGCATGGCCATATTCACGAGGCTTGCTACTCCCATAGCCACACTCACATCTACGATCTCGAACCGAAACAGTCGTTTCTTCTGGATATCCCCACGTGGAACCACGCGGTCCTGTGTGAGCGCAGAATGGAGGATGATTGCATAAGGAGTCACCGTAGCTCCAATAATCCCGGCAGCAAGCACAATACTTTGGCCGCTTTGAAGTTGGGGAATGATCGCGTGAGTGAGAACTGCACGCCAAGGCGGCTTCACAAACAGGATCTCGATGACATAGCATATTGAGATGATCCCGACGAGGGTGGTTATCGTCGTTTCCAGCGAGCGAAATCCAAAACGTTCAAGACCAAGTATCAGGAAAGCGGCCACTCCAGTCAGAAGACCTGCCGACCAGAGAGGCATTCCGAACAAAAGATTGAAGCCGACTGTTGCGCCAATGAACCCTGTGAGGTCCGATGCCATGGCACCCACTTCCATCGCGATCCAAAGACCAAATGAGATAGGTCTCGGGAATTGATCAGCGCAGTGCTCTGCGAGATTTTTCCGCGACGCGATCCCCAGCTTCGCAGCGAGAGCCTGGACGAAAGAGGCCATGACATTGCTCCCAAGTACCACCCAGAGAAGGAGGTAGCCGTCTTGCGCTCCGGATTGGATGTTCGTGGCGAAATTGCCTGGATCAATGTAGGCTATACTCGCAATGAATGCTGGGCCCAGAAAGGGGAGAACTCTTCGAAAAAAGACTCTGCGGCTGCGGCCCTCCAGGACTTCGTTTGCGGCCCTTGCAGTTCCGGCGGACATCGAAGACAAAGGCACTCTGGCAAACCAGTTCTTGAGGCGCATCCGCTTGCAAACTGTAGCGAATTCTGCACAAAAAGACGACGCAATCCGGAGTCGAGTCAATAAGTTGTTGCCTACCCACGGGCCGTTCCCGAGGGAGCCGAACTAACGGAGCAGCCCCTGGATGATCATTTCGGTTGCCGCCTCCTCGTCCAGACCGCGCGCAAGAAGGGTCTGAAGCTGCCGGGAGTCCACGCTGCCGATTGCCGCCTCGTGAGTGACGTGCGCGCGGGCATTATTGACCCGGACTATCGGAATGGCCGAGGCTTTTCCCTTTCCGTGCAGGATTTCCTTGCAATCCACGTGGCCCCGAGATTCCGGGGCGTTCGCTTCAATTTCGTTGACGATTTCGGCCTGCGCATCGTCCATCAGGGCAAGATGCGAGGTGAGAACAGCGCGGGATTCCGCCCCATTCAGGATGGCCGCCTCGTGGACGCGGATGCGGTCCTCTCCTCTGCCAAACACGCTCACCTTCATTTCCGCTACCGACTGGAAACCGCAATCCACCCCGTAATCGATATCCACCTCTCCGGCCCGGCCCGATGTGAGCTGGAAGTCCGAGCTGAAGCGAGCCCCGTCGCGCAGGCGTACCCGCGTCTTGGGGACCACGACAACACCTCCGGCTGGGCCATGCATATGTCGTTCCGAGTAGACGAGCTCAGCGCCCTTTTCGATTGTGACGCCTGCGTCCATGACGTGGCGGACCGCTACGGCGTTGGGAAAGGTGCAGCTTGCTACGAACGTGGCCCGCGCGTTCTCCTCGATGTGGGTTTCGAGGGTGATGTGTTGAAGCCCCTTCGTCGGCACCATGCCGAAACAGAACTGCACCGGCTGCTCGAGGATGGTCCCCGCCGTGACGCGGATTTTCACTTTCACCCCGTCTGCCTGTTCCTCAGATTCTACGAGAAGCCCGGGAACCAGGACGGAGCGCAGCACCCGATTGCCGTGGATCTCCACGTGTGCTACGCCGGGCGCGAAGGAGTGTCGGCCGATCGAGTCCAGAAGCTCCCGCAGAAGCCGCGTGGATTCCAAGACGGCCGCGCTGCCGTTGCCGGCTGCGTTCATGAGGCTGCTCCCACGGCATTCTGGTCCGGCACATTCACATGCTTGCAGGGCAGGCACGTGCCCTCGAAATAGGGGATGATCCTGTCTGCCGTTCCCTTTTCGATCAGTCGGCCGGAGCAGAGCAGAAATGCGTGGTCCGCGTGCCTGAGGACAGAAAGGCTGTGCGTGATCAGGATGACGGTGGTTCCTTCTTCCCGAAGCCTCTTGATGGCTTCCAGAATGAAGTGCATGGCGTCCATATCCACGCCGGAATCGGGTTCGTCCATCATGACGATCCTTGGCTTCATGGCAAGGATGGAGGCAAGCTCGATCCTCTTGCGTTCGCCCCCGGAGAGAGTGCGGTCGACCGCGCGTCTGGCGTAGAGATCGGGGTCGAGCCCGACCATGGCCAAAGACTCCCGCATCGTTCCTTCGCTCTTTTCGGGAGCTCCTGCGAGGACAAACTCCGCCACCCCGAGCCCTTCGAACCGGGCCGGCTCCTGCCAGGCCAGCGTCAGGCCTCGTCGAGCACGCTCCTGGATGGGAAGATCGCGAATCGACGTTCCATCCAGGAGGATGTCACCTGAGGTCACATGGTAGCCTGGCAACCCCATGATGGCGTGGGCCAACGTGCTCTTTCCCGCTCCGTTCGGCCCCACAATCGCATGAACGTATCCTCGCCAGACATCCAGGGTGACCCGGTGGAGCAGGGTCTTGCCGCCGGCCTGGACGCACAGGTTCTCCACGGACAGGACTTCTTTTCGCTCCTGACCAGAGCTCATGCTTTGCCTATCCGCAACATCCCGGCCCCGCTTTTGGCCCGCAGGTAGAACCGCTGTCGCTGCGGCGTAAAAGCAATATACCTGAGCTCAGGAGCTGACGCGTGCCCTTCCTGTGGCATTGCGGGCACTCAGGGTCGAGTCCCAGCTCCTTTTCTCGGAAGGTTGCCCGCACTTCGAAAACGCTCTTACAGTGCTGGCATTGATAGTCGTACAAAGGCATTGTGACCTCCCTCCTCAGCAGGTGGAATGCTTGGCAAGGGATGCGAAGTTGATCCCGAGGAGCTCCGTGATTTCTGTGTTGATTTCCCGCAGGAAATAGATTGCTCCCTGTTGGGACCCGGCGTATTCCATGACAGCCGGGTCATCCTGCGCCTTGCCCTGAAGCTCCCGCAAGGTATCGATGTCTGGCTGGGTCACGTCTCCGTTGGCCTGCCGCTGGCGCATCCTGGCCTGCGCTTCCGAGAGCCGATCCAAAAGACCCCGGGCGTCTGGATCCGCATCGAGGCGGGAACGAGCCTTTTCGTACCGAAGGAAGGGTCCGGAAGCCAGCAGGCTGTCACACAAGGATTGAGCGGCCGTCTGAAGGGCGGAAGGGATTTCAGTCTGCATCTCTGTGCCTCCTACCCGCAGCAGCTTGCGCCGCATGAGGCGGCATAGTCCAGCCCAATGGACCCGGACACCATGTCGCCCAACCTTTGGCACAGCCCTGCCAGTTCCGACTGCGCCTTGGAATACTCCACGACAGACGGAAGAGTGACAAACGCCTGATGCAGCGCATCAAGATCCGCCCGCTGTTCGGCGGTCGCTTCCTTGAGCATGAGAAGCACGCGCAGGGACTGCTCTTTCTGCTGGTAGGCCTGCATCGCCTCCTGCGCCGTTCGATCCTGCCGGAACTGTTCCTCGGCCTGCTCGAACGCCTTGAATTGCGGCGTTTCAGCCAGAGAAGCAGCGAAGCCGTGAGCGGCACGCTTGACCGTCTCGAGAGTGGCAGTTTCTTCCATATTACGAAACTCCTTTCTTTACGTACGATTCCCGCTCAAGAGGGCTTCAATCGCACGCCGTATGGCTGGCACGGAAATCTTCCCGCCGCTGCTGACCACGTCGCCCTCAGCCAACACCAGCGGTAGCTCAGCATCGACGGGCATGGGCGGGCAGTCAGCGTCGAAAAGGTCATGGTACTTCACCTGCACCGCATCTTCGAAGCGTGCTTTCAACTGACCCTGTGCCCAACGCGCCACTTCGCGCCAGCTTTCCTTCACGCCCTCCTTGCAGGCTACAGGCGCCCCGATGATCTGGATGAGAACGGAGCCTCTCACGTCGCCACCTTCTCCCCGTAAAGTTGCGCGGCCAGCCGCGAGAGCATTGCCACGCCCTTCACTTCACGGGGCAAAAGCGGTATCTGCACGAGGGGCAGACCGAAGCGTTCGCCTATTTCCGCAAGATATTTCTCCTGCATGGCCCGTCGGGCCCGCACAAATGGTGTGGATGCCCGTTCGGGTGGGATGACGAAGTTCGCCACCACAAGACTTGGGCGAATCCCCACAGTTTCCAGTTCCCGCGCCGCCCGCCACGCTTCGAGAATGGGTGTTGCCTCCGGATACATGACAAAGGCGAAAGTGCTCTGCTCCTGGTCGCGCATCATGTCGATCACCTGGGCGAACCGCTTCTTGGCAACGTCATCGGCGGCGGAAGCATCCACGGAGGCAAAGACTTTCACATCGATCTGCTTGCTCCAGTCGATGGGCAGCTCAAGCAGACGAAGGGTGTGCCCCGTCGGGGCGGTGTCGAAAACCACCGCCTGCCAGTCTGGCTGGGAAGCATATTCGATGAACTTGTCGAACGCGGCCATCTCCTCCGTGCAGGGCGAGTTGAGCTCCTCCTCCATCACCGCGATGGCTGATTCGGGCCGACCGCGCTTGCGGGCATCCTCGAGGATACGCGCCTTGTAGGTCTCCGCCGCGGTCTTCGGATCGATCTTGACCGCCCACAGGTCAGGCTGCCCTGCGACGGCCGCGATTTTATCTCCAACAGGGGTGTCCAACACGTCGCCCAGATGCGCTGCCGGATCCGTGGTCAAAAGCAGGGTCTTGTATCCCTGCTGCGCCAGCCAGACGGCGGTGACGCACGAGGCGACGGTTTTGCCCACGCCGCCTTTGCCCGCAAAGAACAGGGTCCGGCGATGGCCGTTGGGCTGGATGCGGGAGCGAATGTCATCGAAGCTCGATGCAAAATCCTCCCCGACGGTTTTCTCATCTGCCGCGTCAGAGTCCAGCCGAGCCTTCTCGCCGTCAAAGAAGACTCTCCCCACCTCCCGAAGCCCCTCCACCCCCATGATTTCGCCTGGCAGCAGGATCATGCGCTTCTGAGGCATGGCGAACTCGCGCTTGATCTGAACGAGATAATCAGCCTGCATTTCGGCGCGGGCGGCGAACAGAGGGTCTTCGGCGTCGTCGGCCTGGATGATGCCGTTGACGATCAAGCGGAAATTGTTGATTCCCAGTTTTTTAAGCTCACCGATGGCGCGCCGTGTCTCCCGGATGGCTATGGCTTCGGGGTGCAAGACGAACACAAAGGTCGAGAACGATGCGTTGCGCAGGGCGGCAAGGGCTCGTTCATACTTGAGCTTGGCGTCCTGAATGGCGGCGGCGGGACCGATGCAGGTCTGCCCGCTGCCCGCGCTGGCGGCGTCAATGGATTGCGTCCATTCGGCGGGCAGTTCCAGCAAGCGGATGGTGTGGCCGGTCGGGGCGGTGTCGAAAATCACCACGTCGTAAGCGTTTCCGTCCTGAGCGGGCGAATCCAGGAAGTCGGTGAAGCGGTCGAAGGCGGCGACCTCCGCCGTGCAGGGACCGCTCATCTGTTCTTCCATCACCTGCACCATCTGGGGAGGGAAAGCGGCGCGGATGGGCGCCATGGCGCGGTCAATGTATTCCTGCGTCGACTTGTCGGGGTCGATTTCCATGGCGGCAAGGCCCGGCACGCCCGCGATCGGCGTGATCTGGTGTCCGATTTCCTGCTCGAACACGTCGGAGAGATTCGAAGCCGGGTCGGTGGTGACGATGAGAGTGCGCTTCCCCTCGTCCGCATAGCGCACGGCATGCGTACACGCCAGACTGGTCTTGCCCACCCCGCCTTTGCCGGAGAAGAACATGGACTGGGTCATCTGGCGCCCCCATTCAGTGATGCTTTGACTTCGTCAATACTTGGGTAAGCGCCCGTTTTGACAACCTGGCCCCGCACAACGGTGATCGGAAGGCATTCCATCTGCTTTGCGCGCACCAGGCGCATCACCTCGGCGTTGCCAAGAAAGGCCTTGGGGTTGCTGCTCATCTGGTAGCGTTCCACGCGCAGGTTGTCGCGCTGGAGAGTCAGGATCATCTCATTGACGTCCAGCAGGGTCTGGTCAAGTGTAGGTCCGCAAAGTCCCGTAGGACAACACATCGGCGGATCGAAGAACTCTACGTCGGCGGGAACGGGCTTGGCGGGAACAACATTCAAGAGGGTAATGGGCTCACTCATATCTTCTCCTTCGAGGTCGCCTGCGATTTCCGGCTGAGTGCTTCCGGAAGGCAAAGAGATGCCTGAGGCCCGCACGTAAGACGCCGTGGCTGGATACGATCCGGGTCGAAGAACGCACCGAAAGCGACGTTGAGTTTCTTGAAGGCATCTCGATTGACCGAATAGTAGACCCAGCGAGAATCGACGCGGTCCCGCTCGGCATTGACCAATCCGATCTCCCGCAGGACGCTCAGGTGGTGCGAAATCAGGTTAGGCGCCATGCCTAGTTCTGGGCCCAGCTCGCAGTTGCACTGGACTCCCTGAATGATCAGATCAAGCAACCGCAACCGTGAGGGTTCCGCAAGCGCCTTGAGCCAGCGGGAGAGCTCCTGCAGGTTGGCAGGCTGCAACTTGACATCCTCTTTGGGAGGAGAATAGTTCAACATGTGTTGAAGTATATGGACGCCCGCAATTTTCGTCAAGAGGGCGTAATCCGGCAGAGGGCGTAATCCGGCAGCAGCGATTCGTTGAGAGCTTGCCATCCCCCACGGCCAGCTCAGTGAATGGCGCGCTGTTTGACCAATCCCTCGTCATCGCACCCGCCGCACTCGATCTGCAGCGTGACATGGTCGACACCGAAGCGTTCCGAGAGAAGCTGTTGTATCTGAGCGCGAAGCTCACCGCTTCTGCTAATGAGCATGTCCTCGACTTCTACGTGAGCCTCCGCGTGCACATCGTGCTCCCCCACGGACCAGATATGCAGATGGTGGACGTTCTTCACTCCCGGAACATCCGATATGGCATCACGAATCGATTCGAGCGATACGCCGGAGGGTGCCCCTTCCATGAGAACATGGACCGCCGCCAGAAGGGTTCCGATTGCCTCTTTACCGATGTACAGGCCGATTGCGATTGTCATGATCGGATCAATCCAATAGAGCTTCCACAATGCGATTGCGATGCCGCCAATGACGACACCCGCTGAGGAGATGACATCGCTGAACATATGCAGATATGTTGCCCTGATGTTCAGGCTCTCTCTGGCGCCGCGCTTGAGAAGAAGGGTTCCCGCGAGGTTGGCCGCAATCGCCTACCAGCGCCACGATCGTCATGACTTCCCCTTGCACAGCCTCCGGGTGCGCGAGCCGGCGGGCCGCCTGGTAGAAAAGGAAGAGGGTCACAGCAATCAGCGCCGCCGAATTGATGAAAGCGGCCAGGATCTCCGCTCTCTTCATTCCGAAGGTATGGCGGGCCGAGTTCTGGCGGAGCCTCAAGCGGATCGCGATGTAGCTGATCGCCACTGAGGCTGCATCGCCAAGATTATGGAAGGCATCGGAAACAAGAGAAAGGCTGCCGGAAGCTATGCCTCCGACAAGCTCGACGGCAGTGATCACGAGGTTGAGCAGCAGCGTTGCGAACAGCCGCAGACCTGACGTTTCTCCCGCCTGAGAACGGGTGTGGTTGTGAGGCTCGGCCATGTCATCTCCTTTTTGGCAATATTACCATCAATAAAGCACCATGTCAACGCGGGAAGGGGACCGTGGGGTGGAGCACCGGTTTCGACGACGTACCGACATCGTCCTCTTGATACTTGACAATTGATGGCTGTTTGGTAATATATCCAGCAACGTTAGCTCCACGGCGCATCACAATTGAATGCGAAATGATCCGGACTGATTGTTTATGAGAATAGGAATCGGGATTGACACGGGCGGAACCTTTACCGACGCGGTCATGTATGATTTTGACGCAAAAGAAATACTCTCTTCGGTAAAAGCTTTGACAACGAAAGACAACTTATCTATCGGCATAGGAAGCGCTCTTGACGGGCTTCCGTACGACTTTCTCAAGAAAGCCGAAATGATAGCTCTTTCGACGACACTTGCAACAAATGCATGCGTTGAAAACAAGGGCGGCCGGGCCAAGCTTCTCTTTATCGGCGTCGATAAAAAGGTAGTCGAATGGGTTGGCCGCGACTATGGCTTGCCTGCCAGCGAAGAAATCTTCTTTCTGGCGGCAAAGAGCAATTCCAAGGGAGAAGTTGTCCAGGAACCTGATTGGATCACTTTCCTGAATAGCAGCACCGACTGGATGAAAGACGCCTGTGCTGTCGGTGTCGTCGAGATCGACGCAATGGATAATAATGCTGTCCTGGAAATAAAGGCTAGAGACCTGATTATTGCGAAATATGGTGTACCCGTAATCTGCGGCCACGAGCTGTTCTCCGATCTCAATTCCGTAAAAAGGGGCTCCAGCATACTCCTGAACGCGCGACTCGTCCCGCTGATTGCTGATTTCCTGCTCGCGACGAAGTTGGCGCTGGAAAAGAGAGCAATTACTGCTCCGGTCGTCATTGTCAGAAGTGACGGAAGCCTGATGTCAGAAAAGTTCGCCATTCATCGCCCGGTAGAAACGCTGTTATGCGGTCCGGCTGCCAGCGTGATGGGCGGCCTTGCGTTGGCGGGCGAAAAGGACAGCTTGATAATCGATATGGGCGGGACAACGACGGATGTTGCAATCATAAAAGGTGGAGTGCCAAAGAAGGCAGCGAGACGGCATTCACGTGGGAAAATGGCGTACGTATGTCAAAGGGCTCTTTGTCGACACCTTTGGATTGGGCGGCGACAGTGCGGTCAGATTTGATGACAACGGTCGAATGACCATCGAGCCGAATCGTCTCATACCGTTGTCAGTCGCTGCCGACAGATGGCCTTTAGTTACTGAGAAGCTCAGGAGACTTGTCAGCACCAAAAGGAAGCATCCAATGCCATTGCATGAGTTCTTTTGTCTTGTTAAGGATATATCACGCAATTCCAATTACAGCACAAGAGAAATTGCTTTCTGTAAGGCTCTTCAAAGCGGGCCGCTCATTCTTGCCGAGGCGGCAGAAGCAATTGGCACCGACGTCTACAATCTGGAAATGCGTCGTTTGGAAGAAGAGGGCGTTGTGATTCGATGCGGACTTACTCCCACCGACATCATGCATATCAGGGGCGATTTTGGCAGGTTCAATACCAGGGCGGCGGAACTGGGCGCGGAGTTTGTCGCATCATGTATCGATGTGTCTCCAGAAGCTCTTTCCGACATGGTGTATGATATGATGAAGAAGAAACTCTATATCAACATCGTGCGAGTTCTCCTCGAGGATCAATATCCTGATTTCAGAAAAAACGGTCTCGGCAGCGGGCTTCAATCCCTCATCTCGGAAAGCTGGGAAATGGCGAAGAATGGAACGCAACAGAATTTCCTGCATTTCAGCCTTCCATACTCCCGCGGTTCTCGTCGGAATCGGAGCGCCAATTCACATTTTCCTGCCCGATGTCGCAAGGGCCTTGAATACAACGTGTATAATTCCTGAAAATGCCAGTGTTGCCAACGCGCTTGGGGCCATACTGGGAAATATCTCGGCTACGTACGAGATAGTGATCAAACCTCAATATTCAATTGAAGGAATCAACGGCTATATAGTCTTTGGACAATCTCACAATAGCCTTGTTCCCGAAAAGGAAGAGGCAATTGAAATTGGATTACAAGAGGCAAGAGCAGCGGCCAGAGATGAAGCCATGAGGCGCGGGGCTTCTGGAGATATTACCATGACGTCACGCGTGAACATGAGTACCGCTCACGCAAGAGACAAATCGGAAATCCTTCTAGAAATCAAGGTAAGCGCAACGGCCATCGGCAGGATTTCTCTGGACGGAATGAATATGCGGGATGGGGTCGGAAATGAACATGCGCGGGACAGATTGGGACCGGTGACCCGCGTCTCGGAAGGAGATCCAGTACAATGATAAGCGGTATTGTCATGCTCAAGGGGCTCGTGGCCGCGCTCGTCGTTGGCTTCGTGACAGCCTCCATGAGAACCTGGGTTGACCGGTTCTTTCTCCTCATCATGCTGGTTGGAATTGTCGGCCTTGCCATCGACGAGGCTATCCTTGTCAACCTTGTCGTCGTCAGCCTCTCGGCCTTTCTCATGCTCCTCCGCCAGCGAAAAGCTCTCAGCTATGGCACATCCGTGCAAACGGTCGCGTTTCTCATTGTCGCTGCCGCCGTCGCAGGAGGCATAGCCGGAAGAATCATCGGAGCCGTGACGCCTCCCAAAGTTCTCCTGGGGGCTTTGGGGGTCTATGCCGTGCTCGTCGGCCTCAGGATACTTCTCATCAAGCCCCTTTCTGAGCGTGAGGCAAAGGCACATCCCGCCTGGCTGGCACCTGTGGCGCTTGGGAGTGGGTTGCTAACCGGATTCCTCTCCGCCGGTGGCAAGCCATTTGCCGTTCCCGCCTACAACAACGCGATGGGGCACCACCCTCAGACAGCCTATGCCTATGCGTCGCTGGGGGTCGTGGCGGCAGCCTGGTCAGCGCTTGCGACCCAGTTCGGCCTCGTTTCCGCAGTCTCACTCGCGGATATTGTTCTCGGGATCTACGAGTTCGCCCTGGTCACGCTTGTCGCCCTCCTTATGAACAGGCTGTGGTCCGAAAAACTCAACAGAGTCGTCAATCTGACAATTGCCCCGATCCTGATCATCGTGGGTGTCCGCTTCGTTATTTTCGCGGTCTGAGCGAACCCAAGAAGATCGTCAATTTTCAAGTCTTCCTGCTTGACAAATCGGCGAGGAGATAATATATTCGCTTTATTGAATATAATTAGTGGTTAGAAATGAACACAGACGAAAGAACGGCTGATTTTTTCAAGGCGCTTATGCACCCCGTGAGGCTTCGGATCCTCGCCATTCTCAGAAACGGCGAGGAGTGCGTCTGCCACATGGAAGCGGCCCTGGGGCTCAGGCAGGCTTATATCTCGCAGCACCTGACGGTTCTTCGGGAGGCTGGGGTGGTAAGCGTCAGGCGTGACGGCTGGAACATTTACTATCAGGCCATCGCTCCCGCAGTGTTCGGGATCATCGATGCGGCGGCAGAAATAGCCACTGGCGGTAAAGAGACCGTGGGGTTGCTGGCTGATCCCCGTCCGCGAGGCTGCGCCTGCCCCAAGTGCAATCTCGAACGCTCGACGAAAGTTCAGAAGATCGATCTGCCGCGGCGCATGGGCTGAGGCGATATCTTAACAGGAACTCTGACAGGAGGAAGCGCGAATGCTCACGATAAAGGTTTTAGGATCCGGCTGCGCCAATTGTACTCACCTTGAAAGGATAGTGCGCAAGGTGGTTGAGACCAAAGGGATTGAGGCCAACGTCGAAAAGGTCACCGATATTTCGCAGATCATGCGCTATCCCATTCTCTCGACTCCCGGGCTTGTCATCAATGAAAAACTGGTTTCGGCGGGGAGGATCCCGCAGGAGACAGAGATTGTGAATTGGCTTGAACAAGCGAAGGTACAACAACAATGACATCGCGATTTTCGCGTCAGAGTTGAGCCGGGAAGGGACGCGTCAATGGAGAACATTTTGCATATCAGGCTTTCCCAGATGAGACGATCGCCTGTCTTCACGTACGTTGTCGTCGGTGCCGCGGCGGCTCTGTGGGTCGCGGCATACATCCTGCTGCCGCCCGTCACCCAGTGGATTACCTTCGATGCTTTTCGACTGACGCATGGCTCCCGCCTCGGGGAATCCGTGGCGTTCTTTCTCTACGACGTTCCCAAGATCCTGCTTCTGCTTTCCGGCATGATCTTTCTGATCAGCATCGTGCGGACATTCTTCAGCCCTGAGCGCACCCGGGCCATGCTGGGAGGGAAGCGACAGGGGGTCGGGAACGTCCTCGCGGCAATGCTCGGGATCGTAACCCCCTTCTGTTCGTGCTCCGCTGTTCCGCTTTTCATCGGATTCGTGGAAAGCGGCATTCCGCTGGGCGTGACCTTCTCCTTTCTCATTGCCGCCCCCACGATCAACGAGGTCGCGGTCGTGCTGCTCTTCGGTCTTTTCGGATGGAAAGTGGCTGCGCTCTATATCGCCTCCGGACTCCTGATTGCCATCATCGCGGGGGTGATCATCGGACGGCTGCGCCTGGAGCGCTTTGTCGAAGACTTCGTCTGGAAGCTGCAGGTCGGCCAGGCCAATTCTGTGGAAGAAAAGCAACTCTGGCCGGATCGTATCAGGAGCGCGTGGGCAAGCGTGCGGGAGATCGTGGGGAAAGTCTGGCCCTACATCCTGGTGGGAATAGCGGTGGGCGCAGGAATACACGGCTACGTGCCGCAGAGCGCCCTTGCTTCGATCATGGGCAAGCAGGCATGGTGGTCTGTGCCTGCCGCCGTGCTCATCGGTGTGCCCCTCTACTCAAACGCAGCGGGCATCATCCCGATCGTGAGCGCCCTGATCGAGAAGGGAGCCTCGCTCGGGACCGTGCTTGCTTTCATGATGGCGGTCGTAGGACTGAGCTTGCCGGAAGCGATAATCCTCCGGCGCGTGCTCAAGCCTCAGCTGCTCGGCATCTTCATGGGTGTGGTCGCACTGGCGATCATCATCACCGGCTACCTGTTCAACGTGGTCATGTGAGGATAGCGCCATGTCCATGATCGTCTCTACGGTGAGCGCAGCACTGGTGTTCGTTTTCTCCGGCCTTCTTGCGATGGCCGGCCTGGGCGCTGCATTCCTCTTCGTGCCCCTTTTCTACTACCTGGGCGTGCCGCTCGCCGAAGCTACTCCGACGGCGCTGCTCCTGAACGTGGTGAGCCTCCTGTTCGCGGCAATCACCTACTGGCGGGCAAAGCTCATCAACTGGCGTGTGGGGCTGCCCGTGCTTGTGACAGCGGTGATTCTTTCTCCGCTCGGCGCGCTCCTCACGCCGCGCGTGAACAAGAGCGTGCTGCTGTGGATGTTTGCGGGCTTCCTGGTTTTCGCGGGAATCATGATGCTCTTCTTCAAGGCACGCAAACGGGAAAAGGAAATGGGCCGCGCTGTTGAGGCGGGCGCGGGTGTCGGCGTCGGCGGGGTGGCCGGATTCCTGGGTGGGCTCCTGGGCGTGGGGGGCGGCAACTTCATCGTGCCGGTTCTCAACTGGCTGGGACTGGACCCCAAGGTGGCCGCGGGAACCACAGCGCTCGTGGTGGTGTTCTCTTCCCTCTCCGGATTCCTGGGCCACGCGACCTTGGGCGGGCTCGATCCCCTGTTCATAGGCATCATGGCTGTGATGGCCGCGGCAGGTTCAGTGGTCGGCTCTCAGTTGATGAAAACAAGGATATCCAGCAACCAGCTCAAAAGGATGATCGGAATCCTTCTGTGGTTGATAGCAGCCAAAATGATCTGGGACCTGGTCAAATAGCAGGACAAGGAGGCCATTATGGCAACGCGTTTTGTTCCCCCCGAATGGGCTTTCGAGTTTCATGCCCACGAGTGCCCCTTCATGCCCATCGGATACCGCATGGGCAGGCTGGCCATGGAATACCTGGGCGTGGAAAAGGAAGCCGACCACGGGTTTTTCGTTTTCCCCGAGCTGGGTGAAGGCCACCCGCAGACCTGCATGATGGATGGAATGCAGGTGGCAACTGGAGCCACCTACGGCAAGGTGATGATCGCCAAGACGTTCTACGGAAAGCTGGCGGCAACCTTCTATCACCCCAAAAAGGGTGCGGTACGCTACGCGCTGCTGCCAGAGTTCACCGACGCAATGGGCAAGTTCGAGTTCTTCGACTATCGCAAGAAAGGCGTCGAACCGTCCCAGATACCTCTGGCGGTGCGTCGAGAGGTCATCCAGTGGGTCTACGACCAGCCGGATGAAGCAATCTTCAAGGTGGAGGCCAAGCCGGATTTCCGCTACACCCCGCCCAAAGGCTCTTTCAACAAGGCCAAGTGCAGCGTTTGCGGCGAATACGTCTTCGAGCGATACGTGCGCACCAAGGACGGGAAACCGGTGTGCATCCCCTGTTCGGGTTATTGAAGCACGGAAAAGGAGGAAAGACATGGACAGGAACAGCGAATTATACAAGGTTGGATTGGCGCTTCACGGGCACAAATGCCCGGCCATGCCTCTTGGCCTTCGTGCGGGTCTGGCGGCAATGGAGGCACTGGGAGTGCAACATGCCCCCGACGGTCAACTGAGCGCGCTCGTGGAAATGGATCGCAACCACTGCTCCACCTGCTTTGCGGACGGCGTACAGGTTGCGACAGGTTGCACCTTTGGCAAGGGGAACATAAGGAGCCTTGGGTACGGCAAGTTCGCCCTGACGTTGATCGACAACAAGACATCCCGCAGCGTGCGCGTTGTCCCGACGATAAAGACAATGCGCAGAAACCAGGAGTCCCAATTTCTCCAGCTTCGCAAGAAGGGAACGCCGGCGTCCCAGATCGACCCTGGCCTGGCAGAACCGATGATAGACACGGTGCTGAGCGACCCCGTGGAGACCCTGTTCACCGTGGAGCCGGTCAAGCAGGTGACGCTGCCCCAGATGCTGCCGCATGCTTTTGATACCATCATCTGCGCTGAGTGCGGAGAGATGGCGGTGGAACGCTACGCCCGCGTCAAGCATGGCAAGATTGTGTGCATGCCTTGCGCGGACAAAGTACAGAGTGCCTGATGAAGATCGCGGCAGGGTAGGAGTCCTCACATGGACGTGAAGGAATGCAACGCGCACGCGAGGGAGCTGAAAACCCTGCTCGGGCTGAGATCGGACCCGGTGGGCGTGATATTTGATGAAGGCGCGCGACCGGTGACGAACTCGGTCATTGTAACGGGTCATCGCTATTGCCAGGCTCTCATGAGAGCCCGCCGCGGTGAGGCCGTAAGCCTGGGGTCCGAGGGGATCGCCTGCCCCGCGGCCGCCCGCGCTTTCGGTTTCAAGGGACTGCCGGACGGGCTTCGCAACGGAAAGGGACTGGTCAGCTTCGGCATCGTCTCGAACCCGGATGTCGGGAGAGTGATGTTCGAACGCATGCCTCACCTGGAGGTAGGCAGGGTGAAGATGCTGCATTTGTTTCCGGCGGCCCTCGCCGAACGGGTACCTGACGTCATAGTTGTGGAGGATGAAGTCGAGCGCCTCATGTGGATCGCGCTTGCCGGTCTTCACGTGGCCGGCGGCGAAAGGGTCAGCAGTGACACGGCCGTGCTCCAAGCCGCATGCGTTGATGCAACCGTCATTCCCTTCCTCCAGGATCGGCTGAACATGAGCTTCGGCTGCTACGGCTGCCGGGACGCCACCGACGTTCATGCAGGGGAAGCTCTTATCGGTTTTCCGTCGCGCCTGCTCGGTCCGATAACGAGCCACCTTGACTATCTGAGCCGTAAGGCCATGCCGGAGTCCCGAGGGAAGGGGGCGTTTTCCCGATTGCGAAAACCTGCGCAACAGGGGATCAGGGATGCAACAAAGGGATGACGTCGAGAGTCTCTTTGATCCGAGGGTGCCGGTAAGGAAAAAGACATTTCTCTCCGTGGGCATCGACGGAAGCATTACTCTTCCCGCTGGCCTGGCAAAACGATTTGGGCTATTGCCGGGAGCGCCTCTTTGTGTTGAAGAACTTGATCGGCACTTGCTCCTCCACAGGCCGATCACCAGCTTGAACAGGGTGTACATCGAGCCGACGAACGATTGCCCTTTTGTCTGCAAAACTTGCATGCGCCATTCTTGGAACGAGAAGTTGGGAAGGATGGACATGGGGGTTTTCGAACGAATCATGGATGGTCTGAAGGACTTCAGTCCGGTGCCTTCCGTATTTTTCGGGGGATATGGGGAGCCTCTCGTACATCCAGATATCTTGGAGATGATCCAAAGGATCAAATCCCTGGGAGTCGAAGTGGAGCTCATCACCAATGGCTGGGCCCTGGATGAAGATACAATTCAACGGTTTGTCGCGC
This sequence comes from uncultured Spirochaetota bacterium, assembly GCA_963845535.1. Taxonomy (GTDB): domain Bacteria; phylum Spirochaetota; class Spirochaetia; order SZUA-6; family Fen-1364; genus Fen-1364. Next base: position 83,810 of record CAWJSK010000015.1, read on the forward strand.
TCGGGCTTGACGCTATCTGGGTTTCATTGGATGGCGCGACCCCTGAATGCTATAGCGAGGTCCGGCAGACTCCCGCCCTGCCCGGAATTATTGAGAGCCTTCGTCGCTTGAAATCCGTCAAATATGAAAGGGACACTCAAAAGCCGGCGTTGGGGATAGCCTTCGTCGTTATGAAAAGGAATCTGTCGGAGCTTGCCGATGTGATCAGTCTGGGGCTGCGCCTGGGCGCTTCGAAGTTTTCCGCAAGCAACGTCCAGCCCCACACCGAAGAGCTTCGCTCTGAAGTTCTCTTTGAAAAGATCCTTGGCCAGACGACGGGCGCTTTTTCCCTCATGGATCTGCCCCGTATGGACAGCGGCGGAGAATGGGACCACGATATTGCCAGGCTTCTGTCAGACTGCGGGTTGCATTTTGCGAATGGCCGGGCTTTCACGAGGTCCGAAGATACCTGTCCCTTTGTCGAGAAAGGGAGCGTGAGCGTCCGATGGGATGGCCAGGTAAGCCCATGTCTCCCCCTCCTTCATTCGCATGATGCGTTTCTTGGCGATCGGAAGCGTCATATCAAGGAATTTGGACTTGCCTCAATAAGGGAGCGCAGCCTTCGGGATATCTGGGAAGAGCCTTCCTACCTCGCTTTTCGTTCCCGGCTTCAGAAGTTCGAATATCCTCCATGCACACGGTGCAATAGCTGCGATCTCCTTGACGGCAACCAGGAAGACTGTTTCCAAAATGATCCACCCGTCTGCGGAGGTTGCCTATGGGCTCAGGGATTCGTTCTTTGCCCCTGAGCGAGTTTTGGAGGAAGGATCGTGAAAAGAATACTGCGCGGAGCGGCAATTGCTATGTCACTCGGGCTTGTCCTGGCCGGATGTACGAAAAGCGAAGGTTCTAAAGCGGAGGGAGCGGAATCCACGGGAAGCACGCTCGTCACTTTTGTCGAGCTTGGATCGGTCAACTGCATCCCGTGTAGAATGATGCAGCCGATAATGCGCGACATTGAAAACGAGTACCAGGGCCAGGTAAAGGTCGTGTTTCATGATGTCTGGACTGAGGAAGGCAAACCGTACGTCAAGCAATTTGGCGTTCGCGTAATCCCTACGCAGGTGTTCCTCGACGCGAAGGGCGTTGAGTACTTCCGACATGAAGGGTTCTTCCCAAAGAAGCAGTTGGTCACGGTTCTCAAGGCAAAAGGGGTGAAATGACCTTGATCGCGTCTGTTTTCACCGCGGTAACCGGCTGGTTCGAGGCCTCGATCGGCATCGCACTAGGTGCGGCGTTTCTCTGGGGCGTCTGTTCGGTGGTCTTGTCTCCCTGCCACGTCGCAAGCGTTCCGCTTGCCATCGGGTACGTGAACGGGAGGGGAAGAACCTCGCAGAAGGCAGCACTTCTGCTTTCCCTGGCCTTCGCCCTGGGCATCCTGGTCGCCATCGCGGCGGTCGGAAGCGTCACCGCCGCTTTCGGAAGGATGCTCGGCGATCTCGGGGGGCTGAAGTACGCGGTGGCCCTTATATTCGCGGTGGTCGGTTTGTGGCTCATGGGAGTCATCCGGTTGCCGGATTTGAGCTTGAAGAACAACGTTCGGCTGCAAGGGCGTGGCGTGGCAGGGGCTCTTTCGCTGGGTCTCCTCTTTGGTCTTGCCCTTGGTCCCTGCTCATTCGGGTTCATGATGCCGCTGCTCGCGGTAGCTTTCCAGAACGCCTCCACTCATCCGCTCGTTGCGGCCGGGCTCGTTGGCTTCTACGCGCTTGGCCACACGGCGGTGATCGTTGCAGCGGGGACCTTTACGAACCTTGTTCAGCGCTGGCTGGACTGGAACGAACGATCATCGGGCACAAAGATCGTTCGCATTGTCTGTGGATCGCTTGTAATCCTGGCGGGATTCGCCGTAGTCCTGTCTTGAAAGCGGAATCGGGGCAAGGTGTGGGTGTTCGGCCGCGAATTTCTGGAGTAGCTTTGATCCATGACCATTCGCATCATGACATTCGAGGGATGCCCCAATTGTAACGCAACCAGGAGCCTTGTCGAAAAAACCGTAAGAGAGCTGCGCCTGCAGGCGGACATCGAAAACATCCAGGTGCGCAACGAGGATGAAGCTCACCGCTACGGCTTTCTCGGGTCCCCAACGGTCCAGGTCGACGGCCATGACATCGAAACAAGCAGGCGGAAGGAGACGGCATCCTTTTCCTGCCGCGTCTATCGGACTCCCTACGGCGTCACAGGAGTGCCGCCGAAGGATCTCCTTGTGGATGCCCTGAGAAAAGCAAAACAGACTGACCCTTCATGACCTGTTTGAGGGCAGCATGTGTCCTCCTTCCAAGCCGTGGGTCGACTGTTCGAGTCGGGCTGGACGCACGAGACTTTGATCCAGATCAAAGAGCCAGCGGCAGGTATTCTGCTATCCTGCAATCCCAGGTCGGGAAACTCTTGTTTTTTGGAGGATCGCGATGTTTTGCTACCAGTGTGAACAGACTTCCGGCGGCGCCGGGTGTGAAGTGAGCGGCGTGTGCGGCAAGAAGCCTGACGTTGCCGCCCTTCAGGATCTGATCGTGTACCAACTCAAGGGAATTGGCTGGCTGGCTCACCAGGTCTATGGAGTTGGTGCCTCTCCCCGGGAGGCTTTTCATGCCGAAGTCTGCCGCTACACGGTTGAGGCGCTTTTCACCACCGTAACCAACGTCAACTTCGATCCAGAGAGGCTTGTTGAAGTCATTAGCCAGGGCAAGCAGATTCGAGGCGAGCTGTCCGAGGTGTGCAGGCACGCGCGCGCGCTTGACTCATTCCCGCAAGCCGCACAGTACACGCCTCCCATCGATAGCGCGGAAATGGTGAAGGAAGGGAGCGCACGGGGAGTTCTTGCTGACAGCCAGGATGAGGACATCCGATCCCTCCGCCAGCTTCTGGTGTACGGCCTTAAAGGCATGGCAGCGTACGCCGATCACGCCCTGATTCTGGGGAAAACGGATGATTCCATTTTCGCTTTCATGCACGAGGCTCTTGCGGCTCTTGCTTTGGAAGGAAAAAACCAACCGGGAATTGAAGAGCTTGTCGGTTTGTGCATGCGGTGCGGAGAGGTGAACGTGCGAGCAATGGCCTTGTTGGATGAAGCGCACACCTCGCACTTCGGACATCCCGCTCCGGCCGCTGTGTCCACGGGCACACGCAAGGGGCCGGCCATCGTGGTGAGCGGGCACGACTTGCTCGACATCGAGGCGCTGCTCGAGCAGACGCAAGGCACGGGCGTGAATGTCTATACTCATGGGGAGATGCTTCCCGCCCACGGCTACCCCGGGCTGCGGAAGTTCTCTCACCTTGCGGGACATTTCGGGACCGCCTGGCAGAACCAGCAAAAGGAGTTCGACGGCCAACCCGCCGCATTCCTGTTCACGACCAACTGCATTCAAAAGCCGCGGGAATCCTATAAAGACAGAGTCTTCACGACCGGCCTCGTGGCTTTCCCGGGTGTGGCCCACGCGAAGAACCGGGACTTTTCGGCAATCATCGAAAGAGCGAAAGCCCTGGGCGGGTTCTCCGAGACAAAAGGAATTACCCTGACTACGGGATTCGGACACAACGCTGTGCTCTCCGTTGCGGACAAGGTGGTTGCTGCTGTAAAGAGCGGAGCCATCAGGAGGTTCTTTCTTGTCGGAGGGTGTGACGGGGCAAAGCCGGGCCGCAACTACTACACAGAGCTTGCGGAGAAAGCGCCCAAGGACACGGTCATCCTGACGCTGGCTTGTGGCAAGTTCCGCCTCAACCACCTGGAGCTTGGAAGCATCAACGGCATCCCGCGCCTTCTGGACGTGGGCCAGTGCAACGATGCTTACTCCGCGGTGGTCATTGCCCAGGCGCTGGCCAAGGCCTTTGGCTGCGGGTTGAATGATCTTCCGCTCAATCTGATTCTCTCCTGGTACGAGCAGAAGGCCGTCGTCATTCTCCTCTCCCTGCTCTCTCTCGGGATCAAAGGGATTCGCATCGGGCCAAGCCTGCCGGCTTTCATCTCACCGAACATCCTGAAGTTCCTGGTGGAGAAGTTCGATCTCAAGCCGATCGGCACGGCGGAAGGGGACCTGCAGGCAATCCTGGCCTGACGCGCTCGCCGCTGCTACGGATTCCTTATCAAGGGAGGCTGCGACTGCGGCGTTGCAGGGACAGGTCGTGGTGGTCGGCTGGCCTGCGGTGGTCGGCTGGCCTGCGGTGGTCGGCTGGCCTGCGGTGGTCGGCTGGCCTGCGGCGGTCGGCTGGCCTGCGGACGCCTCAAAGGCTGCATGGGAGCCGCTGGTTGCCGCACTGTCGGTTGCAGGGGCGCCACGCCTTGGCCCGAAGGGCGCGGAACGACTCGGGGAATATCTTGCGGCGGGTCCTTTTTGGAATCCAGTCGAAGAACGAGGTGGCTGGTTTCCTCCTGCATTCCCTCGAAGCGCGGGAGCAGGCTGTCCGGTTCCCGTTCTCTGATATCCCGGAGTCACGACTCTTGCTTGCGGAGGCGCAGCAGGAGCCGATTGCCTCAAGCCCGTCATTGTTCTTGCGTCAAGAGGTTGGCCAGGGTGAGCCGAGAGGGCCTGCTGACGTGATTCGAAAGGCACCGACTGGGGTGGCGGAGTCAGCCGGGCCATCACCGGCCGGGACGTCGCCCAAACCGGAGGCTTGGCAACTGAGCCGGGACGCGCAGCGTTCCCAAGGACGCTTTGTCTCTGTGGAACCAGCGGCGCGACAGCCCCGCGGACCGGTGCTTGGACGAACTCACTGGTGGGGACCTGCAACGCGGCTTGCGACGTCGGCAGTCCTCGCACAAAAGTGTCACTTGGCACGACAGTCACAGCGCCAGGAACATCACGGTTCACATAATTGAAGTGCTGAACATCAATGTTGTGCAGACGAGCCCGGTCGCTGCGGTAAGGAGGGATGTAAGGCTCGTGCGGACCAAGAGGGAACCAGCCGACGCTCTCGCCTGAGGCCTGATGAGGACGCCAACCTGAGCCGCCAACGAATGTCACGAGCGCTGGCGCATAGACCGGATGACCAATATGAGCCCCTGGAACCCATACCCAGGCGTTGTTGCGGGAGGCCCAGCGGCCATAATGGAAAGGCGCAAAGCCCCATGGAGCATCATCGATCCAGGTCCAGCCCCAGGGATCAACCCAGGCCCAGTGCCCGAAGCGGTACGGTGCCCATCCTACAGTCACTAACGGCGCCCAGACGGGCCCAAGATCGGGGTCAACGCTCCAGGTCCCGTTCTGATCCAGGTCCGCGACTCCATCGACCTGGTCAGGAGAGACATACTGAGCTGAGGCAATGTGGTCTTCCTGCTGGTCCCGGGCCTGACACCACAGGTCCCAATCGTCAGGAGAAGGGGCGCTTGCGACCTGATACGCGGGAGAATCGGTACCGGTGATTGTGACCGCTTGCTGCTGCCGCAGGGGGAATACCGAGCTGCCAGCCGTTACTTCAATCTCGCCAGAGCGCGCCGTGACGGTTGTGTCGCCGCTCTGCTGGACGTCGAATCGATACGAGCCGGCGCGAAGGAGCGAAAGGCTTGCGTTGGGGGTATCTATCTCGATTTCTTCCGTCGGACCCATGGCACGGAGACGGATGTTCAGCGACCCGGTTGACAGTCGGATCTGAATTGTTTGATCGTCCAGATTCAGGAAGGAGATCTCCGTGTTCGATGCAAGTCGGATGGCGGTTGAGCCCACGTGGACCTCGGCCTGTCCATCCTGGTCTGCCCACAGATGGTCCCCGATCGTCAGGGGATAGTTCAAGGTTGCAGAAGCCCAATCGTTGAGGCTTTCCGGACGAAACGAGACTGTGCCGCTGATATAGTTCAGACGACCCACTCGACTTGGAGGATTGCTGACCACCGTTGCAGTCTCAGGGGTGACAGCGACCCCCGGAGCATTGCTCGTGGCATTTTCAGACGCACCGCCTGCGAGCAGGAGACTCACAGGTACAAGTGAAAACCACAAGATCCAAGGTAGCGTCTTCATACGCACCTCCTCAGGTGCTCGCTCTCATTCACGTCGCGCTTACTTGTCGAGGAGAAGAGGGGGCACGAGTCTCGCTCGGTTGAGTTCATGATAGTGCTCGTCTTTTCCATTATCAATAGATGGAAGATTAAGAAGGGATAAAAATCGGTTATCTGACGTTCAAGCTTTAACAAGCCCCTTTCGTCGTTGCTTCGGAGATTCTCATCCCATCCCTTCCACTCTTGGAGCCTTCAGTGGCTTTCAAGCTGCTCTATCTCTTGAGCTTCTCCACTGCCGAAAGAACAGTCCCCAGAGCCTTTGAGAAGCGCGATTTTTCGGAAGTGCTGAGCTGAGTCAGCCTTTTGCAAAGGAAATCGATTCTTATAGCCAACGCTGAGTTTACAAGAGTGAAGCCCGGGTCGGTTAGCTCGTAGAATACATTTCTGCGATCTTCCGGGTCGCCGTTGCGGCTGACAAGACCGCTTTGCACAAGCTGGTTCAGCATGATGCATTGGCTCGAAGGGGTAAGGCCGTCGTATGCGGCAAGAGACTTCAGCTGGCTCTTTCCCAGGAAGCGAAGGGCCGCGAGACAGCGAAGCTTTTCCTCGTTCAATCCCTTTTCCGAAAAAGGCGGGAGCTCTTCGCGAACGTAGCGCTTCATGGCCCTGAAAAGCTCGAGGAAACCGCTTGCAATCTCCTTGTCGCTTCGGGAGCTTTCACGCGCTTTTTTCCTCAATGTCTGCATCACGCCTCCCCTGCGTCCGACAGGGACTCTTCTCACAATTATTTGACTCTAAAATTAATTTATCATTAAATAATCTGGAGTGCAAGAGAGATGTGCTTGCAAGAAAATTCATTTTATACTAAATTAATTTTAAGATTAAACATTGAGAGCAGATACGACAAGCCTTGGAATAGCCGCTGCCTGCGCGCATGGATGGCTCATGACTGACAGACCAAGGAAAGGTACGGCAAGACTTTGAATGATTCTCGAGTGGCCCCGTTCATGAGATCCGACCTCAGGGCCGGAGGCGGCTATAAATGGATAGCTCTTTCCAACACGACGTTGGGTACATTGATGGCCTCCATCAACAACAACATTGTTCTGATCTCCCTTCCGTCCATCTTCACGGGACTAGGAATCAACCCCCTGGCTCCCAACGAAGCAACCTATCTTCTCTGGATTCTCATGGGCTACTCGGTGATCGTGGCAACCCTGCTTGTGTCCTTCGGCAGGCTCTCCGACATCTTCGGCAGGGTCCGACTCTACAACCTCGGTTTTGCCGTATTCACGGCTGCATCCATTCTGCTGTTCCTCACTCCCGGAAAGGGCAATGCGGGAGCCCTGGAGGTCGTCATATTCCGCATGATGCAGGCGGTGGGAGGCGGATTCTTATTCGCCAACAGCGCGGCTATCCTGACGGACGCGTTCCCCCCGTCCGAACGGGGGATGGCTCTGGGGCTGAACCAGATTGCTTTCATCAGCGGATCTCTGATCGGACTGATACTGGGAGGCTTCCTTGCGGTGATCAACTGGCGGTTGGTGTTCCTGGTCAGCGTGCCAGTCGGTATTGCGGGAACCATCTGGGCGTATCTCAAGCTGAAGGAAACCGGCGTCATCACGAGGAATCAGAGGATCGATCTCCCCGGTGTGGCCACCTTCGGCGCGGGCCTCGTAATCCTTCTTGTCGCCCTGACCTACGGCATCATGCCCTACGGGCATTCGGTCATGGGCTGGACAAGTCCGCTGGTGGCCGTGGGAATCATTGTCGGGCTGCTCCTGCTCATGGCGTTCTTCTTCATCGAGCGGCGGGTCAGGGAACCGATGTTCCGCCTGAGCTTCTTCCGCATCCGCATGTTCACGGCGGGCAACGTCAGCGGTTTCCTTTATGCCATTGCCCAGGGCGGGCTGACCTTTATGCTCATAATCTGGCTGCAAGGCATCTGGCTGCCGCTGCACGGCTACAACTTTGAAGACACTCCGCTATGGGCCGGCATCTACATGACGCCCATGCTCGTGGGCTTCTTTATCATGGGTCCGCTCTCCGGCTGGCTGTCCGACCGCTACGGCTCCCGAGGGCTCTCCACGGCCGGCCTGCTGGTTCTCGTGGCAGGCTTCCTGCTGCTCGCGGAATTGCCAGCGAACTTTCCATACCTGCCGTTCATGTTCATTCTGGTATTCATGGGCCTTGGCATGGGCCTGTTCACTTCACCCAACATGTCCGCCGTCATGAACTCGGTGCCCGCGGAGTATCGAGGGGTCGCTTCCGGCATGAGAGCTACGATCCAGAACGCGGGCGCCCTTGTAAGCATGTCCCTTTTCTTCAGCGTGGTCATAATAGGCCTGGCAGGCAAGCTGCCGTCAGCGCTGTACTCCGGGCTGCTCGCTGCAGGGATACCCTCGGCCGCGGCCGGCCACGCATCCGGGCTGCCGCCCACGGGGGCGCTGTTCGCGGCTTTCCTTGGATACAACCCGATGCAGCAGTTGCTGTCACCTGCAGTCCTCGCAAACCTGCCCCCCGCAAGCAGGAGCTTGGTCCTCGGCAAGGAGTTCTTCCCTTCCCTGATGGCGCCGGCGTTCATGGGCAGCATGAGATGGACATTCTACGGTGCGGCTGGAATGTCTCTCGTGGGAGCGGTGGTTTCCTTCCTGCGCGGAAAAACATTTATCCACGAGATGGAGATGGGAGCCTTGGGTTCGGGTTTGAGGAGTGATTCGAAGAGATAATCAGAAGACGGCTCCTCGCTCAATGCACAAAGGTCAGACCGCCCCGTAGTACGTGTATTCCACGACCTTCACGTTGTTCACCACTTTCGCGACTCCCTCCACCGTGCCGGCAATCTTGACGCACAAATCGAGCGCAGCCTGAGACCGCACCGTCCCATCCAACGTAACCACGCCCTCTTCGCATGCGACCTCCAGGGAGAGGACAAGGACGCGTTCCCTGTACAGTATCGCGACGATCACGTCTTGAGCGATGTGCAAATTGACCAGTACGTTCCGTGCAAGGCTACCGATCCCCGCGTACGTGGGCGAACGTAGGAGCGCCGAAACCGCATCGCACGTTTCCGCGGGGGATATCCCCGCAGTGTTTACCACAAGGTCGTAGTTCGCCGACGAGTCCCAGATCGCGTTGAAGAAATACTTGTGGTAGCCGGCCCTGTCTTGATCGCTCTGGTGGATCATATGGAGCGCGTGCTGTTCGTCAATTTCGAGACGCTCGCGAAGCCGCGCCACCCGAACCTCGTGAGGAGCGATGATCCTCAGCCTGAGCGCGCCGGGTACGCCTCGAAAGATGATGTTGGCTCCTCGTCCGACGACAATGCAGTCCTTCTCAGCCGCAAACCGGTACAGAGCGGCCTTCATGAAGTCGAGGGTATCGAAACTTTTGCAGAGTGAATTGCTCCCAAAGACCCGGCTGCTTTTCGTCATCCCGCGCGAACTGCTTCTCTGTCATGCCCAATTGTTTGAGTAAGACTTCCAATGAGTCCTTATCGAGCTTGGAATATCCAAGACGAGACGAGAGCATGTCTGCTATCTTCGTTCCCAGGCTACCAAGCTCTCTCGAGAGCGTTATGATCGCCATTGCGAATCCTCCTCTCGGCCTCATGGGCGCCGGCGCTTCGCTCATCAATGGACCTCAGACCTGGACGATCTCGATCCCTTTCGACCGCAGGGACGCGACGAGTGATTCATTCGCGTCAGCCGTGGTGATGATCTTCGAGGCCCTTTCCACCGGGCAGAGCGTGAGGTGGCCGATGGCGCCGAGCTTGGAGTCATCCGCCAGGATGACGAGCTCCTGAGAGTGTTCGATCATCGAGCGCTCCATCTGGATCAACAGCGGATCGGAGTTCGTCAGCACGGTCTCCGTGATCCCTTCGATGCCCATGAAAGCCCGGGAAGCGTGATAGTTGGCAAACCCATCAGCGCTGAGATTGTTCAGGATGAGCTTCGAGCTCAGATTCACCGATCCTTCCGGAAGAATCACCGTGCACCGGGAATACATCACGAGGTGCTGGGCAATCGCGAAGGAATTGGTTATCACGGTGATTGCAAACCGGGAGAGGTCCTCCACCATGCGGAAGGTCGTCGAGCCTCCGTCAATCATGACGGTGTCCCCGTCATGGATGTAATCGCAAGCTTTTCGGGCGATCCGCCTCTTCTTCTCCTGATTGACGCCGAGCCGACGGTCCAGCGGCTGCTCCAGGAGAGGCTCCGGGACCCGCGCGCGCGCAAGCTCCACTCCGCCGCGCACCCGGCGCACGAGCTTCTCCTTTTCCATCTCGCTGAAATCCCGCCGGATTGTAGCTTCGGAAGCCCCCGTGGTCTCCACGACATCATGGATGTTCGCAAAGGAGCGCAGGTCGAGGAGCCTCAGGATTGTCTTCTTGCGTTCCTGTTCCAGCATGGGGCGCACCGATGAAATAGTACGCGAAGCGCCGAAAAATGCAATCAAAATCGATAAGGTCTGATTGATTTTTTTTGGATCGTGTGAGAATGTGAAAAGGCCGGCAAAAGAAAGGGAGGACGACAATGACGAGACTGGCGTTCAAGATGAAGCTTAAACCCGGCTGCGTGCAGGAATACAAGAGCCGTCACGACAGGATCTGGCCGGAGCTCGCGGCCACGCTGCGGGAAAAAGGAATCACCGACTACTCCATTTTTTTTGACGAGGAAACGAACGCCCTCTTCGCCGTCCAGAAGCTGACGGGAGCCGCATCCTCACAGGACCTCGGGACGTTGGACGTCGTCAGGCGCTGGTGGGAATACATGTCAGACATCATGGAGACAAACCCGGACAAGTCTCCGGTGAGCATTCCGCTGGCAGAAGTCTTCCTGCTGGAATAGCAATTCCATGAACTCGAGAGATCGCGTCCTGCGCGTCTTTGGCAGGCAGTCTGGCCTGCCGGACCGTCCTACGAAGACCCCTCCTTTGTACCCCACATCACCAGGCCGCCCCCAAGGCTCATCAGCCTCACCTGGACGTCGCTGATTCCCGCCTCTTTCCACATCTCGACGATCTGCCCGATCGGGTAGCGCTCGTAGAAGTCAGGGATGCTTCGGGCCAGAAAGCGCCCCGTCTCGGCCCACTCGCGCGACACGAGCCTGCCCAGCGTGGGCAGGCCGACGCGCGTATAGAGCCGCCAGAACGCTTGCCCCAAAGGTCCCGCCGGCACGGCGAACTCGAGAGACGCGATGCGTCCGCCGGGCCTGACCACGCGCGCGAGCCCGCGCATCACCGCCCGTGGATCATCGACATAGCGGAGGAGGTAGGTGAACGTGAGGTGGTCGAACTCTCCGTCGGCAAAGGGCAGCTTCTCGGCTTCGCCGTTCATCAACGTCACGTGGTTCGCGAGCCCAGGGTCTCTCTCCAGCCGCAGTCGCGCCTGCGCGAGCATCTGCGGACTCTGGTCCAGGCCGACGACGTTGCAGCCGTACCGCGTCACGAGCTCGGTCGCCACCAGCCCGGTGCCTGTTGCGACGTCCAGCACCCGCTCGCCCGGCTTGGCATCCACGACGCCGACCATTGACCGCCGCCAGCGCGGATCCTGGCCGAAGCTCAGCACCGCTGCCACCCGGTCGTAGTGACGGGGCAGCGGCGCGAACAGCGCAAGCGCCTGGCGCTTGCGGGTAGTGGCAGTGACGCTCATCAAGAACGAAGATACTTGGTGTTGACGATGGCGGGGAAGAGGCCGTGTGCCTCGAAGTCACCCGGCGCGCCGTCACTCGCCGTTCAGCTCAGCCAGGCCACCGCGCTTTCCGGCAGGTGTTCGGCGCTCGGGGTTGATGGATTCCTCGGGAGACCGATGAGGCAACCGTCAAGCTCCCATTCGCCTTTGGCCAGTCCGAGCTCGGCCATGACATGCGCATCCGCTGACAGCATCCCCGTCAGGCTGAGCAGCATGAAGCCGACGCCCAGCTCGGTGGCCTTGAGCCACATGTTCTGAAGCACGTGAGCGATTGACTTGGCTTCTGCTGGCGGAAAGCCTTTCCGTTCCGCCACGATGATCCACTCCGAGGCCTCTTGAAGCGTCGTGATGCCGTTCTTGGAAAGAGCATCCAGCCTCTTCATGAAAGCGGCGGTCTTCTGCTTGAGACCCGGCACCAGGCGGCGCGCCATCATGAGCCTCTTGCGATTTGCCTTGATCCGGGTGAGGGCCAACGCGCGCAAACGCTCATGTGCGGCGCTTTCGCGCTTGATCACGAAGAATCGCCGCTTGTCGGCAAGAGCAACCCCGGTTGCGCCGGCATGGGGCGCCAGCCAGCCCGCCTCCAGAATGGACCGTATGCCGGCTTCATCCGGCGCGCCTTCTCGAAAACTCCTGCAGGATCGACGCGACCTTACGAGCGCATCGAAAAAAGTACCTTCCATTAATCCCGTCCTTGCCACCGAGAGTAGCACGATTCGAGGTGATTCGGCGGAAGCGGAAACGAACGCGGTAAGGTGGTCAGGGAAACGAGCTGAAGCCGGAGAGCGCGCGGGTGGACTGTGGCGCTCTCCGTTCGCGAAGAGCGCCCACAATCCTGGCTGAAGAGCCGAACCTGCTTCACTGGTCCTGGTCGTCGTCCCCAAACGCGGAGCCCGTCATGGGACCGCCGTCTCCGAGGGCGGGTCCGTCAGACCCCATCAATGGTCGGCCCCCGCCCATGGGGCCGCCGACGCCGGGGCGATGCATCTGGTAGAAGGCACGGTGCCCCCCGCCCACCCACTGTCGAATGAACCGCGAATAGGCCGGGAAGTTGTCGTCTCCGATGATCTGCCTCAGCTGAACCCGCGCGCCGACGAACGCTTTCATCAGGTCAGCGGTGGTCTGGGATATCTGCGTGATGTAGCCGTTGACCTCCTGCATGTTCGGACTGGCCGGCAGGAGGGCCTTTTCCATCTGGGCATGCAGCAGCCTGATCTGGACAGCGTCCTGCCTGACAGAGGTCCTCGTCTTCGACTGGATGTCGAAGACCTGGGCGATCTGCGAATCGTTGAGACCAAAGGTCTTCAACATGGTGGACTCCTGGTCCCGCGGGCTCTGAGCGAACAGCGCAACCGGCAGCACCAGGAAAACAAGGGGAATGAGTCGCTTCATACGAATGTCTCCTCTCATGGGCACCAAAGTACCCGAGGCTTCACCAGACATCCATAAACATGGCTTGAAAGGAGAATAATACTCTGTTATGTCAGAACGCGCCCACGACCCGCTTCGCATCCCGTGAGCGCGGGTGCGGTTTGAGACGGTGATGCTGCAGGAACCACTCGAACAGCTTCGAGCTCTCGTACACCGCCGTCCAACAGTCGTGGTCCAGATCGGGATAGAGAGTGAAACGCACTTTGCCGCCCGCTTTTCGCAGGGCTTCCACCATTGACGAGGACTCGCTGGGGAGGACATTCGTGTCCTTGGCTCCGTGAAACGCCCACACGGGCACGTCTTTCAGCACCTTTGCCTCGTCCGTGTCTCCCCACCCGGCAACCGGCGCGATTGCCGCAAAGAGATCGGGATAGCTCGTGGCCATGCGCCACACGCCGTTTCCTCCCAGGCTCCATCCCGTAAGGTACATCCTGTCACGGTCCACGCGGATGTCCGGCAGCAGAGCATCCAGCAGCGCCTTCAACTCCGCCGGGTTCCACCGTTCCTTGTCCTCGGGCAACTGCGGTGAAATGACGATGAACGGGAAGCTGCGGACCTGTTCCAGGTAGGCCGGAAGGCCGTTTCGTCTCACGATCTCCACATCGTCTCCTTTCTCGGTGCTTCCGTGGAGAAAGAGGATGAGCGGCCATCGCTTTTTCCCGTCTGAGTGATAGCTTCCGGGGAGATAGAGGAGATAGCGGATCATCACATATCTCCCGGTAACCAGGACCTTCCTTTGCTGGGGAAGCCCCCTGAGGGTCCTTGGGTGAGCGGCCACGGGAAATACGAATGCCGTGAGAAGGCACAGTCCAAGCGCCCAGATTCTGACCATGCCCGCGCATACTACAACGGACCGACGCCCGAGCGCCAGCGCCCGGGAGTCTTCGTCGCGGCACCCGCCAATGGCGCCCGGCGATAGGGGACTGGCCGATCGGCGAGTTCCCGTCGTTCGGTCCCGGGTGTACCTTGGATCACGAAGGAGGATGCGAATGGCAAATACCTTGAAAGAGATTTCGCACTCGCTGCGTGAGGCAATCCGCCGGGCTTCGGCGTTCACCGTGGCCCTGGAACGAGAGCCCTACTCGGTGAGCGGCGTGCTTATTGGCGGGGACCGGGTACTCACGGCGAGCCACTGCGTGGGGGACGAAGGAGCCGTGGTGGTCATGCCGGACGGGAAGAAGGTCAACGCGACCCTGGCCGGCCGGGACCCCGTGCACGATCTGGGGCTCCTCCGCCTGGGCGGGGACGTCCAGGCGCCGTCGCCCGGCGCTGCGTCGGTGGAGGTTGGGGACCTTGTTGTTTCCCTCAAACGGGATTCATTCGACGGGATCAACGCTTCTCTCGCCATGGTCAGCGCGGCAGGGTCCAAGCTGAGGCTGGGACGGATCGGCGTGCTGGAGAAGTACCTGCAGACAGACACGGACCGCCTGAGCGGAACCACAGGGGGGCCTCTTGCCGACGCGGACGGCGCGCTCGTGGGCATCCAGGTCTTCAACCGGCGCATGGGAGCCGAAGTAATCATCCCCACGGAGCTGGCTCTTTCTCGGGCGCGGCTTCTGGAGCAGAACGGGAGCGTCCCGAGGCCGTACCTCGGGGTGAGAAGCCAGAGGGTGGCCTTGTCAGCGGCCGCGCGGGAAGCGGTCAAAGGCAGGCAGGAAACGGGCCTGCTCCTCGTGTCGGTTGAAACGGGAAGCGCCGCGGAGAAAGCCGGCCTCGAGGTGGGGGACATCCTCGTTGGCCTGGGAGGGGCCCCCGTTGCCGACCACGAGGAGCTGGTCGGTTTGCTGGCGGAGCATGGGGCGGGAGCGGGAGTGGAGGTGGAGGTGATCCGCGGCGGCGCGCGGAGAGCGCTTTCCCTCTCCATAGGCGGCGTATGAACCTCACGCGCGCCCAGCCTCGCATTGTTGTTCGGGCGCGCGACCCCGTGCTGCGGTCCCTCATCCTGGAGCGCCTCTCGGGGCTCGGTGACCTCGCGGAGGAAGGTGACGGGACCGCTGCCGACGGGAGGGACGCGCTGGTGGTCGCGACGCGTTCGGAAACCTCCCTCACCCCGCGTGAGACGGAGGTGCTCGAGCTGCTTGCGCAGGGGATGGCCAACAAGGAAATCGCCGCGCGCCTCTCCTTCAGCACGCATACCGCAAAGTTCCACGTGGAATCCCTCCTGAGGAAACTGGAGGCGGTCAATCGGGCGGAGGCGGTGAGGGAAGGGATCCGACGCGGCCTGATTGGCGTATGAATCCGCCGCACCTGATTATTAACAGTTTTTAACCTGCGTTTCACCCGCGCTTAACACTTCCTTAGTATCATGAAAGAGGCAAGAGACGAGAAAGTTCCAAGCCTTTTTCATCCAAGGGGCCTGCCGGGTTCCGGCCAGGTCCCTTCTTTTTTTCCCCGGGAGAAGCTACGATATTCAAGAAAGGTTCGTGAGAAATGGCCGCCATGAAGCCCATGGAGATATTCCAGAGTTTCCCATACCTGAACGCCATGCCGCGCGAAGCGAAAGAGGAGCTTTCCCAGCGGTCCGTCGTCAAGAGCCTTTCCCACAAGCAGGTCCTCGTGAACGGCGGAGACTGCCAGCACCTGCCTTTCGTCCTGAGCGGGACCCTACGCGTGTACAAGGTGAGCGAGACGGGCAAGGAGCTGACCCTGTACAGGATCGACCGCGGGGAGAGCTGCATCCTTTCCGCCACCTGCATTCTCAACACGAGCACGTTCCCCGCAATGGTGGAGGCGGAGGGGCCCACCGAAGTGATCCTGATCCCCTCCCAGCTTTTTTCCCGCTGGGTGGAGGCATACCCCGTGTGGAGGCGTTTCGTTTTCGGCATCTACGAGAAACGCCTCGATATGCTGCTCACCCTCGTGGAAGAGGTGGCTTTCCGCCACGTGGACGCCCGAGTGGCGGCCTACCTCGCCGCCGGGACGGGAGCGGAGGGCGGCAGCGTGTCCGCCACGCACCAGCAGATTGCCTCGGAGGTCGGCACTTCCCGCGAGGTCGTGAGCCGGATCCTGAGAGACCTGGAAGAACAGGGCCTTCTTGTCACCGAAAGAGGGCGGATCAAGATCCTCGACCGGGCGGGATTATCCTCGAGAACGGAATAAGCTCTCACCTCTTGCCACGGGCGTTCGTGATTTCAGTCACAGAAGCCGGCGCGTTTTCCGTGTATTCTTGCTACTGCAATCGCGATACATTTGAGCGAGAGGATGAGCATGAAGCTTGTGATAATCGGAGGAGTCGCCGGAGGAGCCACGGCCGCGGCGCGGGCGCGCAGGATCAGCGAAAGCGCTGAGATCACCATCGTGGAACGCGGCCCGTACGTATCATACGCCAATTGCGGACTTCCTTATTTCATCTCGGGAGACATCAAGAAGCGTTCGCGCCTCCTCCTGCAGACGCCGGAAGGGTTCGACAGCCGCTACGCGGTCAAGGTCCTTACCGAGACCGAGGCGCTGGAGATCGACAGGGCCGGCCGGCGCGTCCGTGTGCGCGGACCGGAAGGGGAGAGTTATCTCCCCTATGACAAGCTCATCCTGGCGCAGGGCGGACGTCCCATTGTTCCCGCAGTGGCTGGAGCGGATGCGCCGAACGTATTCACAATCTGGACGGTTCCCGACATGGACCGGATCAACGATTACATCGAGAAAAAAAGCCCGCTTTCGGCGGTGATCGTGGGAGGCGGCTTCATTGGCCTGGAAATGGCGGAGGCATTCACCCGGCGCGGAATGGAAACGACCGTCGTTGAAATGATGCCTCGCCTGATGCCTGCCCTTGATCCCGAGTTCGGCTCCCTGATCTCCCAACGCCTGGAGTCCCGCGGTGTTCGCGCGATGGTTGGAAAAGGCATCACGGCCATCCACTCATCACCGCGCCAGGTCGAGCTGGAGGGGGGGACGCGCGTGTCCGCCGACATGGTCCTTCTCTCCGTCGGCGTACGGCCTGAGACGGAGCTTGCCCGCGCTTCGGGTCTTGCCATCGGTGAGGCCCGCGGCCTGCTCGTGGACCAGCGGATGCAGACATCGGATCCTGACATCTATGCGGTGGGAGACATGGTTGAGATTGTTCACCGGGTGCTCGGCCGCAGTGTCCGCATTCCGCTCGCAGGGCCCGCCAACCGCCAGGGGCGTGTGGCTGCTTCCAACGCGCTGGGAGTCCCCCTGAGATACGCGGGCGGCCTGGGAACGAGCGTCGTGAAGGTTTTCGACGCCGCCGTGTCCAGCACCGGGCTCACGGAAGCCGCAGCGCTGGCGGCCGGGCTTGACGCGGGGGCCGCGGTTGTCGTGAAGGAGCACCACGCCGGCTACTACCCCGGCGCCCATGAGCTCTACCTGAAAGTCGTTTATGATCGCGGGACCGGACGCCTCCTGGGAGCGCAGGCGTTCGGTGAAGAAGGAGTGGAGAAGCGGGTGGACGTGGTCGCCACGGCCCTGGCAGGCGGGATGAACCTCCAGGCGGTGGCGGACCTTGACCTTGCGTACGCGCCGCCGTTCTCTTCCGCAAACGACCCGGTGAATATGGCGGCGTTCGTCGCCTTGAACGATCTTTCGGCCTTCAGCCCGACCATTACCGCGGGCGCGCTGAAGCGCGCCCCGAAATCGCCCTCCGCGGACCGGCAGCCCCTTCTTCTGGACGTAAGGACCTTGAACGAGTTCGAGACATCGCACCTGAAGGGCGCCATGCACATCCCGCTGGATGAGCTGCGTTTCCGCCTGGATGAGCTTCCCCGCGGGAAGCCGATCATCCTGTACTGCCGGAGCGGATACCGGGCGCACCTGGCTTTGAGGATTCTGAAAGAGAACGCCTTTGAGGACGTGAGGAACATTACAGGGGGCTTCCTCAGTATCATTGCCGAAGGCGGCTTCGAGATCGAGTCATCGTAACCCTGGAGGAGGATTGGTTTCATGAGCACAGTCAAGGAAAAGATCGCCAAAGGCGCCCGTATCATTGACGTGAGGACACCCGCGGAGTTCAGGGATGGATCATACCCCGGGGCAATCAACATCCCCCTTGCGTCCCTTATGGCGCGTATGAATGAGCTGGAGCCCAAGGACGCTCCGATCGTGCTGTTCTGCGCCTCCGGCGCCCGCAGCGCCCAGGGCGCACGGCTTCTGAAGACGGCGGGGTTCTCGGACGTCGTCAACGCCGGCGGCCTCGAGGACATGCCGCAGTGAGCTCCCCGCGCCGTTCGGCGAGCCAGGGGGAGGCATGAGCTACGTCGACCCCCCGGCCAGGATCCCGGTGATCCTTCGGCTTGCCATCTTTCTCGTGGAAAGGCGCCTCGGGAAAACGCTCCTTGCCACCCGCGTCCTTGCCTGGTATCCGAAGCTCCTGATCGGTTCGGGGATCATGGAGAGCCTTGTCGCCCATGACGAGCCCGAGGTGCCCCGGCGGCTTCTGGGCCTGATCCGCCTGCGTACGTCGTTTCTGGTTTCCTGCCCTTTCTGCATCGACATGAACGGGAAAGAGCTGCTGGAGCGCGGGATCAGCGCCCGGGAGATCAGCGCGCTGCAAGGGCGCATTCCCCTTGGAGAAGTCTCTTCCTTCAGCGAAAGGGAGCGAGTGGCGATGGCGTATGTACAGTGCATCTGTTCCACGCCGCTTGCTTTCCCGGCGGCGCTGATCGAACGGGTCCGTTCCCATTTCTCCCCGCGCGCCATCGTCATCATCGCGGGCACGTGCGCTCAGGTGAACTTCTGGGCTCGGCTCATCCAATCCCTCGGCGCTCCGCCGGCGGGGTTCTCCGCGCAATGGCCCATCCTGAATCTCGAGGCGTACACGACTCTCAAATAGCCGCTGGTTCTGGACTTTTTCCCACCCCCTCGCTAAGTTTCTTCACAATGTCAAAAGGTGGTCGGCCGAAGTCGGTTTCTGACCGCGCGGCTGGATCGTCCGTAATTGAAGCGCGGCAACGCGCCATGCCCTTGCTTTCCCGGTTGGACCCCGTTTTTGTCTTCCAGCGGGAAACACGAGGAGGAGGACTGCGCCTCGTGGCCCAGAACGACGCCGCATCCCGCCTCGTGGACCCTGAGACGGCGGGAGGCAATGGTGACTCGCAGGCTTCCTCTCCCGCTTCCGACCCTCAGATCGAGGCGCTCCTTCAGGCCTGCGCAGCCGCCGGAGCCGCCCGGAGGAGAGACGTGGTGTGGCGGTCTCTCGCTTCCGGTGACGAAAGACTGATGGGCCTGACCGCCGAGCCCCGCGAGCCTGATCTGGTCGTCCTTACCGTTGAGGACAGGGGAGGGGACCCGGAATCCCGTCGAAAGCTCGCCGTCATGCATGCGTTGGCGGAAATCTCCGCCGGCTGCGCCGGTCGAGTGGCGTTCCTGGCGAACACCGCGCGTCTCCTTCAAGGCTACCTGGGAACCGACCAGGTCAGCTTCTGTGAGAACGCAAGGGCTTCTGATGACCCCGAGATCCAGGAAGTCCCCGTGCGCGCGGAAGGCGCTTCCCTTGGCCTGCTGCGCATTCGGGCTCCGGCGCCCATGGACGCGTTCACGCTCGAGTTCCTGGAGACCCTGGGCAACCTCATGGGGGAGACCCTGCGACGGATCGATCAGGAAACCCTGCTTTCGGACACTGAGGAGTACTATCAACTTCTTGCCGCCAGCACAGACAGCGCCATCGTCATTTTCGACGCCCAGGGAAGGATCCGCGGCTGGAACGCCGCGGCAGAGAAAATGTACGAGTACAGCGCGTCCGAGGTCGTCGGCAGGAGCTGCGCCGTCCTGTATTCGGAGGAGGACGTGGCGCGCGGCAAGCCTGAGGACGACCTTCGCCGGGCCCGTCAGAAAGGGGCCTTCCAGGAAGAAGAAGCCATCCGCAAGCGCAGGGACGGCGAGCTGTTCGTGGCCAGCGCCAGGACGACCGCGCTCATCGACGATGAAGGGAGCCTCCGGGGATATGCCCGAACGCTTCGCGACATCACGGCGCGCAAGAAGAGCGAAACCGAGCTCCGCCGCAACCTGGCGGCTCTCGACAAGCGCGTACGCGAGCTGCGGTGCCTGTACGAGGTTGCCGCGCTGATCAGCGACCAGGCGCTCCCTCTGCCGTCGGTCATGCGCGGCGTGACGGACCTCGTCGCGCGGTCGTACCAGTACCCGGATATCACGTGCGTGAGGATCCGCGTCGGGGAGGACGTCTACGAGACGGAGGGTTTCGTGGAAACCGCATGGGAGCAGACCGCCACCGTCGGCACCCTCTCTTTGAACCAGGGGACGCTCCAGGTCTGCTACCGCGAGGAGCGGCCCGAGGCCGATGAAGGCCCTTTCAGCGAGGAGGAGCGGGATCTCATCGAGAGCATCGGCCAGCTCCTGGGAGACTTTCTCGAAAGGCGGATGACAGCCGACGCCCTGCGGAGGACCAACGCCCTGCTGGAGACCCTCTTCGCCAGCACGAACTACAAGATCGCTTTTCTCGACAACGATTTCCGCTATATCAGGGTCAATGACTCGTACGCGCGCTCATGGGGGCGCGAAGCCGCCGACTACGTCGGGGGCAGCCATCTGGAGCTCTTTCCCGGGGACGCGCAGATCTTCCGCGAGGTGCTTCGCACGGGCATCCCGTACATCGCGGCTGACAAGCTTCGCGAGGTCCCGGGCCATGACAGCTCTTCGTCCCCGACCTACTGGGATTGGGAGCTGTTTCCCATGTCGGGCGAGGGGATCGCGGGGTTCGTGCTCATCCTCGTGGACAGGACCCGTCGGCACATGGCGCGCAGGGACCTGGAGACCTCCCGCGAGGAGCTTCGCAAGCTCGCCTCCCATTTGCAGGAGCTTCGTGAGGATGAGAGGAAGTACATCGCTCGGGAGATCCATGACGAGCTCGGGGGGCTGCTGACCGCCCTGAAGATGGAGATATCGCTCCTGGGAAAGGGGCAATCCCCTCTCACCGGTTCGTGCCTGGATTCGTACGACTCCGCCCTTGGTCTCGTGGACCAGTCGATCTCCATGATCCAGAGGATCACCTCGAACCTCAGGCCCCGGATTCTTGATGACTTCGGCCTGGTGCCGGCAATGGAATGGCATCTGAAGGACTTTCAGAAGCGCTCAGGGATCACCTGCTCCTTGAAAGCCGGCGG
This sequence comes from uncultured Spirochaetota bacterium, assembly GCA_963845535.1. Lineage (GTDB taxonomy): Bacteria > Spirochaetota > Spirochaetia > SZUA-6 > Fen-1364 > Fen-1364. The sequence continues at coordinate 104,967 of CAWJSK010000015.1, forward strand.
GAGAAGCCTCATGATGGAGAAGAACAGGGCCGCCGCCGTGTTCAGGATATTCCAGGAAGCGCTGACCAACGTCGCGCGTCACGCGCAGGCCACCTCGGTGAACATCGCGCTTCGCGCCCGGGGCGGGAAGCTGCACATGAAGGTCGCGGACAACGGGATCGGGATCGAGGAATCCCGGGTGGTGGCGGCATCCTCGTATGGGATCATGGGCATCCGCGAGCGCGCGCAATCCCTCGGCGGCCAGGTGAAAATCCATGGCCATCAGGGCAAAGGCACGACGCTGGAGCTGGAGATCCCGCTGCCGGTAGAGGAGGGGGGATGATCAAGGCGATAGTCTGCGACGACCATCCGATTTTTCGCGAAGGCTTGAAAAAGATCATTGGCCAGTCCCGCGACATCACCGTCACGGAGGAAGTGAGCGACGGTCCGGCTCTGATGGAGAAGCTCAAAGGCCGCAGGTTCGACGTGATCATCCTCGACATTTCCCTTCCGGGGGTCAACGGCCTGGACATCCTGAAAGACCTTCGCACGGCAGGAAAGTCCACGCCGGTGCTGATCCTGAGCATGCATCCGGAAGAGCAGTACGCCGTTCGAGCCCTGCGGGCCGGAGCATCCGGCTACGTGGCCAAGGCGAGCGTCCCGGAGGAGTTGCTGGCTGCAATTCGGAAAGTCGCCGCGGGGCGCAAGTACGTGAGCCCCAGCCTCGCAGAACAACTGGCGTCCGAGCTGGACGGGTCCTCGGAGAAGCCTCCGCACGAGAGGTTGTCCGACCGGGAGTTTCAGATCATGCGGATGATTGCCTCGGGACGGAAGGTCAAGGAAATAGCCGCCGACCTCTGCCTCAGCCCGGCAACCATTGGCACCTACCGGGCGCGGATCCTCTCCAAGCTGAACCTCCAGAGCAACGCCGAGCTCATCCACTATACAATAGAAAACAAGCTCGCATAGACCAGCCGGTCCCATGACACCGGCTGTAAAATTCCATTGACCGAAAAATCATTCTCCTGATGATATCTTCCTGGCATGGCGTGCTTTACCCTTTCGGGACAGGGCCGAGGACCGCGGCCCGCCGAAGAACCAGGACAGCGTAGGGGTGTGACGTGGAGGAAAAGATCGCCGAGTGCGCCGAGAGGATCTGGACTCTGCTGGAGCAGGCTCAGGAGGTGAACATCCTTCGGCTGTCGGAGTTGCTGGGGGAGAGGAACGTGGTTGCCTACCAGGCGCTGGGATGGCTGGCACGGGAGAAGAAAATTCATTACGCGCAAAGAGGGAGCCAGGTTTTCATATCGCGTGAAGAGGAGGCCGATGCGCCTCCTGATCGAAGATCGTCGAGGAGGCGTGCATGAAAAAAGGGATTTGGAGAGTCTGGGGTGTCGGGTTGGCGGCGGTTGTGCTGGCGGCGGCGCTGGTGAGCTGCCAGACGGCCAAACCAAACACGGCGGGCAACTCCATTCAGACCGAGCAGGCGGGGCTGGCGCCCAACGGGGACAAGGCGCACGCCACCATCGATTTCACGCTGGTGTTCGCCAACACGGCGGCAATCAAGACGTGGAAGGTGGAGATGGTCAACGGGGGCAACCCGCAGAAGCAGTGGAGCGGGGACGCGAAAAGCCTGCCCTCCACCTTGACGTGGGACGGGAAGAGCGAAAGCGCGTCCATCGCCCCCGAAGGGAACTACACGGGGAAGCTGACGGTGGACTACGGCAGCGGGACGGCAGCGGTCACCGCGGAGAGTAACTCCTTTGTCCTGGACATATCCCCGCCGACGGGGAGCGTGAGCTTTGACCCGCAGCAGTTCAGCCCTGACGCGCAGGGCGCGGTGCAGCCGGTGACGGTGAACATCAAGGGCAGCAGCGCGGTGGCCAAGATGGATAGCTGGTCGCTGGACATCATGGACCCGAATGGGACGGTGTTCCGCAGCTTTGACGGGAAGTGGCCCAGCGCGCAGGCGCAGTGGGACGGGAAGTCCACGAGCGGAAACATCGTGGCCCCCGGGGCATCGTACGGCGCCACGGCGACGCTGAAGGATGAGTTCGGGTTGACGGCGCAGGTGACCGGAGGGATCACGGTGGCCGGCACGCCCACCACCACGGTGGGGCAGGCTCCGGGGACCTTCCAGGTGACTCCGTTGACCACGGGATTCTCCCCGAAGGGGACGGTGAAAGTCGAGAAGCTGTCCGTTGGCTACGGCAAGAGCGACGCGGTGAAGAGCTGGAAGCTGGAGATCCTGGATGGCAACGGATCAGCGGTGAAGACGTTCACCGGGGACGCTTCCAACATGCCCGCCACAACGAGCTGGGACGGGAACAACGACTCAGGGTCGATGTCCCCCGAGGGAGCGTACACGGCGCGGCTTTCGGTGGATTACGGCGGCGCCTACGCGGCGGGGACAACCACGAGTGACCGCTTTGTGCTGGACATCACCCCGCCGACGGGGAGCATCACGCTGTCCGAGCCGCTTTTCTCCCCCATCGAGGGCTCGCCCACCATCACGCTGACGGTGGACGCCAGCTCGCGCACGGCGAAGATCGATAGCTGGCGGATGGAAATCAATGATTCCGAGAATCACCTGTTCAAGGCGTTCGAGGCGAAATGGCCCACCAAGGACGCGGTGTGGAACGGCAAGGGGATCAACGGTGACCTGGTGCAGTCCGCGGAGGACTACCCGGTGGTGGCGATGGTCAGGGACGAGTACGGCAACGCGGGAGAGCTGAAGTCAACGGTGCCGGTGGATATCCTGGTGGAGAAGACGGCCACGGGGTTCAGGATCTTGAGCTCGCGGATCTTCTTCAAGGCGTACACCGCGAACTACCAGGACGTCAGGCCTGACCTGGCGGCGCAGAACCTGCAGCGGTTGAATGACCTGGGGGCCAAGCTGAAGAAGTTCCCCAACTACAGGATCAAGCTCGTCGGGCACGCGGTGATGATCCACTGGGACAACAAGGCGCTGGGGGACATCGAGCAGCGGGACGTGCTGATACCGCTGTCTCAGGCGCGGGCGGAAGCCATCAAAAAGGCGCTTGTTGACCGGGGGTTGAATGATTCGATGTTCACCACCCAGGGGGTGGGGGCGTCGGACCAGTTGGTGCCTGACAGCAACCTGGCTGACCGGTGGCAGAACCGCAGGGTGGCCTTCTTCCTGGAGAAGTAAGCAGAGGCTTTTGCAGCAGGCAGAGGCTTTTGAAATGGAAGGGGCCGCCGAAAGGCGGTCCCTTCTTCCCCAGCCGCTCTCTATCTGCTCATCCCAATCGTTACGTCAGTGCCTTTCCTGTTGATCTTGAATGTGACGTCCTTCCTCGCTGTGTCGTTCAGGAGCTTGTAGAAGTCCATGATCGTGTGAACGTCGCGTCCGTTGATCTGGCCGACGACATCCCCCGGCCGAAGACCCGCAATCGAGGCGGGACTTTCATTATCCGCTGAGTCGCTGCCGGGCAAGTACGCCACCACCACGCCTTCAACGCCCTTGGCGAGCCCGGCGTCCTGCCTGATCTGGTCGTTGATGCGCACAACGGTGACTCCCGGCCAGAGGTACTTGTAGGACGTGACGTCGCTCGTGTCATCAGGACGAACGCCCAGTGAGATCGGGAGCCTCATCTTCTCTCCATAGCGGACAATCTCGAAGTCATACGGGCGGCCGGCAATGAGGTCCCCCACTGCCTGGATCAAGTGGTCACGGTCAGGGATGTCTTCGCCGTTCACCCGGGTTATGTAATCCCCGGGAAGCATCCCTCCCTTTTCCGCCGGGGAGTTGTGGTATACGTTGATGACGAGAGCGCCCTTCACGCCGGTCACTTTCAGGTCCCGGGCCACGCCGGGGTAGGAGTCATTGTTCGGGTCCGAAGCCTGGATGTCGTCCGGCATGACTCCGAGCCATCCGTATTCCACCTTCCCTTTCGAGATGAAATCATCGATGGCCTTCTTGGCATTGTTGACGGGAATGGCGAACCCCAGCCCGACGCTCCCGCCCGTGGGCGCCGCGATCCAGGTGTTGATTCCCACAACTTCTCCTCTCACGTTCACGAGCGCCCCGCCTGAGTTGCCCTGGTTGATGGCCGCGTCCGTTTGGATGTAGTCCGTGTTCGGCGCCACCTGGCCGCTGGGTCCGCGCCTGCCCAGCGCGCTCACGATTCCCATGGTGATGGTGTTCTCGAACCCGAGCGGGTTCCCGACGGCAAGCACGATGTCCCCCACCTGCAGCAGATTCGAGTCGCCGAGGTCAGCAACGGGGAGGGCATCCCTGCTGTCGAAGGAGACCACCGCCAGGTCCTTGCGCGGGTCTGTGCCGACCACTTTCGCCTTGAAGACCCGCTGGTCCGCAAGCTTCACGCTGATGTTCGTTGCCTGGTCCACGACGTGGTTGTTCGTGAGGATGTAGTAAGTCCCGGGCCCCTTCTTCACGAGGATCCCCGACCCGAGGCCGCTCCTCCTGAACTGCCTCTCTCCCCCCTGCCTCCGCCCGGGGGCTGGTTGAAGAACCAGTCGAAGGGCGACTGCATGGGAGCGTTCTGCTTCACGACTTCCGTGACGTCGATCTCAACCACGACGGGAAGCACCTTCTTGGCCACTTCCCGGAATGAGTATTGAATGGTTTCGAGGTTTTTCGTCGCTTCCGCCAGGGCCTGGGGGTTGGGCGAGCTGGTGAGAGTGCCGGTTTGCGACGCGCCCTGGCCGCTCACCGCCTCCGCTCTGCCGGACGCGTATGCCAGGCCCGCGGCGCCGAGAAGCGCGGCAAGGCCGATGCATACTATCCGGTCCGTCCTTTTTCTCATGAGAACACCTCCACCGAAAAGATACAGAATACTCGCACAAAGATACAGGATGCTCGTCCCCGATATGGCCTTGCCATTGTTAATTTTCCTTAATCTACTACCCGTACAGCGTGCCATGAACAACGAGCAGATCAAATCCACCCTGCAGACGCTGCGCGCAACGGCCGAGGACTTCACCGTCATCCTCTCCGGCAAGAAGAGCCGCAAGGTCCACGGCCTGTACAAGCCTGACAGCCGTGAGATCATCATCCACAACAAGAACTTCACCAACGACAACGAGCTCCTGTACACGGCCATCCACGAGTACGCGCACCACATCCAGTTCACGACATCGGCGACCCCTCCGTCCGCCCGCACCCACACCACGGCGTTCTGGAATCTTTTCCACACCCTCCTTTTCGAGGCGGAGGGAAAGGGCATCTACACGAATCCATTCGAACAGATCGAGGAGCTGCGTGACCTTACGCGGCGCATCCGTGAGAAGTTCCTCGCCCCAAGCGGATCCCTGATGAAGGAGCTGGGGAAGCTCCTCATCCAGGCGCATGGCATCTGTGAGAAGCACGGCACGAACTTCTCCGATTACCTCGACCGGGTCCTCTCCCTGCCGCGCGCCAGCGCCCAGCTCATCATGAAATCCCACACCCTGGATATCGACCCCCGGGTCGGCTTCGAGAACATGCGAAGCCTTGCTGGGATCCGCGATAACGGGTCCCGGGGGCGGGCGCAGGCGGAGCTGCTGGAAGGGCATTCGCCTGACATGGTGAAGGCGAAGTACTCCGAGCGCCCGGCGCCCGGGATCCCCGTCAGGCCCTGCAGCGGGAGCGCGAGCGCCTGGAACGGATGATCGAGCGCCTTCGCAAGCGCCTGAAGGAGATTGAAAAGCGCATCGAAGCGTCAGGGAAGGAGTGATGTCGTGGAGAGGCCGGCGAGCGCAGCCTCACTGCCGTCCACGCGGCTCATCATGAGCGCAAAATCTGCGGGTATGGCTGACCTGATGAGCGTGCGTTCGCCGGTGAAAGGGTGGACGAACTCGGATGCCTCGGCGTGGAGGCAGTGGCGGCACGGGAATGAGCCGTCCGGTCCCGTGCCGCCGCTCTTCTGATACTCCAGAAACAGAGATTCATCCTTGTAGAGGAGGTCTCCCCAGACCGGGTGTCCGATGGCAGAAAGATGAGCCCTGATCTGGTGCTGGCGTCCAGTCCGGGGAAAGACGGCCAGGAGCGTGTACGCCGCAAAGCGGCGCAGCACGGTGAAGTCAGTGACCGACGCACGGCCGCTCTCACGCGGCGTGACGCGCAGCCGTGTGTTGCTGGACGGATCAGGTCCCAGAGGGAGATCGATCCGGCCCTGGTCATTCGCGACGACCCCTTCCACCAGCGCAATGTATCTCTTGATGATCCTTCCGCCCGCGGCAAGGTCCTGCATCCGGCGCAGGGCGCCGCCGGTCTTTGCAGCGAGAATCACGCCGCTCGTGAAGACGTCGAGCCTGTTGACCAGCCGGGGATAGAACTCTCCGTCCGAGCCGAGGCTCGCGCGGACCTCCGCGGCGAACCGCTCGCGCACGAACTGGATGACCGTGTCGCTCTGGAACCTGCCCGTGGGATGCGACGCGACTCCGGCCGGCTTGTCCACGGCGATGATGTGCTCGTCCTGATAGAGGATTGCGAACTGTCGGCAGGGCCCGGATGACGGCGCGCTTCTCCAGAACACCGTGATGATGTCCCCGGCGCGAAGCCTTGCGGATGTCGCATACCGCCGTCCGTTGAGGAGGGACTCGCCTGTCTGTATCTTCTGGCGGATCCGCGTGCGAGAGACGGAGGGCAGCGCAAAGGCAAGGAAAGCATCAGCCCTCAAGCCGCTGAGCGCGGGCTCGACAGCCAGGAAGGAGGGGGACGGGGCAGCTTCAGGCGCCCGGCCCCCCTGGTCCGGGCTCACGGGCTGAGCCCTATGCTGATGTCCTTTCCGTTCCGTAGTATCCCGAAGGTGACCGTGCGCCGGGCGGAGTCGTTCAACGCCTTGTAGTAATCCATCATGGAGCGCACCGCCCTGCCGTTGATGGACGTGATGATGTCTGCGGTCTGGATTCCCGCCACGGCGGCCGGGGTATTCTGATCAGGCATGTCCCCGACAATGACTCCGCGGACGCCTCGAGGGATGGTCTGGTCCTGGCGCACTTCATCCGTGATGGGGATGGCGGTCAGCCCCGGCCACAGGTTCTTCGACTGGGCCACCCGGTCCTGGTCATCACGTCTCCCGATGGTCACGCGCACGGTGAAGGGCCTTCCGTAACGCATGACGGTGAACTCCTCGGAGTCACCCGCGCGCAGGGACCCGATGACCTGGCTGAGCTCGTCTTTGTCGTGGACGACCTTTCCGTTCATCCTCGTCACGAAGTCCCCGGGGAGGAGCCCCGCGCGGTCAGCGGGGGAGCCCCGATACAGGTTCCATATGAACGCCCCCTTCGTGCCGTCCACTTTCAGGTCTTTCGCGATTGCCAGGGACGGGCCGCTGTCCTGGATGTCCCCGATCTGCACGCCGAGCCACCCGTACTCGACCCGGCCCTTTGAAATGAAGTCGTCAATGGCCTGCCGGGCGTTGTTGATAGGTATGGCGAATCCGAGCCCGACGTTCCCTCCGCTGGGGGCGGCAATCCACGTGTTCATGCCGATCACCTGGCCGCGGATGTTCACGAGGGCGCCGCCGGAGTTGCCCTGGTTGATCGGCGCGTCCGTCTGCACATAGTCGGTGTAGGTGGCTACGTCGCTCGTGGGGGCCCGGCGTCCTATCGCGCTCACGATCCCCATTGTCACCGAGGATGTGAACCCCAGGGGATTGCCGACGGCAAACACGATGTCGCCGACCTCAAGCGTGTTGGAATCCCCCAGCTCGGCGATGCCCACGTCATCCCCGGTTTGGAATGAGACGAGCGCCACATCCTTGCGCGGGTCCGTACCGACGACTTTCGCCTTGAAGATGCGGCCGTCGTTCGTCTTGACGCTGATGTCCGTGGCATCCTTGACCACGTGGTTGTTGGTCAGCACATAGATGACGTTCCCTGCCCTGCGCACGATGATTCCGGACCCCAGGCCGGACTGGCGGAACGATCGCTCTCCGCCGTTGGGCTGCGGCTGGCCGAAGAACCAATCGAAAGGAAGCTCCAGTTGCGGCAGTCTCTGCTTGATCACTTCCGTGACGTCGATCTCGACGACGACGGGAAGCACCTTTTGCGCCACCGCCCGGAAAGCAGTCTGCATGGACTGAAGCGCGCCGGGGACCTGGGCAGAGACGAACGTCGGGACGGCGAGCAAGAGCACCGTGGCCAGGAGCGCCGCTTTTCGCGGCGTCGCACTTCTCATTTTCATCAAAGAAAACCTCCCCAGCAAAGTATACCTACACGGTTCGTGAGGTGTTATCAATATGATGGATGTTAATTTTCGTTAACGTGAGGCGCAGCGGGAATTTTTTGCGCGGCTCGAATTGACACTCCAGCGGCGGGGGGATACCCTTTTGGAGGGATGGAGGGCCGTTCACTGGCTTACATCCGGAGATTGCCATGAAAACAAACAAGAAACTGGTCCTGGCCCTCGTGTGCCTGCTGATTGCGCTGGCATGCGCCTCCTCTGCGTGGGCGGATCCGCCTGACAGGGTGGGCCGCCTCAACCTTATTTCAGGAACGGTTTCATTCCACCCTGGCAGCCTCGAGGACTGGGTCCCGGCAACGTTGAACTATCCGCTCACCACGGGGGACAACCTGTGGACGGACCAGGACGGGGAAGCGGAGATCCACGTCGACTCCACGGCCATCCGCCTGGCCTCCAATACGGAGTTCTCCTTCCTGAACCTCGATGACCAGACCATACAGATCCAGCTTTCCACGGGATCGCTCAACATCAGGCTGCGCCGCCTGGATCCCAACGAGGTTGTGGAGATCGACACGCCGAACTCCAGCCTCTCCCTGACAAGGCCGGGCAGCTACCGCATCGACGTGCAGGAAACAGGGGACACGAGCCTTACGGTACGCTCAGGCGAGGCGGGGGGCACCGCCGGTGACTCCTCGTTCTCTGCGTTCCCTGAGCAGTCGGTCGACATATCAGGCCTGGACTCCCCGAGCTATGACGTGGCGGCTGCGGATCCACCTGATGAGTGGGACCAGTGGTGTGAGGCCCGGGACCGCGCGGAGGACAGAATGGTCTCAGCGCAGTACGTGCCTCGGGAGATGAACGGGATCGAGGACCTGGATGCAAACGGCACGTGGCGCGTCGTTCCGGGGTACGGGCCCGTGTGGCAGCCCACCGTGGTTGTCGCGGGATGGGCGCCGTATCGCTACGGTCATTGGGCCTGGGTGGACCCGTGGGGATGGACCTGGGTGGATGACGCCCCGTGGGGTTTTGCTCCCTTTCATTACGGCCGGTGGGCTTTCATCGGGGGGGCCTGGGGGTGGATTCCGGGAAGGATCGTGACGCGACCGGTGTACGCTCCCGCGCTCGTGGTCTTTGTCGGAGGCAACGGATGGGGGTCCTCACACGTTGCCGGGGGCGGCGTCGCGTGGTTCCCTCTGGGTCCGCGTGAGCCGTATATCCCTCCTTATACCGTCAGCAACACCTACGTGCGCAACGTCAACATCAGCCACGTGACCGTTGTGAGCGTGACGTCAGTCAACGTCACCACGTATCGCTACGTGAACAGGTCCGTGCCAGGCGCGGTTGTGGCCGTGCCCAACCAGGCGTTCGTCCGGGCCCAGCCCGTGAACAGTTCGGCATTTGTCGTATCCAACACAGAGGTCATGCAGGCTCCCGTCAGGGGGACCTACGCTCCCATGGCGCCGGAGCGGGAGAGCGTCCTGGGCCGCCCCATGGTGGGTCAGGCGGCTCGACCCCCGGCCGCGGTGATGTCGCGGCGCATCGTTGTCCGCACGGCCCCGCCTCCTCCACCGGTGCCTTTCGCGGCGCGGCAGCAGGCGCTCCAGGCGCACCCGGGCCGACCTCTTGATCCCGGCGCGCTTCAGACCTTGAGAAGAGAGTCTCCGGGACCGGCTCCCCGCGTCATTGTCGTGAGCCCGCAGCCCCGCGGCCAGGGACCTCAACGGGTCCAGGGAGGGCAGGGTCAGCAGCCGGTGAATCCCCAGGGGCCCCAGCCGCAACCGGGCCAGAGGGTGGTCAATCCGGGGCAGCCCCGGGTTCAACCGGGGCAGCCGGGCCCGCGACCTCAGCCGGCGCCGCAGCCGGCGCCGCAGTCAGGACCGCGCGTACAGCCAGGCGCGCAGCCCGGACCCCGGGTCCAGACGGGCGGGCAGGGACAGCAGGGCCCCGTGGTAAAGCAGCCCGGACCGCGAGCCCAGCCTGGGGTACGGCGCGGGCCGCAGGGGCAGGTTGTGCCTCCGGGGAGCGGGCCGGCGGTGAAGCCGCAGGGCGGCTCGCGGCAGAATCCGGGCGCCTCCAATGACGACCTGCTGAAAAAGAAGGTTCCGCAGGACCAGGGAGGGCAGGGTCAGCCCGGCGGACCGGGCGGCCACTAAGCTTTTGTGCTGAGGCGCCGCCAGAGGCGGACAGGGGACGTCGTACAGGGACCCGAAGCCCAGTCTCCCGCGGAGACGCGCTACAGGAACATTTTCCAGCATTCCGCGGTTTCTCTATGGGAAGAGGACATTGGCGGAATTCGCGCGGCCCTCAAGGGGCTGAAAGCCCGGGGCGTCATCGACCTGCGCGCCTGGCTTGATTCCCACCCCGATTTCCTGGATGAAGCCGCGCGTTTGATTCGGGTGGTGGACGTAAACGAGGCCACCCTTGCCCTGTACGAGGTGGCCCGGGCGGAATCCCTCAGAGGCCCACTGGAAACGCGGCTGGACCTGCGTGACCCGACGGCTCGGGCGAGCATGCGCGACAACGTGCTTGCCGTCTGGGAGGACACAAGGTACTGCGCGGCCGAGTCGAATGCCGTGACCACCACCGGCAGGCGGATCGACATCGCCATCAGGATGTACATCCCGCCAGAGGATGATCCCTACCCTTATATGCTCGTCAGCGTCTTGGACATCACCGCGCGGGTCCAGGCAGAGGCGGCGCTTCGCCACAGCGAGGAGGAGCTCGCACAGGCCCGCAAGATGGAGGCCGTGGGGAGGCTGGCGGGGGGTGTGGCACACGATTTCAACAACCTCATCACGGTGATACGCGGATACGCGGAGCTCGTAGAGGAAAGCCTCCCGGAGGGAGGTCCCGCCCGGGCGGACATGAGGGAGGTCAAGAGGGCCGCGGACAGGGCGGCCGACTTGACGGCCCAGCTCCTTGCGTTCAGCCGCAAGCAGATCCTTCAACCCAGGGTGGTCAGCCTCAACGAAATCGTCCGACGCATGGAGAAAATGCTTCCTCGCATGATCGGTGAGGACGTCGAGCTCGCGATGCACCTGCAGCCTGACGCGGGAAACGTCAGGGCGGACCAGGGACAGTTGGAGCAGGTGATCATGAACCTCGCCGCCAACGCGCGTGACGCGATGCCGCGCGGAGGAACGCTGTCCCTTCAGACCGCGAACCTTCGCGCGGATGACGGCCTGCTCGCCGTTCACCCCGAGATGGCCCCGGGGGAATACGTCGTGCTCACCGTTACGGATACCGGCACCGGGATGGATTCCCAGATCATCGCCCGGATTTTCGAGCCCTTTTTCACCACCAAGGAGCTGGGCAAGGGGACAGGCCTGGGGCTCGCCACGGTCTATGGGATCATCAAGCAGAGCGGGGGCTATATCTACTGCTCCAGCGAGCTCGGAAAAGGGACGAGCTTCCAAGTCTATCTCCCGAAGGTCCTCGAGGCGAGCGCCGCGGATCCGAACGCCCCTTCCCGGGGATCCGCCTATCACGGCGGAGAGACAATCCTCCTCGTGGAGGACGAGGAAGCGCTTCGCCGCTACTGTCGCGCCATCCTCGAAAGGAACGGGTACAGCGTTCTGGAAGCCTCAAGCGGGGACGAGGCGCTCGAGGTTGTTGGCTCCCAGAGCGCTGCCGTTCACTTGCTCCTGACGGACGTCGTGATGCCGCGCATGAGCGGCCCTGAGCTGGGGCGAAGGCTGCGCTCCTTGCAACCCGACGTCAGAATCCTCTATATGACCGGATATTCAGAGGATCTGGCCTCCCGCCATGGCTCTCTGGGGGCTGATGCAGACCTCATCGAAAAACCGTTTGACTCGGCCAGCCTTTTGGCGAGGGTCCGCAAAACACTTTCCCCGGGCGCTCGAAATCCTGAAACCTGATACGTATCGGAATCCCTTGACATGATTTTGCGATTTTCATTAACCTGTTCGCGTGTGGGGTGATGCTGTCACCTATCAGTCATCTCATGCGCGTCTCGGACAGCTGACAATCACATCACTGTATCTTCCTCTAATCGGCAGACGCAGCCCCGCGGTCTGTCCTTTGGCACCGTCTCTGCGCCGCGGCCCGGAAAGGAGGTGGTGAGGCACGGCACCGCCGCGCGGGGCCTTTGCGTGTCTCTTGGAAATCGCGTTTCGCGCGATACGGCCTGGGCTATCGCATCTGTCATGATGCAAGAGTCTTTGCGAGAAGGAGTGGAACGTATGAGAAGAATCCATGGTGTCATATGCATTTTCGTTGCAGCCTTGCTGGTGACCGGCGCTGCGGCGGCGTTTGCCGGGGGCAAAGCGGAAGGAGGGGGGGCGAAGGGAAGCCTCTCGTTCTGGGCCATGCCCTTTGTCACCCAGGAAGTCTCTCCCGATTACGTGAAGCAATGGATGGCGAACGTCAAGACCGTCCTTCCTGATTACAACGTCGACAATTTCTTCGGGCCCGGGGACTATGGACCGCAGAGAGACAAGTACCTGGTGCAGGCGCAAAGCGGCTCACCGGACGTGATTGAAGGTCTCCTCGAGGACACCGCCGTGTACGTCCAGAAGGGCGACATCGAGCCGCTGGATTCCTATTTCACTAGCTGGGCGGACAAGAGCCAGTTCGTTCCAGCGACGCTTGCCCCGCTCACGATCAACGGCAAGCTGTACGGCATTCCCTATAACACGAATGCGCGGGGATTGATTTATCGCAAGGATGTCCTGGACCAGTACAACCTGTCGGTCCCCAAGACGTGGTCCGACCTGATCACCACCGCGCAGGCGATAACCAAGGCCTCCAACAAGCAGATGTGGGGTTTGTTCCTCTGCACGAAGGTGGGTGATCCGCGGGCTCCGCAGGAGTTCATCTCCTGGTGGTTCCAGGTCGGGGAAGGGAAGCCGATGTTCACCGTGTCGGGAAGCCAGAAGACGTACAACCCGACCGTCGACCAGCTTGAGAAAATCCTGACGCTCTATGGACAGGCCTTCACGGGGGACAACCCCGCGGCGAACCCGGACGAGCGTGGCAACGGATGGCCCAGCGAAGACCCGGGCTACGCCTCCGGCAAGTGGGCCATGGCGCCCGAGGGACCGTGGCTCTGGGGCAGGCGCAAGGATGATCCGACGGCGCAGAAGATACTCGACTCCTCCGTCGTGACCGCCCTCCCCGTCCCTGATGGCGGCGTTGCCGGCACGTATCTCGAAGTGAAGCCCATCATGATGAACCACTATTCCAAGGACAAGGCGGGAGCCTGGAAGCTGATCCAGTTCATCACCTCGAAGGAGAACATGGGGAACTGGATGGCGAGCTCGGGAGGAATCCCAGCCCGCACGGATTCCCTGGACCTGCCTGTCTTCCAGGGCCCCCTGGGGAACTGGATCAAGATGTTCGCGGCCCTGCTTCCGCAGGCCCACGCGCAGGAACCCATCAATTGGGGCCCTGTCAGTGACGCCAACATGCGAGCGGTCAACTTTGTCATCTACGCCCAGAAGTCCCCGCATGACGCGGCGCAGTGGCTCCATGACACTGTTCAGGCGCTCGTGACGAACGGACAGATCTAGTTTTTTCAGGCGCGGTGGGGAGGAGATTCCCCATCGCGCCACCTTCCTCTTTTTTGCTGCGCGCAGGAGATAGACGTGAGACCACGGATCATCCAGGAGAACAGCGGCCTCGCCCTTCTCCTGCCGACCCTCCTCATCATGGCCCTTTTCTCGATCTTCCCCCTGGTGGAGGGGATCCGCCTCTCTTTCACTGACGCCAACCTCCTCAACAAGGGGGCGCGGGGCATCGGGCTGGCGAACTTCGCGAAGCTTTTCGCTGACCCGGTCTTCTGGTCTTCCCTGTGGCACTCGCTGATCCTCACGGCGGCGGCGGTCATCCTGCAACTGGTGCTGGGGATGATCCTTGCCCTCGCGTTGAAACAGGAGCTGCCGGGGATCCGCTTTTTTCGAAGCGTCATCATGGCAAGCTGGGTCATCCCGGTGGCCGCCACCGCGGTGATGTTCACGTTCATGGTGGAACCGGGGTACGGATACGTGAACATCGTGCTTCGGCTGCTCGGCATCAAGGCCAATTCGTTCTGGTTCGGAGACCTCCATGCCGCGCTTCCCGCCATGGTGCTGCTCCACCTCTGGCGCAATGTCCCCTTCTACGCCATCGCGTTCCTCGCGGCCATGCAGGCCATCCCGCACAGCCTGTACGAGGCCGCGGAGATCGACGGCGCCGGGCCCGTGCACAGCTTCTTCGGCATTACGGTCCCCGGTTGCCGCAACATGATCATCGTGATGGTGACCATCCATGTGCTGTGGACTTTCAACAACTTCGACATGGTCTATCTGACCACCGGCGGCGGTCCGGTATATGCCACGGAGGTGCTCCCCGTGTATCTCTACCAGCAATCCTGGATCAGCTATACGATCGGGTATGCCTCGAGCATCGGAACGGTGATGTTCGTCCTGCTCATGATCTACTTCATCGTCTATATCCGGATCTATCAGAGACAGCAGGGGTAGCGTATGGCCACCAAGCGGCAAAGACGGGTTGTCCGTATCGTAGTGACGTATCTGATATGTCTCCTGGCGCTTTTCTTCTTCATCTCTCCCATGCTCTGGGTGACATACAGCTCGTTCCGTTCGACGGACGCCATTTTCAGCGGAAAGATCGGGACGCCGGTGGGGCAATTCACTCTTTCGAATTACGCAACGGTGCTGTCCGTCACGGATTTCCCGAAGTACTTCTGGAACTCGCTTCGCATCGGCGTGCTCGTGACGGTGCTCTCCATGGCCCTGTCGATCATCGGCGCGTACGGTTTGAGCCGGTATCCCATCCGCGGCCGCAACGCGTACATCATGGGGGTCTTCTCCACGCAGATGTTCCCCGTGGTCCTGCTCCTGATCCCGATCTACACGGTCCTCTTTGCCCTCCGCCTCTTCAACACCATTGCCGGGGTGGTCTTCGGGCAGCTCATGCTCGTGCTGCCTTTTGCCGCGTGGATGCTGAAGGGCTATTTCGACAACCTCCCAAAGGACATCGAAGACTCCGCGCGCATCGACGGGTGCAATCTTTGGCAGACCCTTGCACGGGTTGTCCTGCCCATGGCCGCGCCCGGAGTCTCGGTGGCGGCCTTCTACGCGTTTGTCGTCTCCTGGGGGGACTACCTCGTGGTGTCCGTCATATCGCAGAGCCAGACCACGGCAACGGTCACCCTTGCGCTCCAGAGGCTCGGAAGCGCGCTCATCCTGCGCTGGGGACAGGTGGCCGCGGCCACCGTGCTGACCATCGTGCCGACCATCCTGCTTTTCTCATTCGTGCAGACGCGTCTTGTTGAGGGGCTGACCTCAGGGGCCGTGAAGGGATAGGGCAGGCAGCTCTTAGACGGGGATCTCCGCTTCGGCAGGAATGCTCCGCACGGAGGACCGCTCGATGATCGTTGGCGTGATCAGAGTGCGGGTGACGAGCTTGATCTCGGGGTGGAATATCTTCTCCAGAAGGATATTGGTCATGATCTCACCCATTGAGAACCCCGGGTGATCCACGGAGGAAAGGGAGACGCGTTCTAACTGGGCGACGCTGGAGTTGTCGAAGCCGATGACGGACAGATCTCGCGGGACCTGGACGTTGTACTTTTCCGCGGCCTGGATGAGGTGCAGGGCATCCTCATCGCTTGAGCAGACAAACGCGGTGGGAAGCTCGGAGGCAGTACGGAAGAAGCGTTCCGCCGCTGCCGGCGCTTCGCTTGCCGGTCCCTGGCCCCGGAACCTCACCATCCAGTCCGCGCGCACGGAAGTATTCTTCCTCTCCAACAAAGTGTAGACCCCCTCCATCCTCCTGGTTTTCACCAGGTAGTCATCCTGGAAGAACACGCCGATTTTTCGATGCCCCCTGTCCCAGAGGTGCTGCGCCGCGGCGGCCCCGCCCGCCGGGTCATCGAGAGCCACGAAGCTGAACCTCCTGTCCAGGAACGTGCTGTCGCACAGGACGATGGCGATGCCTTCAGACTGCATCTCTTCGAGGAGGGTCGCGTTCGAGCGGTCTTTTCCGTCGTAGATCGGGGCAATGATGATCCCGTCCACTCGTTTCTTTCGAAGAGAAAGCAGGATGCTCCTCTCCTTTTCCAGATCGTACTCGGATTGGTTGAGGATGAGGTTGAAGCCCCGGGAGTACAGGACGTGGTCGCACCCGCGGATGACCTCGGGGAAAATATAGGAGCTGGCGAAGAAAGCAACAAAAGCGATGTTCGTCGTGAGCTGCGTGGAAGGGACGCGCGAACGGCAGAAAGTTCCGACTCCCCGCTCCGTCTGCACCCATCCCTCCTGGGCAAGGTCACGGATTGCCTGCCGGACGGCGTTTCGGGAGACGCCAAACTGGGCGCAAAGCTGGCTTTCCGAGGGGAGTTTTTCTCCGGGGGCCAACTTGTTTTCGATGATGTTCTTTCGGATCCATGATCCGACTTGCTCATGTTTCTTCATGACAGCCAAAACATGTTGGTACAAGTTGTATCCTATTGATTTCTTGCCAGTTATGCAAGAAAAAATCGTCGAATTCCCTTTGATTTTTTTGTTGCGCTGGCCTTTTGGCCGTGTTAATCTGCGGCAACAATCAAAAAGGTACAAGCTGTACCATCATCCCGAGGAGGTTTTGTTGTGCCCGACTCTTTCGGTCATACCTCGTCCCCTTTGCCTGCCAGCGCAATGATGGCCACTGCGATTTCTGAAGGAAACGCGCAACCTCCGGCTCTTCTTCTGTCTGGAATCGAGAAGTACTTCGGGGTCGTCTGCGCGCTTCGGAACGTCAACCTCGAGGTGGGGAAGAACGAGATCGTGGGGCTCATTGGAGACAACGGAGCGGGGAAATCCACGCTTGTCAAAATACTTACCGGCGTTTTCCCTCCAAGCCACGGAGAGCTTTCCATTGCTGGCCGAAAAGTGGACTGGAGAGCGTACTCGGTGCTCAGCGCGCATGCCCACGGAATAGAGACGGTGTACCAGGACAAGTCACTCGGGGAGAAGCAGGCCCTGTGGCGGAACTTCTTCATTGGCCGGGAGATCACGCTTCCTTTCGGGTTCATCAATGTGAAACGGGAAAAGCAGATCGCCCAGGAGATCATGCTGAACACCATCGGGTTTCGGGGGAAGGGGATCACGGTGGATTCCCGGGCCAACAAGCTCTCCGGCGGAGAGAGGCAGGGCGTGGCCATTGGTCGCGCCATGCATTTCGAGGCGGACCTGATCATCCTTGATGAGCCCACCGTGGCGCTGTCCCTGAAAGAGGTGCGCAAGGTGCTCAACTTCGTTCACAAGATCAAGGACGCGGGCAAGGCCAGCGTGTATATCTCCCATGACATCCAGGACGTTTATGAGATATCCGACCGCTTCGTGGTCATGGATCGCGGAGAGATCGTCGCAAGCATCGCCAAGAAGGACATTTCCCTCAAGGCGTTGGACGAGTTCCTTCTGGAATACGCGCACGGCATGAAGGACAAGGAGCCGAAATGAAGCGCCAAGGCTCCTTCCTGTCGACGCTCGGGCGGATCGAGGGGCTGCCCATTGCCGTGGTCCTTGCCGTGCTCTACCTGGTGTTCATCATCCTCACCCCGCAGGTCTTCCTGGGGTACCGCATCTACATGTCCTTCTTCCAGACAGTGCCGCCCCAACTCGTGCTCGCCCTCGGCCTCACCCTTGTCATCACGGCGGGGGAGATAGACCTGAGCTTTCCCGCCATTGTTGCGCTGTCGGGGTTCCTTTTCGCGTGGTCGTTCAAGCATGGGCTGCCTCCCTGGTTCGGGTTCCTGGCCGGGCTGGCCGGGGGCGGGCTGGTGGGCTACATCAACGGCGTGCTGGTGGCGCGCCTGCGCGTTCCTTCCATCATGGCCACCCTTGCCACGCAGTTCTTCTGGTATGGCGTAGTCATCTTGCTGGCGGGCGGACTCCAGCTGGACATTGCAGCGGTCATTCCCTCCCTCGAGCACGCCATCTTCACTGGCCGGCTTTTCGGCATTATGCCCACACAGGCGCTCTGGGCGCTTGGGCTCGCCGCCGTCATGTGGTTCATTCTCAACCGGCACAAGTTCGGGGAAGCCATCATGTTCATTGGGGACAACGCCGAGGTGGCGCGCGTCATGGGGATCAACGTGGAGTCCACACGGGTTGCGCTTTTCACATTGATGGGCGTCCTGGCCGGCTTTGCAGGGCTCATACTGACCTCTGAGATAAACGTGTTCTACCCCACGCAGGGCGGGGGCTTCCTGCTTCCCGTCATGGCCGCCGTGTTCATTGGCGGGACCTCCATTGCTGGAGGCAACGGGGTGGTTGTCGGCACGGTCTTCGGCGCCTACATCATCGGCTCGCTGGAAGCGGGCGTTGTGGCAACCGGGGTTGGAGGCTACTGGGTGCAGTTGGTGGAAGGGCTCGTCATGGCCGCATCCGTCATTCTCAACATCGTGATCAGTGAAGGCGGGATCTCGGTCCTTTCGCGCGCCGCGCGCAAGTGGACGGTCCCGGACCGCTCAGGCTCACGTTGACAAACCGCGCCGTCGGCGCGGAAAAAGTTTCTCTGGGAAACAGGAGGAAATCTTCGATGAGTATTTCCGTAAGAAGGACGTTGACCGTCCTGGTCGTCC
This sequence comes from uncultured Spirochaetota bacterium, assembly GCA_963845535.1. Lineage (GTDB taxonomy): Bacteria > Spirochaetota > Spirochaetia > SZUA-6 > Fen-1364 > Fen-1364. The sequence continues at coordinate 123,686 of CAWJSK010000015.1, forward strand.
TGGGCATGGTGCTGGCCTCCGTGGCCTGGGCAGGCGGGACAAAGGAAGCCGGCGGCAAGCAGATCGTCGTCTATATGCAGATGGGCGGAACAGCCGGTGACGCCTCGACGCTGGCGCGCACCAACGGCGCCCGGGCGGCTGCCGCCGTCAACGGCGTGAAGCTGATCGAACAGTACTCCAAGTGGGATCCGCAGACCATGATCGACCAGTTCAAGCAGGCCATGGCGGCGAAGCCTGACGGGATTGTCATCATGGGCCATCCGGGAGAAGCGGCATTCGCGGCGCTGGTGGACCAGGCGGAAGCGCAGGGGATCATCGTGACCAGCGGCAACAACCCGCTCCCCAACATCGAAGCCAAGTACCAGGACAAGGGCTTCGGCTACGCGGGCGCTGACCTGTACGACGGCGGTTTCCTCACGGGCGAAGCGATGGTGAAGGCCGGGCTGAAGGCCGGGGACGAAGCCCTGGTATACGACATCTGGCACCAGGAAGGACGCAGCCGCAGCTCGCAGGGCGTGTATGACGCCCTGGTCAAGGCCGGCCTGAAGGTCGACAAGCTGGACGTTTCCACCGAGGTGGACAGCGACACCTCCCTTGCCATCCCCATCCTGACCGCCTACCTCCAGGCACACCCCAACCTGAGGGCCATTGGCACGCAGCACGGCAACATTACAGCCAACCTTCCCAAGGTGCTCCAGGCCGCGGGCAAGAAGCCCGGTGACGTGATCTGCGGCGGCATTGACCTTTCCCCCGCCACGATCGCGGGAATTGAGCAGGGCTGGATGAGCGCGAGCTTCGACCAGGTCCTGTACCTCCAGGGGTACATTCCCGTCATGCAGGTCCTTATGACCAAGCTCTACAAGATCCCTGGCCTGCACGTGAACACGGGCGTCGGAACCGTGACCCCGCAGAACATCAAGGATATCAAGCCCCTGATCGAGAAGGGCGTCCGCTAAGAGCGTTTGTGCTGGATTCGCGCCTCCCGTCCATGGACGGGAGGCGCTTCCGACATCCATGTCTCCGCGCCCCTTGTCCATCCATGGACAGGAGGCGCTTTCTTTATGCCTTGATGCCCTCTGTCTCACGGGCGGAGAGTTTTTCCTTCTTCGCCAGGCTGCGCAGCACCGCTTTCTCATCATAGAGAAGGAAGACGAGCAGGCCGGCCACACACACGGCCACCGACACGATTGCGCTCATGCGGATGCCGAACGGATGCTCTACCGACATCCCCAGCGTAAGCATCCAGGGGAAGAGGATGTTCGCTATGGACATCCCGAGGTTCGTCTCGAAGGAGCGCACGCCGAAGAACATCCCGGCCTTGAAGTTGCCCGTCTCTATGCCGTCAGCCTCCGCGATGTCCGCCACCACGGCGTTGGGGACGATCGTGAAGATGGCGATGGGGAGCGCCGCGAAGACGACAGTGACGTACGCATAGAGGAGTCCAGACACCGGGAGCATTCCCATGAAGGAGAACAGGACGAAGAGGAAGGCGAGCAGCCCGAAGCCGATCAGGATCATCCTCTTCTTTTCCCAGCGCACCGCGGATGCCGTAACCAATGGATAGAAAACGAACGAGAGGATGAACATCACCATCATGAGGAACGAGGTGATCTCCTTGTCCAGGCGCAGGAGCGTCACAACGTAGTACACAATGCCCATCTGGATGATGGTCTGACAGACGTTGTACAGCAGCTCAGAGATCAGGAAGCGCGTGAAGTTCTTGTTGCGAAGCGACGAGCCCAGCGCCTGGAACGTGCCTTCGTTGGAAACCGAATATGCAGCGTAGCGCTTCTCATCGATGATGATCACGGGCAGCGCCATGAGGATCAGGGAAAGGACCCCGAAAATCGCCTCTACCGTCTGGAAGGCGCGCGTGGAGCTCATGCCGGAGCGCTCGAACATGGTCTGGAAGTCATAAACGAAATTGCCGACCGCGAACCCCAGGGACCACGTGATGCCGATGGCCGTGCTGATGAAGAGGCGCTCCTTGGGGTTGTGGCCCAGCTCGCTGATCAGCGCGTTGTAGGGCGCCGTGTACATTACATAGAAGAAATAGAAAAGGAGGATGCTCACCGCGAGCCACGCGGTGTTCAGCCAGCTCGATGAGGGGCTGGGGTTGGAGGTGAAGTGCTGGAGAGGGACAAACACCAGGACGGAAAAGAGCGCGAACGGGGCGAAGCTCACCGCAAGGAAGAACCTGCGCCGCCCCATCCTGGCCCGTGACCTGTCGGACCATGATGCGAGCAGGGGGTTGCTCACCGCGTCGAAAAATCGCGCCCCGAAGTTGATGATCCCGATGATCGTGAAAATCCCGATCAGCACGCCCTCGAAGACAAACGGAGGGAATATCCGCTGCGCCGAGGCCGTCTCCGGCGGCATGTAGAAATACATCACGAGGTTGCTCACCCCGTAGGAAGCAAGCGACCATCCTAGCTGGCCCAGCGCGAATATGCCGAGCTTCCCTGTTGGAAGTTTTTCCGGCGCTCCGCTCATTCTCTTCCTCCAAGCTCGATTGTGATGCTTTGCGGCCTAAGGGCGCAAGGCTAAGTTGGCAAAAGGGCCGCTTTGTCAAAGGAACCGCTTGCGCGCCTTGCATTCACGTGATATTGTGTGTTAGTAACTCATCGCAACAACGGGAAGCCCACGAGAACGAGGTCATAGGGGATGGCGGAACGAAAAGCGACATCTGCTGACGTTGCAACGAAAGCAGGGGTATCGCGGACAACAGTTTCATTTGTGCTGAACAACACGCCGGGGAAGAACATCCCGGACGAGACCCGCCGGAAAGTGCTCGAAGCGGCTCGCGACCTGGGCTTTGTCCCGAACGAAAAAGCTCGCGACGTTGCCATGATCAAGCATCACTCCATCGGCTTCTTCATCCCGCATACCGGGTATATTTCTTCCGACGCCTACATCATCAGGGTCATCGAAGGGATGACCCCCGTGCTGAACAAGAACCGCTTCCAGCTCGTCCTCCAGCCGCTGAAGCTCCAGGAAATGGACTACCTGTCGCGCGCACGGCAGGACGGCGTGGACGGGATCATCCTCATGAACACCCATGACGACGACAAAGGGCTCGTGGAGCTGATAGCCGCGCGGTTCCCGCTCGTCGTGATCGGAACGGTCTCCCATCCCGGCGTGCTGCAGATCGACATCGACAACCGCTCCGCCGCCAAGAGCGCCGTGGAGTACCTGATATCCTTGGGCCATCGGGACATCGGGATGATCCTCCACGCTCCTGGCTCGTATTACGCGGCGCGCGACAGATTCGAAGGATACCGCGCGGCAATGGAAGGCGCGCAGCTCGCCCTTCAAAAGTCGTGGATCAGGAACGCCGACCTCACGGAGGAGAGCGGCTACAAGGCAATGGCGGAGATCCTCACGGAGGAGAAACGGCCGACGGCGATGTTTGCGGGCAACGACGTGGTTGCCTACGGCGCAATGCAGGCAATCAAGGATGCGGGCCTCGCCATCCCGGAGGATATTTCGATCGTCGGGTTCGATGACGACCTTCCCTCCCGCTACGTGAATCCCCCTCTGACCACGGTGACCAACCCCGCGCCGAGCCTTGGGGCCTCCGCGGCGCGTCTGCTCATCGGGGTTCTCCAGGGTCAGGCGGAGCCGGAGCCGGCGCCCGCGCTGCCCATGCTGCTGGCCGTGCGTGACAGCTGCAGACCGGTCTAGGCGGGACCAGGCATGGCAGCCGCAAAAGCCATCTATCCCCTGTATCCCACCGACACATGGATGATTCGTGAGACGACGTTCGAACCTTCCCGTGGAGCGCGAAATGAGGCGATTTTTTCCCTCGGGAACGGCCACCTCGGGATGCGGGGGAACTTCGAGGAAGACCGGTGCGTCGGCGCCGCGGGCACGTACGTCAACGGCTTCTTCGAAGAGACCCCCATCATCTATGGGGAGATCGCATACGCGTACGCCCGGAATCGGCAGGTCATGCTGAACCTGGCGGACGCAAAGATCATCCGTCTTTTCGTGGCCGATGAGCCGCTGGACCTTTCTGTGGGCCGGCTCCTTTCCTACGAGCGTCATCTCGACCTCAGAGAAGGCGTCCTGGTGCGGACCCTCTGCTGGAGATCGCCGGGCGGGCGCCCGGTGGAGCTGGAAACCCGCCGGCTCGTCTCCCTCTCCCGACGCCATGTGGCCGCCATCCAGTACGACCTGCGCCGCTTCGACGGACCGGCCCAGCTGGAGTCGGTGATCGACGGGAGTGTTTCGAACAAGGTGGCCGGTGATGACCCCCGGGTGGGGGCGCACTTTCGCGAAAAACCGCTTCGGGCGGTCCACGTGGAAGGCGCGGGACGCCGCGCGGCGCTGGTCCAGCAGACGAGGAATACGAAGCTCTCCGTTGCCTGCGTGGTCGACCATTCGATCTCAGGCCCTGACGGAATTGACGAGCGCATGGAGACCGACCGTGAGAGCGCCACGTTCCGCATTGAGGCGGGCCGGGAAAAGGCCAGACAATCCGGCTGACCAAATATATTGGCTACTGCACCTCACGGGAGTGCGCGCCGACGGAGATCCAGGCCCGCGCGGAGGAATCCGTGCGCGCCGCTTCGCAGGCCGGCTTCCAGACGCTCTGCGAGGAGCAAAGAAGCTACCTCCAGGACTTCTGGGAGCGCTCCGACGTGCGAATCGAGGGAGACGACGCCTTGCAGCAAGGGCTGCGCTTCAACATCTGGAGCCTCCTTCAGGCCGCCGGCCGTGACGGCCGCACGAGCGTGGCGGCGAAAGGCCTGAGCGGCGAAGGCTACGAGGGGCATTACTTCTGGGACACGGAGATCTACGTCCTTCCCTTCTTCGTTTACACGAGCCCCGAGGTGGCGCGGGCGCTCATACGGTACCGGATCAGCCTCCTCGACAAAGCCAGGACTCGCGCGGCGGAGATGAGCCAGCGGGGAGCGCTCTACCCGTGGCGGACCATCGGCGGCGAAGAGACCTCTCCGTACTACCCCGCGGGGACGGCGCAGTACCACATTGACGCGGACATCGTGTACGCCCTGAAGAAGTACGTGGACGCCACCGGCGACCGCCGGATCCTCCGGGAGGGCGGGACAGAGATGGTGTTCGAGACCGCCCGCCTGTGGGCCGACCTGGGGAGCTTCATCCCCGAGGTGAACGGAGACTTCTGCATCAATGAGGTGACCGGTCCAGACGAGTACAGCGCCCTCGTCAACAACAACCTCTACACCAACCTCATGACTCGGGCCCACCTGGAGTTCGCCGTGCGCCTTTGCGCAGAGCTGACGGAAAGGTCGCCGGACGAATACCGCCGCGTTGCGGAAAAGATTTCCCTGCTTCCCAAAGAAATCGAGCGCTGGAAAGAGGCGGCCCGGAAGATGCGCATCCCCTATGATCGGGACAAGGGGATCCACGCGCAGGATGACGTATTCCTCTCCCGCGCGCGCTGGGACTTCGACCGCACGCCGCCGGAGAGCTACCCGCTTCTTCTCCACTATCATCCTCTCGTCATCTACAGGTTCCAGGTGTTGAAGCAGCCGGACGTGGTGCTTGCCCAGGTGCTGTTGGGGGAGCGTTTCAGCGCGGCGGACAAGAAGCGCAACTTCGACTACTACAACGCCCTGACCACGGGGGACTCTTCGCTCTCACCGTGCATCCAGAGCGTCGCGGCCGCCGAGCTGGGTTATACGGAGGAAGCGTACCGCTACTTCTCCCGATCCGCCCGCATGGACCTGGACGACGTGAACGGAAATGTCTCCGACGGGCTGCACATGGCGGCCATGGCGGGAACGTGGATATCGCTTGTTCAGGGCTTTGCCGGGATGCGGGACAGCGGCGGGAAGCTCGCCTTTTCCCCCCGACTGCCCGAGCGTTGGAACAGTCTTTCCTTCCGGCTGCTGTACAGGGGCAGCGCGCTCTCTGTGACCGTTACGCATGAGAAAGCAACGTACGAGGTTCTCGACGGCGAGCCCCTTTCGATTGCTCACAAGGGCCGACGGATCGATCTGCAAAAAGGTTCGGCGGTTTCCGTGGACCTGGCGCCCTCCCTCGCGTGCGTGATCTTCGACCTGGACGGAGTGCTCGCCTCCACAGCGGAGCTGCACTACCGGGCCTGGAAGCGCCTCAGTGATGAGATGGGGATCAGCTTCGACAGGAAGGTCAACGAACGGCTCAAGGGAGTGAGCAGGCGCGAGAGCCTCCAGATAATCCTGGATGAAGCCGGAGTGGATTTCCCTGCTGAAGAAAAGGCGCGGCTTGCGGAGCGGAAGAACGGGTACTACAAGGAGCTGATCGGCGCGGTGACGCCATCCGATCTGCTCCCGGGGATGGCGCAACTTCTTTCCGACCTCCGCGCGGCGGGGATCAAGCTGGCCGTGGCTTCCGTCAGCCACAACGTCCGTGAGGTGGTGCGCAGCCTCGGCATCGAAGGGATGGTCGACCATGTCGTTGACCCGGCCGCCGTGGTCAAAGGGAAGCCTGACCCGGAGATTTTCTTTCGCGCCGCGGAAAAGCTCGGAGTGCCTTTCGAGTGCTGTGCCGGCGTGGAGGATTCTCAGGCCGGGATCCAGGCGATTGCGGAGGCGCGGATGTTCGCCGTGGGAATCGGGGCTGGCCTTCGGGGGGCGCACTGGCTGCTGAAAGACACCGCGGCGCTTACGTTCGAGGGCCTTGCGGAAAAGTTCCGCGCATGGAGCCGCGGGCCGTAGAGGCCGTGGACGCATGGCTCGCGCGAATGAATGCCCCGTGGTACAATAGGAGCATCACAAAGGAAGGAAAAAAGCATGGCATTCTTCGAGTGGTCAGATGACCTGAGCGTGAACGTGCAGGAGATTGATGACGAGCATCGCATGCTCGTCGGGATGATCAACACGCTGAACGACGCGATGCTCGCGCGCAAGGGCAGGGAGGCGCAGAAGACCACCATCGACGCCATGGTGGATTACGCTGCCACCCACTTCGCGCGGGAAGAGCGCTATATGCAGGCGTTTCGCTACCAGGGATACCAGGCGCACCGCGTCGAGCACCAGAAGTTCACGGCAAAGGCGCTGGATCTCCAGACACGGGCGGACCGCTTCGGCTTCATCCTGACGCTGGAGATCGTGAGCTTCCTCAAGGCGTGGCTGCAGAACCACATCATGGGGACCGACAAGCGCTACCAGGCGTGCTTCAACGAGCACGGGTTGCGGTGATGGAAAAGAAGAAGAACATCGCCCTCGTCGCCCACGACAACTGCAAGAAAGACCTCGTGGAGTGGGTGGGCTGGAACTGGGAGCTCCTCCTGGACCACCAGCTCATCTGCACGGGGACCACCGGCAGGCTCGTGGAGGAGACGCTCGCCAGCCGCACGCGCGACTCCCTCGAAGGGCCATCCATCGTCAAGCTGAAGTCAGGGCCTTTCGGAGGGGACCAGCAGCTCGGGGCCATGATCGCGGACGGCAAGGTGGACGTCCTGATTTTTTTCTGGGATCCCATGGAGCCGCAGCCTCATGACGTGGACGTGAAGGCCCTGCTTCGTATCTCGGTCCTCTACAACATCCCCGCTGCCTGCAACCGTTCCACCGCGGATTTCCTCATCTCTTCAAAGTTGATGGAGGCGCCGTACGAACCGACCACGAGGGACTATACCGAGTACCTCAGCCGAAAGATTGAATTCTAGGGCGATATCTCCTATCTTCTGCGGGTGATTCGTCTTCCCTTCGGCGCAAGCCGCTACTACGCCGGGCTTGCGCGTTCCGAGGATCCTCGTGAGGATCCCATTGCCGCGCAGTTCGTGCCCCGTGACGAAGAGCTCATCGTTCTTCCCTACGAATCAGCGGACCCCATCGGCGACTCGCGCTACCTCGTCGCGGAGAGGCTCGTCCATCACTATCCCGACAGGGCGCTGCTCCTGGTGAGCGACCGGTGCGCCACCTACTGCAGGTACTGCTTCCGCCGCCACTTCACCGGCAACGGGGGCGGGCAGATAACTGCCGGAGCAGCTTGAGGAAGCTTGCGGCTATCTTTCCCGAACGCCCTCCGTCCGCGAAGTGCTGCTGTCAGGCGGGGATCCCTTGATGCTGTCGGACCGAGACCTCGGGCGCGTCATTGACCGCCTTCATCAGGTGGATCCCGCCTACATCTTCCGCGTCTGCACGCGGATGCCCGTGGTCCATCCGGCGCGGATCACGGAGGATTTGGCGGGCATGCTGGGGAACGCGGGCTCGGTGTGGGCCGTCATCCACACGAATCATCCGCGGGAGCTGACGGACGAGTTTCGCCGGGCTGTTCGCCGGCTCATCACGGCTGGCGTGCCCGTCCTGAACCAGTCCGTGCTTCTGCGCGGCGTCAACGACGACGCCGCAACGCTTGAAGAGCTTTTCCGCGGGCTGGTCAGGGCAGGGGTGAAGCCGTACTACCTTTTCCAGGGAGACTTGGCGGCAGGGACCGCCCACTTTCGGGTGCCGCTCGAAAAAGGCGTTGCATTGATGAGGGAGCTGAGGGGGCGGCTCTCCGGCATTGCGCTTCCGACGTATGCCGTCGATCTTCCGTCGGGGGGGGGAAAAGTCCCAATCGAATCATCCCTCCTGCGCACGGAGCAGGATTCGTACGTCCTGCGAGGTCCGGACGGCGGCGAATACAGGTATCCGCGGGAAGCGTGAGCCTGCCTTTCCCGCGGCACCCGTTTCAAAGCACCGGGTTCAGGTCAGTGACGGCGTCTCCTTCCAGCTCCTCCTGGAAAAAGTCCCGGATGAGAGTGCGAACCACGGCGAGCCCTTCCTGGCTGATGGACTTGATCTGGAAGCCCATGGCGTAGAAATCCCCGCTTGCATCCTTGCGGCACCACTTGCTCACCGCATCAAAGCTCAGGTGCCCGCTCTCCATGACGTTGCGGGGCAGGTCCATGCGCACGGAGAGCTCCTTTTTCGGCTTCACCGCCTTCTCCCCGATCAGCATCATCCCCTCCGGGGTGATGTCCGTCATGTGTCCCATGAGCCTGCCGGTCTTCGCGTCAAAGACACGAAGCCGGTAGATGAGATGGGTGCGCTCTTGTCTCATGGGTCTCATGCGCCGCCTCCGCCATGGGATGCTTTTTTGCCCGTTTCCCACGGGATCTTTTTCAGCAGGATCAGGGTCATGTCGTCCTCCTGGTCCACCTGGAACGCCCTCACGTCGTCGAGGATCCGTTCCAGCGCTTTCTCCACCGGGAGGTCGGCGCACTGGGCGAAGACCTCCTGGAGCCGCTCCTGGCCGTACATTTCCCCGGCTGCGTTGGCGCCTTCCGTGACCCCGTCCGTGAAGAACAGGGCCATGTCGTTGTCCGCAATCTCGATCCGTTTGACTTCCATGAACGATTCGATCTGGTCCGTGATCCCGAGCCATGTCCCCTTGGTCGGGATGGCCGTCACCGACCCGCGGGATGAGCGGTACACCAGCACGTCCTGGTGATGCCCGGCCACAATCATGCAGTCGTCCTCCAGCTTGACCACCATCATCGTCATGTAGTGGTTGGACCCCAGCCTGCCAATGTCTTCCTTGATGACGCTGTTCGTGGTGGAGAGCACCTCCAGGGGCTGCGCCGCCGGGTTGCCCTTGATGACGGTCATGATGCTGGCCTGCGCCATCATCATGATGAGGCCCGAGTCCACGCCGTGGCCTGCCACGTCTCCGATTGCCACCCACCGGTCCCCGGCGTCCGTTTCGATGATGTCGTAGTAGTCCCCGCCCACTTCCTTTGCCGGCAGCATGGTGACGGCGCTCTCGAAGCCCCTGATCCCGCCTTTCCTCTGCGGCAGGAGGGCGGTCTGTATCCTCTTGGCCAGCTCCATCTCCCCCCAGAGCGCGTCACGGGCCTTTTTCAACTTCACGAGGAGGGAGAACTCCTTCTCGATGAGGTTATAGCGGACGTGGTTGATGGCCACGGCCAGGACGGCCGTGGAGACCAGGAAGAACAGGTTGTTCGTCAACCTCGTCTGGTCGAACGGCTTGCCGGCGATCATGTTGAAGGCGACATACATGCCCATGATGAGGATGGCGTTGAAGGCCGTGTGCGTTGCCCGCCAGGGCATCAAGAGGTTGACGCCGATGACCACCAGGGTCAGCCCCGCGTAGTAGGTGGAATTGAACCCCCCGAGGTCCACGGTCATGAGCGCGATGATCCCGCCCACTTGCAGGGAAATGAAGTAGCCGTGCAGCCAGGACAGCTTGCTGGGGGGAGTATTTCGCACCACGAGGAACTGGGCCAGCGCAAGCACCGTGGAGATGAGACGGTACACGGCGAAGCGTGACAGCAGTCCCGCCGGCATCATGAAGTAGTCGAGGATGAAAAACACGGGGACGAGCACGACGGCAAGCGCGGTCAGCGTGCGCAGCCAGTCATGCATGATGCCGTTGCGGTAGTCGGCGAAATCGTTTGAATCGATTGCCCTGGCCGTCCACGCCTCCATCTGCTCCCGCCGGCGGCCGGCCGGCGTGGAGCTCAGGCGCTGGTCACTCCCGGACATCGCTTGCCTTCCTGACGTGAAGGAGCATCTGGATCCGCGTTGCATCGTATTCCACGGAGACCTCCGCGCCCGGCAGGTCGGCCACGAGCCGGGTGAAGTCGTCTTCGGTGCGGTAGATGATCTTCCAGTCGTGCCAGTACTCCATGTAGTAGCGGCTGGGGTTCACGACGTAGAAGTTGCCGATGGCCATCTCACCCCCCGGGGTCAGGAGCTGGTAGAGCTTCTTCAAAACCGCCGTGGCCACGGGGGCGGTGAGGTAATCGAACAACCCCATGGAATAGATGAAGTGGAACTGTCCCCAGCGTTCCTGGAGGGCGCGGGTGACGAGCATGGTGCGCACCGACTCACGGATGAAATCCGCCGAGACCTCCGTTTTCAGCGCGGCCTCGATGTCGCTCACCAGCCCCGCCGCCTCGAGAAGGGCCTGCTGGTCCTGGTCGAAAAAGGAGAAATGGATCCGGGCGCAATCCTTGGGCGTCCGCAGGATGTCGCGGACCTCGAAGGCCGGCCCGCACGCCACCGACAGGACCCGCAGCTTCTCCGATTTCGGCAAGGGAGACTTTTCGATGAAGCGGTGCAGTAAGCCGGCCACTTCCTGGCGCCGGTTGCGCACGGCTTGGGCCGCATCCTGGTCCACGGAGAACTTGTGCATGACCTTGCCGAACAGCGAATCCCCCTGGAAGCTGTCCAGGTAGATCATGCGCATCATCTCGGAGTCCCCGTTGTACCCCCGCGGCTTGAGGTTCGTTCGGGCCATGATGGGGGCGCGCAGGAGGATGTTCCAGAGCTGGCGGCGGAAGTAGAACCCGTGATGTTCGTGCTCTTTTTCGCTGAAACCGCTGACCACGCGGTCGAGCTGCGTGATCTGCTTCGCCATGTAGTCGGTCAGTTCCTTCCCCACGCTCTCGACGATGCTCTGCTGGATGATCTCCCGGACTTCAGGGGGCTCGTTCACGCAGTCAGTGTCTATCTGGTCGAGGACGTTGATGTAGACGTTCAGGTCGTAGGTCAGGTCCGAGACGAAGTTGCGGAACGCCGGATCAATGCTGTTCTTGTAGCCGAAGATGAGGGGAAGGTTTGCGGAGGCGGACTGCAGCGTCTCGATCTTGGCATGAAAGAAGAGCTTCTCGAAGTCATGCGTCTTCCCCACGGCCACGAGCCGGCGTGCGCGCTCTCCGTTTTTGCCCGGCAGGACCTGGCACCGCCCGATCTGGATGACCTTGTCGTTGAGGGAGATCTCCAGGTTCTCGATCTCGGGCCCGTACTGCTCGCCGTTTCCTTCCACCCAGACCGAGTACCGTGACGCGTAGGCGGCCTGCACGGTGACCTTTTTCCGTCCGGCTGTCAGCACGCCTTGAAGAACGGGGGGTTGGGTCGCCATGGCCCGTCAATCCGTCCCCTCGATGACGATCCTGCCATCAGGGGTCTGGAAGATGACCAGCGCGGAGAACGAGAGGTCCTGCCATTTCAGGGACTTTCGGTATTCCACGGTGATCTGCCCCTCGCCGACGCGCGCCCTTTCCAGGATCTTGATCACCGGCGTCAGCGTCGAGGAGTTCATGTAGGACAGGTCGCGGAAGTTCATGACGACGCGCTTCCTCGCCGGGATGGCCTCCCCGAGGGTCCGCAGGAGGATGGGCATGACGAACTCGTTGGGATCCCGCAGGATGCTCTTGCCGAGGAAGTGGACCGTGATGGTCCGTTCCTCGTCCGCGATGTCAATGGTCAACTGGTTATTCGTGAATGTCTGTACTTTCGCCATGGGGCTCCTCCACAGTGTTTATTCCAGTGTCGAGACCGCCGAGACGCTGAGCGTGTCGTTCTCGTCCAGGTAGAAGTCGAGCATCGCCTGGCCCTCGTACGTGATGCGCACGAGGCCGAGGCCGCTCTTGTCGATGTCCAGCGGTTCTCGGGAAATCGCTTTCATGCGGGCGATATAGGCCTCGAACGGGGCCTGGAACCCGCGGACCCACTGAATGGTGCGATCCAGCTCGCTCAGATACGTCTGGGTATAGTTGCTGATGGGGTTGGTGACGAGGACCGAGATCGTGCTGCCGGCAATCCACACGCGCACGTTCACCATGTCGCTCGCGTCGTTGAAATGCCCGTACTTGATTCCGTTCTCCACGAGCTCGCAGACGACCATGGTGTACTTGTCCACGCCTTCCGTCGGCAGGCCGCAGCCCGCCAGGAACTCGCCCACCGCCTGGTTGACCCTTCCCACCTCGGCCCAGTCGGAGACAACACGAAGCTCGAGCTCGGGACCCATACTTCCTCCCACCGTCTCACTCTTTGGTCAGCCTTTTCCCTCCTCCAGAAGAGCGGCGAGGCTCTCCGGGGGGAGCGGATGGCCGGTGTAGTATCCTTGGAGGGTCGTGCAGCCCTTTTTCTTCAAGAGCTCCGCCTGTGCGGCCGTCTCCACGCCTTCGGCGACCACTTCGAGGTTGAGGCTTCTCCCCATGGCGATGATGGCGGAGACGATCTCAGCGCCGCGGGCGTCCGCGGGGAGGTCCTGGATGAAAGTCCGGTCGATTTTCAAGCGGTCGATTGGCAGCCGCCGCAGGTACGCGAAGGAGGAGTACTTGGTGCCGAAGTCATCGATTGACAGGCGGATCCCCATTTCCTTGACTCTCGAAAGCTTCTCCACGTCTTGCGGGGAGTCGTTGATCAACATGCTTTCCGTGAGCTCGAGCTCCAGGAACTGGGGTGGAAACCCCGTGTCGTGCACGGCGGCCTCGATCACCTCGACGAAGTCCGGCCTCCGAAGCTGGTGCGCGGAGATGTTCACGCCAATGCGCACCGGCGCCATCCCCTGCTCATTCCAGCGCTGTCCCTGGGCGCAGGCCTCGTGCAGGACCAGCTCCCCGATCTCGTGGATCAGGCCTGTCTGCTCGGCTATGGGGATGAACTGCTCGGGGCTGATCAGGCCGATCTGAGGGCTCATCCATCGGGCCAGCGCTTCCAGGCCGACAAGGCGGCCGGTGGAGGCATCCACCTGCGGCTGGTAGTAGACCGTGAACTCATGGGCCGCCAGGCCCTGCCTGATCTGAGTCTGGAGGGTGAGGCGTTCCATGGCGCGCCGGTTCATTTCCGGTGAGAAGAACTGGTAGCCGTTTTTCCCCAGGTCCTTGGCTTTGTAGAGCGCTGCGTCCGCGCTCTGCAGGAGGCCTTCCACCTCAACGGAATCATCCGGGAAAATCGCAATACCGATGCTGGAGGAGATGAACAGCTCTTTTTCATCGATGAACATCGGTTCGTAGAGCTTCGCCAGGATCTTGCGCGCCACGATCAGCGAGCTGTCAGAGCTCTTGATCTGGGAAATCATGACGGTGAACTCGTCCCCGCCCATGCGGGCCACGATGTCGCTTTCCCGGATGCACTGCTTGATGCGGTTGCCCACTTCCCGCAAGAGCTGGTCACCGGCCCGGTGGCCGAGGTTGTCGTTCACGAGCTTGAAGCCGTCGAGGTCCACGAACATAAGGGCGACGCCCTCGCTGGCGCGGCGCGCCTGCTCCAGGCTTTCCTTGAGGCGGTCCAGGAAATAGCGCCTGTTGGGAAGGCCGGTGAGGCTGTCATAGTGGGCCATCTCATACAACTGTTCCTGCGTTTCCTTCATGGCGGAGATGTCGGAGAAAAGTCCGATGTAGCGCGACACCCTGCCGGCTTCATCCCGCACCGCGCTGATGGAAAGCCACTTCGGGAAGACTTCGCCGTTTTTTCTCCTGTCCCAGATCTCCCCCTGCCAGCTTCCCCGGTCGCTGACGATGTCCCACATTTCCTGGTAGAAACGCTGGTCCTGCCGGCCCGAGCTGAGGACCGAGATATTCTCCCCGAGAATCTCCTCCCGGGTGTAGCCGGTGATGGAAGTGAACGCGCGGTTCACGTCCAGGATCCTGCGGTCCATGTCGGTGATGACCACCGCTTCGCTTGCGCTCTCGAAGACCTGGGCGTCGAGCTGGAGCCGCTTTTCGGCCTGCTTGCGGCTGGAGACGTCCAGGCCGAACACGTTGACGTATCCCTTGTCAGCGACGGGCACGAACACGAGGAGGAGTATCTTGATGCCGATCTGGACCTCAACCTCGTAAGCGTCTTTCTGACGGACGGCCTCCTCGATGGCTTCCTGCCACCGGGGAGGGATGCGGCTGCCGACGTCAGTCTTCCAGTGCGCCAGGAGGAGCCAGCTCCCGCGGTTTGCGCTCAGGAGCGTCCCGTCCCGGGAGATGCGAAGGACAGGGAAAGGACTCTCCTCTGAAAACCGGGAGAACCCGCGCGCCTCGTCTTCCTGCGTGGCGTTCTCCCGCAGGGTCTCCACAAGCAGCGCGATGCGCCGCGCGCCGCCTTCTGCGCGGCGTTCTGAGCCGGCGTCGGCATCAGAGAGCTGCGACGCCTGGTAAAGGACGACAACCGGCTGCCCGTCGCCGGGACGGCGCAGGGCGGCCTGGCCGCGGGCGGTCACGCCGACGGCAACGGCCTCCCGCACCGTTGTGAGGAACGACGCCGCGTCCTCCTCAGGGAAAAGGGCTGAAAGGCTGGCTCCCGCCAGGCCCCCGCTTTTCACGCCGAGGATGTCAAGGAAAGAGGCGTTGCACGATTCGATTGTCCCGTCGGAAGAGATCACGACCATGCCGCGCAGGCCGTCCTGTTCGGGGCCTCCGGCTGCCTTCGGCTCAGGTGCGTTGGAAAGAGCGCCCTGCTCATCCGGAGGCAGCTCTTCAACGTCTGTCAGGTTCCGCGCCGGCGTGGCCACGTTGCTCCTTCCTCCGTTGCGCAGAGCAGGTCAGTCACATTTTCGAACGCGATGCTCTTGCAACAATTCTCATCTACGGCACCGTTACCGTGCCGCTACGCACGATTCCCTCGTGAAAGATATTCAGACGAAAGCCGCAAGGCAAAGGCAATCTTGGCGAAGGCCGGCGAACGCCGGCCCTTGCAGCCGTCTCTGAAAAAGGGGTATTCTCGAACAGAGAGTTGGCGGGTGAGATGACCAAACACGTCGAACAGATGATGCGGAGGGCCGAGGGCGCTCTCGGGCGCGCTTTTCGACAGCTTGACGCCGCGGGGAACATTGCGAAGAAGCTTGACGCCGAAACAACAAAGCATCCCGACAAGGACAACTTCGTGGAGCTGCTGATCATCCGGGAAGTCGTGGAGCGGGTCGCAAGGATCTGCAACGCCGCTTTCATTGCGGATTCCCGCGCCACAAGCCCTCTTCCCTTTCCGCCCCGCGAGGGGACGCCCGGCATGATGTCCGGGCCCTGGACTTTTCCCCGGGGCGGCGCCAAGGACGAAGCAAAACGAGCAGCTTCCTCGCGCAAGAGAAAGAGGACGTGAGCATTCGCGCCCTCCTCGCCCTTGCCGCGTTCACGGCTCTCGCCCTCGCCGGCTGCGCTTCCGTCCAGGACAATTTTCTTCTCACAAAGCTGGATAACCAGGCCAAGGCACGAGCACTCGTCGAGGAGGGCGTGGCGCAGTACCAGGCGCAACTGATCAGGAAGGGAGACCTGAGCAAAGTGGCGTCCATACGCGAGTATTTCACGATGGCGCTGCGCTTCGACCCACAGAACCTCCTCGCCGCCCGCTACCGCGACCTTGTGGACAACTACCGTGCCGTCCAGCTCTCCCAGGCCTTGAAAGAAGCGCAGTCCTATTTTGCGAAGCAAAGACGGGCGGAAGAGGAAGATTTCGCCATGTGCGTGGCCATCCAGACCGCGCTGCGCCTGGACCCCAACAACGCCGCGGCGGCCAAGCTCGCCCGTGACACGGAATCCCTACGCCAGACTCTCATAGCGAAACTGCTGTCGAAGGCGTGGACATCCCTCGGCAAGGCCGCCCAGGCGCCTGGCGCCGCGGACCGGGAAAGCGCGGACATCGACGCCTACCAGGGCTTCGACAAGGTCCTCTTGATCGATCCGCGGAACTCGACCGCCACGGCGCAGATAGCGTCACTGAAGGATTCACTGGGCCGCGCGGCGGCGGCGCACGTTCGCGCCGTGAAAAAACTGATTGCCGCGGGGCAGTTCGAAGCCGCCCGGGACCAGATCGCCGCGCTCTCGGCCACGAGCAGGAAAGTGGACGGCATCCTGGACGTCCAGGTCGCCTCCGCCCGCTACCTTCTCGATTACCAGTGGGCGCGCAGCCTTTACCTCCACAAAGCGTACGCGCTCGCGGACGCACGGGTCAGGGAAGCTCTCAGGATTGCCCCCACCGACGAGGCATACGCGCTGAAGAGGAAAATCGCGGACCTCGCCAACCAGGAAGAGCGGCAGACTTCGTTCGATGCCTCACTGCAGCAGATCGATGACTTGATCCAGCAGGGAGACCTTGCTGCCGCCAGCGCCCGTATCGAGGCGCTCGCCAAGAGCGAGCAGGACTCCGCCCGGCTGGACCAACTGGACGCGCGCCGGCAGAAGGTCCACTCGTACCTGCCGCAGATGTACGCCGCGGCCGTCAACGATTACCGCGATGAGAACTTCAAGGATGCAATTGACCTTCTCCAGACAATCGTGTCGGTGGACGTCGGCTACGAACAAGCCGCCGACTATCTGGACAAGGCCACGGCGAAAGAAAAGCTGGTGGAACAATACTAAACGTCCAGGCGAGCGCAGCGAGCACGGCGTTAGAGCGCGTAATCGCGCACGAGCGCGGCCTTCCGCACGGAATACCGTGCTAGGGCGCGCGGATGGGGAACACCCAGATGCTGCCCCCGCTTCAACTACTCCATTTTTCCCGTATCGCCCGGATGATGTCGTAGATCTCGAAGAACAGGGCCACGATTTCGGGATCGAACTGCCTGCCCGCCTGTTCCTTGATGTAGAAAAGGACGCGGTCCTCTTCCCAGGCGTCCTTGTACACCCGCTTGCAAATCAGGGCGTCATAAACGTCCGCGAGCGTGACGATCCGCGCTGACAAGGGGATGGCGGTCCCTTTTTTTCCGGGGCCGAACTTCAACGTCTTTTCGTGAATGTCCTTGACCACGCCGGGATACCCCGTGCCGTCCCACCTCTCGTGGTGGTTCAGCGCCACCTCGTAGGCCAGAGTGTCCCATTCCGAGGTGGGGTTCTCGAAGAACTGCGCGCCGTAGACGGTGTGGTACTTGATGGCCTCGAACTCTTCACGGGTGAGGTCCTGCTTCTTCTTGAGGATTGCGTCAGACACGCCGACCTTGCCGATGTCGTGCAGCATCGAGGAAATCTTCAGGATGTCCTTGAAGTTGCTCACCTCTTCCCGCGGCACGGCGTGCCGTTCAGCCCATTTCTGGTACAGCTCCACGGCGTAGGAACCGACCCGGCTGACATGCGGTTGCGTCTCCTCGGGGTCGCGCAGCTCCGTTGTGCGGACCATTTTGAACACGACGTCGCGGAGGAGCACGGCGCGTTCTATGGCGATCCCCGCGTAGAAGGCGAACTGAGTGATATAGAACTCCTGGTCTTCCGTGAAGGGGGTGGGGGTGCCGGCGCCATCCAGCCGGTTGATGAGCTCGAGGACGCCCACCATGTCGTTCTTGCTCGTGCGGATGGGGACGATCAGCATGGACACGGTGCGGTACGATGAGATCTGGTCGAAATAGGGGTTGAAGGCGAAAGGGAACGTGGCGTCGATTGCGTATGCGTCATCGATGAGGAGCGACTCACCGGTGAACGCCACGTACCCGGCAATGGAGCGTTCGTCGATGTCGATCTCGTTGTTCGTGTAGATGTACTTGTTGGACAGGAAATCGTTCCTGAAAAGTGAATCGTTCTGCACGTAGCTGAACTGGAGCTTTTTGCCCTCCACGAGGAAGATCGAACCTGCATCCGCTTGCGTCAGGGACCGGGTCTCATACAGCAGGTTGTCCAGCAGCGTGTTCAAGTCCCGGATGTGGTGGAGTTTCTCTTGCTTTTCCAGGATGGTGTTCAACAGAGAAGAATCATCTCTGCGCCTGCCCACGCCTGCCTCCTTGTCGCTTTCCTCGATGAGTATAGGACGTTCCTTGCCGCGAAGCAACGCTTCCAGCGTTGCTTCGCGGCCTTTGCCGGTGGACGCCTCGCGCCTTCCCGTCGTGGTTCCCCACCGTCGCCGGCGGCGGTATCTTCGAACCAGGAGAAGGTTAAATGAAAGTTCGCGGTGCTTTTCTGGCAGCCTGCGGGTGCGTGCTCTGCGCGTGCGCCACCGCCGGGCCGTCCGGTTCCGCGTCCGGTTCGGCGGAATTGACGGACCGGGTCGTTGTTCACGATATTCCAGACTTCCAGGACGCCATCGCAGCAGTCTCGCAATCAGCATTGCCGTGCGTCGTGCATATCGAAGTCTCCGGCACCACGTTGCGCCAGGTTCCCAGGATCGGCCCCTTCGGCTTGTTCTCGGATTCCCCCCAGGGGATTTCCAAGGTCCCGCTGCGCGCGCTGGGCAGCGGCATCCTGGTCAGCCCTGACGGGCACATCGTCACGAACAACCACGTCGTGGAGAACGCGGACACCATCACTGTTCACTTCTACGACGGCACGGAGCGGCCCGGCAGGCTGGTGGGGTCGGACCGTCTCACGGATATCGCCGTCATCAAGGTGGACGGTATCCCGCGGGTCCGCGTGGCGCGGCTGGGTGACTCGGACTCGCTGCGCGTGGGGGAGTGGGTGGTGGCCATCGGGTCCCCGCGCGGACTCGACTGGACCGTCACGGCGGGCATTGTAAGCGCAACGCACCGAATGGGGGTCAGCACCAAGGCGCCGGAAGGGCTGGAAGACTTCATCCAGACGGACACCGCCATCAATCCGGGCAACAGCGGCGGCCCGCTTCTCAATCTGAGAGGAGAAGTGGTCGGGATGAACGCGCTCATCATGTCCGAGAGCCAGGGCTCGGAAGGGCTCGGTTTTGCAATCCCTTCGAACCTGCTGAAGGCGGTCGCGGAAACGCTCATCAAGGAAGGAAAGGTGACGCGCGGCGACCTGGGGATTGCCACTCAGGACTTGAGTGACCCTATCCGCCGAGGCTTGAAGATTCCCGCCGGCACTCGCGGGGTGGTGGTGACCGAGGCGGTCCCTCTCGGGCCGGGCGCCGCCGCCGCGGTGACCGCGGGTGACGTGATCACTTTTTTCCAGGAAATCCCCATCAGCTCCGCCGCTCAGCTCAACAGGCTGATTGCGGCGGCCGCGCCGGGGACCAACCTTACACTCCGGCTCCTCAGGAACGGGACCACCCTCATGGTGACCATGACGGTGGCTGATCAGCTCGCTCTCGCGCAAAAGCAAGCCGCGCGTCCTGCGTACGCCTTGCTGGGCATCCGCGTTGATCCGGTGTCCGACTCGATTGCCCAGAGCGTGGGTCTGACGGAAACTGCCGGGGTCCTGGTGGTGGAAGTCGTGACGGGCAGCCCCGCCGACGGCGTGGGGATAGCCAAGGGGGATATCATCTTCCAGGTGGACGGAGAGGACGTCAACGACGCGGTGCAGTTCCGCACGCACGTGGGAGAAGCCATTCAGACGGGAAGCGTCATCATTCTCATCCGTGATGGGGCGTCCGGCAGGACTGGCTACATGGCGATCCCGATACAGTAGCCGCGCCTGCCGGTCCCGAGTCCTGGTGGATCATCACGTTGCGATTGTCGGGTAGAGGAATGATCCGATCCCCACCACGACGGCGGTTGCCGCCGCCAGGACCCCGAGGTCCATGCCAAGGCCGTAGGCGGACGTGCCGCCGGACAGCATGAGGGAGCGCAGCGCGTCCACCTGGTAGGTGAGCGGGTTGGCATGGGAGATGATCTGAAGCCAGCGCGGCATGATCGATATGGGGTAGATGGCGTTGCTCGCGAAGAAAAGCGGCATGGTCAGAATCTGCCCGATCCCCATGAAACGTTCACGCGTTTTCACGAGGCACGCAATAACAAGGGAGAACGTCGAAAAGAAGGCCGCGCCGAGCATGACCACGAGCAGCACGCCGGCAAGCGAAAGCGGGTTCCAGTCCATCCCGACTCCCAGCAGGACGGCCAGGAGATAGACGATGATCGCCTGGGCAAGCCCGCGAAGCCCGGCGGAAATGGCTTTGCCCAGCACGAGCGCGGACCGCGGAGTGGGGCTCACGAGGAACTTCTGGAGTATCCCGAGGTCCCTCTCCCAGATCACCGAGATGCCGTAGAAGATCGCGATGAAAAGCACGCTCTGCGAAAGGATCCCGGGCGCCATGAAGTCGATGTAGCGCAGGTTCCCCGTCGGGATGGCCCGTATGCGCGTGAAGACCTGGCCGAATACAAGGAGCCACAGCGCCGGTTGGACTGCTCGCGTGAGAAGCTCCGTGGGGTCATGGAGGAGCTTGCGCGCCTCCATCCCCGAAATGGTGAGGGTCCTTGCAACGTAGCGAACGAGAAATGAGATCGGGTCTGTCCGGCTCGAGGCCGGGCTCAGCCAAGACGGCGAGCGCGCCGTCGTGTCCGTCGTGTTTCACGGTATGTACCTCCGGAATCGAGATTGCTCCCTGTGTAGTAGATGAAGACGTCATCGAGGGATGCGCCCTGACTGCCGATGCCCCCCTTGAGTTGAAGAGGCGTCCCGAGAGCCACCAGACTCCCCCTGTGCATGATTGCTATCCTGTCGCACAGCGCATCCGCCTCCTCCATCTGGTGCGTCGTAAGGATGACCGTTGCCCCGGTTCGGCCGCGCAGCTCCTCGATGTGGTCCCAGACTGCTCTGCGGGCCGCCGGGTCGAGCCCCACGGTGGGCTCGTCGAGGAACAGGACCTTCGGCCTGTGCAGCATGGACTGAGCGATCTCCAGCCGCCTGATCATGCCCCCGGAATACTGGCGCACGAGCCGCTGGGCCGCGTCCCCCAGCCCCATGAAATCGAGGGCGGCCTGAACCCGTTCGCGCCGCTCACGGCGCGGGATGTCGTAGAGCCGCGCGAATACGAGAAGGTTCTCCATCCCCGTCAGCGTGCCGTCCGCGGAGAGCATCTGCGGGACGTAGCCGATCATCCGGCGCACCGCTCCCGCATGACGGTTGATGTCGAACCCATTCACCGTGGCCGTCCCCGCGCTGGGGGGGAGCAGGGTTGTGAGCATCTTGATCGTCGTGCTTTTGCCGGCGCCGTTGGGGCCGAGCAGGCCGAACATCTCCCCCGTCTCGATCGAAAGATTCAGCTCGTTGACCGCCGTCAACGGTCCGAACCGGCGTGTCAGGTTCGAAAGCTCAAGTATTGGCATGGACTGTCTCCCCGATGAAAGCCGTCCGCAGGGCTTCCATCGATTGCATGATTTTTCCCAGCTCCCGCTCGTCGAGTGAGGACAGGATGCCCGCCAGGCTCTTGTGGGTCTCCCGGCGCGCGTCGGTGAGCGCTCGTTTTCCCGCCGGGGTTATCTGGAGGTTCACCTTGCGGCGGTCTTCCGGTGACGGCATGCGCGTGACGAGCTCGCGCGCCTCCAGGCCATCGACGATCTTGCAGGCCGACGGCGGAGTCAGCCCCAGGTGCTCGGCCACGCCGCCCAGGGTGGTCCCGCCGGTGCGCTCGGTGAACGCGAGCGTGCGGAACTGGGGAACACTCAGGCCCAGAGCGCGGTGGCGGCGCATCTCCGTGCGGATGAACCGCGAGACGATGGGCACGACCTCCAGCAGCTCACGGGCGCACTGCTCTTCTTCCTGTGCCATTTGATTCGCCTTTCTAATTATTAGATAATCTAAATAAACGGAAGAGTCAAGCCCCTTTCCTTGATCCGCGGGCGCCCTTCATGCGTAGATATGTTCGATGCCGCAGCCCGCGCTTCGGGGACTTGTAGGCCGATTCTTCGGCTTGTCCCGGATGAGCCACTCCATCCTCGACATCCCTTACCTTGCTGTGGCGGCGCTTCTGGCAATCGGCGGGCTGCCATCCCTTCGGACCATCGCCCTGGGGCTTGTGGCGGCGTTCGCCGGCCTGACCGCGATATTCGGCCTCAACGACATGCTGGACCGCAACGTGGACGCCCAGAAGATGAAGGACCTCATCGGGAAGCCCGTTGCGTTCGACCTTGATTCGCTGGGCTTCCGCCATCCGGTGGCGCAGGGAAAGCTTTCTTTTGAAGCCGGGCTCGCGTGGGTCATTTTCTGGAGCGTCCTGTCGCTCGTCACGGCGTGGCTTGTCAGGCCGGTGTGTGCCGTGCTGCTCGTTGCCGCGGCGGGTCTGGAGGCCGCCTACTGCGGTCTTCTTCGCGTCACCCCGTTGAAGACGGTTCTCTCGGGGTGCAATGTCGCCGTCGGCGGCCTTGCCGGGCTGTACGCCGTTGCCCTGGCTCCTTCGCCCGGCCTTGTTCTTCTCTATTTTCTCTGGGCCCTTTCGTGGGAGATGGGCTGCCGCAACATGCCGAATGACTGGGTCGACTACAACGAGGACGTGGCCCTTGGAATAAAGACCATTGCCGTCCGTTTCGGTCTCTCCCGCGCCGCCAGGATCTCATTTGCCACGATGACCATCACCGTGATCTCTACGGCGCTTTTTCCAGTCATGTCGCCAATTCCCCACTGGCCTTTGTATGAGCTGGTCTCCCTGGGTGCCGCTGCCTGCCTGCTCGTCATCCCATCCATCGCGTGGCTGATGGACCTGCGAAGGACCTCAGCCCTGGTGTTTTTCAACAGGGCCTGCTTCTACCCGCTCGCCGTCTTTGCGGCCCTTGGTCTGGCAATGGCTGTTTGACCCGAGCAAGACGTTGGCTTGGCTGTGTAGGAGTGGCTCGATAAACAACAGGTGGACATGATAAGAGAAGCAAGTATAATTCCCATCATGCTAAAAGGTGGTCATGGGTCGCAACTCGGGGCGTCCGACGAGGTATTTGACTTCCTGAAAGATCCGGCCGAATATATTTACATACTGACCGACGGGAAGCCTCTCAGTGGGTAAGGGGAAGGCTGTCCTTTTAGAAGTTGACAAAATTGTCGTTCTATTCGATACTCCTGTTGAAAGCATTATTCTGGTATCTGCCCCCCGCTGGACCAGCCTTCGGGCCTCTGGCGGGGTTGTTTTTTGTAGGGCAGCACATGCCAGCTGAGCCGACGACAAAACGTGCTATCGCCTTCTTCGACGGTCAGAACCTATTTTATGCGGCCAAAGAGGCTTTCGGCTATTCATATCCCAACTATGACCCGAAACTCTTGGCAGAAAGAATTTGCGCCTCCGAAGGCTGGACGGTGGCCGGCATTCACTTTTACACGGGAGTCCCATCCCCCGGTGACAAGCCCGACTGGAACTACTTCTGGACGGCGAAGATGGCCGTTATGGGGACCCGAGGAATCCAGACCTTCTCACGATTTCTCCGCTACCGAAATCAGACAGTCTCTCTTCCTGACGGCACTCCTGCCGTGACCCTGGTAGGGCAGGAGAAGGGTGTCGACGTGCGCATTGCTCTGGACATCGTTCGATTCGCTCTTGATGGCAAGTACGACGTCGCTCTGATCTTCAGCCAGGATCAAGACCTCTCGGAAGCTGTCGAGGATGTGAAAAAGATCTCTGTTCTTCAAAACCGCTGGATCAAGCCGGCCTGCGCCTTCCCGGCGAGCCCTACAGTCCCGAAGACTCGTGGCGTCAATGGAACGGAATGGATCCGCATCGATCGCGCCACATATGACGCTTGCATCGATCCGAATGACTACAGGCCGAAGAGGGTGCATCGGTGAGCGCCGATCACGGGATTGAGGCGGAATATATGGCATTCATGCGCGAGTCGGCACTCGCCGACGAGCAGAAAGTAGTCTCCAGGCTCATGCGGCACTTGCGCTTTGTGGATCAAGTCTCGAAAAACGATAGTCCGGCCCTCATATGAAGCAGATCACGGAAGAGTCCATTGCCCTCCTTGCCGTCCCGCGGCAGGAAATAATCGACAGGATCGCTCGGGACCTGGACGTTAAGCCCTCCCAGGTTTCAGCGGTGGATGGCCTCGTCAACGAAGGGTGCACGGTCCCCTTCATTGCGCGCTATCGCAAGGAGAAGACGGGGAGTCTGGACGAGGTCCAGGTCCGCGAGATTTCTCGCCGGGTGGTCTCCTACACCAACCTGGAGACGCGTCGGAATGAGACCATTCGAGGCATCTTTTCCCAGGGGAAGCTTGATGAAGAGCTTTTGGGAAATCTTCGCAAATGTTCGACGCTGTCGGAGTTGGAAGACATCTACGCGCCGTTCAAGAAGAAGAAAAAGACCCGGGGCATGATTGCGCGGGAAAAGGGCCTCGAGCCGCTTGCCGAGATCATGCGCACACAGGGGGAAGCGAGCGTCCTTTCCCGGGCCCCGGAGTTCGTGCACGTGGATGAGGAGAACGCCGAGCTTTCCGTGTCCAGTCCGCAGGAGGCGCTGCAGGGCGCAATGGATATTCTTGCTGACAGCGTGGCGCAGGATCCGGACAATCGCGCGGTTGTCAAATCGCTCTACGTTCGCAGCGGACGGGTTGTCGTCAAAGGTATTGGAGACGACGAAAAGAAGGCGCAATCCGTCTACCAGATGTACTGGAGCTACTCAGAACCTTTGTCCACCCTCAGGGCGCATCGCGTGCTGGCCATAAATCGTGGCGAACGCGAAGGGGCGCTGGAGGTGAAAATCGAAGTGGATGAAGAGGCCGCATGCGCGCTCCTGCGCGCGCGTATCGAGCCGAAGAACAGGTTCCACGGGGAGGCCATTGATGACGGCCTGCGCCGACTGCTTTCGCCGGCGGTGCTGCGTGAGGTCCGCGTGGATGCCGGAAGCAGCGCGGACGAGCACGGCCGGAGCGTGTTCAGTGAGAATCTGAAGAACCTCCTCATGTCGCCGCCGCTTTCGGGGACACGGGTCCTGGGCATGGACCCGGGCATCCGCACAGGAACCAAGTGTGCGGCCATGGATGAAACAGGAAAGCTCCTGGGCCACTTCGTCTTCAATCAAGAGCGCGATCCGGAGGGCGCCAAAAAGGCCATTACGGCGGCCGTGGAAAAGTACATGGTGCAGCTCATCGCCGTTGGCAACGGTACCGCAAGCCAGCAGGTCCAGGCCGTGGTGGCCCAGGCCATTGCTGAAAGCTCCCGTGACGTGAAGTTTACGGTGGTGGACGAGGATGGCGCATCAGTGTATTCGGCAAGCGATGTGGCCCGGGAAGAGTTTCCCGATCTGGACCTGACCGTCCGCGGGGCCATCAGCATTGGCCGGCGGCTTCAGGACCCTCTTGCGGAGCTGGTCAAGATCGACCCGAAATCCATCGGGGTAGGCCTGTATCAGCATGACCTCAACCAGAAGAAACTCTCGGAGTCACTGGACGAGGTGGTGGAATCCGTCGTGAACAGGGTCGGTGTCAGCATCAACACCGCTTCGGCGTCGCTTCTCAAGTACGTCTCTGGCGTGAATGCGACGCTTTCCAGGAAGATCGTCCAATTCCGTGAGGAGTCAGGGAAGATTCTTTCCCGTGACCAGCTCCGCAAGATTCCCGGCATGGGTCCCAAGACTTTCGAACAATGCGCAGGGTTCCTCAAGATTCCGGAGAGCCCGAACCCGCTGGACAATACCTGGGTGCATCCGGAGAACTACACGCTCGCGGCGGAGATCCTTCCCATGGTGAAGTCCGGCGCGGGCCTTTCTGATGAGAAACGCGCGGATCTTCAATCCCGGTTCGGCGTCGGAACGACTACTCTCACGGATATCATCAGCGAGCTGGCAAAGCCCAACCGTGATCCTCGGGAGGAATACCCGAAGCCCATCCTCCAGCAGGGAGTGCTTGCGTTCGAGGACCTCTCCGAGGGCATGCGCGTCACTGGCAAGGTGAAGAATGTGGTGGACTTCGGCGCTTTCGTGGACATCGGGATCAAGGAAACGGGCCTTCTTCATATCTCGGAGATGAGCACACGCTTCATTGAGGACCCGATGGAGCTCCTCAAGGTGGGGGATGTCAAGGAGTTTCGGATCATCGGTCTTGATGTGACGCGGCGCCGCATCAGCTTGAGCCTCAAGCCTCCGGCATCGCCCACGCAGGAGAAGCAGGAAGCGGCGGCCGGCTCGGAAACGCCGCGGCCTCCAAAGGCCATGAAGCCCCGGAAGTCTCCAGGCGGCAAACCGAGCCCGGCAGCCGAGCCGGCGGGCACGGTGATGGCACAGTCTACAATCCTTTCGCCGATCTGCTGCGCAAGAAGGAAGAATAGGGCATACTCAAGCCGTCATGGCGGCTACACAGTTCGACCTTTCGGGCAGAGTTGCCCTGGTGACGGGGGCCAGCAGGGGCCTTGGCCAGTACTTCGGCCGCGCACTGGCGCGCGCTGGCGCGGACCTCATCATCACGAGCAGGCATGTCTCCGCGCTCGAGGATTTTCGCGCGGAGATCGAGGCGCTGGGGCGCACGGCAATCCCGCTGGAGCTCGACGTGCGTGACCATGACAGCATCCAGCGCATGGCCGCCTCCGCGAAGAACGTCTTCGGCAAGGTCGACATCCTCGTCAACAATGCGGGCTGCAACGTGAGAAAGCGCGCGCTGGAGGTGACGTGGGATGATTGGAACCTCATCCTGGAGACCAACCTGAGAGGATCATTCTTCGTGGCCCAGGCCGTTGCGCGGATCATGATAGAGCGGCGCTACGGCCGCATCATCAACATAGGCTCTGAAACCTCAGTAGCGGGCTACGCAGGTCTTGCTCCGTACGGCGCGAGCCGCGGCGGGGTCAAGCAGATGACCATGAGCCTTGCGCACGACTGGGGCGAATACGGGATAACAGTCAACTGTCTGGCGCCGGGCTGGTTCAAAACCGTCCAGAACGCCGTGATGTACCAGGATGCCGGATGGGTGGAGTACCTCTCCGAGCGGATCCCCCTTGGGCGTCCCGGCGCGCCGAATGACCTGGACGGCGCGGTGGTCTTCCTTGCCTCCGAAGAGAGCCGGTATGTGACGGGGCAGACACTCCTGGTGGACGGCGGAATTTCCGTTGGCGCGCTCAGGGCGCTGCCGAATAGACCGCAATCTCCTCCGTCGACTGGTTCGTAGAAAAGACGAGCTCCTCGCCGCGGCTGCGCAGGATCAGCATGTTCGCAGCGCCCACTCCGGAGTCGATGACCGTCCGGGATGGCTGGCCAAGCCTGATTGCGCGCGCAGGACCGCCTTGCGGGAACTGGAAAGCGAGCAGCTCACGCGCGCCGGCCCGGTTGCTGACCAGGATTGTGGGGGCGCCAACCAGGCTCCCTGCCAGCAGGCCGTGGCCGAATGATAGCTCACCCTCCCAGGCAATTTCCCACTTTGCCGCAGCCTGCTTGTACACTCGCAGCGCGTCCCCGTGGAAAGGCTCGATCG
The DNA here is from genome assembly GCA_963845535.1 of uncultured Spirochaetota bacterium. Taxonomy (GTDB): domain Bacteria; phylum Spirochaetota; class Spirochaetia; order SZUA-6; family Fen-1364; genus Fen-1364. The sequence continues at coordinate 151,361 of CAWJSK010000015.1, forward strand.
TAACGAGCTCGTCCTCTCCGTCGCCATCGACGTCAGAAACGGCAATCTCGCTCACCTCTTTTTCAATGATCGGGGAAAACGCCCACGCTGCGTCTTGACGTTCGAGGTCCGCCGCGAACAACCCCTCTGTCCCGGAGATGAGAAGCGATTTACAACCCTGGAAACCCGTGACAAGAAGCCCATGATTGCGGTGGATCCCCTCCAGAATCGGGAAGAGCAGCCAGCCCTCGCCGCCTGCCTCGGCATCGCGGCCGCATAGACGCTCCCCGGTTTGGACCAGTCTGACGGGTCGCTTTTGTCAGCCGCGAGGGACGCGGCCACCAGATAGCGGGTGCCCGCCGCGCGTTACGAAGTCGATCCGATGGGCAAAGGGCAACCCGATGATCTTTGCGGAGACCCAGCGCCCCGCTTCCCGCCGGAGGCGGTAAATGGCTCCGGTCTGGAACTTGTAGCCGGGGAAGCACCCCATGATTGCATACAATTCCCCGGGCTGCCCAGGGCCCGCAACGAGGGCCATGCATCCGCCCGGGCCGGGGGCAATTCCCACGGCCTCTTCATAGGGCGGGGCGGCAAGCAGGATGGGGCCATGGTCCTCCGTGGAGCTGACCACGCAGGGAGCGCCATCCAGCATGACGACGCCGAGCGGGTAGGGCGCCTTCAACGTTGCAAGGACACGCTTGGTGAGCTTCATCCGAGAATCGTGCACGGAAGAAGCGCCCCGCGGCAAGGGACCGGGACGGGCGGGGGAGCCACGGCGAGGGTGAAAGGGAGCGAGTGGCGCGCATAAGTTTCCATGAGTATGATAGTAGAGACATGGCCGAAGAAGCAGGTTTCGTTGGGCTCGGCGTTATGGGCGGCGCAATGGCGGCGAATCTAGCCAGAGGATATCGTGTTGCCGGCTTTGACGTGGACGCGTCGCGGTTTCGCGGGCTCGCAGGGGTGACCCAGGCGAAGTCCCTGGAGGAGCTTGCCAGGCGCTCCACGGTGATCTGCCTTTCCCTTCCGGATGCGAAAGTCGTGGAGCAGGTAACACTCGGAGACGGCGGGCTGGTTCACTGCCTGGCGGAAGGCTCGCTGGTCATAGACCTGAGCACAAGCATGCCGGCCGTGTCGCGCCGGATTGCCGCGCGCCTGGCAGAGAAGCGCGTCCAGTTTGCCGACGCTCCGGTGAGCGGAGGGGAAGCGGGTGCCAAGGCAGCCACCCTTGCCATCATGGTGGGCGCGGATGCCGCCACCTTCGAGCGGTGCAAGCCCATCCTGTCCGCCATGGGCAAGACCGTTGTCCGCGTCGGGGATCCAGGGGCCGGCAACGTGGCGAAGCTCGTCAACAACATGATCGTGGCTTCCGCGTTCGCCGTGATTGCGGAAGGGTTCGCGCTTGCCGCAGAGAATAAGGTGGACCTTCAGCTCCTGTATGAAGCAATCCGCGAGGGATGGGCCGGCTCCAAGGTGCTGGACACGAGCGTGCCCGCCATGGTGGCCCGTGACTACACCCCGGGCGGGACCGTCAACATGATGGAGAAGGACCTCGGGTACGCACGTTCCCTGGCCGCGGAGAGCCGCGTCCCCATTCCCATGACGGCCGCCGCGCATGAGGTGTTTGTTGCCGGCCAGGCCGCGGGCAAGGGGCCGCAGTCCCAACCCGTCATCATTGAGCTGTGGCGCGAGAGAAGGGGACAAACGTGACCATCGCGCTGGGCGCGGACGACGCCGCCTACGAGCTCAAGGAGCTCATCAAGCGGCACCTGGAAGAGCTGCACGTCGAAGTCACGGACTACGGCGTTTTCGACACGCGCCCGTCCCTGTACCCTGACATCGCGTTCGCCGTGGCGGTAGCGATCTCGGAGGGCAAGCACGAGCGCGGCATCCTCATGTGCGGGACGGGCCTTGGCATGGCCATTACCGCGAACAAGGTTCCCGGTGTGCGAGCCGCAACCTGCCATGACACGTATTCGGCCGAGCGGGCGCGAAAGAGCAACAACGCGCAGATCCTCACCATGGGGGCACGGGTCATAGGACCCGAGCTGGCAAAGACTGTGGTGGACGCGTGGCTGAAGTCCGAGTTCCAGGGCGGAGGCTCCACGGCGAAGGTGGAGCGCATCTCGGAGTATGAGAAGAGGTTCCTGAAAAAGTAGCGCGACGCGGCTCAGCGCAGCTATGGACGGGAAGACACTTGCGTCAAAGCGTGGCTTGCCGCATCACGCACGTCGGCACTCTTGTCTTTGCATGCATCTTGGAGGGCCGGGAAAGCGCTTTTCCCACCAACAGCGCTCAGGCCCCAGGCAGCGTTCGTGCGAAGTCTTTCATCAGGGTCTTTCAGGGCACCAGTCAAGGCGCTTACAGCAGCGTCACGATATTGGACATTTGTAATACGTGAGCCAATCTTGTAGATGACCCAAGCCGAAATACGGCGAGCGCCTCTATTCTTGTCGGTACAAGCCTGCTTGATGACATCCAGAAGATAGGGAACAGCTTCTTGGCTGGCGTTGTACAGGGCCGCTTCTGCTTGCGACCGCTGGTTCCAGTCGTCGTTGAGCAAATCCTCTACAAGCTGCTTTTCATTTGCCACTTCGGTCTCCTTTTTTAGTACTTCTTTTTGCATGACCCATACGAGCCCAACGCAAAGAAAGCGTTTTCAGGCCGGTGTTTCCTCCTTTCATAGTCTCCCTCGGATGTCGAACACAATCATCAACCGTTGATCATCGGTAGACGCGGGCGGATTCGGACTGTTGAAATCGTTCACATTCGCCGGCGAATACAGGTAGCGAATCTGGATCCCCCAGGAGTCACGGGAATGGTTGAAGGGGAAGTGCACTCCCGCGGATGCGTACGCACCCCATCCAAATGTCCAGCGGGCGGAGTAATCCACGGCATCAATTCCGAGCTCCATTTCCCCCTGCCTGAAAACCCCACCCCCAAGGTTGAGCACCACCGAGTCGCCGAAGGACGAGGTAATGCGCGGTCCGAGCAAGATGGCGAGATACAATCCACCCCACGGAGTTTCCGTGCTCGTGTTGCCATAGCTGTCTTGCACGAGAACCGGCATCTTCATAGCATCCGTCATTCCCGTTAACCCGCATATGGCCGTACTCTCAAGGCCGATATGGGAAATGATGTTGTACGCGGCGGAGAGCTCCACCTCGCCCCCATCTGTCCACACCGTCGTAATACCACCCATGGCATGGATGTACCCCGCACCGAGAGAGCCCTCGAAGCCGGGCTTGGACCATTCATCGCGAGCTTGCGCCGAAATGACTGCATGAGATAGAAGAAAGATTACCAGGGTGCACATGACCAGGGATGCCACTTTGCGCATGATCACATCCTTATTTTGACGATTCGTGGATTCGGAATGCGGGCATCCTATCCCAACCTTGAGTGTAGGACAAGCTCAGAAAACGACAGGTGCCTGTTGGCCGTTACAGGCGTATAGTACGACGATTTCATCGCCCACCGGCCTGCCCAGCGGGACAGCGTTCTTGGCACTGGGCGAGTGCTTTACCGTATGACGATTTCAACCAGCCCTTCTCCGCCCAATAGCGATGCTCGAACTCCGTATGGTTGGATCCGTATTCCTGACTTGCGCGGTGGCTGCGGCGCGCGTGGTGCTTCATTATTTCAAAACAGATGATGTTGAAAAGCCTGGGCCTGATGCGCCTCCTCCCTTCCAAAATTGCTGCCACTTTTCCAGCAAGGGGAAGGAACTTGCTCTTGCAGTGCGCACGGTCCGGAAAGCACCCGGGCTGTTGGCCAATTCCGCGCACGTGCCCCACGACAATGCAGCCCATCATCGAGATTACTCCAGAAAGATACCTTTGAGTGGACCGCAGACCATCACCCCCCGTTGTGATCGCGGTTAAAGCCGGCTTTCCCAGCAGCCCGACCAGGTGTATCCACATGAAGGTCCGATCGAAAAACGCCTTCATCTGGGCAGAGATATGCTGCTCATAGACGGGTGTCCCGAAGATCAGCAGGTCGGCTTCAAGGACCTTCTGTCGAAGCTCCGCCAGCGAGTCGTCTCTCCTGATGCACTTCCCTGTTCTCATGCATGCCCAGCAGCCATGGCAGAAATCGACCCGATTCTCACCAAGGGAAATCAGCTCCCATTCGACGTCAGCAGAGATCGTCGTCACTGATTCAAGAAAGTCCCTCGTCATCGTTGCAGTGTTGGACTTTGCATTGTTGGGGCTTCCGATTAAAGCCAGGATCTTTTTCACCCATTCCTTCTTTCAGGAACAAAACATGAGCTATAGCTCGTATTCTAGTACACCCACGGACGGGTGTTTGTCAACAAGGAGAGCTGTAGCTCATATTTGGCAGGAATGATATCATCGACCAGAGAGCAAGCAGTGACTGGAAAAATCCGCGTGCCCAGGCAGTCACGGGCCATCCAGACCCGACAACAAATAATCGAGACGGCTATCGGCCTGTTCTCCCGAAAGGGATATTTCCAGACCAGCTCGAACGAGATATCGAAGGAGGCCGGAGCCGCTATCGGGAGCTTCTATGCCTATTTCAAGGACAAAAAGCAGGTCTTTCTCGCCGCCCTAGAACACTATTCCGATAAGGTCAACGCCTTGATTGACTCCGCCCTCATTCCACCGGATCTCCCCATGGAACAGGGAATGCAGCGCTTTCTGCAGAGTCTTCTTGATGCACACCGGATTTATCCGGACTTCCACCAGGAGGTGGAGGCCATGGCCATCTTTGACCCCGACGTGCGGGAAGTCATCCATGAGCAGGAAAAGATCGAGCTGAGGCGCACCCATGCGCTGCTTTTGTCATGGAAAGAAAGCTTGGGCGTCAAGGACCTCGAGCTGGCCGCGCTTGTCATCTACAACCTTGTGCACGAAAACATCCACTTCATTGCCTTTCGCGAGCCGCGCCGCGACCCGAAGCCGATAATCACAGAGTTGGTGGTCATGATCCACAGGTATCTATTTCGGTAACCTGAACGCCGCGGCATCTCCGGACAGTGTTCAAAGCAGGGTCTCCACCTTTTCCGCAATCCCCAGGCACGAGGTCAGCCCTGGGGATTCCATTCCGATCAGGTTTATCAGGCCAGGCAAGCCGCGCTCGGTCTCCTCCCTGATCACAAAGTCTCGAAACGGCTCCCCTCGAAGGTACAGCTTCGGCCGGATCCCCGACATGTCGGGAGAAAGATCATCGTAGGAGAGGAAGGGAAGAAAACGGCTGGCCTTTTCAAAGAACTCGCGCTGGTGGCGGGCATCCACTGTGTAGTCGATTCGATCAACGTAGTTCGAGTCAGGACCGATCTTCAGGCCGCCGTCCAGCCCTATGACGACGTGCGCGCCCAGGTGCACCGGGGATGGCGTGGGGTACACGAGCCGGCGAATCCTTCCCCGGTGCCTGTCAGCTACCTTGAAATACTCCCCCTTGCACGGATAGATGCGATAACCGGCGCTCTCGACATCGATGCCGGCCATCCGCGCCACGCTGTCCGCGCTGAGCCCGGCTCGAGTTGATCACGGCGGCGGCAGAAAGGACGATCTCTTCTCCATCGGACTGCCGGATGCGCACGGAGTACCGCGAAGCCTCCCGTTGGATGCCTGTCACCTCGCATCCGTATGCCACTGTTGCGCCTTTGGAGACTGCGGAGCGCTCCAGGTACTCCATCAGGGAATGGCTGCTCACGATGCCGCTTTCCGGGCTGTAAAGGCCGAGGCAACCACGCGCGTCAGGCTCCTGTTCGGTGATCTCTCGGGTCGTGATGAGCCGAAGGCCCGGCACGCCGTTTTTCCCGCCTTGCAGGAGGATCTGGTGGAGCTGCGCGGACTCCTCCTCATTGGTTGCCACGACGATCTTGCCCGTCTTGCGGTGCGGGATACCGGCGCGGGCGCACAGCTCGTAGAGCATGGGGTTGCCGCGGATGCAGAGCGTGGTCTTCAGGAGGTCCTCCGGGTAGTACATGCCGCAATGGATGACCTCGCTGTTGCGGGAGGATGTCTCCCGGCCGAAACTGTCATGGCGCTCGCAGACCACGAGGTCCTTCCCGGGACCCGCAAGGCGTTCCGCTATGGCCAGCCCGATCACCCCCGCGCCGATGATGCAAACGTCAACGGGCTCCGTGATGCTCATGAGGATATAGTGTACTATTCCGCCAGCTCGTGAGAACCAGGAGGAAGGCCGTCGTGAAGGCTCTGACCCTGCAGGAATACGGCAAGCTTGTTTTCGGAGACGCACCGGACCCGCGGGCGCAGGACAACGAGGTCATTGTCCAGGTCAAGGCGTGCGGCATTTGCGGAAGCGACGTTCACGGAATGGACGGCTCCACCGGGCGTCGGATCCCTCCCGTCATCATGGGCCACGAGGCAGCCGGCGTGATAACGGAGGTTGGCGCGCGCGTCTCGGGGTGGCGGGCCGGAGATCGCGTGACCTTCGACTCCACCATCTCCTGCGGCGAGTGCTGGCGCTGCCGCCGGGGAGAGATCAACCTGTGCGAGCGCCGCCGGGTGCTCGGCGTCTCCTGCGGCGAATATCGTCGAAACGGGGCGTTCGCCGAGCTGGTGGCCGTGCCGCAGCACATCCTGTATCGAATCCCGCCGGAGGTGGAACATCACCAGGCCGCCATGACGGAACCGCTCTCCGTTGCGTTCCACGCCGTCCGCCTGGCCCGGCCCGAGGTCGGAGAATCCGCCGTGGTGGTCGGCGCCGGGATGATCGGCCTCCTCCTCATCCAGGTGCTCCGCGCTTCCGGGTGCACCACCGTGATCGCAATGGACATCGATGAGAACAAGCTGCGCCGCGCGCGCGACCTGGGCGCGGACCTCTGCCTGGACTCACGGTCCGAGGAATCCATCGCGCGGGTCCTGGAGCGCACGGAAGGCCGCGGCGCCGACATTGCCTTCGAGGCCGTGGGAATCACAGCGGCAGTCGCCGCGGCACTGGACGCCGTGCGCATGGGCGGGCGGCTGGTCCTTGTCGGGAACCTCTCCCCGAAGATCGAGCTTGCCCTGCAGTCGGTGGTGACGCGCCAAGTGTCCCTTCTGGGCTCCTGCGCGTCCCAAGGAGAATACCCGGCGTGCCTCGATCTGATTGCGCGGGGGCGCGTGAATCTGCAGTCGTTCATCAGCGCGCGCGCCCCTCTCTCGGAAGGCGCGTCGTGGTTCGAAAGGCTCCACCGGGAGGAGCCCGGCCTGATGAAAGTCATCCTGGAGCCATGATCCGGCCGCTCGTTGCAATCCGAGACGGGGTGGCCGCGGACCTTGCATCCTGGTGCAAGGAGACCGGGCATCGGCGCGTTCTTATCGTGGAGGACGAGACGACCTTCGGCGTCCTGGGTCGGGCAGTGGAGGAATCCCTTCATCACACCGGTCTCCTGCCGCGGTCCGTTGTGCTTGCCGGTCCCGAGGTTGCGGCGGATGCGCATTCCATCCTCCAGGTGCTGCTTTCCGTGGACCGCCAGGACCAGGCTCTCATTGCCGTTGGCTCCGGCACCCTGACGGACATCACGAGATTCGTGAGCCACCGGATCGGGCTTCCTTTCGTCGCCATGCCCACCGCCCCCTCGGTGGACGGCTTCACGTCCTCCGGCTCGCCGCTCATCGTGCGAGGGATCAAGACGACTGCGCTCGCCCAGCCTCCCGCCGCGATTTTCGCGGACCTCGCCGTGCTGCAAGCAGCGCCGCGGACCATGATTGCCTCGGGGTTCGGGGACATGCTCGGCAAGCGCACGTCGGTTGCAGACTGGAGGCTTGCACACATTCTCTGGGACGTGCCTTTCGACGAGAAGATAGCCGGGCGATGTCTGGCCGCGGTCCGGAGCTGCGAAGAGGCTGCGGGGGAAATCTCGCGCTCATCCCGGGAAGGGGTGAGCCGCCTTCTGGAGGCGCTCATAGAGTCGGGGTTCTGCATGCTGGACTTCGGCAGCTCGCTTCCGGCCTCGGGGGCGGAGCACCATTTTTCGCATTTCTGGGAGATGAAGCTCCTCAGGGAAGGGAAGCCGGCAATCCTGCACGGCGCCAAGGTGGGCGTTGCCACTATCCTGACGGCCGCGCTTTACCGGCGCGTCGGACAATTGACCAGAAGCGAGGCGGCTCGGCTCCTGAAAGAATACCGGCTCCCGTCCGCCAATGCAGAGATGGAGCGTATCCGCCTGGCGTTCGGATCAGCGGCTGATGAGGTGGCAAAGACGCAGGCCGCCTTCATCGCGATGACGGGGGAGGCGTGGGAGCGCCTGAGGCAGAAAATCGTGGAGCGTTGGAGGGAGATCCAGGACATTGCGAATGAGGTGCCGGCTCCTGACGAGATTGCGAAGCTCCTCCGCCAGGCGGGAGGTCCTACGAACATGCGCGGGCTGGGTCTCCCTGATTCATGGGCGGAGCAGGCAGCTGACGCCGCGCATTATCTTCGCAACCATTTCACCATCTCGAAGCTTGCCCGGCTTTTGTTACCGGGAAGTTAGCGGCGGAGAACCGAGGGGGAGGTTTTGAGAGCCGGGAGTGGTATCTTTCCTGGTGAGGAGGCGCAACCATGATCTACGGCGCACACGCGCTTGTGTTTTCCCGGGCGCCTGGGGAAGCGAAAGCCTTGCTGGAGAAAATCCTTGCCTCGAACAAAGTCGACGCAGGAGGGGGCTGGACGATTTTTGCGCTTCCACCCGCCGAGGTAGGCGTCCATCCCACGGACGGCGCTCCCCGGATCGATCTCTATCTCATGTGTCAGGATATCGAACAGACCATACAGGAGCTGCGGGAGAAGGGCGTCAAGTTCTCCCGGGCCGTCAGTGAAGAAAGTTGGGGAAGGTACTGCGCCATTGCGCTTCCCGGCGGCGGCGAGCTGGGACTTTACCAGCCGCGGCATCCCACGGCCCTTGCCAGGCCCACGGCGGCCGCGCGCGCGGGGGGCAAGAGCCGCTCGGCTGGCAAAAGCGTCACGGTGGCCAAGGCCGGCGCAGGCTCCCGCGGCCTCGGATCAGCTTCCCGGCGCTGACGGGGAGACCACGGATCCTTCGCGCGCGGACCGGCCGTCCGCGCCCGCAAGGTCCGCAAGGACCCGGTAGGCCGCCTCAGCGTCAGTGGTGTCGCGGAGGAGCCCCTCCGTGCGGCACTGGATTGTGTCAACCAGAGAGTCCCAGGTGCAGGACGCCCCGGCGCGGTCCAGAACGTCCTTCCCCAGCATGCTGAGCACACCGGCGTGGACGGTACGTATGCCCATACGGGTGATGAGGAAAGCGGAGCCTCGACCTATGATCTTGTCATGGATCTCAGCTTTGCGCAGGTCGACCTTCCTGTCCTTCAGGAACCTTTCCAGCTCGAAAAGGGGGTGCAGCCACTTGCCCGCGCTCTGGAACATCACCTGTCCATCTATGAGAAACTCGAGCGTCGCATTCGTAAACATGATGCGACTGTTATACGATATATTCATGATTGTGTAATCATGGGAGGTGTCATCATGGCCAACGAGCGCCGCTTCCACGGAAACGCCGAACGTCTCCGAGCGCCTGAACGGATCCAGCTCCTGGAAACCGCGCGCGTCGTTCAGCTCTGCGCCGAGGGCTTGCGGCTGGAGAGCGTCTTGGACGTCGGTACGGGCACGGGAGTCTTTGCTGAAGCTTTTGCGAAGGAAAAGTTACGCGTGGCGGGGATAGACCCTGACCCGGATCTCCTTGTCGTGGCCCGGCGGTTCGTCCCGGATGCTTCTTTCCAGGCTGCCGTGGCGGAAAGCCTCCCGTTCGGGGACGGCTCGTACGACCTCGTTTTCCTCGGGCACGTCCTGCATGAGACGGATGAGCCCGTCATCGCTCTCCGGGAAGCCCGCCGTGTCGCGCGAAAAAGGGTTGTGATCCTCGAGTGGCCGTATAAAGAGGAAGACAGGGGACCGCCCCTGGCTCACAGGCTGGCCGCGGATCACGTCCGGGAGATCGCTGAAAAAGCGGGACTGGCGTCTCTGGAAAGGTCCACCCTGGCGCACATGGAGCTCTTTCGCGCAACGCTGTGACCCTTGGTGCTCTCCGGCCCGGCGATGATTACGCTAGCCACTTCTCAAAAAAAGTGAGCGCCTCCACCTGCATCGGCAGGTCGAGCTTGTGCGCGCCAGGGTGGATGCTGACGGCAAGCCGCTCGGCGGCTCCGGCCTTTGCGTAGACCTCCTGGAGGACTCGCGTCGCGCGAAGCGTTTCCTGGTGGGTGAACAGGGGATCACTGCTCGTGGCCATCACGAGAGCCGGCAGCGGAGCTCTGAGTCCCAGAATTTCGGGGAAATCCATGAGCGGGGCGAGCCCCGGCACGTAGGCCATCCACGTGTGCGTGTAGCTCGTGCTCAGGAGGAAGTCTTTCCAGGTGCTCATGAATCCGGCGCATACCGCGGCCCTGATCCTGTCATCCATCCCGGCCAGAAACGCGGTTCGAAGCCCTCCGCCCGACAACCCCCCGCAGCCGAGCCTGTGGGGATCCACGTCCGGCCGGGAAGCAAGGTAATCCAGCGCCGCCATGTCCTCCGCAAGGGCGACCCCGGGCCACGTGAGCCCCGCGCAGAAAAGGGACTTGGCGATGACGCTTTCCTGCTGGCCGGCAAAAGCGTTGTAGAAATCTATGGCTGCCTGCGGCTCGTCCGCGGGCACGTCGAGGAGCTGGTCGTGGCCGCCCGCGGCGAGGTCCTTCGGAGAAAGCTCACGGATTTCCTCCGGCGGGCTCAGGAGGCGCTTGACCACGTGGTAGGGCAGGTCCGAGGCCAGGATTCTCCTGCTTTCGAACGGGAACACGTCGTGCACCAGGACCGCGAAGCCCCTGCGCGCAGCCTCGTTTGCCCACGCGAGCCCGCCATAGTAGTCCCGCTGGTGCTTCTCCATCATGGGATGGACGGCAGAGGCGAGGCGGGCGATCTTGCGCTTTCCGAAGTGCTTGTCCCCTCCGTGATCATGCAGCGCCAGGATTCCGGGAAGCCTTCCTGCCGCGCTCTTGGCGCTCTGGATGCTCCGCGCAGCCCGAGGCTTCAGGAAGTACGCCTCGGTCCTCGGCCCGTAGGGAAGCTGCCAGGACAGCTCCTCGATCTCCAGATCCTCCGTCGTATGGCGCCTGTGCGTCCGGACGTCGTTTGCGCGGACCGCAGTCGGGGCAGAGAGAAGCCGGGTGAGCGCGGCGCGCGCGGCTTGTCTCCATTCATCGACGTCGGACCATCTCGGGTTGCGAAAGGAAAGATCACCGGGACCCTCTCCGAGCCTGGCGGCTGCCCAGGGTCCGTACGCTCCGAGCATATTCTTGTGCATCATCTCATAGTGCCATGAGGAGGCGGTCTTGGTAAAACGCCTTCGACTGCGGCCGATGTTTTCCAATCTGCTCCATTTGCCTGAAGATGCGCCGCTGCATACCTTTTGGCGTGACGATCTTGTTCCGCGCACGTGACCAACCGGTGACCGAAGTGACGGTTGCTGTTCCTCAGTCACTGTAAGCTGCGAATGCGGGGGAGAACGCGGTAAGGGAGGCGGGCTCTCCGAAGGAGGCGTCAATGAGTGACCGTGATCCCAGCGCACGGGCAAGGGCGGGGGCGCTGGTGACGGGGGAGAAGTTGCGGACCAAGCCGGTTGAGCTGCCTTCAGAGGCCCCGCGGGACGAACAGACCACGCGGCTTCTGCGGGAGCTGGTGGCGCACCTGCGCGACCAGCGCGCGGTGCTTCGCGAGGAATGGCTGCGGCGCATCACGGGGGCGCGGCTTCTGATGGCCATGAGCCGCGAGGAGATCTACGCGGAGGCCACTTCGATCTTCGACCAGTACGTGGAGGCGCTGGAGGCAGGGGCGTTCGAGGCGCTGCAGACCTACGCGCAGAACCTGTCCGAGCGCATCATCCCGCGGGGAGTGGAGACGCACGAGGTTGTGGGGATCGTGCTGCTGCTGCGCGACGTGCTGGCGCGGGCGCTTTTCACCAAGTACCACAGCGACCTGGACAAGCTGAACCAGATTCTGGACGCCTACGAGCCTGCGGCCAACCGGATAGCCATCACGGTGGCGGTCGGGTTCGTGCAGGAGCGCGAGCGGGTCATTCGAGAGCAACAGGAAGCCATTCGGGAGCTGTCCACTCCCGTGCTGCAGGTGCGCGAGCGCCTTCTGATCCTGCCGATCATCGGGCTGATCGATCCGCAGAGGGCGCGGCAGCTCACCGAGCAGCTGTTGCGGGCCATCCGTCAAAACCGGGCCCGCGTGGTGGTCATCGACATCACGGGGGTGCCCGTGATGGACTCCAACGTGGCCAACCACCTGGTGCAGACGGTGGAGGCCTCCCGGCTGTTGGGAGCCACCTCCATCGTCACCGGCCTTTCCCCGGACATCGCCCAGACTCTGGTGAACATCGGGGTGGACCTGAGCAAGATGAACACGGTGGGTGACCTGCAGGGCGGCATCGAGGAGGCTGAGCACATCCTGGGCTACAAGGTGGCCCCCGTGGCCGTCGAGCAGCCCCTCGAGACACAAGGATTGTAGGGCGTGGAGGTCCCGATCCTCAAGCAGGGCAACTACCTCATTGCCTCCATCCAGTCGGCGCTTTCGGACTCTGACCTGGCGCAGCTTCGCGATCGGCTTGTTGCGCAGGTGGGGAAGCTGCGTTCGCGCGGGGTGATCATCGACCTGACGGCGCTGGACATCATGGACAGCTTTGCCACGCGAACGCTGCGGGACACGGCGCACATGATACGACTGCGGGGCGCGGAGACGGTGATCGTGGGGATGCAGCCCGAGGTGGCCTTCACGATGGTGGAGCTGGGGTTGAGCTTGAGCGGGATAGCCACGGCGCTGGACCTGGAGGAAGGGCTGGTGTACCTGGACGGACGGACGGCAAGCCGTCACCGAAGCGACGCCCGGCCAGAAGGACGGAAAAGGTGGGACGTGAGAGCTCGGAGACCACGCTGCACCTTGCCATTGCCTCGGATGAGGACCTGCTGGCGGCGCGTTCGCAGATACGGGCAGCGGCGCTGGAGATGGGGTTTGCCACCACGGACATGGTACGGATCGTGACGGCGGTGTCGGAGCTGGCGCGCAACATATTGTTGTATGCCGGGCGCGGGGAGCTGTCGCTGAGGGTGATCAATGAGAACGGTCGTGACGGTGTGTTGATCACCGCGCAGGACGAGGGGCCGGGGATCCCGGACGTGCCCAAGGCGCTTTTGGACGGATTCAGCACCTCGGGAGGGCTGGGGTTGGGGCTGCCCGGGACACGGCGGTTGATGGACGAGTTCGAGATACAGTCGGAAGTGAAGAAGGGAACGATCGTCAAAGTGAAGAAGTGGCTGAACGAAGGGCCCGTGGTGGTTCTGAAGGAAAAGAAGGAGAGGTCTCCCATTGCAAGCGGCATCGCAGCGCGCACGCTGCCAGGAGAGACCCAGACGGGGGACAGGTCGGTGATCCGCGTGCACCCCGGCGGAGTGCTCCTTGCGGTGATCGACGGGCTGGGCCATGGGCCGGCGGCGGCTCACGCCGCCGCCATTGCCGCGGAGGTGATGAGCAACTCGCCGTCCACGGACGTGGTGGAGCTGGTGCGCGAATGCCACCAGAAGCTCCAGCACAGCCGCGGGGTGGTGATGACGGTGGTCTCCATCATCATGAGCGCAAGCCGCGCGAGCTGGATCGGCGTGGGCAACGTGCAGGGGATGCTCGTGCACGCAAACGGCAGCCAGAACAGCTCGGGGAGGGCTTTTGCGCTCCTTCGCAGCGGGATCGTCGGGCAGCGCCTGCCGACGACGCTCCAGCCCTCGTCTCTCATCGTGGAGAGGGGTGATACGTTCGTGCTCGCCACCGACGGGGTTGCCCTCGATTTCATGAAGGAGCATTCGCTGGACCAGCCCCCGCAGCTCCTGGCGGAGCGGATCCTGGAGCAATACGGGCTGGTAAACGACGATGCGCTGGTGCTCGTGGCGCGATATCTGGGCGGGGAATGAACCGCGGGATTGATCGAGGGTTTGCGTCATGAAGGTCGTGGTCATCGAGGACACGGAAGAGATCGTAGAAAGCATCAAGCTGTGCATTGCCATTCGCTGGCCGGAGTGCATCACCCTGTCGACGCCGCGGGGAAAAGAAGGCCTCCACCTTGTCCAGAGCGAGTCCCCTGACGTCGTGATCCTGGACCTCGTTCTTGCGGACGGGAACGGCTTCGACGTGCTCAAGGACATCCGCACGTGGTCCGACGTGCCGGTGATCATCGTGAGCGTCAAAGGGGACGAGGTCGTGAGGGTGAAGGGCCTGGAGATGGGAGCGGATGATTTCATCGCGAAGCCCTTCTCCCATACCGAGCTTCTGGCCCGCATGCGCGCGGTGCTGCGCCGCACTCACATGCCGTCGCTCTGGCAGGACGCCGGAGTCATGAAGGGCAAGAACCTCACCATCGACATGGGCTCGGGCCGGGCTTTTGTGGATGGAAAGGAAACGGGGCTCAGTGCAACGGAGTGGAAGCTCCTGATCTACCTCGCGCGCAACGAAGGGAGGATCATTCCCCCGGAAATGCTGGCTTCCAAAGTCTGGGGGGTCGCCTTTGTGGAGCCCTCGACAATCAAGATGTGCGTGCGCCGCTTGCGCGTGAAGCTCGGTGACGACACCCGGGCGCCGCGCATCATCCGCAGCCACCGCGGGCGCGGGTACAGCTTCGAGCTGGGCTCGTAGGCCTCGATTCCCGCTTTTTCTTTACCGGCCGCGCCGAGCGTGTTATGGTGCTTCTATGAAAAGGACCGTCCTTCGAATGCTCGACGAGGCAGCGCAGACGTGGGGGTCACTCGGCTACGCCCACCGCAAGACGGAAGCGGGATGGACCCCGGTGTCTTTTGCCCAGGCGCGTGAGCGCTCCCGCGAGTTTGCCGCCTGGCTCCTTTCCATGGGCGGCCGCCCCGGTGACGCCATGGTGATCATTGCCGAAGGCAGCCCCGAGTGGATCATGAGCGAGCTCGGCCTTCTCATGGCCGGTTGCGTCTCCGTTCCACTCTCCATCAAGCTCCTGGAGGAGGAGATCCCCTTCCGCGCAAACCACTCGAAGGCAAAAGGGATCATCACGACGAAGAACCAGCTCGCGAAGGTCCTCGGATCACTCCGTGCCGTGGATGACAAGACCATTCGGATCATCTACCTGGACGATGACCCTGACTGGGCGCGCTCGCAGGCGGCCGCGCATGGCGTGCCCGCTGACAGGCTGACCGGTTTCGAGGAGGCGCGTCGGGTCGGACGGGACGT
Source organism: uncultured Spirochaetota bacterium (assembly GCA_963845535.1). GTDB lineage: Bacteria > Spirochaetota > Spirochaetia > SZUA-6 > Fen-1364 > Fen-1364. The sequence continues at coordinate 166,526 of CAWJSK010000015.1, forward strand.
GATGGGACACATGCGGCCGGAGCTCGACAGGATCCTCGAGGGCATCCAGGAGGATGACACCGTCACCATTTCCTATACGTCGGGGACCACGGGGAACCCCAAGGGCATCATGCTCACCCACCTCAACTACTGGACGAACTGCCACGACGCCCGGGAGGCAATCCGGTTCGAGCCGGGGTGGAAGTCCCTGATCATCCTGCCGGTGGACCACTCGTTCGCCCACACGGCGGGGCTCTACACGGCGCTCTTGTGCGGGCTGTCGCTGTATTTCGTCGACTCCCGCGGCGGCGGGATGGGAACGCTCCGCAATATCCCCATCAACCTGCTGGAGGTCCAGCCGCATTTCATCTTCACCGTCCCCTCGCTCTCCGGCAACCTCATGAAGAAGATCATAGCCGGAGTGGAAGAAAAGGGCGGGCTCATCGAAAAGCTCTTCCGGGCAGGAATCGCCGCCGGCATTGCAACGAACGGAAACGGCTTCAATCCCCCTGGCTTCCTCCAGAAGCTGAAGAGCTTTTTCCCCTTTATGATGGCCCGGCTCATCGTCTTTACGGCGATCAAAAAGAAGGTTTTCGGAAGGAACATCCGTTATTGCATTGGCGGCGGCGCGCTCCTCGACCTGAAGCAGCAGGAGTTCTTCGCCGCGCTCGGCGTGCCCGTCTATCAGGGCTACGGCCTCACGGAAGCCGCGCCCGTGATCAGCGCCAACACTCCGCCCCGGCACAAGTTTGGCACGTCGGGGGTTCTCATGCAGTCGATCGAGCTGAAGCTCGTGAAGCCGGACGGGACCCTGGCACAAGTCGGAGAGACCGGGGAGGTCGTGGTCCGCGGCGGCAATGTCATGAAAGGCTACTTCCGCAATCCCGAGGCAACGAGCCAGGCACTGCGGGACGGCTGGTTGTACTCCGGAGACCTCGCATACCGGGACAAGGACGGCTTTCTCGTGGTGGTCGGGCGGGAGAAAGCGCTCCTGATTGCCGAGGATGGGGAGAAGTACAGTCCGGAGGACATCGAGGAGGCGGTCACCACGTCCACCGACCTGATCGATCAGATCATGGCATACTGCGATCACCGGAAGTACACCATGGCCCTCGTCACTCTGGACACGGCGAAGGTGCAGAGGCTTGTAGAGAAGAGAGGGATAACGTGCGCAGAAGAGCTGCTGAGGCTTCTCTCACAGGAGTTCATCAGGTACCGGGCCGACCCCAAGGCCAAGAAAGTCCAGCCAACGTGGGAGCCCGCGGTTTTCCAGATCGTTCCTCAGCCGTTCAATGAGAAGGACGGCACCATCAACTCGATGCTGAAGCTCGTCCGCCACAGGATCGTCGAGGTCCACAGGGACCTGATCGAATACGCCTATACCAGGGATGGTTCAAAGACGGAGAACGGCCGTAACATCGCTGCTCTCCGGTCGGTCTTCCAGCTCGCGAAGGAAAGCTGACATGCTTGCAACCACTCCGCCCATGGGATGGAACTCGTGGAACGGATTCGGGCCTCGGGTGAGCGAAGACCTTGTCCGCCAGACCGCGGATTCCCTTGTCTCCTTGGGCTTGCGCGACCTTGGCTACCGGTACGTCGTCATAGATGACTGCTGGGCGCTGCGCGAGCGCGGAAGAAACCGGGAGCTCGTCCCGGATCCCGAGCGGTTCTCCCTCGGCATGAGACCGCTGGCGGACTACGTGCACGGGCTCGGCCTGAAGCTCGGGATCTACTCCGACGCCGCGGAGCGCACCTGCGCAGGCTATCCGGGAAGCTTCGGCTTTGAGGATCAGGACGCCGCGTTGTGGGCTTCCTGGGGAATCGATTTCCTGAAATATGACTACTGCCACGCTCCCCAGGACCAGGCAACGGCCATTGAGCGTTACACGAGAATGGGCGAAGCGCTGAAAAAGACCGGACGGGAAATCCTCTACAGTATATGCGAGTGGGGCGGCAGGAATCCCCACCTCTGGGCCCGCCGGGCCGGAGGCCACATGTGGCGGGCAACCCCGGACGTTCTTGACAGTTGGACCGACGTGTGGGTGGAGAAGAGCAACTGGACGGGGATCGGGATCGACAGCGCCATCGAGGCGGCCGCTGCGCTCAGTGAATACGGCGGCCCCGGCGGCTGGAACGACCTGGACATGCTTGTTGTCGGGCTTCATGGCTCGGGAAGCATCCCCGGGGAGGGAGCCACGCTGCGGGAATACAGGACCCAGATGTCCTTGTGGTGCATGCTCTGCTCTCCGCTCATGATCGGATGCGACCTTCGCTCCCGGGAAGGGCCGGTCCGGGAGATACTTTCCAATCCCGAGCTGATTGCCGTCAACCAGGATCCCCTGGGGCGCCCGGCGGTGAGGGTGCGCCGGATCGGGCAGCAGGAGATCTGGCGCAAACCCATGGCGGATGGCTCCATTGTCGTCGCGCTTCTGAACCGCGGAGCCACCGTGGCTGACATGGCCCTGCGCCCCGCCGACGCCGGCGTGCTTGATTCTTTTCGAGGGACCGCCCGGGACCTTTGGAAGAGGGAAGTGGTGGCGGAGTATTCGCCTGCGTTTGCGCGCACGGTCCAGCCGCATGAGACGGTGGTTCTCCGCCTGACGCCATGAAAGGCTCCCCCGCCGGCAGGCTCCTTGTCCCGGCCATCTCGTGTGCTCTCCACGCGCTCGCGTTCCTCCAGTTCGCCTTGCACCGCGACCTCTATGGCCTGCCGGCGGAATGGACCAGAGACTACGACCTGCTCCTCCTCGTCTCCTTGGCGCTCGTTGCGGTCATCCACGCGTTTCCTTCCCCGCGGGTCCGGATCACGGTCGTGGTGGTGCGCATCGTGGTCTTCCTCGTCCTGGGCCTCCCGTTCGGCGGGTTCCTGGACATCCGCTACATGCTGATGTTTTCCCTGCTCCTGGATCTCAATTCCTGCTTCTCATTCCCGGGCAACGCGGCGCTTTCCGCCGTGGTCATGGCGAGCACCACCTCGTTCCTGCTGCCCGTGAGCGCTTTCTCCCGCGTCATGCCGGCCCCCGGCTTCCTCGACTGGTCCACGTTTTTTCTTTTCGGTGCATCCTTCGCCGGCCTTCTCATGCTTCTTCGGCGCACCTCCGACCTGCTCGGCGAATCCCGGACAAGGACAAGGTCCCTCGATGAAGCCATCAGCAAGCTGATGAGCTCGAGCCGCGATTACCTGGACTACGCGGCCCGCGTCCAGCGGGAATCCACGGAGCACGAACGGACGCGCATCACCCTCGAGCTGCATGACGTGGTGGGCCAGGCGTTCACCAACGTGTATGCAATGATGGACGCGTCTCTGAAGCACCCTGCCGGCAGCCCGGAGGAAATGCGGGAGCTGCACGCGTGGGTGAAGGAACAGGCGAAGAAGGGCTTGAACGAAACGCGTGCCATCCTCTACGAGCTCCGTTCCATCCGCGAGCGGGAACTGTCCGGGATCCAGGCCATCAAAAACCTCGTCGACACGTTCAGCTTCTCCACGAAGATGCAGATCAGGGTGGAGTGGGGGAACCTGCCGTGGGAGTTGGGAGCGGAGCTGGACCAGGTCCTCTATCGCGTGATCCAGGAATCCCTTGTCAATTCGTTCCGCCACGGGAATGCCACCGAGATCCAGCTTCATTTCTGGGTGAGTGAAGAGGAGTTGTCGGTCGATATCCAGGACAACGGAACGGGGACCGGCCCGGCCTTCTCCGGGCAGCAGCGGAGGGGGGGAGGACGGCGCGCGCAAAGGGATAGGCCAGGAGAGTATGGAGAGCCGGGTTGCGGCGGTCGGGGGCGTTGTCACTTTCGGCGGCAACGGCCGCGGCTACAACGTGCATCTCAGCTTTCCCCAATCCCTCCTCCCGCGGAAGGACCCCCCGTGAACATCCTCATTGTTGATGACCAGAAGCTTTTCACCGACAGCCTGAAAAAGGTCCTTCTCTCGGAGCAGAAGGACGTGGAGAGCATTGCCATTGCCGTGAATGGGCAGGAGGCGCTTTCAGCGCTGGAGAAGAGCGTCCCCGATGTCATTCTCATGGACATCCACATGCCCGTCATGGACGGCATCGAGGCGACGGGGATCATTCACCAGAAATATCCGCTCGTGAAGATCCTCATGCTGACCACGTTCGGATATGACGACTACGTCAAGGCCGCTCTCGAGAAAGGGGCCGTGGGCTACCTGTTGAAGGACATCTCCACCGAGGAGCTCCTTGCGTCCGTCCGCGCCGCCTTGAGCGGCGTGCGGATCGTCTCACCCCAGGTGCTGGAGGGAATGAGGCGGCCGCCGGGCGCGCATGACGTTCCTGCGGTGCCGGCCTGGTATGGGGAGCTGACCCCGAGGGAAAAGGACGTCCTCGTGCTCGTCATGAAGGGGTTCAGCAATGAGGAGATCGCGGAAAAGATTTTCCTCAGCCAGCAGACGGTGAAGAACTACCTGAGCACCATCTACTCCAAGCTCGGCGTCGAGAACAGGTTCCAGGCAATGCGGCTGGCCATGGAGCACAAGATCGACGCCATCTCAGGTCCGGAAGCCGCCGGAGCCTGAAAAGTACTTTTGTACCGGTTGAAAGTGACTTCGGTAACTTCACGGCGCCGCGCCGCGCGGCCTACCATCCAGACTCGGGGCCGGGGCTGTGCCGCGCGGCAGCGCGGCTGCCCGGCCCGAGAAAAATCGGATCAAGGAGGTCTTGGAATGAGGAAACAGCTTGTGATTCTCCTGGCCATACTGCTCGTCGGCGGCGCTGCGCTGTGGGCTGGCGGCCAGGGTGAGGGCGGAGGCGCTCCCGTCACCGTCTCCTACATGACCTGGGACTCGGGAAAGGGCCTGGAGGTCACCCAGAGCGCGGTGGATGCGTTCCAGAAGAAGAACCCCAACATCAAGGTCGAGCTGCAGAGCGTTCCCGAAGGCTATGATGACAAGGTCATGACGGCCAACGCGGCCGGCAACACCCCTGACGGTCTTCTGATGTGGAACACCTCGCAATTCGCGGAGGCCGGCGTCGTGGCAAACCTCTCCCCGTACGTCATGAAGGACAACTTCAATATCGCGCAGTACCTGCCGGTGCTGAAGTCCTGGAGCGAGTACAAAGGGGGCCTCTGGGGCCTGCCCAAGGACTACACGCCCCGCGCCATCTACTACAACAAGAAGGTCTTCGATGACGCCGGGGTCGCGTACCCCCAGCCAGGATGGACCTGGGCTGATTTCACGGACATCGCAAAGAAGCTCACCAACGGAAAGACGGGAGCGGCGGCGCGCTACGGATACGTGGCCATCCCTGGTCATACCTACGCCATCCAGTCCTACATCTGGATGAACGGCGGGGACCTGTGCAGTCTGGACGGGAAGACCGCCACCGGCTATATCAACTCATCGCAGGTCGTGGAGGTGGTGAAATGGTACAAAGGTCTGTTCGACATGTCCATTTCCACCGGCACCATGGACGCGTACCAGAACCTGGGGCAGACCGAGTTCCAGTCCGGGATCGTCGGGATGATGGACAACGGCATGTGGCCCCTGGCCACGTTCCTGGGTGACAAGAGCCTGAGCTTCGGCATCGCGGCTCCGCCGGTGCCCCGCAAGGGCGTCGCGCTCTCACCGGTCATCCATAGCGCCACGTGGTCCATGTTCGCGAAGGCCAAGCACAAGGACGCCGCGTGGGAGCTCATCAAGTTCCTGGGAAGCCCGGACGGCGTGCGCATCAACTGCGCGGCCCACTGGGGCCTCCCTCCCATCCCCGCCCTCGCGGATGAGCTGGGCTTCAACTCCGACCCCAACCTGAAGGCCTTCATCGACATCGGAAACCAGGCCAAGAAAGCCCCCACGTTCGTGCGCAACGCGAAGTGGTTCGAGGCGGACGCCGAGTTCCAGGCCGCCCTCCAGAAGATCTTCCTTTCGAATGCGGACATCCAGAGCAGCCTGAACGACGCTGCGGCCCGCATGGACAAGATCCTCCAGGGAACCAAGTAGAAGCTTTTCCGGGGGGGCCCGCCCCCCGGATTGCTTGGAAGAAACCATGAAACAGATCGGCATGGCATCCCGCGAAAGGCTCTCCGGCTACCTTTTCATCTCACCGTGGCTCATAGGGTTCCTTGCATTCTACGCGGGGCCCATGCTGTTCTCTTTTGCCGTGAGCTTCACGAACTGGGACTTCTTCAAGAACATGACGTTCGTGGGGCTGCGCAACTATTTCCGGATCTTCAGCCCTGATGAGGATGCGCTCTCCGGGCTTCGCAAAACGCTCCTTTTCGTCGTGCTGGAGGTGCCGCTTCAGCTCATCGGGTCACTCATCATTGCGCAACTCCTCACGGAGAAGCTGCGAGGGGCCAACGTCGCCCGCTCCCTCGTCTACCTTCCGGCCGTGATCTCCGACCCGGCCGGCGGCCTGATCTGGCGCTACATGTTCAACACGCAGACGGGGATATTCAACTACGTGCTCTCCTTTTTCGGAGCAGCGCCCGTCCACTGGATCGAAGACCCGAACATCGCGCTCTTCTCCATAATCGGGACAGGCCTGTGGGCCGTGGGCCAGCCCATGATCCTTTTCCTGGCGGCTCTCCAGGGGGTCCCGACCGTGTTCTACGAGGCGGCGGGGGTGGACGGGGCTTCCCGGTGGCGGAGGTTCTTCTCCATCACGCTGCCCATGATCTCCCCCACCATCCTCTTGAACGTGGTGATAATCATGATCAACCAGTTCCAGGTGCTCGCGCCGCTGCTTGTCATCACCTCGGGCGGGCCGGCAAAAGCCACGTACCTCTATTCCTTCGTGGAGTACAACAACGCCTTTCATTTCCTCAAGATGGGGTACGCATCAGCCCTTTCGTGGTTCATGTTCGTCATCATGCTGTGCGTCACGCTGCTGCTTTTCCGCTCCTCGCGCAGGTGGGTCTACTCGGAAAGCGGAAAAGGGGAAATCCTGTGAGCTCTTTGACCGCCGCCGCCCGCACGCGCCGCATCCCCGGGATGAACTGCGCCGCGGGCATCAACGGAACCGGGGGGCCCGCGCGCAGCACGCTCCTCTACGCGCTCATGGTCGTCGTGTGCGTGGTATTTCTCTTCCCGGTCTACTGGGTGTTCATCAAGTCGATCAACGGGCCCATCGCCATATTCCAGTATCCGCCGGATATCTTTCCCGCGCGACTCAGCCTGGCTAACTTCCAGAGCGCGTTCGGAAGCTTCCACCTGCAGGTGAACTTCCTCAACACCCTGAAGATCATGGTGTTCGCGCTGTTCGGCGCGTCCCTTTCCTCCGCCGTGGTGGGATACGGCTTCGCGCGCCTGCGCTTCCGCGGAAGGAACGCCCTTTTCCTCCTGGTGATTGCAACCATCTTCGTGCCCTGGGACGTGAAGGTGATCCCGCAGTTCATGGAGTTCAGCGCGCTGGGGTGGATCAATACCTACCTGCCCCTTATTGTGCCGCTGTGGTTCGGTTTTCCCTTCTATATATTCATCTTCCGCCAGTTCATCACGCAAATCCCCTATGAGCTGGACGAATCCGCCATCCTGGACGGTTGCAGCAGGGTGGGCATCTTCAGCAGGATCATACTTCCCAACCTCAAACCGCCGTTCATCACGGTGCTCGTGTACGAGTTCGTCCGGGTCTGGAATGACTTCCTCGACCCGCTCATCTACCTCAACAAGAGCGACCGTTATACGCTGAGCCTGGGGATCTACCACATGGTCTCCCCGTGGTTCATGGACTGGGGAGCGCTCATGGCGGCCTCAGCCCTGTCGGTGCTTTTCCCGGTGATCGTGTTCTTCCTGTTGCAGAAATACCTCTTTGGCGGTTTGATACTCTCCGGCCTGAAGGCTTGAGAGCAGAAAGGCCGGGAGGCGTCAATGTCAGAGGGTCATCTTCCACGGGCTGACCGCTATGATTCCATGAGGTATAACCGATGCGGGAAGAGCGGGCTGAAGCTGCCCGCGGTTTCCCTGGGGCTCTGGCACAATTTCGGAGGGGAGACTCTCTTCGAGAACGCCCGCGCAATGATCCGCCGGGCTTTCGACCTTGGTATCACGCATTTCGACCTTGCCAACAACTACGGACCTCCCCCGGGCTCCGCGGAGCAAAACTTCGGCCGGATCCTTCGGGAGGATTTTCGCGGCTATCGCGATGAGATGGTCATCTCCACGAAAGCCGGCTACCTGATGTGGCCCGGCCCCTACGGCGAGTGGGGATCCCGAAAGAGCCTCCTTGCCAGCCTGGACCAGAGCCTGGATCGGCTGGGGCTGGAGTACGTGGATATCTTCTACTCTCACCGGCCGGATCCCGAGACTCCCCTGGAAGAAACCATGTTCGCCCTGCACCAGGCGGTGCGGCAGGGGAAGGCGTTGTATGCGGGCATCTCCAACTACAGGCTGCCTGAGGCCCGGGAGGCCGTCTCCATCCTGAAGAGGCTCGGCACCCCGTGTCTCATCCACCAGCCGAATTACTCCCTGCTGGACAGATGGGTGGAGGACGGCTTGCTGGACCATCTCCACGCCGAAGGCGTCGGCTGCATTGCCTTTTCCCCGCTTGCGCGCGGACGTCTCACCGACAGGTACCTGGAGGGGATCCCGGCTGACTCACGCGCGGCAGGGCCCAGCGTTTTCCTGAAGCCGGAAGACATCACGCCCGAGCTGCGTGGACGGCTCGTGAAGCTGAATGGGCTTGCAAAGGCGCGGGGCCAGAGTCTGGCCCAAATGGCGCTGGCGTGGGTGCTGCGGGGCGGCAGAGTCACCTCCGTGCTGATCGGCGCCAGCAAGCCGCAGCAGATCGATGACTGCGTGGAGGCGTTCCGCAATACGGAATTCTCCGCTGAGGAGCTGCGGCGGATCGACCAGTCACTCGGCGCGGGCTGATCAGGGGAGACCTGATGGTTCGGGAAATCCTGGTCCTTCATCACAGCCATCTCGACGTGGGCTACACCCACAGCCAGCCCATTGTCTGGGAGATGCAGCGCGAGTTCATTGACCAGGCGCTCGACATGCTGGCCGGTACCAAGGATTGGCCTCTGTCATCCCAGCCGAAGTGGACGTGCGAGGTGACCGAGCCCCTCCTGCGCTGGGCGGACCGCGCCGGGGAGAACGATCTGGCGCGGTTCCGGTCATTCCTCGAGGAGGGCCGCATCGGGATCTCGGCAATGCAGTACAACACCTCGGCCCTGTGCAGCGCGGAAGTGCTGGGCAGGCAGCTTTCACCGCTGCTCGGTCTGCGCTCTCGGTTCGGGGCGAAGATACGCACGGCAATTCAGCATGACGTCAACGGCGTGCCGTGGCCGCTCGCGGACATGCTGATCGACGCCGGAGTCGAGCTTCTCATCATGGCGGTGAATGTGGACCATGGGCGCGCGGTGTCTCCCCGGCCCGGCGTGTTCCTGTGGGCAGCGCCGTCGGGCCGTCATCTCATGGTCATGAACGGGAACGCCTACACGATGTTCGACCAGGTCCTCCGCACCTGGGACAACAGCGTGGCAAGTATGAAGAAGGGGTTGTCGGAATACGCGGGTCACCTGGAGCAGATCAGCTACCCCCATGATTTTCTCTACCTGACAACGACGAACCCGCCGGAAGCCTGGGACAATTCGCCTCCCAATCCGTGGGTGGCGCGTCTCATCAGAGAGTGGAACGACACCGTCGGGGATCCCGCCATCCGGTACGTGACCCCCGAGGACCTTCTGGACAAGCTCAAGGGCGTCCCCGTCGCCGCGCTTCCGGTGCTTCGAGGGGACTGGACCGACTTCTGGACCTTCGGGTGCGGGAGCACGGCGTATGAGACGGCGGTGAGCAGGCAGGCGCGCTTCACGCTCGAGGCAGCCGACCTGCTTTGGGCCGCTCGGACCGGCCAGGAGGAATGCGGCGCGCAGAGCGGCACAAGCTCGGGCGCGCAGCCCGAGGGCGAGGACCGCCACGCGCGGCGCGTCAGCGAGAATGCGTGGAGCAAGCTCGCCCTGTTTTGCGAGCATACATGGACGCACTGGGACCCCCGCCCGGAAAACCCTCCCGCCCGCGCGCAGTCGCAGCTCAAGGGGGCTTTTGCCCACGAGGCCCGCGAGCTTGCCGAGTACCTTCTCATCGATGAGCTGGAAGCATTCGCGGGCGGCGAGCTTCAATCCGCGCGCCTGACGCACGTCCTGGTCGTGAACACCAGCTCCCGAGCGCGCTCCGCGGTCGTCCGCCTGCCGTCCGCGTGGCTCGGCGCCGGCAAGCATTTGCGCGCGCAGCGCTTCACGTGGGCATGGCAACGGGATGGAAGGGAGAAGGGCGCCCCGTACGGGCCGATCGACCTGCCCCCCTTCGGCTGGAAAAGGATTCCGGTGGCCGAGCTTGCGCCGCTGCCGTCCTCCCTGTCCCTGCGTCAGAGGGATGGAAGCGGGAACGAGGCGTTCATCGAATCACCCTTTTACACCGTGACGTATGACCGTTCGACGGGACAAGTCACCGGCGTACGCGACAAGAGGCTGGGCTGGGAAGTAGTGGCCCCTGACGGGCCGGGGTTCTTTGACATGGTAAGGGAGCGGCCGGACCCGAGCGTGGATGCAAGCAGGGATGCCATCTACCAGCGGGACCTCGAGAAGGAGAAACTGGACCAATCCTGCTGGAAAACAGAGTGGGTTGCCGAGCGCGAGGGGCCACGGCAAACCCTTTCCTGCATGGTGTCGAGGGATGAGGACTCCATCACGCTGGAGCGCAGCCTTGCCGGACCCGGTGTGGAGGTCCTCACGCAGAGGATCACGCTGCGCTCGGACTCCGATGCGATAGAGCTGGAGGCGACGCTCTGCAAGCGGGATTGCTCAGATCCGGAGGCGGTCTATTTTGCGTTCCCCGTGGATCTCCCCCGCGGCTGGCGATGCCACTTCGACACGGCCGGAGTCCCCGTGGAGCTGGATACCGAGCAGCTGCCGGGAAGCTGCAAGGGCTGGATGAGCGTGGACACTGCGGTGGCGCTGCACGCGCCGGGACGCTGCGTGACGCTTGTCTGTCCTGATTCTACCCTGGTCCAGCCCGGCGGGTTCTTTTTCGGAAGGCTTCTCAATGAGGTGCCGAGAGGCTCGCGCCCCCTCCTTTTGGCGTGGCCTCTCAACAATTACTGGAATACGAACTTTCCGCTCTCGCAGCCGGGAGTCATCCGTCTGCGCTACTTCTTTCTCACGTCCGGCAGCTTCGATGCGGCTCGCTCCATGGCCCGCGCGCAGGAACTTATCCACGCTCCCCTGGTGCATCCCGCCTTCGCTGCGGAAGGCGCTGCCGAGGGAGGTCGCGCCTCGAACGGTCACACTTCGGACGGTCGCGCCCCCGGCAGGGAAGGGAGGCTCCTCCTGGTTGACGCGCCCCCTGCGGTGCTCGTCAACCACGTGAAGCGCGCCGAGGACGGCAGGGGGGTTGTCGTGCGTCTCATCAACCTTGGCACCGCGGAGACTGTTGCCCGGATCCGCCCGGGGAGCGCTCCCGCTGTTCGAGGGTGGGCGTGCGGCACGCTCGAGGATGACAGGCTGGAGCTGCCCGTCGTCAACGGCATGGCGCTCATCACCCTTCCGCCGCGCCTCCTCATGCTGGCGAGGCTTTGCTGATGGACAAATGGGGCCGTCAGGGAAATCCTTGACAGCCGTCCGGGCTGCTGTTATTCCTGACTGGAATCCCTGAGACAAGAGGTACCTGAATATGAAAGAGCTGCTGAAAATCGACGGGAAGGCGCTGGATTCGATCAACGAGTTCCTGCTGGGAAAGGACAACCCGGTGATCGACGAGCTGGTCAGGATTGTTGAAAAGCACGGCGGACCGAAGGCAATCAACAAGGCCGCTACGGAGAACGGAAAGCTGGAAAAGCTCCTGGAAAGAGTGAAGGCCGCGCGTCCCCGTTACGCTGATGACCTTGCCTGGTTGATCGAGCAGAGGGACGGCAGAAAGTTCATTTCGATGGATGCTTTCCGTCAGAAAGTGGGGGCGCCAGAGCCCCGCAAAGACGCAAGCTACCAGGTGACGCTGGAAATCTCCGCGCTGCAGTATTTTCCCTGGCTCATTGCGCAGGCGCGGCAGGCCGTGCAGCACGGTGAGCTGATGCCCGGCAGGTTCATCCGCGTACGGGCAATGAAAGAGCAGGAGGATGACGGTGATCTTCCGGCGGTGGCGGCCGGCATGAAGATCCTGGGCGCCACCTGGGTAGAATCACTCGACACCCGTGGCACTGACGGGTCGAACGTTCACCTGGGCGGTCCGGATACCATTACCGGGTACTTCGGCGGCGTGGGCCAGCCCAACGACCACCCCTACCGGTGGGTGGAGGAGTACCTGCACTACTACATGGAATACGGCGTCAAGCAGGTCCTCAACCTCAACGGAGGGACCGTCCTCGCGGGGTATCTGTTGCACAAGCTGGGCGTGGACATGGAGTTCAAGATCTCGGTCTTCATGGGCAACGACAACCCGCTCAACGTGCTCTGGACCCTTCTTACGGCGAAGCTCTTTGCTCGTAAGAACGGCAGCACGTCCCTGACAGGGTTCAATCTTTCCAATTCCGCCAACAACTGGACCATCGAAATGGCGTCCGGAGCCCGGGCGGCGCTCGGTTTCGAAGACAAGGTGCGCTTCGAGCACCATATCACCGAGACGTGGAAGAGCATAGTCCGTCAGCCCTACGACAAGCTGGATGAGCTGGTCGAGGTTGCCCAGAAGGTCAGGAACATTTCCGCCAAGCACGAGGGGGGAATCCCCAGCACGGAAGGGAAGCGGGAGCACGCCTCCGACATCCTCGACTATTTCATGGCGCGCTCGGAGGTGGAGGCGAAGGGCCTCATGCCGGCGATGGAGCGCAACTACCTGGACAAGCATGACGCGGTTCAGAGGACAGCCCGGGCGCTTCTGGGGGCCGGGATTCCCGTTCTGGCCGCGCCGACGCTGCACCACAGCTCTGGCTCATAGCGGGCCCGGCTCCGAGGGTGCTCTGGCTCATCGCGGGTCCGGCCCCCTGGGCCGCCCTGGCTCGTAGCGCGCCCGGGCTCCCGCGGCTGCCCTGGCGTTTTCGTTCTTGTTCGATTAAGATGCGGGAAATGCAAAAACAGGGGGATGGGAGAAATGAAGTCAACCTCAATGCACTTCTGTGCGGTCATGCTTGCGGCGCTGGCACTGGGCGCATGCTCCACTGTTGGCGGCGGACACGGCACGGGACCCATTGACTCCTTCGCTTTCGCGGGCTCATCGAATCCCGGCCTTCCCCGGGACGTGGTCGGGAGGATCATTGCCCAGGGAGAGCCGGAGCTCGTCATCGCCGTTGTCCCGCATGGGGTCGACATCCACAAGCTGATTGCAACCGTCCAGCTCAACACACAAGCGATCATTTCGGTCATCACGGGTGACAATCGGATCGTGCAGACCAACGGGATAACGGCCAACGATTTCACTTCTCCCGTGCTCTACTCCATCGAGATCCCCGGCGAAAAGGAACCGTGGATGTACCGCGTGGTGGTGAGGGAGGCGGATACGAACGCGCGCCTGTCCCAGGTCACGCTTCCTGCGCGCGCCGTGCTGCAGCCGGCGTTCAGCTCGGTGGTTGACCAGTACACCATCCAGGTTCCGTTTGAGACCAAGAGCCTGAGCATTGCCGCCCTTGCGCAGAGCGCCAACCCTCAAAGCATAGCCATTGGCGGAACATCCACGCCCGGCCATCTGGCGGTGGCGGAGGTGGATTTTTCCTCAGGCCAGCAGACCACGTTCCCCATCACCGTCCTTGCGGAGGACGGCACCACCCGCATGCGCTACACGTTCGTAGTGAAACGCAATCCGCCTGACCGTGACGCCCTCCTCGGCGTCCTGTACATCCCGGACGCGGTTTTCAGCCAGCCGTTCGCGCCGAACAAGTTCGCGTACTCCGCGTCCGTGTCCTTCGAGGTGCGCGAGGTCGTGCTCAATGCGCAGGCGCAGAGCCCGTACGGCTCCGTGAGCCTGACCATCCCGGGCGCCTCCGGCGGCCCGGTTGCGTTAGCCCGCGGCGCGAGCGCCGGCAATGTGCGGGTGGATTTCCCGTCCGGCGGGAGGCTCCCGCTCATCCTCACCGTCACGGCCCAGGACGGGACCACGCAAAGATACAACCTGGAGATCCTCCGCAGGGAGGCGAACAACAACAACAGGCTTTCGGACCTGGTGGTCTCCGACGCCCCCCTCACGCCGCAGTTCAAGCCGGATACCCTGGCGTACATGGCGGAGGTGCCGTTTTCAATGAGCCGGCTGACCATCCGGACGCTGCCGCAGGACAGGAACGCGGCCATCACCATAGAAACCGCCCAGGCCGCCGGTCCAAACGCTTCTCCGCCGCCCTCTCTTCGCGCCTACCCCGGGGACCCGGCCGGCGTGCAGATCGACTTCAATGAGCCGGAGATGAAAGGCCTCAATATCGTGGCAACGGCGCAGAACGGGGAGACCCTGCGGTACACGCTCCTCCTGCACAGGTCCGCTCCTGACCGCACGGTGGATCTCGCTTCGCTCACCGCTTCTGCCGGCACACTCGCTCCCGCCGTCTCCCCCAAGGTGGACACATACACGCTGAAGTTGCCGTCTGACGCCACCGGCGTTCAGCTCACCGCCACGGCGGCCAGCGCGTTCGCCCGCGTGGCGGCTGAAGGGGATCTGGCGCGTTCGCAGAGCGCGACAATTCCGGTGGATGCGGACCCCGGACAGAAGGTGACAGTCAGGTTCTATGTCACCGCCGAAGATGGAACGCAGAAGCTTTTCCAGGTCCAGGTGTCGCGCGACCTGCCGAAGTAGGTGAACGCGGCCTCGCAGCGCGCGGGGCGCACCGTCCCGTTTTGATCAGCCGTAGACGGCCTGGATGAGGTCCTCTTCTGACCGCTTGGGAACGTGGTGGGTCCCCTCGGGATCACGGTAATACTTGATCGAACCCTCGGGCGGCAGCGCTTCCAGGACCACTTTTTCCACCGGCGTGCCGATTGCGATGACAAGAGCAATCGAAAGGCGCGGGGGGAGGGCAAGGGCTTCCGCAAGTTGCTCACGCTTGATTGCTCCGAACATGCATCCCCCCAACCCTTGAGCCGTGGCCGCCAGGAGAATGGTCTGAGCGGCTATCCCCACGTCGATGTCCGCGGACCGGGAAATGTCCGTGTCGAGGAGCACGACGATGTAAGCGGTTGGCCGTTCCTCAGGACTCGGCCCCGGCCAGTCCTTGAGGTACGCCGCCCACGCGAGGGACTGGAAAATCCGTTCGTTCATCTGGGGCGAGCAGGAGAGGACGTACTTCAGCGGCTGCCTGTTTGCGGCCGAGGGGACCCGCCGCGCCAGGGCTATCAGCCCCTTCAGCACGGTCATTGAGACCGCGGCGCCAGCGTTGAACCTTCGGTAGCTGCGGCACTTCGTGACAAGCTCGTACATTTCCATGGTGAGGTGGATTCTATCGCCCCGGCGGCGCACGTGCAAAGAGCCGTTTTATGGTGAGCCCGACCGCGCTTCTGTACGGCGCCGATCTGTGCTTAACTATCGCGTTCCATAGTTTGTAAGAGCTGAAGGGACGCAAACACATGACAGAGCGCTTCGACCTCGTGATCGTCGGGACAGGGCCGGCAGGCCTGGGGGCGGCGTTCGCCTTCCGGGAGGCGCGCCCCGCGAGCTCCATCCTGCTCATCGACAAATCCTCCCTGAGCACCGGCGGCTTGTGCAATGACTGCAAGATGAACTTCACTTTCCCCATCGGCTTTCCCCTGGAGTACTGGGACCGGTCCGCCGCGGAGAAATACCTGGGAGTTGTGGGCGCCCGGCTCCAGCCCCGGATCCTCTCGAAGAGCAACCTCCGGATTTACGCGAACAGGGCGCAGAAGCTCGGCGTAGAGCTTCTGGAGGTCCGCCAGAGCCATCTGGGAACGGACGGCGGCGTGGCGCTGGCGCGCGCCATGACGGAGGAGCTGGCGAAAGCGGGAGCGGCCGTGTCCCTGGGAGAGACGGCGCTCGACGTCCGGGAAGTCGACCACCTGCTCGTGACGGATCGACGGGAGATCAGCTTTGGAAACCTCGTCATTGCGCCCGGCCGCAAGGGTTTCGCGTTCCTTCAAGCGCTCATGGACAGGTTGGAAGTCCCGTATGTCGACAACGTGGTCGACATCGGTCTTCGCCTCGAAGCGCGGGAGGACAACTACCCCATCGTGCGGGACTACTACGACCCGAAGTTCCATTTCCCGCAGAAAGTGCGCACGTTCTGCACGAACAGCGGACGGGCGTTCGTGGTCAAGGAGAGGTATGAGGACGCGGACGGACGCGTGTACTTCAGCGTGAACGGCCACGCGTTTTCCAAGCGGGGGCAGGCGAACGGCCTCGTCAACTTCGCGCTCCTCAAGACCGTGCGGTTCACCGAGCCCCTGGCAAGCGGCCAGGAGTTCGCGCAGATGCTGGGCCAGCAAGCCATGCTCATGGGCGGAGGCCAGCCGCTCATGCAGCGCGTAGGGGATTTTCGCCTCGGCAAGCGGTCCAAGGCGGAGAGCTTCAATGAGGACCTGTATGACTTTGCGCCGACTCTTTCCGCCTGCACGCCGGGCGACATCGCCCTTGCCATGCCCTCCAAGATCCTGCGCGCAATCTGGCGTTCGATGAAAGTCCTGGACACGATCATCCCCGGAGTCCTGCATCCTTCCACCATCATGTACTATCCCGAGATCAAGCTGTACGGAAACAGGCCGCGTTTCATCGACGCAAGCTTCCAGGCCCGGCCGGGAATCTGGATGATCGGGGACGGGGCCGGTACAAGCCGGGGGATCACGGCGGCCTGGGCAAGCGGCATACGCGCCGCGGAGGGCATCCTCTCGAACGCTCGCTGACGGTTCGCATCCTGCGGGGTGAGCAGCCGTCTCGGCGGAAGCCTCATGCGCACGCCTGAAGAATAACTGATTCTTAACGTTATCCTAATTGAAAGCTAATGCAGGGCTGCTTCTGTGATCCCGCCATGATGGAGTACTCACAGATCGCGGCAGAGGGAAGGGCCGAAGCGGTGCGAGAGATTGCGCAAGCCATCGTGGACCGGCTGCCCGTCAGGATGCTCAAGCCTCCCTCTGCCGGCATGGTCATGGTCAGACAGATCGACCCGCTGGAAAACATCCCCTTCCTGCTCGGAGAGGCGTATGTCACCGAATGCGAGGTCGAGGTGGATGGCTCGGCCGGCTACGGATGCGTCCTCGGCTCGGACGAAGAGCGCGCTTTGTGCAGCGCGCTGCTGGACGCGGTAGTGGGCGGGGGCCACCCCAAGGCCTCGGAGATTACGCCCCTCCTCGAAGCCGAGGAAAAGCGGATCAGGCAGCGATGGGATGCGGAAAGCACGGCCGCAGCGAGCACCCGCGTCAGCTTCGAGACGCGATAAGGGCCTGAGGGAATGAAGAGACCGGGAAATGGTTCGTGAGACGGCTTTTGACGAGGTGTTCGACAGCCAGGCGACCTTCCGGGTCATGCTGGACTGCCTGAGCAGACCCGGCAACATCCGCACCGTTCCCGCGAGACCCTACGAGCTGGCGCCGGCGGAGTTCTGTCCCTCCGTGCTCTCTCTCCTGAAGACCGTGTGCGATCACCGTGTGTCTTTTTCGATCGGATCCCCCGCCTCCAGGCCTGATTGGGTGGCATATCTCGAGATGAACCTGTCCACTCCTTTCCGCCAGGTGAATGAGGCGGAGTATGCGCTTTTCGAGGGAGGGACGTTCGACCCGGATTTCTCCCGCCTGAATCGGGGGACGCTCGAGTTCCCGGAGAGCTCCGCCACCGCCTTCATTTGCGTGCAACGGCTTTCGGATGAGAAGCCGTCCGGCGTGCCTTCCCGCGAGCTTCGCGTAAAAGGACCCGGCGTGAGGGACCTGACGGTCCTCTCGGTCACCGGTCTGGACGCGCGCTACCTGGAAGAGCGCTCGCAGGCGAACAGGTTCTACCCTTTGGGGATCGACCTCTTTCTCGTGGACGCGGAAGGAAGAGTGGCCGGCATCCCGCGCACGAGCGCCGTGGAGGTCCGCTGATGGGATACGTCGCGGTCCAGGGCGGGGTCACCGCCATCGAGAGCTCCCAGAAGCTCAATCGATATCTGAGGCTCAAAGGCTCGAGCGCGCCGCTCACGGTCAGTCAGATCATGGAGCAGATGGGCCCGCTCGTCGACAGGGTGATGAGCGAAGGGGGGCTTTTCTCACCGTTTCACGCGGCGCTTGCCATCAAACAGGCGTCCGGCGACCCTATCGAAGCGGCCTTCCTCCTTCGGGCCTACCGGTCCACGCTTCGCCGCCTCGTGGACAGCCTTCCCGTCCATACGGAGGAGATGCGAATCCTGCGGCGCATCTCCAGCGCGTTCAAGACCATCCCGGGAGGGCAGGTCCTGGGCTCCACGTCGGACTACGAGCAGAGGATCCTCGATTTTTCACTCGCGGAGGAGACCACGGAGACGCAGCAGCGGGTTGTCGGCGAGTTCGAGGCAGGGCTCGAAAACGCGAACGACCCGCTGGAGCCCGCCCGCTTCCGCAAGGTGGTGGACATGCTTCGTGATCAGGACCTGGTTCCGCCCGTGCCGCCGGCTTCCCCTGCGGAGCCCACCGACATCACCCAGGAGTCCGCCACGTTCCCTCTGGACCGAAGCGGGAGGCTGCAGATGCTTGCACGCGCGGAGACGGGAGGCGTGCTTGCCCTGGCGTACAGCAGCATGCGCGGGTACGGAAGCATCCACCCGACCGTCGGTGAGCTGCGCGTGGGCCGCGTGGCGGTCCGGATCCCGCATCCCTGGCGCAAAGGTTCGGCGCTCACGCTCGGTTCCGTGTCGATCACGGAGGTGGAGATCGTGGCTTCCGTCCAGCGCGCGGATGACGGGGCAAAGCCGACTTTCACCCTGGGATACGGCTCTTGTTTCGGCCACAACGAGGTGAAGGCGATCTCTCTGGGCGTGCTCGACCGGGCCATGCGGTCAACGTCCCCTCACGCTCCGGCGGAGGACCAGGAGTTCGTTCTCCTGCACACCGACGGCGTGGAGTCATCCGGCTTCTGCTCCCACTTCAAGCTCCCGCATTACGTTACGTTCCAGGCTGACCTCGACAGGCTCCGCACCCAGAGGGGTGGTGAAGAATGACCCTGAAAGACCTTGTGCCCCGCAGGGATGGCTTCCGGTACAACTTCGCCTTCATCGACGAAGGCGTGAAGAAGGAAGTGCGGAGATCGCTCTTGAAGGCCGTAGCGCTGCCGGGCCACCAGGTGCCTTTCGCGTCTCCCGAGCTTCCCATTGCCCGCGGGTGGGGGACCGGGGGCCTTCAGGTCACCATGTCGATCATTGGCCCGAACGACGTGCTGAAAATCATCGACCAGGGCTGCGACGGCAGCGTGAACGCGGTGAACCTGCGCAAGCTGCTGGTGGCCACCACCGGCGTGCGCACCACCTTCGACTCCCGTGAGGCCACCATCCTGCAGTCCCGTCACAGGCTGCCGGAGATCCCCCTTCGGGCGGACCAGATTGCCGTGCTGCAGGTCCCGCTTCCCGAGCCCCTCCGCCTGGTCGAGCCCAGCGAGGTGGAGACGCGCCGGATGCATTCCGAGGGTGATTATGCGCGAATGTGGGTGTCGCTCTATGAGGACGTTGTCCAGAACGGCTCCATCTCTCTGACGTCCGGCTATCCGGTCCGCGTCAACGACAGCTACATCATGTCTCCTTCCCCTCTCCCTCGGTGGGACCTTCCCCTGCTTCACGGCTCTGAGCATCTGACCCTCCTCGGCGCAGGGCGCGAAAAGCGGGTCTACGCCGTGCCGCCGCACACCTCCGTTCAACCCCTGGAGTTCGAGGACATGCCCTTCACGGTGGAGAACTTTTCCGGCATGACCTGCGCGCGCTGCGGCTCAAGCGGAACCTTCCTTGACGAGATCTATGATGAGAGGACCGGCCAGGCGTCACGCGTCTGTTCGGACTCCGGGTTCTGCGACCTGGTCCGGGAGGGGGCAATCCCCCGACGGGGGAGGCGCGCCCATGGGTGACCACGTCCTTCTCAGCGTCCGGGACCTCGAGAAAGCGCTACGGCCCGGGATGCGAGTCCTGCGGCACGCTCACGGGTCCGGAGCATTCGACGAACCTGTGCCCGCGGTGCGGCTCCGTGGCCGCCGTCAACGGCGTCAGTTTCGAGCTGAAGGAAGGGGAGATCCTTGGCGTCGTCGGGGAAAGCGGGTCGGGCAAGAGCACGCTCGTCCAGTGCATCTACTTCGACCAGGACGCCACCCAGGGGGAGATCCGCGTCAACGGGCATGGCAGCGGAGGCAACATCCTGGGGCTGCCTCGCAGCGAGAAGCGGAAGCTGCGCGGCCGGCTCATGGGCATGGTGTATCAGAACCCGCTGCGCGGCTTGCGCATGGACATCACGAGCGGCGCCAACGTGGCGGAAAAGCTTCTGGAGGCCGACGTCTTCCATTTTGCTCGCATCCGGGAAAGGGCATCGGCGCTCCTTGCCCGCACGGAGATCCCCGAGCCGTACATTGATCGTTTCCCCAAGTCCCTTTCCGGCGGCATGCAGCAGCGGATCCAGATTGCAAAGGCGCTTGCGAACAACCCGCCGCTCATCCTCCTGGACGAGGTGACCTCGGGTCTGGACGTCAGCGTGCAGGCCCGGGTGCTGGATCTCATCCGCGAGCTTCAACGCGAGCTGGGGATTTCGATGATCGTGGTGTCCCACGACATGGGAGTGATCCGGCTCCTCGCGGACCGCACGCTTGTCATGAAAGACGGGTGCGTGGTGGAGCAGGGGCTCACGGACCAGGTGCTCGAGGACCCGCAGCATTCCTATACGCAACTTCTCGTGCACTCCGCCTTGTAAAGGGCGCGGCCTGAGCGCGGAGAGGACGGCCATGAAAGTGAGATACGGACCATGATGCGATGCGAAGCGCTTTCCAAGACCTTCCTCATGCACGCGCGTGACGAGATGAGGATCCCCTCCTTCACGGATATGAGCTTTCGCGTATCCCAGGGGGAGTTCCTCGGCATCAGCGGCCCCAGCGGAGCCGGCAAGTCCTCGCTCCTGAAGTGCCTCTACAGGACGTACCTCCCCACCACGGGCGCAATCTGGTACACCGACGCCGCCGCGGAGACCCGGGACCTCGCTGCCGCTGACGAGCACGCCATCCTGCGGCTCCGCCGCCACGAAATCGGGTACATTTCCCAGTTCTTCCCCGTAATTCCCCGCGTGTCGGCGCTGGACACCATTGCGGACAGCATGGTTGCGAGGGGTTTTGCCAGGGAGGCAAGCCTCCTGCGGGCGCGGGAGCTTCTGGACCGCCTTGGCATCCCGCGCTCCCTCTGGGGCCTGTCTCCGTCCACGTTCTCCGGGGGAGAGAAGCAGAGGATCAACATCATCCACGCGGTGGCTGCCCGGCCCCGCCTGCTTCTCCTGGACGAGCCCACCGCCTCACTCGATGCTGCTGCGGCCGCTGAGGTTGTTTCAATCATCAAGGAGCTGAAAGAGGAGGGGACTGCGATGATAGGTATTTTCCACGATAGGGCTCTCCTCATGAGCCTTTCCGATCAGGTCATCGAAATGACGCCCATTCCCGTGGGGGGAGTGGCATGAAGGACGCCGTCGTGAGGGACACCGTTTTCACGGACGTGCGTATTGTGACTCCCGATGACGTGCTCGAGCGCGGCACGGTGGTCATTCGGGACGGAAGGATCATCTCCCTCGAAGGCGGGGGCCGGCGCGCATCCGTGCCGGCCGGAGCGACGGTTGTCGAGGGCCAGGACAGGCTCCTGATGCCCGGGTTCGTCGACCTCCATAACGACGGGATCGAGCAGGAGATAGAGCCCCGGCCGCGCGCCGTCTTTCCCCTGGCCGTCGCTCTCCCGTCCCTGGAGAGCCAGCTCGTCAGTCACGGCATAACGACGATCTTCCACTCCTTTTCCTTCATGGATGGGCGGGAAGGGACGCTTCATCCCGACGTGCTGGAGCCCACGGTGCGGGAGCTGAACGCCCTGCGCCGCTCCGGGGTGATCCGGCACCTCGTGCACGCCCGCTATGAGATGGTGGAGGTTCATCACTACGAACGGTTTCGCCGCCTCATTGATGAGCGCCTCGTCAACCTCGTGTCCTTCATGGATCACACCCCCGGGCAGGGGCAGTATCGCAACCCCGAATACCTCGTGAACTACTACATCCGCAAGTACAACACCCCGATGAGCGAGATCCAGGCCATCCTCAAGGAACGGGAGCAGAAGGCCCGCAACCCCGAGGTGGGAGAGGTGCTTCGCAAGCTTTCGGCCTACGCCCGGGATGCCGGGCTGCCCTTGGCGTCCCACGACGATGATACCGCGGAAAAAGTGGCGCGCATGGGCCGGCTGGGGATCACGATCAGCGAGTTTCCCGTCGAGATGGCGGCCGCCGAGGCCGCAGCCCAGAGCGGGATGCACGTGGCGGTCGGCGCGCCGAACGTGCTGCGGGGGAAATCCACCTCGAACAACTTGAGCGCGCTGGAAGCCATCATGAGCAACGCCGTTGACATCCTCTGCTCGGACTACTACAGCCCCGCGCTGCTCCACGCGGTGTTCCGTCTCTTTCGGGAGGGCCGCCTTTCGCTGCCGAAAGCGGTGCGTATGGTAAGCGCCAACCCGGCCCGCGCCGCCGGTCTGCACGCGGAGCTTGGCTCGATCGAGGTGGGAAAGCGCGCGGACCTGATCATGGTCAGCGACTCTGCTGACCTTCCCTCCGTGGTCGGCGCATGGGTCGGAGGGCGGCCCGTTTTCGAGAAGCATGACAGCGCCTTGAACCCGCTGGGAGACCGCTGGGCCCAGGAAGTCTCCTCCTTCCAAGGGGAGGCAGCGCATGCTCTATGACATCGACATCCGCCCGGAAAACAGCCGTGACGGTCAGGTCGCGCGGCTTTCCGAAGCTCCCCTTGTCCACGAGGGGGCGCGCATCGAGAAAAGCCGCATCGGATCATGGACGGAAATCGGCAGGGACAGCCTCATCGTCGAATCG
This sequence comes from uncultured Spirochaetota bacterium, assembly GCA_963845535.1. Lineage (GTDB taxonomy): Bacteria > Spirochaetota > Spirochaetia > SZUA-6 > Fen-1364 > Fen-1364. The sequence goes on from CAWJSK010000015.1 coordinate 189,422, forward strand.
ACCATCGGCGACTATTCGTATGACGATGGCGACGTTTCCATCTACTACGCGGAGATCGGAAAGTTCTGCTCCATCGCAAACAGGGTGCGCATCAACCCCGGCAACCATCCCCGGGACCGCGTCACCCAGCACCACATGACCTACCGAAGACGACAGTTCGGCTTGGACGCGTCCGACGACGAGGAGTTCTTCGACTGGCGCCGGGCACGCCCCTGCGTCATCGGGCATGACGTGTGGATCGGGCACGCAGCCGTGATCCTCCCCGGGGTGCGCATCGGCACCGGCGCGGTGGTCGGCGCGGCAGCGGTGGTGACCAAGGACGTGGAGCCATTCCAGGTCGTCGTGGGAGTGCCGGCGCGGCCCGTGAGGAAACGGTTCCCCGAGGACGTCATTGCCTGCATCCTTCGAAGCGAATGGTGGAACTGGGACCGGGCGGAGCTGGAGGAGCGCTGGCGGGACCTGTGCTCGGTGGAGGCGTTTGCGGAGAAGTACTGTGCCCGCTGAAGTTGGCGCCAGCGTCGGCCGGGAAGCAAGCGTCTCCGCGATGCGAAGCGTGGCTATCGATGCGGCAACCGCCGCGGGCGAGCTGATCCGAGGCGGCTACCGTACCGCGCTGCAGGTGGACTCCGTGGAGGCGCATGACCTGAAGCTGCGCCTCGACCGCGCGTGCGAGGAGAGCATCGTTGCGATCATTCGCAGCCGCTTTCCGGCCCACGGCATTTTGTCCGAGGAAATGGGGTACGCGCCAGGGGCTGATCCGTACCTCTGGATCGTGGATCCGCTGGACGGGACGGTAAACTTCTTTCACGGCATCCCGTTCTTCTGCACCTGCGTGTCCTGCCACGGGATACACGGACTGCCCGAGGGGAACGGATCAGTCAGCCATCCCCGGCTCCCTGACGGGCGGATCATCGGCGCCGCGGCAGCCGCGGTCATTTATGTCCCCTTGGGTAAGGAGCTTTTCGTCGCGACGCCGCGCGGCGGTGCATTCATGAACGGGACGAAGCTCCTCGTGACGCCTCTTTCCAGTCTTTCCGAGGCCATCGTTTCACTCTCCTTCAGCGCTCGGGACGGGAGCGCCGCGTACATGAGCAGGCTGCTGCCCTCCATGATCGAGCGCGCCCAGAAAGTGCGAAGCCTGGGCAGCACGGCGCTGGACATCGTGAACGTCGCGGCGGGCAGGACCGGAGCTTTTGTCCAGAGGGGGACGAACCTCTGGGATTTCGCCGCCGCCGCCGCCATCTTGAGCGAAGCAGGGGGCATCGTGGACGCGGAGGAGATTGCTCCGGGGCGCTGGAAAATAGTCGCGGCCAACCCCGGCGTGTTCTCCGAGGTCCGCGCGCTGGCCGCGGGATGAGTGATTCCATCAGGTTCATCGTTATTACTGTCCTTCCGGAGGAGAGAGCGCGCGAGCTCGACGCGGCGCGACGCCGCGTCTGCGGGATTGGAGGCTCGCGAGCTGCCCTTGCCTATCCGCCGCACGTCACGCTGCGAACGGGGGCGCTCGTGCCGCGGGAGTCCGTCGACACCTTCCTGAAGGAGTTTGGGGAGACCGTTGGGGCCTGGGGGCCGTTCCCCATGACAACCGAAGGGCTCTTCGTCACGAGCTATCAGGACGAGGAGAGGCTGAAACACCTTGTTGGCTACAAAGTCCGAAAGGACCCCGCGCTCGCGAGCCTGAACGAGCGGTTGCTGCGCTACGAGAAATGGCGCTCGAGCAACAGGCTCACCTTCGTGCCTCACCTTACGCTGGCTTTCGATGACCTGACAGAAGCGGGCATGCACAGGGTTCGGCTCTGGCTCGACGAAAACCCGAACGGGCTCCCCGCCCGGTTCCAGTGGTTCTGCGACAACGTGGGCCTCTACTGGCGCCAGGGCGACTCCTGGACCCTCCACACGGAGTGGAGGGCGGGGACCTCGGCGTAGTCCAATGCGTCCCCGCCGTACGGATTCGCGATAGCTTAACAAACGCTTAATCCCGGCAAAACAAATCAGGACCAGAATGGACGCCGTGAGACTTGGAAATCGCGGTGACGCGGATTTCGCGTCTGCCGCCTGATCGAAAGGAGCATTTGCATGAAGAGAGTACCGTTGCTTTTTGTGGGCGTGGTTCTGGTGTCCTTGTCCCTGTTGGCAGGATGCGCGCCGGCGGGCAAGCCGATAACGATCGCCTGGCTTCCCAACAACTCCGGCGACAATGAAAAGGCATTCCGCGCCGAGTTCGAGAAGGTGATCGCGGACGCCACCGGAAGGAAGATTGAAGAGAAGCTGACGACGGACTACAACATCGCCATCGCCGCCCTGGATTCGGGGGACGCGCAGCTGGGATGGTTCGGGCCCTTCGAGTACATGACCGGCCACGCAAAGAATCCTCACGTCCTTCCCCTCGTCGTGGAGAGCGGAGATTCAGGAACCCTTCAGGATTCCCTTTACCACAGCCGGCTCCTCGTGAAGAAGGGCAACGAAGCCCAGTACAAGACCGGGAATGCGTTCTCCATCGACAAGATCGTCGGGAAGAAGATATCCTTCGTTTCCACCAGCTCGACCTCGGGGTTCAATATGCCATCCGCGGCCATCATGGCCTCTTTCCATACGCAGGACAAATGGAAGAACCTGACCAGGGATGACCTCATGCAGGGCGGCCCCGGGAAGTTCTTCTCCCAGGTCATGTTCTCCGGCTCCCATCAGCTCTCCCTGGCCAACCTTCTCCTGGGCAAGGTCGACATCTCCGCGGTTGATGACATTGACGTGGCGAGCTACCTGGACCTGACCTCCGGCACGGAAAACCAGGAGGGCGCTGTCTACACGATCAAGAAGGGCGCAGAGGCCCCTTTTGACACGCTGGGCGGCGCGCAGTTCGTCATCATCAAGACGATCCCCGTTCAGAACACGCCGTTCGAGGTTAACGACTCCTTCCTGGACAAGGCCACCCTGGACAAGATCACGCAGGCCCTTGTCTCAGACAAGGTCACCAATGACCCCATGGTGTTCCAGCCCAAGGGCGGTTCCGGCGCCGCGTTGTTCAGCCAGCCTCATCGCTTTGTGAAAGTTGATGACTCCTGGTACGACCCGATGCGCAAGGTGCTCGGCCTTCAGGAGTAGTTCTTTCCGCATGGGGCGTCGGCCTTTCGACGTCCCATGCCATGTTTTCCGAAGGGAGGTCCCTCATGGCGCTTCTGGAGCTCAGGAACGTCTCCAAGTGTTACAACGCCTCGACGCAAGCGCTGACTGACGTGAGCTTTTCCGTGGACGAAGGCGAGTTCGTTTCCATCATCGGTTCGTCAGGGTCCGGGAAAACGACGCTGTTGCGTTGTATCAATCGGATGATCGAGCCAACGGGGGGAGAGATATCCTTCGCCGGGGTCAGCGTCTCCCGGCTGCGCCGGCGCGAGCTGCGCCGCCTCAGGACCCGCATCGGCATGATCTTCCAGCATCACAACCTCGTGGAGCGCCTGAGCGTGATCGAGAACGTGCTCCATGGGAGGCTGGGCTACAAGTCCACGATCTCCGGCATGCTGGGACATTATACGCATGAGGAGAAGCAGAGGGCTTTCGAGATCATCGGGATCCTCGGCCTGGATGAGCAGGTGTACCAGCGCTGCGACCAGCTGAGCGGAGGGCAGAAACAGCGGGTCGGGATTGCCAGGGCCCTGGTTCAGAATCCGAAAATGATCCTCTGCGATGAGCCCATTGCGTCTCTGGATCCGGGGACCTCACGGATCATCATGGATTACCTCAGCGACATCTGCAAACAGATGGGCATCACCCTGGTCATCAGCCTGCATCAGGTGGACGTGGCGCTGCGGTATTCCCACCGGGTGATCGGCTTCAACAAGGGCGCCATCCTTTACAACGGATCACCAGCCGGGCTCACGCGGCAGCGGATTGCCGAGATCTACGGGTCCGAGCCGGCGGAGATGGCCGCCAGACAGGCGGGGTAGACCCGTCCCCCATGCAGGTCGACATATTCATCAAACGCAGGGACAACGCCCTGCTCCTGTTCGGCCTGCTTGCCGCCGTGACCATCGGCTCGGTCGTGCTGACCCGGTACGACCTGCTCAAGGGGTTCACGAGCTTTGTCAAGGCGTTCACCTGGGGAGTCTCCAGTTTCTACCCGGATGGGAGATCGTTCAAGAGACTTCCGGACATCCTCGACAAGTTGTGGGACACGGTGCTGATCTCGATCGCCTCCACCATGGTTGCCGCCGTCTTTGCCCTCCTCCTGGCGCTCGCCGGGTCACGGACAACGCGCGTCCATGTCTTCTTCACCGTCCTTGCCAGGGGGATCGGGTCGTTCTTCCGCAACATGCCCCTGGTTGCGTGGGCCATGGTTTTGATGCTGGCTTTCAGCCAGAGCGCTTTGACAGGCTTTCTGGCGCTGTTCTTCGGCTCCGTGGGCTTCCTGACCCGCGCTTTCATGGAAACGATCGATGAGGTGGGGCAGGGGGTCGTGGATGCCCTGAAAGCCACGGGCGCGGCCCGGCCCCATATCACGACCCAGGCCGTCCTGCCCTCCAGCATGCCCCAGATGGTGAGCTGGCTGCTGTTCATGATCGAGACGAACATCCGTGATGCAACGCTCGTGGGGTTCCTCACCGGCACGGGAATCGGGTTCATGTTCGACGTCTACTACAAATCCTTCAACTACCACGCGGCAAGCCTCATCGTGATTGTCACCGTGATAACCGTCGTTGCCATGGAAGCAATATCGAACGGCGTGCGAAGGGTGATCCTGTAGTGGATTTCGAAGGACCGCTCAAATCATTACAGAGGCCTCTGGCCGCCCGGGGAACAGCTCCAAGGCCCGACCCGCGCGCCAAGAGGGTCATGTGGATCACGCTGGGTGTGCTGGCAGCCGTGACGATCTATGGCCTGGTGACTCTGAGCAGCGGCGGCGTCAACGTCCTGCAAGCCACCGGTGATACGCTGCGAAACTTCAGGACGATCTTCTTCCACCCGCACGCGCACCGGCTCACCGTTGGGGACGCGTTCATCGAAATCGTCATGACTCTTGGCCTTGCCGTTCTCAGCACTATTCTCGGGGCGTTCGTGGCCCTTGTCCTCGGACTTCTCGGCGCACAGAACCTCGCGCCCAAGGGGGTCACGAACCTCGTCAAAGGCATCGTCGCCTTCGTTCGCGCGGTCCCGACCATTCTCTGGGTCCTCATCTTTGCCGTCGCCGCCGGACTGGGCAGCACCGCGGCGGTCATTGGCCTGTCCTTCCATACGGTGGGGTACCTGACGAAGGCCTACTCCGAGTGCTTTGAAGACCTGGACCGGGGCGTCATCGAGGCCCTGAAAGCCACGGGCGCCGGGTGGTGGCAGATCGTCTTCCAGGCAGTCATACCCTCCTCCGCAACATATCTGCTGTCCTGGACTTTCCTGCGGTTCGAGATAAACTTCGCCAACGCCGTTGCCATGGGGGCCGCGGCTGGGGCGGCCGGAATCGGCTTCGACCTTTTCATGGCCAGCGGGTTCTATTTCGATCTTCGCGAGGTGGGCTTGATCACGTATTTCATTCTTGCAACCGCAGTCGTTCTGGAAGTGTTGGCCACGCGGATGAAGACAAAGCTCAAGGAGAGGTGAGGATGCGGAAAGCGTGATCCTCGGACACAAATGACGACGCTGCCCGAGCTTGACATAAGGGCCGGTGACGCCGAGCTGGCCATCCAGATCATGCGGGAAGAAATCTTTCGACACGAATGGTGGGGTACGCAGTGAGCGAAAGCAAGAAGAAGCTGATCGAGTACGTGCGGCTGGACACGGATTTCGCCAATCCCCGGCTCTGCTCCTTGTATGAAGGCATGGGGTTTGTCAAAGCCGGCCGCAAGCATGGCAATGGAAGAGATTACGCGCTGTACGAGCTCCCGGTGACCGGTTTCAAGCCGAGCTGGCCAGGCATGAGGGTGATGTAGGCGCATGGACGTTGGCATCCGCAAGGCCGCTGAAAACGACCTTGAGCAGATCCTGGCGATCTACCGAGACGCGGGAATCGAGACGCACGGGCGACAGTCCCTGGAGAGCGCCCGGGGGGCGTTCCGGAGAATGGCCTCCTACCCCAGCTACTCGGTGTATGTTGCGGAGGTGGACGGCAGCGTCGAGGGGACATTTGCCCTTCTCATCATGGACAACCTTGCCAATGGCGGACTCCCCTCCGGCATAGTGGAGGACGTGGCTGTGCTGCCCTCCTCGCAGGGAAAAGGGATCGGGAAGGCGATGATGCAAAGCGCCATTGGCATTTGCAGGGATTTCAAATGCTACAAGATGGCGCTATCCAGCAATACGGCGAGGTCCGGCGCGCACAGGTTCTACGAGTCTCTCGGTTTTGTCCGGCATGGGTTCAGCTACCGGGTCGATATCTCCCCGTGAGACTCTGTTCCATCGGTTGTTCCTGGAACGTTCCATTCCTCCCTGTTGGAATGGGTTTCGTGGAACACCGCTCGCCGCAATTGCCCGATTCCTACCCTTTCACGCTGATTTTGTCTCCACTTGTCAGCTCCCGAGGGCCCTTTTCCGGATTGGCATGCGGTTTGCATTTCAAAACATGACTATTCTCAGCTCTATTCTCGGCCGGCCTTTTTGCCGGCATCCCATGGGAGGAAACAATGATGACAGGACTGGATAAGGAACATCTGGTGAAGTATCGAAAGAGTATCCAGTCGCTCGTTCCCCACTACGTCCCGGCAGGGAAGTCCCTTGACGGGCTTCTGGAGGAGCTGGCTGAAAAGTGGAACCCGCTCTTTGATCCCGAGCAGCGGCAGAATCTCGTCGAAGACGTGAACGCGCTCGTTCGGGACTTCGTTCGACCCCTTCGGCGCAGCTTCCTTCTCACGCCGCCTGATTCGGGCAGAATCCATGGCCTGGCGGAGCAGCTTTCGGGAAGCAAGAACCTCGGGAAGATCGTGAAGAGAGACAAGCTGATCCATTATCTCGAGCTTTACGTGATCAAATGCCTGGACATGGTGGTGTAGCCTTGTAGAGATCGAGCGCGTTCGTTTCGAGAGGGCGTTTCGAGAGGGCTCGGACCATTCGATGTGGTATGCTATTCTCTTGCAAAAGCCCTTTGCCAAGGAGATGCGTGAAAAATGAGATTCCGGCTTCTTCTCGTCCTCTCTGGCCTCATCACGGCAATCAGTGCCAATGCCGAATTGAAAGTCGGGCTCATGCCCGCGTACAACTCAATCCCGCTCATCGTGGCGGAGAAGGGGGGATTCTTCGCCGCCGAGCGCGTGCAGGTGGAGCTCGTCCCGTTCTCGAGCCAGCTCAACAGGGAAACCGCTCTGCAGACCGGCGCCATCGACGGGACCATCTCCGACATGATCAACGCGGTGCAGGCCTGGTCCAAGGGGTTCGGCGCGCGGGTGACCTCGGTCAGTGAAGGGAGCTTCAGCCTGCTTTCCGCCCCCGGGTCGGCGCTCGTGAGCATGGCGGACCTGCGCCGTCCCGGAGGCCCGGTGAAAACAGGGCTTCTGGAAGACAGTATTGTCTATTACGTCACGGAGCGCATGCTCGAATCCGCTGGGGCGGACCCCAAACGGATCGAGCTGGTGCCGATTGTAGCGCTTCCCGCCCGGCTCCAGATGCTCCTTGCGGGGAAGATCGAGGCGGCATGCCTGCCCGAGCCGCTCGCCACCATGGCGGCAGCCCGGGGAGCGCACAGGCTTTCGACCACGGAGGACATGGCGGCCACGCCCGGTGTCATCCTTTTTACAAAGAGGGCGCTTGCGGAAAAGTCCGGTGAGATCTCGGCATTTTATCGCGCATACGACAAGGCTGTCCAGGAAATTGACTCCAACGGTGAAAAGTACAGGGCTGACATCGTGGCCGGATGCGAGTTTCCTCCCGCGGTGAAGGACCTCATGAGCATCCCGAGGTTCCGCCGTTCCTTTGCGCCGGCTCCTGCGCAGGTAGCGGACGTTGCCCGGTGGATGAAGGAGAAAGGGCTCGTGCAGGCCGTGCCTCGCTACGAGGAGATCGTTGCACCGGGTTTCGCCTCGGATGCTGGAGATCACTAGCTGTTCCGCGGGGTATGACCGGAGGCCCGTGCTGCGGGAGATCTCCCTGTCGGTTTCCCCGGGGAAGACCGGCTGCATCATCGGGCCAAGCGGCTGCGGAAAAACGACCCTGCTGATGCTGGCCGCTGGGCTCAAGCGCGCCGACGCCGGGTCCGTGCTTCTCGACGGACGGCCCGTCACTGCGGGGGACATTCGCGTGAGCCTGATCCTGCAGCAGTACGGCCTTTTCCCATGGTTCACCGTTGCGGAGAACATTGCCGTGGGGCTTCGCGTGCGGCACGTGAAGGAAAGCGTCCTCCGCGCGGCGGTCTCCCGTCAGCTTTCCCGGCTCGGCCTGGAAGAATGCGCAGGCCGCTACCCCAACGAGCTGAGCGGCGGTCAGCAGCAGCGGGTGGCCATTGCCCGAAGCATGGCCCTCACCCCGCGCCTCCTGCTTCTGGATGAGCCGTTTTCCGCTCTGGACGCCATGACCCGGGAGTCGCTCCAGGAGATCCTGCTGGAAACCCTCGGAGAGAACAGCCTCGTGGCGCTCCTCGTCACTCACAGCATTGAGGAGGCGGTTTACCTGGGCGGGACGATATGGCTGCTCGCCGGCAGCCCAGCGCGGATCGAGGCGAGCTTCGACAATCCGGGGCAGGGAACGCCCGAGTTCAGGACGGACGCATCTTTCTTCCGTCTGTGCTCGCGGATCAGGCAGCGTATGGAACGCTGCAGGGTGGTCTGAGGATGGGGAAGCGGCTGGCGTTCGGCATCTGCGGGCTCGTTGTCCTTCTGGCCGCGTGGTGGATCCTGTCGATGTGCCTGCCCCAGGGATTCGTTCCTGATCCGCTGTCGGTCGTCGTGCGGTTCATCGAGCTGTTGCCCACGGTGCTGTGGCAGCACGCTCTCGCGAGCCTTGGCAGGGTCGGGGCGGCGCTTGCCGTTTCGCTTCTCTCTGCCGTGCCCGCGGGCGTTGCCCTGGGACGCGTGCGCCGGCTCGACTGGCTTTTCTCACCCGTGGCGTACGCGCTGTACCCCGTGCCCAAGATCGCGCTCCTGCCGGTGGTGATGCTGCTTCTTGGCCTGGGAAACGTGTCGAAGGCTGTGATCGTTTTTGTTGTCCTGTTCTTTCAGGTCCTGATCTCCAGCCGGGATGGAGCGCGGGGGATATCGCCTCAGTACATCCTGTCCCTCAGGTCCCTCGGGGCCAATCATCTGCAGGCGCTCCGCTACGTTGTGTGGCCGGCGCTTCTTCCGGGACTGCTTTCCTCCCTCCGCGTAGGAACAGGCACGGCGCTTGCGGTCTTGTTTTTTGCCGAGACTTTCGGGACCACGCGCGGCCTGGGGTGGTTCGTCATGGAAAGCTGGATGCGGATGTCGTACGTGGACATGTTTGCCGGGATACTGTGCCTGGGGCTTGTTGGCCTGGGACTTTTCCTGGCAATAGACCTTGCCCAGCGGCGATTGTGCCGCTGGTTGCCGAAGACCTGAGCGTCAGACCGCGAGCTACCCCAGCGGGTTTCCAGCGTCCTTGCCGTCGACCTTCAAAAGGAGAGAGAGCTTCACTTTCCGGCGCTCAAGTCCCCTTCCCGTGGGGACGGCGCATACGGCTTCCTCGTGGTTCAGGACGAGGACCGCCATCTCGGGGCCGCCGCTTTTCAATTGAACGATGTCCCCGATCTCGAACTGGTCCGACTCGAACTGGTCCGACATTTTCACCTCCTCACGTAAGGCACCGGACCGAAGAAAAAGAACCCTCGGGAGATGGAGGATTCCCGAGGGGTTGGTGTAGAACACATGCGCAATCCACTTTCCTTGGGATTGAAGGTGTATTCCTTTGGGGGGAAAGTGGTGTCGGTAAATTTCTTACAGGCCGCAGGTCACGCTACCGGCTGCCGGAAGACTGGGGAGCGTTTTTCGAGGCTTTCCACTCCCGCGCGTACTCGAAGCTTATGCGGGTGCCCTTCCCCGTTGAGGATTCTATGAGGACTCTGCCCCCGGCCGCGCGGGCTCTTTCCTTCATGCTGAGCAGTCCGAGGGACATTGGAGAGTCTTCCGTGGCGAATCCCTTGCCGTCGTCCTGCACCTCGACGTGCAGTTGCGTGGCGCTGCCCTGGAGGGATACAGTGACGCTGGCAGGCTGCGCATGGCGGGCCGCATTCGTCAGGGCTTCCTGCACAATCCTGTAGGCGGCAAGCGCAACCTCGAAGGGAAGTCCCGGGAACTCTCCGGTGGCGCTGAAGCGGACTGGGATCTTTGTCCGGGCGCTGAACTCGGTGATCATCCCATTCACCGCGCCGGTAAGGCCGACCCTGCTCAACTCCGCTGGAGAAAGAGACGCCGACAGAGAGCGGATGGTCTGGAGAATCTTGCGGGCTACGTCGCTGAGCTGGTCGATCTGCTGGTGGTCCAGCCCGCTGCCGGACTCCCGGGCCTGGTCCAGGATGATGGTGAGATAGGTCAACTGCTGGCCTGCGTCGTCATGAAGGACTTCCGACACCGTCTCTCGTTCTTTTTCCTGGAGCTTGAGCAAGCCTTCCGCCAGCTGTCGCAACTCCCTTTCTGCGGCGCGCCGCGCCGTGATGTCGACAAGCGTGACCCGCAGCTCTTCCGTCCCCGGCTCCGCCAGGCAATCGAGCTTTACCCACGTGGGGGCGCGGTTTGCTCCGGCGAGCTGTGCGTCAATGGTCCGACGGGCGCCTGAGGATCTGGCGTCTGCTATCACGGAGAGAAACGTGCTGCGCGAACCATGGTCCAGGAATGAGGAGAAACGGCGCGCGCGCAGGAGGGGCCGGGCAGTCCCGAGTATTTTCTCGGCAGTGCGGTTGACCTGGGTGATCAGGCCATAACCGTTCAGCGTCACATACCCTACGGGCGCGCCATCGTAGAGCGACAGGTAGCGGTCCCGCATCTTCTCGATCTCCGCTTCGGCGCGTCGCAATTCCTCCACCTGCAGCTCCAGCTCGACCTGGTGAACCTCCAGCTCATGGAGAAGCTCTTCGGGGGCCGCCGGGCTGGCTGGAGAAGCCTTGTCAGCAAGGATCCGCTCGGCGCGGTTGCGGAGCGCCCTTTTGCCGCCCGCTCTTTTCGGTTTCACGATGACTGTGAATCCGCGGAGAAGGCGAGGAAGCGGCAGATCACGGGTCCCTCTTCGCCGCCCACGAGGTACCCGTCGACGCGAAGGGACCTCCGCCCGACCTCGGGGAAGTCGATCTGGATAGAGCGGCCCTTGACCGCGAGGTCCCGTATCAGCTCGACCTCCAGGAGCGCACGCATGTCATCCGTGTTCCACGCGCCTCCCTGCGCCTCGTAGAACCGCTGCCCGTCCGGGACAGGCGCCGGGGACATCGTACGGAACGCATCGTTTGTCATCAGGATCCGAAGCGCGTCGTCCAGGGCCACCACCGGCGTGTCCGCGTGCGTGGCAAGGCGAAGGGCGCACTCGTTGGCAACCCGAAGGCGTCGGGTCAGGGCTGTCTTTTCGCTCATGTGCTCATGGATGTCGACAAAGGAGAGCACCACGCCGGCAATCGCATCCTGCGTCGTGCGATAGGGGTGAAGCCGCAGGGAGTACCAGTGCCCGTCCCGAGTCTGAACCGCCTCCCGGTACGGGATGAGCGTCTCCAGGACCTTCTGCGCGCGCTCGACGAGGTTTTCCATCTGGAGGTTCGACGTCACGTGGCCCAGCGGCCTGCCAACGTCGGTGCCGATCAGGTTGAAGATGCGCGTGGCATCCGGGGTGTAGCGTTTGATCTGCAGGGCGTTGTCCAGGAAGATCGTCGCGATGTTGCTGCTGTTGAGGAGGTTCATCATGTCGTCATTGATGACGGACAGCTCGTCGATCTTGTTCTGGAACTCGTTGTTCACCGTGAGAAGCTCTTCGTTGACGGACTGGAGCTCCTCCCGCGAGGTCTCGAGCTCTTCGTTGGCGCTCTGCAGCTCTTCGTTTGTGGACTGGTACTCCTCGTTGGCTGATCGAAGCTCCTCGTTTGCCGTCTCCAGCTCTTCGATGGTGCTCCTGAGGTTCTCCTTGGTGTATTGAAGCTCCGCCTCCAGCTCCCGTATCCGCGCGTCCCCTTTGCCTTTTTCACCGGTCTTGCGTGCCGCGGGAACCTCGACGGTTTCCCAGAAGCTCACGACGAGAAAGCCCTGGCGCTCCGGTATTCCCAGGACGGGCTGCACGGAAATGCGCGTCACGAACACAACCGCGTCGCGCTTGATCCGAACGCCGTCCCGGAGGATGGCTTTCCTGTGCGCGCTTGCCTCCATGAGGGCGGAGGAAATTTCGCTTCGCAGCTCCGGGCGGACCATGTCGACGATGCTCATGTTCGGCTCGCCCTGCGCAAGCTCCAGGAACCTGTTCGTCTCTCCATGGACGTACACGATGTGGAACGTCGAATCCACCAGGACGGACGGCCCGAGGGCTTGCAGGAGGGACCTTTCGGACATGCTTCCGGCCAGAATGTCCAGGCCTTTGGGAACGGGGGAAAGGGAAAGCTCGCGCCACGCGGAGTGCGCGGGCATGGGGATACGCAGGTCAGACGACCCTCGACGGCCGTAAATCTTCCATTTGGCGTCGAGCACCTGGAAGTAGTCGGCATACTCGCCGATGGTTTCCGCCGTCCCGAGGAGAAGGATGCCGTCTCCGCCCAGAGCGTAGTGGAGGATGGGAATGAGCCTGTGTTGCAGGTCCGAGCCCAGGTAGATGAGGACGTTGCGCACCGAGATGAGGTCCATGCGGGAAAACGGGGGGTCGTTCGTGATGTCCTGAACGGCGAAGACGAGCTTTTCCCGCAGCTCCTTCCTGACTTGAAGCTGGTGGTCCGCCCGGACGAAGAAGCGGCGGACCCGATCCTCGCTCATGTCCTGCGCAACAGCCGCGGGGTACATGCCCGCGCGTGCGGTGTTGATGGCGTCTGCGTCGATGTCCGTGCCGAAGACCTGGATCTCGAGGTATTTGCCAAGCTGTTCCACGCATTCCTGGAGCAGCATGGCCAGGGAGTAGGATTCCTCCCCCGTCGAGCAGCCCGCCGTCCACGCCCGGACCGTTTCACCGTCCTTTTTGGCCGACAAGCGTTCGAGGAGCAGCTTTTTCAGCAGCTCGAAGGCCTCCTCATCCCGGAAGAATTGCGTGACGTTGATCAGGAGGTCCTTGAAGAGCGCCTCCGTTTCCGGTGGGTTGTCCGTCACGAATTGCGCGTAGTCGCGCAGTTCTTCAATGCGGTTGACGCTCATGCGCCGTTCAATGCGCCGCTTCAGGGTCGAAAGTTTGTACCCGGAGAAGTCCCGCTTGGTGCGGAGCCGGATGATGGAGAATATCTTCTGCATGTCGCTCGACTGTCTCTCGATCATGTCGCGGCGCTTTTCCGCCGCCATTCCGCGGGATTGGCGGACGTACTCGATGAGCGACGCAGGCATGTCCTGGGGCGCGCGGATGTAGTCCGCGACCCCCGCGGCAATGGCCGCGCGGGGCATCCCGTCGTAGCGGGCCGTGTCGGGGTCCTGCACAATGACCATGCCCATTTTGGCCTTGACGGCTTTTGCCCCCAGAGTCCCGTCACGGCCGGTGCCCGACATGATGATCCCCACCGCGCGCTCTCCAAGCTCTTCCGCGAGGGACCGGAAGAATGCGTCAATGAGGGAGAACTCCGGCTGGCCCACTCTTTCCCGAAGCCGCAGGTGCCGGCCTTTCTCCAGCGTCATGATCTTGGTAGGCGGCATCACGTAGACATGGTCCGTCTCCACCCGCTGTTCCTCCGCCTCCGTGACGGCCATCCCGGTGTGGCGCTTGAGGAGATTTGCCATGGCGCTGGGGTGCGTGGGGTCCAGGTGCTGGATGATCACGAAGGCCATCCCGGTCTTGGGCGGCATGGCGGAAAAAAAGTGCTCCAGGGCCTCGAGGCCGCCGGCGGAGGCGCCAATGCCGACGATAGGAAAATCGGCGGAGGTGGTAGGAAGCACCGGCGCGACGGGCAGCGTCTCAGGGTTGGGCAGGGTCTCAGGCCTGAGCAGGGTCTCAGAGTTGGGCAGCGTCTCAGGTCTGGCCGGGCTCGGAGAGCTGGTCTGAGCAGGTTGAAGGGTCGTCTTGCCTTTGGGGTCGGCCGAAGCCTTTCTCTTCCCTGCCATCTCTCCTCCCGCAGCAGAGAGCTATTCTGGGTACGGTATCACATCCGGGAGGTGATGGTAAGGCGCGTCCGGTGTCTTCGCGCCGTCCGCCGTCCAAGCTGTTCCCCGGGAGCTAAACGATGTAGTATCTGCCGGGGGAAAGCGTGCAAACCACGGTCCTGATTGTGGATGATCATTCCGCTATCCGCGAAGGGCTCAAGGCGGCTCTCCGTGACTCGAAAGAGTTCACGGTGATCGGAGAAGCATCCGACGCCGGGCACGCTCTCAGCCTTGTGGAATCCCTTCGCCCCGCCATTGTCATCCTGGACATCTCCATTCCCGACCTCAGCGGCATGCGGGTTGCTCAGATTATCCGCCGGGTTTCTCCGGGCACGAAAATAGTCGTCTATACGATGCACGGCGAGCTTGGATTGCAAACGGGCATGATCAGGGCCGGGGCCACTTCCTACGTGCTCAAGGGAGAGCCGCTCTCCGACCTTCTGGATGCGCTTCGAAAGACACGGGACGGGAAGCGCAGGTTCCCTGATCCTTCGGTGGCCCCCGCGCTTGCGGACTCAGCCGTGGAGGAATCGGACGACGTCCTTCACGTCCTCAGCCGCCGGGAGAAGGAGATATTTCTCAGGCTCGCGGAGGGCAGCTCGATCAAGCAGGCCGCTTTCGAGCTGGGCTTGAGCCCGAAGACCGTGGAGACGTACAAGTACCGCCTTATGCGCAAGCTGAACATCGACAACGTGGTGGACCTCGCCAAGATGGCCATCCGCACGCGGCTGGTCCAGCCGTAGACGGACGGGAGGGGGACACCGGGACGACCTCCCGTTGTCTGCCTTCTTTGGCGCTATGCCTGTTGGCGCTGTGCCTTGACCAATTCCGGTTCGCCGACCGCCGGCCCCTTTGCGTTCTTCTCCACTCTCCTGCGCTCGAACAGGTAGAAAGCCGCCGGCACGACGAAGAACGTGAGCACGGCGGAAGTCAGTATCCCCCCGAACATCACCACGCCGAGCCTCTGGCCGAACTCAGAGCCTTCGCCATGGCCGAATACGAGCGGCCCGGCAATCACGAGGACCGTAAGGGTGGTCATCACGATGGGACGGAAGCGCAGCCGCGCGGAGTCGATCAGCGCCTCCTTGAACGGCATCTTCCCGATTCGCTGGACAACAAAGTCCAGGTACAGGATTGCATTCTTCGCTGACAGCCCGATCAACAGCAGGACGCCGAGGAGCCCGAAGACGTCCAGTCCGCCCCCCAGCACCGCCACGAACACCAGGGCGCCGACGATGGCCAGCGGGACGGGAAGAAGCAGGTATATGGGATAGCGCCAGGAATTGAACTGGGCTGCCATGACGAGGTACGCAAGGAAAAGGGCGAGCAGGAACGCAATGGAGCCCGTTTGAGACATTTCCCGGGCAAGGCTGGCCGCGCTGAACATGCCTCCCGACCCCAGGGAAACGTGGCTGTCCAGCAGCCCTTGTCGGGTCAGCTCCTCGGTGAGCGTATTCTGGAACGTGAGGGCAGGTGGCGCCTTTTTTGCAAGGTCGATGGATAGGGTTGCCGCATACAGCCTGTTGTAACGGGACACCGCTATGGGAGACTGTCGAAGGACAAGACTGCCCAGTTGGCCGACCTGCAATCCCGTCTGGTTCGTCGCCGAGACGATGGGCAGGTTCAGAAGGGACTGTCCGTCCGAGAGATACGTCGGATCGATCTGGACCATGATGGGGTAGCTCTGCCCGCTGATCTGGACGTTGCCGGCCTGGGTCCCGGAGGTGTAGGTCTGAAGCAGGCTTGCCACCGCTTGCGGGTTCAACCCTGTGCCCGCCATCTTCGATTCGCTTGCATTGAGAAGTTCTTTGGCAAAGCAGGACATCCTGGGGCACTCCTGGCGTTTTCCGTGGCGCTCGTTCTCTACGGCAATCAAACGTTTGCGCGGCCTGGGGACGGGCTGATTCCCGAAGGAACGTTCAGCCGTTTTTCGACGGCAGACTTCGTCAAGGAAATTTTTGCCTTTTTTCGCGCGACTCTGAAATTCTTACACTTCCCTTAACACTTTAATGATAGGATATCGAGGATAGGTTATCGACGGGGACAGGATATCGACTGGATAGAGGATCACACCGGTGAGAGGCGCATGAGAAAACCCATGCTGGAGTTCCCGGTTCGAATCGCCCTGACGGACAAGGGGGTGAGATTTTTCCTGCGTAACCGGCGCAGGATCAGCCAGGTCAGGCTGTCCGACGGCTCCCTGGAATCCGGTCTCATCATGCAGCCGGTGAACGCCCAGGCGCTGCAAGGCATGATCTGCCGGGCGTACGTTTCGACAGTGGAAGTGGCGCGGTCGGAGTTCCGCACTCGCCGCAATGAGCTGATCGACCTGAACAAGCTGATCGTCTATGCCGTCCTGTACGAGCGCTTCGCCAACCATGTCCACCGGTTTCTCCTGGGAAGCGATTTCGTCGACCGCTGGAACCGCGAGCATCCCCGAAACCCCATCGACGCGCGCTCGAGGTTCAGCGAGCTTCCCGTGGAGGAGTTCCTCGGGAAGCATGAGCCTCTCCAGAGGCGGGTTGCCGGGGTGATCCTGGCCCGCATGGAAGCCGGTCTCTCGGACCAGCAGGGCCGCGGTTTCGAAGAGGCGGAGAGAGATGCGCGGATGAACATCGGCCGGCGATTTCTCAGCCACCTGCACCACTCCACGTGGTTCCTCCTGCTGGAGTCCAGCGGAACCGACCATCACGAGGGCTTGCTGGAAAAGATCGGAAGGCTCCTGGTCAAGTTCGTTAAGAAAGTGGACGTCGCGGACTGCCTCTCTTTCATCATCATGGAAATGGCCGCCTACGAGGAGAGCGCCAAACTGCAGGTGACGGCGCGCCGGCTCTTCCGGGCGGGGGAATCCCCGGACCTGGAGGATGACGAAGGCCTGCGTTCGCAGGTGCGCACTCACCTGGAATCCCACAAGGATTTCCTCTATCTCACCTGGCGCATTCGCCACGGGGATCTCCCCCGGGCAGTGCGTCCCGCGCTCCAGGTCGACCTGATCAACAAGTGCTACGATTTCCATTTCCTGAAGGCGCAGATGGACAGCAGAAAGCGAATTGACGTTCGCGAACGCAGCCTGGCGGATTTCTATGAACAGCTTCCTGAGTCCCATTCGGACGGGGATTTCGGCCAGTATTACCTGAGCTACCTCGAGCAGGCCTGCACGGATCTCCGCATGCCTTTCGAATCCCGGGTCAGCCATCTCGGCCCGGAAAACCTGACTGTCATCTCCCTGACCCTGGACATGAAGGCCAAAGCGGTCTGATCCGGACCCCCTATCGGATGACGATCTCGTACCAGAGCGTGCGGTAGTCAGGGCCGATCTGGATGGAGGCCTTCCCCGCGGCGTCGGCAACGGGGAGCTGGGGTCCCCTCTGCCCGCGCTCATCGAGGGCAAATGCCTCCACCCGATGCGCCGTCACCGGCAGGATTATCGTGGCGGGAATGCCTTCCACGAGAGTCGGCGCCCGTCCCCAATCCCGCCCCACGGTCGTTCGCTCGGCGTTCTTCCACCCCATCCCCGTGTTCTGGATGAATCCCGTGGCTGTCACGAGGATGCTGCCTCGCGAAAGAAGGTTGCCCCGGGCGCCGGGGCCCATTGCAGTCAGGCTGATTGCTGCCCAGTCCTGGATGGTCCGGCCGGGGGCCACCGTTATTCCCCCGAGGTCGAAGGTCCGGTTGAGGACGTAGCCGATGGCGGCCTTCGAACGGGGCGTGGAGACCGTGACGTAACCCTTGCCTCCATGGCTGTCCCACGTCAGCTCCCCGTTCGACGTGACATACGAGCCGGGGAGCGGAGCAGGCGCGGGGGAGAGGGAAAGGTTGGGCGAGTCACTCGATGCGTCTTGCGGGGAAGGAGGACCGGCATCCGTGGCGCCGCCGGAGGGGCCCGCTGCAAGACCAACCGCGCCTTCCAGCGCGTCAGTCCTTCCGACGCCGAATGCATCCGCGCCGATTGCCGGGCCCTTCTGCAGCGTCCAGAGAATTGCGTCAGCAACGGAAACGACGGCGGGCCGTGAGACCTCCAGGGATGAGACATCCCCCCGACGGAAAAGCGCCGCCGCCGCGGGAAGCGTCACCATCTTGGCCGGGTGCTGGTCGATAGGGAAATATCCGGTGATCCGCCGCGAGTCCCAGTCATCCCGAGTGTCTCCGTAATCGAACGCAAAGACGCCGTCCCAGTCCTGCATGGCCGCGTAGGCGCAGATGAGGAGGAACGCTTCCGAGGAAAACGTGTTAGGCGCGGGGTGGTTGTACTCGCTGACGATGTAGGGCTTGCCGATGACGCGCTGCAGCGAGAGCCTGGATATCTCCCCGCCGTCCACCGAGCCGGCCATGGGCGTGTCTGTGATGAGCCAATCCGCGGGGTCCCCTGCCGCACGGGGGAAGCGTGGATGCTGCCAGTACCCGTGGTTGTCCACCACGTCCAGCTCCGCCTGGAGAGGGGCAGGGCTGAAGTCCGCCTGCGTCCCGATCACCAGGGCGTGAGCGCCCAGCTCTTCCTTGAGATAGCGCGTCATCCCCGTCCAGGAGTCCTCTTCCTCCTGCCACAGGAACCTGATCCAGTCCCGCTGCGCCGGGGCGCCCTGCTGATCGAAATCAGTCCGGCGAAAAAAATCCACGGATTCCACGCCTTTGCCGGCAGGCAGCCCAATGGTGCCGCCAGGCGCCAGAGAGGCCTGTGAGAACCAATACGTTCCCGGGGCGGCGCCCAGGTTTCCGAGCGTCACGCGCGCGTTGTCATCTCCCTCGGAAAGCAGGAACGAGAAACGGTGCTTCCTCCAGTTCTGCGTGAGGTTCAAAGGCGCCGACCAGAGCAGCCGCCACGGCTCGTGCGCCTGCATCACGTTGAGCTGGAGGGAGGTCGTTGCGCTGGCCCTGGCCCACACGGACAGCGTATACACCTGGTCCTTGCCCACGGCAATACCGGCCTGGTACATCTGCACGTCCCATGCCTCCCGGCCGGGCGTGAGCACCTGGACAACCCGGGCAGCCGCCTTGTCGGGGCCTACGGGGGAAAACGCGTCCGTGGCCTTTGCTCCCGGGGAAACCTGCAAGGTCCAGGCGGAAGCCGAGGAGAGGGGCGCGAGCATTTCTGCGCCGGCGGGCTGGTCTGCCATTCCCCAGGCCTGCCGGAACGCTGACGTCGTGGGATACTGCTGGTCCAGCCAGGCGCGCCACTGGCGCGTGAGCTCATCCGCGTACACCCCGGGCATCCCGTCAAGGCTGCCGGTCCACCATTCGTGCATCAATCCGTCCTCGTTATTCAGCTCCACGAACGCAACGGACGGCTCATCCGCGTAGCTGGCGCCGGTGTACGGATTGACGTGGGTGAGAAGGTCCCGCGCATAGCTTTTCTGCATCCGGATCATTGCCGGAAAGAAGAGATCGACCCCTTTGAAATACTGAGGCATGCCTTTCCAGCGCCGCATGCCCGGGTAGATACGCCCGACGTGAAGGTTCAAATCGGTGTAGATCCCGTTCTTCTTCAGCTCACTGATGAAGTAATCCAACCTGTCGAGCTGATCCGCGTCCAGGGACCGGCCGTCCCGAGCGAGCAGTCCGTTGGGCGAAGGCTCAGTGTCCATGTGATGGAAGCGAACCGCGTTGATCCCGAACTTCGCGAGCCGGGCGCCAATCCTTCCCGCCTCATCATGGGAAGGGAAGCAGGCACCGTACGCGACGTTCACCCCGAGAAACCGGATGCGGTCCGCCCCTTCATACAGGTGTCCGCCACGCTCGATGATCGGCCCTTCTTTGCCGGCCGGCGCATTGTTCCAGGCGCTTACGTTGGCGACTCCGGGACTTGCATCATCCCAGGGCAGGACAAAGGGAAAGAGGCCGGAAGGCGCGGCCGCGGAAAGAGACGATGGGCCGCAGGCCGCCAGGGCGAGGTTGCAAAGGAGAGGGAGGAAACGCCATGGCCAAGGGCGCCCGGGCAAACGGCGCCCGGGCCAACGGCGCCCGGGCAGGAAGCGCCGGGGCTGTGGAGAAACGCGTTCTGGAGGTCTACGCCGGCAGGGAGCGGTCATACCAGGAATGTCCACGCCGCGCGCGTCACGGTCAAGTCCGCTTCCCGCTGCTCAGGGCTACTTGCTGCCGGGGCCGTCGGATAGTACCTTGGTATCAAAATGCCAGAGATAAGCAGTACAGACATTCAGAGAGCCGTCCAGACCTCCTTCCCGCTGACCTTCACCATCGAAGGGCCGGTCCACGAGTCATTCTCCTCCCTCGACAGCATTGTGGAAACCTGTCTCGTCGAGCTGGGCCAGGAGAAGATCCAGGAGGCGCTGTCCTACTGCGTGAAGGAGCTGATCCTCAACGCCGAGAAAGCGAACGCCAAGCGGATCGATTTCGAAGAACACGGCCTGGCCATCTCGAATACGAAGGACTACGAGGAGGGGATGCAGGGCTTCCGCGCCGCGTTGTCCGAAAACCTCGAACATTTCCTGCAGAAGCTTCGGGAAAAGCGCGCGTCCATCGACGTCATCTTCCATTATGCCGAGAGCGTCCTTACCGTCTCGGTCAGGAACGGCGGCGAGCTCGTCTCCGGGGAGCAGGAGAGGATCAAGGACAGGTTCGAGCGCGCCCGGGCGTCGCGCTCATTCTCTGATGCGCTGGAGACTTCTCTGGACCATTCCGAGGGCGCGGGCCTGGGAATCGTAATGGTCCTCCAGTTCCTGAAAAGCGTCGGGCTGGGGGAGGAAGCGCTCCTGGTCAAGAGCGAGGGAGGCCTGACCGTCTCTTCCATCATCATCCCGGTGCTCGACGTGGGGCTGGATCAGATCAGGGCCCTGGCCCGAGAGCTCGTCCGCCACGTCGGCTCCCTGCCTCAGTTCCCCGAAACCGTCGTCGGGCTCCTGCGGCTTACGGAAAACCCGAACGCGAGCGTGCCGGAGATCTCGAAGCACGTTTCCCGCGACCCCGCGCTGACCGCGGAGCTGCTGAAGCACGTGAACTCAGCGTATTACGGCCTGCCGTCCCGCGTGAACGGCATCCCGCAAGCAGTGAAGATGATCGGCCTGCGAAGCCTGCACCACCTCCTGTACTCCTTCGGCTTCCACCTTATCCTTGACCAGCACCACCCCCGGATGAAGTCCCTCTGGGAACATTCCCTGCGCACGGCTTTCTACGCCTTCCTCCTCGCCCGGGACAGGAAGCGGCGCCCCGACATCCTGGATGACGCATACGTGACGGGGATCCTCCATGACCTGGGGTTCATCGTCGTCTCCACGCTCAAGCCGTCGACGCAGGAAAAGATGCGTACGTTCTGTATGGACAAGAACATCTCTTCCTCCGTGCTGGAAAGGTTCTCTTTCGGGATGAACCACGCCGAGGTGGGGGCCCTGATAGCCGAGAAATGGAACTTCCCGAATCAGCTCGTGGAGGGTATCCGGTACCACGATGATCCACTCCGCGCCAGCCCCGCCTGCCGGGACGCCGTCTTCTGTGTCTATCTGGGCAACGCGGTGTGCGACTTGGAGCGGGGACACATCTCGTATCAGCAGATCGAAGGCGAAGTCCTGGCGGACTTCGGGCTTCGCGCGGAAGCGGAGTTCCTCGACATGGCCGCGAACCTCAAGAGGAGCTTCGACAAGCACCTTACCGGCCTGAGCCCTTCGGGAGCTCAGGCATTGTGAGACCCGTTTGCCCCTGTCTGTCCTGATCCGTACCTTTTGCCTGTGTCAGCTTTGTATCCATAACGTGACTCTTCAGTGACTGTGGTTACGAGGGCTGTGTCTGAGTCATGGTAGGATTTCGCGTGTGGGGGGGGAGAGAGCGCGAAAATGAAGGGTCACGTGGCCGGGGTGGCCGCTGAATACAAGCGAGGATTCGCGGACTACCTGAGGCTGCGCTCGGAATCCCAGCTCATCGAAGCCGCGCGCCTGGGCCGGCTGGCAATGGCGGAGCAGCTCGGCGTGCTGGACGTGATCATGATCCACCACACCGTGCTCTCGGAGCTTCATTCCGCGCAGTCCGGGGAGGGCCTCGAGGAGATGCTCTCCTCATCCGCGCTTTTTCTCTGCGAGGTCCTTTCCTCGTTCGAAATGGCGCAGCAAGGATTCAAAGACGCCTCAGAGGCGGTCATGCGCATGATGCAGTTCGACCTCGTGGTGTGTCACGAGCTTCGAAGCCCCCTCACGAGCATTGTCACCTCCCTCGGCATGCTCCAGGAAATCCTGGAGGTGCGGCCGGAGAGCAACGAGGCGCGGCTCATCAGCAACGCCATCAGGAGCGCCGCCATCCTCAAGAGCCGGACGGAGGACCTGCAGGACCTCGTCAGCTACCGCGCCGGCATCCTCAGCCTGAAGCCGGGCAGCGTGGAGGTTGAGCAGCTCCTTCGCGGGATTGCGAGCCGCCTGGAGCCGGTTGCGAAAAACGCGGGGGTGAAAATCCACGTGGAGACCGAGGAGGGCCTGCCCACCATCATCGCGGACCCCAACCGCCTGGACCAGATCGTCAGCAATATCATCAATAATGCCCTCAAGTACGCCGCCGACGGCCGCCGCATCGACCTGAGGGCGTTCACGCGCAACGGGTCGATGGTCATCGAAGTGCAGGACTATGGGCCGGGGATCGACCCCGCGGCCCGGTCGAGACTGTTCCAGCCTTCCCCGCGAAAAATGGAAAGCACGGGTGACTTCACCGCCACGGGTGATTTCACCGGCATGGGCATCGGCCTGGCTCTGTGCCGGGAGCTGGCGGAGCAGCACGGGGGAAACATCATCGTTGCCACCGGGGAAGGAAAAGGAAGCGTCTTCACCGTAAAGCTCCCACTGACGAGGAGGGTGTCGAGCCATGAAGGTAGTAATCATTGAGGACACCGAAGAGATCGTCGAAAGTATCAAGCTGTGCATCGCCATCCGCTGGCCGGAGTGCCGCATCCTGTCAACGCCGCGGGGCAAGGAGGGACTGCGCCTCATCCAGGCGGAGTCCCCTGACGTAGTGATCCTGGACCTCGTCCTGGCGGACGGGTACGGCCTCGATGTTCTCAAGGACATCCGGACGTGGTCCGACGTACCGGTCATCATTGTCAGCGTCAAGGGCGGGGAGGTGAGCAGGGTCAAAGGCCTCGAGCTGGGGGCTGACGACTTCATCGTGAAGCCCTTCTCCCACACCGAGCTCCTGGCCCGCATGCGGGCCGTCCTGCGCCGCACGCACATGCCCTCCCTCTGGCAGGACGCCGGGGTGGTCAAGGGAGCCAACCTCACCATCGACATGGGGTCGGGCCGCGCATTCGTTCAGGGGCAGGAGACGGAGCTCAGCGCAACCGAGTGGAAGCTCCTGATCTTCCTGGCCCGAAACGAGGGGAGGATCCTTCCCCCCGAGATGCTCGCCACCAAGGTCTGGGGGGTGACGTTCGTGGAACCCTCCACGATAAAGATGTGCATCCGCCGCCTCCGCATGAAGCTGGGAGACGACACACGGGCGCCGCGGATCATCCGCAGCCACCGCGGCCGCGGGTACAGCTTCGAGCTGAGCACGTAGGTCACGTTCTCACGCGACTGCCTTCACCGCATGATTCTCAGCACAGAGGCGCGTCTTTATCATGGAAAGCCCGAGCTGTCATCACGACGGCGCTTCATCCGTTTCATTCGCTTCATCAAGGGCTTTGCGCACCTTGTCCAGAAGCTGGTCCGCGGTGAAAGGCTTGGCAAGAAAACGGGGATCATCGACCCTGAGCGGCTCCTTGCCGAAACGGGAGGGGGCATATTCGCCTGTGAACACGATCCGCGCCGCGGGGGCGCGCGAGCGTATCTCGTGGGCAACCTCCCAACCGTCTCTCTTTGCGATTGTCGTGCTCAGCAGGACGAGATGGATCTCCGCGGCGCGCTCCCCGAATCTCGTGGCCGCCGCCTCCCCGTCCGCCGCCTCAATGACCGAGTATCCGTGTCTTTCCAGGACCGAGCGGGTCTGGTCACGGACGGCCTGGTTGTCGTCCGCGACGAGGATCGTTTCAGTGCCGTGCAGGAGTGTCAGGCCCTCCTTCTCCGTTCGATCCTCCCGGCGATGCAAGGGAAGAAAGATGTCGACCGTGGTGCCGCGATCGACCTGGCTCTTCACGGTGATGAATCCGTGATGCTGTTCTACGATTGCCCAGACTGTTGCCAGCCCCAGGCCGGTGCCCTTTCCGATGTCTTTTGTGGTGAAAAAAGGCTCGAACAGCCTGGTACGCGTCATCTCATCCATCCCGATCCCCGTGTCCGAAAAGGCGAGGTGGGCATATGTTCCCGGCTTTCGGTCCAGGGCCTGCGCGGGAGGCTCGATCTTCTCCGCCGAGATCCTGATGACGACAGCCCCGCCCTGGGGCATCGCGTCACGGGCGTTCGCGGTCAGGTTTACGAGGATCTGCTCGATGCGCATTGTGTCCGCAAGGACTGGCACGGCCTCCCGCCACGGCTCGAACTTCAGCTCGATTTTCTGGCCCAACTGTCCGGCGAGCGACCGGCAGGCGGATTTGATTGTGTCGTTCAGATCGATGACGCTCAGGTTGCCGCCGTCCTTCTGGCCCAGGATCAGCATCTGCTGCGCCAGATCCGCGGCCCTTCGGGACGCAGAGAGGATGCGTTCCACCAGGTCGCGGCGGAGATCATGCTTGGTCATGTTCATCATCAGCATACTGCCGTATCCCATGATCGCGGTCAGGATGTTGTTGAACTCGTGGGCGACCCCGCCGGCGAGCTGGCCCACTGCCTCGAGCTTCTGCGCCTGGTGAAGCATGGACTCCAGTTGCCGCCGCTCCCTGTCGTTTTCCTGCAGCTGTCGCGTCCGCACGTGCTCCTCTTCGACAAGGCGGGCTCCCTGGAGGTTGTTGGAAACGACTTTGCGCAGGGATGCATAGATCACCCCGTCCTGCGGCCCCACCTCGAACAGCGCGAACCCGAGCTGGCGGTCCTGGAAGTACAGCGCTTCAGCCACGAGGTTGAAGGGCTCAGTCGAAGGCCACATCTGCTGCGGGACGACCGCGCGGGTGGCATACCGCAAGCCGCCAGGGGGGAGATTGAAGCGGCGGCCTGCTTTCATTCCCAGGACCATCCGCGAGAATTGCGGCGCCTCATCGGGATACGCGTAGGGCAGCGGATCCTCGTAGAGCGAAAGAGCAAACCCGTGGATCCCGATCTTCGGCAGGGACGAAGCGAGCTCATCCATGAGACTGCCGACGGAGAGCTTCGTAAAGAGGGAGCCCTGCACGTCTCTCAGCGCTGCCTCACGGTGGAGAGACTCCAGGACGAACCGTCGCTGCTGCCGTCCGGCGGCCTTCTGCAGGACGGCCCCGGCCCGGTGAAAAAGCTCTTCCGCCTGCCGCAGCATTTCGCCCTCGAGCAGAGGTACGGTGACACTGCGCAGCTCCGTCAGCCATTCCGCCAGAGCCGGCAATTCCTCACTCTCTTCGGCAATGGCCTCCAGATGCCGCACAAACGCGCCGGTTTCGTCTCCCCGGATTCCGGCAACGAAATCATCCAGCAATTGCCTGCGTGAGCCGCGCTCGACGTCGATCACGGCGGCGACGTAACCGCGCAGGTCTTCCGGCGTCGACAGCTCCCGCGGCGCACCGTGGCGTTTCGAAGTGGCCGCCAGCCCCGACACGGCGGGGTCCGCGCATCCGCACGACCGCCGGATGACCAGCCCGCCCTGGAGCGTCCTTGCGCTCTGCACCCGTTTTCCCTCAATGAGGTCGAGAAGGGCCTCGACGGCGGCTCTCCCCATTTCCCGAAAAGGTGGTCGAACGGTGGTCAGGGGAGGGCTCGAGAGCGCGCCTTCCTCCGAGTCATCAAAGCCAGTGACCGCAGGCACCGGGCTGCCAGGCGCGCTCAGGGAGCGCAGATCCTCCTGGACGCGGAGCGCAATGAGGTCATTGTGCGCGACAATGGCGTCCCATTCGGCGGCATGGCCTTTACGCATCCAGTCCGACAGGAACAGGGGCGCGGGTGGGGCTTCCGCCTCGACGGGGGGAGAGACGAGCGCGGGGTCGAACGGGATCCCGTGCTCCGCGAGAGTCTCCCGGTAGGCGCGATACCGTTCATCGAAGGCGTGATGTAGCGGCGTGGCGTGCTTGATGTACCCAATCCGTTTGCAGCCATGGACCTCGATGAGATGCTCGATCATGGAGCGCATGGCCCCGAAGTCGTCGTTCACGACGCTGGGGACGCCCTCCACCGCGTGCTCCACGCTGACGCACGGCACGGGAGCGTAACGCTGGAAGAACTTGCTGACTTCCTCGGGAGTGCTGTACGCCACGAGCCCCTCGGTCCAGATCACGAGACCGTTGATCCGCTCGGAGCGGGCCAGCTCATAGAGCGCATTCGCCTGCGCCTCGAACCCGTACGGGGAGCAGAGGTGGCTTCCGTCGAACGTGATGAGGTTCACACCACGCTCGTGCGCGGCTTCGAGGACTCCGGACCATTGCTGGATCGTCCATGTCCTGGTCAGGTCCGTGATAAGAAGACCCACTGTCGTCATGGCCGTTCAGGAGAAAGGTATCACGGCCGCCGCCGAGGCGCCACTCCGTCCATCACTCGCGCCTCCCCGAGGCAGGCGTCACCGCGGCTCTCGCCTCGAAGCCGCGCGCGTGGTACCCTCGATGTCCAGGGAGAGTCACCGATGCTGGAGAAAAGGAACCCGGCGAAAAAGCCGAAAGCGCCGGCGCGAAAGCGCGCCAGGAAGCCTGCGTCTCCTCGCGGGTTGAGCGCATCCGAGGTGACGGCGGGGACGTCGCCTCCTGAGATCGACGCTCTGAGCCTGGCCGTTCGGCAAAGCGGCGGCGGAGTGGTGGGCGCTTATCGAGACCCGGTGGGCGGCCACTGGCAGCTCATGGCGAGCCTTCCCATCGAAAAGGTGGAGCCGACGCCTTTCCAGCGCGACCTCTCGGATACGCACGTCAAAAGGCTTGGCGAGGTCGTCGGAAAGATGGGTCGGTTTCTCGACCCCATTATCGCGGTGCGAACGGCCCAGGGGACGTTCTGGACTCCCAACGGCAACCACCGGCTCGCAGCCATGAAGCTGCTCGGGGCCCGGTCCATCCTGGCGGTCGTTGTGCCTGAGCTTTCCGTGGCGTATCAGATCCTCGCCATGAACACGGAGAAGGGCCATAACCTCAGGGAGAAAGCGCTCGAGGTGATGCGCATGGCGCAATCACTTGCCGAGCTGGCGCCGCGCGCGGAAAAAGACTACGCCTTCGAGTTCGAGGAGCCCGCCTACCTCACGCTCGGGCTGGCGTACGAGAAGCGCGGGAGGCTGAGCGGGGGCGCCTACCATCCGGTTCTCCGACGTGTGGAGGCCTTCCTGGATCTGCCGCTGTCCGAGGCCCTTCAGACCCGGGGCCAGAGGG
The DNA here is from genome assembly GCA_963845535.1 of uncultured Spirochaetota bacterium. Lineage (GTDB taxonomy): Bacteria > Spirochaetota > Spirochaetia > SZUA-6 > Fen-1364 > Fen-1364. Next base: position 216,905 of record CAWJSK010000015.1, read on the forward strand.
CGGACAAGCTCATCGACCTGGACGACAAGGTGGCAAGCGCCGTTTCCGCGCTCAAGGAACGCGGCTTCACGAGCCCCTACCTCAAGGCCTTCGTCGTGGCGCGCCTCAATCCGTTGCGGTTCCGGCGCGGCGCGACGATGGACGCCGAGGAAGCCCTCGACGCCATGATCACGGCGGCGGAGCGCTTCGACGCGGGTAAGGTTCGAATCACCGATCTTGCAAGTGCTCCCCCCGGCCCCTCGGAGGAGCAGGGCTGAAGGCGGGCACGGAAAGACATGTTGATCCAGACGGCAGGGGCCTTCATTCTCATTGGTTGCTTTTTCTTTGTCGAAGCAATTTTCCGGACCAAGGGGACGGCCAAGAGCATGAAAAGGGGCCGCTCCGACCGGGGAAGCACCGTTGCCCTCGGGGCATCATACGCCGTCGCCGTGGTCCTCCTCGTGATCCTGGCCGTCATGCGGGTCGGGAATCTCTCCTCACCGTTCGCCGGCTGGGCAGGGCTTCTGGTCATGCTTTTGGGCCTCGGAGTGCGCGCGTGGTCCATGCGCGTCCTGGGCGCTTCCTACTCGAGAACCCTCAAGGTCTCCGGCGCGCAGGACATTGTTGATGGCGGACCTTACCGCTTCATCAGGCATCCCGGATACCTCGGGAGCATCCTGGTCTGGGTCGGCTCGGGCCTCGCTCTTGCCAACTGGATTGCTCTGTGCGTGGTCGGCGGGATGATGATCTGCGTGTACGCGTATCGAATCCACGCGGAAGAGGCAATGCTCGTTGCCGCTTTTGGGGAGAAATACCGGGAATACGCAAAGCGAAGTTGGAGGCTTGTTCCTTTCCTCTACTGAGACGGGCCGTTTGCCCGCCGCGCGGCCGCGCCGCTCACTTGAAGCCGCACAAGGTCGTCCACGGTGACCTCGTCCCGGCTGAAGCTCGCGGCCACGGCGCCCCGCGCCATGACGAGGAAGCGGTCAGCCACCGCGTATACGTCATGCAGGTTATGCGTGACGAAGACGCACGAGATGTGGTCTTCCTTGAGCCTTCGGATGAAGCCGAGGACCGTCTGCACTCCCGTCACCGCAAGCGCCGTGGTCGGCTCATCCAGAATCACGAGGGAGGCTTTGAAGCGCATGGCGCGAGAGATCGCCACCCCCTGCATTTCCCCGCCGGAGCAAAACCGGGCTTCCTGGTCCACCGAAGAGATGTGCAGCTTGAGAGCCTGGAGGAGGTCCTCAGCCTCCCTGGCCATCCGCGCGCGGTCCAGCACGCGAAAAGGCCCGATCCCGCGCGTCGGTTCCCTGCCGAGGAAGATGTTGCGCGCGACGCTCATGTTCCCAACCACGGCCCTGTCCTGGTGAACGGTTTCAATCCCGAGGGCTTGAGCCTCCCGCACTGAGCGGACACTGACCTGTTTCCCTTTCCAGAAAATGCCGCCGCTGTCCCGGGGAATCACCCCGGAAATGATCTTGATGAGCGTCGATTTTCCCGCGCCGTTGTCTCCGATGAGGCCTACGATTTCGCTCTGGTTGATTTCCAGCGACACGCCGCGAAGCGCGTGCACCTCCCCATACCATTTTTGCACCGCTCGGAGCTCAAGGAGAGGCCCCTGGGAATCCTGACCCATCATGTCGCAGACTCCGGCGCGTAGCCTTTGGGGATGAGAATCCTGTCACGCAGCTCCACCCGGTACTTGTTGATCAGGATTGCCCCCAGGAGGATCAGTCCGTTCAGGAAACCCCGCACGGCGGGATTTATGAGCGTCATGGCCGTGCCCGTGTCGATGATCCCGAGGAGGAGCACGCCTCCGAGGGCGCCCGTCATGGTTCCTTCGCCGCCTTTCAGGCTGACCCCTCCAATGATGGCTCCGGCGAAGGCGAGGAAAATGTCATCACCGCCGGCGATCGTGCTCGGGATGGATTTCAAGTAGCCGATGTACAGGAGGCCGGAAAGGCCGGCAAGGGCGCCGGCAATCGTGAACACCCAGAAGTTCATCCACGGGAGGCTGATGCCCAGCGTCTTGGCGGCCTCGGAATTGCCGCCCATGGCGTGCACGTACCCGCCGAAGCGCGTGCGCGTGAGGATGAACCCGAGGCAGAGGCAGACCGCGAGCATGACGAAGATCGCGAAGAAGATCCCGAGGACCTGACCGCCGCCGAGGAACACGAGGGCAGAGGAGACATTGGATATGGCCCCGCGATTGATTGCAAACGTGAGCCAGTTGTACATGAGGAACGTCGAAAGAGTCACCAGGAAGGGGTTGATCCCGACTTTGCCCACGAAAAACCCGTTCACGGAGCCCAGGAGGGCCCCGATGAGCACAACGAGGATCACGCCCGACCACCCCGGGAGAAAGGGAAGCCACTGGACGGTCAACGCTCCCGTGAGCATGGAGGACAGCCCGGCAATGTGCGCTATGGACAGGTCCATGCTGCCGCTGATGAGAACGAAGGACTCGGCGAACACGAGCAGCCCTATGGCGGAAGCGACATACAGGATGAAGTGCAGGTTCTCCACGGTGAAGAAGTTGGGAAGCAGGAGAGAGAACACGAGGAAGACGAACACAAGAATCGCCCAGATGAGGTTCCTGACGAGGAAGAGCTGGAAAGCTTGCAGAGCGCCGCGACGAACGTTTGTCATCGACTCCCCCCTTGAAAGCGCCCGAGCGGCCGCTCTCGGGAGCGCTGCTCCACGAGGCAACCGCCCAAGCGCGCCTCACATATCAGGCTTTGCCCGGCAGCTTGACGTTTGCCCAGAGGTAGGGCGCGTCAGCGTTATCCTTCGTCACGAGGATTGCCCCTGTCTGGAACCAGAGGTGTCCCGCAAGACCTTTGACGACCTTCGCGGGAGCCCACGCGGAGTTGTCAGCCCAGATATCCGTGCCGGAGTGCTTGACGCCGGTGGAGAGTTTCAGGTCCGAAGCGGTGATCGTGTCACCCACCTTGGGCAGCGCAGCATCCCCTTTCTGGAGATAGGCGACCAGGTAGTGAGCGGCAATGGCCGTGTAGAACGCGGGCGCCTGGTCCAAGGCCACCTTGATGTCACCGTTCTTGATGAGCGGAAGGACGCTCGGAGTCGCGTCGATGGTGACCGTGTAGACTTTCGTAGGGTCGATGGCGAGGTCCTTCATTGCCTCCACCGCGCCGGTGGCCATTGGCCCGTTGGCGGAGTAGCAGGCGTCGATGCGCGGATGGGCGCGCAGCACGTTGTCCGCCGCCGTCTTTGCCGGGGCCTCCTGGAAGTCTCCGACCGCCTGGATGACCTTCACGCCCTTGTACTGGTCGATCACGTCATGGAAGCCCTTGCTGCGGTCGATGGACGACGCGCCGCCCAGGGGACCGAGCATCTCCAGGACCGTGCCGCGGACCTGGCCGTGGTATTTGGTCTTGAGGTAGTCGACCATGCGCTGGGCCAGCTCCGAACCGGCCCTTTCACCGGAGAACCCGACGTACATTTTGACGTTTGGCGAATCAATGTCCGCGTCAGCCGTGAAGACGGGAATCTTGGCGGCCGTGGCGAAATCCACGATCGGCTTGGCCGCTTCCTTGTCCTGGGCTGATACGATCAGCCCCTTGACGCCGGAGTTGATCATCTGGCGGCACTGGGTGATCTGGGCGGCCGGGTCCCCTCCCGCCTCATTGGTGATCCATTTCCAGTGGTTGTCCTGGCTGTACCACTCGAAGCTGTCCTGGAAATAGGACTCCCAAGCATTGGTGACGGTCTTCGTATCAAGACCCAGGAAGTAGGGAGACGGCTTCAGCCGCTCCACAACGCCGCTGGCAAAAACAACCGAGCCTGCGGCGAGCATGACGCAGAGAATGACGATGAATCTTTTCATAGAACCTCCTCAGGCCATGGAAAGTTGTGATGCACCCCGTCGAGGGGGTGCGCGTTCTGACAGTTGAATCGAATCGCCATAAACGACTCACCGACCGGTATCCAGTCCGAACATAGAAATGGCATGTTCAGGATCGATTGCGGCCACGTTAAATTCTCTTAAAATGCTTTGAAGCATGACGCGCTAGGCGGCCGCGCCGGACGGTCGAAAGAGGAATCGCATGATCCGATCCCGTTCGCTCTCCGTCGGAGACTCGAACTTCACGTGGATGATCGTGCGGTCTTCCGAGACCCGAATCACGCGGGCGGCAAGCGCGAGCTTTTCGATCCGGGGAGAGAAGGTAATCTCCAGTAGATCGCCCTCGCGAATTGATTCGAGAGGGTTTTCGAGGCTGGCTCCTCCTGCCCCCAGGTCCAGGAGCGCGGATTCCCTGCCAGGCGCGTTCCTCGAAGCCGCTTTGACAATGACGGGAAATCGCTCTTTGCGCCGGTAGAATCTCCGGCGCTGCAACCGCGAGATGGAAGAAGAGTGCTCGAGATGCAGGATGTCTCGTGATCTCTCTCTGACCCATGTGGAAAAGGAGTAGACGCCGGCGGCATTGAAAAAGGAGGCTGTCACTCCAGCGCCTTTTCCGAACGGTGGGCCAGCCTTCGGATCGAGCCGCACGACAAGGGAGGACGGCCCCTGGGCAATTACCGTGGCACGCAGCCGCCTCACCGCTTTCCCCTGGAGCAGGATGGGCAGGCCTTCGGGAAGCTCCGCGCTGGAGGCCGGCGCTTCCTCGAGCCGCGCCGGCCGAAAGCCGATCTTCATCCGCAGCGCGTTCAGCTCGACCTCGGCGGCAATTCCGGCCTGAAGGGCTTTCCGCGCGCTGGAATCAAAAAGATGGCGGCTCTGCATCAACGCGTATTCCTTCGAGTCGGCTTCCCGTCCTTTTCCCTCCAGCAACCCCGCAAGGCTTTCCAGGAGCGCGTTCTCCCTCTGGCTGAGATCAAGGTTCGCCAGCAGGCGTTGGAGACGCTCACGCGTTGCCCTCATTGCCTCACGGACCGCTCGTTTCTGCGTGGCCAGATACGCCGCGAAAGCGACAACGAGTCCGAGGAGAAAAAGGAAGAGCAAGAGCATGTCGAGCCGCGTCTGCACGAAGCCCTGGGCCACGGCCGTGAGGAACTGCCTGATTTCCAATTGATTGCCGTACACCATAGGAACCTGCGCGGATTCACCGCCGATCCGCCGCGGCCCGAGCCGCGGTCAAAACCGCGGTCTCGGAACCATGGTGAGTGTTTCTACGCTCGCTGAGCCAACGAGGCGACGCTTCGCAGCTCCTGGAGCTCCTTTGTCCCTTTCAGGCTGGGATTCGCGGCGGCGTAGTCATAGGCGGTTTTCCCGTCCTTGGACGTGAGCTTCCCGATTGCGCCTGCCTGAAGAAGGAGGGAGACAGCCTGGGGATGTTGATCATCCAGGGCGGCCCACATCAGGGGGGTCATCCCGTTGTTGTCCCGGTCCGCGACCTTTGCTCCGGCCCGCGCGAGCTCGGAGATGATTGCGGGGTTCGGGTTGAGCGCGGCATACATCAGCGCAGTCATGCCTTTCCCGTCGCGCTCCTCGACCGTTGCCCCGGCTTTCAGGAGGACGGAAACAACGCTCGGGTTCTGATTGAAAGCGGCCGCGATCATCAAAGGGGTCACTCCGTTCCACTCTCTGGCGCCGACGTTTGCCCCCGCCTTCACGAGGGCGGAGATGACGCGTGGATTGCGGTTCATCGCTGCATACATGAGGGGCGTGACGTCGCCTCTGGCCAGGTCATTCGGCTTCGCCCCGGCCTTCAGAAGCACGGAGATGACGCCCGGGTTCTGATTGAATCCGGCCGCAATCATCAAAGGGGTTGCTCCATCCTTGTCGCGTGTCTCGATGCTCGCTCCGCCCTTGATGGCGGCTTGCACCCGGTGAGGGGATCCATTTTCCATGAGCTGGGACAGGCTTACGCCGAATGATTGGGTCGCTCCTACAAGAGTTGCGCATACAACGATTGCTGGAATCAGCGCCCATCTGTAGTTGGTCATAGAAACCTCCTGGATTCATCGGTGTCTCTCGGGTCACCGAAAATCCGTCAGCTTCAAAGGTATGGACGCATCTTTCAGATTCGATTTAGCCGACGTTAAGCTTTGTTAATACGATTGGAAATGATCAGCTGAGCTGCCTTGTTATTTCAACGAAATGACTGGTGCTGTCACCGAAGGCGGTGACAGCACGCAGCTATCATCAGGCAAGAACGTCGATATTCTTGCCCAGCGTGTCATTTTGAATCTGATTCATGGACTTGGGTTGAGCCGCGACTTTCCCCCTGTCGTCAGCGTCCCCGTCCTGCTCGAGCTCTCCCGGCGCTTCCCGCAGTGAGTGAGCGGCCGCCGCTGAAGCGGGCATCATCTGCGGGTATTGGTTGTCGATTCGCATGCTTGCTACCTCTCTCTTCTATAGTCTATACAGGCGTTCCGGGGAGTCAAGGGAAAAGGCGGTCGCCTACGGGTCCCACCAATGGTGCTCCTCGGGAACCTTCTCCAGGGTATCAAGCTTCAAGCGTTGCGTGCCGCCGAGTGAGAACGTACAAATAGCGTCGTCACCCTCTATCTTCTCAACGATCATGGACGAACCACCGCCCTTAAACCGTACGACGTCTCCAGCAGCGATTTGTTCTTCCATGATTCTCTATACCTGTTCCGGAGGCAATAATACGCCAATCTCAGAGTCTTTGATACTCCGATATTGAGAAATGTGGCCATGAGCCGACAATGGAATGAGGGCAAAGCCGCTTGTTGCGCCAGGAAACGATTTCCGATCTCGAAACTCGCCTTGTGGTGAGCGGACCGCTCTATGGCGAGGCTGGTTTGGAGTTCGAACAGAAGATTGAGGCCCTCCGTGAAAGCAGCTACGTCACAATCACGCTTGACCTCTCGATGGCGGTCGGGATCACCTCATCCGCCATCGCCAAGCTGATATCCGTCCATAGACACCTGCTTGCTCACGGCAGGTCCTTCAAGATCAACGGTTGCAGCGAGGCACTCTACAGCATTTTCCAGAAGATCAAGCTTGACACCCTGATCCAGATCATACGGTGAGCGCACACGCGTCGGACTGCCCGGGGGGGCCGCAAAGGCGCTCCGTCAGTACTCCTTCGATTCAGAGCCTTGCGCGAACACGGGCTTCAGGACGATGTCCAGATCGCGCTCTTGTTGAAGCCGTGCAAGCTCTTCTTTCAAACCGCTGACGGAGGTTGAGGGCCCGATCACGAGGTGGGCGGACAGTCGGAACATGGGCGCGCCGGTCCACGGCGCCGGGGCTGTTTCGGTCTCAAGGTCCTCTATGTTTACGCCATGGCGGTGCAGCACCGCGGTGACGGCGTGTACGATTCCCGGCGTGTCTATGGACACTGCCCTCAGGAGGTAGGGGCGCCCCTTCTCTTCAGCCCGCGGCTTGTGGGTGGGATGGCAGCCGACGCGAAGGCCTATCTTCTCACCCCATGCGGGCAGTGATCCGGTCAAGGAATCCACAGACACTGCCGGGCCCGAGACGAGCATGATGATGGCGAACTCTCCGCCCAGGACCGCCATCTTGCTCTCCTCCATGTTGCAGCCTGCGCCGGTCACCGCGCCTGAGATCTCATCCACGATCCCCACCCGGTCAGGCCCGACAGCCGTGAGAACGAGAAATCCTGTGGCCATACCGAAAGACTATCGGGAAGAGGATGGTTTTGTCCACCGAGAACGGGAAACCCTGGCCTGACCGGACGTCGCGGCCCTACGTTGCTTTGACACCCACGTTGCTTTGACTTGACAATTACTCAAAAAGTGAGTACTCACTATAGCTGTGAGCGTGTCAGACGAGACAATCATGAACGTGGCGCTCGACCTTTTTGCCGAGAAGGGCTATGCCTCCGTCTCGACACGTGAAATCGCGCAAAAGGCCGGCATCACGGAAATGACGCTGTTTCGCAAGTTCCAAACGAAAAAACATCTGATCGGGCGGATCCTCCAGGAATGTTGGTATTCGCCGCCCGACGGCGCGTCTTTCGATGTCATCGACGTAAGCAACCCTAAGGAGGCGCTCAGGCAATGCTCGGCGTTGGTCTATAGCTCATTTCGTTCGCGGAAAAAGATCGCTGCTGTGATCAGCAACAGCCCGGAAATCCGAGGCTCTGAAGTTGCGGATATCATTAATTTGCGAATCCGAGGGATCATCAGTGAAATTCAGAAATTCCTCGAGCGTCTCATTGCGCAGATCGAAACTACTACAGGCAAAAAGGTGGATGATAAAGACTCTTTCACAATGGCCATTCATTTCGTTGCACATGTCATGGGGCTTTTCTTCCTCGAAGAGGTGATCAATCTGGAGCCGCCCATGCCATGGGATCAGCTCATGCAGAATCTTATTGAGCGTCTTGACATGCCCTGATAGTTCTTTTTTTTGATTCGATGATAGTTAGTGGTAACACACTAAAAACTGCTGGATGCTCACGCACCCGCGCTCTACAGAAGGAGTTTTGTGATGAAGAGAATAGCAACGATCGCTCTCCTGGCACTGGCGTGCATGGGGTGCGGCGTCCATGCCGGCAGCGGCAAGCAGGCCTCCCGGAGCATGGAGCAAATCTATAAGGAGGACGGGGTCCCTGTTCGGGTGCGGATCCTTGCCACGAAGCCCTTTTCGGCCTACTTGAAATATCCCGCTACGCTCAAAGCCCGCCTGGAGTCTGCTGCGGTCGCGTCAATTCCCGAGGTCGTGCGTGAGGTCCACGCGCGAATAGGCGACCACGTGCGCAAAGGCGACGTCATCGTTTCTCTCTCCCAGGACAACGCCAACTACCAGCAGGCGAAAGCGGCGCGGGACACAGCGGAGGCCACCTATACGCGCTTCAAGACGATGTACGACAGCTCCAACATCTCGGCGCAGGATTTCGACACCATGAAGGTGCAGTATGCCCAGGCAAAGTCGGCGTTCAAGACGATGGACGACATCATCAACGTCAAAGCGCCTATCGACGGCTACGTCACCGCTTTGAACGTCCAGGTAACGGACAACGTCTATCCCGGGGCGCCGCTCTTCACGGTCTCCAACCTTGACGCCATCGAAGCCAAGCTCTACGTCACCCCCGAGGAAGCCCGCATGGTGCGCACAGGGCAGCCGGCGATCGTCGAGGAAGACGGCCAGTCCATTCGCGGTACCGTCACGCAAGTTTCCCTCATCATGGATCCACAGCACAAAGCCTTTCCCGTCACCGCGTCCTTCGCCAACCAGGGTTTTGCGTTGACAAGCGGCATCACCGCAGACGTCGCCCTCGAGGTCTATCGCGCGCCGGCAATCGCGGTGAAGGAGAAAGAGCTGGCGCGCGAGATAGACACCTGGTACGCATTCGTCGTCGACGGCGACACGGCGCGCCGACGCGCGCTGAAAATCGGGCATCAGGACGGGCTTTCCTTCGAGGTCCTCGATGGCCTGAAGCCGGGAGACAAGCTTGTCACCGAGGGCGCCCAGAGCCTCAACGACGGCATGAAGGTCCGGGTCGTGTCCATGGCCGCCAACGCGGACTGACCCAGGCTTTCTTTCACAGAACCAAGGAGTATCCATGTCCATCGTCGACCTTTCCATAAAACGGCCCGTGCTCATCACGATGATTCTTGTGGTCTTCGTGCTTTTCGGAGTGCTGGCCTACTTCACCATCCCCCTCTCCCTCATTCCCGACGTGAAGGTGCCTCTTGCCACCGTCACGGTGGTCTACCCGGGAGCCGGGCCCCAGGTGATCGAGAGCCAGATCACCAACAAGATCGAGGACGAGGTGTCAGCTCTTTCCCAACTGGACTCTGTCACCTCCTATTCCATCGAGGGCGCATCCATCGTCACCGTTCAGTTCAAGCTCGGCAAGGACGAAAACCTCGCCCGGGAGGAGGTGAAGGAGAAGGTCGATGGCATCCTCGATCAGCTCCCCTCGGGAGCCAGGCGGCCGGTGGTCACGAAGCTGGACATCACGGCCATGTTTCCCGCAATGAACATCCTCGTCGAGGGAACGATTGACCCTACCACCCTCCATACACTGGCTGACAAGGTCGTGAAGGCACGGCTCGCGCAGATCGAAGGCGTCGGAAGGGTCGACCTGGGGGGCGGAAGGGAACGCGAGGTACGTGTCGAGCTTGGCCGCGCAGACGTATTTGACCGCTCGGTCTCGCTCCTGCAGATCGCGGGCCTCCTGCAGGCTGCCAATGTGGAGATTCCCGGCGGCAGCTTCAAGGAAGACGGGCAGGACCTCTCCGTGAGGCTCAAGGGCCAGTTCCAGTCCATTGACGATATCCGCAACCTCGACGTGCCGACTCGGTCAGGGATCGTGAAGCTCAGGCAGATTGCGGACGTGCGGGATTCCTACAAGGAAGTGCGGGAGCGGATCATGTTCTTCGACAAGAGCACGGGTGGCCAGAGCGATGATGCGGTGCTCCTCAAGATCCTCAAGAACCCTTCCGCCAACACCGTCTCCGTCGTCAACAAAGTCAGGGCCGCCCTGCCGGGCATCGAGAAAGACCTTGGCGGGCACGTCCATCTCAGGGTCGTCTCGGAGGGCGCCACGTTCGTCCGGGATTCCGTCATGGATACCTTCTTCAACGTCTTCTTGAGCGTCGGCCTCACCGCGCTGGTCCTGCTGTTCTTTCTCCATGACCTGCGCTCGACCCTCATCGTCGTCATCGCAATGCCCTTCTCCCTCATCGCAACGTTCTGGGTCATGCGGATACTGGGGCTCTCTTTCAACATCCTCTCCCTCATGGGCCTTGCCACGGCCACGGGAGTCCTTGTCTCAGACTCCGTCATCGTCCTGGAAAACATCTTCCGTCACAAGGCACTCGGGGCTGGCAGGAGAGAGGCGGCTTCGAAGGGCAGCCGCGAAGTCATGGTGGCGGTGGTGGCCGCCACGCTCACCCACGTTGCCGTGTTCGTCCCCATGGCGAACATGGCGGGGGTGATGGGCCAGACCATGAAGGACTTCGCCTACACGATCGTTGCCGCGACTCTTTTCTCCCTGCTCATGAGCTTCACGCTGACGCCGTTGATGGCCTCGCGCATGCTTCCGGAGAAAGTGAAAAAGCCAGGGCCCTTTGGATTGCTCCTGGAACGGATGTTTGCTTCGTGGGAGCGCGGATACGGCAGGTTGGTCGAGCTCATCGTGGCCACTAAGCTGCGCAGCGGGATCGTTGTGGCCGCTTCCCTGGTTGCGCTGGCAGGCTCGTTTGCCCTCTCCCACGCGCTTCGGTTCGAGTTGATTCCGCCAACGGATGGCGGGAAAGTCCAGATCCTCGTCGAGCTTCCCCTCGGCAGCGGGATAACGGAGACGGTAAGGGTTTTGGGAGAGATCCAGTCCCACCTCAAGGATTACAAGGAAGTTTCCAGCATCCTCACCGATCTGGGCTACCAGTCCGATCTGGACAAGGACGTCAACCTTGCCCGGATGGACGTGCTGCTTGTGCCCAAGACACAGCGGGCCATGAGCAACAATGCGATCGCCGCCTCGTTCACCGAGAAGCTCTCCGACATCCCTGGCGCCACGATCAAGGTGACCCCGGTCAGCGAGATCAACCTCGGCGGCCAGAGCTCGCCCATCAATTTCTCCCTCCAGGGCAAGGACAACGACGTCCTGCAGGAGTTGACGCCCCGGATCACGTCGGCCATGGCCAGGGTGCCGGGCCTCGTCAATATCGATGCAAGCGCGCGGCCCGGGAAACCCGAGCTGACGTTCGAACCGGACCGAAAGCGCATCTCGGAGGACGGGCTGACCGTGCAGGAGGTTGCCCTCTCGCTGCGCGCCGCGGTGGACGGCCTGGTCCTCTCGACCTACAAGGAGGGGGGCAACGAGTTCGACATTCGCGTGGCCCTCAAGGAGGGCAGCCTGCGCAGCATCGACGACCTGAAAAATGTGCCAGTCGTCGGAGCCCGGGGCACCTACCCCCTCTCGCACTACGCGCAGCTCTCTCTCACCAGCGGATCCAACAGGATCACACATTCGGACAAGGTCGGCTCGGTTACGTTCACGGCCGACCTGCTGCCGGGGACCAGCCAGGGTGAAGCTCAGGCGGCAGTGGACGCAAAGATCGCCTCCCTTCACCTGCCCACGGGCTACATCGTCAAGAGCGCGGGCCTCGCGAAGACCTTCCAGGAGACGGTGCGTGACCTGGTCCTCGTCTTCGTCCTTGCGATAGTTCTCGTGCTCATGATCCTTGCCGGCACGCTGGAAAACTTCCGGCAGCCGGTGATCATCCTCAGCACGGTTCCTCTGGCGCTCATCGGGGTGATCCTGGCGGTGGTACTGACGGGTACGACGCTCAATGTGTTCGCCATGCTCGCCGTGGTCATGCTCATCGGGTTGGCCGTGACCAACGCCATCCTGATCCTGGAATACTCCAACCAGCTCCGCGCCGAAGGGAAGGACGTCGGGGAAGCCCTCGTCCTGGCCTGCTCAGCGAAGTTCAAGCCCATCCTCATGTCCAACATCGCGATCATCCTGAGCCTCATGCCCATGGCCTTTGGCTTTGGCGCCTCGGGCGCGGAGATGCGTCAACCCATGGGCATCGTCACCATAGGAGGCGTGGCAATGTCGGCCGTGCTCACGCTCTTTCTCATTCCTGCCCTGGAAAAACTGACGGCCGGCAATCGCCCGGCTCAGAAGGAGCTCCCGAATGAAGCGTAAGGCAGCATGTGCACTCATCCTCATCCTGGTCATCGTTCCATGCCTCGCCGCGGAGGAGATCGATCTCGCCTCCTACCTTCAGCGCGTGGAGCAGCACAACAAGGGCCTCGAAATCGCGCGCGGCGATGTGGCCCAAACGGAGAAGATGAAAGATCAGGCCATGGCCGGACTTCTTCCCAACGCGGGCCTTCAGGTCGGCTATATGCGGAACTTGAATCAGATTTTGCAGCCCGTGGCTTCCTATGCAACGGCCTCTGCCATGCCGGGCATTTACCCCATCACCTACACCGAACAGATCGCAACGTATGACAATCAATGGGATGTAGGCGGCGCGGTGAACTTTAACATCTTCGATGCTTCAGCTTGGACGCGATATCGCCAAGCCTCGGAGGGTGTGAACGCACGGAAGGCAGCCTACGACTATCAGCTCAAGGCCGTGATGAATGGCGCAAAGAAACTCTATTACCAGCTCCTCCTCCTGAACGAGGTCGTCAAGGTCAAGGAAGCATCCGAGAGAATGGCCCAGGACAACTACAACGACGCACAGGCCAAGTTCACGGTGGGACTCTCCACCGAGCTTGATGCCCTGATGGCCGAAGTGGCATGGAAAGGGAAGGTGCCCGAAACGGCCGAGGTCAGGCGAAACCGCGACATTGCCCTTCTCGGCTTCAAACAGCTCGCGGGGATTCCCGCCGAAGAAGACGTGTCGCTCACGGAGAACATGGAAACGTACCCGGACATTCCGGGGGAGGTCCGTCTGGCTGATGTTCTTTCGGCGCGGGCGGACTACGCGCTGCTCCTTCGGCAGAGGTCGCTCGGCAAGCTTGCAATCGACGCGGCCAAGGCGAACTACCTTCCCACACTTTCGGGCAGCTTCGTGATCGACGACCAGTGGCTCATCGGCAATCCCAATCCCGGCTTCAACGAGCTGAACCCGCTCGCCATCCAGCTCGGGTTCAAGATCACCCTTCCTGTCTATGAGGGCGGGTATCGCGTGGCCAAGCTCGCCGAAGAGGAGATCGGCCTGAAGAAAGCCGACCTTCAGATTGGCCAGAAGCAGGAGGACATCCAGACCGAGCTGACCAGCGTGAAGCTGCGCCTCGACGAGGCACGACAGCGCATCGAGAACGCAAACGCGGTGCGGGCCGTGGCTCAACGCGCCTTCGACAGGGCCTCTGTTTCCTTCAAGAACGGCGTTGCCACGCAGCTCCAGCTCAACCAGGCCACGCTCAGCCTGGAGGGGGCCCGCCTCGCGTTCCTCTCCGCGATCTACGATTACCGGGCCGCATACTTCGACTGGGAGTATGCGGTGGGGCGATGAGTCATGAACATTATTTCTCCAGCAGGCGTGATTCCGGCAGAACGGCGCGCTGCAGCGCCAGCGGGTTGACAACCCAGGACCGAGGCGACGTGCACCGCGCCGCTTCCGCCCATGCCCGGGGCGTCTTACGCGCCCTCGTGCGCCACCTCCATGGCGATGCGCGCCCAGTCCCAGAGCCTCTCGGGCTTATAGCAGACGGTGGAGATGTCCTTCATGATGACCTCCACGTGGCTCACGCCCTTTGCCCGGTCCACCACGTCTTTCAATGCGGCCCGGGCCCGGCCCGGGTTCCAGCTCTCCTCCACGAAGATGGCCGGGCTGGGCTTGAAGCTGAGGACGTAATCTCCCTGGACCTCGTCGATGACTTTCGCGAAGTTATTCCACGGGCTCATGGAAAACTTTCGGAGGTTGGGGATGCGGCGAAGGAGCGGGATCTTCCTGTCCAAGGGCTCGCAGCAGCCGTAGTAGACGAGCCCCCACCGCTCCAGCCAGCGAAGATCGTGGCGCAGGGCGAACTCCCAGTGCATGTCAGGGGAGACCTCCGCAAAGATCTGCGCGTTGGAGCAGCCCCACATGTTGTGGGGCTGGACCCGGGACGGAAGATACTCGGAACCGGGCAGGTCCCACGTGTATCCGTACCCGCCGGAGCCAATGCGCGTATTGTTGCAGTCAAGAGAGAGAAGGTTCTGCTCCACGAACTGGTCCAGCTCCGCCATCCACGCGTCCACCATGCGCTCCACGGCGGCATTGACCATGTCCGGCCGCTCCACGAGGTCCACCATGGCCTCCTCCAGGCCCCACCAGCGGATGAGGTAGTCCCACGGCGTGAACCAGATGTGCGCCTGCCCCACCTTACGCACGGGCATGATGCCGCGGAACAGGTCCTCCATGGCGGCGAAGGTGGCCGCCGTGGTTTCCTCATCATGGGTGACCCGGGGCATGCGGATTTTCTCGATATCCGCGGGCTCGCGGATCTGCACGTGGAAATGGCGGGAGATGATCTCGTTGGCTTCGTCCGTGCGCGCAACCTCCACCTCCTCGTGGATGCCGAAGTCGGTGCTGTGCACGGCCAGGGGACACTCCAGGAAGTCGCTGAATACCATGTCCCCCGGCATGTGGCGCCACTGGTAAAGGGCGCGGCGCAGCCGCGTCTCCAGCTCCCGTGCCCAGGGATGGACGGTCTGCAGGGTCAGCTCGTCCTCCACGTTCATCTCGTGCCAGGGAATCTCGTTGATCCACACCATTGGCCGGGCGGACTCCAGGTCGTTGAGCTTGCGCCATAGTCCGGCCTTCTCGCGATGCGCGGGCAGCGAGGCCACGGCCGCCGTCTCCTGCCCGAGGCGCCTCAGGACTTCCTTCTCTTGCGCGGAGAGGCGGATGTCCGTGTAGCGCTGCGGAGGGCTGTAGCTTCCGGGATCATGCAGCATGCTCAGTTCCTCCTGTACTCCCGGATCGTTTCGAACATTGCCAGGACATTCTCCAGGGGGGTTTCCTCCAGGATGTAGTCATGGCTTGCACCGGCCACGTAGCCCCCGCCGGGGGACAGGATGTCCAGTGTGCGGCGGGTCTCGGTCCGCACCGATTCCGGGGTGCCCTTGATCAGGACGTGGTGGGAGTCGATGGCGCCGTTCAGCAGCAGTCGGCCGCCGAAGTCCCGCTTCAAGCCGGCGGGCTCCATGCCCTCGCAGGACGGCTGGAGCGCATGCGCGCCGTCCAGCCCGGCCCGGATCATGGACGGCATGAGGGGACGGAAGCCGCCGCAGCAGTGCAGCATCACCTTGCGGCTATAGCGGTGTCCGAGGTCGATGAGCCGGCGCAGGGAGGACATCGCGAAGCGCTCGAACAGGTCCACCCCGAGGAGCGGTCCCGTCTGGGAGCCGAAGTCATTGCCAATGAAGAAAATGTCGATGGAGGAACCTGCCGCCTCGAAGATGGCGCGGCTCACCTCCGCGTAGAAATCCGTCACTTTCTCGAACACCCGGGAGACGACCTCCGGCTGGTCGTACATCGCGTAGTACAGTCCCTCCATGCCCACGAGGTCGATCACGTCATGCCAGAACGGGGACCAGTCTCCCCCAAGGATGGCGAACTCACCGCCCCAACTGTCCGCTTCGGCCTTGATGCCCGACACGTCCATCCACGCGGGGTCTGGCCAGGGGTAGTCCTCCACGTCGCGGATGCATTTTGCCGCGGCAAGGGGATGCGACAGGGGCTGACCATAGCCGATGCCGGTCCTCTCGATCCCGAATGGGCTCTTCCACGTGGCGCCTCCGGAGAGGCCCAGGTCAGGACCCGTGT
The DNA here is from genome assembly GCA_963845535.1 of uncultured Spirochaetota bacterium. GTDB lineage: Bacteria > Spirochaetota > Spirochaetia > SZUA-6 > Fen-1364 > Fen-1364. Next base: position 233,069 of record CAWJSK010000015.1, read on the forward strand.
AGCGGGCGTACACCCTTCGAAAATCGTCTCCGAAGCGCCGGCGCAGCCCCTCATCCTCCAGGCCAAGGGCGGCTTTGGCCTTGGCCCAGAACTCCGGGGAAGAGCCGCACCAGGCCGGGACACGGTCCGGCTCCCGGTGGTCGAAGGCGGTGAGAACCCGCTCCCGGGAGGTCATGGGGAAGGGCTTCCCGCGGCCGGAAGATCGAGCTCACCCAGGGAAAGCGGATATGTGCCGTGGCGACGCACCAGCTCGACAACGTACTGGTAGCGCTCCGCCGAGACGTTGCTGGGAACGGAATGGTCGGATTGGAAAATGAAGCCGCCGCCTTTGGCCGCGTTCAACTTGGTGAGGACGATTGTGCGCAGCTCTTCCAAGGGGACGGTTGCCCATGCCCGCGCGTCCATATTCCCGCAGAATCCCATGCGGTGCCCGAATCTTCGGCGCAAGTCCACAACGTCCAGCCCTGCTTTGGCCTCCAGGGGGTTGTAGGAGTCCAGGCCCATCTCGATGAAGTCCTCGTAGAGGGCCGAAGCGTTGCCACAGCCGTGGTAGATCACCGGCAGGCCCGCCTCATGGCAGACGCGGATCTGTTCCCGCACAATGGGCTTGAAGTGGCGTCGCCAGAACTCGGGGGAGAACAGCATGCCGTTGACGTAGGCCACGTCCCCCCAGATCACCATGCCGTCAAGAAGTCCGCCAGCGGCCTTGATCTGGGCCCGGGTCAGCTCAATGACGAACCGGCCCAGCCGTTCGATGAACACGCCCAGCTCGTTCGGGTACAGGCCGATCCAGAGCATCACGTTCTCGGATCCGATGATGCGCCACAGCTCTTCATGGCCCTCGCAGATGCTCCCGTAGACGGGAAAGTCCGGGTGCAGGCTCTTGACCGTCTCGATCCATGCGGGGGAGTTGCGCGTGAAGCCGTCGCCCACGCCCGCCACCTGGTTGTCTCCCGCGGAGAACCACCGGCGGTCGTCCCACGGGTCGTCGAACTGGAACGCTTCCATCTTCTCCAGGGAATCAGTCTCGAAGGAAACGTAATCCGGCATGGGATCCGCGAACTTCTTGCGGATCACCGCCTCGAAACCCGTGCGGACCACCACCTCCTCCTCGTTCTGGGAGAGCACCGTGAAGTCCTTCACGTGCGGGTCCATGTTCGGGGTGGTGGCGATCCAGTCCAGGTCATAGTGCTTGTAGATGTCCGCGTCCGCCGGCAGTCCCATCTCCCGCCTCCAGCGCTCCAGGAAGCTTCCCCAGAAGAAATCGCTTACGGGCACGCGGTCGGCTTCCCGGTGGTGCAGTGCGGCGTCCATGCGCGCCAGCTTTGCGGCGCAGCTCGTGGTTCTCCTCACGTGTTTTCCCCCTAAGCCACGGATGGCTGGGGGTCGGCGCGGCCAGGGATGGCCGTGCGCCGACCCTTAATCCAGGTGAAAGACTTCTTCCATGTCAGCCCACCACTCGTCGGGCCCGCGCCTGGCGATGGGGCTCTGCATGGGCTTCGTAATGGCCCACCACTCCTGCGTCTTCGGGTCCGCGGCCATTTTCGCCATGTCTTCCGCGTAGTTGCTGCCCACGTACTCGAAGTACGCGAAGAGCTGCCCGTCCCTGTGGTAGATCGAGTAGTTACGGATGTTGCATTCCGTGATCTTCGCCAGCACCTGCGGCCACACGCGGGCGTGGCAGCGTTTGTATTCCGCGAGCTTCTCCGGCTTGACACCAATAAGCTGCCCGTATCTCCGCATGGGTTCCTCCTCTCACGCTTCTCCAAAAGGAGGCCGCCCCCGGGGGAGGCGGCTTCCCGTCAAAGTGACGCCCCCCTTACCACTGGGGCGGGTAGAACTTCCCGACGTCGGCCGTGGTGATGATGTGCTGGGCAAGGTTCTTGCGGACCGTGAACCCCTTGCCGTTGAACCAATCAGCCGCGGTCTGCGCGGAGAGCGCGCCGTCGCCTTCTGCCGTCTGGTAGGTGATTCCGAAGAGCTTGCCTGTCTTCACCAGGTCCATGCCCTGCTTCGAGTTGCCTGCCGCCACAACAACGACGTCCGTGCGGCCGGCCTTCTCGAGGGCCTGCATGATTCCCAGTGCCTGGCCCGAATCATCTGCTGCGCAAATGCCTTTGAGATCCGTCCCGTACTTCGTAAGCCAGTCGGAAACGATCTGCATCGTTGCGTTGGCGTCGAAGGTGGCGGGTGCGGGGGAAGCCATGGCCAGGGTCTTTACCTCAGGGGCGTAGGTGGTGAGCGCGGCGGCCGCGTTGTAGGAGCGCGCGAAGTAGGGCGATCCGCCCGGTGCGTGCTGGACGTAAGCAACGCCAATGCTCTTTGTGCCCGGGTTCTGCTTGCGGAGCTGGTCGGCCCAGGCTCGGGCAAGAAGGCGGAACTGGCCGAAGTCGTCCGGCCCGGTCCAGCCGAGGGAGTAATTCAGCGCTTCGTTGTCAGGCAGCGTGTTGAACATGTGCAGGGGGATGCCCGCGGCATTGATCCGGCGAGCCTGCTGGATGCCAGCCTTGGCGTCGAGCGGGATGAGAAGGATCATGTCCGGCTTTGCCGCGATGGCCTGGTCGATGAGCTGGTTCTGGACGTTCAAGTCCCAGTTCGGCGAAAGGGCCTTGAAGTTCCACTTGTAGGCATCCGCCACCTTCTTCGCACCGAGGATGCACGCCGTGGTCCAGGGGTGGTCACCGTGGACGATCATGATGACCGTCTTGCCAATGGCGCCGTCGCCGGGCGACTTCGGGAGGTTGGTCGGGGTGACCTTCCAGCCCGCCCACTCCATGTCGTAGAAGTGCATGACATTCGTCATGGGGAGAGCATTCGGGTCCGCGGGCCGGGCCGGCACACTGGCGGGGGCGGGCGCGGAGGAGACGAGCTGCTGGCCATCGGCGGACTTCAACACTCTCGTGTCGACGGCGAGCGAGGCCTTGAGGTTCGCCTGCTGGGCGGCCGTCAGCGTCTGGCCGAAGGCCGGCGCAAGGGCAAGCGCCGCAAGGGCAAGCACTACGAGGACGAACTGGAGTCTTTTCACAAGACTGCCTCCTTTCGATATGAACACCCGGTCGTCGCCCCTACGGGGCGTTCCGGAAAGGGAACCCTGCGCGCCGCGGGCCCTATGCGCCTGCGGTCTTCTTTGCCTGTGCCGTCAACCGGCGTTCGGCCAGCTCCTTCATGAGCTCGGACCGTTGCCCGAGGTTCTTCTCGTGCCGGTAGACGGCATACGCCTCGTAGAGCACGACGTAGGCAAGGATGAGGCCCGCGAAGAATATCTTCACCTCGTTGCCGAGGCCGAAGAGGATGATCCCCGTATAGAGCATCTCGAGGGTCATGATGGCAACGACGCTCCGCAGGACGCCTCCCTTGCCTCCCGACATCGCCGTGCCGCCGATGATGGTGGCCGAGATGACGTACATGAGCGAGTTATCGCCAAGGTTGAGCGTGGCCGAGGTCGAGACGAGGACCGAGACGACCCCGCCGATCGCCGCCGTCGCGCCGGAAAGCACGAAGGCAGCAACGATGGAGCGGTCCGTATTGATGCCCGCAAGCCAGGCAGTGGCGCGGTTCCCGCCGACGATATAGAAATTGCGCCCCGCCCTGGTGCGCACAAGAATCAGCTCCACGACGACAAGGAGCGCCAGCGTGATGAGGATGCGCGGAGTGACAAGGGGGAGGAGATTCTTGCTGAGGAAATCCGAGATCGCGAACGCCTGGTCGTTGGAGACGCTGATGGAGTTGCCCCCCGAGAACTGGTAGACCGTCCCTTGAAGGATGGTCATGGTTCCCAGCGTCACGATAAAAGAGTTGATCTTGGCCTTGGCGACGAGCACACCGTTGAGAAGGCCGACGAGGGCGCCGCCGACAACGGCCGCCACGATTGCTCCCGGGAAGCCGAGGACGGGCTGGAGGCCGAGGGCGAGCGCGCCGGAGAACGTGACCACGCTCCCTATCGAGAGGTCGAGCTGGCCGCAGATCATGACCACCGTGAAGCCGATTGCCGCGGTGGCGTTCAGCGCGATGGCGTTCAGGATGGCGGTGAAGTTGGAAATGGTGAAGAACCTCGGCGCGAAAAGGGACATGAAGGCGAAAACGACGAGGAGGAGGATATAGATCCTGTACTTGTCCCCGAGCGCGAGGAAGCTGTTTCGTCCCGCTCTACGCATCATCCCTCCCGAGCCGCCTGAGCGACATGGCGTTGACGCCCACCACGATGATGAAGATCGCGCCACGGACCATGTCCTGGGAGAAGGTGTTGATGCCGATGAGCGTCATGATGTTGTTCAGGATGGCGATGATGAGCGATCCGCCGAGCACGCCCAGGATGGTGCCACGGCCACCCGCGAGCGTCATGCCTCCGATCACGATGGCCGTGACGGCTTTGAAGTCGTAGCCGGCGCCGTTGTACCAGGCGCCCACACGCGCCAGGGACGTGACCGCCAGGCCGGCAACGGTCGCGGTGAGGGCGGCGAGCACGAACGAAATCGCGACGGCGCGCTCCACCGCGATGCCGGACAGCTTTGCGGCCCTCGGGGAAGAGCCTGTCATCTTGAGCTTGATGCCGAATGACGTGCGCGTCAGCACGAACTGGCCAACCACGACCAGCACGAGCAGGATGACGAGCGGCAGGCCTATGAGATTGAAGAAACGAAGACGATAGATGCTGTCGAAAAGCGCAACGGCGTGCTGTTCGGAGCCGACCATGTCCGGATAGATCTGCTTGTTGACCCATACCAGGCGGATGACGCCCATCGTCATGTAGTTCACCGCGAGGGTCCAGATGATGGAGTTGGCCTTGAACTTGCCGACCACGAAGCCGTTCAGGACGCCGATGATCAGGCCAACCGCCAGGGAGCCGATGATGGCGACGACGAAGCCGTAGCGGAGGAGCTCAATGCAGATGTAGCCGGTGAATCCCATGGTCGTCGGCGCGGACATGTCGGCGTAATTGCCCGAGTACGTCACGAAGGCCATGCCGACTGCGACGATGCCGACGAGGGCCGCCGCGTCGACGATGTTGAGCATGTTTTTGGCGGAGAGGAAGTTGCCAATAGCGCCGGTGGCCTCCAAGAGCGCGCCCAGCGCGAGAAAAAGGACGGCAATGCCGTACACGCCCGCCGTGCTCATGATGCTCGAAAATGAGCCCGTTCTGACGGCGCGCAGGTCCGCGGTGCTCATGAGACGGCTCCGTGGCCGGTGTCGCCATTGGCGGCAAGGAGAAGGCTCTCTTCGCTGCATTCGCAGTATTGCATCTCGCGGATGAAGCGCCCCTTGCGCATGATCATCACCCGGTCGGAAAGGCCGACGAGCTCCGGAAGATCCGAGGAGATGAGGAGGACCGTGCAGCCCTCCCGCGCGAGCTTCTCGATGGAGGCGTGGATGGTCATCTTGGCGCCGATGTCCACGCCCCGCGTCGGCTCATCGAGGATGAGCACCTTTGGCTCACGCGCGAGCCACTTCGCGAGGAGGACCTTCTGCTGGTTGCCGCCCGAGAGGTTGCCGACAGGGCGGGAAGGATCAGGCGGGTAGATCGAGAGCTCGTGAATAAGGCGGTCCACCGCGGGCTTGCCCCGCGCCTTTGAGTAGACCGCGATCCGGGAAAGCCTGTCGACGATGGCCGAGAGGATGTTGTCATCCACGGGGAGCCTGATTGCGAGGCCCTCGGTCTTGCGGTCCTCGGTAAGGTAGGAGATGCCCTGCTCGAGGACGTCCGCCATGGATGATCCGCGCACGGGCTTGCCGTCGAGCTCGATCAAGCCCTCGTCCGCGCGGTCGAGGCCGGCGAGGACCTTGGCGAGCTCGGTGCGCCCCGCCCCGGACAGGCCGCAGATGCCGAGGATCTCGCCTCGCCGGGCCTCGAGGTCCACTCCGTGGAAGAAGCCGAACCGGGACAGGCCCTTGACGCGCAGCCGCACGTCGCCGATGGAGCGCTCGTCACGGCGGTAGAACTCCTTGACTGATCTACCCACCATCATCTGGACGATCTCCTCCCGTGTGACCTCGCCGATGGGCCTCGTTTCGATCTTCTTTCCGTCCCGCATGACCGTGACGCGGTCAGCAATCCGGAAGATCTCCGGCAGGTGGTGGGAGATGTAGACGATGGCGATGCCGCGGCGCTTCAGGTCTCCGATGATGGCGAACAGGCGCTCGACTTCTTCCCGCGAGAGGGCGCTGGTGGGTTCATCCATCACGAGGATGGAGGGCTTGTTGCCAAGGACCTTCGCGATCTCCACGAGCTGGGCCTCGTGCTGGCTGATGTCCTCTATGGGCAGGTTGGGGTCCAGGTCGAGGCCCACGGAGGCCAGGAGCTCCTTTGCCTGGGCGCGGGCACGGGCCTTGTCCAGCAGGAGCGCCCGCTGAGGCAGCCGGCCGGCCAGGAGATTTTCCGTGATGCTGATGGGCCGCGCGAGGCTCAGCTCCTGGTAGATCATCCCGACGCCGTGGCGCTTTGCCAGCGTGGGGGAGTGGAGAAGGGCCACCCGGCCGTTGATGGCAATCTCGCCGGTATAGTCGTCGAACGAGCCCGCGAGGATTTTCATCAGGGTGGATTTGCCCGCGCCGTTCTCTCCCACCAGGGCGTGGACTTCTCCGGCCTTCACCTCGAAGCTTACGTCGTCAACGGCAATGGTGCCGGGGAAACGTTTGCCCACATGCCTCATCTCGAGCGCTTGCCCGGATGACGGTTCGCTCACGGTGCTCTCCTTGGTGGAAATGGAAATTGGTCAGGAAATCGTATACCCGCCCTCACCGGCGCCGCAACTTCAAAAACTGTGACTTTCTCTCTAAAGAATGGGCGGGCGCGCCGCCGCGCCCTCTTCCCGGCATGCCTTCGACTTCGATTCCGAGGGGTAGTAGCCCTTGTATTTCTTGAAGAGGGTGTAGAAGTAGTTCACGCTCGTGTAGCCGATCCGGCTGGCGATCTCGCTCGTCTTGAGGGAGGTATACCGCAGCAGCTCTTCCGACTTGCGCAGCCGCAGCTCGTTCAGGTAGGTGGTGAAGGACTTGCCCACCGCGCGGTGGAACAGGCGGCCCAGGTACGGAGCGGAGAGCCCGAACGCGCAGGACAGCACCTTCAGGGAGAGGGGCTCCGCGTAGTTGCGGTTCACGTAGCGCACGGCCCGGTCCGTGATGCTTTCCGTCTGCCTCTCCCGGGAGAGGATGCGGATCACCTCCTTGGCCAGGCGCTTCATCCACTCCATCGCGTTGCGGGGCGTCTTCTGGTTGAAGAGGTTGCGGTACAGGCTCTCGTAGTCCCCGAAAATGGCGCGCTCGTCCACGTCGTTGGTCTTCAGGATGTGGATGAGCGTGGAAAGCACCTCGATGCAGAAGCCCCGGAAGAACTCGGGGCTCATCAGCTCGGAGTCCAGGAGGCTCTGGTAGGCGTCTTCGAAGAAGCGGTCCACCTCCTCCTCGCTGGACTCCCGTACCGCGCGGGCCAGGAGCTCCAGGGAAACGGAGGAGAACTCGGGTTTCTTCGAGAGGAAGTCCTCCACATTCTTCCGGGTGATGATGTGCTTGGGCAGGTAGACGATGGGCGGGATGTCCAGGCCGGCGAACCAGTCCGCGGCAATCTTCATGACAAGGGCGCCGTCAGCCTGCGCGGACTGGAACGTGATGGCGTGCAGGCCGCCGTCCTTCACGAGCTGCATTCCCTTGGGGGTGCTTCCCGCCCCGACACGCACAATATCCTGGCGTCCGGCGGCGCGCACGGCTTCGTTGATCCCGTCCACCAGGATGTCATCGTCCGGGCTGACGATGCCCCGCAGCTCCCGCCCGTACTGGGCAATCCACGTCTCCACCAGGCGGCGCGCCGCCTGCGGGTCGAAGACGCCCTCGACGCAGGCCTCCCCCATGGCCAGGCACTTCATGCGGTGCGCCGCCGTGGCCAGCTCCGTTACCACGGACCACGTGCGCGCGTCGTGGCAGGAGGAGCCGGGGATGTGACGAATGATCGCGTAGCCGCCCTCGTGCCCCATGAAATCAGCAAACGTGCGCGCCAGCATGCGGAACTGGCCCCAGTCATCCGGCCCGCACCAGGAGATGATATAACGGTATGCCTCATCTTCGGGAATGAAGTTGCTGACGATCACGGGCACGCCGCGCGCATGCATCTCCCGGACCCAGGGCGTGCAGGCCGTGGAGCTGATGGGGACCAGGATGACGAGATCCGGCCTGTCTTCGATGGCGCGCTGGACCTCGCGGTCCTGGCTCTCCTCCGTCATTGCCGCGGTGTAGGTCTGAAGGCGGGCGCCCACCCGCAGAGCGATCCGCGCAAGCCCTTCGGCGAAGACGACGTGGTAGGGATGGGCGCCAGGCTGGAGGAAGGCGATCCGCTTCCCGCGGGGTCCGTCGCAGGGAGACTCCGGCATGGGAAGCTTGTCGATGCCCCAGCCTGCATACTCCTCGTCATACCAGTGGCGAGCGTCCTCCCGGGGGTACCGCTCCGGCCGGTGCGGCCGCAGCGGGATCTCTTTGCTTGGGTTGCTCCAGAATAGAAGGAGCCTGTCGTCGCTGGATACCATACGTGCACGGCGGCGGGAGCGCCGTTCCGTCACTATAGTCCCGTGAGCTGCCGGAGGAAAGGGGGTTCAGAAGCCCTGCACGTCCGCCCGCTCGGCCGATTCACGCCGGGACCTTCCCGATGACGCACACGGTGGGGACTGGCTTCATGCGCTTGAGCTCGACTCGAGCTTCCTGAAAACCGCTCGCAATGAGACGCTCGGATATCCTCTCCCCGGCCTTGATGGCGTCCGCTTCCGTGGCGCCCTGGTTTCGGGGCTGATGCGCGATTGCGATGATCCCCCCGGGCCGCATTTGCTCGCGCACCTTCGTGAGCGCGGCAACCTGATCACTCCAGAACTGAAAGGAGTTGATGTCGAGCACCCTGTCGACAACTCGATCAAGCAGCGGCAAGCGGGACGCGGAAGCGACCATCAATGTGACACGGCCTGCCTTTATCAAGTCACGGTTTCTCCGCGAGGCCTGCCCGAACATCAGCGGTGAATGGTCGACTCCAAATACAAAGCCTCCCGTCGCCAGCCGGCCCAGCATGTGGATGCCGACGCCCGGTCCATACCCGATTTCCAGGACGCAATCCGTCGGTTGCACGTTCAGGAGAGAAACCGCCCAAGCAATGCGCTCGAGATTAGAAGTCCGGTGCGACATGATAAATCCGGCCGCCTTTCCCAGGGTCCCGCTCGGACCACCGAACTGAGATGCCAACCTTTTCCTCAACCCCATGCCTTTTTCCTCCGTGCTCAGGCGCCGTGGGTCGCAGCGCGCCGTTCTTCCTCTGCCAGTAAGGACGTGCTCGGTTGTCGCTTATTGCGTGCGGGATCGGGTTGCTGCCGTTCGCGGAGATGCTGCGTGGTTTCTCACCGTGAAGCTTCTTCGAGTTTCCTGTATGCCTCAGTGCCTCGCAGACGGTCATTGTCCCTGGCGTAGTCGATTGCCATTTTCCCTGCGTTGCTCACCGCCTTTGCAACCGAGCCGGCTTTCAGGAGTATGACGATGACCTCGGGGTTCTGGTTGTCGGCCGCGTACATCAGGGGCGTTCGGCCGTCAGTGTCCCGAGCGTTTGGGTCTGCGCCTGCTTTCAAAAGCGTTGTGACCACGTCAGGACTCTGATTGAACTCAGCCGCGTAAAGGAGTGCGGTCCATCCGTTCGGGTCCCGAGCCGCGATATTCGCACCAGCGTTCAGCAGCTTGATGATTGCCGCGGATCCGCCCTCCCCCCAGGCGGCGTACATAAGAGGCGTCCGGCCTTCCGAGTCCTGGGCCCTCGGACCAGCGCCGGCCCTGAGGAGCACCTCGATCACCTCCGGGTTCCTGTTGTATTCGGCGGCGTGCATCAACGGGGTTGCCCGGTTCTTGTCCCGAACGTTCGGGTCGTTGCTGGCTGCCAGGAGCGTTGAGATCACCTCGGGATTCTGGTTGAATGCGGCAGCATACATGAGCGCTGTCCAGCCGTCCTGGTCCTGTTCCTTGAGGTCGGCGCCGGCGTTCAGGAGAGAAGCAATCACTTCAGGGTTCTTGGTCCACTTGGCCGCGTACATGAGCGCGGTGGCGCCGTCCTGATCCCGTGCCTTGATATCCGCGCCGGCCTTCACAAGCGCCGTGATGACCTCGGGGTCGCGGTTGCTCCCGGCCGCATCCATCAGAGGTGTCCAGCCATCTCTCGCCTGCGCATTCACATCCGCGCCATCGCTGATCGCGTTTCGAATCTCTTGCGGCGTCCCGTCAGACACGACGCCGAACAAGTCCACACCTTGTGAATGCATGGGTGCAGTTGCAGAAAGAAACACGAGGATGCCAACGACAATCCGCTTTCTCACTTTGTTCCGTCCATAGCCCGCCCCAAACATCGGATCTTTGAGGGGTTGCCCGATCGCTTGGTGCCTCATTATAGCATGGATCAGGGCGGCGCAAGATATCGACTCCACACTACAGACATCGACTCCACCCCTTGACAAGTGGCAGTTTCTTATGATATCGATTGCGCAATCGATTTCATAGGGCAATTTCGTGGCATCAATAAAGGACGTCGCCAAACTTGCTGGAGTCTCAGAGTCCACGGTCTCCCGTGTGCTCAACATGTCGCTGCCCGTTGATGAGAGCACCCGCCTGAAGGTCGAAGGCGCCATAAAGGCGCTCAGCTACAAGCCGAATCTCCTGGCAAAGGGCCTTCGCAGAGGCAGCGGCATGCTGATCGGCCTGATAGTGCCGGAAATCGTGCACCACACCTTCGCCAGTTTCATCCAGTACATCGAGGAGAGCGTCGTCAAACGCGGGTTCGGCCTCATCGTCGGAAACCACAAGAACAACCCCGATCTGGAAGAAAACTTCATCGACAACCTTCTGCGGCGAAACGTGGACGGGATCATTTTTTCGCGGGTCTCTGATGAGAGCCGGGTCATGAGGCTCATCAATCGCACCGGCGTCCCGGTCGTCGTGATCGACCGTGCGGTTGAGCGCGAGGAGGTGGCGAGCGTCGTCCTGGACAATCTCAGGGCCGGATGTCTTGTGGGAGAGCACCTTGGCGCCTTGGGGCATCACAAGATCGCATGCGTCACGGGACCGCTCAAGATCTCTCTCTGCCGCGAGCGCCTTGCCGGTCTGAACGAGGCTCTCTCACGTTTCAAGACCGGCGTTGACGCGGACTGGACCTTCGAGGGGGACTTCAAGTTCGAGTCCGGATACCTCGGCGCGCAGCGGCTCTTTGCCGCCCATCCCGATATCACCGCGGTCTGGGCGCAGAATGATCTCATGGCTGTCGGGGTGCTGAAATACCTCCTGGAGCATGGCAAGTCGGTTCCCGGGGAGGTCTCCCTGGTTGGAATGGACGACATCAGCATTGCCCGGATGATCACTCCGTCGCTCAGCACAGTCACGCAGCCGTTCGCCGAGATTTGCGAACGCGCCGTCGAGCTGCTCCTGCGGCAGAAGAACGGGGACGGGGCAGGGACGGAAAAGATCGTCATCACCCCTGATCTGGTTGTACGGGATTCCACGACGTTTCAGAGGAAGGAAGGAGACGCCACGGTTTCGGTTTTCAAACCGCAGGGGAAAGGCGCGTAAGCGCCCGGCACGTTCTATCGCGGATACTGACATGCGCGTGCGTTGCACCGCATCAATAATCCCATTTCTGGTGCGCAGGAGGTTTCGAGCATGAGCAAAAAACTGGCACTTCTCTTGGTCATCCTGATGGTTCTCCCGCTTGCGGTGTTCGCAGGGGGGACAAAGGAAGCGGCGGCGCCGAGCGGGATGCTCAGGATAGGGCTGACGCTTCCTGGGCTGCAGTTTCCGTTCTTCGTTACCATGAAGCATGACTTCGACCAGATGGCAGCCAAGCTGGGCGTCGAAGTCATCTACGTGGATGCGCAGAACGACTCGGCAAAGCAGGCTGCGGCCGTGGAGAGCTTCATTTCGCAGAAGGTGAACGGCATCCTCATCTCTCCCATGACAACCGACTCCATTGTTCCCGCCATCGAGGAGGCGGTGAAGGCCGGGATACCCGTGGTCACGGTGGACCGTAAGGCGAACACGGATGCGGTGCTCGTGCACGTCGGCGCCGACAACGTGGAGGGCGGCAGGGCCGCCGCCCGGTACGTCGTGCAGAAGCTGAACGGCCACGGCACCATCATCGAGCTGGAGGGGACCCCCGGCGCCTCCCCGGCAATCGATCGCAAGAAGGGATTCGACGAGGTGATTGCGCAGAACCCCGGCATGAAGATCCTCGTGAGCCAGGCGGCAGACTTCGACCGCGCAAAGGCCAATACCACGATGGAAAACCTCATGCAGTCGAACCCGAAGTTCGACGCGGTCTTCGGCGCCAACGACGAAGAGATCATCGGCGCCATCGAAGCGATGTCGGCAGCCGGCATGGACCCGTCGAAGGTCGTGACGGCCGGCTATGACGCCACCCCTGACGCATTCAGCTATATCAGGCAGGGCAAGCTCGGGGCCACGGTGGACCAGTTCCCTGGGAAGCAGGCGTCCATGGCGCTCAACTATCTGGTGGATTACATCAAGAACAAGACGATGCCGCCTCAGAAGGTCATCTATATCCAGCCTCAGGCGGTGACATCGGCCCCATAAAAAGGGCCGGCCGGAAGAGGCCGGCGCCCACGGGCGTCGGCCTCCCTGGCGCGGACAAGCACGATGGAAACACTGCTGCGAATGGCGGGCATCAGCAAGAGCTTCCCCGGCGTGAACGCGCTCGTCGGCGTCGACTTCGAGCTTCAGCGGGGGGAGGTGCACGCGCTGGTCGGTGAGAACGGGGCGGGCAAATCCACTCTGATGAAGATCCTCGCCGGCGTCTATCGCGCGGACGAAGGCGAGATATGGCTCAAAGGCAGGAAGCTCACCGCCGCTGATCCGCGCGCAATGATCGACGCAGGGGTCAGCGTGATCTACCAGGAGCTGAACCTCGTTCCTTACCTTTCCGTGGCGGAAAACATCCTCCTTGGCAGAGAGCCGCGCAGACCCGGGGGCTTGATCGACTGGCGCAGGATGCGCCGGGAGGTCGAGGCGCTTCTGGCCCCCTTCAACCTGTCCCTGGACCCCCGCACGAAGGTCAGCAGGATAGGACCCGCTTACCAGCAGGTTGTGGAGATCGCGAAGGCGCTGTCCCTGAAGGCGGACATCATCGTGATGGATGAGCCGACGGCGCCGCTCACGGGAAGCGAGGTGGGCAAGCTTTTCGAGATCATCCGCAACTTGAAGGCGGGAGGGGTGTCCGTTGCCTACATCTCCCACCGGCTCGAAGAGCTGCACGAGGTGGCGGACCGTGTCACGGTGCTGCGTGACGGCCGGAAGATCATCACCGCCCCGCTCTCCTCTCTGACCGTGGACGACATCATCCGCACCATGGTCGGACGGCAGCTCACCGAGCAATACGTGAAGGCCGGCAGCCCTTCCTCGGAGGAGATCCTTCGCGTGGAGGGCCTGAGCAAACAGGGGGTCTGCTCCGATGTTGCCTTCAGCGTGCACAAGGGGGAAGTCCTCGGCTTCGCCGGCCTTGTCGGCGCAGGACGCACGGAAATCATGCAGCTCATCTATGGGTATCGAAGAAAAGACGCGGGCAGGATCTTCATAAAAGGGAAGGAAGTGAAAATCCGCCGCACCCGGGACGCCGTGCGGCACGGGATTGCCCTCATTCCCGAGGAACGCAAGAGGCAGGGGCTCATCCTCGGGCTTTCCGTTCTCGACAACTCTGCCCTCACGATCTTCGACTTGCACCACCGGGCGGGATTCATCCGATGGCGGGAGATCAGACCGGCTTGTCCGTCAGATGGTGAGCAGCCTTGGCATCAGGACCCCGTCCCTTCGCCAGACGGTTCGCAACCTCTCCGGCGGGAATCAGCAGAAAGTGGTTCTGTCGAAGTGGTTCGTACGCCGTTGCGACGTGTACATCTTCGACGAGCCAACCCGAGGCATCGACGTCGGGGCCAAGGTGGAGATCTACAGGCTCATGGAAAACCTCGCGAAGGAGGGGGCCGCCATCATCATGGTCTCCTCGGAGCTCCTGGAGGTCATGAACGTTCCGAACCGCATCGCCGTGGTGTATGGCGGCCGCATCGTGAAAGAGTTCCAGCGGGGGGAAGCCTCCGAAGAGGAAGTGATGAGCTACGCCCTGGGATTCGGGGAGAAGCCGTCACCGTCACGAGCGCCGTGACGAAAGGAGTGTTCGAATGAGGATCAACGTCCGCCACATCCTGCGTTCCTATGGAATCCTCATTGCGTTCGTTCTGATCTGCATCGTCATGACAATCCTCTCACCGGTCTTCCTCACCGTGACGAACGTCCTGAACGTCATCCGGCAGAGCTCGATCTACGGGATCATGGCAATCGGGATGACGTTCGTCATCCTCACGGCGGGGATTGACCTTTCCGTGGGGTCCATCCTCGCAATCGCCGGAGCAATCGCGGCGGGCTCCATCAAGGCCGGCCTCGGCCTTGGACCGGCCATCATCATCACGCTGGCAATCGGCCTTGGATGCGGCCTGGTGAACGGAGCTCTCGTGACCCTGGGCCGCATCACGCCGTTCGTCGTGACTCTTGGCATGATGAGCATTGCGCGCGGCCTCACCCTCATCTACACGAACGGCTATCCCATCAGCGGCTTCGCGCCGTCGTTTCGCTTCATTGGCGGGGGTGACCTGCTTGCAATTCCCTTCCCCATCATCATGTTCATTCTGACAACCGTGGCGGCCTGGCTCATCCTCACGCAGACGAGGCTGGGCCGCTACACGTACGCCATCGGCGGCAACGAGGAGACCGTGAAGCTCTCCGGCATCAATGCAAACTTCTACAAGACCATCGTCTACATGATCTCCGGCTTCACCTCCGCCATCAGCGCCCTCATTCTCACCTCGCGGTTGAACTCCGCGGAGCCGGTGGCGGGCACCGGGTACGAGCTTGACGTCATTGCAGCCGTGGTCATCGGCGGGACGAGCCTCATGGGTGGACGCGGCGGCGTGTGGGGCACCCTCATCGGGGCGCTTCTGATCGGAGTGATCAACAACGGCATGAACCTGCTGGGTATATCGCCCTTCTTCCAGCTCGTCGTCAAAGGACTCATCATTATTGGCGCTGTCCTCCTCGACAGGCTGCGCCAGGAACAGGCCTAAGGTTTCCAGAGGAGGTTTTCCATGTCTGTGCGTTCGACTGTTGAGAAGGCTTTGGAGCAGGGCAAGGGGATCCTGCGCCTTGCGCCGAACTGGGTGCCTCGCTCGTTCTGCGTCCCCGGCAGAAGAATCAAGCTGCACCCTGCGGACTACTATGCGTATGGCGGCGAGCGCGGGGGCATCGACGAACGGTGGTTCTCCTCCACCACGCCGGCGGACAACGGCCCCAAGACGAGCCCGAACGAGGGCCTGTCCTTCGTTGTCCTGGAGGACGGCGGCAGGACGGAAAAGGTCACGCTTCGCGACGCCGTGGCCGAGCTGAAAGGCGCAATCATCGGGGAGCGGATCTGGAACAAAGACAAGGCTTGGCCCATGTACTCCAAGTTCTTCGACAACAAAGGAGCGCTCCCCCACCACGTGCATCACAGGGACCAGCACGCGAAGCTCGTTCATCAGAGCGGAAAGCCCGAATCGTATTATTTCCCCATTCAGAACAACAACTACGGGGCAGACTATCCGTACACCTTCTTCGGCTTGCGGCCCGGAACGACAAAGGACCAGGTGGCCGAGTGCATCCGAAACTTCTCCCACGGGGACAACAAGATCACGAGCCTGTCCCTGGCTGCGCGCCTGGAGCCGGGGACGGGCTGGGACGTTCCCGCGGGAGTCCTTCATGCCCCCGGCAGCCTGTGCACGTATGAGCCGCAGAAGGCGTCTGACATCTTCGCCATGTACCAGTCCCTCACCGGGGACGCCATCATCTCCGAAGAGCTTCTGTGGAAGAACACGCCGCCGGACAAGGCTGGAAACGTGGACTACATGATCGAAATCCTGGACTGGGAGGCGAACGTGGATCCCTCCTTTGTCGCCCACCACTTCATGGCGCCAAAGCCGGTCAAGCCGGTGAAGCAGATGGAGGCGGAAGGATACATCGAGAACTGGGTGACGTATAAGTCCACGGAGTTCAGCGCACAAGAGCTCACCGTGCTCCCCGGGAAGACTGTCACCATCCGGGACAGCGGCGCGTACGGCATGATCATGCTCCAGGGACACGGGACCATGGGAGTCTGGAACATCGAAACCCCGACTCTCATCAGGTTTGGCCAGCTGACGATGGATGAGTTCTTCGTGACGGAAAGCGCCGCGAAGGACGGCGTGGTCATCACCAACCCGTCGCACACCGACCCCATCGTCATGCTCAAGCACTTCGGTCCCGGCAACCCTGATCTGGTGGTGGGCTGAGGCATGCCATGAAGAAGCAGGCCTTCGAGCAGAAATCCGAGAAGATCCGCCAGGCGTTCCTGGATCTGAAGAAGAAGCACCCTGAGAAGCTCTCGCGAAGGCTCGCCCTTTCCTGGAGCAACTGGGGCTTCGGCATCGAGCCGCTCGCCGCATCGGCGGCACGGCTCTCGCGGGCAGGCATAACGTTCATCGAGCTGCACGGGAACCACTACGGTCCGTCGCTGGGGTACAGGCCGTCCGAGACCCTGAAAGTTCTGCGGGATCACGGGATTTCAGTTGGTGGGATCTGCGGCATGTTCTCCGAGGACAACGACCTGTCCAGCAACCGGGCCGCGCAGCGGCAGGCTGCCATCGACTACCTGGAACGCGAGGTGCCGTTTGCGGCCGAGGTGGGCGCCAGCTACATCCTCGTGGTGCCCGGAGCGGTTGGCAGGCCTCATGCGTACGATTCCTCCGAGCTGGCGCGAAGCGTGGAAACGCTCCGCCTGGTCGCGGACCTGTTCGTGAAGCATAAAGTCAAGGCAGCCATCGAGCCCATCAGGTCCGCGGAGGTGAGCTTTGTCCACTCGGTCGCGGACGCAAAGGCGTACATAGCGGCTGTGAGTCATCCTGGGGTGAAGCACATCAACGGTGACGTCTATCACATGCAGGCGGAGGAGAGCCATATCGGGGAGGCCATCGTGGACGCCGCAGAGATGCTGGTGAATCTCCACCTGGCGGACTCCAACCGCGCCGCCTTGGGGCTCGGTTCCATCGACTTGGACACCATCATCCGCGCTCTGTACCTGATCGGGTTCAACGAGGATGGCCGGTTCGTCACTCCCGAGCCCCTGGGGCCGGGGGGAGATCCGTATCCCGCGATGTACGGGAATCCTGATCCTCGAGCGCTGGATGAGCTTGTTTTTCAGACTGCCCGCTATTTCCGCGAACGGGAAAACGAAGTGCTGGCGGACGCTTAAGCGAGGTCATGGCCAGGGAGCCGGCGTAAGCCGCAGCGGCGCAGAGACCAAACGGCGTCCCTTACTTGAAGACTGTGCCCGCGATTGCCTGGGTCCACGCAGTTATCGGCCCCGGGAAAACTCCCATGCCTACGGTGACCAGGACGGAAACCGCCATGATGGCCTTGTGGGCAAGGGGAACGCGCAGGCGCGATTCGTCCTCCGATTTTTCCATGACGAGCCTTTTGATGACCAGGAGGTAATAGGAGATCGACACGACGCTCATGACCAGAGCGACCGCCGCGAGCCACAACCTGCCCTGCTTCGCGACCTCCGCAAGGAGGTAGAGCTTTCCCATAAAGCCTGCAGCGGGCGGTATACCCGCAAGGGAGAGGAGGCATACGAGCAGGCTTGCCGCCATGAACGGCGAGCGCTTCCACATGCCCTTGAGAGACGCAATCTCGTCCGTGCCTCCGGCCTCGCCAAAGGCGGAGATGGCAGCAAAGATCCCGACGTTGGCGAAAAGATAGACAATTATATAGAAGAGAAGCGCTCCAATCCCGGCCCGTGAAAATGCAACGAGGCCCAGGAGCATGTAGCCGGCATGCGCAATGCTGGAGTACGCAAGAAGCCGTTTCATGCTCGTCTGGGCCAGGGCAATGAGGTTCCCGACCACCATGGAGAGCACCGA
The DNA here is from genome assembly GCA_963845535.1 of uncultured Spirochaetota bacterium. GTDB lineage: Bacteria > Spirochaetota > Spirochaetia > SZUA-6 > Fen-1364 > Fen-1364. The sequence goes on from CAWJSK010000015.1 coordinate 251,056, forward strand.
GAGGGAGATGACAAGGAGCGGGAAGCCGGGGCCGCTTGACGGAAGGGCGAACAGGAGGAGCCGGATAAGGGCGGCAAAGCCCGCAGCCTTGGAGCCTACTGCCAGGAAAGCGGCCACGGAGGCGGGGGCGCCCTGGTAGATGTCCGGCGACCACATGTGGAAGGGCACAGCCGCGATTTTGAAGGAGAATCCCGCAAGAACCATGATCGCGCCGATCACCACAAGGGGATCAGCGGCATTCGCGGCAAGAGCCGGCATCACCTCCGAGTAGGTAAGGCTCCCGGCAGAGCCGAAGAGGAGACTCAGTCCGAAAAGGAGCACCGCGGAAGAGATGGCGCTCAGGAGGAGATATTTCGCTCCCGCCTCCGTCGATTTGCCGCTTGCCTTGTCAAAGGCCGTGAGGACAACCAGGGGCAGCGTCATGAGCTCCAGCCCGATATAGAGGCTCAGGAAGTCGTTCGAGGAACCCAGCATCATCATCCCGACAAGGGCGAAGGCGAGGAGCGCGAAGAACTCACTGCGGAACTCCATGAGGCTGGAGGTGAACCGCAGCGACATCAGGGACACGAGGAACGCCGCGGCAATGAATACCTGCTTGAAGAAGAGCGACAGTGAGTCGTTGAGGTAGCGCCCGCCGGAGAACGAGGCGCCCTGGCCAGGCGCGAGGAAGGTCAGCGCCAGCAAGCCCAGGAACGCAAGCGCCGCCAGAGAGCCCGTCATGTCCCGCCTGCCCCGGGGGATGAGCAGACCGAAGGCAAGGAGTCCGAGCGCAATCAGGGCCGCAACCATCTCGATGCGTATGGCTGAAAAGTCCATCAGTACGCTCCTCCGACCTGGACGGCCGCCACGCGCTGCGCGAAGGGGAGGATGCCGCCGGTGATCATGTCCATAATCGCCCGCGGGTAGAGGCCGAAACCGATCAGGACGGCCGCCAGCACGACGATGGGCACCAACTCCACGCCGCGGGCATCCTTGAGATGGTCCCACTTCGGGTTGCGCGGACCGAAGAACATGCGCTGGAACACCCAGAGGACGTAGATCGCGGTCAGGACAACGGCAAAGATCGAGATGACCGTGGTGACGGGGAACGCCTGGATTCCCCCGGAGAATACGGTGAACTCGGCAACAAAGTTGAACATGCCGGGGAGGCCCAGGGAGGCGAGTCCCGCAATCAGGAAAGCGGCGGCCACCCTGGGCATCTGGTGCGCAAGCCCTCCGAAATCATCGATGACGCGGGTATGGGCCTTGTCATAGACGAGGCCGACAATGGCGAAGAAGAGGGCCGCCATGATTCCGTGGGCGAACATCTGCGCCACCGCCCCGTCAATGGAAGCGGAGGTCAGGGAAGCGATCCCGATAAGGACAAAGCCCATGTGGCTGATGGACGAGTTGGCGACCACGAACTTCAGGTCTTTCTGCACCATTGCCACAAACGCGATGTACACGGCGTTCACCGCGGCAAGCACGGCGATGGTGGGGGCCCAGAAAGCCGCGCCCTCGGGGAAAAGCCCGATGCCGACGCGTATCAGGGCGTAGCCGCCGAGCTTCATGATGACCCCGGCAAGAAGCATCGAGATGGCCGTGGGCGCGGCGGAGTGGCCGTCCGGGGTCCAGCGATGGAGCGGGAAGAGTGGCACGAGCACGCCGAAGCCCGCCAGCAGGAGAAAGAACACGAGCTTCTGGAAGCCTGCGTCGAAATGGATTGCCGAGAGTGAAGCCAGATCAAAGGTCCAAGCGCCCACGCCATGCGCTGGATTGTGCGCGTAGGCGTAGATGGCAAGAATGGCGATGAGGGCCAGCGCCGAACCGGACAGGAGATACATCGTATACTTCATTGCCGCGTATTCTTTTCGCGTGCTCCCCCAGACGCTGATGAGGATGTACTTCGGGATCACCGCTATCTCGATGAACATGAAGAGAACGAGAAGATCCATGGACAGGAAGACGCCGAACACCCCGCCGACAAGGACAAGAGTGTAGATGAAGAACTCCTGGGACCGGGTCTCAAGGCGCCAGGTCACAAAGACGCCGGCAAACAGGATGATGGAAGTCAAGAGGACGAGCGGGAGGCTCAGGCCGTCCGCGCCGAAATCGAGATGGATGCCGAGACTTTCCACCCAGGTGATGCGTTCGACGAACTGCATGCCGCCGACGCCACGGTCGTACAGGATCATGGCGGCCAGTGTCAGGCCGAGGGAAAGGATGGAAGCGAGAAGCGCAATGGAGCGAATCACGCCCCGGCGTCCCTCCGGCACGAACAGGAGAAGAAAGGCGCCGACGAACGGGGAAAGGATGATTGCCGGGAGCAGATGGATCTGGTTCAATTGAGAATACCTCCCAGCACACCGGTGGAGATCACAACCACGGCGATGACGATGGCAGCGAAGATGATCAGGGCGTAGGCTTGCAGCTTGCCGGACTCCGTCAGGCGCAGCTTTCTGCCGGCCGCTCTTGTGGCGGCGCCGGTTCCGTCAAAAAAGCCGTCGATGATTTTGTGGTCAATCCAATCGAAGACGACTCCCACAACGAGCATGACCTTCGAAAAAATCCAGCCGTAAATCTCATCGATAAAGAACTTCCTCTGGAGAAGCCGGTAAACGGGCCCGAAAGCCACGGCAAGCCGCTCCGCCTTGATGAATCTGCGCCCGTAGACGACCCAGGCCAGGAAGATGCCGCCGGCGGCCATGGCAGTGGAGATTGTTGCCGTGAGGAGGTCCAGCCGGGAGGCTTCCGGCTCTCCGAAGAAGATGAAGGAACCGAAGGAGAAGCCGAACGCGCCCTTGAACCAGGGAGAGCCCGTCAGGCCTGCCACGATTGTGAGAGCTGCAAGAATCAGAAGGGGAACCGTCATTGCGGGGCCGGACTCATGAGCATGTAATCCGTCAGCGGTCTTGCCGCCGAAAGCAGTGAAAATGAGCCGGAACATGTAGAACGCTGTCATGAAGGCAACACCGAGACCGAGGGCATAGAGCCCGATGTGCCCCGAGGCGAGCGATGCAAGAAGGATCTCGTCCTTGCTCCAGAAGCCGGCAAGCGGGAACACCCCGGAAAGCGCAAGGGCCCCGATGACGAACGTCACGGCGGTGATCTTCATCTTCCCGCCGAGCCCGCCCATCTTGAAGATGTCCTGCTCTCCCGTGGCGTGGATGACGCTCCCTGCCCCCAGGAAGAGGAGGGCCTTGAAAAATGCGTGGGTGGTCAGGTGGAACATGCCCGCGCTCATGCTGCCCACGCCGAGTGCCATGAACATGTAGCCCAACTGGCTGAGCGTGGAGTAGGCCAGGATGCGCTTGATGTCCTTCTGCACGAGCGCGATTGATGCGGCAAAGAACGCGGTGAAGCCGCCGACGTACGCCATGGTCTCCATCACCGCAGGCACGTTTGCAAACAGCACGAAGCCGCGCGCAATGAGGTACACGCCTGCGGCCACCATGGTGGCCGCGTGGATCAGCGCGCTCACCGGGGTGGGGCCCTCCATAGCGTCGGGAAGCCACACGTGGAAGGGGAACTGCGCGGATTTGCCAAGAGGGCCAACAAAGATGAGGCCGGCAATCAACGCGAGCACGGCGCTGCCCCGAGCGCCGGAGATGGCGGTGGAAAGCTGGCCAAAATCAAAGGTGCCGAAGACGGAGAACAGGAGAAGGATGCCGGTCATGAAGCCGAAGTCCGCCCATCGATTGGTCACGAAGGCCTTCCTGCTGGCGTCCGCGGCGGACGGCTTCTCGAACCAGAACCCAATGAGAAGGTAGGAGGAGAGGCCGACCAGCTCCCAGAAAACGAACGTCTGGAAGTAGTTGTCCGCCACCACGAGGCCCAGCATGGAGAAGGCGAAAAGAGAAAGGTAGGCGAAGTAGCGTGAGAAGCCGGGGTCACCCTTCATGTAGCCGAGGGAGTAGACGGTGACGAGGAAGGCGACAAGGCTCACAATGACGCACATCGTGGCGGAGAGCGGGTCCACGAGGACCCCCATGGCCAGCTCGAGGCCGCGGAAACGACCCACGGAGGGAATGGAAAGCCACGGGATGGAGGCGTGGGCTCCCGAGAAGGCGCCCGGAAGGGCTCCCGTAGTTGCAGCTCCCGCTGTTGCGGCTCCCCCGATCACCCCGGCGAGGTTTCCAACAGACAACGCCAGAGACGCCCCGCCTGCCAGGATGGCAATGAGGGCGCTCAGCGTCGGGGCTTTCCGTGTCACGAAGGCGATAAGCACGAATGCCGCAAACGGTGCCGCCACAAGGGCGATTGCCGAAGGTATCATGATCATCACCCCTTGAGCGCGTCCAGGTCGTCCACGGTGGTGCTCGCGCGGCGACGGTACAGGGTCAGGATGATCGCGAGCCCCACGGCCACTTCAGCCGCTGCCACCGCGATGATGAAGATGGCGAATGCCTGCCCCAGGGGAGCCGAATGGGCCCCGAACCGGTCGAAGGCCACCAAGTTCAGGTTCACGGCGTTGAGCATGAGCTCGACGCCCATGAGGACGGCAATCGCGTTGCGTTTCGCCACGGCTCCAAGAAAGCCGATGCAGAAAAGCAGCGCGGAGAGTATGAGATACTGGCTCAAACCAATCATGATGATTTTTTCGTTCCCTTTCCGATTGCGATGGCCCCGGTCAGTGCGGCCAGAAGAATGAGGCCCGAGGCTTCAAGCGGCAGCGCCATGTCGCCAAGGAGGAGGCCGGAGATCGAGACCGCGCTGCCGGATGCGGCAGTTGCCGCGAGGGCGTGTCCGCGCTGGGAGCGGACGTTTGCGCGGCAACTGCGTGGGAGACCACGATGGCGCGCGCCAGCAGGGCGAAAAGCCCGACCCCGATGAGGACCGCCAGGAAGCCATAGCGGTTGAACCGGTTCGTGTCTTCCATGCGCGCGCGCTTGGTAAGCATGATGCCGAAAACAAACAGCACCGAGATCGCCCCGACATAGACCAGGATCTGGACCACCGCGACGTAGTCAGCCTGCAGGAGGAGGTAGATGAAGGCCATGCCGAGGAAGGCGGCAGCCATGAAGAGGGCGCTGTGCACCAGGTTCCTCGACATGACCATGGCGAGGGCCGAAAGCACAATGATTGCGGCGAATGCGTAGAAAAGGATGCCCTGGACCATGACTTACTCTCCTCCGCTTTCAGGCGCGGCCGGAGTGGGGAGCTGCGGAGGCGGGTAAACGCTCCCCCTCCAGGTGAAGACCGCGTCATCCTTTCTGTAGCATGCGAGGTCGAAGTCCGCCTTGAAAAAGATTGCGCTCTTGGGGCACGCCTCGACGCACAAACCGCAGAACAGGCAGTAGCCGAGATCCATGCTGTACCGCTTCAGCTGCCGCCTGTTCCTCTCCCCCAGGAAGTACTCCACGCGGATGACCCCGTTGGGACAGGCGTCCGAGCAGAGCCCGCAGGAAGTGCAGGCGTCCACGTCGAAGCCGAAGGAACCCTTGCTTCTCACCGGGAGATCAGGCAGCTCCTCCGGATACTGCTGCGTCACCTTCTTCATGAGGAAACGCTTCGCCGTGGTAAAGAGACCTTGTGCCAATCCAATGCCAAACACGCTGATCACCTCGTCATGTACTGGTAGAGCTTGATGCCGACACCGGTCATGAGGATGTTCAGGATGGAGAGCGGGATGAGGAACTTCCAGCTGAACTTCATCATCTTGTCGATCCGCGCGCGCGGGAACGTCCAGCGGAGCCAGAGGATCAGGAGGATCATGGCCCAGGTCTTCCCGATGAACCAGAGATAGCCCGGGCAGGATGGGCCCTTGCCAGCCGCCAAGAAACAGAGTGGCCCCGAGGGCGGCCACGCTGAAGAGGTTGGCGTACTCCGCCATGAAGAAAAGCGCGAACCGCATCCCCGAGTACTCGGTGTGGTAGCCGGCAACGATCTCCTGCTCCGCCTCCGTCATGTCGAAGGGGGACCGGGTCAGCTCGGCAAGGGCCGACACCATGAACACGAAGAATGCCACGGGCTGGAGGAAGACGAACCAGAGCCCGTGCTGCGCCGCGGAAATCTGCCCGAGATTCATGGAGCCGGAAAGCATCACGACTCCCAGCATGGAGAAGGCCAGCGGGATCTCGTAGCTGATCACCTGCGCCACCGTGCGCATTCCCCCGAGGAGCGAATACTTGTTGTTGGAACCCCAGCCGGCCATCAGGATGGCAATGGTCGACGTGGATGACAGGGCGATGAAAAAGAGAAGGCCTGCGTTCAGGTTCACCGGCGACATGCCCTTCCCGAAGGAAAGCAGCCCGTAGAGCACCATGGCAACCGTGAAGACGAGAAGGGGCGCGAGCTTGTACACGCGCTTGTCCGCAGCCCTGGGCATGATGGATTCCTTGCCGATCAGCTTGACTGCGTCATTGACGGATTGCAGGAGACCGAACGGCCCCACGCGGTTCGGGACCGAGGCGCTCCTGGAAGAAGCTCGCCGCCCGTCTGTCCACCCAGAGAATGAGGATGATGTTGACCATGACAAGCGCTGCCACCGCGACAAAGGAGATGAGGCCCATGACCGCATCCGACAGGAGCGCGGGGAAACCCAGGGATCCCATGAGCCCGCGCAGGAAAGCCGCCACGATCAGGAAAAGGTCGTTCAAGGTCTGCATGCGCGCAACCTACCTGTCGATCTCGCCCAGGACGATGTCCAGCGAGGCCAGCGTTGCCACGAAATCCTGGATGGTCAGCCCTGGCGCCAGCTCGGGCAGGATGCCGATGTTGACAAATGACGGCGAACGGAGGTGCATGCGGTACGGCTTCGTGCTTCCGTCGCTCACGATGTGATACCCCTGGATGCCGCGCGCGCTTTCAATCTGTCCGAACACCTCCCCCGCCGGGGGCTTCCAGACCTTTCGCAGCTTTGTTCGAACCGGGCCTGAGGGAAGGGCGCCTAAAGCCTGTTCGACGATGCTGACACTCTGCAGGATCTCCCGGAGCCGGATGGAGTAACGGTCAAAGCAGTCACCGCCCCGCAGCACGGGAACCTCGAAGTCCAGGCGGGGATAGATCCCGTAGGGAGCATCCTTGCGCAGGTCGAGGCCCACGCCGCAGGAGCGCAGGTTGGGGCCCGTCATGCCGTACTCCAGGGCCTGGCCGGATTCGATCACGCCAATCCCCTTCGTGCGTCCGAGGAATATCTCGTTGCCCGAGACCAGGAGCTGGAAGTCATCCAGGCGCGAGCGCAGCTCATTGAAAGTCTTTCTTACTTTTGATTCGAACTCCTCGGGCAGGTCTTCCGAGACGCCGCCGGCCACGATGTAATTGATCATCATGCGCGACCCGGACACCGCTTCCAGGAGATCCAGGATTCCCTCCCGCGCGGTGAAGGCGTACATCCAGCCGGTGACGGCGTTCAGGTCGATGACCATGCTGGCCAGCATCACGAGATGGCTGGCAATGCGCTGCAGCTCGGCAACGATCACGCGCAGGTACTCGGCCCGCTCGGGAACTTCGACGCCGCCGAGCTTCTCCACGGCAAGGGCGTACCCCCATGTGTTGAGCGCACCGGCCAGATAGTCGAACCGCGCCGTAAAGGACGCGAACTGCGCGTAGGTCCGCGACTCGGCGAGCTTTTCCATGCCGCGATGCAGGTAGCCGATGATGTTCTCACACGAAACGATGGTCTCACCGTTGAGGCGCAGCCGGGCGCGAAAGACGCCATGCGTGCTGGGGTGCTGAGGGCCAAGGTTGAGGACAAACTCCTCGGTCTCCAGGGCGTCGAAGCCAGGGACCTCGGAAAAGTTGATGGCGCTGTCACTCATGTGCGGGCTTCTCCCGGGCTGTCCTCAAAGCGGGGCGCCGGCTGGACAATGAAGTCCTTGCGCAGCGGATGGCCTTCGAAATCGTCCTTGCACAGGATGCGTTTCAGGCCTTCCCGGCCGTCAAATCGCACACCCATGAGGTCCCATACCTCGCGCTCCAGGACGTCAGCGGCTTTCCAGACACCGACCACGGAAGGAAGCCGCGGGTCAGCCTTGTCCGCGTGGACCTTGACCGTGAACACGCCTACCGCCCCTTCACCGGCTCGGTCGAGAAGCCGGTAGGCCACTTCGAAGGCTTCGTGATGATCAACCGCGTCGATGTCCAGGAGCATGAAGTCACCCAGCCGTTTGAGGGCGGACAGAACCCCGATGAGCTCAGAGGCCTGAACCAGCGCCTCGCGGCCGGCCCCTCTTGTTTCACGTCCAATGGCTTTGAGAAGAACTGCAGAATCACGCATGGAACTTCGCCTTCGACAGTGCCGGACTTCTTAGCCTGGCGCGCAGCTTGAGGAATGCGTCGATCAACGCCTCCGGCCGCGGAGGGCAGCCTGGGAGGTACACGTCCACGGGAACAATCTTGTCCACGCCTTTGACTACGGAGTAGGAATCTGCAAACGGTCCGCCGGAAATCGCGCAGCCCCCCATTGCAATCACGTATTTCGGATCCGGCATCTGCTCGTAGAGGCGCTTCAGCACAGGCGCCATCTTGTCCGTCAACGTGCCTGCCACGATCATGACGTCCGCCTGCCGCGGTGATGGACGGAAGACCTCGAAGCCGAAGCGCGAAATGTCATAGCGCGCCCCACCTGCCGCCATCATCTCTATGGAGCAGCAGGCAAGCCCGAATGACACGGGCCACAGGGAGTTCGACCTGCAGAAGTCCAATGCCATCTCCACTGAAGAAAATGCCACGTAGATGGCATTGTTCTTCAGCTCCTCGACGTCTCTCTCTGCTACGTCCATTCGAAAGCTCCCCTGCGCCACGCGTACCAGATTCCCATGGCCAGCACTCCGATGAAAATTGCCATCTCGGCAAAAGGAGCCATCCCGACGGACTTGAATGTCAGCGCCCAGGGATACAGAAAGGCCGTTTCCACGTCGAAGATGACGAACACGAGAGCGGAGAGGTAGTATCCGATCCTGAACTGGATCCAGGTGGGCCCTTCGGTATCCAGCCCGCACTCGTAGGTGCGTTCCTTCTCCCTGCCGCCGTGCCGCGGGCGCAGCAGCCAGTTGGTCACCATTACAATCAGGGCAAAAAGGAACCCGCCCGCCAGGAATATGAGAAAAGGCAGATAACCCGTCAGCATGCGCTCCTCCTCCCCATTAGAAGATTGCCGTCTCAGGCAGCTTGCCGGTCTTGATGTAGCCGATCATTGCCGGGGTCACCAGTCGGGCAATCTCCGGCAGGACGTGGGGCATCATGCGGTCCATGGTCCTGGGCATGAGATCCGGCATCTGTTTGCGCATGTGCTCGGGCATGGCGATCATCTTCTCCACCTCGGCAAGCATGTCGGGCATGACCCTTGGCATGAGGATGGGCATCAGGAGCGGCATCATGCCCGGCATCATTGCCGCCATGAGCCTGTCCAGGCCGGGCACCCTGGCCATCTGCATCATTGCGCGCAGCGGCAAGGGAAGCGCCTCGATCATGCTCGGGATGAGCATGGTCAGGAGCTTGGCCAGGTTTTCCGTCTTCATGAGCGTGATGACCTTGTCGAACACGCCCCACATCTCCAGGGCGTAATCCGTGGGATCCGGCAGCTCGATGCCGAGCCCCTTGGCTGCAAGCGACGCCAAATCCTTGACCGGCATCTTCTGGTGGTTCACGTCCGCGGAGACGCGCATCTGGAACTCGCAGCAGGGGCACAGGGCCACAAGCGCGTCTGCCCCGGTATCGATGGCTTCCTGCAGCTTGCGCTTGCCCAGGAGGTTCGACGTCGGCTCGGGCTCACTGACGCGCGTCAGCACGGAGCCGCAGCACAAGGCGTTCTCCCGGTTATGAGCCATCTCAACCAGCTCGATGCCGGGGATGGCCTCGAGCATTTTCCGCGGCGGCTCGTAAACGCCGCCTGCCCGGCCAATGTGGCAGGAATCATGGAAGGTGACCTTCATGTCCACGGAGTGCGTGAACTTCAATTCACCGGAATCGAGCTTCTCCTCAACGATCTCTGAGTAGTGTTTTGCCTCGATATCGTACTCAATGCCGAGCTTCTTCGCCCACTGCGGGTAGTAGGTCTTCCAGGCGAGCCAGCAGGCGGGGCAGGAGGCGACGACCGTCTTGACCCCCTTCTCCTTCATCTTGGAGATGTTGTGCCTGAGGATCTCCTCGAACACGTCCCAACGGCCGGAAACCAGCATTGGGATGCCGCAGCATGCCTCGTCCTTGCCGAGGGTGGTGAACTCCACCCCCGCGGCCGAAAGGAGGCGCGCTGACCCGACGGCGATATCCGGCTCAACAAAGGAGGCGGTGCACCCGGCAAAGTAGGCCACCTCCGCATTGTCTTTGATCTCTGCCTTGAGGTCTTCCGGGATCCATTTGTCGCGGTCAGCCGCGAAGCTGGCCCAGATGTTCTTCTCCTTGCGTGCGCTTGCTGCCATGAGCTCGATGGCCGGGAACGTCATCTGCTTTCCCGTGTTGACAAGCTCTCCGCGCATGACGGCCCAGGAGGGCTCGATAGGAAGGTCAAGCTGGCACTCGAAGTCGCAGCGCTCGCAGGTGGTGCACATGAGGAAGGAGTCCGTCACTTCCTGGTCGAACCGGTCCTTGCCCTCTGCCACCCTGCGGATGAAAGCCCATTTGCCGCGCGGGCTTGCGGACTCCCAACCCTTGCCGTCATACAGGGTGCAGACCTGGCGGCAATAGCCGCACCCGGCGCAGGCATAGGCATACCAGATGATATCCCCGGGAATACCTGCCCGTGGCTTCCAGACTTCTGCAAGCCGCGGCCGGACCATGTTGCCCATGATTCTCACGATCGGCTCGAACCATAGCGCCAGGGTGATGACGATCTTCATGAGCCAGATGCCGGAGAGCTTGCCCGGGTTGAACAGGTCGCGATCGTCCTTGTTCCGCTTGTGATCCTGCCACAGCTTCAGCCGCATGCCATGGACCGCCCGCGCCTCCTGGCCAAGGAAGAGGCCCGAGGCGTAGGCACGGCCGCCAAGGCGCTTTGCCAGCCTGAGGATGCTCAGGGAAAGCATGAAGGCCAGATTGAAGGTGAGCTTCCTGCGGTCGTGCGGGATGATGCAGAGAAGGATGACCTCCTCGCCCTTGACCACGGTGGCCTCCACCACGACCGGCGGCCGGATGAACGCGTCCAGGCGGTTGAAGAAAGTGGAAAGGGAGGAGAGAGGGATGATCACCTCGGCCGGGACGATGGAGGGACCGAGCCGCTTTGCCTTCATGGGATTGAACCGGTCCTGCCACTCGTGGTCGCGCATCCAGTCCGGCAGCCAGGAAGCCCCCGCGGCGGAGACAATGGCCTTCAGCTGGGGCTCCACTTCGGCGGCCCGGGACTCCGGACAGGCAATCATCATGATGTAGGATTCGGGCAGCACGGGGCGCGGGTGGGGCACTCCGTGGTGCGTCCGCGCCGGCACCATGTTCTTCAGCCGGGCAGCCGTGGGATTGAAGAAGCCGACGTGCCAGAGGGGAAGCGCCTGCTTTTGTGCCTGTACGATGATCTCATGTATCTTGGAGATCGAGATTGCCTCGATGGCAAAGACACGGTCCGCTTCATTCCTGCGCAGACGAATGGTCAGAGTAGTAATAATGCCCGTGGTCCCCATTGCCCCGCCTACCAGGGCCAGGTCACGACCCGTCAGCAGGCGCCGCGATCCGTCTGGATTGACAAGCGTCGCCGACTCCACGTTCTGCTCGAACCAGCCGTACTGGTAGCTTCCGAAGCCGCCTCCGCCCTGTGCAAGCCAGCCGCCCACGGTGGCGCCGGGAGCGCTCGTGGGGACCATGCGCGGGGCAAGACCGCGGAAGGATAGCTGGAAGGCCAGGTGCTTCCAGACGATGCCGGGCTCCACCGTCGCTGTCATGCGCTCCTCATCCACTGAGATGATCCGGTCGAGATGGATGAGCTCCACAACCACGGCCCCGTCAGAGGGCACAACGCCGCCGTACCCTGAGGTTGCAGCCGCGCGCGGCACAACCTTGACGCCGTTTCTGGCGGACCATTCCACGACTGCCACCACTTCATCCTCGCTTGTCGGCTGCACGATGGCAGAGGGCACGGTCCGCCCGACAAGGAGCTTTGGCATGGAGGGAAGCTCGGAGATATCGCTCTCGTACAGGTGACGTTCCCTCTCGCTCAGGTTCACCCGCAGACCGCCAATGCCCTGCAAAGAGGCGAGGGCAGTGACATCCAACTCCTTCAGCTTCGACACAGATTTCCCCCTTCAGGACCGCGCGGCGCACAAGGACGCCCGGATGGGTTTTTGGCTAAAGACATTCTGGGAGGTTGATGCCTTGACTATAGCCTCATTTGCTCTGTATTGCAATGGCTATATAAGAACTTTTGCTTATTCCAAGGAGTCGATCACCGCCGACGTCTATGAGCCCCCGTTGAGCGTCAGCGTGGATCCCGTGCCCACTTCCCGAAATGCGCCGGGAAATCGTCCATTCAGGTATTCCCGCGCGGCGTCCCCGGTGCAGTGGCACGGACAGATCAGCCGTGGATGGAGCTTCTCAATCCCGTCAGCAAGGAGGGCAACCGCCTCGGGCGAAGCCTTCGAAAGATGCATGCCTCCGACGATGGCTCGCAGCCGTCCCGTCCGGGAGGCGCTCAGGGCGCACGCCACCGTGTTGTAGACTCCTGCATGAGAGCAGCCAAGAAAGACGACCACCCCGTCGGCTGTTTCGAAAGCCAGCGCCTGGTCATCCAGAAGCGGATCAGGTGTTCTGCATTCCGCGTCGAGAAAGAACCGGCCGGCAGGCGTCTCGGTGGGAATGCTCCGGGGATCTCTCCCGTCAAGAAAATCGCGGGCTGGAGGTGGGTCACGGAATTTGTCCAGTGGACGTATTCCTTGCGAGTTGCGAAAAGCTCCCCTGCGCCAAGCGGGAATCCCGCCGCCCGAACCGTGCCGTCCGCCGACTGGGAGTACCGCTCCCTCAACGCGGTGGGATGCAGAAAGAGATCAGCCTTCTGGCATGCCGCCAGTGTGGCCTGCATCCCTCCGGTGTGGTCGTCATGTCCGTGGCTGATTGCCACTGCGTCGATTTCAGCGGGTTCGAGGCCGAGCCGCCGCGCATTCTCCAACGCGGCCGCGCTCTGCCCCGTGTCGAAGAGCACTCGGAAATGATCCGCTTCGATCCAGACGGAAAGGCCGTGCTCGGCCTTCAGGCCGGCCGTTCCCGGCGAATCATCAATAAGGACCGTGAAGCGCAGGCTTTGCACGAAGCTTAATGGGCGCATTGATTGCCTCCCGCCATATGAAATCTCTCATCCTTGAGCGTGCCTTTCAGGTATCCGCAGATGACTTCCTCGATGTCACCATGAATGAGCGGGATGACCTGAATGCCTCGCGCCTCCACGGCGCGCCGGACCGGCACAGATATCGCGCCGCAGATCACCCCGCACGCGCCTGCCATCTCAAGCCTGAGGGCGATGGCTTGCGGAGATGCTTCGGCAAGCCTGACCTCCCTTCTTGCCGTCACTTTCCCGTTGATGACGTCGACGAGGAGCAGCGTCCTGGCAAAATCGAGCGTGGTTGCAACGCGCCCCTGCCAGGCGGCTATCGCTGTTCGGCTCATCCAGTAGGTATTAATGCATGAAGCATGCCAGGAAGGAGGAAAACGGAGGTCGTGTTCAATTCGTTATGCTGATTGATATTAGGCTACGGCTATTCGAAATGAAATCTCATAGGATGCATTTCTGCACTCTTTCCGTAGCGCGGAGATTGCAGGAATGCTACGAGTTGTGGATGCCGAGAGCCTTCATCTTGCGAAACAGGGTCGACTTGTGCATGCCAAGCTCCCCCGCGGTCCTGGCCCTGTTCCAGCCGTTGCGCTTGAGCGCGTTCATGATGAACGCAGCCTCCGACTGACGGAAGCTCCGGTAGCTGCCCTGCTGGCGCGGCTCGTGCTCCCGACTTTCGCCGCGTAGCGGTTCAGGCAGATGGTGCCAGTCGATCTCTCCGCTTCTGCAGAGGATGAATGCCCGCTCGATGATATTCTCGAGCTCCCGGACATTTCCCGGGAAATTGTACGCCATCAGGCACGACATGGCTTCGTCGGTCATCCCGGCAACATCGCGATCTTGTATGTGGTTCAGCTTTGCAATGAAATGCTCGACGAGAAGAGGGATGTCCTCCATGCGGTCGCGCAAGGGGGGAAGTGACAGGCACACGACGTTTATTCTATAGAAGAGATCCTCCCGGAAAGTCCCTGCCCGAACCAACCCTTGCAGGTTCTTGTTCGTTGCCGCGATTATCCTTACGTCCGCGCTGACGGGCTCCGTGGAGCCAAGCGGTTCGTAGGAGCGCTCCTGAAGAACCCGCAGCAGACGAACCTGCAGGGCAGGGGAGACGTCGCCAATTTCGTCAAGAAAGAGCGTCCCTCCCTCCGCACGGGCAAAACGGCCGGGGGCGTCTGTTCGTGCATCCGTAAAGGCGCCTGCCCTGTGGCCGAACAATTCCGACTCGAGCAGAGTGTCGGGAAGGGCCGCGCAGTTCACGGCGACAAACGGCTTTTTCTTCCGCATGCTGAGGGAGTGCAGAGCGCGCGCGAACAGTTCCTTCCCCGTGCCGCTTTCCCCTTCCAGGAGGACGGTGCTGCCTGAGCGGGCAACATCAGGAAGAATATCGAAAAGCTTGCGCATGCAATGGCTGCGGCTGATGATGTCCTCGAAGCTGTACTCCCGCTCGATTTCCTTGCGAAGGGTGTCGATCATCGTAAGGTCGCGGAATGTCTCCACCCCGCCCAGGATCTCACCACTGCGGTCTTGCAGGATGGCCGTGGTGATGCTGATGGATCTCCTGGTTCCCGACGCATCGAGAATTGCCACGTTCTTCCCGAGCACCGGCTTTCCCGAGCGCATGGTCTGATGCAAAGCGCATTTGCCTTCGCAGATGCTGGCTCGAAGGATCTCCCGGCAGGGCATGCCAATGGCACGCGCGCGTGGGGTGCCGGTGATTATTTCCGCGGCGCTGTTGAAGGACGTGATTCTGAAGGACTTGTCGACGGTGAAAACTCCCTCGGTGATTGAGTCGAGAATGATCGTCTGGATCTCATCAGGCATTGGCGGGATTTCCTGGGCTGTCCGCTGGCACCTGCCCAGCATAGTTCACGCGTCATAGCTGCGCAAGCGGCGCATGGCCATGCTGGCCCTCGTACCCGGCGCATGTCGTGCGCAGGTTTATCCCTTCGCGGCCGTGAGCAGGGCGAGCATGTTTTCCGCCGGCACCGTTGCCTGGATGTTGTGCACGTTGTTGAATACGAAGCCGCCGCCGCGGCCGAACACAGCGCTGTTCCGAAGCGCTTCTTCCCGCACCTGCTCGGGCCGCCCAAACGCCAGAGTGTGTTGCGCGTCCACGGCGCCGCCCCAGAAAACGAACCTGTCACCGTACTTCCCCTTGAGCGTCTCCGGGGACATCCCCGCGGCGGAAATCTGGACGGGATTCAGGATGTCGACTCCCGCTTCCGCAAAATCTTCAAGGAACGCCGTTATGGAGCCGCACGTGTGGAAGAAGGTCTTCCATGAAGTGTGCGCGTGCACCCAATCGTTCATCTTTGTGTGCAGAGGCTTGAAGATTTCTCGATAAGCCTGCGGAGATATGAACGGCCCGTTCTGCGAGCCGAAATCCGTGCCGCTCATGAAGATGACGTCAATGCGGCCACCCACCGCCTCGTGGTACATCTGGAGGTTCTTCATCTGCATTTCGAGCTGCAGGTGGAAAATCTCTTCTATATAACTCTTGCGCGTGAGGGTGGAGACGTACCACTCCTCGGGGTCGCGGATTCCCTTGGGATGAGGAACGTCCGGGCCCGGGACGAATGCTATGTCCCCGAACCCGGCGCCGCCAAAGTTGCCCACAAGGGAATAGTCGCTTTCCTCATACCACTTTCTTGCCGTGCGCTCCAGATACCGCAGGTCCTCGTCCGTGTACAGCGCGCAGCTCTGCACGACCCACTCACGCGGATCCAGCTTCGATTCATCAATGGGCTCCTGGCGGACGATTGTGTCGAAATAGAACCCGTCCTTTGGCATCCTGCCGGAAGGCGGCGCAGTGCGGTCTCCTTGGGGATACTGGACGATATCCCCGTTGGCGAGCACGTCGTATTCGAAATGTCCTGAAATTTCCACCTCGGTGCCATCGAACATGCGGAACGTCTTCCAGTCCTCGTTCCTGTAGCCGAAGATCGTCGTCGGGAGCTGGATGCCAACCGTGTCGACCCCCAGGGCGTCCTTTACGCTCTCTTCGACCTCCGCAAGTATCTGGAACGGGTCATAGATGCGGACAACCCCGCCGCTGATTCCGAGCGCTTTTTTCAGGCGCGCGTACGCCCCGGCCTGGATGCCCGTCACGAGTGTGCTTCCGAGGTCAAGGGGAGGACGGTCAGGCTCCTCGTGGTTGATCGCTTTACGAACTCTTTCTCGTGATGTCATGCCTGTCTCCCCAGTGATAGGCGGCTCAGTGCGCCGTGGCCTCGGAAGCGGTTGCTCCGCCCGTGGCGTATGTCATGATTCGGTGCTCATCCACCTCCGCTCGTTCCAGGATCCCCATGACGCGGCCCTCGTGCATGACCACGACCCTGTCCGCCATGGCAATCACCTCGGGAAGCTCTGATGAAATGAGCGCGATGGCTATCCCGGAGCGCGCGAGGCGGCGGATGAGCTCATAGACTTCGGACTTCGCGCCCACGTCAATGCCGTGCGTGGGCTCATCAAGGATAAGCACCTTCGGCGCCAGTGCGAGCCAGCGCGCCAGCACCGTCTTTTGCTGGTTCCCGCCGGAGAGGTTGCGGACCGGCTCGTCAGTGGACCGTGTTTTGATCGCGAGGCTTCCCACGTAGGACTGTACGGTGTCTTTCAGCTTGCCATGGTCAATGCCGAACCCCCGCTTCATTCCCCGCAGGCTGGCCAGGGACATGTTGAACCATATGGGCTGATCCATGAAGAGGGAGAGCTTTTTCCGATCCTCAGGCACCATGGCAAGGCCGGCCGCAATGGCCTGGTAGGGCGCGGTGAAATGGACTGGGCGGCCTTCCAGCGTCACTTCCCCTCCGTGCCTGCGCTGGGCGCCGAAGATTGCCCGCCACGCCTCACTCCTTCCGGCTCCCACCAGCCCGGCGAAGCACAGGATCTCTCCTTTTCGCAGGTCGAAGGACACCTCGTGAAAGCCCTCTCCAGAAAGTCCTTTCACGCACAAGATGGCCGCCCCCAGATCACCGTGCGGAACGTACTCCCGGTTCAGCTCCCGTCCCACCATCATCTTGATCACGGACCCCGCGGTGGCGTCGGCGCTATCCACCGTGCCCACGAGGACGCCGTCACGCAGCACCGTGATGCGGTCCGAGATCCTCAGGACCTCGTCGATCTTGTGGGAGACGTAGATCACGGAAACGCCGCGGCTCTTCAAGGATCCGATCACGGAGAAAAGCCGTTCCGACTCCGTTTCACTCAGGGATGAGTTGGGCTCATCCATGATGATCAGCCGGGCCTTGATGGAAAGCGCCTTGGCAATCTCAACGAGCTGGCGCTGGGAGATGGGCAGGTCGCTCATGAGGCTGCGCGGGTCGATGTCCAGTCCGACCTCCGCAAGGGCGGCTCGGCTTTTCTCTTCGAGGAGCTTCCACTGAACTCTCCCGCGCCGCGTGGGCATGCGGCCCATGAAGAGGTTCTCCACGACGTTCAGCGTGGGAAGGACGGACAGCTCCTGATGGATGACGGCAATTCCCGCGGCAATGGCTTCCCGAGGCGAGGAAAAGGACACTTCGCGTCCTTCCAGGTCGGTGCGTCCTGCGTCCCGGGAGATGATCCCTCCCAGGATTTTCATCAGCGTTGACTTGCCGGCGCCGTTTTCCCCGACCACCGCGTGGACTTCCCCGCGGCGCACCTCGAGGGAGACTCCGTCCAGGGCTTTCAGCCCGGCGAAGCTCCTCGCAAGACCCTGCACCCGGAGCATGAGGTCCGTTTCGTTGGATTGCATCCTTCCCCTGTTCGAGCTCCCGAACGGGCCGCCTTTGCTCCGGCGGCCCGTTGGGATTCTTTGACTACTTGTTGTAGAACTGGGAGATGTTGTCCTTGGTCACGAAGTCCGCCTTCGTGAGCAGCCTTCCCGCCGGAGGAACGACCCCGCCAATGAGGTAGTTGTACAGGCGGACAGCCGGGTCATGGCCCTGGGCAAAAGGATCCTGCCCGAGGGTGCCCGTGATAACCCCCGCCTTCACGAACTGCATGGTCTCATCCACGAAGTCATAGCTGATGATCTTGACCTTGCCGGCTTTTCCCGCGTCCTGAACGGCCTTTGCCGCTCCGAAGGGGCCTCCCGCCGTGACGTAGATGGCGTCGAGGTCCGGGTTGGCCGTCATGAAGTCCTGGGCCTGGCTGTAGGCGGTGTCCGCCTTGTCCTTGTTCTCCACGCGTCCAACGATGGTGATCCCCGGGGCTTCCTTTGCAACCTCATCCTCGAAGCCCTTGCGGCGAAGCTCGTGCGCTTCCACGGAGAAGAACCCCGTGATGACCGCCACCTTGCCCTTGCCGCCGAGCACCTTCACCATGTTCTTGCCGGCTGTCTGGCCCTGGAGATAGAGGTCCGCGCCGACGAAGAACAGGCGCTTGTTGGCCGTCGCGGTCTCGGAGTTGAACGTGGCAACGGGAATGCCCGCGGCCACCGCGCGGTCGATGTACGGCACTATCCCGGAATCTCCGGCGATGGTGACGATGCCGTCATAGCCTTCCGCCATTGCCGCCTCGATAGCCTTGCTGAACACGTCCGTGGTGTGCTGCGCGCCCGCGTTGATCCAGTCAACCTTGCAGTTCAGGGGCGCCAGCTGCTCAGCCGCCTTCATGGTGCCTTCCTTGACCGGGATCCAGAAGGGGTTGTTCTCAAGCCCGAGAACGGCGATCTTGATGGGCTTGGGCGACTTCTGGGAGACCGGCGCCACGGTTCCTTCATCCGCCGGCGCGGTGGCGCTGTCGAACGCGGGGCCCGGGGGCAACGCTTTCTTTGTTTCAGCTGTTCCGCCAGCCCACGCTCCGAGCCCGATGAGAGCCAGCACGCAGGCGAGTACGATGACCTTTCTGGTCATGCTCATGCTCTGTCTCCTTTACACAACGTCATTTAATAAACCGGACAACGTCCGGCTTTTCATGCCTGTCCAGGGCGCCGGCGCAGGTTGTCGGATGCGACGGCGAGAATGATCACCACGCCGATGGAAACGGTTTGCAGGAAAGCGGGCAGATGAAGCAGAACGAACGCGTTCCTCAATACCGCCATGATTGCGGCCCCTATGATGGCCCCCAGGATGGTTCCCACGCCGCCGGAAAGGCTTGCCCCGCCAATGACGACTGCCGCAATCACGTCCAGCTCGTTGCCTTCCCCGGCGTTCGTGGCGGCGGTGGCGAGCAGGCCTCCGCTCATGACTCCCGCCAGCGCGCACAAGACCCCCGTTGCCGCGTAGGTGAAGAGCTTCACGCGGTCCACGTTGACTCCGGAAAGCCGGGCCGCTTCCTCGTTGGAGCCCACCGCGTATATCTGCCTGCCGAGCACCGTGTTCTTGAGGAACCAGGTAAAAACGATGACGAGCAGGATCATTTCCACAATGGGGAAGGGGACCGTCCCGAGGTAACCGTCTCCGATGAAATTGACAGAGGGATCACGCATGGGGATGTTGGATGCCACGGTGCCCTGGACGCCCGTTGCAATGAGGTAGGTGAGACCGCGTCCTATGCTCATCATCCCGAGTGTCGTGATGAACGCGTTGACCCTGACCTTCGTGATGATGAAGCCGTTGAGCGTGCCGAGGCCGAGGCCGAGGGCAAACCCGAGCGCGACGCACAACCACGGGGAGAGGCCGGAGTACATCAAGCGCGCCGTGAACATGCCCGTCACAGCCAGGAGTGAGCCGACCGAAAGGTCTATTCCCCCCGTGATGATGACCATGGTGACCCCGACGCACATGATCGCTATGGTGGACATGCCCCGCAGGACGTTGAAAATGTTCAACGGCTTGAGGAAGTACTGGCTGGCCATGCTCATGATGATGACGAGGACCATGAGCGCCAGCAGGACGCCGACTTCGCGATTGGCGAGCGCGCGGCGGGCCGCGGGAACAAGGGGGTTTACCCGGAGGGGCTGCAGGCTCTTGGGGACATTCTCCACCGCGGTTTCCTTTCAACGACTGAAAATGGGATACTCTGAGGGGCCGACTCTTTCCTAAGCATGAGTCATGCCAACCTCAGGCCAGTTGCCATCATCGTTTCTGACAAACGATCTGCTTGCCATGAAATGAGTTAGAGCATTCTCGACTCACTTTCCTACTCTCGGTGCGCAACCGGCTCACCCGGCGGCGTGGCGTATTCTCCCCCCGGCGCCGCCCCGCCTGGGGCGTTTTCTCCACAGCTCGCGTGACGCGTGAACATGGATTATACTCTGCAATGTGAAGCGCCAGATACTCATTGTGGATGACGACCGCGCTGTCTGTGATTCCCTGTCCGACCTCTTGCGCGGCAAGGGATACGAGGTCGCCGTCGTGATGGATCCACGGGACGCCATCTCCGCGGTGGACCCGCAGTCCACGGCGCTTGCCCTGGTGGACCTGTGCATGCCCGGTATCGGCGGAATAGAGCTGCTCCAGGCCATCAAATCCCGGCTGCCGGATCTGCCCGTTGTCATCATCACGGGATACGCCACGGTGGATACTGCGGTGGCGGCAATGAAGTACGGCGCCGCGGACGTCTTCACAAAGCCCATCAAGTCTTCCGCGCTCCTGTCGCAGATCAGCCGCATCATGAGTGAGCGGCCGCTTCGGGCAGACCTTCCTGAAGACGAAGGAATCGTGACGGCTGATCCGCTCATGCAGGAAGCCCTCCGGCTTCTGGAGCGCGCGGCGCCAACGGATGCCCCCATTCTCATCCGCGGGGAAACGGGCACGGGAAAGGAGCTGGCCGCGCGCATGGTCCACCGGGCAAGCGGCCGAAAAGCGCGCGCTTTCGTGGCAGTCAATTGCGCCGCGATGCCGGACACGCTCCTTGAGAGTGAAATGTTCGGCCATGAGCGGGGGGCGTTCACAGACGCGCGGGAAAGGAAGCTCGGGCTCCTGGAAATGGCGGACGGGGGCACGATCTTTCTGGATGAGATCGGGGAGATGAGCCTGACAACGCAGGCCAAGATGCTGCGCGTGCTGCAGGAGAAGAGCTTCACCCGGCTGGGCGGAGTGGAAACCATCCGCAGCGACTGCCGCGTGGTGGCGGCGACCAACCGCAACATTGAAGAGGCAATCACGTGCGGGCGGTTCCGGGAGGAGCTGTACTACCGCCTGGCGGTGGTGGAGGTCCAGGTCCCGCCTCTGCGTGACCGCCCCGGTGACGTCCTTCCGCTGGCGGAGCATTTCCTTCGCCAGCTTGCAAGCGCCTATGGACGGACAGGGCTCTCCCTGTCCCCGGACGTGGTGTCCACCATGGAAGCGCTCCGATGGCCCGGCAACGTGCGGGAGCTCAAGAACCTCATCGAGCGGGCCGTCATCTTCTGCGAGCAGGGCCCCATCCGCATGTCGCACCTTTCTCCGCAGTACCGGCGGCAGGACGGGCCGGGCGCGGAGCTGGCGGACAGGTTTGCCGACTCATCGCGCCAGATCATCGCGGAAGCCGTCACGCGCGCGGCAGGCTCGAAAAGCGAGGCTGCGCGGATCCTCCACATTGACCGCAAGACGCTCTACAACCGCATGAAAAAGCTCGGAATGGGATGAGCCGTGGCGGACCGCCTGAAGCTCCTCGAGCTGCGCAACATCCACGCCTCCTACGGGACGGTGACTGCCCTGGACGGGGTGGACTTCGACCTGTACGCGGGGGAGATTCACGGCCTGGTCGGAGAGCATCGCGCGGGTAAGTCCACTCTCGTCAAGGTCCTTACCGGCGCGGCGCGCGTGGACGAAGGCTCCATTTTTTTCGAGGGCAAACGCGTGGAGTCCTTCACTCCAAAACGCTCGCTGGAGAAGGGCATCGGGATCGTCTACCAGGACCTGTCCATCATCCCGCACCTGGACGCGGTTGAGAACATCTTCACCGGCCGCATGCTCCGTCGAAGCCTCCGGCGGCTGGACCACCGGGCCATGGAGGAGAGGGCGGCTCTGATCCTTGCATCCTTGGAGTGTACGTTCGACATGCGGGTGCCGCTTTCCAAGCTCAAGCCGGCGTACCAGCACATGGTGGAGCTGGCGCGCGCCCTTGCCCTTGAACCGAAGGTCATCATCCTGGACGAGCTGTCCAACAAGCTCACCCCCGTGGAGATGAGGATCGTTTACCGCATTGTCTTCGACTTGCGTGAGCGTGGGAGCGGCATCGTCTACATCAGCCACGACATGGATGAGATCCTGCGCCTAGCGGACCGTGTCACCGTGCTGCGCGGCGGCCACCGCCGGCTCACGACCAACACGGAGGGCTTCGACAGGCTGCGTCTCTATGAGCTCACCTATTCATTCAGCCTGGAAGAGATGCAGAGCGCGCGAGGAGATACGCCGCTCTTGCGGCTCAAGCGGGACCTGCAGAACGTGATCCAGATCTTCCCGGTGGGGGTCGTTCTGCTTGACCAGACGGGCGCCATCCAGCTGTACAACCTTGCGGCGCATACGCTGTGCGGAATAGACGGGGACGGGCTGGACCGGCCCCTTGGGGAGGTTCTCTGTGCGGCGGCGGAGGACAGCGGTGAGGCTGCACGGATTGGGCCGGGGCTGGCTGCCGGCGAGCCCGTGCGCCTTGAAGGGCTGAAGCTGCGGACCGGCAAGACCGTATCCATGGCTTCCACCCCCGTGCGGGCCCAGGATGGGACTCCGGCAGGCTCGCTTCTTGTCATCGAGGACGTCTCCTTCGCGCGGTACATGAACGACGTCGTCGTGGAAAACGCGAAAGTCTCCACCGTGGCACGCCTGGCGGTGGGGGTGGCTCATGAGATGAACAATCCCCTGTTTGCGATCCAGAACTACCTTGGGGTGATCCGCGGCCGGGTGAATGACCCGGAGATCGAGGACAGGCTCGGGCGCATTGAACGGGAGGTCAACCGGATCTCCGATATCGTCTCCAGCCTCCTCTCTTTTTCCCGCGCGGCCTCCGTGCCTCGCAACGTTGTGGACATGCGCGAGGTCATTGAAAGCGCGGTCATCCTGCTGCAGCACGCGTTCCGGGAAAAGACGGTGTCCGTGAGCCTCGACCTTCCTCCCGGTCCTTTGAACGTCCGAGGGGACGAGAACAGGCTTACACAGGTCTTGCTCAACCTTGCCTCCAACGCCGTGGACGCGGTCTTGAGCGGCGGGAGCGTGCGCATCCGTGCGCGTCAGGAAGACAGCGAGTGGGTGGAGATCCAGATCATTGATGACGGCTGCGGCATCCCTGATGACGTGAGCGCCCGCGTGTTTGAGCCTTTCTTCACGACCAAGCTCAGCAAGAGAAACACCGGCCTGGGGCTTTCCATCTGCCGCAGCATCCTCGAGGAGCACGGAGGAAAGATCGGGTTCGAGAGCAGGCCCGGGGCCGGCACGGTTTTCAGCGTCAAGCTTCCGTCCGCGGGAGAGTGACCGAAAAGGTCGGGGGCAATTCCGAGTTGTCCGCCCAATGTCAAAGAGCAACCAACTCCAGACTCTTTGCTGTATCGATTGCCTGGCCCTGCTCATTTTCTTCAGCGACGTGAGCTTCGGGCCCATTGTCTACCCTGAACTGGCCTGCTATCGCTTGAAGCTCCTGCGCCAATTCAGAAAGCTGTCCGACAGCGCTGGATATTTCCTGCGCTGACGAAGCGGCGGCATGTGTGATCTGGTTCGCGTCTTCCACGGCGCTTGAGACGTGCGTGGCCCGCTCAGTCTGCTGCTCCGTTGCGGCAGAGATGCTCTTGCTCATGGCTCCGATATTTCGAAGGACCTGGGAAAGCTCCTTCACGGCGAGGAGCAGCTTGGGGACCAGCCTGATGTTTCTCACACTCTCCCTCCTTGGCACCCGATGCGCGCCGTGGTGCGGCTTGTTCAAATATCCTCTTCCCATGAAGTTTCAAGAGAGCGGGGGTGCTGGCCAAGAGTGGCTACAGCAATTCTGTCCGGCGAGACCTTCGCATTCTTCTTGAGCTTTGCAATGACTGCGCCGATTTGATCCGTGGAGCTGTTACGGAACATCCCCGGAATATGCAGCACTGCCGCGCTTGCGCTGAGGAATGGAAAGTTCTTCCGTCCACCGTCACGGTCAATGGATGCAATGAAGCCCTGGGTACGGTCCCGTGGATCATAAAGGCTCAGCACGTCGGCTGCGAACTTGGCAACGATCCCGCGGATCCAATCGAGAAACTGCGGGACTTCGATGTCTTTCACTTTGCACCCGGCAAAAAAATCGTCCCCGCCGATATGACCAATGAAGCATCTATTGATGTTTGTCGCTTCTTTGAGGATGTCCGCAAAAAGAAGGATAGCTCTGTCTCCTCGCCGGAAGCCATACAAATCGTTGAACGCTTTGAAATGATCAAGGTCAAAATAGGCGATGAGATATGTGGACAGGCGATCATCAAGGGCATGCTCGAGAAACTCTCCAATCATCGTGTTGCCGGGGAGCCTGGTCAATGGATTCTGGTCACGGGCGGTAGAGATATTTTTTTCGTTAATCACGCGCAAGAGCGACTTCGCGCTGAGAAATCCGACGTATCGCCCGTTCTCGGTCAGAAGAACGCCTTCTGCCATGTCATCAAGGGCGAAAAACTCGAGGATGTTCTCGATCCTTGTATTTACCTCGGCGACCGGACACTTCACAACAAAGTCCAGGAGGTTTTTCCCAGCGGCTTTGTTGAGCAGCAAGTCCTTACCGTACCTCGAATAGGCATATTCCTTGATTGCGCTTTCCCTGATGAGGCCGACTGGCGCGCTATTGCCGTTCGTGACAGGGAAAAAACTGTAGCTCTTGTGCGTTCTAAAGTTCTCAAAGACCGTTGCCATGTCTGTCAAATATCCCTTGTCGGGGCCATGGAGCTGAATCGGTTGCAAGTACTCCATTTCTTGACTCAGGAGTGCGTGATCCGAGGACTTGTCTCTCCTGTTTGAGGAGCTCAGGGTGCTGACGTGCTCGTATCTTTCCACGAGCGCGCTGATATCCGTTGTTGGTCTTTGTACCAGGTAACCCTGGATATAGTCGCATCCTATGTCTTTGCAGCACGCGTACTCTTTGTCAGTTTCCACGCCTTCCGCGATGACCAGGATCCCGAGGGTATGCGCAAGATTCAGGACTTTGCCGACGAACAGCCTCTTTTTGGAGTCCGTCTCCATGCCTGCGATGAAAAATCTGTCAATCTTGATGAAATCCGGCTCAGAGTTGTACAGCAGTTGCAGTCCAGAGTAGCCCGCTCCAAAATCGTCGATTGCAATCTTGAAAGTCTGCCGCTTATAGGTAATGAGGGACGCGTCAGTACTGACGGTGTAACTCGTCAAATCGTGCCTTTCCGAAAGCTCGAAGACAACCGTATCGGGGTACAGGCCGTATCGCCGCAGGAGTGTGACGGTGCCGACGGGCGAGTAGTCGGGCATGAGGAGAACCCTATTATCGATATTGAGAAAGAGCTTCATTTTTTTGTGGAAAGGTATGTCGGCGAATTTTCCGATTGCCTTTTCTCGCAAGGCAATTTCGACCTGGTTGAGAGCTTGTTCCGCAAAAGCTGCGTCAAAAATCTCTTGAATGCTGGCAAAGCCGGCACTTTCCCAACTGCGCAGCAAGGCTTCATATCCCAGACAGACTCCGGAATGGATGCTGACAATGGGTTGAAAAGCGTAGTCCAAGCCTGCTGTCGCGCGTCGCCATCGTTCAGAAGCCATTCCAGGCAACCTTCTACCGTTTGCGTGTTAAGAGAAAATGTCGGGAAGCTTAAGTTTTTGCTAAGATCTCAGCGCCCTGAGGGCCCTCGGCCGCGGGGAGAAGGCTGTGCGGATCTTTTGCCCTCTGTATCTCGTCAGGAAGGCCTCAATCCTGCGGAGTATCGACTTTCGATCATCGGTAATAGTGAAGCAGGCCGGCACGCGATGGGATCGATAACGCTCAAGGTGGAGCTTGAAATCTGGGAGATCAACGCGGAGCCGTTCAACGCTCGTCGATTTCCCTTTTCCCGTTTTCTCGACCATCTCAGCGTTCAATTGCTGCTCCCACTGACCCCGCTGGGGGATGACAAGGATCGGCTTGTTGAGGGCGATTGACTCTGCGATCATCTGATGTCCAGCCGTCGAAAGCACGAAGGAACAGGCGGCAAGGGCTTCTTCGAAATTCACGTGGGGCCCCGGCACGAGTCGGTAGCGCAGGCCCATCGAATCGAGGATGGGGAGGACCACCGGTCTCAGGCAGTCCTTGAGATTCACAAGGACGGGGCCGTCGTCACGGACTGGATGTGCAAAGATTCCATCTCGCAGGATCGGACCAGCGTCGCCCTCGTAAAACGAGATGTGTATCCTCTCGTTCCAAGGCCCTTCCAGCATTCGGGTTGCCAAAGCGGTGATCAAGGCTATAGGGCGAGGTCTCAAGACGCGCTGGACGATTCCCGGATGGTTGATCTGGAGGACTGGAATTGCCGCCATCCTGGCGGCCCACGGGAGAAAGGGATCGAAATCAGAGATGACGGCGTCGATCTTGAGGGCGCGGAGGCGTTCAACGAGTCGTATCATCTCGAACGGGAAGCGGGCAAGGAGGGGAATGGTGGAGAAAATCGAAGCGAACAGGCGTACTCTCTCCCCCTTTTTCTCAAAAAAGAAATGGAGGATGCGTTCATAACGTCCCTCACCCATCCGGGAAACGACGAACTCTCTGATTGCGTCGGGCATGAAATACACGACATCATGGCGTTGCTGCAGAAGGGGCCCGATGACAGAGGTCCTCGCGGCGTGACCCATGCCTTCGCCTGCGAATGAATATGCGATCCGCATGACCGTCCCCTCCCGTCAGAATCCGAGCCTGGATTTGTTAATTTGGCGTCAGCATGCTGTTTAGATTGAGAGAATTCGTTGGTTCACGCCGAATATCGTACTGAAGGACGCGATGTCGAGAGATCGCAGCGGGGAGCATCGATTTAAAGTCATCCTCGGTACTGAACCGGTGGCAGAGCTGTCCCTGGGCTACCTCTCGCTCACGATAGATACGTCTCTGGTGCTGGGAGGACACTGGTGGGGGAAGGCGAAGGGCGTCTCTCGAGGAGTGTCCATCGACACGGTGGCACCCATCGACCTGGGCGACCCACGGCTGATCGCCTTTGCGAGACTCCTGGCCCCCGCCATGATTCGGATAGGGGGGACCGAAGCGGATCGTGTCGGATATGGGATCAGGGAGAAGAAAGGCAGGAAACAAGAAGCGGCGGGCGGTCCCGCTGCGAGCCCAGACAGAGAGCTTGTACTGAAGAAAAAGCTCTGGAAACGGATCAACACCTTTGCGTCAACTGTTGGCTTCGAGGTCCTGTTCGTTGTGAACGCCGGGCCCGGCCAGCGTGACGGCGAAGGAGCCTGGATGGACTCCAGCGCCCGCGCGCTCATCGCCTACACCGCGGAGAAACACCTTCCGGTGCGGGCGTGGGAGCTCGGCAACGAAGTGAACGCCTACCCGATCACACACGGGTTCAGAAATCGAGTCAGCGCTTCGCGGTACGTGCAGGACTTCGCCAGGTTCTCTCAGCTTATCCGGAGATTGCATCCCCGCTCCCTGGCCGTCGGGCCGGCTTCAGCCGTGATTCCCGCGCTTGGTGAACCCAACCCTATCATCCCGGCCCTGGGGAGAAGCGAGTCAATGCGATCGGATGACGTGATGAGCTGGCACTATTACCCGCAGCAGTCCAGCAGGGGCCGCTTTGCAAACAGGCGCGCATCGAAAAAAACGCTCCTGAAACCGCGGCATCTCGACAGCGTCCGAAAGCAGGCGCGAAGGGTGGTGAAGAATGCTCGAGGGCGGCAAGTCTGGATGACGGAAACAGGGCACGCCCTGTACGGAGGTGAACCGGGGCTGTCCGATACGTACCTCTCCTCGATCTGGTGGCTCGACCAATTGGGGCTTCTGGCCCGCGAGGGAGTCTCACGCGTGTTTCGCCAATCTCTTGTAGGCTCGGACTACGGGCTCCTCGACCAGAACACCTTCGAGCCCAGACCCGACTATTACGCAAGCGTGCTCTGGAAGAGGTTGATGGGAAATACGGTGTTCACGGTGCCGCCAATCGAAAGGGCGGATGGGAAAATCCGCGCGTATTATCATAGCTCCGCGGAAGAGCCGCGGACCCATTGTCTCCTCCTTGTGAGCCTTCGCAACACCCATTCCCTGATTGACGTCGCTGGTTCGATTTGGAGGCGTTATATCATCGAACCATGCGGCGGTATCTGTTCTTCCCGGCTCGCACTCAACGGCGTCCTGGTCGAAGAGGATCTCGTCTTTGCGTGGGGTAAAGAGTCGACGAGAAGGAAGTACAAGGTTGCCGCCGGGGGAGAGGAGCTCGGGGAGATTCCTGCTGAAGCGCCGTCGGAGATCCTCCTGCCCCCGTACGGCTGCGCGTTCGTACTTCTCCGACCGGGGGAAAGGGGGCGTGGCAACGGGCATAATAGGCATCAATATTATGCTTTTAGTGCTTGCATTTTGTATTTCGTTTGCATTATAATAGTGCAGGAAGAGAATAGGATGGCAAAGAAGCTGCACGTGGAGATCACGCCGGCGAATTGGCGTCGGATGGAGAAGTATATCGAAGATTACAACGGAAACCCGCGCCGCGTGACACCACGCTACAAGCCCGCGGATATTATCAACCTCGCGCTGTTCCAGTATCTGAAGAGAAAGAGAGGTTGAACCCCGGTGGGTAGGAAGCACAACAAGGACGGCTCGGAGGGCCTCAAGATCAACGTTGAGATCGCGCCCGGAAACCAGGCCAAGATGGATCTCTTCATCAAAGCATACAACAGCCGGCCGGACCGCAAGACGCCGAAGATCAAATACATTGACCTCTTGAATGAAGCACTGGACCAGTTTTTCAGTGCGCACTCAAAATCGCCAACGGCCCGGACCGCGGCGGGCAAGAAGAAGTGAGGAGATAGCCATGGCAAAGGAGAAGAAAAAGGGAAAATCAAAGGCGGGCGGCGTTCAGGAGAAGCCGCCGCAGAAGACCAAGGAGAAGAAGGTGAAACACCCCGTCATCTCCGGGGTGACCGTCACCATGCTTGACCCTGAAGGCACGGCTTCTGGCCAGCTGGACACGAGCGGAGTGCTTTCGCTGAAGATCCCGCGTGGCTTCACGGGGGATCGCGGACCACTCGGTCCTGAGGGAAAGAAGGGGGACAAGGGGGAACCCGGTCAAACCGGGCCGCAGGGTCCCGTCGGACCGCAAGGCCCGCAGGGCGCCAAGGGAGAGCCCGGTCCGCGTGGCGAGCACGGGCCTGCCGCGCCGAAAGGGGACGCGGGAATCGGTGTTCGCTATGTCGTTGGTTCCCTGGAAGCTTCCGCGTATCTTCTCGTGGAAGCGGACGGAACTCTGCACTATGTTGTGAACGGAAAATCGTACGCGGTTCAGGTGACGCCTCCCGCGTCGTGAGCGGGGTTGAAACTCGAGGAGGAGTTTGAATATGGCAAAGGCCAAGAAGGTGACACTGATCAGTTTTACCCTGCCGAACAAGGTAGGTCAGCTTGCGGCGGTCACCGAGCTCATTGCGGGCGCAAAGTTGGACGTCCAGGGATTCCAGGCCGTCGAAGCAGGCGCCAGCGCGGAGTTCAGACTGGCAGTAAAAAACACCGCAAAGGCCGTGAAAGCGCTTGGGCCCTTGGGAGTTCAGACGAAAGAGGAGAGCGCGCTCCGGGTCCAGATGGTCAACAAACGGGGTCGGCTTCAGAGGGTGGCCCGCAAACTTGCGGACGCAGGGGTCAACGTACGCTCTTCCTGGGCAACCGCATTCGCGGGCAAGACAGCTACCTGCATCTTCCTCACATCCGACGACGCAAAAGCCATTGCAGCCCTTGCGAAGTAGAGAACGTTCATGATGTCTTGAATTGAGCCGCTATCCCTCCACAGAGATGGCGGCAACGAGGACATTATCATTCACGAGAATCCGGGTGATCTTGCCCTGAAGGCTTTTTGGGGATTCTTCAGTTCCA
Source organism: uncultured Spirochaetota bacterium (assembly GCA_963845535.1). Classification (GTDB taxonomy): domain Bacteria; phylum Spirochaetota; class Spirochaetia; order SZUA-6; family Fen-1364; genus Fen-1364. The sequence continues at coordinate 281,084 of CAWJSK010000015.1, forward strand.
AAAATGATTGTCCCCGTTTTTCCGGTATCATCCTTCGAAAGGAGAAGGCCGGACGGCTGCTGATCAAATTTCAGCAGAAGGCCGCCCGCGGACATGTTGAGGACTCTGCACGGGTAAAGCTTCTTCTCCAAAGTGAACGTGGCGGGAATGCTGACGGAAGCGCGCTTTTCCTGTCTGCGTTCAGGCGGCTTCTGATCATGCCCCGCGTTCGTATCAGACATTGTTCCTCCGATGCTTCCCCTCGCCATACTTTACGATCACGAAAGTGATGTCGTCCCGCTGCGGTGCATCGCCGCGGAAAGACCGGAGGTCTGCCGCAAGCTTGTCCGAAAGCTGCTGCGGCGTCAGCTCGCCATTCGTCTTGAGCAGCCCCCAAAGGCGTTGCTCAGTATAGTCACGTCCGGCGCTATCCGTCTGATCAGTCACGCCGTCCGTGAACAGGACCAGCAGGCTCCCCGGCTTCAGACGGCACACCCGCGTAGCGGGGTCGAGCGTTGGGGTAACGCCGAGCGGCGGATTGGACGCATCGGAACCGAGTCGCTTGAGTTTTGCGTCTTCCACCACCAGCATGTAGGAATGTCCCAGATCGCAAATAGTCGCCTCTCCCGTCTTTTCGTCAAGCTCGATGATGATGCCAGTTACGAAATACTCGAGAGAGAACGTATCTATGATATAGCGGTTGAGCTTTCGCGCGAAGCTCTTGATGGCATGGGATGTCGTGTAGCCATCGAAGAATCCGCCGAGAACGGCGGTGATCAGAGACGCCGCGATTCCTTTGCCCGAGACGTCGCAGATGGCGATGAGAAGTGTGCCGTCCGCCAGCCTCTTGAGCACGTAGAAGTCTCCGCCAACTTCCTTTGCCATCGCGGAGGAACCCGACAATGGCTGTGCGCTCTCCTGCGAAGGAGAAGCTCTCTTTCACAATGGCTTCCTGGAGCCTGCGCGCCAGGGAGATGTCCCGCGCCGTGATGTTCGAGAGGTAGATGAGAAGGTCCGTCGTGGAGAAGATGCCTGAATAGCGGCCCGCGGCATCGACAAGCACATAGTAGATGCTCGTGCCCTTGCGCAGCTCCTCGCTGAGGTTGTCGGCAACACCGAAGATGCTCAGGTCATCCCGGATGAGCTGCGGCGTCTTCATGACGGCGGGGACGAGCTTCCGCTTGTAAAGGTCTCGTCCGTACATCCTGCCCAGGTTGTCGAAAAGCTCTCGGCGCAATACTATCCCGACCGGCTCGGTCTTTTCGTTGACGACTGCCACGGCGAAGGTGACTGGGATTCTTTTCCATACCCGCCGCCAGAGCGTAGACCGAGGCGTCCTGCGATATGAACATCCGGCTGGACGCAAGCTTCGCAATGACTTCTCCTGGCCTCTTGTTCGGCTCGACGGAGCCGAACATAGTCCCAGGATCATCGGGCGCAGCCCCTTCAAACCGTGAAGGTTGAAAGCCCAAAACCGAAGAGCCCACGTCGACCGTGGTGAACTTGTCCAGGATCGCCTCAGGCTCCGCTTTTCTTGTGATTGGGTCTGCTGAGCTCATCCCGGAAGTGTGACAGGAAAGTGTTAAGGAATTACAAACGATCCGTGAATATTCCGTTAGAGCCGATTTCTCGCTCCGGATTCACGTTTTCTTCACATTGGATTAACACGGCAGGGATACCAATTGGTCATCAGGGAGGTCGCACATGGATATTGCGATCAGGAAATACCAGCGGAACTACATCATCGACGTGAAGGGAGACCTGGATTTGTACAACGCATTTCGCCTGAAGGAGGCGGTACAAAGGATGATCGACGCGGACGCTCGAGTGCTCATCCTGAACATGAAGGACGTGGACTACGTCGATTCGAGCGGCATTGGTGCGCTCCTTTCCATCAACCGCCTGCTCGCAAAAGACGGCAGGAAACTGCGGATTGCGAGCGTCACACAGACTGTGCAGAACCTGATGAACATCACGGGGCTTGCCGGGTTCCTTCCGATCTCCAAAACCGTGGCCGAGGCGATCGAGACGATCGACGACCTCGCCGATGGTTCGAAAAAGCAGCTTCTGTAAGGGTTGCACGGCAGCACCCTCGTGAAAGCCCGGGCGCGAACCTCTTTTTCGTCGGACTATCTACGCTGACGCGACCGTTTCCGTTTCCAGAGCGTTGGTTGACGCGGGCCGCACAAGCGTCAGCGTGGCAAGAGTCTCGGTTCCTGAGGTTCGAATGGTGAAAGCATCCTGATCAAAACCGAGGTTTCGAAGCATGAACAGCATCATGACGATGCCCAGCCCAGCGCCTTCTGACCCGTCTTCAGTCCGCGTATATGCATCCGCAAGACTCGTGAAGTCTTTTGCGATGGCGATTTTCTCTTCGATACGGCTCTTTTCGGCAGGCGTCAAGATTACGTTATTACGGATGCAGATTCTCAGGCCTTCCGGAATCTTTCGAAACTGGAACTTCACGTACAGCCCGTTTTCTCGCAAGCGCGCGAGGTAGTGATCCACTTTTTCCACTGCTTCCTGCTTGAACCCTTCCATGCCCGTCGCGTAGTCTCGCTCGTTGAGGATGTCCAGTTTCCTTTCCTCGAAATACAGACGTTTGGTGTTGGCCTTTTTTGCATTCCCCGCCAGCTCATGGATGCAGTAGGAGACATTATTTCCCAGAGGGGCCATGTCGACAGCTTTCAGGAATGCGGCCAGGATCCGGTCGATGTGACGACGCTCGCTCGGAAGATAGGTGAACGTCCTTACTGTCAGCGTTTTCGAGCGGTCGATTGCATGGAGCACGCTTTCCCAGACGCTTCTCTTTCCGGCAGCCACCCGCAGGCTTCCCGAGTCCGGGATTGATAGCGCGGTGTCCTTGTGGCCTCGGTCATCCTGCCTCCCTGTCTTCCTGATCAGCTCAAGGGCCTCCCCCTCGGTATTCTCAATGGGCAGGAAACCTTTCAACCTCGTAAGCTCCATGACGCGCATGACCATAGGGGGAACACGAACTATGCGAAACTGCATGCCTTTCTGCGCGAGCATTGCATTGATCGAGAGCAGAAGCCCGATTCCGCTCGAGTCAACGTAGGTCACCTTTCTCAAGTTGAGAATGAATACGTCAATCTTCTTCTCGATCATCGACTGGACCGTGTCCTTGAGCTGAAATGCGTTGTACAGGTCAATCTCGCCGGCAACATCGATGATATAATTCGCTTCGAAGCCCCTCACCGTGATGTCCATCTCCCGCCTCCTTCAAGCGTTGTCAAGGTGAACCACCTTCGTATCGCCCTTCATCAGCGCTACGGCTTCTTCCATGGAATCGACACAGCAGAGGAACTTCTCAAGGCTCAGGTTTTTGAGAACCTCCATCACCTTCGGATGGATATCGACCATTGCCAACGCCCCTCCTCTGTCAGTGGCAGCCTTCTTTATTTGCACAAAAGCCCCGACTGCTTTGCTGGACATATACTCCACGCCGTCAAGAACGAGTATTAGTCGGATGAAGCCGGCATTGATCACTTTTGTTACGCTCCTTTGGAAGAAAGGAGCGCTGTAGGTGTCGATTTGCCCTCTGAGCTTCAGGGCCATGCAACTGTCGACCTCCTTCATCTTTTGGAGGTCTATTGTGAGAAAATCGCATGTGTCCTGATCGAACCCAGGAAAAGCGTCGTTCTTGTTCATACCGGTTATGGATACAGGGGAATGGTTAAGGTCGTATTAACTCGAAAGGACTTCTTGCGAATATTGGCATGAAAGGTGAAGAGCCGCTCAGCCACTCCTACGGTTTGAATCGATGTGCCGGTATTCCATTCTTCATGAATAATTCACACGACGTTTTTCGATTATTAACACAGGAATGCCCAGAATACTTCTGGAAACGAAGAAGCCATGACGAACGCCCTGAATCATGACCTCCCGATAGATTCGATGCCTATTGCGTGCGTGATGTGGTCACCCGATCTCACGGTACTGTCCTGGAACCCGGCCGCGGAAAAAACCTTCGGGTATCAGGAGCCCGAAATGGCGGGAAGGAAGCTGCACGAGCTTCCGCTGGTGCCCCAAGCAATGCAGTACGAGCTTGCCGAGGTCCTGAATCGTGTCATGAGGAGCGGATTGACTCTCGAGAGGGAGAGCGAGGGCAACACCAAAGACGGCCGCAACATCCTGTGCCACTGGACGAATACGCCGGTGAAACGCGACAACCACGTTGTGGGAGTCCTGTCCGTTCTGCAGGACGTCGCAGAAAAGTTCCAGGTTGTTCGAGAGCTTCTTCTTGACAGCAAACGACTTGAGAGGCTGCTTGCGCTTTCTCAATCAAAGCCCAAAACGGTTGATGAGCTTCTCTCTCATTCCCTCGATGAGGCAGTCGCCCTGACATCGAGTGAGCTCGGATGCCTCTGCTGGTATGACGAAGTCTCGCATCGCTTCACTCGCCGTTCTCTTTCCGACTCTTCCCGTGGCGAGGTCACCTGTGAGCGGGTGATGGCAAGCGCCGAGGCCGCGGGCATCTGGGACCGCGTGGTCACCCGGCGAAAGCCTTTGATCGACAATGACTTTTTCGTGCCCGACGCTTCGGCACTTCGTCTTCCGATGAGAAGGTTTCTCGCCGTTCCGCTGTTCGTAAAGGAGAAGATCGCTGCCGTGGTGGGCGTCACAAATGCCCCGGTGGAATATGGCGAATCAGACGCAGCGCAGCTTGCGCTGCTGATGAACAGCATCGGAAGGATGATCAGCTTGCAGGAGACCGAGGAGGCTCTTGGCGTCGCGCGCGAGCAGCTTCTTCAAGGCCAGAAAATGGAGGCCATAGGGCGCCTCGCGGGAGGGATAGCGCACGATTTCAATAACCTTTTGCAGGTCATGAACGGGCATGCGGAGCTGCTGCTGGAGGATGTCGATGACTCTGTCAAGCACCGCGTTGCCGAGCTGAAGGACGTGATCCGCAAGGCAGCAGCCCTCATCTCGCAGCTCCTTGCCTTCAGCAGAAAATCGATCGTGTCCCTGCGCTCTATCGACTGCAATGAGCTCATCACCGGTACAAGCCTGATGCTTCGCCGTGTGATCGGGGAAAACATCCGACTGTTGACCCGACTCGGTGAGAATCTGTGGAAGATCAAGGCGGATCGAGGTCAGATCGAGCAGGTCGTGATGAACATCGTCGTGAACGCGCGCGACGCCATGCCGCGGGGGGGCTCACTCACCATAGAGACTTCCAACCTGTTCTTCGAGGACGGGAGCTCGCAACTCTTCCCCGAGGTAACCGCGGGAGAATACGTCCGGCTGTCGGTACGTGACACGGGCATGGGCATGCACGAAGAGACCCGCGCGCGGATTTTCGAGCCATTCTTCACGACGAAGCCGCCAGGGAAAGGCGTCGGGCTCGGCCTCGCGGTGGTATACGGAATCGTACGGCAATGCGGGGCGTTCATTGCCTGTGAGAGCAAGGTTGGTGGAGGAACGCTTATCGAGATTCTTTTCCCCAGAGCAGCAGACTCCGCGCCGGAGGAAAAGAACCCTGAACCGGGAAGCGCGGCCCACAAGGGCAGCGAAACGATCCTGGTGGTCGAGGACAACGAGGAAGTGAGGGAGATTGCGGAGAGCTTCCTTGCGCGGGACGGCTACCAGGTGCTCACGGCAGAAGACGGGGAGGCGGCTGTGAGAAAGGCGGTCCTCGGCCCGGTCGACCTCCTCCTCACCGACGTCGTCATGCCCGGAATGAACGGCAAGGAAGTATCAGACAGAATCAGGCAGATCATGCCGGATATCAGGGTGGTATTCATGTCTGGCTACCCCGCCGAAGCGATATCACATCATGGCGTTCTGGATAGCTCGGTCCAGTTCCTCCAGAAGCCCTTTACGCGAGAGAAGCTTCTCCGCCAGATCCGGGACTCACTTGACATGATGAAGCGGGGATAGCCGCCACTGCTGCGGAGCGCCCGGGCAGGAGTGAAATTCCCGCGCCTTTTCGCTCGAAGCCCGATCTAGTCAGTATGATCCCAGAGGTGTATTTCTTTGGTCAGCCCGCTCTCCCCCCGTGTCCTCGAAAGCTGAGAAAATCTCTCTGCTTTTCAAAATCAGGCACCAAAGATGCTACAAGGCTCCAAAAAGCTTTCGAGTGGTTCATGTGCCTTAAATGACACATCTCATGAGCAACAACGTACTCAAGAACCGCTTTGGGAAACAGCCCAAGTTTCCAATTCAGATTTATCACATGGTTTCGGCCGCAGCTTCCCCAGAGTCTCTTTTGGGCTTTGATCCTCAATCCTTTCGGAAGTATTCCGATTCTCTTTCCGAAGACTTGTACGATTCTCACGGCCTCGGCAGAAACTTGCTTTTTGATCCAATCTTCAACTTTCTTCCTTACCGCGCCCTCTTTTGCTTGTTGTGTCAGCCCTGCTTGAACTCTCACGATCAAACGGCCGTCGTATTCGATTCGAGAACGCTTCCTTTCTTCCGCAAATACCGTTAAATGAATTTCATTTCCCAAGAAAGGGATTCTTGCTCCCGAAACATATCGAAAATCTGTGAAGCTCTTCAACCTGTCTTCTTGCTCCAGAACCCGTTCTCTTGCCAAGTAGACTCTTCTCTTCATCTTCTCGATCAAGTCGATTGCTTCTTGTTCTCGTGATCCCTTTGGAAGGACGACTTTGATACCAGATGGCGCAATAACGATCCGCTTGTGCTTGGCTCTTGGACTATAGGCTACTGAGTAATGAATTATGCCGTTCGCGAAAATCAATCGTGGCACTCTCGTTCTCCTCGCGGAATCAACAATCAACATCATGATCAACTACGGAGAAGGGCCGCGTAGCTACACGCACCGTCTCGATACATATGCCCCGGCCTGTCAGTTCGAGAAGCCGGTGAATCAGCTTACATCCGGAAAGCTTCAAGGTCAAATAGCGGCCAGGATTGGAAGGGTGCGCGATATCGATGAGTCCTTTTTTAGGCTTTACGCCGTTCCATCATTCCTTTAGTATTCATGAGCAACAGGAGGACACCACAATTGGCAAAGCAGGAAAGATTGTATTCAGCGGAGGAGGGAGCCTATGCGACAAGATTGACTCTTAGCTCTTTCAGGGCAAAGGTCAGTACATTGGGCATCAAAGGGAAAAGGCAAGGGCAGAAGGTGTTCTATACACACAAGCAGCTAGAGGATATTTACGCTGGTATTCCGGCCAGAGGAAAGAAAGCTCCGAAAAAGGCAAAGAGGCGAACCGCCACGACGTGACGGAAAGGTGAGGTTATTCCCAAGGTTGCAGGACGCTCATCACACTATCGAGGATTGAGGTGGGTTTCCCGTTTTGCATCTTCAAGGATTCAAAGTGAAGCGCTATCCGTATGTCATCGTGGGGGCCTCTATTGCAGGGCTGTCCGCAACGGGGGCCATTCGCTCTCGAGACTCCGCAGGGCCAATTCTTTTGATTCATGGAGAGAACCGTCTGCCGTACAAGCGTACGCAGCTCTCCAAGCGGTTAGCTCGTGGCTTTTCCGGCGATGAGCTTGCTCTCTATCCTCAGGAATGGTATCCCGCGCGTAAGGTCGAGCTTCTTCAGGGGATCCGCGGGGTCTTTGTCGAGCCCTGCTCAAGAGAGCTGTCTCTGAGCACCGGAGAGGTCATTGGGTACGAGTCTCTCTTGGTTGCTACTGGCGCCGCACCGACCATCGTAAATATCCCCGGCTCTCAATATCTTTCCTTCTTGCGTTGGATCGAGCAAGCGGAGGCGATGGCTCACCGGCTAGGGGAGATGGGAACGGCTGTTTCCATCGGATTTGGAGTCCAGGGCATAGAAATGGCCGATCAATTCAAGTCCGCGGGAATAGAAACGACGCTTATTGGATCTCAGGGCATGCTCATGGCGGGTCATCTCGACCTTGAAGCTAGTCAACGCCTGGAAAATCGGATACGTGCGGCGGGAATACGCGTTCAGCGCTGGGGAAAAATCCTTGAGGTACAGCGGAGGACTCGTGGGTACCGAGTCATCGCGGAAGAAGGGGAAATAGACACCGAGATGGTAAGCGCTTCCGTAGGGGCCACCGCGATGACCGACCTGGCTGCATCTGCCAAGATTCCACTTCAAGATGACAAGCCTCACGGGATGAAAGTTGGGCCTGACATGCGGACGGGAGTCGAGGGCATCTACGCAGCAGGCGACTGCGCGGCACCTTTACCGGGCGCCTCTTGGGGGCTTTGGCATTCCGCGGAAGACGCTGGGATGACCGCGGGGATCAACATGGCAGGAGGAGATTCGCGGCCAGCACCGAAGCCGCGCAGGCTCAAGTGTGAAGCCTTCGGCGGGTATCTCTTTTCCTTGAACTATCGAAGTGTCTCCTCGGACGAGAAAGCGGAACCTCGGGTGCTCCGGAACACGCCAACACTGTATCTCAGGGTGTGGGTACACGAAGGCCGTAGCGTGGGTGCGGTGCTGGATGTGTATCCCAACCCAGGGCAATTGCTGGTTAAATCGCTTGGAAAACATTTGGAAAGGCTGATCCTTGAGGGGGCAAGGGCGGAAGACATCCCTGAGGCTCTTGGAATATAGCAAACCGCGGTTGAACACTTTTCCTTAGCGGTGCTCGTCTTAGACGTCACGCGCTTGTGTCGACGTCAGCCTTTTCGAAACGGTAATCGCCTTCGCAGTCACGCGTGAGTCCAGGGGCGCCCCGGACCCGGCGTTAGAGATCAGTATCTTTCCCACGATCTTCATTCCGCCGCCGGTGTGAAGGATCGTTTTCAACAACCTCGCGGGGCTTCCACCCCAAAGTCTGCTGAACGGCCAGGGAGATCCGGCCGAAACGACAATAGCCGCCCTTTTACCCCGAAGCTTAGGGGAGGGCCAGCCCTTGGCAAATGATTCGAACAGGGTCACGTTCCGATCGAAGACGGCTTTCAGCGGCGCTGTCATGTTGTTCCAATACACGGGCGTGCCGACGACAAACGCCTCCGCGGAAGCGATCGCGGCGCGAACCCGCTGCGCGTCGTCGGAGGGGAGTACACATACTCCGTCCGGTCTGCACCTCATGCATCCCATGCATGGCTTGACCTTCAGGTCATACGCATCGAACCATTCCACCTGCCCCGCTTCGGAAAGCTTCTCTTTCATAATGGCGAGGAAAGCGGCCGTGCTGCCATTCTTCCGCGGGCTTCCGTTCAATATGACAGTCTTCATTCATGCTCCTTTCACGCCAACGTTTCCGGTCAAAGGGCCAGGGTGATGCCGAGCTGTCCGCCCACAGAGAGCGTGTATTGGTTATAGCGGTCAGCCAGGAACGTCCCAAGCATCAAAGCAGAATACAGCGAAAGCTTCTCTGTGAGTCTTTTCGTGAACACACCGACGCCTCCCACGCGGTGTGACACGTACCCCGATGCTGGAACGATCAGTACGTAGTCATTCAGGCCCACGCGGAGACCGGGGATGATCGTAACGAGACCGTAGAGTTGGTTCGAAAGTTCGTAGTCGCTCTTGCCGAGGGCGCAGTTGGCTATTCGCTCGAAGAAGTAGCCGTTGCCGTCACCGACATGGAAATACGTGGCGCTGAATGTGTCCAGCGCGGCGAACGATCCGAAGGCGACTTTGAGCGTGGGGGCGGCCACAAGCATGTATCCGGCCGCGTTGCTTTGCGTGAGACCCGACAGGGAAGCGTTGTCGAATGCGGCAGCATAGCCCGGAAGGTCGACAAAGCCAAAGCCCAGGGCATTGAAGTATCCGGTGAATTGCGCGGTGAGGGCCAGGTCAAAGAACGCGATGGGCTCAACATCCACGAATACCCCTGCCAGCTCGTACGCCGGGGAAAGAGTATTGATGACACCAAAGTCGATCTTCGTGGATTCCCAGAGCATCCCCTCAGACTTTGTGAGGGGCACGCGATAAGAGAATTGAGTCACAAGCTGAACGCCGAGGGGAGCATTGGAGGCTTGGATGGCCTGGTCGAGGTAAAATCCGCCGACAGCCTTGTCTGCGAAAAGGCTCCACGCCACGACCACTGAAAGTACAAGGGCGAGTGTCGCTCTCTTCATGGGTTTTGCCGCACAGTTACGGAGATATCGGCAACGATTTCCAAGGCGGTTGTGATCCCGGAAAGGTCAGGATCAATCGAGCCATCCCTGCCGTCCGCTGCGCCATGACCCACGAGGGAAAGCTGATAGACGTGGACTCCGGAATCCAGATCGATGTCCGCCGCATATACGAGCGACGGCTGTCCGCTCCCGCCAACCGGGCCGCCAGAGTACCCCGGCTCTCCTGGTTTCGCAGAAGCCGGGTAGCGGTCATTGAAATCCAATGACTGGTTGAGCTCGGCCAAAATCCGAAACTTCCTGAGGTCAGGCTTCTCCGCGAATGCCGCATCGACCCCCGCCTTCGAAGTGGCGCCGCTCACCGCGTCCGCCGCGGTGTCGGCCTTGGTCGGCATGAAGAGCCCGTCCGCGGATTTGATTCCTCTGATGATGGCTCCAGACGGGGAGAGACTCAGGGCGCCGAATTCCTCCCTCAGGGACTTTCTCTCCCGGAGAGGCGACCCACCCCTGTGTGGCGGCTTTGCGCGTAACGAAGATGGTGCTCACGTAAGCTCCGTTTTCATCTTCGATCCAGATCGCGTACTGCGGCGGAGTCTGGAAGGTAAAGCAAAGAAACAAGGGATGACTATGGAGCCATGCCTTTCCCGGTGTCACGGAGACCTCTATGGGTCCTGTTCCGACTTTCGCAGGGACCGCGGCGCAGCCCATCAGAGCTCCCAGCACCACGGCTGACAGCAGCGCGCGCCAGTACCGGCGTCTCGTTTTGGTTTGACTTCTCATGTGCCCTTTCCTTTCGTTGCTACGATTGACCGCAGGATGTGTTGAAACATCGCATCCACGAGAGTTTTCGAGTCGATTCGGCGATACTCACGGAGGTAGGCCGTCTTCTTGTCCAGGAGAACGTTCAACCCAAGGAGCTCTGCCCAAAGCACCAACATCGTCTCCTCGGGGTCCAGGTCGCTGCGGAGGCTTCCGTCGCGGATCCCCTCACGAATCGTGCTGACAAGGAGGTCCGCAACCTTTTCTCCTTCCGCATAGCACTTGCGCGCAATGAGGTCGTCTTCAGCGAAGTCAGCATCCTGCGTCTCGTACATCATGATGGTTCGAAAATGGTCGAAATGCCGGTTTCGAAACTCGACGTATGCTCGACCCACGGCGGCAAGACGTTCCGCCGCAGGTCCACCCGCCAAAGCGCTTGCGGTCTCCCGCAGCGTTGAGTTGAGCAGACAGAAGCCCCGATGCGCGATGGCAAGGGTGAGCTGGTTCTTGCTGGTGAAGTACTTGTACAGCGTCCTTTTGCTGAAATCGGCCTCGCGGGCAACGTCGTCCATGGTTGCGCCATCGAAGCCTCGGGCAAAAAAGACCCGTTCGGCTGCGTCGATGATGTCATCTTCGCGAATTACCTTTTCCCGTTCTCTGCGTTCAGTAGCACCCATTAGCAACCTCTATTAGGTAAACCATTAGTTTACTTTGTGTCACCTTAGTATACTAATCATAGGTCTGTCAAGTGCTCTATTATTGCGGCGCAGGGGGAGAACCAAGCAGGCGGAGAGTTCGAGGTTGCAAGCGTATTAAGTTCGTACGGGAGTTCCCTTTCAGAAGCTCTGGATGGAAGTGCTGTCTGCAGGCGGAAGTCTGCTACCCCTGTCTCAGGCGCTGCAGGTGCATCCCGAGATGAGGGAACATCACGGCGCGCCGGCCCCACCGATGGCAACCAAGGCGCCGGTGTCGCGTTCAAAGCTGATCCAGCCAAGGGCGCCGGTGTCGATATTTTCAACAACAATCCTCAGCCTTATGATCCCCTTGGCGCCATTCTCCTCTATGACTTTGGATAGATCAGTGGCGAGATCGAGGGGAACTTCTTTTTCAGTCAGCTTGGGAGAGAAGTACTTCATGAACTGGAAATCTTTTACAGACACGATCTGACTTCCAGACAGGGACTGCCCGCCGACATACAATGCGTTGGACGCGGATACAGGATAGCTCATGCTCATCGGAACCACGGGTATCGTTTGATTCATTGTTGCGCACACTCTTTCTCCCTTTGAGACCGGAGGAGTGAACGATAAAAAAAGCACATCGCAATCACTCTTTGCAGAGTTTCCTCGGAAGCACTGGCGCAAGATCCGAACGAACAACGCGATGGAGCAGGTGATGCGAGAAATCCGTCGGCGCGCCCGCGCGGGCGGGTATTATCGTAGGTAATACATCCTATTCCGAAATTCGACCTTTGTCCGCTTTTGGGGTGCTGACAGCTTGGAGTAGGCTGATTTTCATCCCCGGGCCTGGTTGGGTTTCGGCGCGGGGAAACTCATGAGAGGAGGCACTCAATGCAGAAGCGGATTTTGTTCGTCTTCGTGGCTGTCGCCTGCTGTCTGTTGCTTGCCATGCCGGCGTTCAGTCAGAAGGTCAAGCTCACCGTCTGGGTCATCGATCTTCCCGACGATGAGCCGGCGCACGCCTATTCCAAGGCTTTGTCCACGGGATTCCAGGCCGCCAACCCGGACATCGAACTGGAATACGTCGCCCTGGGAAATGATCCCCTCAAGGACAAGACGAAAGTCGCCATGGCCACCAACACCGGTCTTCCCGACATCTTCCAGACCTGGGGCGGATCCGTTATGGGAGGCTACGCTGATGCCGGCAGGTTGCTGGATTTGACGTCGGATCTGAAGTCCATTCCCGGGAGCTCGGCGGCGGCGTCTGCCATGACCTGGAAGGGTAAGATCTACGGCGTGGCCCCGTTCTTCGCCATTGCGGGACTTTTTGTCAACGAAGGCGTCTTCAAAGACAACAACCTCAAGGTCCCCACGACAGTGGCCGACCTTGCGAAGGTTGCCGACGTCCTCATGGGAAAGGGAATCCAGCCCTTTGCCTGCGGCGCCAAGGACAAGTGGCCCACGCTGGCGTTGTACATGTACCTGACTGACCGCTACGGCGGGGACATCTTCACGCAGGCCGCAGCCAGGAAGGCCCGGTTCGACAGCGCTCCGTTCGTCAAGGCCGCCCAGCTGTACCAGGACTGGGTGAAGAAGGGCTACTTTGGCGCGCAGCCACTGGGTGAAGCCTACGGAGATGCGCAGCAGCTCATGGCAACCGGCAAGGCAGGCATGCAGGTCTCCGGCTCCTGGCTGTGCTCCAACTACTCCAGCAAGGACTTCACGGACCAGACCATCGGGTTCTACCAGTTCCCCATCATTACCGGCGGCAAGGGGCTTGCCTCTGACGTGATGGGCATGACCGACATCGGCTACGCGGCAACCAAGGCTGGCGCGGCCAAGAAGGCCGCCATCGTGCGCTTCATGAAGTACGCGATGAGCACGGACGCGGCGCAGGCCGAGCCCGGACGCGTTACGTCGGTTCCGGGCGTAAAGCCTCCGTCCGTTTTGACGGAAATGGCTTCCGGCGTGTTCGGGAAGGCCAAGATGGTTCAGTTCTGGTGGGACCAGAACCTGCCTCCGGCGGTGACCACGCCGCTCAATGAGACCATCCAGACCTTCTTCCTGCCGGATACCGACGTCAAGGCTTCTCTCATCAAGTTCGAGCAGCTGGCGACGGACAACATGGGACCGGTCAAGTAAGAAAAAGACCAATCGGCGGGTGACGGCGTATCACCGTCATCCGCCCGGTCTTTGCTGGACGGGTCTTGCACAAAGCCGTCTTGACTCACCAGGCCCTTCTCACCAAAAAGAGACCAGGAAGAATGTCGCGCCAACGGAAAGAACGGAGGCAGGTATGAGCGATCTTGCGCAGGCGATGGCGATTCCCACCACCAGGCGGCGCCGAAAACCGGACATGCGCCGCGGCGCGTTCGTCTTTCTCCTGCTCTTGCCGGCTGTCGCCGCGCTCCTAATCTTCATGTACTACCCCATCGAGGAGACGTTCCGACTTTCATTCATGAAGGCCACAGGTATGGGGGACGCCACGTACATCGGGCTTCAAAACTACATCCGACTGTTCCAGGACGAGCAGTTTCAGGCAGGCCTGCTGCACGTGTTCGCCTGGGCGTTCTTCAGCGTCATCATCCAGGTCCCGCTGGCGTTCCTGGTCGCGTTCTACCTTGTCGGCTACCGCAACCGGGTGACCAAGTCCCTCCGCGCCGTTTTCTACATGGCCAGCATCCTTCCCTCGGCGGTCACGGCCATGATCGGACGGTTCGTATTCTCCCCACGGAACGGAATCATCTCGACGGTGGCCACGGCGCTGAAGCTGCCCATCATCTCCCGCATCGATTTTCTTGGGGATCCGAACGTTGCATTCTGGACCATCTTCATCGTGGCCACGTGGACATACACGGGATTCTACATCGTCTACCTGATGGCCCGCATCGAGCAGATCCCCATGGAAATCCGGGAAGCCGCGGAGATGGACGGCGCCACGGGGTGGCGGTTCGCGTGGCACATCGTCGTGCCCATCGTCAACTATCCCCTCCAGATCATCTGCGTTCTGTGCATCGTGGGCAGCATGAAGGTGTTCGACCTTCCCTTCATGATCACCGCAGGCGGGCCGGGCAACGCCACCATGACGCTGGGAATCATTCTCTACAACCAGGGCTTCGTGAACTGGCAGTATGGGACCGCCTCCGCCGTGGGCGTGATCATTCTGGTGTGCTCCCTGGTGTTCACCGTGGTGCAGTTTTCCCTTCAGAGAAGGGAGGGAGCAGAGTCATGAGCAGCCCAAACCCAGGCATTCCCAGCCTCACCGAGTCCTATTCCGGTCGAACCAGCAGGATCCCCGAAATCGGCGTCACCGTGGTCCTGGTCCTTCTGGCGGCCCTTGTCATCCTGCCGCTCATCATTCCGTTCTTCTTTGTTTTCAAGACCCGGCTGGAGTTCAACTACCACCCCTGGGCGCTGCCCAAGGCCATCCGGTGGGACAACTTCATCCTGGCCTGGCAGGGCATCCGGCTGGACCAGGGCATGTTCAATACTCTCAGAGTCTGCCTGGGCGCCATCGTCCTGACCGTCCCGATTTCCGCCATGGCTGGTTACATCTTTGCCCGGTATCGGAGCAAGGTCACCGAGATCGTTTTCTATTTCATCCTGGGGGGCTTTTTCGTTCCCGTCCAGATGGTGCTCATTCCCCTGGTGAAGATGAGCGCCGCAATCGGGATTGCCAACACATTGCCCGGCGTCTTCCTGCCCATGGCAGCCTTTGGCGTTTCGTTCTGGACCATGATCTACCGCTCCTTCTTCCGCGACCTGCCGGGAGAGCTTGCGGATGCTGCAAGGATCGACGGCTCCGGCCACACCGGGACGTTCTTTCGCATCATGCTGCCGCTGGCGCAGCCTGCCACCATCCTTGCCGTCATTCTGGTGTTCATCGGAGCATGGAGCGACTACCTGCTCAGCCTGGTGATGCTGAACAACCCTGCCCTGTTCACCATGCAGCTTCGAACGTGGCAGTTCACGGGACAGTATGGGGTGGACCACATGCCGCGCTACGCGGCTGCTGCCATCCTTTCCGCGGCTCCGACGGTGATCCTCTACATCATCGGCCATCGGTGGGTGCTCCGCGGGACTCTTGCGGGAGCATTGAAGGGCTGAACAGCCGGCGGTGCGGCCTGCGGCCGCGAACCGCTACACTACCACTGGGCAACTGCCCAGAATGCCGGCTTGGGTTTCTGGGACGTATCGAACAGCAATGGCCAGTTTTTCCTGCCGGCCACGGGAAAAGAATCGAGCCAGGTGTGGTCATCCGCAATGCCCCAGAACGTCACCCCGGTCAACTTTCCCGGCTGACCCGCCCGGGAGGACCCAGGCGCTCCTGATTCGTCGCGAAAGACTTTGAAAAGAGCGTCGTACTGCGCTGCCTGCCTGCTTTCCAGGTCTGGAGGCAGCGCGGCCAGGGAAGAGGTATCTCCCCACCGGAACACGGAGAGATCCAGCTCCGTGATCTGGACGTCGACGCCCAGGGACTCGAAGCGCTCGATGGCATTCCGCACGGTCTGTGCATTAGGTTCAAAGATGGACCAGTGCCCCTGGATGCCCACTCCATCCACCAGGCCTTTCTCCTTCAGGGCCTTGACCAGCCTCACGGCTGCCTCCAGCTTGGCTCCGCTCTCGATGTTGTAATCGTTATAGAACAGCAAGGCGGAGGGGTCCGCCTGTCGCGCGAACTCGAAAGCCTTCTCGATATAGTCCGGGATTCCGTCACCGTCTTCGTCTGCGCCCGCCGCAGCGAACCATGGGCTGTCCGTGCGCCAGCCGCCGTCGTCGGACAGCGCCTCGTTGACAACGTCCCAGCAGTAGACCTGGCCCTTGTAGCGGGTGAGCAGGGTGGAGATGTGCTCCTGCATCCGGTCCAGGACAATAGCCCGGGTGGCTGGTCCTTTGTCTCCCACGAAAACCCACCGGGGAACCTGCTGGTGCCAGACCAGCGTATGCCCCCTCACGCGCATGCCATGCGCGCGGGCGAATGCCACGATGGCGTCCGCTCCATAGAAATTGTAGGATGAAGCAGCGTTGCCGCGCCGGGGATGGATGTGCTCCCATTTCATGTCATTCTCCGCGACAAGGCTGTTCACCTGTGTCACGAGAAGATCCTCCTGGGTGACAAGCGACTGCGGTTCGACAGCGGCGCCGATGGGAAAGTACGGCTGATACAGGGAGGCAAGCGACGGCACGACAGCTTCGCGGGACGCGCCGGAAGCCTCACTGCCTGATTGTGCGCCAAGGCGGGACGCACAGACGCAAAGCTCCACGAGCAGCGTGACGATGAGGGCTTTTCTCATCCGATTACTATAGCCGCTTCCCTCCGGGAGATGAACCAGAAAAAACAACGCACTCTCCGTCGGATATCTGACGGAGAATCGGTGGCTGGCTCGGGACCCGAGCATCGGTAATACCACCTATTGACGAATTCATATTTTAACCTCTTTCAGCCGTCCGCCGGTCCGTATACCGTGAGGGTCGTGACGCACGATCACGGGAAGATGACGCATCCGCGCATGATCAGAAATCCTGTCCTTCGCGGATTCTGCCCGGACCCTTCGATTGTCCGCGTGGGGGACGACTACTTCATTGCCACCTCCACGTTCGAATGGTTCCCCGGCGTCTGCATTCATCATTCCCGTGACCTCGAGCACTGGCGCATTGTCTCGCGTCCGCTCGACAGACCCGGCCTGCTCGACATGAGGGGGGACCCGAACTCGGGAGGGGTCTGGGCGCCGTGCTTGAGCTGGGCTGAAAGCCGATTTTGCCTCGTGTACACCGACATGAAGCGATGGGCCGGACAGGTCAAGGACTGTCACAACTACCTCACCACGGCTCCTTCCATCGAAGGTCCGTGGACTGATCCGATCCATCTGAACAGCTCCGGGTTCGATGCGTCGCTGTTCCATGACACGGACGGCCGCGCGTGGTTGATGAACGTGCTCTGGGATTATCGCCCTGCCCGCAGCGGCTTCGGGGGAATCATTCTCCAGGAGTACTGCCGGAAAGAGAGCCGCCTGGTCGGCGCGCCGCGGCTGGTTTTTACCGGGACCGAGCTGGGGCTGGTGGAAGGTCCGCACATGTACCGCCGGGGCAGCTGGTACTACCTGGTGACTGCCGAGGGAGGGACCTTCGCCACGCATGCGGTGAGCGTTGCCCGGTCTGCGTCGATTCAAGGTCCCTACGAGGTCATGCCGGAGAATCCGCTCCTGACATCCGCGCATGATCCGCTCCTGGGAATGCAGAGCGCGGGTCACGGAAGCCTGGTGGAAACGCAGAACGGAGAGTGGATCCTTGCGCACCTCGTGCGGCGGCCGCGCGCAAAGGGCAGGTCGATACTCGGACGAGAGACGGCGCTGCAGCCCCTGGAATGGACGGCGGATGGCTGGCCCAGATTGCGGTGCGGAGGGCGCGCTCCGGCCGACACTTTCCCTGCTCCTGACCTGCCGACGTGTCCATGGGACCCGGAGCCGGCAGTGGATCATTTCGATGCGCCGACCCTCGGCAGAATATACCAGTCGCTGCGCATTCCGCTCGAAAGCTCATTGATGAGCCTGACGGAACGGCCGGGCTTCCTGCGACTGAAGGGAGCGGAGAGCATTCTCTCCAATTTCCGGCAATCCCTGGTGGGCAGGCGGATCGCTTCCTTCCGGATCAAGGCAGCGACATGCGTGGAGTTCGAGCCGAAATCGTTCCAGAACCTCGCGGGCCTGGCCGCCTTCTACAATACGGAAAGTTTCTTCTATTTATTCATCACCCGGTCCGATCACGCTTCAAAGTGTCTGGGTCTCATGCAGTGCGAGCACGGCACGCTTTCGTTCCCCGTTGAGAAGGAAATACCCGTCGAGAGCTGGAACCGGGTGCATCTTGGGTTCGAGCTCGACCACGAGAGGCTTCAATTTACCTATTCTCCGGATGGCGTGACGTGGACGAAGATCGGATGGGAGATGGACGGATCCATTCTCTCCGACGAGCATGCCAACCCGTGCGGATTCACCGGAGCCTTCGTGGCTGTGTGCTGCCAGGACCTGAGCGGCCAGGGCCATCACGCGGACTTCGATTTCCTGGAGTATGTGGAGTTGGACGCCTGGAAGGTTCGGGGAGAGGCCGCTATCAGCGGCATTCCCTAAAAATCATTCACACTTGTTCAAGACAAATTTTCTGTCGTGGCACTCAAGGGCACGGCACGAAAGGATAGACGCTAGCTCCACCGCAGCACTTTGCCTCAACCAATAGGGTAGGTTAGATTGAACCATGACCCTTCGTGCCCTCGCTTGGTATCACGTCAAAGAGACCAAACAGTACTGCCAAGTGGCCTCCATCATCTCATCGACTGACCCTCAGGTTCAAGTCAAGACCGCCAAGGAAAGCTTGAAAGGGGTCCACGTTGCCCTCGTCTGGTTCACATCTACCGACGAAACCAACTCTGCCTGGACAAAGCGAGCGATCTTGATGGAACTGAAAAAAGCCTTCGGCCTTCTCAGGGAACCGACAGAAGCGGACTTGCTCATCATAGACAAGCTCAAAAAGACTATGAACGACATCCCCTTTCACTCGATGAGCATCGATGGCACAAAGACTGTAACGAGCAGTCAGGATGGAGCTTGATTCATCCGAAGATCAAGCAAAGATACCAAAAAACCTTTGGATTTCCTTCTGTCAGAAAAAGGCGAGACCGCCTCAATGGCAGTGTAACATTTTTTGCGTTAGACTTCGTACAGGAGGAAAACATGACACGACGAGCTTTGAGGAATCTCATCATCGGTATCTTGGCAATCGCGCTGCTTTCTGTCGGTGGAATGGTATTCGCCCAACAGGTGAGCGGTGATCGCCATCCAAATCTCGCGGCAGCCCAGGACTTCATCCAGCAGGCGATTGGGAAGATCACAGAAGCCCAAAAGGCAAACAAGGGCGATATGAAAGGCCATGCTGAAAAAGCAAAGCGGCTTCTTGGCGAAGCATACCACGAAATATGGCTGGCGGCTCAGGCAGCGAATGCCAATCAGTAGCTACGGCATCATGAAAACTTCATCGCTAGTCAAGCTGATCGTCGGTTGTGTGTTGGTCGGGGGGTTGGTGTTGGGTTGCGTCTCAGTTGGTCACCCGAATCTCGCCGCAGCCCAACAATACGTCCAGCAGGCCATGGGCAAGGTGACCGAGGCTCAAAAGGCAAACAAATACGATATGAAGGGACACGCTGACAAGGCAAAGAGGCTTATGGAACAAGCCATTCAGGAAATCCAACTGGCCGGGGAAGCAGCGAGCAGCTATTAACGACTCAAAGAACATCCCCCCGCCCAGTAGTTTCCAGCTTCATTTCGCGACCCCTTGGTAGCCAACCACCAAGGGGTTTTCTGATTTCGAAACTTGATATTTCAGTACATAGCCGTTGTGGACCCAAGGCAATCCTCAAATTACATTTGAATCGTGATAGAACGGCGTTTCGGCCCTTTTTTGTCTGTCATGTGACAAGCAGGCATTCGGCCCAAAACATGGAAAAGGCTTCAAGATTCGACTTCGAGTTCTTCGTAGACGATGCCCGCCGATTCTCATTACGTTAACTCTGGCGCTGTTTGACGCAGAAATCTGTGGCATTCTAACCGAATGCCGTTGCTTGAGATTTCATTTCCAAAATGAACGGAGATTGAGGATTGAATGTCTCCTGAGAAACGCAGAGCCTTGGAAAAAGAAATTTTGGAGCTTCCATTTCTCAATGGCTTCACGAAAGCCGAACGTGAGCTTGCAACAGAAGCAAGAAATGAGATTCTTGAGCTTGTATTCGACAAGTTCATTATACCTGATGAAGCGAGTAATACTGTCACTTCAACCAACTCTTGGAAACGAGCGCGGCAGTTATGGAAAACTTTGATCAGCGAACAACGGGCTTCCTATTTTGTTGAGCTAAAAAGCTCACGATATGCTGACTGGATAAGGACTGGCGCACCGACTGCCTTGCCTTGCACCACGTCCCAGGTAGAAGAGCGCAATAGGAACTTGCCAGAGCTTCAAGGGACTGAAACTTCTGTGGATCAGGCGAGAGTGATCCGAGCAACGCTCCTAAAGTTTGCCGATGAGCTTTTTGAAAACCTACTGCGGATCGGCGCACCGGCGGAAAATCGCCGCAAGCTAATGAGTTTCCGTAACCAGATTTTGAGGCAAGGAACTGACGCAGACTGGTTCGTGAATAATCAGCCAAGGGATTTCAGGGACTATGAAAAAACGGTGATTGAACTGATGGAAGAATAGAGTTCGAGAAAAGGTTGCCTCATTTTTATCATTGGGAGACGAAGATCGTTGTGGACCCAAGGCAGTCCCCAAATTACATTTGAATAGTGACAAAAGAACATTCGAGTGTCCATTACATCTTCAAGGTGAGCATGATCGGGCCTGTGCGTGTTTCAAAAACCATCTCTCTCAGGGGAGATCGAACACTTTGCGACTTGCACGAAGCAATCTTCCAAGCTTATGGCCGACATGATGATTTGATCTATTCCTTCTATTTCCCAAAAGCAGAAATGGGAGGATTCATGCCCGGGCTTTACCCAAAGGAGTATGCGCCAGAAGTAATGTTGGAGCGTGACACGTTCTCAAATGACAAGCCTTCTAACGCCGCCAAAACGACACTCGATTCCCTTCACCTGTTGATTGGGCAAACGTTTGAATACCTTTTCGATTTTGGGGATTCCGCTCTCCACGAAATCAAGGTTGTCGCAAAGCATTCTCTCAATCACGAGAATAGGCTTCCAACGCCTATGGAAAGCCGCCATTTAGGGCTGCGCCTTTGACAAACCGAGCGGCATCAATCCTCTCATCAAATGCAAAAAAAAGGGAGGGGCAAAATACCTCCGCTTCATTCTGTCGAAACTCTTTTCAGTTCTGTCTGAATCTCTTTCCTTGCCACTCTCGATACGCAAGCCGAGCGAGTTTCTTCTCCGTTGTGCTCCCTTTCGTCTCGAAGAAGAGCACTTGAGCCTTGGCCTGATCTTCGTCCGAGAAAGCTTGTTCAGCTTCTACGACCTTTTCTGTCTGCTTTCCTTTTTCAATCCAAAAAACGGAACCACCGATCTTGTGCATTAGAGAAATCCTCCTGAAAGAAATGAAGTATCCAAATACAAACTACCCCGAGACACTTCGATGTGTCAAATTCAAGCGCGCGAAAGACTTCTTTTTACGGATCCTTTTTGACGATCCGTCCCAGGTGGTTTTATCTTTGTGTAGGAACTTCAACACGTCCGTTAGCGCTATGTGAAGCGATTATTTTGTGTCAATTTCTTAGCCTATCCGCTTTCCCTCCAAGCACATGCATTCAAAGAATCTCTACTTGGTTGAAGCTTTCCTCTTGGTTGCCTTCCTCGCAGAAACCTTTCTCGCTGCCTTTCTTCCCGCTGACTTGTCCGAGGACTTCGCTCTTGAAGGCCTTTTGCTTGAGGGCTGAGAAGCGTCCTTGGGGGCCTTTCTCCCTACCTTCGTTTCGACTGCCTTCTTCGAGGGCTTTTCCCTTGAAGGTTCACCTTTTAATGACTTGGAAGCGACCTTCGGAGCTCTTCTTGCAACGCTTCTTCTCACTGACTTCTTTGATGACTTTGCTTTTGAAGGCTCACTTCCTGGGGACTTGGAAGCGACCTTCGGGGCTTTCTTCGCAACCTTCCTTGCCACTGGCTCCGTTGACGACTTTGCTGTTGAAGGCTTTTCCCTTGAGGGCTTTGAAGTCCTTTCCTGATCGACTTCCCCCGTAACCCTTCTTGGCGTAGATTCACTTTCCCCTCGATACCCTTTCCCGAGGAACTGTGTAAATGCCAAACGAGCAAGTATTAGTTGCTTTTTGTCACCTGAACTCTCTGCATATTGGATTTGCGCTACAGCCTGGGCAGGATCGCCAAAGGCTTCACTTACGTCAACCACTCTGTTCGTTTGTCTGGCGTTTTCGATCCAATAGACGTTGCCAACTATCTTTCTTGCCACTTTGCGCCTCCATAGGCTTATAGGTATTCCGCGCAACAAAGACCAGCGTGCTCAAAGGGATTATAGCAGATTATTCGGCAAAAGGGTAGGACTACTTGATCAGCTTATTCTTCTTCATGTATTCAATGAGCACTATCCTTATCCCTGTTGCCGTTGGAATCCGTCTCTCTTTGAAGTGCTTCTCAACAGCCTCCCAATCAGGATCGGACATTCGGAAGTTCCTCAACTTGAGCTTCTCATCGTCATCAAGCCTTGGTTTCGGCATAGCATCCTCTACAACAGTTCATCAAGCGAAAAGACTTCGTGCGTATACATATCCAAGGTGATCGCCGCGCTCGAATGCCCAAGGTATTCGGAGGTCGCTTGGATTTTGTGTGTTTTGTGTACCATAATCGCGGCAAACGAGTGCCTCAAAGTGTGGGCGCTTATGTGTTTGCCCAGAACTTTCTCAGAAAGCTTCCCGATTTTCTTCGTGACGTTCACCTTGTCATATCTGTTCGCATGGACCGTCTCAAATAGAAAGTGATTCCCTTTGAAGGCTTCGAGGATCGCAGCATAATCCGACTCGGACAAGAAGACTGTCCTTGCTTTTGTTCCCTTCCCGAGAACGTTGATCTTCATCGCACTATCCGTCTCGGTTACATCGTCCAACGTCGCGTTTAGCGCCTCAGAGATTCTTGTTCCAGGCCTATAAAGGAATCTGATGATGCAAGCAGTCTTTGGATCAGCAGCTTGGATCAATCTAGCAATCTCATCCTCCGAAAGCACATTCTCGGGACGGATGGCCCTTTCGTTCTTTGAGAGCTTCACGCGCTTTACGACTTTGTAGGCGTTCTTGAGCACCTCTGCCTTCTCCGTGCCGTATGTCGCCGCCAGGAACCCGATGAGTCCCGCTTTGATTCCACACAGCTTCCTGTTGATGGTTGTCGCCTTCACCGAGTTTCCAAGGAGGTACTCCTTGTAGGCTTGGAGAGAGCCAGGATCGCCGATGGACCGCTTCCTCTCTCTACAGAATCCAGGTATGCCTCCCGGTCCCCTCTGTATGCATTGTGGGAGATTTTGGAAAGACTTTCGGAGGGAGGGTTGAGGAAAAGAGCGACCTCATTAACTGCTAGGGCAGGAAGGGTGTCGTTTTCCAAAGGGTGCCTCTTTTTTGGCTGGAAATACCATGTAAGCTGACTTTTATGGTATCATAAATATACCTATTTTGTCTTACAGAATCAAGCCTCCGAACGCTTCTGGCCCTCCCAAATCGGGGCTGCTTTTAGATTGCAGGCAAAGGGTGTCTATTTGTCTAGCACCCTTTTTCGTAGCAGGCGGAGCCACCAGGGAGCCGGATGCGCCCACGCTCATGGAATGAAAAGGAATATATGGCACATGAAGTGGACATTTTAATAGCGGCCAAAGAAACAACGCTTTGATTATATTTCTTGACGAGGATTGTTCTACGTCGATAAACGAAACATCGGGCGGCACTGAGCAACCTCTCGCAAGTGTTGATCAGGCCACACACGCTGCCGCCCACATCGTGGCGGCTCTCGTCCTCGGCATTCCCGTACGGGGCGCTGACACAAGTTTTGAAGGGCATCCATACTGTGATGTCGGGTGGGCCGAAAGAGTTAAAGAAACAAATGACTCGGAAGGCTACCAGGCATACTGTGCGATCCTGTATGCTCCCTACTTCGTGGAAGTCAAACGCAAGGTGTATCTGAGGGCTTCCCTGGATGACAGATGCGCTTTTGAGGAAATAGTTGAGCAACATTTTCCCGAGCGCAGAAGAGCGTTGATGGTTCGCGCCAAGAATCTCGTCGAAGACCACTACGAGGAGATAGTGCGTCTTGCGGAGTTGCTCAATGAGCGCAAACAACTCACCGCCGAGGAAATAGGCGAGTTTTGGAAAGGGTGAAAGAAGGAGCATCTGAACTGACTTTCGCACTTACGGGAGGAAAGGAGAGGTCATTTTCAGTGCTCTTCGGATATTGACACTTGATGTACTATTCTCATTGGCGAAGAAAAACATCCGATAGGGGCAGGCCATGGCAAAAGCGATAGAGGACTTGAAGAATGAACACGAGGCGATTCTCGCCAGTTTGAAGATTCTTGACACTCTTGCCGGGCGTCTGAACAGAGGATTGGATGTCCAGAGAAGGGACATCCATGACTTCATAGCCTTCTTACGGGAATTTGCTGACAAGTGCCACCACGGCAAGGAAGAGGGAATTCTTTTCCCCGCGCTGGTGAAAGCCGGTATTCCAGAGAAAGGCGGTCCAATAGGGGTCATGTTGTCCGAGCACGTAGAAGGACGTGAGTTGATAAAGGAGATGGAAGCGGCGGTCTCGGGCAAGGAAGATCATGAAAGGTTCACACTGGCGGCAAAGCAGTATTCAAGTTTGCTTCAAGCTCATATCGAAAAAGAGAACAGCGTTCTTTTCCCCTCAGCAGAAAGCGTTCTTACTGCTGCTCAGTGGGACCAAATACACGATGCATTCGAGCAGCACGAGCAGAAAGTGATTGGCGCAGGCAGGCATGAAGAGCTTCATGCAATGCTAAAGGGGCTGAGGCAAAAGTACCCCTCATGACAGAGAGCCGTTTGCTTGACAATTTCCAGATCTGATATAGACTTGACATCCCAACTAGCGATAATGCACAGCTCTTAGGATTGCCCTCCAATGGTGGTTCAAGTCGAGGAGATTATTATGCCTTCACAGACTACTGTAATCAATCTCGGCGGAGTGAACTGTTGCCTTCTTGCCGCAGGCGATGGCTACATCCTGATCGATACCGGGTTCGCTCGCAAGCGAGTACAGCTTGCTAACCGCCTTGCCGAGGCTGGCTGCAAGCCAGGAAATCTCAAGCTCATCGTGCTGACCCATGGAGACTCTGATCATGTAGGAAATGCAGCCTTTTTTCGCAATGTATATGGCAGCAAAATCGCCATGCATAGTTCAGATTCGGGAATGGTTGAGCAAGGCGGCGTAAGCGGGAGCCGGAAGACAAAGCCTGACAAGATGTCGCCGTTCTTTCGTCTGATTGCATTTGTCGTTGGCGTATTTTTCAAGAAGGCTACTGATTTCAAGAAGTTCACGCCCGACATCATGATCGCCGAAAGGTTTGACCTTTCAACGTATGGGTTGAATGCAAAGGTTCTACATCTTCCAGGTCATTCCAAAGGATCGATAGGAATCCTGACCGATGATGGGAAACTCTTTTGTGGCGATTTCGCATACAACATACCTGGGTTCGGATACATAGACGATATGGCTGATCACAATGCGAGTATGGAAAAGCTGATTCAACTCAAGATTGAAATAATATATCCTGGTCATGGGAAGCCGTTCCCGATGATTGCGCTCATAAGGAGAGCGTGATACTCTTGCCTGATGTAGGAGAACGTATGAGCAAACAAAGTCTCCAAGTCATCGCACCGGCTCTCATGGGCTCTCCCAAGCACAACGCAGCACTTGCCGGCGACCTGACGAAGCTTGCCACTGAGTTCGGAGGACATCTCGATCTTTCCTATCACTCTACGACAACCTCCTTTACATGGCGAATCTATGATCTAGTCGAAAGATTTGACTTTCTCCAAGGCAAGGTTGAAGAGTTGAGGAAGAAATATCACGATACGGTCTTTGACCTATTCACAGAACCCATGTCGCACGGCGCAGAGACATGGTTGGAAACCTTTCAGTGAACCAACCGCAAGATAGACCGCCTGAATGAAAAGGAGACCTGACGAAGCAGACAAACTTTCGAAAGCAATAAGAGAGTTGCAGGTTGCGAGTCCTTATGGCTTCGATCTGTTCCTGTAGTTGAGCGTCAGGAAGGGAAAATAGTTTGGGAAGGAACTGTTGAAGTATTCTGGCTTCATGATCATCCGACTGCCCGGCTCTACTATGCGTGGTCCCACGTAATCGAAGGTTCGATGAGAAGTAGAAGTGTGGTTTTTTTGCATCAACCGCCTGTTGACTCATCCGAAGCGGTAGTTCGGGCGGCTATTGCTCAAGAATGTAGAAAACCCGAAACTCCTTGACCTCCCGAAGAGGCTTACTACAAAGGCTCTTTTCAACGATTATAGAGAACAATAGTTGTCCGTAAACTCTTGAACTTGGTCTCTCGGGGAAAACGGCTTCCGTGAGTTTTGCAAAATCACTGAACGCCGTACGCCATCCATGCTCAAGAAGATATGAATGCATCGCCGAAAACAACCGCAAATGGATCATCTGGTCCGTAGTGGCAGAAGACTCTTCGAGATTTGCAGTGCCTTTGTCCCTCTGCACTTTCTTTTTCAATATCCACCGGTTCATCCCACAAATACAAAAAGGTATATCTTCGGGGTTGATCTCTGAAAGTGTTTTCACTGGGTTATCTTTCCCTGAGATTATCCTTCTTCCTCTTTCCATCCATGGTCAAGAAAATATGAGCGCACCCACTCCACATCTATTTTATTCCGATCCGCGAATGCGCCCCTCCCCACGATAGTAGCCGAATCCTGATTCGATTGATGGTCGCAATCAACTTCAAAGGTATCGAAATACTTACGGACTTCCCGAAACTCTTCCTCGATACGCACCGAAGGAGCAAACCAGCAAGAGAAGTAGTACTCTCGCTCCGTTTCAGGTTTGTTGCGGTCTGTCTTCACTCTTGAAAGGGTTCTTCTTACCTCTTGAGCTTCCATCTATGTCACCTTCCCCGGAATGCCCATCCAGGACTGAGATTAGTACATACACTCCGTTCGCTAAACAGTTCATTACTTTTTGAATGCACGTTTTTAGGACGTTTTACTCTGCACTTGGAAGGAAAGCCTGCTGCTGTCTACGAAGTAGAGACTATCAAGTTAGAAAACCTATTGTTACACCAATCCGAGCGCTACACAAAGGGAATACTTTATTTTATTTGGTTCACTTACCCTATGCTTGGCACGTTCTATCCTCATACGGCATCACACTGGACGCATACAGGGTCAAGTCATCCAGGCGTTTTCGCTCTCTCATCGAGGTTGCTCTTGGATTGCTGCGCGAACGGAGGCGTCTTCTGTAGGGGTCCACCGGACCAGAATTCGATTCAATGAGATTGAAACGCGCGCCAACTGAGCTTGGATTCAGGGCAAAAGGGGTGCTATGCTGCGTGACACCCTTTCTTATTCGCGCTTGGCGCACTCCTCCACGGGCACGAATGGAAACTGGCAGAGATCGTCCCAATGGGGTATTCTCAAAGAAACCTTAAATGACCTTCACAGGGAGGGTAGATTGAGTGGCAACAAACGGCTTCTCGGACAAAGTTGCATTCATCTGGCAAGTAGCTGATCTTCTCCTGGAGTCCGTGCCGCCAGATCGGCATGAGGAAGTGAGTCGATCAGTCGCCTTTGGGCAAAGGTTGGGCTTTCTAGGGGAGAACATTAGTTATGGCAAAAAAGCTTTCCGATAATCAATACACTTTCAAAGTGAACCTAAAGGGCGCTAAAAGCATTTGGAGAACTCTCGTCCTTCGGGGCGACCACACCCTTCACGATCTACATGAAATGATCTATGAAGCGTTTAACCGCTACGATGAACACTTGTACTCGTTTTATTTCCCAAAAGCAGCAGCACGAAGGGATAGGTTTGACTTCCAGCCAAAGGAATATTCATCACCTATTATGCTTGAGGAACCTGATCCCTTTTCTGAGAAAAGGCCCTTTAATGCAGCCAAAACAAAACTCGATTCTTTGCGTCTGAAAGTTGGTCAAACCTTTGAATACCTCTTTGACTTCGGGGATAACTGGATGCATGAAATCAAGGTCATAGCAACAGAACCCATAGACAAAACGGAGAAGAGCAAATTGCCGATGATCTCGGAGCGCCATGGTAACTCCCCTGCTCAGTATCCTCCGGAGGAAGAGTAGACTATTGCCGCTTTAGAAGGGCTAACCTATCTTTGTATTTGGAGCTTTTCGAGTGAGCAAATTCTCCCTTGAAATCGAAGCATCGTTTGTTGAAGGCTCGGAAAATGACATCCAGATGAACTCGATTCTTGTCCTCAACAACCCTGTTGAATGCCGAGTCGTCCGCAAAAGATTTCGAGACGGACAAACAGGACATTGAGCAAGAAATTGAGCGTATAAACTATGAGATAGACCGCCTCAACGCGGAGTTTGAACTAGGTAAACTCTAGTGAGAATAGATTCTGTTTCTGGAAAGCGATTCCATGAACTTCCTCCATCTTGCTATTTCCTCAGAATCCTTAATAAACCTTCACTTTCCAGGCATCCGGCGCACTTACTTTGACGCTTCTTCGAGTTTCTTAAGGGCGTCAGTATCCGTCAGATAACGGTTGGCCTTCGCGTAATCAAGGGCTGTATATCCCTTGTTGTTTTTCACTTTCGCGTTCGCGCCAGCTTTTAAGAGAGCGATGATCATGTAGGGATTTTCATTCCTGCTTGCGGCTTGCATGAGCGGAGTAAAGCCGTTTTTGTCCTTCCCCTCCAAGTCCGCGCCCGCTTTCAGCAACCTCATGACCACTTCGGGGTTTTCGTTATACCCACAAGCGATCAAGAGTGGAGTGTTTCCCTCTTGGTCCTTGGCTTTGAGGTCTGCGCCAGCCTTCAGAAGGACCGTTATTACTTCGGCGTTCTTGGTGCCCTGGGCGGCGAGCATGAGAGTGGTCCAGTTCTTGTCATAATCGCGCATCTCAACATATGCACCCGCCTTCACGAGCGTGGCGGTCACTTCCGGGTCCTGATTGAACTGAGCGGCCCACATCACGACCGTTTCATTTCCGTCAGCGTCTCGAGCGTTCACGTTCGCACCTTTTGCGATAGCAGCCTTTACCGCTTCTGGTGTGCCTGTCTTTGCCAACTCGAAGATGTCGGTCGATTGTGCATACGCCGAAGCTGAAATGAAGACCAGTAGAATCAAGATCGTGTAAGGCAATCTGGCTAGAGTTCTCATACACTTCCTCCTTCGGGCATGACGGGCTACGAGATAGGCCAATAAGGAGCAGCAAAAGATCGAATGCGCTCCGAGATTTCGGGACGGGCTGAGGCGCGATAACCTCAGCCCAATTTCGTTCCCTCAGAGCGGAGCCTTGAATTTGAGCTTCTCCACACAGTGGCCGATCAAGTAGATCGACCCATCCTTGAAGTTCGCTATATCACCTGTTACGGTTTCTATCGTCCCTTCCATGCCTGCGAACTTGCCGGTGGCAGCGACGATTTTCCCTCCACCCTTGCCGGGACCAGCGGCAGGAGTGTCCCAGATTTGCCAAACGATCTTGTCTCCATCTTTGTCCATCAACGTAAGATAGCCGAAGTCGTGGACTACGTTCTTTTCCCCAAACAAGACAAGCTTGTTGTCCGCAGACATATTGTCTAGCGCTGCCACTTGCGGCGTGGAAACGTCGATTTTCACTCCCCGATAGTCAACCACTGCAACCCAATGGTCTTGATCAATGACCGTAACTTGTGGTGTTCCCGTCTGGTACAGTATTCCCTTAACAGTCATTTGGGTCTGGGCAAATACGACCCCTCCTAAAGCAAGCGTAAAGACCAACACGAATACAGCAAGTACTCGCCACTTCATATTCCAACCTCCTACAGTTTTATTCCGGCAAGGCACCGCCTGCCCGGTTTCGCATTCCTACATCGGGTTTTTCAGCGTAAGGTTCCAAACCTCCTTGCAGATTGTGCGGCTTGAGTCTGGTGGAAAGCCTTTCGGAGTCGGTTGAAGAACAAAATCCACCGTCCCTTCCATCCCTGCGAACTTGCCGGTTGCCCCGATGAGCTTTCCTTTGCCTTTGTTGGTGCCAGCAGGGAAATCCCAAATCTCCCACACCAAGCTGTCGCCATCCTTGTCCATATGGGTTTCGTATCCGTGGTATCGCGCAACCCCTTTATCCAAGTACATGATCATTGCAATGTGAGTCGCAAGGTTGTTGAAAGGGCCTTTCCCGCTGTCATCAACCCTCACGCCGGACTGCTCCCCGATACCTACCAAATGGTCTTTATCGATGGGCATGAACTTCCATGTGATCGAGGCATAGTTGACACCTGTAGAGACCATTTGAGTTTGAGCAAAGACCTGTCCTCCCACACCGAGAGCCAAGACCAAACAAAGAACCGTCACTACTCGCCACTTCATACTTCGCCTCCTGTTTGAGATTCCCCTTCGTTTGGGGCTAATCCGACTCCATTCTACGCTGCCTAATCGGTTAGCGTATGCGTAAGAACTACGTAATTTTCCGTTGACAAATGGAGGGAATGGAAGGAAAATACAACTCTCTTCCCAAAGTCAGTCACCATGGCTTGTCTCAAACATCACACCCCAGCACGGTGGGGCTTGGAGGCATCGCTATGGATAAGGCAGAATTGCCTTGGCCTGGGCTGCGTGATTATTTCCTGCGCGTTAGCTCCTGCCAGTCCCGAGAAGATTTCATGCGTACCGCTTGCCTCGAAGTCCAGACACTCATCCCTTTCGATACTACTGCCAACATTTTCAGCATTACTGATCTTGCTCACATAGGCGGGATCGCACCGAGTGATATAGCAGCATCCTTCAATAGCTATTACCGCTTTAGGTTTCCGCCATTTTTCAAGGATTGGCATCATTCGCCAGAAATTATGGATTGGCGACCGATGGACAGTTCTGAGTTCGCTGTAGACTTTATGTGGCCCAACGGATGTTGGAAGAGTCTTAATCATCATCCCGTTCCAGGGCAACAAATCCGTCTTTCAATCCACAGGTCACGATCCAGTTCCAACTTTCTTGAATCGGACGTAGATACCCTGGGTCTGGTTGACAGTTACCTGAATGGCATTTATTCAGCATTCGACAAAAAAGGGGACACACTCGATCCTAAACTCTCAGCCGAAGCAATAGCTGAAAGGTTTCCTCTCCTTTCACGCCGTGAAGCTGAGGTATCCTCTTTGATTGCCTGTCGGCTCAATACCGCCGAGATCGCCACCAATCTTTTCATCAGCCGTAGGACTGTGGAGAAGCACATAGAAAGCATTTTTGAAAAGCTCGATGTCCGTTCTCGGGAGCAGTTACGGTGGAGACTTGGCGTGACACCACCCATAGGACTCTGGCGGCTGCAATACGGTGAAGAAAGTCTCCCCAAAATTACGTAGTTAATACGCATACGGCCAGCGAAACAAGATTGTAGAATGCACTCCGGTCGAACCAGAGGTCTTGAAAGTGTCCAAGTATTTCACTTATCCCGCTCGCATCACCAAGTTCCTATCCAAGAGATTCCCCTCACTTTCTCGGCGAGAGATTGAAGTATGTTCCCTTGTTGCAGGGCGGCTCAGCACTTCCGAGGTTGCCACTTGCCTGTCTATCTGCAATAGAACTGTCGAGAAACACCTTGAAAGCATCTTTGAAAAACTCGAAGTCCATTCTCGTGAAGAGTTGAGGTTCAAAATAGGAGTTCAACTGCCTTGGGACATTTTGCATTCTGCAAGGAGGGTGGAATGACGGTTTCACTCATCATTTCCGCTGATCTTGGTCTTTGTCCTTTCGGATGCAGTGCTGCCGTGGTGCCTCACGATCCCGTGGGTGTTGTGAGCGCGAAATTCGCTACAATAACACAAGGGTCAGGTTGATAAGGCAGCAAGCTATTTTTCTGATGATGCCCAATGGATTACTTCGCATTGTCAACCGAAAGGCAGGCAGAAGATAAGAGTCGCGATAATGTCGTTAGCTCAAGAAAAAAACCACACCGATATTCAAGATTTGACTGCGGATGGAGCAAATGTGACAGGAACGATTACACAACATGGGTAGAGTACGAGAAGGGAGAAGTCCCGGACGAAAACCTCATTAGGTGCATCGGCTAACTCTTTGTGGTATAGGGGAAATGAACTTCTCTACGTCCATGATATCCTCCCTTTTCTATCATGATAACATCCCCCAACGCACTGTCAATAAGTAGGTTTGGCATACGATGCGAAATGAGCTTCAAATTCTGCCGCTCGGACATTTTTCAAAAGAACAGTCTAGCGGATTGTTCCGAGCGTCATTAAGTCGTTCATTTAGGCTCTTTCACCCGTTCAATGTCCAGCTTTACAGTCTCTTGAGATTCGCAAGCACGGTTCCATCGACCATGAGATTCTCATTATAGGAGCCAAAGGATCCGGGGTTCCTACCTGTGATCCAAAGACTGCTTCAGGGCGTCTCATCGGTTCAGAGCAGGGCACAGCACAGTGCGAAGCCCAAGGAATACTACGGTAGAATTGTACCAGAAGGCCTTGGAGATGACCGGCTCTCAAGATTGCACTGATGAAAGGCGTTCAGCTGGCAGAATAGGTGTTGATGGAGAGGATTGCCCTATGCCGAGCCAGATTTCCAGGCCAAAATGGAAATCTCGGATAAGGAGAATCGAATGGAAATCGCATTCATTATAGTCGGCGGACTAGTTCTTATGACAGCCTTTGCCTCTGGTTTTGACTTTTTGACGAAAAGAAGGAACAAGCTCGATAACGAGACAAAAGCGAAAGTTATTGAAATGGAAAAAAAGGTTGCAAATCTAGAACTTATGATTAATGACAAGAATGAGAGAATAGTTCGACTCGAAAATGGGCTTGTCATTTCTAAATAGGCTACTTGAAAAGAAGTAGATAGAGAAAATAAAAGGCTATGTTTTCATAGCTTGACAAGAGAGCGCCTGTTCCGCTATACGCCCGTTAGATAAAAGAACCGCTGATTTGAGCCTCTGGCTTGCAGGGCGATATGGAAATACTCGCTAAAAGAAGGAAGGCAACTTGTTCTTCTTTTCAAAGAAAAAATCAGAAGGCACATCGGATATCAATCGTTCGCTTCTTCAACAAAGCGATGCCTCTGATGACAGCTTTTTCCTTCAAACGACCTTCAAAGGAATGAAGGTCGCTGGGCATATCAACTTCGTCTCATTCGATCTGCTTCAAGTTGAAATCGATAGCCCGTACTCGGACCTAAGGGATGGCTATTACAACGATTTCGCAGAGATTCCCGAAAAATATTGGTACGTAAAAGACAATGGGATAACAGAGTTTTGCCGCAGGGACGCAAAGAAGCTCCTTATTCAACTCTATCAAGCTGCTTATCTTTTCAACCACGAACCCCGCACCGTCCAAAAGGCGCTTCTACATGGCATCGAGCTTGGTAATGAATACTACGCTAACAAGGACGCTTCCAACAAGGAGATTGTTGTTCCTCGCCAGGCCTTCCTTCCACTCCTTACCACGCATGTTTGCCACTTCTCGCCAGAGACTGATGCCGGGCGCGGACACCCGGCGTGCCGCATAGCTTTGGGGTAGTTACACCTCGTCTGAAACAACATCAGATTCATCGATGATTGTGCGCCCCTGAGCAGCGCCTTCGAAAAGGGTACGAAGGCATACACGATTGATACGCCGGGGAATGCCGAGGGAACGCTTATGGATTTCCGCTTTGGCATTATCTGAGAAGATCGGCGTTGGTCTGCCCGCGTGAGCGACGGCGTGGTCTATATATTCGCAGGAATCCTTGAGAGATAGAGCGGAGAACTCGACCCAGTGACGTATTCTCTGATGGACGGAGGCCAAGCGCGAATAGCGTAAGGTCTCCTTGAGCTCGGGCTGACCGCAGAGGACGAAGGTGATCTTGGATTTGGAATCTGAGTCGAAGTTGACCAGATTCTTGACGGACAGGAGAGCCGACTCCTTCATGTCCTGCGCGTCATCGATGGCGACGACGGGCTTGCGGGGGTGCTCGGCAATGGACTTGAAATACAGGGCGCGTGCCTTTGCATAATTGTAGGGCGGTTCCACGAGGAGGGAGAGAAGGATCGACTTGACGAGGTCTGCGGCGGAAAGGCCGAGGCCGCGGAGGTAGATCGGGGAGAAGCGATTGGGGTCCAGTGCGGCGATGAAAGATCGCAGTGCAACGGACTTGCCCGAGCCGATGGGACCTGAGATGAGAAGGATATCCTCGCATTCGACGCCCAGAGAGAGCATGGCCACCGCGTTGGCCAGCGACGGGGAGGGGAATGCGTCGGGGCTTTCAAAATCCTTATCGAAGGGCATACGGAGGAAACCGTAGAAGTTCATGACGGGATGAGCGGTGGTGGTGGTCATGGGGCATCCTTTGGGGAGAGCTTTGAGTAAGCAACGGGGGAGAGATTTTCGGTGAGCATACGGGCGTGCTGCTCGCGGAGCACTTGGAAATAGTTGGAGGCATGGGAGCTGACCTGGCGGTTGGCGGCCTTGGATTCCTCGGGAAGAGCGGTGGCGGTTCTGTTGACCAGCTTGGAGACGGAGGTCGTCTCTGCGCACACTCTGTCCTTGAAGATGAAGAGGCGCGAGAGGTCGAACGGATCGTAGCGCGCTTCCACTACGGAGCCGTGGGGCGCGCAGGTGACAGGGTATTCGTTGGACTCGCACTTGATCTTGCCGTACTTGGTGACGGTACGGCTGACGCGCATGAGGAAGAGGGCTTCGAACCAGGCGATGTCGGCGACGCGGCGGATTTCCTTATGCAACGCGTTGGCGAAACGCCTGTCAGGAGCCTCGCCGGTCTGGGAATGGATGCGGAGGTTGTACTCGAGGTCGACCCAGGCGGCGAAAGCGGAGTTGAGCTCTTCGAGGGTCTTGAAGCCGGCGCGCTGGGCTTCGCCCTGGAAGTCGTTTTTGATGGTCTTGTTGACCGCTTCGACCTTGCCTTTGCAGTAGGCCTGGTAGGGCTTGTGGTGAAGCTTGGCCGTTTTGAGCTGGCCGAGGATCCAGGCGAACTGCTTGGCGATGTAAACCGAACCGTTATCCAGATAGACCTTGAGAGGAATGCCCCAGCGAAGGACCAAGCGTTTGAAGGTGTCCTCCATGCGGGGGAGCTTTTCGTCGAAGTAGTACCTGCCCGAGAGAATCTTGCGGGAATAGTCGTCGATCCAGACGAAAAGGTAGGTCTTCCTCTTGCCGTCCTTTGTGTCCAGCCAGATGCCGTCGCGGGCGTCGCCCTGAACAAGATCCAGAGGGCGTGCGGCCTGGAAGCGGTGGTAGGACATGCGTCCGTCTTCGCACAACAGCGCATATCGTGCCTTCTGTGATAGGCCGTGCTCGAGAAGGAAGCGGTAGATCGAGCGATCGGATACCTTCTGGACGCTTTGCGCCAACCGCGAATCGACCGCGAGAAGCTTGCGAAGCTTGGGCACGGTGCGCTGGGGCCGTTCCTTGACAAGGGCGAGGATGGCCTCGGCGAGCTCGCGGTTGTGAATCCTCGGGGACGGAGTGTGCACGCGCGGCATGAGGAAGGCTTGCGCTCCGCCCTGCCTGTAACGGGCGATGTAGTTGCGGATCGTCCTATCCGAGAGGCCGTAGCGTGAGCGGTACTCATCGCGGAGTTGTCTGCGTTCCTTCAGGGACAGAGATTCATCGGCAAGGGATTCGACGAGTTCGAGGATGTTGGCGCTTTTCTCGAAATGGGCCTCCGACAGGCTCTGCCAGTCGTTCTCAGCCATGCATCTGACCTCCTTCGGTCGTGATGCACACCCTTTACTATGGCGGCTGGGCGATTGGAATGCATGACCGATTGAAACGTCTCCAGAATTCCAGGCTAGGACCCAGCCAGAGCAACGGCCTGAGGGAAAGAGCGACCAGGGAGCCGGAGAGTTCTTGTGCGGTCTTGAGGAACGTGTCCCACAGCAGACACAGGGTCACGCACGGATTGGTGCCGGGAGCAAAAGACGGACCTTCGGACCGACCGGAGGCCAGCAGCTCGGCAAGGACCGGAAGCTTGGCTTCTACGGCGGCGCACACATAGCGGATGTGCTTCCTGGCCGTCCGCGAGTCCAGGCAGCCCAGGGCCGCGCAGGCCGCGTCGGTGAATCCCGGACATCCGTCTCGCCCTCTTTCCAGGAGCTTTACCAGTCCCTCGCTCCAGAAGGGACTGCGCGGGATGAGATGCTCCGGCAACATCCGTTTGGTATATGGCCGCCCTGTCCCGCGCGACGCTCGACAAATGATCGTAGCCACACGGAGAATACTCCGCACACCGTCGCTTCCGACGCAACAGCGTATCGGGTAGGAATGGAACTCAAGCGCGTGGCGATCCCCGCAAAGGGGGCAGCCGAAACGGACTACGGCTACCTTGATGAGGGCGATGAGGTCTTGAAGTGTTTTAACTTAAGCAGGTACGCTACCTTGTTTGGTTTTGCGGCGTGGGCGTTCGAAAACCCGCCAAGGCATGCGGACGCTCACGCTCATTGTCCTGCCAATAGTCATGGCGGCAGGTGGGGAAAACTTCCCTGGCGAAAGATGCTACGCTATTCTGGCAGGTTGGGGAAGAAAGCGGAAAAAGCTACTGGCGGGGAACAGATTGTTGAGGCATACAGCATCGATCAAAATGGGAAGGTTCGCAAGATAGCCGACTACGGCGAACTGGCACTAATGAAGGATACACGTCCTTTTGAAGAACAACGGGACTATTTCATTTTGAACCGTATTTTAGATCGGCTCTATTTCGATTACAAAGTCTGGATAGACCGGGATGTGCTCACCCAGTTGATAAAAGGATGCTTTGGCGTTTCGCTGGTGTATCCGAATCGCCTTGAGATGATCATTAGCGAGCGGCTTCAAGAGCCTCAAAGAGGCAAATACTGGCAAAGGTTCTGATTCCATCTCCGGTATACTACCCGTGAAATCGACTTTTTATTTCTCACTTTCCTCTTTGAGAGTTCCATGACGCAATGACTACCTCTATTTCGTGGCTCGGGTATATACCAAGTAAGATGAGTCTTTTGGGTCAATCTTGGCCGGAAAGGCACTGGGAGTGTATGTATCTCGAATCGCATATACGGATTCCCGAACTGTTGCTGTCCTGGGTCAGGTAGATTCCTCAGGTAAGGGGCAGCCAGGTCAGCTGGATTCCCCACCTGGGGCGCGTCAGGGTCATCGAGATTCCCCACTTTTCAAGCTCCCAGGGTCAGCTGAATTCCCCACCCCGTAGGTGGTGGATACGCTGTCTCCCACGGGGAGGGGACAGCGAGGATGAGCTGTCGAGCGATGAACAAACGAGACCTGTGGGAGATCTACCGTAGGTGGCAAAGCCGACAGACCCTGTCGCAGATCGCCGGCAACGAGGGTCGCGACCGCAAGACGGTACGCCAGTACTTGAAGCGGTTGGTGGCGGTGGGCTTGAAACAGAGCGGGGCCGCCGTAGAGCAGCAACACTTCTACCAGGTGGTGGGGGCCACGCTGCCAAAAAGCGTAAGAAAATTCGAAACGTCGAGATTTCTTCCGTCAGCAATGACAAAAATGTTGCTATCCAGAAAAAAGAGACCCTTGCAGCCACCACCAACAGATTGAAGTCATTCATTGTTTTCAAAGAGCAGGTCGCTCAGAACTGCAAGTCTCGGCTTGCTTCTTTTGAAAGAAACAAATGCAGCCAAAGCCAAGGTCGAGGCTAGAAGATTGGCGCGGGAGATGAAAGTATCAGAATCGTGGCTTCAACAAATGAAACTGATCTCCAAAAAGCCCCAGTACACCAAGGAAGCGTTGAAATTGGCTCGACAAATGGGGCCAGAGGCAGGAACGCCACCAACCAAAACACAGGTCGTCAATACGATACGGTCGGCAGAGAAGCACGTTATCTGGGTGGCCGACGGCGCCACAAGCGCGCACGAGACAAGCCATGCTCCGCCTCTTCGGATCGAACAAGAACGGGACCAGAGGCTGACAAGCGGGGAGACCCCCGAGTTTCGGCTGCCGCCTTTGCGCCCGCGAGGGCGGGATTTCGGGCGTCCCGCCGAAGAACATTCCCTGTCCAACGCGAATCCCGAGTGATCGGGTAGACCTTTGCCCAGGTCTTCACTTGCGCCGGCTTTCACGGAGAAACAGCAGTCCCTGTCGATCCTGAGGAAGGCGGCCAGCTCTTCCTGGCTCGCTTCGCCCTTGGCGTGCAAGGCCAGAAGGATTCTGTGTTCTTGACGTAGGACGCGTGACGTCGCTCACTTTTTGTCCGGCGTCGCCTGTCGCTTTTTCAGGTAACTCAGGACCAACTCGACGATCCTGTCGAGCCCGATCCTGCCGGAATCGAAGGAAAAGTCATACTGCCGCGCATCGCTCCAGTCATTTCCAGTAAACATGTGGTTATAGCTCGCCCGTTCCCTGTCACTGCGCGCGACCATTTTCTCCGCGGCTTCTTTCTCGATCTTGAAGAGCTTCTGAACTCGGTCCCTTCGAGACGCCAGATCGGCATGAAGGAAGATGCTGAGATGATTCGGGAAATCGCGAAGCAGGTGGTAGCCGCACCGTCCTATGATAACTGCGGAGCGTTCCTTTGCGATGCCCTGGATCACTTTCGATTCAAGCTTGAACAGCCCTTCGTTCATCGGCAGGATTTCCTTCGGTGGTATGTATGCGTCCGGGACGCCGAGGGCGAAAAGTGGTACGAGTGACTTCCAGAACGAGACGATCTTCTCATCGTTCGACTCCAGATCCGCTTCCGCCAATGAAAGGCTTTCCGCGACCTTTCTGATGATCTCACGATCCGCGTAGGAGATGCCCAGTTTCCTGGCCAACTGTTGGCCCAGGTAGGCCCCACCGCTTCCCAGTTGCCGGCTAATCGTGATGATGACGTTCGGAGTCGCTTCCATTTCTCTACCACCCATCATGCATAGGAGTTGTTGATGCAACCAGTATGAGCACCTGAAGTCTTTCATGCAACCGGACTCGCCGCAGGGCTCCGCCCACCCGCTGCCTGTGGCGAAGTCAACCTTTCCGCAAGGAGGCGTGCATCGGCCGCGAACGGTACACGGCCGCTATTCCCACCCCGAACAGACAGAGCGCCGCGCATATCAAGAGGGCGGGTGCCACCCCCGCGGCCTCTCCGAGGCTTCCTATGAAGAAGCCGCCAATGGGCGTGCTGCCTTGGGTCAGGGGGATGTTGATGCTCAGCACACGACCTCGCAAATGCTCAGGGGTGTTGAGCTGGAGGAGAGAGTTTACCGAAGTGCCATATGTGATTCCGGTCAGCCCCGCGAAAACAAAGAGCAGCAAGGACAGTCCGTACGATGTCGAAAGAGCCAGAAGCCCCAGGAACAAGCCAAAGAGCGCGCCGCTGACCATCAGGCGACGGAAGGCAATTCTCCTTGCATAGGCCGTGGATAGTGCCGCGGTCAGCGCTCCAATCCCCATCGCAGCACTGAGCAGGCCGTAGCCGGTGGCATCGGTCTTCAGAAGCTTATCGGCCACGAGAGGGACGATCACCGAGAAATTGAAGCCGAAAGTGCCGATGAATGCAGCAACGATCAGGACCGACCGGATGGCCGGACTGTGCCACGCACACGAAAGACCCTCCTTCAGATTGATGAGTATCGATCCATCGCTTCTGGCCGACCGAGCAAAGAAAGCTCTCGCATCCATCATCAGAAGCGCTCCAATGACCGGGGTGAAGCTGACCGCATTGAGAATCAGTGCAGGCGCAATACCAATGAGCTTTATCACCACACCCGCCAGGGCCGGGCCGAAAATACGCGCGCCCTGGAATGACATGGAGTTCAGCCCGATGGCGTTTACGAGGTCCTCTCGGCCCACCAATTCGAAAAGAAAGGCCTGCCTCAGGGGATTGTCGATCGCCGTGATCAAGCCCTGGATGACGGCGAGCACATACACGTGCCACAGCTTGATACCTCCGGTCGTGACCAGCGCGCCGAAGATGGCCGCCTGGATCATGAGCGACGTCTGCGTCGCCACCAGCGACCCGCGCTTGGGCAGGCGATCAGCCAGGACGCCGCCGAACAGCGCGAACACCATGACGGGCAGGAACTGCAGCGTGATAACCGTGCCCAGCGCAAGGGGTGAATCTCCGGTGAGCTTGAGCACAAGCCAGGTCTGCGCGGTGGTCTGCATCCATGTGCCGGTGAGCGAGATGACCTGGCCGGTCCAGAAAAGCCGGAAATTGCGGACGCGGAGAGACTGAAAGCCACGCGTTGCGACGCTCGAAAGGGCACCAATCTGCTTTCGCCAGATCTCAGTGAGTTTCACTCTTCTCGTACCAATCTTTGCTGGAGAGGATATGACATCAGAGACAAGCCATGACAAACAGTCATGCCAAGCAGTACGTGTCTCTCAATGTCGCATCGACGTTCCGTGTGTTCATGTTCAGGAGCTTCCGGTCTTCAGGTACCTATCCCAAAGACCCCGTTGCTTCTTCAGGAGAGCGGGAATGTCCAGATGATAAGGGCACCGCTCTACGCAAGTGCGGCACTCCTCGCAGCTTTCCGCGGTCTTGAAGGAATCCTCCACAAACAACCTGGCCTTTTCCACGGGCATTCTCTTGGCGAACGTCTCCGCAACGAGGAGGGTGCTGATGGGAATCTCATGGGGGCATGGCTGGCAATAGTCGCACCGGTGGCACCATTGGCTTCCAAGCCTGCTTCGATACTGCTCGATACGCTGGTTCTCTTCCGCCGTGAGGGGCTCGCTCAACTCCATGACACCGAGGATTTCGCGCAGCTGCGCCGACGTCTCAATCCCGGGGTCGGGGATCACGTCGGGAAACTGGGAAAGGTACCTGAAGCACAGCAGCGCATCGTCCAGACGGCCGCCGCCGAGAGGCTTCATGGCGATTACTCCCATGTCGGCCTGACGAGCAAGAGGGATGACGTCGTCCAGGGCGTCGGTGTCAACGAAGTTGAAGGGAATCTGCACCGCCGCGAAACGGTCCGTGCGGATCATCTCCGCGGCGACGGGAAGGCTGTGCGAGCTGAAGGCGGCAAACCGTATCTTGCCGGCGCGAATCCCTTGCTCCATGCCTTCAAAGGCGCCCCCGGGAGCAAGCACCGCCGCCATCCTCCCGCGAGAGCTCACACCGTGGAGCTGGTAAATGTCGATATGGTCGGTGCGAAGCCGCCGAAGGCTCTCCTCGAGGTCCGATAGAAGGCCCTTGGCGTCCGCTGCGGACGATTTCGTGGCGATGACAACGCTGTCACGGAGCCCCCCTTGTATTGCCTCGCCGATCAGCTCCTCGCTGTGTCCGTAGCCATGTGCCGTATCGATGAAGTTTATCCCGAGCTCCAGCGTATCGCGCACGAGCCGCAGGCCGTCCTGCCGCGATAACCGCTGAATCGGAATCCCGCCGAAGGCGACCTTCGTCACCATCAAGCCGGTGCGTCCCAAGCGCACGCGTTCGAGCCTCGGTTCGTTCGTCTTCTGCTCTTGCGGGAAATCGCTAGAATGCAGCTCGTCGTAGAAGACGCGCCTGCCACGCATCAGCGACGCCAGAGCGGCAACCGCCGCCAGAACCGCAGAGATCGAGAACGCCATGGCCAGGCCGGACTTGAACGGAGGCGAAATCAAGTTCGGGAAAAACTCCTTGCCGAGAATGAAGGCTCTGCGGGCCGGTGAAAGTACGTCGACCAGTTTCCCCGGCAGCAGCGTTGCCATGGGGTTGTAGCCCAGAAACGCGGCAAAGATCGCGCCCGTGGGTGGGAGCCCGGCCACCTGCCGGGCTGCGTCTGCGGAGACTCCCGCGCCGGTGAGCCCCTCGAAGAGCGCTTTGGGCAGATGCGCCGCAAACCCCAACGTCACAACGGTGAAGATCATCGTCATGCTCAGAGTGTTGGCGGTGTTCAGGAACGTGGCGCGCATCCCCGAAGAGGCGCCGCGATGCTCCGACGGCACGGAGTTCATGATCGCCGTGGTGTTGGGGGCCGCAAACATCCCCATTCCGACCCCGACCAGGAGCAGGAGAACGGCCAGCGGCAGATAGGCAAAGTTTATTGGTGTGAATATCAGTCCAACAAAGGCCGCTGCGACGACGAGCATTCCCGTGGTCGAGAAAAACCGCGCCCCGTAGCGGTCCGAGAGGTGGCCGCACAACGGCCCCGCCAGGAGGAAGCCGCCCGTCAGCGGCATCATGTAGATGCCCGCCCACAGCGGGGTATCCGCGAAGGAGTAACCGTGCAGGGGCAACCAGATGCCCTGCAGCCAGATGATAAGCATGAGGTTGAGCCCACCTCGCGCAAGCGAGCTAAGGAAGAGGGCTACATTCCCCGCGGAGAACATCCGGATTCGGAACAGCTCCAGGCGGAACATGGGCTGGGCGGCGCGGCGCTCCACGGCCACGAACACAACCAGGGCCGACGCGCCGCCGATCAGGCAGGTGAGGACGAAGGGATTCGCCCAGCCCATCGAGGCCGACCCGTAGGGCTGCAGCCCGTAGGTCACCCCAACCAGGATCGCCGTGAGGCCCAGGGCGAACAGGAGGTTCCCCGGGATGTCCAGTTTCTGGTGCCTGCGAATGGTTCCCGTTTCCCGAAGGGCGACGTACGCCCAGATGCTTCCCCCGACGGAGAATGGAACACTGACCAGGAACACGGCTCGCCAGTGGACGGCTGCCAGGAGACCACCGGCCACGAGCCCGATGAACTGCCCCGCAATCGAGGCGATCTGGTTGATTCCCATGGCCGTGCCGCGCTGCTCCGGAGGAAAGGCATCCGTCAGGATGGCGGTGGAATTGGAGAAGAGAAATGCCCCGCCGACCGCCTGGATCAGTCGGAAGACGATGATTTGCGTCGCGGCGGCATTGCCCGTTCCTGTCACGAGGAAGAGAAGGATGGAGCCGACTGCAAAAATGGCAAATCCTAGATTGTACAGACGCACCCTGCCGAACATGTCCGAGATGCGCCCGAAGGTTACCAGGAGCGTCGCCGTCACCACCATGTAGCCCATCAGGGTCCAAAGCAGATAATTGGCCTCGTGCGGGGCGAGGGGGTTGATTCCTATTCCCTTGAAGATCGCCGGCAGGGAGATCATGACGATGGTTCCATCCAGACCCGCCATGAAAACGCCCAGGGTCGTGTTCGAGAGGGCGATCCATTTGTAGGGGACATGGCCAAAGCGATGACCGGTGGCCGGCCGACCGCTACGGACTTGCTTGGCCTTCCGAAAGTGTGAGCCATTCATCGATTGGGCCTTACGGCGCTGCTATCAACCATGTGAAGCGAAACTCCCTCACGCAAACTGCTCGTTGCTAATCTGCCGTCCGGAGACCGACGGCCGCC
Organism: uncultured Spirochaetota bacterium; assembly: GCA_963845535.1. Taxonomy (GTDB): domain Bacteria; phylum Spirochaetota; class Spirochaetia; order SZUA-6; family Fen-1364; genus Fen-1364. The sequence goes on from CAWJSK010000015.1 coordinate 324,446, forward strand.
CTTATTGAGCGCTGAAACAGGCTTCTGTATGCCTGTCCTTCGTGGTACCAGCGGCTCTTGGGGTCCTGGATCGTGCGCTCCCACTCTGGATCAGCCAGTCGCGCGAACTCCGCTGCGTACTGGTCCACCCACTGGACTACTCGCGAATCGCGAATGATGTCCTCCGAGTGCTCGTGACCCTGCGGGACAACGTGCTCGGCCACCGCATCGCGAAGCACGTGGGGATTGTCGATGATCATGCAGGGTCGCATCAGGTTCAACTTCTCGTTGTAGGGGAATCGTTCGCGGATGCTGCGGAAGAAGGGGGAGTTCGCTGCCTCAAGAATCGATTTTTCCCGAATGTTGTCTACTCCGAAGTGAGCGAACACGCACGGTTCCACTCTTCCTGAGTTCAGGATATGCAAATACCGCCGGCCTCCGGCCAGGCAGCCGTCTACTGCGGGTCCATCATTCCAGAAATCAGCCAGAAAAATCGGTAGCCGTCGGCGCAAGTCAGTAACCCTCTTGCCGAACGCCAACCGCTGCCGGGGCGTTGGTACCAGGGCAAGATACCGGATCCTTTCCAACGGGCATGAACATGAAATACCATCCGAACAGCGCGCCAGCATCGATGTAATGTTGCAGGAACTTTTCAGTTGAAACCATCTCGGCATTTTCGCTGGTGTAGGTTACGCTGATTCCGAAAATCACGCCTGCCTTCCTTAGGCGATCGATGGACAGTCTCAGCTTGTCGTACACTCCAACACCTCTTCGGCGGTCTGTCTCCTCCCGGTAGCCCTCGACACTGATTGCAGGCGCTACATTCCCGAGCCGTGCCAGATTGTTGACAGTCTCCTGGTCAAGCAGGGTTCCGTTCGTAAACGTCATGAAGTACATGTCCGAATGCTTCTTCCAGAGCCTCATCCAGACGTCTTTCATCAGGTAGGGTTCGCCGCCTGAGACAACGATGAAATACGAGCCGAAGCTCCTGGCTTCACCGAGGACCTTCTCGATCTCCTCCTCCGCCAACTCTCCCTCCGTCGAATACAGCCCGGAGTAGCAGCCCCTGCAGTGCAGGTTGCAGCGCATCGTCGGGCTGATCACGATATGGCTCGGTGCATGAATGCCCCTCTCCTCAAGGGAATCGCGGATTCGAGGCCCCTCCAGGCCCCAATTGCAAATGAGATTCCTCAACAGTTTTATCTTGCTCTTGGGGCTTGCTTCTTTTCCCAAGCGGAGGAAGAGTTGGAAGAGGCCAGCCTTCTCATGCGAATCCTGCGCGAACGCGTGGAGAAAATTGCGCACCTCGGCATCCCCGATCCGCTTCGCCACGCCAAGAAGCTTTTCCAGGTCATCCGTTCTGCCTGTCATGCTTTGCAGAAGCGTCCTCTCAACAAGTCTTTTTGTCAGAAACAACATGTCATTCCCCCCCACGTGAGCTTTTGGCCGTCACGGCCGGCTCTCTCTGCTTTTGAGCTTATCTACCGTGGAAATCACAAGAGCTAAGGCGCTTGCAAAACGCACTTTCTCCTCCTCGCCCAGCCGCCGCAACCTCTCGCAAAGAAACCCAGTTCTCATGGCCAGCGCGACGTTGACGGCATTCAAACCCCCATCGGTCAGTTGATAGAAGACGTTTCTCCGATCCGATGGATCATCGCTTCGGGCAACAAGTCCATCCTGCACAAGCTGGTTGAGCATGATGCACTGACTCGAGGAAGAAAGGCCGTCGTAGGCGGCAAGGGGTTTCAGATGGCTCTTGCCAAGAAATCGAAGCGCGCCCAGACAACGCAGTTTTTCCTCGCTCAGTCCTTTCTTTGCAAAGGGCGGGAACTCTTCGCGAACGTAGCGCTTCATGCTTCGAAACAGTTCAAGGAAAGAAGCGGCAATCTCCCTGTCATTGCTTGCGCTTTCGCGGGTGGTTGATCTTCTTTTTGCTTTTTGCATCGAGTCTCCCATGTTTCGTCCAGAGTCTGAATCTCAATGTAGTTTGAGACTAAAATTAGTTTACTATAAAATGATTTTAACTGCAAGACTGCCTTGAGAAGGGATTTTGACTTCACGGAGACGGCTCGCGTCCACCCCGGTCATGTGGCCTTTGGTTCTTCGTCCTCGAAGGCCTGAGCCATGCCAAGAACGGAAGTCGAAGAGAGGATCTTTTTAACGAAAGTGCTGCGCTTGATGAGCATGGCGATCCGCGCGAGAGCCTTCAGGTGCAGGCTGTGTTCCTGGCGGCCGCCTATGAGCAAGAAGACAAGATGGATCGGCTTTCCGTCGAATGAACCGAACTCGAGGCCTCTCGGTGAACGTGCCAGTGTGATGACGAGCTCGGGGACCTCGTCGGCGATGCAGTGCGGTAGTGCGATGCCGTTTCCGATGGCGGTGCTTTGCACGATCTCCCGCGCCATGAGGTGCGCAAAGAGCTCCCCCTCGTCCTCGACAAGACCCTTTTCGGCTACCACGTGGACGATTTTGCGGAGCGCGTCTTCTTTGGTTTTTTCGGCAAGGTCTGCAATGAAGCACTCGGGATGGATGTAGCGGGTGAGCCTTATCGCCATGGTTTCTCACTTTTTCGCCTCGAGGCTTTGCATCGGCTTTCGTTCATGGCATTTACCTCGTCCAGAAACAGTCTTGCGAAGTCAAAAATGGGCAACCGCCGTGAGGCGCCCTCCCCATCGCAAACCCTTGGACTCGCCCGGTCCTGGGTTTGGTAGCGTCATTGTGATCGTCGCCTCTCCTTGCCTTTTGCCTTCGCTGGTCAGGAAACAATCGCTCATCATTCGGAGCATACCGAGACAATCACTGCATACTAAAAGCATTTTGTCATAAAATTATAACTGCGTTAATCTCATGCAGTCGTGACCTACCCACCAAGATTCTTGAGAAAGAAGCTCACAAGCCGCGCGAACGAATCCCGAGATGCGTGCACGTCATAACTCGGCCCGTCGTCGTTGAAGAAAGCGTGAGAAGCTCCTTGGTAGATGTGGTGCTCGTATGATTTTCCGCTTTTGCGCATTGCTTCCTGAAACGCCTTTATTCCTGCGTTGATACGTTGGTCCTTCTCGCCGTAGAAGGCGATCACGGGACAGTTGATATTGGCCACCCTTTCAACGGGTGGAGCGCTTCCATAAAACATGGCCGCGGCAGCCAACTCAGGCTCTTCGCAGGCCAGAAGAGCTGAGAGACCTCCACCCATACAGAAGCCCACACATCCTACCCTCTGTTGTTGGGTCTCGGAGCGTTCTGATCGCAAGTAGCGCACCGCCCTGCGGAGAGGAGCCACTATGCTTTTCAAACGATCCGGGGAGGCAGAGGCAAAGATTCGTCCAAAGCTCTCGCTGATCTGCTGCCTGTCGATTTCTGGTAGCTTGGCCAACTCGGCATCCCTCGCCCCGGGATTCATCATCGTGCCCTGTGGCAACCGCTGCATGAAGGCCACGACTTCTGCAATCCGCTCCCGGCTCGAGAGCCGGAGGTCTCTCGACCTTGACGGCGTATAAGTCTGGAGCAAGTGCGACATAGCCCGCGGCGGCAATCCGTCGCGTCACGTCTTCGATCTGCTCGTTCACTCCCCAGGCTTCCTGGATTACCACAATACCCGGAAGAGGTGCCGACGCTCGCTCAGCCTTCGCGAGATACCCAATCTGATCTCCGTAATGGACCCACTCGCCCTTAATCGCCATTGTTTCCTCCCGGTCTTGATAACCGAAAATGTGATAACCGCTGTGCAACGAAAATCCCGATCGTGACCACCCCATGCCCGTTTTTTCACGGTATGATGTCGAAAAAATCGCTTGGCCCGCCGGCTGCTTTTTGTGAGAGTGCGACAGCATTGCGCCCGCAACGTCTTTATTCGGCGATCGACTCTGGAGTATATCCTCGAGGACCTGATCCCTCTATAAACGCAATCTGAAAAGTTCGTAACAAACTGTTATGGACACAAGGTTTTCCTGATGCGGAGACACGCATACTCTCCACCACTCGTCACAGGGGTTCGCGAAATGAGCAATCACTCTATATTAAAATCATTTTGGAGCAAAACTACCGCTGTGTCAATCGCACAAACGTTTGCAAGTCGAATTTTTTTGATAAGCGGATGTCATAGCGCACGCCTCGATCGCATTCGTGAGCCTTGGGCACGTTCAAAGAGCTGCGGTTTGCTTTTGGTGGAATAGGTTGGGCGGAGCGAAAAGGCGGAGGCCCTCATCAAGATCTGGGCTCCGGTACGGCGCATAGAAGCTGTATTCATTCCTGCGTACCTTGCGTGTTAGCAGGCAGGAATAGAGAGAAGAACAGTGATCGAGCTCAGCGTTTCTGCCAGTGTTTGCATGTCCTCAGGCTTGGCAGTTGGTCTACAAGATCTCGATAGAGGCAATGCTCCTCGTAGGTGTGTTTCCAATGGCAGGATTCGCACGTCTCATCTTTGAGAAGGAGAATTGCGGCTTTATCAAGCGTGTCTTTCATAGAGAACACTATACGCTGAAGGTCTTGTGCGATCCAGGTCACAGTCGGTACAGCGGCGCGCTTCGGGCAAGTACATGGGAGATTTCTCCTACGGCGGCTTTGCTTCTGAAGTATCGGTGAAAGTCGCCGGCTACCAGATCAAGGAAATCACAGTAGCCAATAATCAGACAACCAGGCATACGAAAATGGACTTCTTGTCGCCGTCCCATCACCGCTGGCAAAATGGCCCGTCCTGGGTGGCTCCCTCAACAAGGTAGTAGAGTCTGTTCTCTTCATCTTTCGCCAGCAGCAGACCCCTGAATCTCAAAGCTCTCATGGATGGCTGCTCGGATGGCACCCCGATGGGTGCACGCGATGCGGCGGTGATCGCGCTGGGCTATGGCGCGGGCCTTCGCCGAACGGAGATTGCAGGCCTTGCCTCGAGGATGCGCGCACCGAGGGGGCAGGCCTCGTGGTGCGCGTCGTGGGCAAGGGAGCCAAGGAGCGCCTGGTGTATCTGGACAACGGCGCCGCCGAAGCGATCGCTGACTACATCGCCTCGCGCGGCGCGGCGCCAGGGGCGTTTCTGTGGTGTGCCCGCAAGGGCGGAAAGCTCAACGCCGGCGTGTCAATGATCTTCTGGACGCCGGCGTGGATATCGCTACCGTGCTGCGATGGCGGGCCACTCGCGGGTGACCACCACGCAACGATACGACAGGCGCGGTGAAGAGGCAAAAAGAAAAGCTGCAGGACGTTGCAGGTGCCCTGCTCACGGAGTCACTAGTTCTTCGACCGGCTGTACCGCAACGTTGGTACTCGTTGTCACGTTTGGAAGGCGAGCCGGGCTTGGCCGGAATCGGGAGGCGCACATCGCGATGCAGCGATACCGGCTTCTCGTCCAGGCATACGACGCGTTCAGAGGCGCTATGGGGCTTTTCGTACAGCGCCAGCACGTCCTCCATCGTGCGGATGTACTGCGGGGTCAACTCTGCCACGCACCACATCTTTTTCCCGCCAAGACTATCCGGGTGCTCTTGGAAAGCCACGACTTGAAGCCGTCACCCGAGGAACGAGGTTGCGTCTGACAGCCTCTTGCGCCACCAAACGTACCGTCCAGCAAGCACGGCCTTGCGGCGGCTGACTGCATACCATGGCAACGATGCGTTGCTTATGGGATGCATCCAGAATCTGACTGACTCCCGTGTTCGCAAGGAAGAATCTCTTAAGGCAAACGGCCTTAATGGTGTTTTCAGGGGCTTTCGCGTTCTTGGTATCGAGCCATTGGCGTAGTTGGTAATTTTCATTGTGGCAATGACTTAGGGCGACACCGATTTTTCGATTACCCCGAAGAATGTTGAGTTTTTGCAGGATTGACCAGCAAAGTGCCAATTTCCCTGGGAATTGACCCCATTTTCGAAAAAAGAGGCCCCTCGCAGTCGCTTCCGTGCTACGATGAAGTGTCAAACAAACACCGTGCACAAGACTAGGAGGGGCACGATGGCAACTATATCACAGAAACAGCTTTTTCGGTGGGATCAGATCGAGGCGCTGGGCGACCTGAGGCGATTGAAGTTGGTCCTGGACAATCTCCCTGACGAAGCGCTCATGAAAAAGCTCGAACAGCAACGGGATCGGGGCCGCGACGATTTTCCCATCCGAGCGATGTGGAACGCGTTGGTGGCCGGGGTGGTCTTTCAGCATCCCAGCGTCGAGGCGTTGCTGCGGGAGCTGAGACGCAACGCGCAGTTACGCCAACTGTGCGGCTTCGCTCTGGCCAAAGGGATAGAGGCCGTGCCCACCTCTTGGGCGTTCTCACGGTTTCTGGGGCAGGTGATAGCGCATCGGGCTGTGATCCGCGGGATGTTCGACACGTTGGTCGAGGGAGTGGCGCAGCTGCTGCCTGATTACGGGGAGAGTCTCGCGGTGGACGGCAAGGCGTTAGCCAGTTATGCGCGGGGCAAATCTGAACAGCCCGTTGATGAGAAACATCCCGATCGCCGCCGTGACAACGATGGCGAGTGGGAAGTCCATGAGTACAGTGGCACGCACGAGGATGGCACGAAGTGGCAGACGGTGAAGAAATGGTTTGGCTACGCGATACACCTGGTGGTGGACAGCCACTACGAATTACCGGTGAGCTTCGCGGTAACACGGGCCAACGCAAGTGAGGTGGTGGAGGCTCACGGATTGTTAGAGCGGCTAGAAAAACAGCATCCCCAGATCGTTGAGCGCTGCGGGGAGTTGGCAGCCGACCGAGCGTACGACGACGGCAAACTGATCCGCAAGGTGTGGGACGACTGGCAGGCACTTCCGATCATCGATATCCGCAATCTCTGGCGCGATGGGGAAACCAGCAAGCTAGTCAGTGGATTGGAAAATGTCGTCTATGACTACTGCGGGACGGTGAGCTGCGTGTGTTTGAAAAGCGGCCGCCAGCGCGAGATGGCCTACGGGGGCTTTGAGCGCGATCGCATGACGCTGAAGTACCGCTGTCCAGCTCGGCACTATGGCTACGCCTGCGAGGGTCAGGATAGTTGTCCGGTGGGCAAGGCAGTGCGAATACCCCTTGAGACCGATCGGCGCGTGTTCACTCCGCTTGCCCGCAGCAGCTTGAAGTGGGAACGCTGCTACGACAAGCGCACTGCCGTCGAGCGGGTCAACAGCCGTTTGGACACGAGCTTCGGCTTCGAGAAGCATACCATCCGAGGGCTGACGAAAATGGATACCCGTTGCTGCTTGGCGCTTGTCGTGATGCTGGCGATGGCTGTGGGGCGAATCAAGGCTAACCAAGCGGAGAAGATGCGAAGCCTCGTGCAGGCCGCCTGAGCGGCGCCACACAATCGGCGAAGAGTAGATGACCGGGGGGCGGTCTGTCCATCAGACCGCGCACGGCTCCGTGATCGCTGAAAACAGAGCCAATCCAGGCTCCCTCAAGGCCTTACGCAGACGGACTCGCCTCTTGCCTGACTGCACAATCGGCGGCGCTTGCTTGGCCGCCGGCCATCACTGACACCGCGCTCAGGCGGAATGGGCCACAGCGCAAAAGCCTCGTTCGTATCTGCCTTGTATTCAAGACCGCAAGAGCGCATAATAAATTGGCTTGAAATGTCTTTGTGAAGGGCGTGGAGGCATGTATGGGTCTTGAAAGCTCGGATTTCATAGCGCCTCTTGCTCCAAGCTACTCTATCGAAAAGGGACTGCCGGCCCTGCGAAGCTTTCGCTTTGAGATTGATGAGTACGAAGATGGGTATAGTAAGCTGCATTCGTTTCTGATCACTGAGTCCAACATGCCCGAGGCCGGAATGCTGGTTTGTCAACATGCTCTCTGCCATGGCTATGGAGTTTCGCTAGAAAGCATCGTCACCGACATGTTGAAAGACAAGGTCAGAAACAGGGCTCTATCGAAAAAGTGCGGAGGGAAACTGACTTCTCCGAAAGGCCGAAGAGCACACGGGTTATGCAACCGATCGTTTGAGATCAAGGTTCATCTCGATCTCAAAACAAAATCCAGCTTTCCCGGTTGACCTATCGCTTCCTGCTTATGGTTCCCCAAGGAGGACGATCATCTTCGCTCTCCCGCCGACCAGTGCCTGGGAACTCGCCACCGGACCCGCTGGGCAAGTAGCCCTCATACAAGGCAACGCGGTCATTACCAATTTAACGAGGGAAAGCTTACGCACCAAGGACTACGTCCTTCACGTGAGCACCGAGCACCCTGTCTTTGAAATTTGGATCCAGAACCCTCATGTCACGGGTTTGTACGCACGTTCGGTAAATGTGACCGACCTTACAATTCTTGATACAGAGGCTCTCACGACGATTCGTCGTTTCCTTCTGCGCGACGCGCATCGCAGAATGAATGCTCGATTCCCGGCTTAAAGGGCCCCAAAAAACGCCTTTTGTCATGGCGGTCATACCGAGGGTAAGTCGATTGCTCGCAAGCGCGGTTAGTACGGGGGCGGTCGTGGACAAAATCGGTGTATTCACCCAAAGTGAATCTTTGTATAGCTTAGTAGGCGTACGACGGAGGAGGGAGTACCCTAGTCATGAGGGTCGCTCTGGTAGAAGATGACGAAAAAATCGCAGCTCTCATCGTAAAGGGGCTGCGGCAAGCAGGCTTTGCCGTTGACCACGCCGTAGATGGTGAAGACGGGCTTCGGCTCGCGATCTCCGAACCCTATGACGCCTGCATCGTCGATATCATGCTACCCAAACTTGACGGCTTGAGTCTCATAGCTGAGATGAGACGCCAAAAGGTAAGTACGCCAGTGATAATTCTGAGCGCGAAGCGTTCCGTCGATGAGCGGATTGAAGGACTTCAGAAAGGAGGCGACGATTACCTTGTAAAGCCGTTCTCTTTTTCTGAGCTTCTCGCACGCGTGCAGGCGCTAATCCGTCGAAGCGGCCCCTCCCTCCTGCCGAGCCGCCTGGTGCTGGCAGATCTTCAGCTCGATCTCCTGACAAGGGAAGTTTTCCGAGGGAATCAAAAGATCGATTTGCAGCCGCGCGAGTTTGCCTTGCTGGAGTATCTGATGCGCAACTCAGGCAGGGTGGTTTCGAAAGCCATGGTCATGGAGCATGTCTGGAACTACGACTTCGACCCCCAGACAAACGTGGTCGATGTTCTTGTCTTCAGGCTGCGCAGCAAGATAGATCGTGATTTCGAAGCCAAGCTTGTCCATACCATCAGAGGCGTCGGTTATGTTCTGAAATCTGATTAGCGCTTTGGAGCGACTTTGGAGACGCCGCCGGTCTTCAATTGTCGGGGAGAGTATGAGTCATTTGCATGAGAAGTCAATAACTTGGATCGGCCTCGGTGTTGGATTCGTGATCATTCTGCTCATAGCAGTCGCAAGCTATTACAATGAGCTACGTTACACCCAAACCAGCGATTGGCAAATCCACACGTACGATGTCATCCAGCGACTCCAGGTGACATTCTCGATTCTGCAGGACGCGGAGACGGGGCAGCGCGGGTATGTTCTGACGGGCCAGACCAGCTACCTGCAGCCGTTCTATGAAGCTGTCGAGAAAACACGCAATGAAATCGCGGGTTTGTCCGAGTTGACATCCGACAATCCAAGCCAGCAAAAGCGGCTCGCCGAGATCCAGGCTCTTGTGGAAAAGAAGTTCGACGAACTGCAGGAGACAATTTCGCTTCGCAAAGAGATGGGGCTGGAGGCTGCCCTTCAGATCGTCCGTACAGGCGAAGGAAAAGCTCTCATGGATTCTATCCGTCAGGTCATGGCCCAAATGCAAGGGGAGGAAGAAAGCCTCCTGAAGCAGCGTGAGAGGAGCTTGCAAGTCGAGGTCACCAATCGGCGAATAGGCATGATTCTTGGCGGTATTGTTGCATTGTCGTTTTTCCTCCTCAGTGCCTTTCTCGCCCACAAGAACATGGTCCGAAAGCAGATTGAAGGCTTGAACAGACGAATGAAGGAATCCCTTGATAACGTCGCCCATGATCTAAGGACACCCCTTACGAGATTGAGAGGCAGGGCGGAACTGGCCTTACAAGGGCCCAATGATCCGCTGGTCTACCAAGAGGCCCTGTCGGATTGTCTGGAGGAATCGGAACAATTGATTCGGATGTTGAATACCTTCTTGGACATAGCCGAGGCCGAGACTGGGGCCATGAGGCTGGCATCTGATCGGATCGACGTCTCTCGTCTCGTTTCAGACGTTCTGGAAGTGTATTCCTACCTTGCAAACAACAAGCATATCGACGTGAGTTTCGCGTGCCCGCAGAGTCTCTATCTTACGGCGGATCTCAGCAGAGTCCGACAGGCAATCGCCAACCTCGTTGATAACGCAATCAAGTACACGGGGGAAGGCGGAAGAGTTGAGGTGAATGTTCAACGAAAGGATGAAAATGTTGTAGTCGCCGTTAAGGACAATGGAATTGGCATCCCCATCGAAGAGATCCCCAGAATATGGGACCGTCTCTATCGTGGAGAAAAAAGCAGATCGCAGCGTGGACTGGGTCTGGGGCTCAGCTTCGTGAAGGCTGTTGTGCTCGCCCACAAGGGGGAGATCACGGTGTCGAGCGAAGCGGGGCACGGTTCCACATTTCTCATCTCTCTGCCACAAGACATTTGACCCTTTGGCCTGTTGCCAACAACGCGCTGTCGGATTTCTAAACCTTTCCAAATTGTAATTCTCCGGAAATGTCCGGGTAATCCTCCCTGGCTACCGTGTAGGCATCAACCGTAGAGGTTGTGACTACAAGATTGAGGAGGAACAGAATGAAACGCGGCATGGGTGCACTCTTGGCGACCATTTGTTTGGCCATGGAGATGACACTCCTCTCATCGCCAGCGTTTGCTCAAGAAGGAGGACCTGGCATGGGAAGACCGGATTTCAATATGGTCCCGGCGATCACAGCCGACCAGGCTGTGAACATCGTGAAAGCTTCCCTTCCCAAGGTTAAGGCTGGCAAGTTCTGGGTGTGGACAGCCCCGAGAGGTGACACCAAGGCCAAAGTGGCGCTGACCTTAGAAGGAAGGATCGTGTCACACGTGGAATTGAACCCGGCTACCAGCGACATCTTGGCAAGCGGACAGAATGTATTCGACAACCAAGTTTCTCCGGACCAAAACCGGGCAATAAGCAAAGTACGGGAGATTTTACCAAGCCTGCAAGTCGCCGCTGCAAGAATGGCTCCCGAGGGCGAATGGAAGGTTGAATTGGCGCTCAACAACGCCGTGGTCGCGGAAATCGATGTCAACGGTCGTGACGGCTCAATCCTCACGGACTGGGGAGCAAGTAGAGAAGCGACTCTATTCTAAGGTCCGTTGTAATCGGAGGCGCACAGTTGGCCACCTCCGCCAAGAGGTTCAACGAATCCAGGAAAAAGGGGCCCAGACATGAGTTTCACGATTCTGGCAAGCACGGCGTGGAAGGCTCTTCATAGGAAGCCAAGCCGATCGCTTCTTACCATGCTCGGGGTTATCATAGGCGTCTTCGCGGTTATCTCTTCGATGGCAATCGGGGCCGGAGCCCGGGCAGCCGTTCTTAGACAAATTGAAAGCCTCGGAAGCAATCGCGTCACAATTACGCCGGGAAGCGTCACCAGCGGCGGAGTTCGCCACGGAGCCGGTTCTCGGATCACCCTGAGAGTTGATGACGCCGCGGCCATCGCTACCGATGTGCCGGAGATCGCCGCTGTCGCGCCCTACTCCGAGATGCCCTTCCAGGTGGTGGCCGGCGTTGCCAACTGGTACACCATGATCGGCGGAACGAGACCTGCATGGCTCCTTGTGGGGAATTGGAGTATGGCCGAAGGAACTTTCATCACAGACGAGGATGTGACAGGCGTCGCGAAAGCCGCGGTGCTTGGCATCCGCCGGGGTCACAGGCGTCGTCTTTGGATTCTATCCGGCTCAGCGCGCTTCAGCCCTCGATCCGACCGACGCGCTCCGCTACGAATAGAAGGCAAGCGATGACTTCCCTGTATCGATCTGACGTGACGGAGTCTGAGCTCGATTGCCCGTCTGACTCTTCCTGCTCGGTTGCCGAGAGCTCGGTGGCGGCTCACAAGGTGATCAGTCTCCATGCTTAAGATGATTCTTGGCGGAATCATTTTCATCGCCACGCTTATCGTCATCATGGTCAGGCCATATCGGGTGAACGAGGCTCTGGCGGCAGCGGGCGGCGCCATCTTGATGCTCATCGGTGGGTTCGTTGGCTTTCGCGAAGCAGCCACGATGCTCATAGGTCAGTGGAACACCCTCGGATTCTTTCTCGGCTTGATGGTCATTTCCGCCGTTGCCGAGGACGCGGGTGTTTTCGAGGCGCTTGCCTACCAGGCGACTCGATGGGGTAAGGGAAACGCTGCTCGGCTGTATGTGGCGATCTTTCTGGTTGGGACGATCATCAGCGCCTTTCTTTCAAACGACGCAACCGCCTTGATCCTTACACCTGTTGTCTATGCGCTCGTGACACGACTCCGGCTGCCCGTTCTCCCTTTCATGTTCGCCTGCACGTTCATCGCGGACACCGCATCGTTCGTGCTGCCCGTAAGCAATCCCATCAACATCCTGATTCTTCATTCCTATGGAGGAGGGCTCGCGATCTTCCTCCGCTACCTTGCGGTTCCCAGCCTTTCCGCCATCACGCTGAATTGCCTGTTGTTTCTTTTGCTTTTCCGCCGCGATCTTACCCAAGATTACATCGTGCCAGAAAAGCCCCGACTTCGACCTGCCGACTCCATGTACTTGATAGTCGCATCCTGCACGCTCGCCCTCATCGCCGCATCATATCTTGCGGCTTCCTCAACGGGCGTGCCGCTTTCGTTCGTAGCTCTTGGAGGCGCGGCTCTCATGGTTGCATCTTCACTGCTATTGGGGCGTCTGCACCCACGTGCCTTGGTAAGGAAAATCTCCTGGCTGCTTTTCATCTTCATCGGTGGAATGTTTGTCATTATTCGCGCGGTGGAGAATCTCGGTTTCACTGCCCTGTTTGGTCGTTGGCTTCTTGGCCTTGCGGCTGGCCATTCCCTGGCCGCCATTCTCCTGGTGGCAGGTGGGACCGCGCTTGGCGCCAATCTTATCAACAACGTACCAATGGCGCTTGTTATGATTTCCGCGCTGCACGGTCTCCCGCACGGTACTCCTGGATACGAGTCGTTGGCCTACGCCGCCATGTTCGGGGCTGACCTTGGTCCTAACTTGACGACAATTGGCTCGCTTGCGACAATACTTTGGCTTCTGATCCTTCGGCGCAAGGGATTGGAAGTTTCAACGTTGGAGTATTTCAAGCTGGGAGTCACGTTCGTCCCCGCTCTGATTGTGATAGGCTCTCTGCTGATATGGGCCCGATTGTAAATCTTTAGGGGCTGCGAATCGGAGGTGGCTGAATGCGTGTCCTGTGCGCAATAGGAATACGACGGGGTGCGGAGCTGGTAAAGCGCGTCAGCGGTATCCTGCGACCAGGCGATGACCTTGTTCTTGTGCATGTCCTGGACACCGGACCTCGCCATGACCTGAACCACCTTGAAGGTACCCTACGTCCTCATCATTTGCAGCAGGAGGAACTCGACACCGCGGAGCATGAGACGGGTAGTGAAGCTCTAAAGGAGGCAAGCGAGGAGGCGAGCCGAGCTGGAATGCACTTCACAACAAGACTGGTGCGAGGAAGGCCGGAACACGTCATTGTCTCCTTGGCGGAGGAAATCGAAGTAAACATGGTCGCACTCTTTGCTCGCGAGCGACCTCGCGGCCATCCCGTGCAAGGACCTCCTTCAGTCGGTCACACTGCGCGCTTCATTATTGATCATGCGCCAGTTGATGTGGTGGTTTTCCGCGAGAGGCTGGAAGGTTAGCGCGATTTCAAGGATATGCCGAAAATCCTTTATACCAGCGCGAGGCACCCAGTCTTGGAATCGGGATCCAGGACGCCTATTTCACAGGTGTCTGTACCCTCTTCCCCGCTTCTTCAATCTCGAACACAGTACTGCAATCGGGGCAACGTACCTGTCACGCGCTGGCACCTTCCACAACCAGGGGACGCGACCCTCTTAGAAGTCAGAAATGGCCCTCTATGCGCCACGAATGCCGAGAAGATCGTCTCAGCGCCGAAAAACCGAGGGCTGATCGAAACCACCGTGGTGAAAGGGGACTCAGGGCTCGGAGGACATCGCTGGGCACCTTTGAGGCGCTTTTCCTGCCTCATAGCCGGGCCCAGGCGGCCCCGAGCTCGGCGGCGGCGGAACGACCGCGCTCGTCCATCTCGGCAACCGCCGCGTCGATCCGTGCCATCGCCGCCGCAACAGCACCGTACACGGATGCCATCCCATCTGGCGCGGGACCTCCCGGGGTCTTCCTCACCGCGACGAAGCGTTCGGGCTCCAGTGCTTCATCGATCTCCTGGTCCGAAAGGGGGAGCTCCTTGCCCACCATCTCCCTGAAGGCCTCTCGCAGCCGGGTCTTGTCGTACCCCGAACGGACGAAAGCGGCGCAGGCATGATGCGCGCTTTGGAAGCTGATGCCGCAGGCACGGACCATGGTGTCCGCGAGCTCGGTCGTCGTCACCCCGAAGGTGAGCGCTATCTCACGGGTGCGCGGCTGGCTGGAAGCGACCTTGCTGACCGCCAGCTCCAGGAGTGCCACGCAGGAGCGCGCCTGGGAAAGCGACTCGAGGAACTCGCTCACCGGAGCGTCCGCTGCCTCGTTCACGTCCTGGTAGGGAACGTTCCGGAAGAGACGCACGATCGAATCGCAGGCTCCCGCCGCGAGCCCCGCCTGGATGCGTATGTGCTCGAGGATCACCGGGTTTCGCTTTTGCGGCATGATGCTGCTTGTCTGCACAAGATCGTCGGGGAACACGAGGAGCCCCACTTCGGCGGCTGCCTTGTGAAGCATATCGGTGACAAGGCGCCCGGTGTCGGAGAGGATGAGCTGCAGCGCCTGGGCGGGAGTGGTCAGCCAATGCGATGTCGCGATGGCCTGGTAGCTGTTGGGGACGGGAGAGCTGAAACCCAGGAGATGAGAGGTACGGTCACGGTCGATGGCGAACCCCGTGGCGGTGATCGCGCAGGCCCCGAGGGGGCAGTGGTCGGTGGATCCCATGGCCGTGACGAGGGACTCGGTCCCTTCCAGGAAATCGAGGAGGAACGCGCTCAGGTAGTGGGCCATCGTCGAGACGTTGGCGGGCTGCCCGTGCGTGGAGAGGATGGTGAGCTCACTCTCGCCGGCGCGAGCGCGCTGAAGGATTGTCCTTGCACAAGAGGCCAGGTGGCCCACGAGATCGCGGAGTTCGCGCTTCAGGGCGAGCCTGAAGACAGTGGTGTCCATGTCGTTTCGGCTGCGCGCCGTGTGCAGAGAAGCGGCGCTCCCCGCCCCGTGACGATCGAGCTCCTTCTCGTAGAAGAAGGAAAGGTCTTCCAATCCCTCGGGGATGTGATCCGGGAATGCTGTGCCAGCCTCGATACCGACCATGGAGGCTTTTATCGCCGCCGCGGCCGTCCGGGACACGATGCCGGTCTCCTCGAGCATGATGAGGTGGGCCTTGTGCACGGCAAGCAGGTCGCCGTAGTAGAGCCTCTTCCAGTTCCGGTAGCCCGGGTCAAGGACGTGCTCGACGTAGACGCGCGAGAAAGTGACGCTCATAGACACTACCCCTTCAGCCCGGTGAGTGCGATGCCTTTGACGATCTGTTTCTGGAAAATCAGGAAAACGATGACCAGGGGCAGCATGGAGACCGTGGCGGCGGTCATGATGGACTGCCAGTTGCTGCCTGCCTCGCCGGAGAAGTTGGCGAGCCCGACGGGGAGGGTGAACATACGCGGCGTTGCCGCCGCTATCAGGGGCCAGAGGAAGGCGTTCCAGTTGCCGATGAAGTTGAAGATCGCGAGGATCGCGAGGGCCGGCGTTACAAGGGGGAGGACGACGGTGAAGAAGATCCGCAGCTCCCCCTTCCCGTCGACCCGCGCCGCGTCGATGAGGTCGTCCGGCATCGTCCCCATGAACTGGCGCATCAGGAAGACGCCGAAGGCACTGATCATGCCCGGAAACATGATGCCCCAGTAGCTGTTGACCCACTTCAGTGCCCTGGCCAGCGCGTACCAGGGGATCACGAGCATCTCGGTCGGGATCATGAGCGTGCTGATGATGAGGAGGAAGATGACCCGTTTGCCGGGAAACCGAAACTTGGCGAGGGTGTAACCGATGAGCGAATCGAAGAGCAGCACGGACACCGTCGTGGCCACCCCGACAATCGCGCTGTTGAGAAACCATTGGGGGAAGCGGGAGCTTCGGGACAGGACGATGGAGACGTAGTTGTCGAGGGTAGGGTGTGCGGGGAAGAGCGTCATTTCGTAGATCTGCGTCGCGTCCTTGAAGCTCGACAGGAGCATCCAGAGGAAGGGGAAGAGCATGATCACCGAGAGGAGCGACAATACCACGTAGGCTGGGGCAACAGCTGGTGTGCGTCCCTTCATTACTGCCACTAGTAGTCAAGCCTCGTGTCGAAGAACCTCAGCTGGACAATGGTAACGGCAAGAATGATCACGAACAGCACCAGGCTCGCGCTCGCTGCCGCGCCCATGTCGAAGTTGGTGAACGCCTTCTGGTAGATATAGAGCGCAGCGGACTTGGTGGAATCCAGCGGTCCTCCCAACGCCTGGTACGACATGTTGTAGACCTGGGTGAATATCCGCAGGAACTGTATTCCCTCCACCACGACGAGCAGAAGCGTCACCGGCAGGAGAAGGGGAAGAGTGACCCCGCGCAGGAGTTGCCACCCCGAGGCGCCGTCCATGCGGGCGGCCTCCATGATGCTGGGCGGGATGGTCTGAAGTCCCGCGAGGAAGACGATCGTGCAATAGCCGAGCTCGATCCAGACGTTCACGGCAAGGATGGACGGAAGGGCTTGCGTGGGGCTGTTGAGGAACTCCTGGGCGTGGAGCCCCACGGAAACGAGGAGCGCGTTGATAATGCCAAGGGGGGGCGACTGGAACATCCATCGCCATACCCATGCCACGGCCACCACGGGTGTGATGTAGGGGAGGACATAGATCAATCGATAAATGCCCTTGCCCCTCGGTACGCGGTCCAGGATGAGGGCAATGCACAAGCTGAGGACGATGACCGCCGGCGCGCCGAAGACCGCGTATTTCGCGGTGTTGACCAGGGATTTCAGGAAGACCGGATCGGCAAAGATCGACGCGTAGTTGGCCAGCCCCACGACGTGGACCGTCTTGCGCAGGAGGCCCCAGTCCGTGAAGCTCATGGCGATCATGTAGAGCATGGGCCCGAAGCGCACGCCCACGAAGAACACGAGCGGTATGCCCAGGAAGGCGTACGCAATTGCCGCGCGTCGGGCCGTGAGTGTCACGCGTCCCCTACTTCCAGAAGTCGTCGATGAGCTTCTGCTCCTTCGCGGCAGCGGCATTGAGGACCGCGGCGGGATCTGCCTTCTTGAGATTCACCTCGTCCACCGCGTCGTCGAGGATTTGGCGCTGTCCTGCCTCGTCCACGTAGGAGGTGGCGTGGGCGTACGCAAGTCCCTTCAGGAACACGCTGATCACCGGGTCATTCTGGTAACGGGCCGAGAGGCTCGGGGTGGCCGGGAGCTCGCCCACCTTTTTCAGCCACTGGTCCTGGACCTCGGGTGAGGTAAGGAAGGCGAGGAACTTGACCGCGGCGTCCAGCTTCGCTCCGGAGACGCCGCTCACAATTGCGTTCGTCCAGAAGGAGGCGAAGTTCGACTTGATGCCCTTGTAGGTGGGAAGCTCCGCGGCTCCCCACTCGAGGTTCTTGACTGCATTCAAGGTGGCGATGCGGAAGGATCCGTCGATGTTCATAGCTGCCTTCTGGGCAGTGAACGCGGTGGGGTCGTCAGTGGAGAAGTTCGGGTAGCCCACCTTGTCCTTCGTGATCCTGTCCATGTACCACTGGAACGCCCGGATGCCCGCCGGCGAGTTGTAGGTCACTTTCCGGCCGTCCGCGCTGTAGGGGGTCGCCCCGAACTGCCGGAAGAGAACCTCCCTGATCCAGACGTGTCCCTGGCCACTGGGCTGCATGAGGAGCCCGGACTGCACCAGGTTGCCCTGCGCGTCGTACTTGGAAAGCTTCTTCGCGTCCGCCAGGAGCTCGTCGAGGGTCCTGGGCGGGACGTTCGGATCGAGCCCCCCCTCCCTGAAGAGCCTCTTGTTGTAGATGAGGGCGAGGGTCCGTACCGCCGTCGGCACGGAATAGATCTTTCCGCCGAAGCTCACCGACTGGGCAACGAAGGGATAGAAGGTCTTTGCGAGGTACGCGGTGCTGAAAGCGGATTCCGGAAGCGCCAACAAGTAGCCGGATTTGACCCAGAGGGGGAGCCACCCGTAGTAGAGATTGATCACATCCGGCCCTTCACCGGCCGGAACGGCTGCCGCCACCTTCTGCAGGTAGCTCTCGTAGGGGAATGTCACCTGCTCGACATGGATGCCGGGGTTCCTGGCCTCGAACTGCCGGATGAGGTCGCTCATCAGGTCGACCTTGGACTGGTAGAAGTACTGCCAGTAGGTGATGGTGACGTCCGCGGCCTGGCCTGCGATCGCTGCCCCAAGAAACAGCGCAAGAGAGACAATGACACCGATTCGCGTCCTCTTCATGGAGTTCCTCCCGCCCCCGCTAAGGTACCGCTCCGACGCCGACTGTGCAAAGGCACCCCGTTGCGGTAATGGAGGGGGATCGCGACGGTCTTTCTGGGGGTAGGAATCCCTCGCCAGGGTGCCGGTTCAAAACCTCGATGGCCGCCTGGGTCGCTCGACATGCTCGTCCAAAATCGGCAATCTCGAACACGAGCAGGTTGACAAGTTGGGAATCTCGCCTTCAGGAAAGGGACTGCCGGCCCTGCGAAGCTTTCGCTTTGAGATTGATGAGTACGAAGATGGGTATAGTAAGCTGCATTCGTTTCTAATCACTGAGTCCAACACGCCCGAGGCCGGAATGCTGGTTTGCCAACATGCTCTCTGCCATGGCTGTGGAGTTTCGCTAGAAAGCATCGTCACCGACATGTTGAAAGACAAGGTCAGAAACAGGGCTCTATCGAAAAAGTGCGGAGGGAAACTGACTTCTCCGAAAGGCCGAAGAGCACACGGGTTATGCAACCGATCGTTTGAGATCAAGGTTCATCTCGATCTCAAGCCAAAATCCAGCTTTCCCGGTTGACCTATCGCTTCCTGCTTTGCCGATGTCCGACAACCTTCATCAGCTTCGCAGAATCGATTCTGCCTTTCATGACAGAGTTGAAGGTGTGCCTCAAGGAATGCCAGACGAGAACTCGCTTGCGCATGATCTCGTCAGTGATCCCGATGGCTGCCAACGCGGAATTAAAGCGGGCCTCCAGGTCTTCACTGGCAACGCGCGATGGTATCGGAACAATCCGCTCTGAGCCCCACTGGGGCGCCACGAAGGCCATTTCGTTCCTCCCATGATCCGCAGACGGTAGCGTATTCTGAATGGACATCCTGATTCCGAAGCTCGCGGACTTCCCCTTGACGGAGTCCGGTCGCTACTCCAAGCAGCGCGGCGACGAAGAAGACTCGTTCGCCTTTCCAGATTGATGAGAGCGCGTCTTTGTTGAAGAGTACGCTGATCTCTTCTGGAGTGATGATCCCCCTGACCTTGTACTTCTCCGTGAACGACTCCACGCCCACGGCCGGGTCGGCGTTCACTATCCGGGCCGGAGCGCCTCCTTCATCATCACCTTCATGCAGTCTATGACGCGATTAACAGTTGCCGAGACAAGCCCAGACTCCTTGTAGAGCCCCATAATCCAAGACTCAATTTGGTGGCGATGGATGCGGCCAATCGGCTGTCCCTAGAAATGAGGGAGGATCCACTTCTCAACCTGTCCTGCTCGGACCTGTGCGAAAATCTTTTGAGAAGTGGACTCCTCGGGCAAGCTTCCGCTGGATGTACTCGTCTTGGTAGTCCCAGAACCTCTCTGCGAAAGTTTCGAAAGGCGTTCGTCGCTTGCCGGGGAGAACGATCTTTCCTTCTTTCAACTTCTGGTCGGCCCAGTTGCGAGCAGCGGCCTTGGAGAACTGGAGCGTTGAGATTGGCGACATGTAGTTGCCATTCTCATCTCGGAATCGGCAGTAGTAGATGAACGTGTGCTGTCTGGCGGTGGGACGTTTGAACAGGGAGTAGGGACGCTTTGGCTTCTCCATGGAGCACCTCTAAGCTGACACGTCCGTGAAATAATGTCACAGATAGTGTCACAGTTGATGCGTTCATGGAGGTCCGTTTTCGGTCCCTCCCGCAAGTCATTACAAAGTAATGACTTGTGATGCTGCGGACTGGACTTGAACCAGCACACCCTTTCGGGCACTAGCCCCTCAAGCTAGCGTGTCTACCAAATTCCACCACCGCAGCGTGTAGCGCGATAGTAGCGTGTTCGCTCGAAAAGTGTCAAGAACAGCCGTTTGCACATGATTCCCACCCACCGTATATTGGGTTGGTGGCCACGACAGAAACCGCGCATCCTTCGCTCCCGCCTCCCATCTTGATAGAGGGAGGCGATGTCGTCCTGCCCGACCGGCTCATTCGAAAGGGCGCGGTCCTCATCCTGGACGGGAAGATACACGCGGTGGGCACGGCGGACAGGATTGCCGCGGAGCTTCCGGACGGCTGCCGGCGGGTCGATGCCAGGGGCTCTCTGATCTCCCCGAGTCTCTGGGAAGTTCACATCCACGGGTGCGGCGGCGTGAGCATGGAGAAGATGACCCTGGATTCCCTGTCTCGCATGGGCCGCTTCCTTGCCGCTCGGGGGGTCGGGGCCTTCCTTCC
This sequence comes from uncultured Spirochaetota bacterium, assembly GCA_963845535.1. Classification (GTDB taxonomy): domain Bacteria; phylum Spirochaetota; class Spirochaetia; order SZUA-6; family Fen-1364; genus Fen-1364. Next base: position 345,142 of record CAWJSK010000015.1, read on the forward strand.
GACCACTGTGGCAGACGAGAGCATGCTCTCGGACCTGGCTGCAGCCCTGGAGGCGGGCAGCCGCGCCCCTGGCCTTCAAGGGCGGGCTCTCGGCATTCACGTTGAAGGGCCTTTTGTGGCTCCCGTCCGCAAAGGGGGGATTCCTGAAGAGCTTGTGCGAAAACCTTCTATAGAATACTTTCATGCGCTGGTTGAAACGGCGCGGCATCGAATCAAGGTGATGACGTTCGCGCCTGAGTTGGCCGGCGCCTCTGAGCTGTTCGGCGCCATAACATCCCTGGGGATTCTGCCTTCCCTGGGCCATTCCGACGCCAGGCTCGAGGACCTCGAAGCATATGAGAACATCACTCCGCTCGGAGTCACGCACCTCTTCAACGGAATGAGCGGGATCTCCCACAAGGACCCCGGGCTGGCTCAGTGGGCCATCCTCAATAAAACGGTCTTCACGGAGCTGAACTGCGATGGGACCCACGTGCATGATGCAGCCGTGCAGCTTGCCCTGCGCACTCGTCCCTGGCAGCGGATGATCGTCATCTCAGACGCATTCACGCCGGCTGGATTGGAAGACGGCGAAGCTTCTGACCTCACCGTTTATGGGAAACCCGTGGTGGCGCGGGAAAACGGCGTCTACTACACGGACTCTGGAGTGTTGGTTGGGTCCCGGAGGCTTGTGAACGATGGGATTGCGCGCCTGGTGTCCCGATTCAGCGTTCCGCTCCCTTGGGCAGTCGCCATGGCTTCGCTGAATCCAGCGCGTCACCTCGGGTTTCTCGAAAAGGGCGCGTTGCTTCCCGGCTATGACGCTGACGTGGCGGTCTTGAGCCGGGATTTCCGCTCATGCTCGTTCCTGGCATGGGAGGGCTGGCCGATTTTCGAGGAATAGGGGAACAACACCCCTTTTGACCTTGAGCGCTGCAATCCGCGCCCTTGCCATAGCTCGACGACCCTTGTAGTCTCTGTGCTACACAGAAAGACAACCACAAATGACACAAAGAAACATCGTCATCATGGGCGCGGCGGGACGGGATTTCCACAACTTCAACTGCGTGTTCCGGACTTCGAAGGAGCACCGCGTCGTTGCATTCACCGCAACGCAGATCCCTGACATCGCGGGTCGATTGTATCCTCCCACGCTTGCCGGGCCGCTGTATCCCAGAGGGATTCCCATCATCCCTGAGTCTGGTCTTGAAGGGCTGTTCAGCAAAGAGCGGATCGACGAGGCGGTGTTTTCGTATTCCGACGTCTCCCACCAGCACGTGATGGAACAGGCGTCCCGAGTGGTGGCCCTGGGGGCTGATTTCCGCCTCCTGGGCGCGCGCTCGGCCATGCTGCGCTCGAAAAAGCCCGTTGTGGCGGTCTGCGCCGTGCGCACGGGCAGCGGGAAGAGCCAGACCACGCGCAGGGTCGCTCGGATCCTGAAGGGCATGGGGCGCACGCCGGTGATCATCCGGCATCCTATGCCTTATGGGGACCTGGCGGCACAGAAGGTGCAGCGGTTTGCCACCCTGGATGACATGAAAAGGCAGCAGTGCACCATCGAGGAGATGGAGGAATACGAGCCTCACATCACGGAAGGCTTCATCGTCTATGCCGGCGTCGACTACGGAGAGATCCTCCGTCAGGCGGAGGCGGAAGGGGACGTCATCCTCTGGGACGGCGGCAACAACGACCTGCCGTTCTACGTGCCTGACGTTTTCATCACGGTAGCTGACCCCCACAGGCCGGGACACGAGCTCTCCTACTATCCCGGCCGGATCAACCTGATCATGGCGGACGTGGTGGTCATCAACAAGATCGACACGGCCGAACCGCAGGGCATCGAAAAAGTCCGCGCGAGCATCCGGGCGCTGAACCCTCGGGCTCAAGTGGTTGACGGCGCCTCACCCCTTTTCCTGGAGGGCGGGGAGCAGATACGCGGGAAGCGGGTCCTCGTGGTGGAGGACGGGCCCACGCTGACTCACGGGGAGATGCGCTACGGATCAGGCACGGTGGCGGCAAAGGCCAACGGCGCGGCTGAGATCATCGACCCGCGTGAGTACGCCACGGGGAAAGTCCGTGAAACGTTCCTGAAGTACCCCGGCATTGGCGCACTTTTGCCGGCAGTCGGTTACGGTGACGAGCAGGTGAAGGACCTCGAGGACACTATCAGGCGCGTGCCGTGTGACCTCGTCATCATCGCCACCCCGGTGGACTTGACGCGGATCATCCGCATCGAAAAACCCATGGTGCGCGTGCGTTATGAGCTGAAAGAGGTGAGCACGCCTGACCTGGAGCAGATACTGAAAGCGAGGCTGAAATGAAGTCCACCCTGAAAGGCAGATCGCTTCTCACGCTCAAGGATTGGACGCCGGAAGAGGTGCGCCAGGTGCTGGACCTTTCCCACCAGGTGAAAAAGGAGCGCAAGGCCAGAAAGATGCTCCAGCGGTTCCAGGGCCGTACGATCGCGCTGCTCTTCGAGAAACGCTCCACGCGGACGCGTTGCGCTTTCGAGACGGCATTCGGGGAGGAGGGCGGGCACCCCGTGTTCCTCTCCACGGCGGACGTCCACCTCGGGGTCAAGGAAACCATAGAGGACACGGCGCGCGTACTGGGAAGGATGTTTGACGCCATCCAGTTCCGCGGCTTCAAGCAGTCAACCGTCGAAACGCTGGCACAATGGTCCGGCGTGCCCGTCTACAATGGCCTTACCGATGATTGGCATCCCACCCAGGTGCTCGCTGACCTCATGACCATGGAAGAGGTGTTCGGCACGCTGAAGGGAAGGAAGCTCGCGTTCGTTGGGGACGGAAGGAACAACGTCGCCAATACGCTTCTCATCGGCTGCGCTCAGATGGGCGTACACGTCTCCATCGTCGCTCCTCAGTCTCTCCTGCCTGCATCTGAGCACGTGGAATGGGCACGAGCGATGGGGAAGCGCACCGGCGCCGCGGTGCAGGTGAGCACGGAAGTCTCGGAAGGCGTCAAGGGCGCGGATGCAGTGTACACTGACGTGTGGGTGTCCATGGGTGAGGAGGGCAAGAGCGCGGATCGCGTTGCCGCTCTTTTCCCGTACCAGGTCACCGAAGCGATGATGGCGAAGACGGGCAACAAGGATTCCATTTTCCTTCATTGTCTTCCCGCGGTCCGGGAGAAAGAGGTCACGGCGGACGTGATCGAAGGTCCGCGCTCCCGCGTCTGGGACGAGGCTGAGAACCGCAAGCACACCATCAAGGCGCTCATGCTGGCAACCCTGTAGGGTGCCTGCCCTGCGGACTTCTGCCGCGGAGGCTCCCCCGGGGCCCTGCTTGACCGCGCCTCCCGGATTCAACCACCCGGATTCACCCGCCCTTGCAACGGTCCTGAAAACCACTATGATATATGGTGGCGACAGTCATGGGGTGGGTCAGGAGGCTTGGAATGAAAAGGGCGGTTGCATTCCTCTTTGCTGGGGCTCTGGTGCTCGCGAGCATGCCGGTGTTCGCTCAGACGCAGACGTCGCAGGCACAGCCCTCACAGCCCCCGTCCACCCAGCAGGGGTATCCGAAGGAAGTGTACGTAAAGAACATCCCGGTCTTCAAGATTCTCGTGCATCCCCTTGGATACAAGATCCTCTACTGGAAGAGCGACATGACGATTGCGGCCATGTACGTGCCCTTGACGTGGTTCACGGGCACCGTCACCTCGACCGCAGACATCACGTATGGGAACACCCCGGACAGGCCTTACGTGTCCATCAGGTGGGTGGACGGCAAGTTCGACCACTTCACCATAAACGCGCAGTCCGACATGATGGGTCCCACGTGGGGGCAACTGGACCCGACTCTCAACCTGACGGCGCAGTTCAACATCCAGGAACCGGTCCGAGATTTCTAAGACCGCCGGTCCGCATGCTGGATATCGAAAAGCCTCGAACAGCCATTCGCGAAGAAGGGCTATCCGCGTGGCTTCTTGTCAACGTTTTCCACCGGGACGAGATTGCCGACATCGTGCTCGACGTCCCCGCTCACCGTACCAACACGCGGCCCTGGATGTGCATCCTCTTCCCTGACAGGCCGCCGCTGAAAATTGTCCACCGCATTGAAGCCTCCATCCTGGATCACGTACCCGGCCAGTCCACCCTGTATTCCACGCGGCAGGAGCTCACGGCCGCTTTGTCCCGGAACCTGCCGCAGGGCGGCACCGTGGCCGCGGACTTCTCCCAGACTATTCCGGTGGGCTCGTTCCTTGACCACGGCACCGCCTTGCTTGTGGAGACGTGCGGTTGCAGGCTTGTCCCTGCTGAGAACATCGTTGCCCGGTGTCTTGGCACGCTGGACTCCGAAGGATTGAGGTCCCACGAAGAGGCGGCGGACGTTCTGTATTCCGCAGTCGAGGAAGCGTGGGCCCTTGTCAGGCAAAGGTTTGGCAGTCGCGGGGGCCCGCGTGTCCTGCACGAAGGGGATCTTCAAGACCTGATCTATCGACGCATCTCGGATGCAGGCCTGGTCACTGACGGTCCTCCTATCGTGGGCGCCGGGGCTCATTCCTCTGATCCGCACTACACGGTCCAAGGTTCGGGCGCCGAGCTGGCGCCCGGGGACGTGATCCAGCTCGACATGTGGGCAAAGAAAGACTCAATGGGAGCGGTGTATGCCGATATCTCCTGGGTCGGCGTCGTGGCCCGGGAGCCCTCCACCGATCAGGCGCGCGCTTTCGACGCCGTAGTGCAGGCCCGGGAAGCCGCCGTGGCGACACTGGTCACCGGCCTCAAGGAGGGGAGGCCGGTGCGCGGCGCGGACGTGGATGCCGCTGCCCGCGGGACGCTTGTCGCGCGGGGCTATGGGGATTACCTCCGTCACCGCACGGGGCACTCCATTGGCGGCCGCGTGCATGGTTTCGGCGTGAACCTCGACTCGGTGGAGTTTCCGGACACGAGGGTGATCCCGGAAGGGGCCTGCTTCTCCATCGAGCCAGGGGTCTACCTTCCGGGGTTCGGCATGCGGACCGAGATCGACTGCGTGATACGCGGCGGCAAGGTCGAGATTACCGGCAGGGCGCGCCAGCAGACTTTGCTGGTGTTGGAGTAAGGGCATGTCGTCGAAGAATGATGCAATCGATTTCCTTCGCGCGCACGAGTCCTTCCTCATCCTGGGGCACAAGGAGCCTGACGGAGATTGCATTGCCTCCGAGATAACGACCGCCACCATCGTCTCGGCTCTGGGCAAGAAAGCTGACATCTATTCAGTCGGCCCGTTCGACCGGCCAGAAATCGAGAGTTTTGCGGATCAGTTCACGTCGGTGATCCCCAAGGAAAAGCTCGACGGCGCCGCCGTCATCATCGTGGACTGCTCCACGCCGGACCGCACCGGTGATCTTGGGGCCGTCGTGGACGGACTGCCCACCCTCGTGATCGACCATCATTCGGCTGGTGAGACGTTCGGCACGGTCCGCTACGTCGATGACTCCGCCCCTTCCACGACGTTTCTGTTGTTTTCCCTCTTCGAGACGCTGCAGATACCCGTAGAGCCGCAGACAGCGAACCTCCTCTTGTTCGGCTTCTGCACTGACACGGGCTTTTTCCGCCATCTCGGCCCGAGAAGCCCGGAAATATTCCAGACGCTTTCGCGGATAGCTGCCTGTGGGACGTCGCCGCAGGAAGTCTACATGATGATCTACGGAGGCCGTGATCTCTCGGGAAGAAAGATGCTCGGAGAGCTCCTCCTTCGGGTGGAAGAGCACGCGGAGGGCAAACTCCTGGTCACCTGGCAGACCATGGAGGACAGGCGCCGTCATGGCGCGCGCCAACGCGGCGAGGATGAGATGTACCGCCTGCTCCAGACGGTCCGCGGGGCAGTGGCGGTGGCTTTTGTGAAGGAAGAAAGTGCCGGCAAGTTCTCTGTGGGGCTGCGCTCCAACGCCTCCCTCGACGTCGGAAAGATTGCGTCGAGCTTTGGCGGCGGCGGTCACCGTCAAGCTGCCGGGTTCGACGCCACCGGGACTCTTGAGTCTGTCAAAGACGCCGTGGTCAGGGCTTTCGCCTCTTTGCTTTCGTAGCGGCGCTCCCACCGAACGTAAACGAATGTAAGCGAATGTAAAGAATCGCCCGTCTACGGGCTTTTCTGACGCCCTAACCTGGCATGCGGTTTGCTCTTCCTCCCCACCGTAAGTTCGGCCTGTCTGGGCCTTCCCGGCAGCTGAGTCTTGCCGGCTCCGAGCCCTGGCCGCCAGGAGGAAAAGCGTGGGAAGCCTTACTGAAAAAGTCCTTCACTACCAGAGGACGCGAAGCGGTCTTGCGGATCTCATGAACGATCTTGCCCGCCGGGTCTATGTCTACCCTCGGCGCAGGATGGGCTGGGATGAGGACGCGTGCGGGGAGTTTTATCTGTTCTTCCATCCCCGGCTCATCCGGCTTCTCGACAGGTTCCGAGACCAGGGCAAGCCGTTCGAGTCATACCTGTGCTCCGTGCTGGGATGGCAGCTTCGCAATTTTGCGCGGGAGCGAAAGCGCGGAGAAAGGTCCTGGAATGTAGCATTGCGGATCGAACCAGGCAGGGCCGAAGCGCAGGTGGAAGGCGCCCAGGCGGAAGCCGCCCGGGCGGACGAAACGCAGGCGGAAGGCGCCATCGAGGAAAAGGACGACGCAATGGTCTTGCCCCCGGGCGGCGCTGAGATTGCCCGGCACATTTGCACGCCTACGGATCGCAGGAACTTCCTGTTCCTCATCCTGAAATGCTCGCGAAACCTCGACCCCGGGAAATGCTCAGCTCTTGCGAACCTGGCGGGCACCTCCTCTGGGCGCCTGGCCGACCTTCTGAGCGAGCTGCGCCAAGCCGGGGCGCCGCGGGAGGCCAGGCTGGAAGTCTTTTGCCGCAGGCGAAACGCCGCCTTCTCCCAGATCCGCCTGCTCGAGACGGAGCTCCTCACGGAGATCGATTTCGCTCGGCGGGAAGAGCTTTCCTTCAAGCTGAACAAGGCCCGCAAGCGCATGAGAGGGGCCATGGACAAGATGTCCCGCGTTGGCCTTGCGCCGACAAACAAAGAGATTGCCCGAATCCTCGGTGTCCCCAAGGGCACGGTGGACTCCGGGCTGTACTGGTTGAAGAAGAAACTTGCCCCGGTGTATGATCCCGACAACTTCAGGTCTGCATGATGAGCATCGAGCTGGTCCTGGCTTCCAACAATGATCACAAGCATGCTGAGTTCCGCCGTCTTTTCCCGGACGTGACAGTGCTGTCGCCGCGGGACGTCGGCGTCACGTTCGATTTCGAGGAAACCGGGAACACTTTTTTCGACAACGCCCGCGGCAAGGCTCTCGCGCTGTTCCGCAGGGCGGGCAGGGCCGTGATAGCGGATGATTCGGGGCTCTGCGTCCAGGCCCTGGGCGGCGCGCCGGGAATCATGTCCAACCGATACGGTGCGGCCGCGGACGGCACTGTATTGGAGACGGGCAAGCGCAACGCATTTCTCCTGGAAAAGCTCGCGGGGATTGCCGACCGCAGGGCGTTCTTTGTCTGCTGCCTCGTCCTGGTCCAGGATGAGGAGCGTTTCACCTCCGTCCAGGAAACCGTCCACGGGGTCATTACGGAGGAGCCTCGGGGGAGGAACGGGTTCGGCTACGACCCGCTTTTCCTTCTGCCGTCACTGGGCATGACGATGGCGGAGCTTCCGGATGCCCAAAAGGACGAGCTCTCCCATAGGGGCAGGGCGGCGCGCCGTCTCGGCGCCTGTCTTTCGCTGGACAGCTGAAGACGCGCGGATATACTTGAGCCTGACATGGCACGTGAGCTTGACATGGCTATCACAGGAGAGCACTACGCATGGACCTGATCTCCGCCTACGCAAACGACGTCTCTGAGCTCGCGCGGTTCTCCCGCTCTCCTGAGAATGCGCCGCTCATTGTCGACGTCATCGCCAACCCTCATGCGGGTTTCTTCAAGCGCCAGGCCACCGTGCAGAGGCAGATCCTCGAACTCGAGCGGCGCCTGGAAGACCTGCGGCTGCGCTTCCCGCGGCGCAGGGTGGAGATCAACACGGTGCATTTCACGGAGCGCCCTGGCCACGCGCGCCAGATTGCCGAGCACATCCTGGAAAGGGAAGAGCGGGCGCAGTCCGGGATCGAGCACCTCCTCATTGGCTGCGGCGGGGACGGGACGAGCAATGAGATATGCACGGCGCTCGTCGACGCCAGTGCGTCCCTCCTGGACCGCGTCAAGCTGCTTCGGCTTCCCTTGGGCACCGGGAATGACGTAGCGGATGCGGCCACTTTTTCCCAGGCGTATGATCTCATCCTTGGACCGCAGCGGACCGTCAAGACCGGCGCCCTGCGCGTCACGACGGGAAGCGGCGCATCGATGTATTCCTTCAACATCGGGAGCGTCGGGCTGGACGCGTACATCGCGGGGCTTACCAACAAGTTCAAGCGCGCAATTCCCGGCCAGGCGTACAAGGTCATGGTGGACGTCGGCTCCCTGTTCTACGAGCAAAGGGTGAAGCCTGGCCCCATGAACATCCGACTGTGCAAGGACGGGGTCGAGACGAGGGTGGATGCTTTTGTCCCGTCCATGGTCGTGGTCGGGATCAGCGGCGGCAGGACGTACGGCGGTCACATGCCCGTGCTGCCCGGGCCGCAGAACGTCTGTTTGATCGAGCGCATGGGTGTGCTGAAAAAAGTGAGGAGCAAGAAGCTCCTCTTCCAGGGGCTGCACGGCCAGCTTCCCGAGGTGCGGTTTCACACCGCTGACACTGTGGACCTGGAGTACCAGGGCGCCATGCCTCTCCAGCTCGACGGCGAGCTTACCTGGCTGCAGGCTGCGGATTTTCCGCTTTCACTCCGCGTCCTTGAGCCCAGGATCAACGTCCTGCGGCCGTAGAAGCTCGAGGAAGTCTTTCCAGCGGTAGCCGGAAGCTTCGGCGGCAGCAAGAGCCGCCGGCGCCTCGCGGATTTCCCAGCCCTCGAGGAAGGCGATTTCGGAAATGCATGCCGCCAACAGCTCGAAGCTCTCCTTGGAGAACCATTTCACTCCCTCGAACTCATTGACTTCGAGGAACCGCTGGGCTGCCGGATCCCCCAGGCGTTCGGGCCAGGAGCGCACGTCAGCAATCTTTTTTCCCGTTCGGACCAGAAACGAAAGCAGGCCGGGCGCCGGACCCGCGGCCCGCTCCGGCCAGCCCGAACGGACCAGGAAGGCGCGCATCAGCTCCGCGAGCATCCATTCGTCGATCCAGGAAAGGGCAGGGCATTCGGAACGCTCCTCAGGGCATAGCGGCCGCAGCACTGACCAAAGCCAGAGGAAGGCACGGGCGCGATTGTCCGTCCATCGAGCCGGCGCGCTCGCTGCACCGGTCACGCCGGCCGCGCGCTCCAGTCGGCCGTGGAACTCCGCTTGAGCGCGCCTGATGTCCACCCCCGCGTTCGCGTCGGCGCCCGCACCCGCGCTGGCCTCCGCACCCGTCCCCGGACCCGCGCCCGCGCCCGTCCCAGCGCCCGTCCCAGCGCCAGCGGTGAAGCGCCGCAGGGCTTCCAGGAAACCGTCATACCTGCCCGCCGCGTCTTCAGGGAACGGGGATTCCAAAAGGCTCACGAACGGATCACGGATGGGGCGCAGCTCCATTTCCCGAAGCGAGTGGTCGATGCTCGGTGAGCCCCTGCCTCCAAGCTCCCCGGCAAGCCGGGACCATCGGCGGCCCTGGTCATCGAAAACCACGCGGAAGTCCATGAAGACCTGGCAGCGGAACGCGTTCAGCTCCGCGTACAATCCCTTCTCCCACATCTCCCGGCACGAGCGGAGGTATTCGAGGCCTTCCCGAGAGTCGCGGAAGATCGCGAATGCTCCCGCGTCATTGGGCAGCGCAAGTCCTTCGCCCAGGCATTTCTGCGCGAGCGCGCGGCCGCCGTCCCGCTTCACGGCAAAAGCGGCGGAGGTGCGCACCCATCCCCGCGCCTCGGCGTACTTGTTGTTGTAGATGACAAGTGCCCGCTCATCCCCGGCGCGGTTCGAATATGCGTACACGTCCTCGTTGACGCCGCCCTGGGCGCTGAAGAAGTCGTAGAGAAGGAAGTTGTCAACTCCTGAAAAAAGGTACCGCCGCTTGAGAAGCGGGAATATCTCCTGTTCGTGCCGGCGCACCAGGTCGGCGTTCGCTGTCTCGTTCCAGTAGGAGCGTCGGAACTCCATTCCATATTTCTCCCGCAAGCCCTCGATCTGGCCATGCGCGTACATCGGGAGGCCCGGCATGGTGGCCATGAGCGTGCAGACGCCGAAGTACTTGTCCCCGTCCCCGAACTGCTCTACGGCGGTCTGTTCGTCAGGGTTGCTCATGAAGTTCACGAAGCGCTTCAGGATCTCGGGATCAAACTCCAGGGTGTTGCGGATGGTCTGCCGATAACCGGCGTTGTCCTCCGCTTTCAGCATGTGCATGAACGCGCTGTTGTAGACCCTGTGCATCCCGAGGGTGCGCACGAAGAATCCCTCCAGGAGCCAGAACGCTTCCGCCAGGAGGAGCGTATCAGGGGCTTCCCGCGCAACCCTGTCCACCACCTCGCGCCAGAACTCCGCGGGCATTGCGCGGTCGAAATCCCGCCGCGTGAGCCCGTTGCCCGCCCGGGAAGGGATGTCTCCTCCCGCCCCCGGTTCGGGAAACCACAGCCGCTGGAAATGCTTCTTTGTGAGCGTCATGGCCGCGTCGAACCTGATCACGGGGAACATACGCGCCACGTGGAGGATGGTGGATATGACCGCCTCCCGCGTCTCAGGCTTGAGGAAATCAAGCTGTGCAGTGTCGTTCCACGGCATGTGTGTGCCGTCGTTCCCATGATAGATGAGCCGCGTGTCACCGCTTCCGAAGTCTACGCGCTTGAATACCACGGCCGCGTCCGACTTGGTCCAGTAGTGGTCCTCTAGGTAGATCCCGACTCCGGGCGTCCGGGAGAGGTTGTCCCCGTTGAAGGAATAGGAGGGAAACGGCGGCCACGGGTGAGGCCAGGACAGGAACCGCTCGGGATGCTCGGTCATCCAGCGCGAGTCCACGCCGGTGTGGTTGGGGACCATGTCGCTTGCGAGCCTGATGCCGCGCCGCCAGGCCCGCTCCTTCAAGTTGTAGAGGGACTGCTCCCCCCCCAGCTCGGAGGAGATTGCGTAGTCGAACAACGAGTAGGCGGATGCCTCCGCATCCTGGTTGCCCATCCGCCGCTTGATCTCCCGCGAGGCCAGGCTGCGCTCCCATACGCCAATGAGCCACAACGCCGTGAACCCGCGCCGCGCCAGAGTATCCAGCTCCTCATCCGGCACCTGGTCCAGGCGTCGAATCTCACGACCGTACGCCCGGGAGAGCTGATCCAGCCACACGAGCGTGTTCTTGGCGATCATCACTGCCCGCGGCATCCAGTCCTTGTCAGGGGTGAACGCCTCCGCCTCGGCGCTTGCCCCCGCGTAGTCGTAGACTTCCGGCGGCCCCGGCGCGAAAGGCCCGAGCCCGAGCCGGGCTTCCTCCCGCAGCACGTCCATGCCGGTGAGCAGGCGCAGAAGCAGGTCCCCGAGAAGGTGGCCCCATTTCGTGCGGATGTACTCCAACTGTCCGGAGAGCGATGTTGGGGCCACGCGGGCCGGCGCGCCCAGCATGCCGACAAGGTCCTCGTTGTCAGGGCCGAAGCCGGGAAGCGTCCGGAAGAACTCCCGCACCCCGGAGATGAGCGTCGGGTAAGGAGTGGATTCCGCCAGCGGGGCGTCATCAAAAAGCTCGCGAAAAGGATCAAAGGCGGGGTCGCCGTTGGCGAGGGAAATGTGAAGCATTTCCTCCAGCGTCACCGCCCGGTTGGAAACGCCGCCGTCCTGGCCGCGCAAATAGTCCTGCGGGGAGAGCGTCCCTTCCAGGACGGCGCGAGGGGGATAGACCAGCACGAACCGCGTCAGCGCCCCGTCAAGGGAGAGTCCTGCCATGGCGGGTCTCCAGAAAGGCGAGCGCCTTCTCGAACGCTCCTTTGTCCACGCTTTTCCTGAAAAGACCGCTCACGTAATGCAGGATCTCGTCGATGAGCCCCATGGCGTTCATGTCCCCGGCTCGAAGCGCCTTCTCCGGCGGCGTGCCGGCTTTCGCCCTTACCTCGTTGATCCGCCCGGTCAGGACACGCGCCGCGTGAAGGTCCAGGGTGATCACGTTCCCCGTGGAGGAGTACAACTCCTGGGGGAAGCCATAGCGCTGGCGGGCCTGGCGCGAGACATGAAAGTGGTACGTCGGGGAACACGCGCTCAATCTCCACCTCCCTCCACGGGCTTTGCGCGGCGGGGCGTCACGAACGCACGTATCCGCGCGGAAAGACTGGTTCGACCGTCGAGACTCTCGATACTCAGGGGCATGCGCCAGGTCCAGTTCCTGTCATTGACGGTGCCCGGAACGTTGATCCTGTCCGCGCGAGGGTCGGGGGCCCACAACTCCCCGTCCAGGTCCAGGATGTCCTGGATCTGGAACATGCACAGGAGGGACCCTGCCCCGAGGCATTGGGTGAAGACCAGGCTTTGAAGGTCAGAAGTCATGGCAGGCGGACACGGACCTGGAGTGCCCAGGGAGCGGAAGTACGTCTCCCTTTCCGCGGCGTCTTCCTCCCACCAGCCGCGGAGCGTCGACGTGTCGTGCACGGACGGCGTACAAACGGAGAGCCTTGGATAGTTTTTCGGCGGGATGAAAGGAGCGGGCGCACCGGGCGCGGCTTTCTTGTACTCCCGTGACCAACGCAGGATTCGAAGCCCGAGGATCCCAAGCTCCGCGAGCACTCTCGGGACGCAGTCAGGGACGTCGCCGAGGTCCTCCGCGCACACCAGCATGTCCGTGGTGTCCTGCAGCATGGACAGGAGGTCCCGGCCGCGTCGCTCCCAGGTGTCTTCCGACTCCCTGCGCTTGCGGGAAAGCAGGTCTCCAAGCGCCGGCCTTTCCGCGTCCGACAGGCTGCGGAACCCCCTGGTTCCGTCGATGTACCAGGAGGGGAAGCGCAGACCCTTTCCGTCCAGGACGAAAGTCCGGTCCCTATGACGCGAAAGGAGGAAGTCCTTGACGGCGGGAGACTCTGACAAAGCCTGGATTACCGCCTCCGAATCGAAGCGTGCGGAAAAGTTGTACATTTCCTCCTCGCCGATCCGGGAAAGGTACTCCCGCGCCACGCGGGAGGCGTCTGCCCCGAGCGCTGTTTCGAGCTCCTGCCCCCTGACGTGAGGCAGCGTGAGCCAACGGAGCCTTCCCTCGTCGAAACCGAGCTTGAGGAGCTCCTCTGCGTCCACGCCGGCGGAAGGGGAGAAGTAACCCAGGAGGCCGGTCACTTCCTGGCGCGGAATGCGCCAGATGCGAAAGAAGCCGAGGACATGGTCGATTCGAAGCGCATGGAAGAACTTCCCAGCCTGCAGGAGCCTGTCCTTCCACCACCGGTAGCCGTCAGCCTCCAGGGCGTCCCAGTCGTACACGGGAAATCCCCAGTTCTGGCCGTTGGGGGAGAACATGTCGGGCGGAGCGCCCGCATTGGCACCCAGGTCGAAGTAGCGGCGGGACGCCCATACGTCAGCGCTTTCCCGGCTCATGAGGATGGGGACGTCACCCTTGAGATAGACCCCGCTCTGCCGCGCACGGCGCGAGGCGCGGGAGAGCTGCAGCTCGAGCTGATGTTGGATCCAGGCAATGCGCAAGCACTGCTCCTCGTGGCCCTCCCACCAGCGCAGGATTGCGCTCTCCGAGGGGTCGGCCATGCTGCCCCAGGAAGCCCACGGGCCCCCGCCGCTCTCCCGCTTGAGCGCCGTGAACACCGCGTAAGGCCTCACCCATGCGTTGGCGGAGAGCCATTTCGTGAAACCGGGATCAGCGCGGACGGCAAGCCCGCCTTCACTGAACAACCGTTCGGCGAAATCAACCTTGAAGCGGAGGACGTCTCCATGAGAAAAATGGCCGGCCGATTGCGCTTCCCGTTCCACCGTCAGACGGCGGAACGCCTTGATATCCGTTTCGTGGCGTTCGGCCCCCGGCAGATCCTGCAATCGCAAATACAATGGATGGAGCGCGTAAGCGGAAAGGGCGCTGTAGGGAGACCCGTTGGCCCCCGTGTCGCTCACCGGCAGGACCTGGATGACCTCCAGGCCCATGCCCGCGCACCATTGCGCCAGCTTCGGAATGTCGGCGAACTCGCCGACGCCGCAGTCCTCCTGCGTCCGCAGCGCTGCTACGGGGATGGAGACCCCGGTGAAGTAGTGGTCAAGCCGTGCGAAGCGCATGAGCTGGCCTCAAATCATAGGTGATGCCACCGCGTTGAGCAAGCCCACGCGGGGAGTCCACGCAAGAGCTACCGCGGGGAGTCCGCGAGGAACTCCCGCGGGGAGCCCTCGCCAGGACTGCTCGCTTGAGCCGACCTCCTCGATCTGATAGAACACCTCATGCGCAGAACGCAGATTCCCGTCACCAGGCTCTCCCTCCCCCTGTTCCATACCTTCGATTCCCGATGGATGCTCCTTGCCTCGGGGGACTTTGCCGGAAAAAAGTTCAACGCCATGACCATTTCCTGGGGCAGCCTGGGGGTGGTCTGGGGAAAACCGTTTGCCCAGGTCTTTGTCAGACGAAGCCGTCACACGTACGGGTTCATGGAGCAGTCGGAAACCTTTACCCTGTCCGTGTTTCCCGAAGAGCACCGCACGGGGCTGTCGTACTGCGGCAGCCATTCGGGCCGTTCGGGGGACAAGCTCGCGGCGGCGGGCTTCACTCCCGTAGCTTCATTGCGCGTCCCGGCCCCCGTCTTCGAAGAGGCTGAGCTTTGCATCGAGTGCCGAAAAATGTATTTCTCCGACATGTTCCCAGCGCATTTCCTGGACCAGTCCATCCAGACGAATTATCCAGCCCCCCAGGATTATCACCGGGTCTATTTTGGCGAGGTTGTTGCCGTCTCAGGCACTTCGGCCTATCTGGCGGCGGATTGAGGCTCCTCGTAGCGGATCAGCGACCCGGCCGCGGCAAGATCCGGAATCACCCCCGAGGCCACCCCCGCCATGAGGGCGGCCCCGAATGCCGTCTCCTCATTGTGCCGGGGCACCAGCAGAGGCGCTCGGAACCCTTTCTCGAACGCGCGGCGGAGGGAGTCGTTCCGGCGGATGGCGTTGCCGGACCCAACGAGCGTATTGATCCCATCTCTCTCAGAAGGGGACAAAAGACCGTAGAAGCCAAGCAGCTCTGAGACCATCCCGTCACGAATCCCTGAGGCGAAGTGCTGCGGCGTGAGGTTGGAAAGCCCGATATTGCTGATGCTGCCCCGGATGGACGGAGTGACCCTTGTCCCGCTGAAGCGAGTGTCGACCCGAAGCGGCTCAGTATCATCCGGCGGGCTCATCCGGTTGATCACATCCCAAGGGATTTCCGCGTCCTGCCCCGTCACGGCCAGGACTGTTTGCCGAAAGAACTCCCGAAGCGCCGCGTATGCCCGGCCGCCCCACAGCCCTGCGCCGACACCGATGTACCCGCCGAAGGGCAGCGGACGCAGGTCGATCCCTTCCCTGCGCCGAAACGTGTCGAGGAAAACGGAGATCTGCGTCCCCGTCCCCACCATGACCAATGCCATCCGCTTCCTGTCCGCGATGGCCCCCAGGAAGCTGGCCTGGTTGTCTCCGATGGCGGGGAAGACCGGAATTGCCGTGCGCCGCGCGCCGGGCCGCGCGCGGGGCCGCATGCCGGACCGCTCGGAAGCCGGCCCCGTTCCCGTCGTCTGCAGTTCTCCTAGCACCGTGGAAGTTTGAGTCACCTCGGGAAAGAACGAAGGATCACTTCCGATGGCGCGCAGCTCCGGGCGCGCAAAGGCGAGCTTCTCGAGGTCGAAGCCGCCGATGCTTGCCGCGATGGTCACGTCCAGGAGCGGGGTGCGTCTGACGGTGAGCTTCAGGGCCAGGTAGTCCCCGATGGTGCACAGGAAGGCCGCTGATTTCGGCACCAGGCCCATCCTGGCGTTTGCGAAGTGCGTGACGGCCCCCATTCCGGTTGCGGCCGGCCATCCCACGGCCGCCGCGACAAACGACGCATACGTGCCTCCCTCGAAAGGAAGATCTCCACGGCCGTCCTGCCACGTGTACAACGGGCTGGCCGCGTTCCCTGCGCCATCCACGTACAGCACGCCGTGCATCTGGCACGCAATTCCGATTCCGCCGATGTCCTGGTGCGCCTCCAGGGCCTTCGCCAATATCCCGCGCGCAATGCGCACCGTTCCGTCAGGGTCCTGGATGGACTCCCAGGGCGCGCGTGGTGGAATGCCGGCGGCATTGCCTTCCGTCTGGAGAAACACGACGCGCCCGTCCGCGGCATTCACCACGGCGCCGCAGATTGTGGTTGTCCCGACGTCGAGCCCGAGAAACTTCACTACAGCGCGCGACGCTCCGCGTCGCGGGGACGCTGCTGCGGCAGCGGAATGAATGCTGAGCGCGTCCCGATCAGCTCGGCGTAGCCGGGATGCCGCGCCAGGAGCCTGGCGTCCATCATGGGGACGCTCACTCCCAGGAAGAGCCCGGTGACCACCACGGGGCCGGCAATGGTCCACCACCACGACGGGCCCGCGGCAAGGCCGAACAGCCAGAGTCCCCACCAGAAAAGCACTTCTCCGAAGTAGTTGGGGTGTCGGGACATGGACCACAGTCCCGAATTGAGAATCTGCCCGGAGCCCGCCCGGGTGAGGAGGAACCTGCGCAGCTCGCGGTCAGCCGTTGCCTCCGTAAGGATTGCTCCCAGGGTAACGATGATTGCCAGCAGGTCCAGGATTCCGAATTGCCTGCTGCCGGCAAGGAAGACCGGGAAAAGGGCCACGCATCCCAGGAACACGATGACCGTTGGAAAGAGGTGGAACCCGAGGAAGCTTACCGGCCAGTAGCCCGCGCCGAGCTTCCGGTAGTCCGCGTATCGCCAGTCCTCATCCGCCAGACCGTGCCAGCGGCGCAGCCAGTTGAAGGTGAGCCGAATGGCCCAGAACGCCACGAGCGCCAGCACGATGACCTGCCGGACGGAGAGCGCCTGGTTGGTGGAGAGCCAGTACACGAGGATGGGGAGCGGAGCCACGCTCCAGTACGGATCATACACGCTGGAGTTGTCCAGGATGAGGCTGAAGATGAACACGACGACGGTTGCCGCGAGGTCCGCCGCGGCGGCAGTCCAGAGAGGGGAGCCCCCGTCCAGCACTCTTCCCGCGGCAAAAGCCACGGCGGCGGCCACGACATATGCGAGCAGGCAGATGAGTCGGGACTGGGACTTGTTCAGGTGTACATCAGGCATCAGGTTTCCTTTCTTCATGCCACGGGATGAATTGCTTGCGGGTGGCGGGCTGGCAGTGGGGGCAGTAGAACGAGTCGTACCCCAGCACGCCCACTCGGCGTATGATTGCGCCGCACACGGGGCACGGCTCTCCGTTTCTGTTTCGAACGCGCACGTGGTCACGCACTTTGACTTCTATGGGTTGGTTCGCTTTCTCCACTTCCGCGATGCCCCACGCCATGACTTTGCGGACGCTGTCATAGAGCCTGCGTCTTTCCTCCGCGGACAGGCTGGCGCACGAGGTCTTGGGGTGGATGCCGGCGGCAAAAAGGATCTCATCCGCGTACGCGTTCCCGATGGCGCTCAGGGCTGCCTGGTCCATGAGGAATACGCGCGCCTGGTGGCGCCTGCCCTGGATGAGGCGATCAAAGGCCTCAAACGTGAAGGCTGGGGACAGGATGTCGATCCCTTGCTCAGCGAAGCCCGGGAGGGAGTCGTACGCGCCGGGCGCCGTGAGATACACCTTGCCCATCTTCTTTTCATCCCCGTAGGAAAGTCGGTTTCCGTCATCAAGGGAAAAGGAGAAGCACGTGCCGGGAAGCTGCTTGTCCTTCCTGTCTGCAATCTGCAGGCGCCCGGCGAGCATGCAGTGCATGATGAGCTCCCTGTCCTCCAGGGTGAAGCGGAGGAACGGGCCCCGACGCTCGAGGCTGGTGAAGCTCCGTCCCGTCACGGCCGCCGTGAAACCGCCCGCGTCCGGGAGGAGCATGCGGATCACGATGGGCTCCTTGATCCTGACCTCCGTTATACGGCGCCCAACGATCCTGGGGGCGAGCTTGGTGACGATGTAGTGAAGGTCGGGCAGCTCCGGCACGCATCGAGTTGAGCGCTAGATTCTCCTCTTGTCAACCACGCGTCTGAGTCTTGTCGCCTGCCGCGCTCGAAGTGGTTGCCGGTTCACAAAGCCTTCAGTGCCGCGGCGTTGAGTGTGCCGATTCCGTCCTTTTTCAGCGCGGCGGCGGCTCTCTCCTTGTCATCGATCTTGCAGATCACGATGGCGTTTGCCTTCGTTTTTTCCACGTACGCGTACATGTATTCCACGTTCACGCCGGCGCCCTCCAGCGCGGCAAGCACGCGCGCAAGCCCGCCCGGCTTGTCCTCCATCTCCACGGCCAGCACCTCGGTCACCTGGGCGATGATCCCGTCCGCTTTCAGCGCGGCCAGGCACGCGTCAGGGTCGTTCACGATGATCCGAAGCACCCCGAAATCCGCCGTGTCCGCGAGGGAAAGGGCGCGGATGTTCACCGCGCGGGAGGCCAGGAGCCGGGTCACCTCGGCGAGCCTCCCTTTTTTGTTTTCCAGGAATATCGAGATCTGTCGTACGCTCATTTCTCCCTCCGGGCTTACAGGAGCCTCTTGTCGATGATCCGCTTCGCTTTCCCTTCGCTTCGGGCAATGCTCTTTGGCTCGACGAGCTTCACGCGCGTGTGGATGTTCAGGCTTGCGTACAGGTCCGCCTCGATTGTGCGCTCCATGTGCTCCAGGCCCTTGATCTCGTCGGAGAACATCTCCTCATTCATTTCGACCTGTACTTCCAGCTCGTCGAGCTGGTCACGCCGCTCAACCACAAGCTGGTAGTGCGGCTCCACGCCGTCCACCTTCAGGATGACCTGTTCGATCTGGGACGGGAAGACGTTCACGCCGCGGATGATCAGCATGTCGTCCGTGCGGCCGAGCACCCGGTGCATTCTCACCGTGGTTCTCCCGCACGGGCAGGGCGAGCGGTCGAGGTACGTGATGTCACGCGTCCTGTACCGCAAAAGAGGCGTGCCTTCCTTCGTCAGCGTCGTGATGACGAGCTCGCCTTTTTCCCCGTCCGGAAGAAGCTTCTCCGTGACAGGGTCGATGATTTCGGGGTAGAAGTGGTCCTCCGAAATATGCAGGCCTCCCTGATGCTCGCATTCCGTTGCCACCCCGGGACCGATGATCTCCGTCAGGCCGTAGATGTCGATGGCGAGCGTGTCGAGCTTGTCCTCGATCTCTGCACGCATGCTTTCGCTCCAGGGCTCGGCGCCGAAGAAACCGGCCTTCAATCCCACGGTGCGCAGGTCGAGGCCTTCTTCCCGTGCGGCCTCCGCAAGGAAAAGCGCGTAGGACGGGGTACAGGCCAGCACGGTTGACGTGAAGTCCCGGAGTATGGCGAGCTGCCGTTTCGTGTTCCCGCCGGAGATGGGGATGACCGTTGCCCCGATCTTGCGCGCGCCGTAATGCACTCCCAGCCCGCCGGTGAAAAGGCCGTAGCCGTAGGCGTTCTGGACAATGTCATGCCGCGTTGTCCCCCCGGCCGACAACGTGCGGGCCATCACCTCGGCCCACGTCTCGATGTCCCCCCGGGTGTAGGCGTCCACCACGGGCTTGCCGGTGGTTCCGGAGGAAGTGTGGATTTCGACGATCTCGGAAAGCGCCACGGCGAGGAGGCCGTAGGGGTACACGTCCCTCATTTCGTCCTTGGTGGTGAACGGGAGCTTCCCGATGTCGCAGATTCCCTGGACGTCCTGCGGCTTGACGCCGCGCTTCTCCATTTTTCTGCGGTAGAACGGGACGCGCCGGTAAAGCGCGTCGGCAAGCCTGCCCAGCCGCTCACCGTGCAGCTTTGTCATCTCGGGCCGGGAGAGAGTTTCGAAATCGGGATTCCAGATCATCGACGATGTACCTCCGTTTCGAAGATTTGCTTCTGCCGAAGGGGATGGCTTGCTCACGGTGTATACCGTACGCCCCCCTCCTGCAAGAAGAATGTTGGGGGGACAGAATCTGCAGTGGCTCGAGGTTTGCAGGCTTGGCTCAAAATTGATGAAAATCTGGATTTTTTTGTTGCAAGAATATCAATATTCGGTTAAAAATTTGCTTTAAGGATGGCGGAATCATAAAAGGTCATAAACAAGTTAGGGTCCTTCAATCTATATTCTTTCTCAAGTCTCCAACAAGAGGGGAAATTGCGCTTCGCACCGGGATCAGCCCGGTTTCCATAACAGCGCTCTTGAACAAGCTGCTGCAACAGGGGCTCGTCGAGCGGGCCGGTAAGACACAGAACAGGAGCGGCAGGCCGTCATCCATTTATCGTCTTTCCTCCTCCGTGGGTTACTCCCTCGGGGTTTCCGTGGACACCTCGAGCTTCAGGATCACCGCGGTGGACCCCATGCGCACGGTGCTTTGGGAAGGCGAGTTCCCTCTCACCCTCTCCTCAACCCCTGCGGACCATCTCAACGACATCACCCGCCAGATCTCCGTCGAGCTCAAGAGAGCCATGAGCTCGCCCGTCCTCCTGGAGAGGCGGCCCCTGGCAATCGGGCTGTCCATGCCGGGCATGGTGGACACGGAGAGGGGGATCTGGCTGCAAGGGCTGCGGGTGTCGGGGATCACCCACATCCCGCTTCGAACGATCATGGAAAGGGCCTTCGGCCTGCCGGTTGTCGTGGAGCACCCCGCGCGTTGCCTCGCCTTCCTGACGGCGGAGCGGCGTTGGCCTCAGGGCGCGGCGGACCTCGTCTACCTCTTCCTCGGCTCGGGGGTCGGGACCGCCGTCATCATCGGTGACGAGCCGTACCTGGGCTCGCGCGGCCTGGCGGGGGAGGTCGGCCACCTCGTGGTGGAAGCGGAGGGTGAGCGCTGCACCTGTGGGAACGTCGGGTGCCTGGAGACGGTGGTATCCCGGCCCAGCATCCTCAGACGGTTCCAGCGGCGGCTCTCCGAAGGGGTCATATCGAGTCTCCAGTACTTCGCGGAAAAAGGCGTGGCCCTGACCCTGGAGGCAATCCGGGAGGCCGCGCTCTCCGGGGACCGGCTGGCCCGGTCAACGCTCTATGAGATTGGCACGTTCCTCGGAGACGCGTGCTGCAAGATCGTCACGCTGTTCAATCCCGGGGCTCTCGTCATTGGCGGGCCCGCGGCGACGTTCGGGGAGTTCCTCCGGGAGCCTATCTGGACCACCATCCGCCGAAAGGTGATCCCCGAGATACTGGAAGGCCTCACTCTGGAGGTCGTCACGTCCGAGCCTCGTGATGAGGCAATGGGCGCGGCGCTCCTTGCGGAACGCAGATTCTGGAAAACGGCGCCGCCGGTGCGTTTCAGCGCACCGGCCCCATGAGGCAGCGGTCCGGCAGGAGATCGAAAATCGGGTTTCCGTCATTGCGGCTGAACCCCACGTGGGAATGGCGCCGCCAGCCCTCTGCGAAACGATAGCGGCCCGACATCCCGCCAACAGCCAGAGCCGCCTCCCGCATCGTTCTCAGGTACGAATCGAACCCTTGCGTCGCATCCAGCCATTCCTTCTGGCTCGCGTGGCAGGCAAGCAGCTTTTCCTTTTCGGATATCACCTCCGTTATGTCCACGTACATCTCCGAGACGACTGGCCTCCGCATCATATCCGTAAGGATGTGGGGAGTGGAGTGGTACAGCATGACGTCGTGGAGCGTCGCCGGCTCCGCAGGAATGGACTCGTAGTTTTTCACGCCGCGCAGGAAAGACGCCGTGACGGTGATCCGGGCCGTGTTCATGTGGTCTTCCATGTAGTCTTCGGGAGACATGGCAAGAATGATGTCCGGCTTCACCTGCCGCACCACGGCCGTGACCCGGCGAATGAGGTCCTGCACGTAGAAGACCTCGAGGTCATCCACGAGGCTCTCATGAAAGACCGCGCCCAGGAGCGCCGCGGCCTTCATGGCCTCCTTCTTCCGGACCGCGGCGGCTTCCGCCGGGTCCATTGTCGAGCTTCCCGCGCATCCGTTGGCGACGTTGATATAATGGATATCGCATCCGGCCCGCTTGAGGAGAAGGGCCGTGCCCGCCATCATGAACTCAGCGTCATCAGGGTGGCAGGAGATGATGAGGACAGTCATAGGGCGAGTTTCCCGACCGCTGCCATTCGAGTCAAGAACGGACGGAGCGCGTCTCAAGACGGAGCGCACTCCTCCCCTTTGAAGTCCGCCCCCGGCTCTGATATACAGAGGGGCTGAAGGAGGTGCTCGTTGGCCACAACGCCATTTTGTGATCCCGACCTGCCGCTCGAGGAGCGCCTTCGCGACCTCATGAGCCGTATGACCCTTCCCGAGAAGGTGTCTCAGATGGTCTATGAATCCCCTGCAATCCCCCGCCTGGGAATTCCTGAATACAACTGGTGGAACGAAGGGCTGCACGGCGTGGGGCGCGCGGGCATAGCGACCGTGTTCCCGCAGGCCATCGGCCTGGCCGCGGCGTTCGACCCCGGGCTGGTGGGGCAGATCGCCGTAGCGGTGTCAGGTGAGGCCAGGGCGAAGCACCACGAGTACGCCCGCCAGGGGTACCGGCGCCAGTACCACGGGCTCACGCTCTGGAGCCCGAACGTCAACATCTTCCGTGATCCGCGCTGGGGCCGCGGCCAGGAAACCTACGGGGAAGACCCATATTTGAGCGGCAGGCTGGGCGTGGCGTTCATCAAGGGAATCCAGGGGGATGACCCGCGTTACGTGAAGGTTGCCGCCACCCCCAAGCACTTCGCCGTGCACAGCGGGCCCGAGGCCCTTCGTCATCACTTCGACGCCCGCGTGAGCGCACGGGACTTGCGGGAAACCTATCTTCCTGCGTTTCGCGACTGCGTCACGGAAGGGGGCGCGGAGTCCGTCATGGGAGCGTACAACCGGACAAACGGCGAGCCGTGCTGCGCCAGCCCGACTCTGCTCAGCCGGATCCTCCGCGGGGAGTGGGGCTTTGCCGGCTTTGTCGTCTCCGACTGCGGCGCTATTTTCGACTTTCACGCGCATCACACCGTAACGAGCACTCCCGAGCAATCCGCCGCGCTCGCCGTGAAAAGCGGCTGCGACCTGGAGTGCGGCCGCGTCTATCCCGCTCTCGTGGAGGCGGTGAGCAAGGGCCTGATCACCGAAGCTGACATCGACATCGCCCTGGCCCGCCTTCTCAGGATCCGCATCCGCCTGGGCATGTTTGATCCTCCCGAAAGAGTGCCCTACGCATCCATTCCCTACGACACGGTCGACTGCACGGAGCACAGGACCCTGGCGCTGAACGCGGCCCGCGAATCCATCGTTTTGTTGAAGAACCAGGACGGCTTGCTGCCGTTGCGCAAGGACCTGGGTTGCATTGCCGTCATAGGACCCAACGCGGATGACCGCGAGGCGCTCCTGGGCAACTACAACGGCCAACCCTCCAGATCAGTCACGATCCTCGAGGGCATCAGGACCGCGGTGGGACCGGGGACGCGCGTGCTCTTTGCCCAGGGCTCCGACATCCAGAAAGACCAGGACTCCATCTGGGGCGAAAAAGCTGATGACGGGTTCGGGGAGGCCCTGGCGGCAGCGGACAGGGCGGACGTGGTGATCCTTGTGCTCGGCCTGAACAACCGCCTGGAAGGGGAGGAGGGGTCCGCCCTCCAGTCCCAGTGGCAAGGGGACAGGATCTCGATCGAGCTGCCTTCCATCCAGAGGAAGCTTTTCAACGCCGTGGCGGCCAAGGGAAAGCCTATGGTCCTTGTCCTGCTCACCGGCGGCTCGCTCGCGCTGTCACGGGAAGACGAGCTTTCCAGGGCCGTTGTCCTGGCCTGGTATCCAGGTGAGGAGGGAGGGCGCGCCGTGGCAGACGTGCTCTTCGGGGACTGCTGCCCCAGCGGCCGGCTGCCGGTGACCTGGGTCAGATCTACGGACCAATTGCCGCCTTTCACCGACTACGCCATGAAGGGCCGGACCTACCGCTATTTCGAGGGGGACCCCCTGTACCCGTTTGGATACGGCCTTTCCTACACCGCCTTTGGTTACGCCAACGTGACGATGGAAAAGCCGGCCGTGCGGGCAGGTGAGCAGATTGCCGTCTCGGTGGACGTAACCAACACCGGCTCTCGGGAAGGTGAGGAGATTGTCCAGCTTTACCTGAGCTGGCCTTCCGCGCCTTTCTCCCCGCCTCTGCGACAGCTTGCCGGCTTCAAGCGGGTGGCACTCGCGCCGGGCCAGACCAGCCGGGTGTCTTTTGTCGTCACGGAGCGGCTGATGAGCCTCGTGGATGACGAAGGAAGCAGGGCCGTCCTCCCGGGGCGGATACAGGTCACCGTGGGCGGGCGCCAGCCGGATCGTCGCAGCGAGGAGTTGACGGGGACCACGGTTTTGGAGGCCGAGCTGGAAGTGACCGGGAGCCGCCGCGAGCTTTTGCCTTGATGGGCCGGGTGTGATGGGCCGGGTGTTGACGGTCCAGCTATAGGCAGTTTGACCTATACCGACCCGGCAACGGCTCCGAACCAGGGAACCGAGCTTCAGCCTGTTTCACCTGCACGCCTGAGGGAGTACGGTGGGAGGAATGAGTGGAGCTCCCCGGGCTTTTGTGCCGTCACTTGCCGCGGTGTATCAATCGCATTTTCCCATCGGCGCCGCGGTGGAGCCGGAGACGCTCGTCACCCAGGGTGAGCTGCTCGCGGCGCAAGTGAACAGCCTCGTCGCAGAGAATGCCATGAAGTGGGAGCGCATCCATCCCTTGCGCGGGGAGGGCGATTCCTCCTTCGACTTCGCGGCGGCTGACGCAATCGTGGCTTTTGCCCGCGACCATGGGATGCGCGTTCGCGGCCACACCCTCGTCTGGCACAACCAGGTGCCCGGCTGGGTGTTCCAGGGAAGCGCCGGGCCGGCCACGAAGCGCGAGCTGCTTTCCCGGTTGGAAGCCCATATCGCCATGCTCCTTGCCCATTTTCAGGGCGAGGTCTACTGTTGGGACGTCGTGAATGAGGCAATATCGGACGCAACTGGTGACTGGCGGACGGACAGTCCCTGGCACCGATTGGCGGGGTCCGATCACGGAGCAGATGGCATCCCCGGCTACATTGAGAAAGCGTTCCGGTGCGCGCGCGCTGCTGACCCGGCCGCCAGGCTTTTTTACAACGACTACGGCATTGAAACCGCAGGCAAGCTGGAGAAGGCATTGAGCCTGGTGAAGGCCCTCGCGGCCCAAGGGCTCATTGACGGCGTCGGGATCCAGGGGCATTGGTCCGTGTTCGGTCCTGATGCGGAAACAGTCAGACGCGCCGTCACGAGCTTCGCCTCACTCGGGGTGGAGGTGCAGATCACGGAGCTGGATGTCTCCCTGTTTCGATGGGGGGACAGCTCCACAGCCCAGGAACCCGGACCCGACCTCCTCCGCCAACAAGCCGCGAGGTACGGATCATACTTCCGAGTGTTTCGGGAAGAAGCTGCCGCGCATCGGCTCACCGGCGTGACTTTCTGGGGTATTGCGGACGACCATACCTGGCTCGACTCTTTTCCGGTGAAGGGGAGAAAGGACTGGCCGCTTCTCTTTGACGTCCGCCACAAACCCAAGGACGCTTTCTGGAACGTGGCCTCGTGGTGAAAAAGCACTCGGCTTCCCGCGTGATCGGCGTTTTTGCCGCGCAACTGGATGACGCGTACCAGACCGCCCTCTGGCGGGGCATTCAGACCCGCGCCCGCAGCCGTGGAGTCGGGGTCGTGTGCTTCCTCGGGCACCGCATCGGCTCTCCCATCGAGTCGGAGGCCGCGGCGAACGCAGCGTTCGGGATCGCGGACAGCACGAGCATTGACGGCCTGATCATCGTCTCCAGCGTCATAGCGACGTTCCTGGATTCTTCCGGGCTCGGGAAGCTTTTTGCCTCCCGGCGCGGAATGCCCCAGGTGTCCGTGGGCTTGCGCGTGCCCGGGGTTACCAGCGTCACCGTTGACGGCTCCAACGCGGTGGCTTCCCTGGTGGACCACCTTGCCCGTCGTCCATGGGCGCACGAGGTTTGCCGTGATCGGCGGACCCGCCGGCCACGCGGAAGCCGAGCAGAGGATGAAGGCGTTCCATGCCGCTCTCGGGACGGCAGGGCTCACCTGTGATCCATCTCTCGTTGCACTCGGCACGTTCCTGAGGGACTCGGGCGAGCAGGCTGCCCGTGACATCATTGGCTCCGGGAAGCGCTTTGACGCGCTTGTCTGCATGAACGACAGCATGGCTTTGGGCGCCATGGACGTCCTGCGCGCGGCCGGCCTGCGCGTGCCTGAGGACGTGGCAGTCGTCGGGTTCGACGGGATCGAGGAGTCCGGCGTCGTGACGCCGCCGCTTACCACGGTCCGTCAGCCCCTTGACGAGGTGGGGGCTGCCGCCACCGACGCTCTCCTGGACTTGATGGACACCGGCGCGGCATGTGACCGCGCGCTCGCCTGTGAGCCGGTCATTCGGCAGTCCTGCGGGTGCCCGCCCCGCAGAGGCTATGATCCCGGCCGCTCCGAGATTCCTCGTGACGCCACCGTGCTGGAGCGCACGGCAATTGCCGAGCTGACCGCCGCCGCTGGCTCGCCGGAGCCCTTCATTGCCCGACTCAGCTCGGCGCTTTCCGACACCATCCTCGCCGGCGGCCGTCCCAGCGCCTGGCGTGAGTACGTGTCCGTAATCAGGCATTCTGCCTCTTTGCCGGAAGACCTGTTCGAGTTCGCGCTCGTGATAATCGGGTACGCGGAAAACCGTCTCGAGGCAGCCCAGCGCGTGGCCGCGGAGGAAAGGCTTGCAACTCTTCGCGCAATCAGCTCGAGCCTCGCGGGCGCTTTCGAGATGCCGCTCATGCTCTCCCGCCTGGAGACAGGGCTCAGGCGGCTGGGCATCGGCGGCTGCTACCTCGCTCTTTTCGAGCCCTTGGGATGGTCGCGGCTGGTCATGGTCCCGCGCGCCAGCTCCGCCCCGACGCCTTTGCCTCCGCGGGGGATCCGGTTTCGCACGCACCGGCTCCTTCCTCCCCGGGTCGGCTCATCGTGGCGGGACGCCGTGTGGGTGCTCGAGCCGCTCGTGTTCCAGACCGAGCCGCTGGGCTATATCCTCCTCCCTCTTGGCGTGCCCGAGCCCGCGGTCTATGACACGCTCCGCCAGCAGGTTTCCAGCGCGCTCAAGGGAGCGCTCCTCCTGGACCAGGTGCGCTCCCACGAGAGGCGCCTGGAAGCGGAAGTGGAGCGGCGCACGGCGGAGCTGACCCGGGCCAACAGGGAATTGACCCGGGAGATCGAGCGGCGCAAGGGGCTGGAGCAGGAAGTCATCGAGATCTCCAACCTGACGATGCAGAGGATCGGGCAGGATCTCCACGACGATCTGTGCCAGCATCTCGCGGGAATAGCGATGTATGCATCCGTCCTTCGGGGAGGGCTCTCCGCGCAGGATCACGCCGCCGTGGAATCCATCGAGCAGATCGGGAACCTCCTGGCGGATTCCATCACGCGGACCAAGCAGATCGCGCGCGGGCTGTATCCGGCGGGACTGGAGGAGCACGGGCTGGCCGCGGCCGTGGAGGAGCTGGTGGAAGCGGCGCGCCGAAGCCACCCCGCGACCATCGACCTCCGAGTCTCCCCCGATTTTCTGCTCCCGGACACGGACCGGGCTCTTCAGGTGTATCGCATCCTGCAGGAGGCGCTCTCCAACGCGCTGAAGCACTCGCGGTCGGACCGCATCGAGGTGAGGCTGTACCGCGAGCCGCGCGGCGGCAACGGGACGGGCCCGGTGATCATTGCCGAAGTCTCTGATTACGGCGCCGGGATCCCGGCCCGCGTCACCGGGAACGGCATGGGTCTGCGGATCATGCGCTACCGGGCGGCCACCGCGGGCGCGGAGCTTCGCATTGAAAGCCTGGAGCCGGGGACCCGCGTATCCTGCCGCATGGGCGTCGGGGAGAAGGAGGCCTGATGGTGAAGCCTGTCACGTTTCTCGTGGTTGATGACCACCCCGTCTTCCGCCAGGGCCTCGTGGCGCTCATCAGGAGCACTGACCGCTACATGGTGTGCGGGGAGGCGGGTTCCGCGGAAGAGGCGCTTGCGGCGCTGGAGAAAGCTGTCCCCGACATCGCCCTTGTGGACATCTCACTCGTCGGGAAGAACGGCCTGGACCTCGTACGGACGCTCAAGGCATCCCACCCCGCCATGCTCATCCTCATCATCTCGATGCATGACGAGGTGGTGTACGCCGAGCGCGCTCTGAAGGCGGGCGCGCGCGGGTACGTGATGAAACAGGAAGCCGCCTCCGTCATGCTGGACGCAATCACCACGGTCCTGTCGGGGAAGATCTACGTCTCCGCGGCAATGCGCGACAGGCTTTTGGAGACGATGTTCAGCCGCCGTGAGGAAAACGAGGCGCCTTCGGTGGAACGCCTCAGCGACCGCGAGCTGGAGGTGCTGGAGCGCATTGGCCAGGGGTACGGCGCCGCGGAGATCGCGAAGATGCTCAACCTCTCCGTGAAGACCGTCAACGCCTATCGCGACCATATCAAGGAGAAGCTGCGCGTGGACGGCGCCGGTGACCTCAGGCGCTTCGCGGTGAAATGGGTCCAGAGCCGGGATAAGTGATACGAGGCGCACGTCCTTCCGCGGCGCGGCTTTCAGAAGCTGTACCGCGCGTGGGCAAACACCTCGTTCTGGCCGCTCAACGCCCCGAACACCGTGGAGCTTGTTGCCTGGATCCAGTGGAATCCGATCGTCAACTCGGCATTGTCCATGGGATGGATTGTGATGGACGGCGCGGCGAGGATGGCGTAGTTGTTCGGAATGTCGCTCCAGTTCCTCACCTCGAAGAGGAAACTGAAGGGCGTGAGCTTCAGCTTGCCGTCCAGGAGGTTCCAGTCCAGGTTGACGGAAAAATAGTCATTGAGGTTTCCCGCGCCCGCTTCCTGGAAAAGCCCGTGAACGAACTGGGCGTTGAGATAGAGATCGCCGGGGAACGTGTAGTCTCCCCCCACCACGTATTTCAGGTAGGGCGTGTTGTCCAGCGCGGTGGACTGGATGACGCCGCCGCCGAGGGCGCTGGAGTCCTGCGTGAGCGTGACCTTCTCAGGCAGGAACACCGCGGCCTCGGCCCAGACGCCGACTCCCCCGATGGCACCGGCAAGGTCGGCGCCGAAGACGTGCTCTCGAGGATAGACGAGATTCACGCTGGCGTTGACCGCCGTCATGCCGGAAGGCGTGATCACTTCGCTGTCGATTATGGGCAAGCTCTGTCTACCGTAGAGATAGGACACGGAAAGATCGTATCCGATGAGATTGCCCTTGATCTTCAGGCCCGCATTGAGGCTGTCCGCAAGGGTGAGGCCGGGGAGCGTCACGTTCGTCGTGACTGTCCCGAGACTCAGCCCGGGAGGCGCCTGCACGGCCTGCGGCATGAGCGCGGTGGCCCACTGCCCCGTGGGCAGGACGGCAGGCGTGAACTGCGCCACGGCAAGCCCGGTGATCGTTATGCCTCCCGCATAAACCGAAAGCTGGACGCCATCCGATCCGAGGTGCCTGCCGAAGTCCCAGGGGTCGCTGAGGTCCAGGGCGTTCACGTTGTCGGTCGGGTTCAGCTTGTCCGCCGTTCCCCAGGCAATGCGCTGGCGGCCCACCTTCAAGTCTACGTTGCTGAATATGAACCCATTCAGCTCGAAGTAGGCTTCGCGAAGGTCCAGAGAGACCGGTGCCACGCCTCCGACGGTGAAGAGCTCCGAGGGGGGCGGAGGGGCCGACGGCAGGCCGGCGGAACGAACCCACGCTTCCGCGTGGAGCTTCGCCGCATCTGACGGCCTGGCATCCGTGACGAGCTCCAGGCGATACTCCTGGAACGTAAGCTGCGGGTTCGCCTCGGTGGATACCCGGTCATCCGTGGAAGCTGCTCCACCCAGAGAGACCGCGCTGCCTGCCCCCGAATCGGAGGGCTGCTGGGCCCAGGCAACAGGGCTCATGGTCAAGGCAAGGAGAGCGGCCAGGGCCGCAGCGGGCAGCGCCGCGAGCAATCGTCTCATGGTGAGTCCTCCTACTGGCCGAGGTAGCGCTCGGTGAACTTCTCATCCCCGATCCCCGTGTCGAGCTTGAGATCTGAGACGAGCATCTGCGTTGTGTGCTGCTTCCTGAGGTCCTCCATCGTGCTGTCCATGGAGACCCAGTATCCCTTCACCTGCTTCAGGTCTCCGCGGACAAGGACCTTGGAAAGAGTCCCTGACTTGTCGTAGTACTCGACGCGAACGGGATAGAAGTTGTCGTTGCGGACCGTCACGAGCTGCCGGGAGTAGTCCGTCGAGCTGCCGGGCTTCGGCGTCAGCTCCATGATGGTCGTGTCCTGGGCGCGGCTCTTGAATGCCGCCACCCACGTGGAGGACCATTTCACCGCTTCCAGGTCCTCGTACGTGAAATCCGTGCCCGCGAAGTTGGTGTTTTTCACGGAGCTTGCAATCCTTCGGACCTTGTTGAACGCCGGCAGGTACAGGTACTGGAGGTCTCCCGGCAGGGAGAGAAAGGCGATGCCCCTCTGGTCCGCCGGCGCCGTGAACCGCACCAGGCGCTTGTCACGGCCTTTCTGCAGCATCATCATTTCCCGGGTCTTGCGGGAGCCGTCCTTGTCCACCAACACAAGCTGGACGGTGTAGCTCTGGTCCTTCGGACCGTTGATTGCGTCATCAATTCTGTCCAGGACCTGCGCCGGCGTCAGGTCGATGTCCTGCGCCAACGCCGGGAAGGCGGTGAGCGCCAGGAACAACAAGGCGGCCAGGGCGAGACGGGTGAGTTTCATGTGGTTCTTCCTCCAAGTCTTTGAGAGTATGGGCGTGTTCGCGGTCTCTGATGAAAAGCGAGGGCGCGCTCAGAATGAGGGCCGGCAGGAGCGTCAGCGCGCCCGTCCCGCTCGTGAGCATCACGACTGCCGTCAGGATCCCGAACTGTCGGAGCGGAATCAGGTTGGCGAAGAGGAGCGCAATGAACCCCATCGTGACGGCGAGCACGTTGATGATGATTGCCCTGCCGGTTGTCTGGATGGTCCTTGTGACGGCTTCCGCCGCCGTGGATGGTCCGCGGTAGTATGTGGAGAACCGGACGCTGAAGTGGATGGAATAGTCGATCCCGATCCCGAGCGCGATTGCGCCCACCAGGACGGTCGCTATATTGATGGGGATGCCGGTGATTCCCATGAGGCCGAACATCACGACAATGGCCAGGACAATGGGCGCAAGGCCGATGATCCCCGCGCGCCAGGACCTGAGCTTGATGGCCAGAAGCAGGAAGATGAACACGAGCGCAATCCCCAGGCTTTCCGCCTGGCTGCTGAGGACGCTCTGGTCAAGGTGCCAGGAGATGAGGGGCATGCCGGTGTAGCTGACGTCGACCAGCTTCCTGTCGATCCCTCGGATGTAGCCGTCCAGGGAGTCGATCAGGTGCGCGAGCTGCGCGCTCTCCAGCATCCCGACCATTGCCTGGATCTGCCCTTCGTCCTTGGCGTCATCGATCAGCCCGCTCACGAGGTCCTGGCCTTCGAGCAGGAACATGAGGTTGGCGACCTTCCCGCGATCATCGGGGATGACTTTTCGGCCGTCGATCAGCTCGTTCATCTCCGCAACCAGGTCGGCAATGGAGAGCGGGTTGGCGGCCAGGTGCTCCGTGGTGATGAACTTCTCCATCCGCAGCATCTCTTTGAGCACGCGCGGATCTGTCAGGTCCCCCTTGAAATCGATCTGCACCGGCCGCGAGCCGCCGAACTCGCGCTGCAGGAGCGCCTCGGTTGCCCTCACGGGGTTCCTGGCGTCGATGAACTTCGTGAACTCCGATTCGCGCCTGATCAGCGGGGCGCCTACGAGCGCGCAGACCAGGACGACTCCGCCTGCCACCAGGATGGCACGTCGATGACGGACCACGATGTCACCCCACCGTTCCATGAGCCTCTGGATCAGGCGGTCCCTGGTCCGTTCCGTGCGCCGCGGTGAGACATGGATCGATCCCACGACCGCCGGCACGAAGAAGATGGAGATAAGAAGGGAGAACGCCACCCCGATGGCGGAAAAGATCCCGAAGTCGCGGATGGTCGTGAGGTACGAGCCGACGATGAACGATGAGAAGCCCAGGACGATAGTGAGGGCGGCAAGGACCACGCGTATCCCGACCTCCCGAAACGCCGACTGGGATTCCTCCCCCCGCGCGCCGTAGCGGGTCACATCCTCGTCGAACTTGCTCAGGATGTGGATGCACGGGGCGGTGCCAAGGGCCACGAGGAGGGCGGGGATGATGTCGGAGACCATCGTGAGGGGCACCTTGAGAAGCCCGAAAAGCCCAAGGACCCAGACGGTGCTCATGAGGACCGAGCCGAGGGGGATGAGGACCCCGCGGACGGTCCCGAATGATACGTAGAGGGTGAGAATTATCAGGATGGACACGATGGGGATCAGGATCTTCAAGTCGTGGAAAATGATGGCGGCAAGCTCTGAGGCCAGGAGCGGGCCGCCGCCGAATTGAAGCTTTTCCGCCGTATTGCATCCCGCGGCGGCCTCCTTGACGCGCGCCACAACGGAATCCGTTCGAACGCTCGAATCGATCTGGCAGACGATCAGCGTTGTGCGCCCGTCGTACGAGACGATGCCGCCGCGGTACCTCTCATTTCCCATGACGGTATTCCGCAGGGCCTGGATCTGCGCGGGCTCGGTGGGGGGACTCCCCGGCTCGAAGAGCCGTCCGATCTCGATGCCCCCATCAGGCGCCTTTCGGATGTCCATCATGTCGGCAAGGCTGATGACCGAAGAGACGCCTTTGATCCCCTGGAACGCCCGAGTGAGGTTGTCCACGTCCTTGAGCGTCTGGGCCGTGAACACATTGTCCGATTCCACCGCCACCAGCACGACGTCATTCTGACCGAACTTTTCTCCCAAGTGGTTGAACAGCCGTACGGCTGCGTCCCCCTTGGGCAGGTAGGTAACCACGTCGCTGTTGACGGTGATGTCCTTGATCCAGTACGCGAAGAAGAGCGTCGTGGCGACGAAGACGGCGATGATCAGAACGCGATGGCGGAAGACGAATGCCGTGAGTCGTTTCATGGCCTACCGCCTGAGAATGCCCTTGAACAGAACTTCGAGCAGAGAGTCCAGTTTTTTTTCTGCTTCAGGTGGCTGCGGATCCGGTGAAAACGGGTATTCGAAAGCCCGGAAGGCCGTCACCATTGCTGCCGCCGTGGTTCGGATGTCGCGAATGGAAAACCTGCCCTCCCTGACCCCTTGCTCAAGGATGCCGGAGATTATGGTGATCTCATCCCCGTCGAACATCTCGTGGATTCTCAGGAGCAGGTCGTACCGTTCCCGGGTTGCTTCGACGAACTCCAGATGCTGGTTCAGTTTCCTCTGGAACATCTCCGTTCGTTTGAGGATGTATGCCCTGATTTTTCCCTCCGGCGTGGGCTCTGCTTCGATAGCCTTGAGGAACTCCCCCCGAAGCTCGGCAACCTCGCTCTTGAATACCTCCAGGAAAATGTCCTCCTTGCACGTGAAATAGTGGTAGAGCGAGCTTTTTCCCATTCTCAGCGCACTGGCTATGTCGCTCATCGTGGTCTTCTCGAACCCGAACTGCTGGATGACAACCGCGGCTGCCTGGACCACGGATTGTTTCTGTTCGTCATACGTTTTGCCGTGCATCAAACAACCTCCCGTATCGAGAGCCTATGGCATAGACAGCAAGTCCATTCGACCAATTAGGACTTTTAGTCGAATAATCTATTCAATATAGCCCTTTGTTGTATGTTGTCAATATCTCTTGCGGCGAATTTCTATGAAGTTGCTCGATCCTGGGGAAAAGGAGAGGGTTGACCCTGGGGAAACCGCAAAAAGTGGAAAAGAGTTTTCCACTTTCTGCGGTTCTTATAGGGTTGCGGAGGGCTTTGCGGACAGCACCTTGTCAGCAGGCCGTCGTCAGGAGGCTCTTGTCCCCAGGCCTTGTCCCAGGCTTTTGGCTATGGGTATATCCTCGAAATGGTGCGTGGGAACGGGATGCACTCCCTGATGTGCTGGGTGCCGCAGATCCACGCGAGCGTGCGCTCCAGCCCAATGCCGAAGCCTGAGTGCGGGACCGAGCCGTACTTGCGGAGGTCCAGGTACCAGCCGTAGGATTCTTCCGGCAGCTTCTCCTCATGGATGCGAGCCAGGAGCTTCTCGAGGACGTCCTCACGCTGCGAGCCGCCAATGATCTCACCATACCCTTCAGGGGCCAGCAGGTCTGCGCAGAGAACGGTCTCCGGATTATCAGGATTCTCCTTCATATAGAAGGCTTTTGCCTTTTTCGGATAGTTCGTGACGAAAATCGGCTTCTCATGCATTTTTGTGAGGATCGTTTCGTCCTCCCCGCCCAGGTCGTCTCCCCACTGGATGGCGCTTCCCTTTCCCTGGAGCGTTTTCACCGCCTCTCCGTAGTCCATTCGAATGAAGGGCGCCGTTACCTTTCGCAGGGGCTCGATGTCCCGCTCGAGCACGGCCAGCTCCGCGGCGCAGTTGGCAAGGACGTCGGACACCACGCGGCTTACCATGTCCTCCTGGAGCCTCATGTTGTCCTGGTTGTCGAAATACGCCACCTCGGCCTCCAGCATCCAGAACTCGGTAAGATGCCGGCGCGTCTTGGACTTTTCCGCCCGAAACGTCGGGCCGAAGTTGTACACCTTGCCGTACGCCATGCAGGCGGCCTCGAGGTACAGCTGTCCTGTCTGGGCGAGGTACGCGTTGCCCAGGTCGAAATACGGCACCGTGAAAAGCGTGCCCGCGCTTTCACCGATTGAGCCGGTGAGGATGGGAGTGTCGACGAGCAGGTAGCCGCGCTCGTGGAAGAACGATCGGAATGACATGATGGCCTGGTCGCGGATGCGCATGATGGCCGCGGGACGCGTGGAGCGCAGCCACAGGTGCCTGTTCTCCAGGAGAAAGTCGATGCCGTGCTCCTTCTTGGAGATGGGGTAGTCGTCCGCCGGATTCTGGACCACATCGAGGCCGACCACCGTGAGCTCGAATCCAGAGGGGGCCCGCTCGTCCTTTCGGACCTTGCCGCGGACTCTTACCGAAGCTTCCATGCGAAGGGCGGTGATTTTCGAGAAGCCGTCAACCCCGAACGCGCTTTCCTCCGCGACGCCCTGGATCCTCCCCGTCCCGTCGCGAAGCTGGAGGAACGCGATCTTTCCCTTCGACCTGAGGTTGTACAGCCAGCCCTGGATCTCCACTTCGGAATCCACGTGTTTTCCGATTTCCGTAATCGAAACCCTGTCCATTCGCGATCTCCTTGGTGTCTGTGGTGTGGTGGCGCGCGGGGGGCCCGTTGGCGCGAGTCCAACCGCGCCTAAACGAACTCGTCCCGCTCTCGCAGGATGGCGATCTCCCCTTTTTGCTCCAGCAGCTGCACGTACTCCAGGAAATCCTGGAGGGCTGCCTCGACCTCGCTCTTGCGCACCGCGCCCAGGGAATCGGATTCCAGACGCACAAGGTCACGCCGTCTCTCCGAGAGGGAGGCGAGGATGCGCAACTTCACCTTCTCCTCCACGCCCTTGGTGAGCATGGCGATCTCGCGGTCGGAGTGATCACGCAGCACTTTCTGCAGGTCCTTGTCCGGGATCTGGAAGACGATGTCGATGGTGTACAGCTTCTTCTTGATTTCATTTGAGACGTTGGGCTCGAGCGTCTGAAGGATGGCCTGCTCCTTGCCCGGGTCCATGAAGCGCAGGATCTCCGTGAGGGCGGCCTTGCCGTCAATCTCCTGCGTCACGGGGGTGCTCTGTTCGTGGACCTTGCCCCGGAGCGTCTCCTCCGCCCTGCGGACCACCTCGGGATCAACCTTTTTCATCCGGGCAATCCGGGGGACGATCTCGCGCTGGACTTCCGGGGTCAGCGCCTGGAGGATGCGCGCCGCGAGCTTGGGCTCCAGGTGCGCGAGGATCAGGGAGGCCACCGGCACGGACTCTTCCCGCACCAGGGAAATTGCCTGGTGGACGTCAATGTCCTGGAGGAAGGAGAAGGGCGGGGGAGCCATGTCCTTCCTCACTTTGGCAAGGATCTTCTCCGCCTTCTCAGCGCCGAGAGACGCGGTGAGCATCTCCTGGGCTTTTTCTATCCCTCCCAGGGCGATGAGGTTCTTCGTTTCCTTGATGTAGCCGAACTCTTCGAGGACCTTGGAGGCCTCCCGCTCCTCGATTCGCTGGGTGCGGGCAATCTCCTTTGTGATGCCCTCGATCTCTTCCGGAGCCATGTGCTTGAGCACGCGCGCTGCTTCGTCCTTGCCCAGAAGCATGAGGAACTGGGCCGCTTTGCGGTATCCGGCGTCCCGGCTCGTTTCCTTGATGAAGCCCCGGATGGACGGATCCAGGCCTGTCTTCTTTGCCGCCCGCGGCTTTCTGGACTTGCGCTTTTCCTCTCCGCCTGCCATTGGCGGTATCTTATCGCTTCTCCCCACCGAGTGCCAAGGATGAGAGATCGACTCCCGGGTTTCCGTTTGTCCGTCCGTCCGACTCTTCGTACCTTCTGGAATGCAAGGCCCCATGAACGCCCTTCAGTTCGAGAAAAGCCCCTATCTTCTCCAGCACGCAACCAATCCGGTGGACTGGCATCCCTGGGGCGAGGAGGCGTTCCGCAAGGCCCGTGACGGGCGCAAGCCCATCTTCCTCTCCATCGGCTACTCCACCTGCCACTGGTGCCACGTGATGGAGCATGAATCCTTCGAGGATGTCCAGGTGGCGTCCCTCATGAACGAGACTTTCGTCTCGATCAAGGTGGACCGCGAAGAGCGGCCCGACCTCGACGCTCATTACATGACAGCCTGCCAGCTCATGACGGGATCCGGGGGCTGGCCCCTCACCATCGTCATGACTCCGGAAGGCACCCCTTTCTTCGCGGGGACGTATTTCCCGAAGGAAAGCGGGTTCGGCCACGTGGGGATGCTGGACCTCGTGCCCCGGATCCGGGAGTTGTGGGAGACGCGGCGTGACGAGCTTGTCTCCTCGGGGGCCACCGTTGCCGCCGCGCTCGCCGAGGAGGCGCAGCGTTCCAGCGCAGGAAGCCGCGTTCGACCGCAGCACGGTCATAAGCGCCGCGCGCGCGGTTGCAGCACGGTTCGACCCGGCGCACGGCGGCTTCGGCTCGGCGCCGAAGTTTCCCATGGCGAGCGTCTATCCGCTCCTGCTGCGTGCGGGGAAGAGAGAGGGGAACGAACGGACCCTTGGGATGGTCGAAAGCTCTTTGATGGCCATGCGCAACGGCGGGATATACGACCAGGTGGGATTTGGTTTCCATCGCTACTCCACTGACGCCGAGTGGCGCGTCCCCCACTTCGAGAAGATGCTCTACGACCAGGCGCTCCTCTGCATGGCGTACGTCGATGCATGGCAGGCAACGGGGAAAGACTTCTACCGGCAAACGGCGCTGGAGATCTGCGCGTACGTGCTCCGCGACATGAGCTCACCCGAGGGCGGGTTTTTCACCGCGGAGGACGCCGACAGCGAAGGGGAGGAGGGGAAGTTTTACCTCTGGACACGGGCGGAGATCGAGGCAGTCCTGTCAACGGAAGAGCTGCGGGAGTTCGACCAGCGCTACACGCCCGCGGGCGATGGGCAGCTCATCCTCCACCGGGACCCTGCACAGTCGGCCCTTCCCGACCACATTGAGGGAGCGCTCCTCAGGCGGAGGCTTGCCCGGCAGCGGCCTTCCCGGGATGACAAGATCCTTTCGGATTGGAACGGTCTCATGATCGCGGCGCTCGCCAGGGCAGGCGGCGCATTCGAGGACCCGCCCCTGCTCGACGCCGCCGTTCGGGCCGCGGACTTCGTCCTGCAGCGCCTCGTCGACGCGAACGGCTGGCTCCTGCACCGCTACCGCGACGGAGAGGCTGCCATCCCCGCATTTGCCGACGACTACCTCCTCCTCGTCTGGGGGCTTCTGGAGCTGTACGAAGCCACCTTCCAGGTCCGATGGCTGCGGGAAGCCGTTCGATTCCTGGATGAGGCGCTTGCCCGATTCTGGGATGCAGACCTGGCCGGATTCTTTCAGACCGCGCACGACGCGCCAGGTGGCCTGGGCAGCCGCATCAAGCCAATCGTCGACAACGTCATTCCTTCCGCCAATTCCGTTGCCGTGCTCGTCCTCACGAAGCTTGCCGAGATAACAGGCCAGGAGAAGTACCGCGCCCAGGCGGGATCCGTCATTGCCCTCTATCCGCCGGAGGCGGAATCGAACGCATTGTCCTTTTCGTTCTTCCTCTCAGCCCTCGACTTCTATGTGGGCCCGACTTTCCAGGTCGTCATTGCGGGAGACCCCGATGATCCGCAGACCCTCGAGATGGTCCGGGCGCTTCGCGGACGCTACCTGCCGAACGCGTCAGTGGTGCTTCGGCCGACGAACGAGGCGGAGCCGGAGATCGTGAGCATTGCGCCGTACTCCGCGCCCCAGGGCCTGATGAACGGAAGGGCCACCGCGTACGTGTGCTCGGGTTGGGCTTGTACGCTCCCCACCAATGACCCCGCCGTCATGCTCCGAATCCTCGCTTCATCCTGAGTCCGTCTTTTCCAGTTTCGCATACAGGGAGTCAATGATCTCCGCAAGAGGGAACGGGTTCGCATGCTCAGGCGGGCAGCTTTCCCGCCCGGTGTCCAGGTTCTGGTCCCCCACGAGCTGGGCGAGGCCTTCCGGCGATGCCTGTCCTGAAAGCACACGGTACGTTTCCTGGAGCAGGTGGATGGAAACACCGAGGGCTTCCTCGTACAGGTCGATGAAGCTTGCCGTGGAGACGGTGGCAGAGTCGCAGGGATGGCACCACGTTGCATGGTGGAGGTTCAGGAAGTCGTGCTCCGGCGGAATGTCGCGGGGATGAAGGAGCGCGATGCGCCTCTGCGTGAAGCCCTCCTTGCGGTCCTTGCGGTAGGCAAGCCTGGCGATATCGGGGTTGAGGTGATTCGTGAGCTTGTAGAAGAAAATGGTGTCGTGGTAGGCGTTCTGCACGCGCAGCCGGTCCCGGCTTTTATAGTTGTACGAAGGGTAGATGGCGTTCAGCCCTTTGACCAGGGCCTTCACAACCGGGTAGGGGAGCATTTTCCCGCACCGCACGAGAGACAGGAAATCGAAATCATCCAGCGACCTGCCGAAGCGGCTCTGGAGCACCATCACGTCGAGGATCCGTTCCAGGAAGGGA
Source organism: uncultured Spirochaetota bacterium (assembly GCA_963845535.1). Classification (GTDB taxonomy): domain Bacteria; phylum Spirochaetota; class Spirochaetia; order SZUA-6; family Fen-1364; genus Fen-1364. Next base: position 384,288 of record CAWJSK010000015.1, read on the forward strand.
TGGGAGTGGAAGTATCGCTTCGTGTGCGCATCCCTCGGATCCACCCAGCCGGAGAAATAGCCGATGTAAGGGTGCGTGGATCGGTCCAGAGGGCCATGGGTGAGGAAACCCAGGATGTACGCGGATAGCTCGGAGCCGGGACCGACTCCGAGCCGAAGGGCCTCGCGCGTCATCTGCTCCACAAGGCTGCCGAAGCCGCGCCGGTGCAGGGCCACCCCATAGCGCAGGCCGGTGGGCATGGTCCGTTGATTATGATAGAAGAAATCCGGCCCCTGGGCTCCGAAGCGGAAAATGTTCCCGTGCGCGCCCAGGATGGATTGCGCCTTGTCCCCCAAGGCGGCCCGCAGCGCTTCCTCAGCAAAAAGAAGATGAGTGAAATGCGCAGGCATACTTTGAACATAACATAACGGCGTCCGAGAATCAGCCAGTCGAGAAGCCGGTCACGTCTGCGCCGACGCGCCGGCACAACGCGCCCCCTTGACTTTTTTCCGAGCGCCAATCAATGTGCCGATATTCGCCGCTGTAGCTCAGACGGTAGAGCAACGGACTGAAAATCCGTGTGTCATCGGTTCGATTCCGATCGGCGGCAGTATCAGCCACCAGTTTTGAAGCCGCGGTTGCCACACAAAGCGTTCGCGAGCGCTCTGTTTCCCTTTGCTCTCTTGCAGAAGGATCGCGCCGCGCGGACAGCGGCGTTCCACCAACCCGATCAGTGGCCGGGCAAGGCTGACGGCTGTGGAGGTGTTGCAGGCACGGTGGCTCCCACGGTGTATGGACCCGCAAGCACGCCGTACCCGCCCCGCGAATTGTTTGCATATACGCGGAAGGTGAATCCCTGCGTCAGCGCCGGGGTGGAAGCGACCATTTTCTGGATGCTTGGCGCGGGCCCTTTGCGCGTAGCGGGAAAGTTTGCGACGAACTTCCCGTCTCTTCCATAGGTCCAGATCTCGACGGGGTCGTATGCCCCGGTCACAAGGATTGCCCCGTCTTTCACCGCGGCGCCGGGGTACGCCGCATCCGAGGCGGAGATCACCCGGGATGGCAGCGTGAAGCTCTGTTCCACCGTGTCGCCGCCGGCGTTCTGGAGGAGGACCCGATAGCTGCCCGCCGGCACGGCCTGCGCGGCCGGCATGACGAGGTTGTTCGAGCCGATCCATGTCTCACCCTCCGCGGTGGAGGATATCCACGAATTGCTCTCCACTTTCCAGAAAAGCTCGGCGTCGTCGTTTATCACGTAAAAGGTGCGAAGGTTTTCCACTCCGTCGGGATCACTTGCAACCAGAAAGACACTCAACCCCTCGGAGTTGGCGCCGGTAGCCGTATCATGCTGATAGATGATGCGCGCGTAGACGCGGGAGATATCCGGCGGCTTGTTGGAACAGCCGGCAAGCAGCGCCAGGGCAACCGCGGCGGCTGCTCCCGCCATTCGAAGCTCCCCCCTCACGCGCGCTCCAGGACCGTCGCGCGGCGGCAGTCCGACAGGCGCCGACGCAGATAATCGAGATCGAGGTCGAGCTCTTCCACCAGGCGGAGGAAGAGGTCGTTGGGAATGAGGTTCTGCTCGGTGAAAAGGAAGAGGAGCGCCTTTTCCGCAATGCACGACACGCGCAAGGAGTTCATCATTACCTCATCCGAACGTGCCCGCTCCGAGGTGTCTTCCGCCGAGTGAGTGCAATAGAGCCCGCTGAAATGCTGATACAGCCGGGATTTTTCCAGGTTGCCTCGAATGAGGGACAGCTCCTCCCGAAGCGGCGCGGGGTCACCGCGGGACGCCGCCTCTCCGAGAGGCTTCAGGTGGAGGAACGTGTACTCCTTGCCCGGCAGGTAGTGATGGTCGTCACAGCGCGTGCAATAGTTGGGCTCCCGCGGGTCCCGAGTTTCCTTGTCACCGCCAATCACCAGCAGGGGATCAAAGTACAGTGCGGGGCATTCGCGGTCATCCACCGTGTAGAAGCGATACGTGTAGTACGAATCCTCCAGGCACTCGGGGTGCTCGCAGTACGCGGTCAGGGGGAAGACGTCCGTCGCCGTGTCCAGGAGAAGCTTGGCCGTGGTGTTGAAGATCTCACGGCGGAAGTTCAGGACGAGTGACGGGAAAATGAACGTCAGCCCGCGCGAGCGGGACGCGTTTTCCACGACGTAGGCAAGCCGCTCCTCGTAGAAAGAGGCTTCATCCACCACCCACGTGCCGACACCGGGGTTTTCCGCGATGATCCGCTCGAGATCGAAAGAGTTGGAAATGGAGGCGATGTTTTTTCCGCAGCGAACAAATCCGCCCCGGTAAGGAAGCGCGTCCGCAGGGTAGTCCGGAAACCGCTGGGCGTCCAGGGCGGAGCGTATGAAAAACACGATCCTCCGGTCAGCGCCGTCGGTCCGAGCGCTCACGGCGGCCAGACCCGTCTTCTTGCGGGCAACCTCAGAGTCACGCCAGATCCGCGCGGAGAACTCCGTCTTTCCCGAGCCCATGGAGCCGATCACAAGTATCCGCCGGGCGGGCCGGGAGAAGTCGAAATGGTTGAACGAGCGGTGCACCCTCACCTCGGGGAAACCGAGGCTCTTGAGAAACTCCCGCGCCTCTGAACTTTCCAGATCCGGCATTGCCCGGTGAGGATATCGTCCCCCGCGGGCGCAGTCAACAATTGACACCCCAACATAATTGACACCCCAAAGGCGGCGACCTACAGTCGGGGAGCCCATATGGCGTTGACAGGAGACAATGTAAAAGATTTGCGGGGACTCTCCGAGGAACAGGCGCGGGAAGCCCTTCGCGTGCACGGCTGGAACGAGCTTCCGTCAGCAGGGAAGCGCGGCATTCTGGCCATCGTGGCAGGCGTGGTGAAGGAACCGATGTTCCTCCTCCTCCTTGCCTGTGGCGCTCTGTACCTTGTGCTGGGAGACGTGCAGGAGGCTGCCATGCTCCTGGGCTTCGTGATCGTGATCATGGGGATCACGATCTACCAGGAGCAGAAGACGGAGAACACGCTGCAGGCGCTACGTGACCTGGCCAGCCCGCGCGCCCTGGTCATCCGGGACGGTGAGAGGCGCCGCATTCCCGGGCGTGAAGTTGCCCCGGGGGATCTCATTGTCCTGGCGGAAGGAGACAGGGTCCCCGCTGACGCAGTCCTCCTCTGGGAGATCAACCTGTCGGTGGATGAATCCCTTCTGACCGGAGAATCTGTCCCGGTCCGGAAGGCCGCGGCAGAGGAAAGCACGGAAATGCAGAAGCCCGGCGGAGACGATCTTCCCTGCGTTTTTTCCGGAACACTCGTCGTGCACGGACAGGGCGTGGCCGTGGCGAAAGGGACCGGCGTCTCCTCCGAGATTGGCAGTATTGGCAAGGCCCTCCAGGCAGTGGAGCAGGAACAGACCCCTCTCCAGAAGGAGACGGGGGCAATCGTGCGCGCCATCTTCGTGGGGGCGCTCGTGCTCTGCGCTGCCCTCGTCACGGTGTACGGCGTCACCCGTCACGACTGGCTCGGCGGGTTCCTCTCCGGCATCACGCTCGCCATGGCGGTGCTGCCCGAGGAGTTTCCCGTCGTTCTCACGATCTTCCTGGCGTTGGGAGCGTGGCGCATCTCGCGCAACAACGTGCTGGCCCGCCGGATGGCCGCGGTGGAAACACTCGGAGCGGCAACGGTGCTCTGCACGGACAAGACGGGCACGCTCACGCAAAACCGGATGCGGATCCGCATGCTCCAGGCGGCGGGCCAGCCCCTCGATGTCACGGACGGCCCCGGGGATCTGCCGGAGTCATTCCACGAGCTGCTCGAATACGGGATCCTCGCAAGCCAGCAGGACCCCTTTGATCCCATGGAGAAAGCCATTCACGAAGTAGGGGCGGGGAAGCTCACCAATACGGAGCACATTCACACCAGCTGGACGCTGGCCCAGCAGTATCCCCTCTCACGGAACCTGCTTGCCCTCTCCCACGCCTGGAAGTCGAAGGACGGCGCCGGCTACGTGGTGGCCACAAAAGGCGCACCGGAGGCCGTTGCAGACCTGTGCCATCTCGATGAGAAGGGAAGGGAGCGGCTCGCAGGACGCGTTCAAGCCATGGCGGACAAAGGGCTGCGGGTGATCGGGGTGGCAAAAGCCGCTTTCCATGATGCCGACCTTCCCGACCTGGCGCATGATTTTCCCTTCCAGCTCATTGGCATCATCGGCCTGGAGGACCCCGTGCGGCCCACGGTGCCAGCCGCCGTGAAGGAGTGCGCCGAGGCGGGGATCAGGGTGGTCATGATCACGGGGGACTACCCGGCAACCGCGCAAAAGATTGCAGAGCAGATCGGCCTTGGTCCGGGCGGGACGATTACCGGGCCCGAGCTGGACCGCATGTCCGGCCCGGATCTCGCCGAGCGCGTCGCGGAGGCCGGCATTTTCGCGCGCGTCGTGCCGGAGCAGAAGCTCGCCATTGTGAATGCCTTCAAGTCGCGGGGAGAGATCGTGGCCATGACCGGTGACGGCGTGAACGACGCCCCTGCGCTGAAAGCGGCCCACATCGGGGTGGCCATGGGCAATCGCGGAACGGATGTCGCGCGCGAGGCTTCCGACCTCGTCCTGCTGGATGACGATTTTTCTTCAATAGTAAAGGCCGTGAGGATGGGCAGGCGCATCTTCGACAACCTGCGAAAGGCAATGGCGTACGTTATCAGCGTCCACATCCCCATTGCCCTCGCTTCCCTGCTCCCCGTCCTCCTTCAGTGGAAGGAGATGATCCTTTTTCCCGTGCACATTGTTTTCCTCGAGCTCGTCATCGACCCGGCCTGTTCGGTGGTCTTCGAGGCCGAGCCGGCCGAGGGGGACATCATGAGGAGAAAACCCCGGGGTCCCCAGGAGCGTCTGTTTGGGCCGCGGGGGCTCATCATCAGCTGCCTCCAGGGGCTCATGGCGTTCGCGGCGGTCATGGGCGTGCATTGGGTCGCGCTCCTGCTCGGACAGAGCCTTGCCGAGGCCCGCACCCTGGCTTTCATCACGCTCATTGTCTCAAACCTCTCGCTGATCCTCACCAACAGAAGCTGGTCGAACACGGCCTGGTCTGCTTTCCGTGCGAGCAACCCGGCGCTTCTTTGGGTGGTTGGGGGAGCTCTTGTTTTCCTTTCCCTCGTTGTCTCCGTGCCCGGCCTGCGCGACCTGTTCCACTTTGCCCCCATGCACCTCGTGGACGTTGCCATCGCGCTCGTCGCGGGGCTCGTGAGCATTGCATGGTTCGAGGCTGCAAAAGTCCTCATGAGGCGCCGAAAGCGCGGGGTTGGCGGACAAGGATGAGGTGCTCGCCGGAAGGTTAGCCGAAAAGTTTGAGCTGGTCGTCCTGCTTTCCCTGGCGTAAGGGGCGGGAAACCTCCTCGCGGCACTCCTCGGGGATCTCCGCCAGGAACGGACTGGGGCGGGCGGAGGCAAGCACGCCATGAACCATGCGCTGTGCGCAGTGCGTGATGAAAAGTGCATCCCGCGCCCGGGTGAGCGCCACGTAGAAAAGACGCCGCTCCTCATCCGGATCATCCCCCATGGGGATGATCCCTTCCTCCGCCCCGGCAATGAACACCACGGGGAACTCGAGCCCTTTGGCCGCGTGGAACGTGAGGAGCTTCACCCGCTCCACCGTGCGGGCCCCTTCGCTTTCCCGCGTGAGGAGGGAAAGATGCGCCAGGAAAGAGGGGAGGTCGTTTCCGTGCTCCCGCGCGCTCTCCCGGATGGCCTCGTCAGCAAGCGCAATCTCGGGGACCCCCGTGTCGAAAGGAACAAGCCCGTTCTTGATCTCATCGATTGCAGGCTCGATTCCGCGGGAGGCAACCACGGCCCGAAGATCATCGAGCCTGCTCTGGAGGGCAGGGAGCTCTCCGGCAAGCTCCTTTCGTGAAACAGGATCCAACGGATTCACGATAAGCCTCAGGGCCGCCATCAGGCGGCAAAAAGGCTCTTCCTCAACAAGCGGCGTGCTGTCACGGAGAGAAAGAGGGAGCCCGGCCCGAAGCAAAGAAGGCAAGAGCGCATCCCGAACGGCCCGCGTCCGAAAAAGGATTGCGATGTCGGCAAAGGAATGACTCCCCGGCGCCGCTCCCTTCGTCCTGGCCCGCGCCGCATCCACGGAGACCGAGTCAACTCCGCCCACGAGGTCACGGATGCTGGAGGCGATTCTGTCTCCCTCTTCCGCTGGATTGGCTGCCCGAAACACGCGAATGGCTGCGCCGTCCGGCCTCTGCGCGCGCAGCGCCGGCGCTCCGGGCTCCCGACCGGGCGCGATAAGCGCTCCAGAGGCGCGCACGATGGTTGCCGAGGAACGATAATTGAGGTCAAGCGAAAAAACACGCGTGTCGGGCTGGTCGCGAAACTGGAAGAAAAGAGCGCGGTCCGAGCCGCGAAAGCCATATATGGCCTGGTCAGGATCACCAATACACAGGAGCGCCTCAGCGGTCTCCCCCAGCGCGGACAAGAGCTCGAATTGCGGCTTGTTGATGTCCTGCAGCTCATCGACGGCAATCGTGCTGAACTTCCGGCGCTGTTCGGAAAGGAACTCCGGGGATTCTCGAAAGACGCCCAGCGTCCTGACCACCAGGGATGAGACGTCCACGCCTCCGGTGTCCGTGCACAAGCTTTCGTAGGCCGTGATGGTCCCTCGAAGCGCCTCGTCCGGCTCCTCCATTCCCTCGTAGTACCGCTGGATTCGTTCGGCGGCAATCCGCGCGCGCGACGGCGTCTCAAGCCCTGGCAGCATCTCCAGGAGGGAGACGCGCTGCGAACCATTGTAGACGGTGACGAGCCGTGGGTCGCGCGCGCGAAGCCGGCCGAAGCAGAAGGAGTGGAAAGTCGCCGCGGTGACCGCTGCCGCCCGTGCGCCAAGGGCTGCCGTGAGCCTCTGGCGCATTTCGGCGGCTGCGCGAGCGGTGAAAGTGAGGGCGAGCACCTGCCGCGGATCACAGAGACCCGTGTCGATGCGGCCGGCCACCCAGCTCGTGAGGAGCCTCGTCTTTCCCGTTCCCGGACCAGCAAAGACGAGCCCCTTTGCCGGCGCTGAGCTGACGATGGCTCGCTGCGCATCATCCAGGGATGCGGATCCGGCACCGGGTTCGACCCTCTCCACGAGGGCTGGGCTTGCTCCCGGGAAGGTCCCCTCGCGCTTTGCCCTGCCTCGCCGGGTGGCTTGCGCGGGGAAAAGCTCATCCTGGCCGCGCAGCCGTGCCAGCTCCTGGTCATCGAACATCCTGATGACGCCGAACTCTCCGTCGTAGCCCGGGCTTGGTGTGACCTGGCCGCTTCGCATCCGACGGACTGCTTCGGCAATCAGAGGTCCCAGGGATTTTTCGATATCCTGGGGCGCGGATTCGAAGAGAAACGCGTATTCGCTTCCGAACGTGCGGATGACCTTGGCATGGAGCGCGCCCACCGCGCGTGACCCGGTGCCGCTGCCGGTGAGCTGGCCCAGGATTTCCGGCACGGGGATGAGGTAACGGAACCCGCCGGCGCCTTCCGGCGTGCGAGGCTCCGCGCGGTCCGCCAGCTCGAGCACCCTGTGGAGGACTCCCACGGTTATGGGCGCCCCGCATGCGGGACACGCGGTCCCGGACTTCAGCGTTTCCTCCGGGTCCAGGCAGACGCCGCATTTCCTGTGGCCGTCGAAATGGTACTTGCCTTCCTCCGGATAGAACTCGCACGTCCCGACAAACCCCTTGCCCGTCCGCAAGGCGCCCGCCACACCGTTCCAGCTCATGTCCGTTTCGAGGACATTCGCCTCTCTTCCCAGGTTGGGCGGGGAGTGCGCATCCGAGTTGGAGACGAGGCGATATCCATCCAGGGCGCCCCACCGCCAGTTCATTGGCGGATCCGAGGAGAGCCCCGTTTCCAGGGCAAAGATGTGCGTTGTGAGGTCTTCGAAGCAGTCCTCGATCCTGTCGAAACCGGACTTGGAGCCGAAGAGGGAGAACCACGGCGTCCAGATATGCGCGGGAATGAGAAAGCCTCCCGGGGAGACTTCAAGCAGGATTGAGAGGAGATCCTTGGGGTCCAGTCCGAGGATGGGTCTTCCGTCAGAGGCAATGTTGCCAATGGCGGAAAGCCGGGCGCCGAGCTTCCGCGCCTCTTCCAGGGTCTGCACCCCGATGAGCGAGTGGACCTTGCGTGTTGCCCCGCGTTTCTTGTAGATGGAGCTGATCTCAACGGTGAGGAGGAAGCGCACCGGAGCGTCCGCGGGTTGGGCGTTCTCCAGGGGGAAATCCCGCGGAGGCTCACGCAGCTCGAAAAGGCCGTCCTTCTCTACGAGCTTCTCTCCGAGCTCCTCCATCCACCGGGGATGCGTGAAGTCCCCCGTGCCGACGACGTTGATCCCCTTGAGCCGGGCCCATCGGTAGTAGCCTTCGAGATCGGCATCCCTGCTCGTGGCCCGCGAGTACCGGGAATGGACGTGCAGGTCCGCGACGAACCGCATGCCGACCCGTCACGCCGGGTTTTTCGTGAATATCGCCTTGAGCTCTTCCTTGGCGCCTTCCAGGACCTCGTTGTACTTGACGTCGAGCTGGGCGAAATACTGCCGGACCATGCCCAGGTAATCGGGGTCCGCGTTGGGATTTATCTTCACCGGCCTGCCCATCTGGCGGGAAAGCTCTTCTTCCTTTTTCTTTCGGACCGGCGCGTATTGCTTATCCAGGGCTTCCACGAGCCTCTTGCGCTCGGAGAGATACTCCTTGAAGAAGTTCTCCAGCTGGCTGAATATCATGTTCACCTTTTTCGGATCTGCCACCGTGGCGGCAAACGCATCCCCGAACTTCTTGTTGTTCTTGAGGGAGAACTCGTCAGCGGGCAGGACGAGGTTTGCCAGGAGGGACTGGATGAGGCCCTCCCTGACCCATGCGAGCTGCTGCTTGTCGAACGCCTTGAGCGCTGCTTTGAGATCGAAGGACGGCTCATCGATGAGCTTCGAGACGAGCTTCTTTCCCTCGTCCCTGAGGCGGTTCGTCTCCACAAGCTCCTTGTTGGCCTCGATGTCCTTCGAGTTCTCCATTGCTATCTGGTACGCGGATTTTATGACTCCCATGTTGTCGTTCTCCTGCTGAAATGTAACCCCCGCGCCGCGGGCGAATCAAGACAGTGAAATCACGGCGCGTCGCGCGCCAGCCGCACAAGCGCGGGCGCCGCGGCTCTCACGACACAGTGACGGATTCCTGATCCGTTACCACCCCGTCCAACCGCTGGTCCCGTTCCGTGTGCGGCACCTCGGGCACCAACTGGTCCGAGAGGCCCACGCCGATTGCCGTGAGGTCCGTTCCCAGCGCGGCGCGCGCCTCAGTCAGAAACGTGTCGTAGTAGCCCTTGCCTCTTCCCAATCGGTTTCCCATCCGGTCGAACGCCAGTCCCGGTGTGGCAACCAGAAAGCGGGTCCCCCTGCGCAGCGCGAGCGGTTCCCACTCGGCGCGCGGCACGGGAATCCCCCAGCGGTCCCGGGGCAGCTCGCCGGCATCCGGGGGAAGGAAATAGAAACGGATGACGTCCCGTTCGATGCGCGGCACGGCCACGCGCCTTCCTGAGGCGTGCGCGGCCTGGATGAGGCCGGCGCTGTCGAGCTCCCGCGGCATGGAGAGAAAACAGAGGACCACCCGAGCGCCCTTCCAGGCAGGCGTTTCCTGAAAGCGCCCGGCCACCTTGGCGCTGCGCCGGCCCAGCTCCCGTTCATCCACGAGGGCCAGCAACCGTTCCATCTGGGCGCGCAATTCTGCCTTTGTCATGGTACATTAGTACGGACTTGGAGGAACGCATGCAAGACCTGTGGGACCTGACGCGCAGCTCAATCATTGGAAGGAACGCTTTGATCACCACGCCGTTCGGGGCGCGTCGTCTGACGTATGCGGACCATACCGCGTCCGGGCGCGGAGTGACTTTCATCGAAGAGCATATCCAGCGGCTCCTGGAGACATACGGCAACACCCACACTGAGGATGACGCCACCGGGACCATCACGTCCGAGCACCTTCACCAGGCGGAGCTCTCCATCAAGCGCCTCGTCAACGCCGGACCGAAGCACAGGATCATCACCGTGGGGGCCGGGACCACGGCAGCCGTCCACCAGCTCCAGCAGATCCTCGGCATCTACATTCCGCCGGCAGGGAAGGACTTTTTCAGCGGTATCCTCGGCGAATACTTCTCCGTGAAGGAGCGGGAGCGCTTCTCCGAGTGGATCAACGCGCAGCGGCCCGTCGTCTTTGTGGGGCCCTTCGAGCACCACTCCAATGAAGTCTCCTGGAGGGAATGCTTTGCCGAGGTCGTTGAAACCGACCTGACCCCACGCGGCTTCCTGGACCTCGACGACCTGGCGAAAAAGCTCGAGCTGCCGCAGTTCGCGAACCGGCGGAAGCTCGGGGCGTTCTCCGCTGCCTCGAACGTGACAGGGGTAAAATCGCCGGTCCACGAGGTTGCCCGGATTCTCCACCGTCATGACTGTCTTGCGCTTTTCGACTTCGCGGCCGCCGCCCCCTATGAGCGCATGGACTGCAACCAGGACGAGGAGTCGTTCTTCGACGCCCTGTACTTCTCCCCGCACAAGCTCCTGGGCGGCCCCGGCAGCGCGGGCATCCTCATCATCCACGAGCGGATATACCGCAGCGACCTTCCTCCGACCGTGGGAGCCGGGGGGACGGTGGAGTTCGTGAACTTCGACGGCCAGTCCTACATCCCCGACATCGAGGCGCGGGAAAAAGCCGGCACTCCCGGCATCCTCCAGACCATCCGTGCCGCCCTGGCCCTCGAGCTCAAGGAAAGACTCGACCCGAAGCGGATAGCCGCTCGGGAAGCGGAGCTGGTCAGGATGGCTCGTGGGATGCTGACAGGGCACCCGGGCATCGAGCTGATGGGAGACGTGGACCCGGACCATCGCCTTCCCATCTTCTCCTTCACCATCAAGGTGGGCTCTTCCTGGCTGCACCCGCGGTTCGTGACGGTGCTCTTGAACGACCTGTTCGGCATCCAAAGCAGGGCGGGCTGCTCCTGCGCGGCCCCGTATGGCCATAGGCTTCTGGGGATCGATGAGAGCAAGTCCCGTAAGTTCGAGGCCACGATCATGCGGGGGGACGTCGGTCTGAAGCCGGGATGGACAAGGGTCAACTTCCACTTCCTTCACACGGATGCGGAGACGGAGTTCATCTGCCGGGCGGTCAGGTTTGTCGCGGACCGCGGCGTGGCGTTCCTTCCTTTATATGGGTTCGACATTCACACGGGAGCATGGAAACACAGGGAGTTCTCTCCTGCCCCCGTTTCGTTCGGCCTCGATCTCTCCTCCTCCGCTCACCCGCGGCCGGATACCTTCGGCAGGTGGAAGCGCCCTTTCACCGTTACCTCGGGGAAGCGGAAAAGCTTGCCCAGTCTCTCGTCGCGAAAGTACCCCCACGCCAGGACTTGCCACGACTGAGCAGGACCTCATCCCATTCCTGTACTGCCGACGGTCCGAGCAGCCAGGGCAGGAGACGATGCCGTGAAGCGAGACACCGCCTTGAAGCTGGGAGACGATGCCGTGAAGCGGCGCCCCGCTCAGAAAGACTGGCTCCCTCTTTCGAAAGCGGAGAAGGCCGCGGTGGAGCTTCCCACGGAGGAAGCTTTCCGCGTCGAGTGGATAGACTTCGACCGCGGGATCCGGGTCGGCAACCTCGAGCCTCACGAAAGGATAACGCAGATCGTCAAGTACGGGCTGGAGGAGAGGTATGGCACCGGATTCGTCACGGACCGTTGGGGCCGCGGCGTTTACTGGCAGTGGATCTGCTGGCTTCCCCGCGCCAATCGGGAAGCAAAGCCCGTCTCCCATGACGTCAACTTCGGGTGCGCAAAGTTCTTCATATCGCCGGACAGGGAAAACTCGGTATTCCACAGCGGCCTGCAGGTGGAGCGCGGCTCAATCCGGGAGGACCCTGAGATACCGGGCACGCTTCACAAGGATTGGGACTGGCACAGGCTCATGAAGCAGTGTGAGAGCGGCACAGTGCTCGACCGCGAGATGGGGCGTCTTGTCCGCCGGGAAGGCTTCACGGCGCGCCTGATCGGCGGGATGAGCGCTTCATTTTCCGCGGATTCCTGGGAGTCCACCCGGCAGATACGAGAGGCCGCGCGCAAAGCGCCCCCGGATCAGTGGGAAGGCTTCCAGCTCTTCTATCCCATGACTGCTCAGGAGGTGCGCGCCTGCACGGGCCTCGAGCTCACGCGCGCAATCCTCGGCGTGTTCGCCGAAGTGACCGAGTGCATGAATCAGTGCATGCAGATCAGGCTGCAAGCCGTTCAAGGTCCTCCCGGGATCGGTCTGGCCGGAGCGAGCCTGCCGCGCTGAGTTTGCCGCGCTGAGCGTCCGCAAAGCCAGGCGCGCTGACAGCCTGCCTATCGCGCTGACCGTCCGGACTTCCGGTTCCGCAGAACGGAGATGGGGGACTCTTTCAGCAAGGATGCCAGCCCTATGCTCACGAGCGTGAGGGCGAGCAGCCCGAGCAGCGGAGCCGTCATGGATCCTTGCGGGGACTTCACGGCATCCATCAGGAAAATGAAGATGATCCCGGAGAGCTGCCCCGCCACCAGGAGCAGCGTGTTCGAGGTCCCCTCGGGGGCTGGGAGCGTCATCTCCGCCCCGTACTGAAAGCCAATGGGACCCGCGCTCAACAGGAAAAACCCGAACACGAAGGAGGAGGCAAGGAGGAGCCAGTAGGTTGTCGCGAAAGTCACGCCGAGAAGGCCGGGGACGAGCCCCGCGAGCGCGATGATGACGAACGGTTTCCGCAGGCGAAGCGAGTCGGAGACGAGGGGCAGCGCCACTGCGCCGATGATCCCGCCAATCAGCATGAGCCCGCCGGCAAGGCCCGCCTGCGACGTGGAGAACCCCCGCGGGGCAACGATCTCTTCGATCCATGTCGTGATTCCGTTGAACATCCCCAGACCCACGAAGAAGATGACAAGGAGAAAAAGGAAGTCCCGGCGCCGGATCATGCTGCGAAGACCGTCGAACATGAGAGAGCGCACCTCATCCTCCGGCCTGCCTACCGGCGTGGCAGGCTTCTCACGGGCAACGAGGATGAAGAAGAGCGCCGCCACAACGGCCACAACTCCCCAGATGACGAGCGCGCCCTTGAAGCCGTAGCTGGCCGTGAGAAGAGGCGTGACGATCAGGCTGAGAAGCACTCCCAGGTAGATGGCCAGGGTGCCGAGCCCGGTTGCCGTGGCGCGCTCCTCCGCGGGAAACCATCGTCCGGCAAGCTTGGTTGTGGCACCGAGCACGAGAGGCTGGCCAACGGCGATCCCGATCTGGGATATGATCACCATGGTGAAGCTGGACGCGAACACCCCTCGGGTCAGCGCGAACACGGCGGTGAGGATGGCGCCCACGGAGACCGTCCTGCGGACTCCCCAGGTGTCGATCAGCCATGCTGATGGGAGGAAGATCAGGATGTAGATGGCCATGAAGCACAGGGAAAGGAGCCCGATGGCGAGGTCGGAGGTCGAGTAGAACTTCATGGCCTCCGTGGTGATGGGAGCGAACGTGATCCAAAGCGCCTGGTTGATGCCCGTGATCACCATGAACGCGGCCAGCATGAGCCAGCGGTATCTGTGCGCCTTCGTTGTCGCCTTTGCCATTGGTGCCTCCCTGGAGAGAAAAAATGTCATGAGAGATGAAATCCGGTGCAGTATAGCCGCGCCGGACGGCAGAAAGCAAGAATGTTCGAGGCGGAAAACCAGGAGGCTTCGATACCACGCTTCGCGCGGCGCGACCTACGGCGCCCCTGCGGCGCTTGCCCCGGCTCAACCTTGCTGCGCGTGAGGCGTATTATACCGGCGGCAATTGCCACCAGCACGACTGTCAGGCCGAGATAGAAGAGGAACCCTCCCCGGATCCCCACGGTCTGCGCCAGCACCGCCATCAGGAAGGGAAAAGTGAAGGAACCAATCCCGCCGCCGGTGGTGACCGCTCCCACTGCGACGCCGCTCCTGTGGTACCTCCCGACAATTGCCACGGACAGCGGGTAGATCCCGGAGAACCCCAGGCCGGTGAGAAACACCGCGACCGCGGTGGCCCACGTCGAGCTCACGAGAAGCACCATTCCCAAAGCCGCCGCTGACAGAACGGCGAGCCCCAGCACGATGTACTCCTGTCGTGAGCCCCGGTAGGCCACGGATAGTGAGAACCGTCCCACGAGCAGCCCGATCCAGAAAAGCGACAGGGCGAATGCTCCCACGGACGCCGCGCTGCCGCGCACCTGCACAAAGTATTCCGCTATCCACGTGGAGACGCCCAGCTCGGCGCCGACGTACAGGAGCAGGAAGAAAGTGATCAGAAGGAGAAGGGGCTGGAGCATCAGCTTCAATCCCTTGCCCCGATCACCGGCTTCGTGCTGCATGATTCGGGGAAATGGAGAGAACCCGAACAGGAGGGCCATGACGGCCAGGGCCGCCGCGGTTGCCGCGAAAACGGAAATCCCTCCGCGGCCGGCCCCCAGGAGGAAGCCCACCGCGGCCGGGCCCACAATTCCGCCAACGCTGAAAGCCGCGTGGACCATGTTGAGGAGCCTGCTCTGGCCCTTGCGCTCCATGTGCATCACTTCGAGGTTCGTGACCACCTCGATGGGCCCCTGGCAGAGCCCGACGCAGAAGTTCAGCGCCATGTTCAGCCAGGGGGACGGCCAGCGGACGAACAGCGACATGCTGGCGGCCCCGAGGATCAGGCCGAATACGAGGACCTTTTTCGGGGCGATTCTCTGGACGAGGATCCCGCAGATGAACGTCGAGACGAAGTAGCCCACCGCGTTCGCGGCGAGCACCGCGCCCGTCAGGGCGTACGACCAGTGGAAGGTCGCGATGATATGCGGCAAAGAGGCGCCGATGATCGTGAAGACCACGCCGAAAGTGGCAAACCCGGCGAGGAGGAGGAAGTACAGCCGCCGGGTACTGCTGTCAGGGATATTTGTCATGATGGCAAAGCTTGCTCACATACTTCCAGACATCGGCGCACCTCGTCAAGGACAGGGGTCGTACGCGATGAAGCGCGCAGGATGAGAGCGCGGGGCACGGGTTTTCTCCCGAAAACTCGGAGGACAAGGTCGCTGCTGTCCTCCTTTTGTGCTCAAAATGTTCCTTGAAGATACCGTTGCAAGACTAGCATCTTGAAACCTGGATACGTAATCAATCAATTTCGAGGAGGGTTGAGGGCATGAAGCGATCAATCGCGAAGATAGCGGTCTTCCTGGTTGTTCTTCTCGTCCCGCTTGCGCTCTGGGCCCAGACGAACGTCGTTCTCTGGGATTTCTTGAGCGGCGGAGACGGCGTACGCTGGAAGGCCATCATCAATGAGTTCAACACGAGCCAGAGCGATATCAATATCCAGGGAACGACGCTGACCTGGGGTGATCCGTTCTACACGAAGGTGCATACGGCGGTCGTTGCAGGGGAGACCCCGGACGTCATGACCTACCATCTCTCGCACTTCCCGGCGGGCATCCAGGCCGGAGATCTGCGGCCAATCACGGAAGACGAGCTGAAGACGGTGGGGCTTTCCTACAGCGACTTCAATCCTGTCCTCGTGGATACCTCCCTTGCCATCAGCAAGGCATACGGAACGGAAGGCGTCCTCTACGGCATTCCCCTGGACACGCACACCTCCATTCTCTATTTCAACGCGAACGTGCTGAGGAAGGCCGGATTGCTCGGCCGAAACGGTCGTCCCCTCGCCTCCGCCTTCACCGGTATGGCGAACTTCACGAGGTCTTTGGAGCGGATCAAGGCGAGGACAGGCGTTCTCCCCATGGCCATGTCTTCGGCGAACGACCCCGCAACGGTGTGGCGCATGTGGAGCACGCTGTTCTATCAGCAGGGTGGAAGCCTGGCCAGCGGCGGAAAAGTGACCCTGGACCAGGTCACGACGCTGGGCAAAACCGCTCTCCAAGTGATGACAGACTGGACCACAAAGGGCTTGATCCCGGCCAACGTCGATTATGCCGGGTCCGTGGCCTTGTTCAGCTCCGGCAAAGCGGCATTCATGTTCAACGGGAACTGGGAAGTTCCCACCATGGTGGACCTCGAGAAGTCCGGAAAGCTTCCCTTCAAGTTCGGCGTCATGGCTTTCCCGAAGCTCTACGAGAACCAGGACACCTGGGCTGATTCCCACAACATCGCCATCCCGAACAACACGAAGACCCCCATCTCCGACGACATGCTCCACGCGGTGCTCACATTCGTTGCGTTCGTGGAGAAGCATGCCGCGGAGTGGGCAAGCGGCGGCCATCTTCCCGCATATCTCCCCGTCCTCAATGGGCCGACCCTTGCGCATTTGTACCCGGTGGACCAGTATGCAGCCCAGGCTGCAAAGGACGTCCATCTGGAGCCGGTAAACCCCATCTTCGGAGTCGGCGCTCCGACCTATGATGCGGCGGGCAACTTCCTGTCCCCCGCGCTGATCGGAAACCTCACGGTGGCGGACGCCGTACAGAAATTCAAGGACGACCTGCAGAGCCTTTCTCAGTAGTATCTTGCACCGAGGCCCCGGGGCTCTCCCGGGGCTTGTTCTTCTCCAGGGGGGGGCATGAGCAGTGCGGTCATCGAAGAGGCCGACGCCAAGGCAGCGTCCATGAGGGTGCGGCGCAGGCGCCGCAGGACGCCGTGGGCCACGGTTCTCCTGATGGTGCTTCCTTTCATCGCCGTGTACCTCGTCTTCCTGATCTATCCCACGGTACGGGTGATCATCCTCAGCTTTACGAACGCGGACATTGCAGGCCGCGGCCATTTCATCGGCGTGGAAAACTACGTCCATCTCTGGAAGGACTCCCTGTTCTGGGCGTCCCTGGTGCACACGATTTATTTCATCGTTCTCACCGTTGTCCCCAACACGCTCGTGGGGATGGTGTTTGCCCTCATGATTGTGCGGCTGAACAGGCTGCGGGGCTTCGTGATGGCGCTCATGTTTCTTCCCTATGTCCTCCCCGTGAGCGTGGTGACGCAGATCTGGATGTGGGTTCTGAGCGCCGCCTACGGGATCGTGAACTTCCTTTTCCACCTGAAGATCAACTGGTTCCAGGACCCCGTCTGGGCCATGCCCTCCGTGGCCTTTGTCACCATCTGGTGGACAGTGGGTTTCAACATCCTCTTGTTCATTGCGGGTCTCCAGGCCATCCCGAGCGAGTACTATGAAGCGGCGTCCCTGGACGGGGCTGACAGGGGCTTCCGTGTCTTCCGCTACTTCACCTGGCCGCTCATCTGGCCCGTCACCTCGCTCGTGCTCGTCCTGCAGCTCATCCTCCAGTGGCAGATCATCAACCAGGTATATCTTCTCACCAACGGCGGGCCTTTCAACTCGACCATCGTTGTCCTGATGCACATGTACATCCAGGCTTTCACCCGCTACCGCGGCGGCTATGCCGCCACCATCTCAATGGCGCTTTTCGTGCTGATCCTGGTCTCCTCCATCCTGCAGCTACGCCTGTTTCGTTTCCAGAGGGGCGAATGAGGTACAGAAGAGTCTCGGTTTCCTCCGTCATTATCACGGTCATCACCCTTGCAATAGCCCTCGTGTGGATCTTTCCCCTTTATTGGGCGGTGAACACGTCTCTCACCGTCGACACAAAGACCGTCCAGATCCCTCCCTCCTGGCTTCCGATCCCGCTCGTCTTCGATGCGTACGACTACGTGATCAAGAACACGATGATTGTCCGCTGGTACTTCAACACGATCCTGGACTCGGTTGCCATCACGGCCGCCGTCATCTTCCTGACCATGATGTGCGCGTACGCCCTGTCCCAGATCAAGTTCCCGGGAAATCACTTCGTGTTCATCGCCGTCCTCGCCGGCTTCATGATTCCGTGGACAACAAACGTGGTCCCGCTCTTCATGTTCATGAACAAGCTGCGGCTTGTGAACAGTTATTGGGGCGTCATACTGCCGCAGATCGCCTCACCGCCGGCAATCGTGGCAGCGGTGACGTACAAGCGCTTTTTCGACCAGATGCCCCTGGAGCTTTCCGACGCGGCGCACATGGACGGGGCGAGCGAGATGCGCATCCTCTTTCGTCTTTTCCTCCCCTTGAACGGGGGAATCTCCTGGGCGCTCGCCATACTGACGTTCATCTATGCCTGGAACAACTTCTTCTGGCCGTTCATCGTCATCAACTCCACGCCCATGATGACGATCCCCATCGGCATAACCCAGGTGCAGTCCTGGTACGGCATCGCTTACTCACGACAAATGGCTTCCGCTGTGCTGGCCGCCATTCCCACGGTTGTCCTGTACCTTGCGTTCCAGCGCCGCGTGGCGGAAGGAGTGGCTATCACCTCCGGAATCAAGTAGAGACGAGAGCAAGGAGAGAGAATGGCAGACGCAAAAACGGCAACACTGATCGTGGACAAGGACTTCGTGATCTCCGAGGTGGATCCGCGCCTCTACGGGTCTTTTGTCGAGCACCTCGGACGGGCCGTCTACGGCGGGATATATGAGAAGGGCCATCCGACCGCGGATGAGGACGGCTTCCGCGGCGACGTGCTGGAGCTCGTGCGCGAGCTGGGCGTTTCGATCGTACGCTACCCGGGGGGAAACTTCGTTTCCGGGTATAACTGGGAAGACGGGGTGGGCCCGGTGGAGAAGCGGCCGCGGAAGCTGGAGCTGGCATGGCGCACCGTGGAGCCGAACTGGGTGGGAGTGAACGAGTTTTCCCGGTGGGCGGCGAAGGCCGGGGCCGCCGTGAACATGTCCGTCAACCTCGGGACGCGCGGCCCCGATGAGGCTCGTGCCCTGGTCGAATACTGCAATCATCCCTCGGGATCATACTGGAGCGACCTGCGAGTCTCCCACGGCCAGAAAGAGCCGCACGGGATCAAGGTGTGGTGTCTTGGCAACGAGATGGACGGCCCGTGGCAGATCTGCCACAAGACGGCGGCGGAGTACGGCCGGGCCGCCCAGGAGACGGCCAAGGCCATGCGCTGGGTTGACCCTGAGATCGAGCTGGTGGCCTGTGGCAGCTCCCATCCCAAGATGCCGACGTTTCCCGACTACGACGCCACCGTGCTGGACCACGTCTACGAGCACGTGGACTACGTCTCGCTGCACAGCTATTACGGAAACCAGGAGAACGACACCGCGAACTTCCTTGCGAAATCGCTGGAGATGGATTCCTATATCACGAGCGTTGTCGCCGCCTGCGACCTTACCCGCGCCCGCAAACGAAGCAGGAAGGCGCTGAACCTCTCCTTCGACGAATGGAACGTGTGGTATCACTCGCACGACGCTGACCGAAAGATCACCCCGTGGACCATCGCGCCGTCCCAGGTGGAGGACGCGTATACCTTCGAGGACGCGCTGGTGGTTGGCTGCCTGCTCACCACGCTCATGAAGCACGCTGACCGGGTCAAAGTGGCGTGCATTGCGCAGCTCGTGAACGTGATAGCGCCCATCATGACCGTGACGGGCGGCCCTGCGTGGAGGCAGACCTCCTTCTACCCGTTCCTGCACGCCTCCCGATGGGGCCGGGGAAAGTCCTTGCAGACCATCGTCCGCTCGCCGAAATACGACAGCAAGGACTTCACCGACGTACCGCTCCTCGAGGCCGCGGCGGTTCACAACGAAGAGAAGCGCGAGCTCACCATCTTTGCCGTGAACCGGGACCAGAAGGGGATCTGCCCCTCGAATGCGACCTGCGGAGCTTCGCGGGGCTGACGGGAGTGACTCACATCGTGATGGACAGCCCGGACCTGAAGGCCGTCAATACCAAGGGTTCGCAGCCCGTGAAGCCGCGGGAGACCGGCGGCGCGAAGCTCGAGAAGGGACGGCTCAGCGTGCGCCTGCCGCCACTGTCATGGAACGTACTTCGACTCTCCGGAGCATGAGCGACCTCCGGGCCTCCGTGAAGGGAGGCTTCTGGGGGAAATACCGCGAGATGATCCGGGAGAAGACCATCCCGTACCAGTGGATGGCCCTGAACGACGAAATCCCGGGCGCTCCCCGAAGCCATTCTCTGGAGAACTTCCGCATCGCCGCGGGGAGAAGCGGGGGCCAGTATGACGGCATGGTCTTTCAGGACAGCGACCTGTACAAATGGCTCGAGGCGGCGGGCCACCTCCTTCGGGATGAAGCCCCCGGGAACGACACCATACGGCGGTGGGCGGAGCAGGCAATCGAGCTCATTGCAGCGGCACAGCAGCCGGACGGCTACGTCAATACGTACTTCACGGTAAAGGACCCCGCGCACAGATGGAAGAACTTGAGGGAGGCGCACGAGCTGTATTGCGCCGGGCACCTGATCGAGGCTGCCGTGGCGGTTGCCGGCGGCTCGGGGAACCGGACCATCCTCGAGGTGGCGCGCAGGCTCGCGGACCACATCGACTCGCGCTTCGGGACGGACAGCGGCAAGACGCGCGGGTACTGCGGCCACGAGGAGGTGGAGCTGGCCCTCGTGAAGCTCTACCGTCTCACCGGGGAGAGGCGTTACCTGGAGCTGGCGCGGTATTTCATCGAAGAGCGCGGTCGGACGCCGAACTACTTCGAACAGGAGTCGAAGTCTCCTGATTTCGTTCCGATTTTCGGGCTGCATGACCTGGACTATCTCCAGGCGCGGGTGCCTCCGCGGCAATTGACGGAAGCAAGCGGACATGCCGTGCGCGCCATGTACTTGAGCGTGGCAATGGCGGACATCGCCCTGGAAACCCAGGACCGGGAGCTTGGCCTCGCGTGCGACAGGCTGTGGGAGAGCGCAACCACCCGAAGGATGTACGTCACCGGAGGCATCGGCGCTTCAGCCCGCAATGAGGCGTTCGGCGCGGACTTCGATCTTCCCAACGACACGGCCTACGCGGAGACGTGCGCGGCAATCGGGCTTTTCCTGTTCGGCTCCCGGATGGCCCGCCTGCGCCATGACGCCGGGTACGCGGAGGTCATGGAGCGGGCGCTGTATAACGGGATCTTGAGCGGCCTTGGGCTCGACGGGCAAAGCTATTTCTACGTGAATCCGCTGTCGGTGCGCCCGGATGCCGCAGAGAAGAACCCCAGTCGCCACTTCGTGAAATACCGCCGCCAGCCGTGGTACGGCTGCGCCTGCTGTCCGCCGAACATCGCCCGGCTCCTCGCGTCTTTGGGGGAATACGTCTGCCATCTTGGCGACGGCGCGCTCTATGTCGATCTTTTCCATGATGGCAGCGTCTCCTGCACAGTGGACGGTCATGCGGTGGCGTTCCGCCAGCAGACAGAGTACCCCTGGTCGGAGGAAGTTGCCCTCGAGTTTACGGCGGACGCATCCGTGGAGCTTGACCTGGCCATCCGCATACCCGCCTGGTGCCGCACGCCATCGCTTCGGCTCAACGGGGCCAAGGTCGATCTCCGACGCGCAATGGAAAAGGGATACGCGCACGTCCCGAGGCGCTGGAGTCGGGGAGACCAGGTGCGGCTTACCCTCCCCATGCCCGCGGAGCGCGTCCACGCGGACCCCCGGGTCGAAGCCGCGTACGGCAAGGTGGCGGTGCAGAGAGGCCCCGTGGTCTATTGCCTTGAGGAGGCTGATAACGGACCGTTCCTGCACACGGCCGTTCTTCCCCCCGGAGTACGCCTGGACTCGACGCTCCGTAGTGACATCCTCGGAGGCGTTGTCGTGGTGACGGGGAGGGGACGGGTTTGGGACGGCACGACGCCGCCGGCCGGGCTCTACGGCATGAACGGCGGAGGAACTCCGCTCGCCTCGAAGGATCTGGTCTTCATTCCCTATTACGCGTGGGCCAACCGGCTGCCAGGTGAGATGACGGTATGGGTGCGGGAATGAACGGCCTCGAGTTGGGGCAGGCCGCTGCTCTCGAGCCCACGGGTTCGCTCTTCGTTCCCGCGGGCTCCTTGGAGACAAGGACGCTCAGGCTTACCGACTCCTACCTCTTTGTGTTTGTCGCTCGGGGCGACATTGCGGTGGCCTCGGAGAAGTCCGTCACGGCGCTTTCGGCGCGGGAGGCGACGCTCCTGCACTGTGAGGCGCCGCGGACCATCGTGTTCCACCGCGGGGCAGGCGCCGAGTTTTACGCGCTGAAGTTCAAGGCTGCTCCCCACGGAGCCAGGGCTGCCGCCCGCCCGCTCACCGTCCCGGCGCGGGGAACGGTTGCCTGCCCCGAAAGGCTCACGGACCTGCTGCGCCGCTACATGACCGAGCAACGGCGGCGCCGGTCGACGCCGTGGGCGCTGTACAACCTGCTTGTGCTCATTCTCTGCGAGTTCGCCTCCGCGGCGGGAGGATCCCTCGAGGCCCGGCCCGTCAGCTCGGGGCTCGAGACGATAGCCTCCATGGTGGACGCGCATATCGCAGCCCACTACCGGGAGCCCATCTGCACCCACGACATTGCGCGTGAGCTGCGCTACAGCCCCGGCTACCTGGAGAGGGCGTACCGTCGGGAGAGGGGGATCTCCGTGCGGAGCGCCATCCACCTCCGGCGCATCCGCGAGGCGCGCGCGCAGCTCCTCCTTCAGCGCGAGGTGCGCGTGTCGGAGATAGCAGCCCAGTGCGGCTACGGGGACGCGGCGTACTTCCGCCGCGTCTTCAAGCGGACCACCAACATGACCCCCGTCCGTTTCCGCACCATCAATTCCGCCAATTCCGCGCGCGCCGCCGGCGGCCTTACGCGGGCGGGATGAGCCGGGAGGCCGCGTGAGCGCAACCGACGGGCGGTTTCGGTTCGTCCTTTCCAACGGGATCGAGGCCCTGAATGGAGGGCTTTTCGTGTCCCCCGGTTTCGGAATCCATCCCACGCGCGTCATAGATTCTCATGAGCTGATCTTCGTGGCACAGGGCAGCCTCGACATGTTCGAAGAGAACGACAACCTTCACGCGGCTGCCAACCAGGCGCTCCTGCTTTTCCCGGGCCACAGGCACGGAGGACGTCTTCCCTACGCCCCTGACCTCCACTTCTACTGGGTCCATTTCCGCGTTCATGAGACCTCCGCGCCCCGCTCCACCATGCGGGTGCCGCGCGTGGCGGACGTCCGCGACCCCGAGCTGCTGACGGAGATGTTCTGCCGTTTCATCTCGGACCAGGAGTCGGGAATCCTGGACCCGGTGAGCGCGGCCCACCTCGTGGCCTTGATGCTCGTTGAAGCGAGCGTCCTGGAGCGGGAATGGATGCCTCGGGCAGCCGCCCGGGCCCGGGAGCAAGCGCCCCTTGCCCATGAGATCCAGGCCTATATCGACAGGAACTTCCGGGAGCCCATCACCACCTCATCCATTGCGCGGGACTTCCGCCGCAGCGCCGACTACCTGGAGCGGGTGTTCCGCCGGCATCGCGACACATCCATCCTCGGAGCGGTGCATCTCAAGCGGATTGCCGTTGCGCGGGTCATGCTGCGCACGGAAGGCCGCAAGAACATCAATGAGATCGCCTTTGCCTGCGGATATTCCGATCCCGGGTATTTCCGCCGGATGTTCAAGCGGCTGACCGGCCTCTCCCCGAAAAAGTTCCGCTCCTTGTACAGCCGGATGCACATCAACGCCCACTGATGGTCCTCGGGCGCGCAACGGTGTACAGTCGAGCCCGTGGACCGGAAAAGCGTTGACCACCGAAGTGACCTCGTGACAATTGCCCGGGCGTCCCTGGCCGCGGTGGACCCGCGCGCAATCGTCGCGCGGAGCCTGCGAGTCGAGGGCAACTTCGTGCGCATCAGCGTCGCCGGCGCCGCTCGTGACTTCGACCTCTCAGGGTTTTCGAATGTTTTCGTTCTGGGCTTCGGAAAAGCAGACCGGGCTCATGGCGCAGGCGGCGGAAGACGCGCTGGGGTCTCGAATAACGAAGGGACTGATCGTCGTCAAGCCCGGTCAGGAAGCGCCGCTCCAGAGGATTCGACAGGTCTGCGGCGGACACCCGGTGCCGGATGAAAACAGCGTGCGCGCCGCGCGGATGATGGCGGACCTGGCAGGCGAAGCGGATGCTCGAACGCTCGTCATCACACTGATCTCAGGAGGCGGTTCCTCCCTTCTTGGCTCGCCCCGCGGAGCGGGCGTAACGCTGGCCGACATCCAGGAGACCAACCGGCAACTCCTGTCATGCGGGGCCGAGATCGCTGAAATCAACTGCATCCGCAAGCACCTCCTCCTGCTTGCCGGCGGCGGGTTGTCACGGCGCATCTGGCCGGCCACGTCCGCCAACATCGTTCTCTCCGATGTGGTGGGGGACGACCTCCCGACGGTTGCTTCCGGGCCGACCTGCCCTGACGCGACGACATACGGGCAGGCCCTTTCCATCATTGAACGTTACGGGATCTCCGCGGCTCTTCCGAGCGCGGTCCGTGAGCATCTTCAGGCGGGCAAAGAAGGGAAGATTCCTGAAACCCCGAAGCCGGGAACCGCGGAGCTCTCCTCCTCTTTCAACTTCCTGGCGGGCACAAACCTGCTTGCGCTGGAAGCCGCCGCTGCAGAGGCGAAGCGCCTCGGGTACAACTCCCTCGTTCTGACCTCGCGCCTTGCTGGCGAGGCGAGGGAGGCCGCGCGCGTGTTGGCCGCCATTGCCGGGAACGTGGCGGCCTCGGGCGTTCCCTGCCCCCGTCCCGCGTGCCTGCTGAGCGGCGGTGAAACCACCGTGACCGTTCGGGGCGGCGGGAAGGGCGGGAGGAACCAGGAGCTGGCGCTGGCGTTTCTTCTCGAGATGGAGAAGGATCCGACCCTGTTTGCTGACGCTTCTCTCCTTTCATTTTCAACCGATGGCGAAGACGGTCCGACCGACGCGGCCGGCGGCTTTGCGTTTCCTTCGATGGTCGGGGAAGCTTGCGCCGGGCATCTCGACGTTGCCGACGCCCTTCGGCAAAATGATTCCAACACACTCCTTGAGAAGCTCGGCGGCCTGTTCACAACGGGCCCTACGGGCACGAACGTCTGCGACCTGCAGATCGTATTGATTCGCTGACCGCCCAAGGAAACCGCAAAGCCGCGAGGAGCGACCCCCTAAAAGACCTGGAAGGTGTTCTTTCCCTCCGCCTTTGCGCGGTACATGGCGAGGTCGGCGTTCTGGATGAGGACGTCGGGATCCGCGGTGTCCTCCGCAAGCATCGAGATGCCAATGCTGGAGGTGACCCGTACCTCGTTCTGTCCAACCGTCACCGGCTGCGAAATCCGATCCAGGAGCTTCCGCGCAATGGGGCCAACCGACTCGGTGTCCTGAAGGCTTCCGAGGATGACCGTGAACTCATCCCCGCCCAGCCGGGCCACGACGTCCGTCTCCCGCACGGTACATCGTATTCTTTTTCCGATCTCCTGCAGGAGCTGGTCACCGGCCTGATGACCAAAGGTGTCGTTCACTTCCTTGAAGGAGTCCAGGTCGATGAACATCACCCCGACCCCCTCGTTCCTCCGCCGTGCGCTCTTGAGCGCGCGCCCGAGAAGGTCATGGAATTGGCGACGGTTTGCGAGCCCGGTCAGGCTGTCGAAATGAGCCATGTGGTAGAGCTGCTCATCCGATTTCTTCATGGGCGTGATGTCGGAGAAGATGGCCACGAACCTGCGGATCTCTCCACGTTCGTCCGCCACCGGGCTGACGGACAGCCACTTCGGATAGACGGTCCCGTTTTTCCTGCGGTCCCACACCTCGCCGCGCCAGCTCCCGCGGATCCTCACGATTTCCCAGATTCCCTCGTAGAAACCGGTTTCCTGCGGGCCCGTGTGGAGGCTCATCACCGGTTCCCCCAGGACCTCCTCCCGACCGTAGCCCGTGATTGCGGAGAAAGCCCTGTTGATCTCGATGATGCGGAAGTCTGTGTCGGTGATCATGATCCCTTCGGTGGTGTTGTCGATGACCTGTGCGTTCAACCGGAGCTTCTCTTCCACGTGCCGCCGTCTCGTCACGTCCATCCCGTACACGTTGATGCATCCGCTTCCGCCATCGATGGCGACGATGTGGAGAAGCAGCGTCTTGACGCCAATGGTGATCTCCACCTCTTTCTCCCGCCGGCTTTCGAGGACGTGCTGAATGATGTCCTTCCATTCCAGGGGTATGATGTCACCGATCTTTGTCTTCCAATACTCCATGAGCAGCCAGCTTCCCTTGTTCGCATACAGGAGCTTCCCGTCATGGGAGACGCAGAGGACAGGATTAGGGTTCTCCTCGAGGACCATCTGCATGAATTGGACGTGCTCGTCCTGCTCATTCTCCATTGGGTATTTTTCTCCCCGAGGGAATAATAACGGCTTTGACAGAATGCAGGGAATATATATACCGAAAAATGACTGAATATTTACAACGTAACTTAAGCAAAAATGACAATTCTCTACAATTCTGGAGGCCCTGCCCGAGAGGGCCTTGCCGACGCAGATCCACCCCTTCGACCCGCTCGTTCCCGCGGATGCGTGAGACGACGTGGCGGAGGTAGAGAGGAATGGCGGAGGCGCACGCCGTTCTTGCACGCCGACTCCACGCGGTTACGCTTGACTCCTCCAGCCCGGGAGCAGCATTTTTGCACATTATGGAAGATATTGGGAAACTCATCCTCCGCCTGACCACCGCGGGACTGATCCTGTTCCACGGGACAGCCAAGATCATTCACGGGGTCTCGTTCATCGGCGGGGCGCTTGCCTCGCACGGCGTTCCGTCTTTCATTGCCTACCTTGTGTACGCCGGCGAGGTCATTGCCCCGCTGTTCATCATCGTCGGCCTCTGGACGAGGGTCGCCTCCCTGGTGGTGATCATCAACATGATCGTGGCAATTGCGCTGGAAGCCTACCGGAATACCCTGGTGATCCGGCAGACCGGTGCCTGGGGGCTGGAGACGGAAGCGTTCTATCTGCTGACGGCTCTCGTCATTTTCCTTATTGGCGCCGGGAAATACAGCGTGATGCAGGAAAAAGGCTCCCTGATGTAGATCGCGCCCCGGGCTCACACGAACTGCGCCGAGGTCTGCCGATATTGCTCGGGGTCGAGGAGATGCTCCATGAGCTTCATCCTCTGGCGTACGTCGTCTTCGAGCTTCGTCTCCTTGCCGACGAACATGACGATGAAGTCATCCTGAAAAAGCATCCCGGTGGTGAAGCAGACGGTGGCCGCGGCGCTGAGGGCTTCGGCAACCGTCTTGCCCGCCAGGGAAGTTCCCGCCCGGAAGCGTTCATTCTCATGAGGGAGGGAAAATGCCTTGCCGCGAAGAACGATGGGCTGAAGCGCCTCGATGGTTTCCGCCGCCTGGCCCGCGGGGAGCTTGCTGGGGCTCACTCGCAAGGACAGCACCTTCGATATCGTCTGGCCGACATCCACGAGGCATCCGACGCTCTCACCAATGAGGTCCGTCACCTCTCCCTCGTTCCCCGCGGCTTCGAGCCTCGCGCTTTTCAGGTGCAGATAGCGGTGGAGGGGGAATCGGGTGAGGTGAAATACGTCTTTTTCCAGTTTTCCCGCCAGAGTTCGAAGCCGTGTGAGCTCCAGCTCGAAGAACGAGCGCGCGAAGACGGTGGCCCTTCCCTCCGAGAGCAGGCATGATCCTCCCAAGAGCGGGGAAAAGGTCCGGTCGAAGCCGCGGATGAGCCGCGAGAGGAAAGGCACGAGGTTTTCCTGGTCCGCGTCGAAGTCAAGCGGCTCGCGCGACTCTCCCGCCTTGTAGATCTCCCAAAGCGCCGCAGCCACGGGCCGTGCCTGATCATCCACGGCGATATACCGATTGACCCGGCGCGCCTCCTGCAGCTGGCCATGCAGCTCCTTCATCGAGGAAAGGGCGTCGGAAAGGTACGCTTCAATACGCTCCTGCACGCGGGGCTCGCAGTCGAAGCCGATAATGTCCACCGTCTCCCCGAGCCCCTGCCGCATGAGGTCGTGGAGAGAGAGGAACCGGCGGTGCTTGAAGATGTTGAAGCCGATCAGGCAGTTGTGCAGCGAGGGCAGCGTGCAGTCCTCCGTCAGGAGACGGATGACCAGCGCGTGCGACGAATCCACCTCTCCTTGTCCTTCCTGTTGCTTCTCATGGTGGGCGCGCAGCGCGGAGAGGATCACGCCAAGGTTCTCCGGGTCCTGCTGCAGCAGCAGAAAGAGGCTCTCGATGCGCCGGAGCCTGTCGATAAGGTTCCTGTCCCGCAGGTTGAGCCGCGCGAAATCAAAGGCCTGAAGCCGGCTGCACAGTTTCGACAGGAGCGCAATGAGATTGTACTGCCGGGGGGTCAGGTAGAGCCAGCCGTTTTCCAGCACGGGGGCAAGGCGGGAGGAAAGCTCCACTGCCCAGGGTTGGACCTGCCGGGACAGGAACGCCGTGAGCTGCGCGTCGAGAGTCATCCCCGGAGGCCAGAGACCCGCGGCAAGGACGTGGGTGCGGGAGCCGAACTCCCTCACCTTTCCGCGTTCCCGCAGGAGGTATGCCACGTAGGACCGTGTCTCGATTGCAGGCTTGATTGCGCGGCTCACGCGGCTCACGTGGGTTCGGGCCGCGAGGTATCTTCCCTCCGATGAGCCGCTGTCACTCACGTGTGTCAGCCCGCGTCCGGCCCGCGCCTGTCTACGGCTTCAGGTCGGGATTGCCCGGGCCGAAGTGCTTCGCCGCGTTTTCCGTCACGCCGGGAATGCAGAATGACCGAGGCACCCAGTTCGGAGCCAGCCGCAGGATGCCTTTGCTTTGCTCGAGAGCTTTTTGAACTGTCGATGTGACCGACATGGCGTCCCCCCTGTCGGAGCTTACACTACTGGAAAGCCCGGCGCGCGTCCAGTTGCGCAAGGAACTCCCGTACCGTTTTTGCGATTGATGGTCCGGTGATTCCATAGTGGGCGAACAGCTCCGCGGAGCTGCCCGCGGGGACGAACTCGTCAGGGAACGCGATCATCTTCATGGGAACGGGCCGGCTCTGGACAACGATCTCCGCCACGGCCGCCCCCAACCCGCCGTGGATGCCGTGCTCCTCAACGGTGACGATGCTTCCGGTCTCTTTCGCCGCCGCAACCACCGCCTCGGAGTCGATTGGTTTCAACGTGGGCATGTCGAGGAGCCGCGCTTTCACCCCAGCGCGCGCAAGCTCGTCCGCTGCTTTCAGCGCGTGGAAGACAGCCTCCCCGGCGGCAATGATCGTGCAGTCTCTTCCTTCGCGGAGCAGACCGGCTTTCCCGAAAGCAAAGCAGGCAGAGCCGTCCGCATAAACGTCCGGAACCGGGGTGCGTCCGACCCTCATATAGGCGGGTCCGTCATGCACGGCAAGGAACCGTGTGACCTCCCTTGTCTGCGCGTTGTCACACGGGAGGAGCACGGTGAGGTTCGGGATGGCCCGCATGAACGCAATGTCATGGAGGGAATGATGCGTGCTCCCCAGCGCGCCGTAGCTCACTCCGCCGCTCACGCCAATGATCTTCACGTTGGAGTTGGCGTAGGCAACGTCATTCTTGACCTGTTCGATGGCCCGGGCCGAATAGAAAGAAGCGGGGCCGCACACGAACGGGCGTTTGCCGCTACGCGCCAGCCCGGCTGAAACGCCAACGGTGTTCTGCTCCGCGATCCCCAGCTCGAGGAACTGCCGCGGCAGGCTCTTTTCAAAATCCCCCAGCGTCACGGAGCCCTTTGCGTCGGAGGTCACGGCCATGATGCGCGCGTCCTTGCGCGCCATCTCCAGCAGCGTTTCCGTGAAGGCGTGCCTGCAGCTTTTTCCCGGCGCACTCGACATGGCTTACCGGCCTCCCGCCAGGGATGCGGCAAGCTCGGCCTGCGCCTTTGCATATTCCTCCGGGGTGGGCACTCGGTGATGCCACGCCGCGTTGTTTTCCATGAACGAAACCCCCTTGCCCTTGACGGTGTGGGCAATCACAAGGTGCGGCTTCTCGGGATCATCGGGGAGCCGGTCAAAAAGCCGCGTAAGCGCCAGGATGTCATTCCCGTCCACCTCGTGGATTTTCCAGCCGAAGCTCGACCATCGCTCGCTCAGGGAGGCAATGCGCATGATGGAGTCAACGTTCCCGCTGATCTGCAGGTTGTTGTTGTCGATGATGCCGATGAGGTTGCCGAGGCGGTAGTGGGAAGCCGCCATGGCGGCCTCCCAGACGCTTCCTTCCGCCTGCTCTCCGTCCCCCATGAGGACGTAGACCTTGTAGGCGGCCCCATCCCGCGCGCCCGCAATCGCCATCCCGACGCCCACCGACAATCCGTGCCCCAGCGCGCCGGTGGGGATCTCAACGCCGGGAGTCTTCATTGTGGGATGCCCGAAGAGGCGGGAATTGAACTTGCCGTAGGTGTCCAGCTCTTTGTCGGGAAAGTAGCCGGCCTCCGCGAGCACGCAGTAGTAGCCTTCCACGCTGTGGCCCTTGCTCATGACAAAGCGGTCACGCTCCGGCCACAAAGGGTCCTCCGGGTGGTGCTTCATGACGTGAAAATAGAGCGTGACAAGAATGTCCAGGGACGAAAGGGAGCCGCCCGTGTGGCCTCCGCCCGCGCCGTAGATGATTTCAAGGAGCCTCTGCCTCAGCGTGACCGAGAGGCGTCGAAGGTCTTTCACGGATTTCTTCTCTTCCTTCAATACATTGGGGCGATCCGGGGAAGAGGGTCCTCCCCGGACTGCGCCCGTGGATCAGGATCCTGACAAAACGAAGTTGTGCAGGTTCGCCGCGTTGTCCTTGGTGATGAGGATGCAGTTGACGGTCTGCTTCTCATCCATGCCGGTGGAGCCGGTCTTCAGGAACTTGTCCGCCTGGTCAACGGCCTGCACTGACAGCTGGACGATGGGCTGCAGCACGGTGGCTTTCATCTGGCCCTTCACGATGGAGGTGGCAGCATCCGGGCTGCCGTCGAAGCCCACCACGATGATGTCGGGTCGGTTGGCCGCGATGAGGGCGGCTTCGGCGCCGACTGCCATGGTGTCGTTCCCGCTGATGACGCCCGTGATGTCAGGGTGCGCCTGGAGGATGGTCTGCATGACGCTGTACGCCTGGGTCTGGTCCCAGTTGGCGGTCTGCTGGGCCACCATCTTCATGTCAGGGAACTTGTCGAGGATGCTGTGGTATCCGTCAGAGCGCACGTGCGCGTTGGTGTCCGAGTCCTTGCCGGTAAGCTCCACGTAGTTGCCTTTCTGGCCCATGAGCTGCGCGAAATACGTGGCCCCCAGCGTCGCCCCCTGGAAGTTGTTGGAGACGATCTGCGCCTTGGCAATCCCCTTGGCGTTGATCTCGCGGTCCACGCAGAACGTCGGGATGCCGGCGTTCAGCGCTTTCTGGATGGCGGCCACGGAGGCGTCTGCCCCCGCGTTGTCCAGGATGATCGCCGCAGCGTGCTTGGCGATGGCGGTGTCGAAGAGCTGGTTCTGCGTGTCGACGTTGTCGTTGTGGCTGACGGTCATGGTGTCATAGCCGAGCTTCTCAGCCTCCCCCTTCGCGCTGTTCATCATCGTGACGAAGAAGGGGTTGTCCAGTGATGCCGTGATGACGGCGATGAGCTTCTTTCCGCCCGTCGCGCCGCCTTCCTTGGCCCCGCCTGCGAAGGCGATTGTGGATGTCAGAAGGAATACTGATGCCGCAAGGAGCAGAATCAGCGTCACCTTGTTCTTTCTCATGGTTGTTTCTCCTCTCAAAGTGGAATGGAAACTCGCGAAAGTCCCTTGCCTCCTTGTCCTCGATGTCGGTTCTTTCCTTTTCATCACCCCCTTCGCTCTTCCTGGATTGCGGCGACCCGGGAGATGTTCACCTGGAGCTGGTCAATGGCCACCGCCACGATGATGACGACGCCCTTGATGACCATCTGCCAGAAGTCGGAAACTCCGACCATGACCAGGCCGTCCGCAAGGATCCCAATGACAAACGAGCCGATGATGGTGCCCCCGATGGTGCCGCGCCCTCCCATGAGGGAGGTGCCCCCGAGGACCGCCGCTGCAATGGCGTTCAGCTCATAGGTTTCCCCTGAGGCGGGGTGCGCCGCCACTAGCTGCGACGTCACGATCAGGCCGCTCAGGGCGGCGAGCGCTCCAGAGATCACGTAGACGTAGAAGCGTATGGCGTTCACCCGGACGCCGGAGAGCCTGGCAGCCCGCTCGTTGCCCCCCACCGCGTAGATGTGCCGGCCAAAGGGCGTGCGGTTGGTCACAAAGGCGGCAATGAGCGCGACAATCAGGAGGAGCCAGATGGGCACCGGCACCCCGAGGATGTCCCCTTCACCGAGGAACGGGAAACCCTGGTTACCCAGCCCTGGCTGGCCGCTCAGGAACGGGAACGTGGAGCCGTTGTTGCTGAGGAGCGCGAACCCGCGCGCCACGTAGAGCATGCCGAGGGTTGCAATGAAGGGGGCCACATTGAGCCGCGTGATGATGAGGCCGTTGGCGGACCCGATGAGCGCTCCCGCGGCAATTGCTATCACCATGATGAACCACGTGTGGAAGTAGACCACCACGCCGAAGAGGTGGAGAGGAATGCCCGCGTCAATGAGGTAGCCAACGATCATTCCGCACAGCCCGAGGATGGAGCCTACCGACAGGTCGATCCCCCCTGACACGATGACGAGCGTCATGCCGATAGCGAGGAATGCGTTGATGGCCACGTGGCGCGTCATGAGGAGGATGTTCTGCATGGTGAGGAACGTGTTGGAGAGAATGGTGAAGATGACGATGATCACCAGGAGCGCGATCACGGTGCGGAAGCGCAGCAGGAGCAGCTTCACGTTCAGGGGAGGCCGCAAGGCGATTCCTTCGCTCTTTTGCATAGACTGCAACCCTCTCACCCGTCAGATTTTTGAGCCGTTGCCGGCCCGGTCTTTTGCGGACGCGTTCACGAGGTCCGCTTCCGTGTACGCCCCACGTCGGAAATCTCCCGTGAGCCTTCCCCGCGCCATCACGAGCACCCGGTCGGAGAGCGCGGTGATCTCCTTCAGCTCGGAGGAAGCGAACAGGATCCCTATCCCGCCGCGAGCCAGGTCGTTCATGATCACGAAGATCTCGGACTTCGAGTTCACGTCAATGCCCCGTGTCGGCTCGTCCATGAGAAGGACCTTGGGCCGCGTCAGGAGCGCCTTGGCCACAACCACCTTCTGCTGGTTTCCGCCGCTCAGGGCGGTGATCAGCTGCTCCGGGGAGGAAACCCGTATGGAAAGGTCGGCGAGCATTTTCAGGATTTCCGCGGCCCCGGCCTTGCGGGGGAGCACGCCCATGCGCGTATAGCTGGCCAGGCTGGCAAGCGTCATGTTGTTGGCCACGGTCATGGACTGCACTATTCCCGCGGCCTGCCTGTCCTCCGGCACCAGGATCAGCCCGAGGGCAATGCGCTCGTCCACGCTCATGCCCTGCGACACGCCTTGCTCATCCACGGTGACCTGCCCGCCCGCCTCCGGATGCAGCCCGATGAGGCATTCGAGGAGCTCCGACCTTCCCGCGCCCATGAGGCCGTACAAGCCCACGATCTCTCCGGCGTGGACCTGGAAGGAAAAGTCCTCCACGTACATTCCACCCTCGGGCCGGGTGTAGGAGAGGGAGCGCACCTCCAGGATGACCTTGCGCGCCTCATGCTCCGCGCGCGGCAGGAAGGCGGAGAGGGTCTTCCCGACCATCTTCTCAATGATCCAGTTGATGTCCACCCTCTCCACGCGCTCTTCCGCCTGCACCTTGCCGTCACGCAGGACGGTGATGTAATCCCCGATCTGAAGCACCTCCTCCAGGCGGTGGGAGATGTAGATGATGGCAACGCCCTGGCTCTTGAGCTCCCGGATGACCCGAAAGAGGATGGCAACTTCGTTGCCCGTCAGGGCGGAGGTCGGTTCATCCATGATGAGGATCTTCACGTTCTGGACGAGCGCCTTGGCAATTGCCACGATCTGCTGCGCGCTCACCCCGAGGTCCCCGACTTTCCGGTCAGGGTCAATGCGGTGCTCAAGGCGGCCGAGGATCTGCGCTGCAATCTCTTTCTGCTTCTTGAAGTTGATGACGTTGCGCGGCGCGATCTCCCGGGTAAGGAACATGTTGTCGGAAACCGACATGTTGGCGCACAGGTCAAGCTCCTGGTAGATGATCCCGATCCCGTGGGCTTGCGCCTCAATGGGAGTGGGAAACCGCACAGCCCTGCCGTCCATGGTGAGCGTGCCTTTCGTGGGCAGCTCCGCTCCCGCGATGATCTTCATGAGCGTTGACTTTCCCGCCCCGTTTTCCCCGACGAGGATGTTCACCTTGCCCGCGTACGTGTTGAAGTCAACGCCGCTCAAGGCCACGGTGCCGGGGAAGACCTTCGTAACCCCTTCGGCGCGAAGAACTACCTCCTCAGCCATGCCTACTCCGCGGAGACGATGACGGGTGTCACGAGGACATCCTTGGGGTTCGCCGTGTCATACGTGAAGGCGCCTTTCACCGAAATCCTCTTGCCAACGAGGTTCTTCAGGTCCAGCTTGGAAATCACGTCCTTTGCCACACGGCCGTTCAGCTCGTCCGAGACGCCGCCATATTGCATCTGGTTTGCGAACTGTTCGAACGAGATGAACTTCACGGCGTCACGAAGCGCTGTGCCCAGGATGATGGGGCCTATCTGGAGCTTCACGGGCATGCGCCCGCCCGCGTAGTCGGCCTGCACGGTCACGGTGCCCGTGAGGGACTTCGTGTCCACCGCTGCCACCGTGCCGACGAACTGGACGAGGAAGTTGAAAGCGCCGCCGATGTTGTTGCCGTGTTGCTTCACGGCGTCCTCGGGGCTTTTCTGGATGGCGGGGAACAGCTCGTCAAGGCTGACTGCTTTCTGATCCACGGTGGGGATCACTTTGGACTCCCAGATGCCGTCCACGAACTTCACCCTGTCGAAGGCGGTCCCGCCCTCCATGACAGCCGCGAGGGACTGCGCGGAGCCGATTGGCTTCACCGTTGCCAGCAAGCCGGTGAACCACAAGATGACGAGAACCACGACGATCCCAACCGGGACAGCGACCCGCGTGTACTTGCGAGTTCCTGCGGCAGTAGCCATATCGTATTGCTCCTGGGGATATAGCGCTTCGCGCGATCCGTTCTAGAGCGTAATCATGGCCGGAGCGGGTTGTCAAGAAAAAAATCGAAAATATTCGTAAATATTACGTAGGAATGTTTTCAGTAATTTTCGATTCCTTTTGACAGCAGAAAAGCTCTATGGTAAGATAAACCAAAGGGATGGACGACCGAAATAATATGCTTGCCGAGCAGAGAAGACGCAGGATCCTGGAGCTGATCCAGGAAGAGGGGAGCGCTCGGGTCAAGTTCCTCAGTCAGCTTTTCGAGGTGTCGGAACCAACCATACGCCAGGACCTGGAGCGGCTGGAAGCTGATGATTTCGTCATCCGAAGCCACGGGGGAGCGGTGCTCAAAACCATTCCCCAGCAGGTGCGCACGCTGTCTCTCCAGCACTCGGAGAACCTCGACAAGAAGGTGATCATCGGACGGGCGGCGGCCGCGCTCGTCTCTGACGGGGAGTCGCTCATCCTCGACTCGGGCTCGACCGCCACGGAGGTTGCCCGCAACCTCATGGGCAGGCAGAACCTGCGCATCATCACGAACGCGCTCAACATCGCCCTCATCGTCGGGGCCAATCCGACGTTCGAAGTCATGGTTACCGGCGGCGAGTTCAAGCCGCCCACGCTGTCCCTGACCGGGGAGAGAGCGGCGGCTTTCTTCTCCCAGATCCACGTCAGCAAGCTCTTCCTCGCCACCGGCGGGATTTCGGAGAACGACGAGCTGACCTACCCCGGCTTGAGCGACATCCCGGTGAAGAAAGCCATGATCAGGTCCGCCGGTGAAGTCTATCTTGTGGCGGACTCCACGAAGATCGGGGTGCACAGCTTCGCCTCGCTGGGGGGAATAGAGCAGGTCCACTGCCTCATCATCGATTCCGGGATATCCCCCCAGACGCGTGAGCGGTTCGAGGCGCTGGGACTCAGGGTGATCATTGCTGATCAAGGAGAGACGTCGCATGAATAGCAAGATGACCTTCGGCGTCATTGTGGGAACGCGCGCATTTTTCAACCCCGAGCTCGCGCGAGCCGGAAGGACGCAGATTCTCGGCAAGCTGAAAGCCCTGGGGTTCGACTCCGTTGTCCTTCCCGCGGACGCCACGCCGACCGGGGTGGTTGAAACCATCGATGACGCGCAGAAATGCGCCAGGCTTTTTCGTGAGAACGAGTCCAGGATCGACGGGATCATCGTGACGTTGCCGAACTTCGGGGATGAGATCGGCATTGTCACGACGCTGAAGGAGTCCCGTCTGGCGGTCCCCGTGCTCGTCCACGCCTGTGATGACGATGTGGACAAGGTCGACCTCAAGCACCGACGGGACGCTTTCTGCGGGAAGCTCTCCGTGTGCAACAACCTCTACACGTACGGCATTCCGTTCACGAACACCAGCCTGCATACGAGCCCCATCGACAGCGCATCCTTCGAGTCGGACCTGCGGTACTTCGCGAGCGTCTGCCGCGTGGCAAACGGCTTGCGCAAGGCGCGCATCGGCGCAATTGGCGCGCGCCCCGCCCCGTTCCAGACCATGAGGGTGAGCGAGCGCCTCCTGCAGGCGTCAGGGATCACCGTGGTACCCGTTGATCTCTCCGAAATCATTTTCGCCGCGGAGAGGGTCCCTGATGACGCCTCTGAGGTAGCCGCGAAGGTGGCTGAAATCCGCGCGTATGGGAAGATTCCCCAGGCCATCCCCGTCCCGAGCGTGGTGAAGAACGCAAAGCTGTCCCTGGTGATACGCGACTGGGTGCTGAAAAACAAGCTGGACGCGTTCTCCGTCCAATGCTGGAGCTCCATCCAGCTGAATTACGGGTGCGCAACCTGCACCGTCATGAGCATGATGGGGGAGGAGCTCATCCCCGGCGCCTGCGAGGTCGACATCGCAGGGGCCATATCGATGTACGCGTTGGCGCTGGCTGCCGGCATTCCGTCAGCGCTCCTGGACTGGAACAACAACTACGGTGAGGACAGGGACATGTGCGTCTGCACGCACTGCGGCAACTTTCCCAAGGGCTTCGTGGGCGGTGAGATCGAGATATCGGAGCTTGATGTCCTGGGGGAGACGCTCGGCCGGGAGCGCAGCTTCGGTGCAATCAAAGGCAAGGTGCGCTCAGGGCCCATGACGTATTTCCGTATGTCCACGGATGACCTTCATGGGAAGGTCCGCGCCTACATCGGTGAGGGAGATTTCACGGATGATCCTTTCCCCATGGCGGGCGGCATTGCCGTGTGCAGGGTGCCGCGGCTGCAGCAGCTCATGGACCATCTCTGCTCCAACGGCTACGAGCATCACACGGCCATGGTGCGTGGACATCACGCGCGGGCGGTGAACGAGGCCGTCACGAAGTACCTGACGTGGGACTGCTTCTACAACCGGTGA
This sequence comes from uncultured Spirochaetota bacterium, assembly GCA_963845535.1. GTDB lineage: Bacteria > Spirochaetota > Spirochaetia > SZUA-6 > Fen-1364 > Fen-1364. The sequence goes on from CAWJSK010000015.1 coordinate 421,484, forward strand.
GCTCGAGCAGGCGGACATCATGAGGGACTTGCCCGCGCGCCCTCTCATCGTTTCTGTGGATCAAAGCACCTCCGCCACCAAAGCGCTCATCTTCGATTCCTCCGCGGCCGTCGTCGCCCGAAGCAGCATGGAGCACCGACAGTTGTACCCGCAGGCGGGCTGGGTCGAGCATGACCCCGAAGAGCTGTATGCAAACACCGTTTCCGTAGTGAAAGAAGCGGCCCGGACCCTTGGCGCCGAAAAGGGGAGAGTCTGCGCGCTTGCGCTCACGAACCAGCGGGAGACTGCCGTTGTCTGGGACCGGGCCACCGGAAAGCCGGTTTACAACGCGGTTGTCTGGCAGGATCAAAGAGGCGCCGAGCTGTGCAAACGCCTGAAGGAGGCCGGTCGGGAGGCCGAGGTCAAGGCAAGGAGCGGCCTGCCCCTGGACCCGTACTTTTCAGCCAGCAAGATCCGGTGGATCCTGGACAATGTGCCGGGCGCTCGAGAGCGGGCGCGGGACGGAGCGCTTGCGTTCGGGACGGTGGACTCCTGGCTCCTGTGGAAGCTCACCGGGGGCCGGGTCCATGCCACAGATCCGACCAACGCCTCCAGAACCATGCTCATGAACCTGGCCGCCCTGGATTGGGACAATGCGCTTCTGCGCCTGTTCGACATCCCCCGAAGCATGGCTCCGCGCATCGAGCGGTCAAACAACGTTTTTGGAAGCACCACCGTTGAGGGCGCCTTCGACGAGCTTCCCGTCACCGGCATGCTGGGGGATTCCCATGCCGCCTTCTTCGGCCAGTGCTGCTTCGAACGCGGTCAGGCCAAGGCGACGTACGGCACCGGCACGTCGATCATGATCAATATCGGCGGGCAGCCGTCAGGGTCCGGAAAAGCGGTGGCGACATCAGTGGGATGGGCCATCGACGGGCGCGTCGATTACGTCCTCGAGGGCAACATCCACTCCACCGGTGACACCGTCACATGGCTGCGTGACGGGCTCGGCATCCTGGGAAGCTCCGCGGAGTCCGAGGCCCTGGCGCTTTCGGTCCCTGACAACAACGGCGTCTACCTGGTTCCCGCCTTCTCGGGTCTTGGCGCGCCGTACTGGGACAACGGCGCCCGGGCGGCCATCATTGGCATGGCGCGCAACACCACACGCGCCCACGTTGCGCGCGCGGCGGTGGAGGCAATTGCGTACCAGGTAAGTGACCTGGTGGACGCCATGAAAGGCGAAGGCGGCGTTCCGCTCACGGAGCTTCGCGTGGACGGCGGGGCGTCCACCAACCGGTTCCTTCTGCAGTTCCAGGCGGACATCCTGGACGTCCCCGTGGCTCCCTCCCCGCAGCCGGAAGCCTCTGCGCTGGGAGCGGCCATGATGGCCGGCCTGGCCGTGGGCGTCTGGAAAGATCTTGCCGCGCTCGCGTCCCTCAGGACATCTCCCGTGATCTATAGAAGCACGATGCAACCAGCCGTGCGGTCACGTCTTCTGGCGGGATGGCACGACGCCGTCGCCCGCACGCTCTCTGGCGCCAAGCGCTGAATCAACTTTAAAAAAGTGGGAAACGATTTTCCACTTTTTGCGTTTCTTATAGGAGCAGGACGCCCTTGTCGGCGCCGCTTGTTATCGGTTCTTTATGAACTTCTTGATTGCCGTGATCTGGCTCTTGCCGTCCAGCCCTGCTTCCCGCATGACCATATCCGCCTGCCCGCTCCCCAGGTAATGGCCTTTCTGGAAAGGATGCATGGTCGCCGTCCGTCCCTCTTCGCTCATGATCCACCGGTACATGGTGGGCAGCGTGAACCCTGTGATGCCCATGGCCTGGGAGGCAGCCTTCCGGGGATAGGCCTTTTCCTGGTGCGCTGGCGGCAGGAGGTCGAAGAGCTCCGCGCTGGAAACGTAGAAGACGTCCAGGTCAAGGCCTTCTTTCTCCGCACGGGGAAGTGCTTCCTGGACGAACGCGTACGCCACTTCGCTTCCCTGGAGCGTCACGGTTCCCTCAGGTTTCTTTCCCTGCGCGGACCTCAGCTTATAGACGCCCGTCACCGCGCCGGCAGCCGGTGCCAACCCCAGCGCTGCGCGGTCCACCACGGTCTCATTCGGCCTGGTCACGAAGGGAGCAATGACGGCTGGGCGCTTTGCAAGCGCAGCGGCCAGCAGGAACCAGATCTCCTGCGGGTCCCACGGGGTAAGGGTGATGAGCGTCCCGCGCGGGAAGTTCCCCTGCAGGAGCTGCAGCGGCTGCGGGTCCGCGTGTGTGGGCCCGTCCTCCCCGGTCTTCAGTCCGGCATGCGCGCAGATCACGATCATGGGCCGATACGGTTCTCCGGAAACGGCGTGCCTGGCTTGATTGCCGATTGCATGCAGCCGCGCCGCCACGTGCCCCAGGGGGGCGAGGAACGCGCCGTAGGAGGACCCGACGCCCACGTTGTGCCCGAAGGCGGAGATGCCGCTGAGGGCTGCCACCATGGCGTCCTCGCAGATTCCCCCCACGGAGAGCAGCCGGGCGGCCGGGTTTGCAAAACCGTTGTAGAAGCCCTCGGGAAACCCCGCGCCAATGATGTTGCTGCTGGTGGATCCCATGAGATCCGCGGAAGCCGCAACCAGGGCGCCGCGGCTTTTCTTGTTGTAGTAGCCCAGCACCTTGCCCAGCTCTCCCCGAAGCGTCGTTACGGTCCCCGGCTTCAGCTTTAATTCCTCCGGAACGTCCCTGCCATGCGTCGAGGCGATTGCCTGGATGACGTCGATGTCCGGAGCGTTGCTCCGGGGCGTCCTCTTCCGGGACTCCAGACGGCTGCGCGCCGCGGCGAGCCGGCCGGACATCGCCTGGACCAGCGGCCCGGACTTTTCCACTTCCGCGCGGATGAGGGACAACGCCTCCCAGAAGCAGTGGTCCATCACGCCCGGCTCCTTGCCGCCGGCGCATCTCTGGTTTTCCGCCGTGCACCGGGGAAGCTTGATGGTCGTTCCCTCCAGGAAAGGCTGGAGGGCGTCGAAGTAGCCGTCCGCGCAGAGCTTGTGACCGGCGCCGTGGGAAGCCCTGCCTTCTATGCCATATCTCCATCCCTTGATCGTCCGATAGACGATGGCGGTGGGCTGGCCGTTGTCGATCTGTCGGGCGCGCCTTTGCGCAGCGACGACTTGCTGGAAGTCCATGCCGTCAGGGACCTGAATGACATTCCAGTCATGGAGCCAGGCAAGCTCCATGGGGTTCCATTGCACGTACTCCCCCGGCGTGTCCCCGTCACGGCACACGCGGTTGGAGTCAATGGAGGCCTGGTTCCAGTCCACGTGAAGGAAGAGGTTGGCGAGCGAGGATGTGCCGGCGGCCGCCATCGCCTCCGAGACTCTTCCCGGGGTCATCCCGCCTTCTCCCTCCACCACGTGGATTGCCGGAGCATTGCGGCCGTACCGATCCATCGCGCCGAACGCAAGCCCCACGGACGCCGCCAGCCCGACACCGGATGCCCCCGTTGCCACGCGCACGTACGGAGTGGCCGGCGTGGGATGCCCGTCAAGGGCTTTCGAGCGCAGCTCTTTCAGGAGGGGGGTCATGCCTTCGGGGTTCTTGCGAAAGCCCAGAAGGTCTTCCAGCCGAAGCTGGCGGCTCTCTTCTTGCGGAAGAAGCCCGGGGTTTCCGAGCCGAAGCACCTCGTTGCGCAAAGCCCACAGGGAGTAGAGCCCGAGCGCCTTGTGCCCCGCGGCGTAGCAGAGGAGGTCGGCGTCCTCCCGGTCAGGCTCGGCCGTGTCGTAATCCATGGCGTCGAAAACAAGGGATGCGGCAAGCCGCCCCGAAGAGATGGACCCGCCGGGGTGTCCCGAGGTGGGAACGTAGTTGTAGAGCATGGAGCACAACGATCTATAGATGAGGTCCAGCCTTTCGAAAGCGGCGAGCTCCTCCGAAGAGAGCGGTCCCTCATGGCCGTTCATCTCCTCGAGGATGTTGATGAAGATCCCCCTGCGCGGCGCGAAAGTCATGCCCATGGCTTCCCCCCCTAGAAAAATTTTCTCCCTTTTTCATGAAGCGCGCGAATCCCTTCACGTCCTGCGCCGCCTCTGCGATCCGCGCCACCGCCTGCTTCAGGGATTCGAGGTCCGTGGCAATGGAGAGCCGAAGGAAGTGCATGTTCTCCGTGCCTATCCTTCCAAACGACTTGCGGTCCATCGTGGCCACCTGGTAATCGAAAAGCAGGAACATCTGAAGCAACGTCGAGGGAGTTGTCTGCTTTCTCACTTCAGCGGGAAGGCCCCGATGGGCTTCGAAGATTCCAAGGTGCTCGCACAAGCCGCTCACGTTGGGAAACACGTAGAAAGCGCCCTTGGGCTTCTGGCAGCTTACCCCGGGTATGGAGGACAGTCCCGCCACGATAAGGTTGCGCCGCTCCTGGAACGCGTCCACCATTTCCCGGATTGCTTTTACCGCAAGCGGTGATTCCAGTCCCAGGCGCGCTCCTTCCTGGTTGTACGGCGACACGCAGGAGAAATAGTTGATGTTGAGGTTTTTGAAGACCTCCGTCTCTTCGACGGTGGGGAAGAGCGCCCAGCCAATGCGGCCGCCTGTCCAGGAGAAGCTCTTGGACGCGCCGCCCACGACGATCGTGCGCTTCTCCATCCCCGGGAACGAGGCAATGCTTTCATGACGGGACCCGTCGAAGAGGATGTCCTCATAAACTTCGTCGGAATAAACTCGCACGTCGGGCTGGCACTTCTCCTGAATCACTTTCGCGATCTCTTGAAGCTGCTCCCGGGATGCTACGCCGCCGGTTGGGTTGGAAGGGAAGTTGAGGAAGATCAACCTGGTCCACGGCGTGATTGCCGAGGCGATGTCCGCCCCGGAAAGCGTGAAACCAGACTCTTCCTTCAGGTGGACGGGCACGGGCTCGGCGCCGACGTACCGGGTGAAGGATTCATAGATGGGATAGCCGGGACTGGGGTAAATCACCTCGTCACCGGGATCACAGTAAGCTTCCTGGCTCAGACCGATGGGCGGCTTGCCCCCCGGGAACACAACGACCCTCCGCGGGTCTGCCGGGATTCCGCGCGTCTTCGCGAAGTGCCGTGCCACCGCCTCACGAAGCGACTGTATCCCCTGGGGATCACAGTAATGGGTATTGTCCCGGTCGATCTGCCTCTTGACTTCGTCCTTGATGAAGGCCGGCACGGGGAAATCAGGCTCCCCGAGGTTGCATTTGATGACGCTTTTGCCCTGGTCCTCGAGGGAACGTATCTTGGGTCCGATCTTGAACGCGTTCTCTGTGTCCAGCAGCCCGATCCTTTTCGAGAGCACCGCCACTGGCCTCTCCTTTCGCCGCCGAAAAGAAAGGAGGAAGGTGCGCCGGGTTGGCCTCACCTTCCTCCTGCAACTGCATTAAGAGTACGACGGAATGGTCATTTCGTGCAAGAAAAAAGTTGGCGGCGCCGCTCAGTTGGTTGCGACAAGGCTGACTGTCACCTGGGAGAAGGTGGCTGCGGGATTGAACGTGATGAGATAGCCGTGTCCGGCCGCAATGGAAAGCAGGACCGCGGTGGTCCAGGCGCTTCCGCTCTCTGCGGTCAACACGTTCTGCCCTGGCGGGATAGGGTAGCTGCCCGTCTGGGCTCCCGGGGCCAGTCCGCCGCCGACTATCAACGGGCCGAACTGGATGGCGCCAAGCGCGAAAGACGTGTTGTTGAAAAAGGTGACCTCGGTGCTCCCCCCCAGGAGCTGGCAGGAGGACAGCAGGAGCAGGAGAGGCAGCAAAAAGAGCAGTATGACCGCTTTCCAGAGAAGTCGTGCGCGCATTCTTCATCAATAATAGCATAGTTGGAGACAGTTGGTTTTTTGCCGACAATGAACCAACGGGATGAAGCTGCCAAAGGACCTTACCCAATGGAGCAAATCCACTGCTCTCGCCGTGGGCTTCTGTCTCATCATGGCCATCGGCGTGATAGACTACGCTACCGGCTATGAGCTTTCTTTGTCCATTTTCTACCTGATTCCGGTTTCTCTCCTGGCCTGGACCACGGGCAGGTGGCCCGGGTTGATCGGTGCCCTGATCAGCGCCTGCGTATGGGTCACGGCCGATATCCTGGCCGGAGAGAGTTTCCCCAGCCCTTTCTACGCTTTCTGGCACGTAGCCACCCGCACGGGCATCCTCGGCACCTGCGCGCTTTTGTTCTCAGCCCTTCGGAAATCAATCGAGCATGAAAAGGCGCTCGCCCGCATTGACCATCTCACGGGCGCGGCCAACACGAGGTCGTTCCAGGAAACGCTGCGCTCGGAAATCGAGCGCTCGCGCAGGTACAAACGGCCCTTTACGCTCGCCTACATCGATCTGGACAACTTCAAGGTCATCAACGATTCCTTCGGCCACTCCACGGGTGACCTTCTTTTGCAAACCGTGGTAACCGTGATCAAGAGCCATGCGCGAAGCACCGACGTGGTGGCCCGGCTCGGCGGGGACGAGTTCGCCCTTCTCCTGCCCGAAGCGGATGAGAAGGCGGCCCGGGCGGCAATCACAAAAACGCGCGAGGGCCTTGTGCTCGAGATGGGCCGCCGGGGATGGCCCGTCACCGTGTCCATAGGCGCCCTTACGTGCGTCGACTCGCGCCTCGGGGCTGACGAGCTTCTCAAGCAGGTGGACGACCTGATGTATTCCGCCAAGATCAAGGGGAAGAACTCCATTTCCTTTTCCGCCCAGGGCGCCGAATGAAGGAGCAGAACCGGGACCGCTTCGACGCCTTCCTGAAGCGCAACAGGAGCCGCCTGGGCCAGGTGATCCACGAGATGTGGGACTCGCGCGACCAGGAGCTCTGGGCAAAGGACCCGTACTACTTCCTTCGCCTGGGGGAAAGGGCGGACACCGCGGGCCAGGCGATGTTCGCGCATGACGTCCTGAAAGAGGGACTGCGCGTATTTCCCGGGCACCTTCTGATCACGCAACGTTACTGCAAGTCACTGATCAATTGCGGCTTCCTCCTCACGGCCAAGGACCTCCTTGCGCGGCTCATGAAGGACGGCCATTTCGACGAGGAGACGCTCGGCACGCTCGGCCGGGTGTTCAAGGAGATGTGGCTCATCGAGGGCAACGGCGAGCCCGGGCACCCCCACCTGGGGAAGTCGCGCGAAGTGTACCTCGGGGCGTTCCGCAGGCATCGCCGGGGCTGGTCAGGGATCAACGCCGCGAGCCTCAGCCTGATCATGGGAGACAGCGAGCTCTCACGACGCGTGGCCCGCCAGGTGCTACATATCTGCGCGGACCTCCTGAAAGACCCGTCCCGACGCGACTATTGGACGCTGGCGACGGTGGCCGAAGCTTTCCTGCTCCTGGGCCGCCAGGAGCGGGCCGCGAAGTTCTACCGGCTGGCCCGGGCGCGCAGCCCCCGCAACTACGGCAATCTCGCAAGCTCGCGGAGGCAACTCTCGCTGCTCGCGCGATACGTGAAAGTGGATCCTGCGGTGCTCGACACGCTGCGCATCCCCCCTGTCGTGGCGTTCACCGGCCACATGATCGATCCGCCGGACCAGCCGCGCGCGCACTTCCCGCAGTCAGCGTCCGTGCCCGTCAAGCAGAAGATCGCCTCGGTCTTGCGGAAGCTCGACGCGCGCATCGGCTACGCCTCCGCCGCATGCGGCGCGGACATCCTGTTCCACGAGTGCCTCCTGGCGCGCGGCGGGGAGAGCAACGTCGTCCTCCCCTTCGACAAGGAGGATTTCTTCCAGACAAGCGTGGACTTCGCCGGCCAGGCCTGGAAACGCCGCGCGCGGGCGGTCCTGTCCAAGAGCTCAATGGTGGAGCAGGCCACGCGGGGGGGATACCGCGAGGGCAACGAGATTCTGTTCTCCTATGCCAATCAGCTCATCCTGGGCAAGGCAATCCTGCGAAGCCGGTTCCTCGAGACGGAGCCGCTTCTCATGGCGGTGTGGGACGGCGAGCGCAATGGCAAACCGGGCGGCACCTCCGAGTGCGTCAGGCAGTGGGAGGAGACGGGCTTCCCCTACGTCGTCATTGACCCCGTAACGGCGCGAGTTGAGCACAGGGGCGGAGGTACGCTCCGCGGCACGGCGGCGCGCGGCGGCACGCGTCAGGCCGCAGAGGCGGCGTTTGTGCGGCCGGCGTCCGCGCGGGATTCTGCACGCGCCCCGTCCGGGCGCACCATCGCGCAGCGGAAGAGCCGCCAGACCATCGCCATCCTCTTTGCCGACATGGTGGGCTATAGCAAGCTGCGCGAAGAGCAAGTCCCGGCCTACGTCAGGGGATTCCTCACGGGAGTCTCCAAGACGCTTTCGGCATCCGCGGTCGAACCGCTGTACAAGAATACGTGGGGTGATGCGATCTGCCTGGCGTTCGACGACCCCGTGGGTGCCGCGGAATGCGCCATCTCTCTTCGGGACATGGTGCGGAGAACCGACTGGTCCAGCTTCGGCCTGCCGCCGTCCTTGAACGTGCGCATCGGGCTCCACGCTGGGCCGGTGTACTGCGTGCAGGAGCCTCTCCTGGAGCGGCTGAACGTGTTCGGCTTCCACGTGAATCAGGCCGCGCGGATAGAACCCATTACGAGCCCGGGGAACGTCTACGCCAGCGAATCATTCGCCGCGCTCCTTCTCGCGGACCCGAGGAACCGGCTGGACTGCCGGTACGTCGGGGTTGTGGTGCTGCCGAAGAACTTCGGAAGTTATCCAATTTATCATATCAAACGCAGGACGGAAGTAGGGTAGCGTCATGGCAATCGCCAGGAAGAAAAGAAAGACCGCGGCGCGGCGGGTCCGCAAGCCGGCCCGGCGCAAGGCGAAGAAGACAGCGCGTCGCGCCGTACGAAAGCCCGCGCGACGGAAGGCCAAGAAGACCGCCCGACGAAGAAAGGCGCGACCCGCCGCCCGGAGGCGCAGCGCCCGAAAGACCGCGGCGCGCCGGCCGCGGAAAAAGGCTGCTGCTCGGCGCAAGACTACCGCCAGACGCAAGGGCGCAGTCAAGCGGAAGCCGGCCGCCCGGCGCAGGAAAGCGGCCGCGCGGCGGCGACCCGCGGCACGGCGCCGCAAGGCAGCGGTGCGCCGCAAGCCTGCAGCGCGCAGGAAGGGCACGACACGGCGCAAGCCCACGGCCCGCAGGAAGGCCACGACACGGCGCAAGCCCACGACCCGCAGGAAGCCCACGACACGACGCAAGCCCACGACACGACGCAAGGCGCCCGCCCGCAAGCGCGGGAGCGCGGCCAAGAAGCCGGCAGGCCCCCGAATGCCCAAGGCTCCGGCAGCCGCGGCAGGGCGCCGCGGCGGCTTCTCACTCCGTCGTCTGGCCGCTCGATTTACGCCGCCCGTGAAGCCTCCGGTGGAAGCTTACAGCGGCGCCAAGCCCTACCTTTTTGCCAGCTATTCGCACAAGAACATGCGCGAGGTGTTCACCGTGATCAAAAAGCTCTCTGATTCGCGCTTCCGGATCTGGTACGACGAAGGGATCGAGCCGGGCAATGAGTGGCCCGAGGAGGTGGGCAGGGCGCTGACGGGCTGCCGGCTCTTCGTGGTGTTCATGAGCCCGCAAGCCATGGAGTCCCGCAACGTGCGGAACGAGATCAACCTCGCCTCCAGCGAGAACAAAAGCATCATGGTGGTCAACCTCCAGCCCGTTGAGCTCTCCGAGGGGATGAAGCTGCAGATCGGGACCGTGCAGTTCATCAACAAGCAGGATTTGGGGGAGGACGAGTTCATGGAGAAGCTGAAGGACGCCCTCAGCCCCGAGCTGCGGGGCTGACCGGCACCCTCGCCGCGCTCTCCCCGCGCTCTTGCCGCGGGGGGTTTCCCGGGCACCCGTCAAAGGACTATCTTGATACCCTTGACGTAGTGTATATGCTTACTATTGATTGTGAGCACAAACGTTAAGTTGGGTGTCTATGTCAGGGTATCAACTCCGGCACAGGTGGAGGATGGTTATAGCCTTCAAGACCAAAGGAAAGACGGTGCGGCATTTGCTAAGGAGTATGGTTTTCACTACCGGCTGTATGATGATGGGGGTGTCTCGGGAACCCTATCAAGCAGGGCTGCTCTTGATGAGCTGTGCCATGATATAGAAACCGAAAAGATACAAGCTGTTTGGGTTGCCGATGAAAAGAGGTTCTCCCGTTCTGCTGAGATTGGGCTTCATCTAATCAATACCTTGATCAAGCATGGCACTAAATTCTTTGTTGGAAACAAGGAGCGAGACCCAACAGACCCTAACACCTACATGATGTTAGGAATAGCCTTCCTATTTGCTCAGAGGGACCATTTAGACATTAAGGTTCGTCTATGGAAGGGTATTAGAGCATCATGGAACAATGGTGACAGAACCGGAGTAGCGCCCTATGGATATGATGCCTACTTTGACGTTTCTGATAAGAGAAAGAGAAAACTCAAGATAAATGAAGCACAGGCAAAGGTAGTCAAGAAAGTCTTTCAACTTTACCAAGAAGGATGTTCATTCCGCAAGACAGCCGAAGTTCTTACAGCAATTCGCAATCTGGCATTTGCGCCACGAGTTGGCGTGGATGCTTCTGTGGCAGGCCCAGGGCCGCTATCGGCCTCTGATACGGTCAGGCCCCGCCACGACCTCCCCGGGGAGGCTGAGCGCAGTGAGTTAGCCTTTGGAAGAAGGTGCAAGTAGCCCAGGGGGCAGAGTGCCGCCCACGGGTGTCCAGGAGGTCAGTGTAGTTCTGAGGGGTGTCTTGGCGGGCCCCTATCCGTCGGGATCTTCCAAACCCAGTCCCTGCAACATAAACAGTACCAAGTGGCGCCAGCTTTCAAATTGCCAATACTGAGTGAGGGCGGCCAAATGCTGATAGAAGGTGTCACGACGAGGAAGGCTCGCTCGTAGCAGTGCCACGCGCTTGTCCAGCAGTTCCAGTACCGTGTGAAAGAGGAATGCCAGCACGTTCAGCGACAACAGCGTGCAAGAGAGGTACTTCTGGCCGTGGCCAAAATTGTGCTCGAAGTGATAGCCCTTGGTCTTGAGGGTGTTGTTGTTCTCATTCTCTATTTTCCACCGACAGCGTCCGGCCTCTACAATTAACGCCACATTCTCTGGAGTGATCAGCAGGTCGGTAATGAAGGCTGAATGGAAGGTCTGTTTTCCCTCGTCGTCAAGGATGGTGATTTCCGCCCAATTAACCTCAACCCCGTTGCTGCTTCTAGCGTTGAGCCCTACCCCGTTGACATAGCGATAGATCACCGTTCGGTGCGCTCGACCCGTCCAGTGGCTACGGCGCACCTCCTGCAGCCCTTTGAGCTTCTCCAATCCCGCAAGCTCTTCATACAGGTATTTGTGAGAGGAGGGCTTGGCCACGAAGATATAGCTCATCTGCTGAGAACGCACCTTTTCGATCATCGGCTGGCTTGCAAACAGGTCATCCCCCAAGAGTACCGCCCCAAAAGAGGCGTAGCGGCTACCCATCGTCTCAAGCCAGCGCTTGGCTGCCTGGTATTCACAGTCCTGTTTCTCGTGGCCATCCTGCGGGGTGATGAACTCGGGTTCCAGCGGGATCACCTGAGAGCGCTCAGGGTGTACCAGCACCGGCAGTAATACGCTGTGCGAGTAGGTCGTGCGTCCATCACGATGGTGGTGCACTGTGCAGGAGGGGCAGTGGATGGATTCAGAGAAAAAGTAGCCAGTGCCATCCAGGGCAAGAAGAAGCTTGCCCTCCAGAAATCGAAAGGAGTCCAGCATTCCCTTTTCTTTGAGCAAATCCACCGTCAGCCCGTAGGCGGGACGCACGCGGGCAGGATCAACCAGATCCAGCACCCCGCGAATCTGGTTGTCGGTTGGGATGCCACGAATGGCGAAGACACTGCGCGCATTGCTGGTGCCCTTCTCTTTTTCCATCAAGGCCTGGTGCGCTAAAAAGGAGGGACTCTGACTAAAGAAAACCGCAAAGGCGCAGAGGAAGAAATCGCGCCATTCGTAGTGAAGATTCGAGCCCGGCCGAGGGTCCGCGCACCCCTCGATCATCTTCTCGAGATACCCGAGCAACTCAGAGAATAGCTCCCCTCCTCCCTGCATATCCCAAGCAAAGAGTAGGGCAGAACGAGCAAAGAAAAATACTAGACAGATGTACCCGAAAGCTTACGGCATTGCGTCAGGGCAAACCTCAGATTTAGAATTGCTGAAGTTCTTAACATTGAGGGAGTCAAGACCAAGAACTACGGTAAGGCTCTAAAGGTTAGATTTTCAGAGGAACGAAAGACTACTACAGGTGTATGAACTCCAAGCCAGATTGGAAGCATTCTGCGGCGCCCCTTCTATGCTGGACTGACTTGGAACTTTGATCGCACAGAGTTGTTACCGGCTAACAAGCTTCCGGCAATCTTGGATATCTCAAGGGCTGAATGGCAAGATATGTCCAATGGCATTTCAGAAATAGCAAACAGACGCAACAGAAACGGTATCAATCTTTCTCATCATCCCTTGTCGGCACTGATAAGGTGTTCTACCTGTAACGCACCATATTACTATAGACATTTCAAAGCCGGTCAACAACTTGCCTATAATCATCACACGGACACACCTATTGAGCCTCGCGTAAATAGGTGACGTTTCAGTCAAATGAAATCCCTGCATGTTTGAGGAAAGAATAGGGAAGACTGTTGCTTTGTGAATGGATTCGGGAAAATCCATCGCGCACTCCATCTACCATTCCTCCCAGGTCATCGGCGCATCGGTTGGCTAACTCTTGGCCCTCGATATTCGCCCAAGCACTCTCAACCGGGTTCAGCTCAGGGGCATAGGCGGGAAGGCGCACAACGGTCAGCCATTTGTCTTGTTGCTTCAAATAACTGGTCATGCGGCGGCTTCTGTGAGACGGCAGGCCATCCCAGACCAGAATAACTTTCTTCCGAAGGAACTCTTTGCGAAGCTGTGAAAGGAAGTCGCTCAACTTCTCGTCGTTGAAGCTGTCAGCAACAATGCGAAAGAAAAGCCGAGATTCTTTGCCATCCCATCGATAGCCGAGGGCCGCACAGATAGACAGTTTCTTCCAATTAAAGGTATGACAGAGCACGGGTGTCTTGCCTCGTGGCGCCCAGGTCCGTCTCACGGGAGGCTTCTGCGAAAGGCCGCTTTCATCAAGGAAAACTACCCATGCGCGCCAGAGGCTAGCGTTTTTTTTTACCTCTTCCCATCTCTGAGTCTTCCACTGAGTAATCTTTTCTTCGTCTCTTTCCTTTGCTTTCAGCGTCGGGCGCTGCAGACTCCACCCCATCTGGCGCAAGATTCTCCACACGTGACCCGGATGATAGCTTACCCCTGTCACACTACTGATGAGCTGGGCCACACGAGGGAGGGACCACAAATCCGTTGCGTATCCATGAGCCGTCGCTCCACGCAGCAGTTCCTTCTCCACCAGCGCCAGTTGCTCCTTCTCCAATTTGGGCTTTCGCCCGGCTCTTGTTGCCCCCTCCAGGGCAGCGATGTTACCGCTATGCCATGCCTGCCACCATTCGCTGACGCTCTGGCGACTGACCCGCAAGTGCAAAGCCACCGCGGCTTGGCGTTCACCCTGCTCGAAGAGCGCAACGGCCTTCTCGCGGCGTTTGCGTAATTTTTCAAGCCTCTTTTTTCCCCTCTCCATGAGCAAGATTATGCCACAAACAAATTCTTTTGTCCGGAAATTTTGCGAGCCTCAATAAGCAGAGACAGTGCAAATCTCTACCAAGATATTTGAAAAAGGAAATAGAACAACTGTTTGAGTTGACTCTTTATATGATTCTTGGAAATGAGGATACAATACAAGCCTTCCTGAGAAACTACACGGAACAGATGCAAGACAAGCATCAAAGCACACTATCAAATATTGCGTCTCTTGAGAGCGAAAGGGGTAAACTCAATAAATTAAGTTGAAAAACTCCTTGATTACATCGAACAGAATGGAAGTGATAGCGTTGTATCCGAACGATTGAGTAAAAGGAAGCAGGAGATTAAAGAAGTAGATAATAACCTGATCAGGCTAAGGCAATCTTTGTCCGAAGATGCGGCGGAGGAAAGTGCATTAGCAAAGAGGTATTCAAAGGACACACTTGCTGCTTTTAGGGCCGGGGATGGCGCCAAGAAACGGGAGATATACTTTAGCCTAATTGAATCAGCAGTTATCAGGGATGGAAGGCTCTTTATCCACTACAAGAACGGACAAGAGTATAGAGTGCAACTGGCACAATACCGAAATACCAAGTTTAGGATTGACTCTTACTGGCAAGGAGGGTTGGAGTTATTCAAAAAGGGGGAGTTTTTGAAGCCAAAAGAACCGTTGTATCAGATGAGTCTGCTCTATGATTACAAGACCCATGATAGGACGTATCTCTTGTCAGACTATTTGAAGTTGCAGAATCCCGAGTTTGCTGATGAAGAATCCTTCTCAGGTAGTATAGAGGACACCGAAAATATGTTGACTGGATACCTTCCGGGCAGATCACTGATTGAACGTGGACCTATTGAAAATGGCACCAAGAGTAAAGCGAAACACAAAACGCTAAAGATTAGTTCATCTTCCTTTTGAAACGCTTGTGGCTGTGTGAGGGGTATTTGGAACTCCTGCGCCAAGGAGCCGAGAAGGGGATGGCCGTTTTGTGGGACGAAGTAGCAGTCTACAGGCGAATGGTCAACTGTCTCGGATACAAGGAGGGGGAATTCGTGCTAAAATCATTTCAAGAACATCTATGCGGAAGGACAACAGCTTGAAAAACGAGCAAATACTGGTTGGAGATACCGTGAGATTCCAGGGCGGCGGGTCATCAATGACAGTTGAAGCGATAGAGGGAGCCGAAGCTATCTGCGCGTTTGCACTTGGCGGTACACAACGGTTGAGACTTGAAGTTCTTGAGAAGGTTCCGCAGGAGCACCACTGGTGGGGTCACAAATAACGAACCTGTATCGCGAACTTCAGATGACAACCCACAGTGCTGAGCGGGTAACCACAGCGAAACGCTCTGCGTTGTGGATATTCGAAGATGCGGCTTCAATTCGCCACAAGATCATCCAACGCGCCGGACGGCTGACGCGTCCGCAAGGTCGGCTTCGCCTGACTTTGAGCGGCAACGAGGCAACGCGAAAGGACTTGATGCACTACATGGAATCTCTCGCCTGCGCAGGATAGTTTTAATGCAACGTTAGATTCTACTCTCTTTGATTGCATATACAAGTGTATCACTCTCGGCGCAGATTGATAGACCCGCCTGATGGGCAGAAAAAGGCGCTAGAATCCTAGGATATCAGACCTTGCCGCCTCCATCATGACCAATCAAGACCGGGCCGAGCGGCCTAAACTTTCTTCCCGCAGTACACGATTCTATTTCCCGTCTGGAACAACACATCCGCCATTTTGAACCCCGCCCATCGGAGGCTGTTCACGTAGAAAGAGGCCGGGTAGCCATGCTCGGGGTTATCGCTAATGCCGGTAAGCTTATTCATTTCGTCGATTTCTTCCGCAATACCATATCTATTTTTCACCGTTTGCCAAAAATCCGCGACTCGTATGACGGACTTTTTGGCCTTTTCCGAAAGGTGAAGTGACTCAAACCACTCGTCAGAAAGAGAAGTGACATCGCCGCTGACGAACAAGCCGCCTTTAGGCAGCAACTCGTACAAGCTGCGGTAGATGTTCATTACACTTTGCCGTGAAAGATAATGGAAAAAGTTCAAGGATGCCGCCGCTTGGAAGCTCCCCGCCTCTTTGATAGTCCCCTTTTTTCTTATATCGCCAAGCAAAAGAGAGAAGCTATCCCTGTATTCGTTTAAATGATGCCTATAGATCATAAGGAGAAATGGGTTGAAGTCTATCCCTACCACTTTGGTTTCTTTCAATGATTTCAAAAGATATTCAGATAGACCACCCGCACCACATCCAAGATCAACTATAACAGGATGCTCGGTTTGTATTGACTCAAGGATTCGTATGATGGTATAGGCTTGCTGCTCTCGCCAGTAGTCATGAGTGGAGTGCATTTCCACCCATTCACGGAACATTTCGTGAGAATCGACCTGATCTTCATTCGCTTCAATCCACTCTTCAATCCTCACACTATTTATTTTTGAGCACCTGCACGGAGAAGTCAAGTCCTGACCACGGCCTTTCCAAGGGGAAATAAATATGATCGGTAAGAGCGGCGGCTATTAGGCCGAACAGGACAATGGTTTGAGCGACCAGCTTGAGTACGAAGGATTTCATAAAACCTCTGTATCCCCATGATAACATTTTGAAGCGTCTACTACAGCATTGCAATCAGGTGGATCGAAGCGTGGCTTCTTCCCTTTCCTTCTTTTAGCCGTTCAATCTCCTGCTTCGTGAAAGATTGGATTGCTAGAAAGAACGCAACCTTGTTGTGCGGTAAGGAAGGAACCCAATCTTGGGTCATAACGTCAAGCGTTGCATCGGCCTCCGCCTCGGCCTGTGTTGCTCTTTTGACCGGTCGAGTTTAACGCGATATCTCATAATCGGCAGTATTGCGTGAGCGTTCATCATGTGCTCTCCCCGTCAGGATATCTCTTGCCAGACTATTACGTCGCTGTTGGAGGCAGGTTTCGAGATCGACTTCTCTCCAATCTATTGGACATACGCTACCGGTTTCCCGAAAGCTCAGAACGTCGGCAAAATCGTCAGCAGCTATAGATACTTCAATGGCGCTTACGGAGGCTTTCAGCCCAAGCCAGCGGTGGAAGTCATCTTGGTCGCCATGAAGCCGATGACAGAGAAGAAATATGCTTTACAAGCCATTAGGAACGGCCACGGCGTTACTTGGCTCGATGACTGCCGTATCCCTTTCGCCGATGATGACAGGCCTGTTGGCGGGTATGGAAGAATGGGCATTGGGATGGGA
The DNA here is from genome assembly GCA_963845535.1 of uncultured Spirochaetota bacterium. Taxonomy (GTDB): domain Bacteria; phylum Spirochaetota; class Spirochaetia; order SZUA-6; family Fen-1364; genus Fen-1364. The sequence continues at coordinate 438,283 of CAWJSK010000015.1, forward strand.
AAGCCGCAGGAGACGCAAGACTACAACAAGTCCGCCCACCGTAAAGTCACCAAATCTACGCAACCAGGAAGATTTCCTGCCAACCTATTAGTCAGCGACAACGTGCTCGATGACGGACGAAGAGGCCACACAAGACCCCAGGGCGGGGACGGCGAAAAGCTTGACACCCAAGACCGTGGATGGGGATTCAGAAGGACGCCGTTTGCCGGCTCCGATAGCGGTTCTTACTCTCGTTATTTTGACTTGGATGCTTGGTTTGAGAAGACGTTTCCATTTCTCATTATCCCAAAGCCCTCAAGGAGGGAGAAGAATGCAGGCTTGGATGGTTCACCCACCCGACTACGCCAACGAGTACGTGATGGTGGTGGACTAGCGCGAGACCCGCTGTGGGCACCAACGGTGACCAAGAATGACCATCCCTTCGTAAAGCCGGTGAAGCTCATGGCATATCTCATCGCTCCCGGATCAAGAGAGGGACAGACCGTGCTAGATGTGTTCGCGGGTAGCGGTTCTACCGGGATAGCCGCCAAGCTTCTTAGGCGGAACTTCATAGGGATTGAGATAAACAAGGCGTATTGCGAGATTGCAGAGCGTCGAATTTTTGCGGCATGAGAGCATGGCGACTAAAGGACACCAGAGAGGAAGATGATGTTGATTGTGGGTGACTTCCGAAAGCATCGGCCGTTGAAAGATACAGCCCTCATGATTGCTGACCCGATCTACGACAAACTCGCAGACTACGAGTTCTTGATCGGTTTGGACCTCCCCTCGATTCTGTTCATGAGACCCATCACGCTATGCTATGTTCAGCCTCCCGACCAAATAGCTCACTGGATAAAGCCGGAGCAAAAGGCTGATAGGTATCGTAGCGCCCTTTATCACCCTACACAACCCTACATCCTGCACAGAAGCAGTGCCAACACACCGTGCCGTTGTCCGGTTCTATGATCCCAAGCCCCTTATTGTTGTTGAACGCTTCAAGACCATTGCATATCTTCCATTCAGCATGAAGCGAAGAAGCTTGTCGGGAACGATCTCCGAGCTATCCAGAGACTTCTGGACGAATCTTTCAAGGATCGAGTTCATTCTGTACTTGCTCAAATGTCTCTTGGGCGGCTCCATCTGTTTTTGGTCTATACCTGTCCTTCCCGAGTTACCAGTTCTTGTGGAGCATCGTTTCCGTGCTGCTTGTTCTACCACCCGACTACCGTAACTCAATCGCACTCTCGGTGGATCGGATCAAGGCTAATATAATAGGCGCTTTGATTGGATTGGGGACGTTCCTGCTTCATCCACGGACTTGTTCTCATTATGCGGTGCAAACATATTGACCATCTTGGTATGCACATTCCTTCGTCTCGGAAACGCTACTCGCCCGGCATTGGCTGCTCTGGTGATCGTGCTGATCCAAGAAAAGGAGAGAAACAACTGGGAGCTTGTGACCCAACGGATGGTCGCCGTTGCTGTCGGAAGCATAGTGGCTTTGGCTCTAACGCTGGTCATTCACGTCATTTCTAGCGGGAAGACCCAACGCAGCCGCCCCACCAAGTGCCGATGAATCCATCGGCTCTGGCGAGTAGCCGAGAAGCTGTAATGGCTTTTTTGGCGAAAGATAGAACTCATATGAAGGTCATTGGATTCTGAATGCACTTTGGCATCGTCGTGGTGGCTGTCACGTCAGGCTGGATAATGTCCCGCTTACATCGAGCAAGCAAATGACACCCGCTTTATCAAGAGCACTCTTACTGGCTCACCAACCAATCCTTCGCCTGCTCAACAGTCTCAAAGGTGGGAATCTTTCTACCGCTTACCCGTTGAACGGCGGAGTAAATGATTTTTTGCAAGCCTTCGACTCCGATGACTGCCGAGGCTTTCACATACGGCGTATTGTGCGACGAAAAATCCTTCATGAGCCTACTGCTTTCTTTTGTAAGCTCAACGCCTGTCACGTTGGTCAATAAAAGGACTGTCTCCTTTCCCCGATGTGAGATCATCATTTTTGCTTCCGCAAGTTGCGAAGACAACTCTACCTCTTTGCAGCCCGAGAGATCGACGTAGACGATGTTCTTCCCTTTGTGAGAGACGATTTGCGTCTTGTTCATGAAAAAATCCTCCTAAGGACCTGCTATGGATGCATGGAAGGATACTGAAAGGCCACAGGGGCCTAAATGTCAGCCAAGACCAAGGGCGAGTAAGAAAACGATTCGCTATAAAGCTCATCAGGTCTTGGGTCTATCGTTCCAGTGTCATTTTTTCTTTTGACCCCGGGGTTCCATGATTCGTGCTGTCATTTTCACAACAACGCTTCGTGGAGTGAACCGGACCGAGTTCGCAAGGAGATAGTTCATCGTACCATCAACGGCGTAAGACTTTCTGCGCTCAAGAGCGCGAAAGGCAGTCTTGACAACGCTTTCGACAGAACGCCTTCTTCCGAAGATGCCTTGAGTATTGCCCATTGCCTTCTCAAAGTTCGTCTCTGTCTCGCCTGGACAAAGGGCGAGCACTCGGATTCCTTCGCGCCTGTGTTCAGCCCAAAGAGCCTCCGAAAACGAAAGAACAAAGGCTTTCGTTGCTCCGTAGACTGCCATAAAGGGAAGGGGCTGGAACGCAGCGCCTGATGCAACGTTGATAATGATTCCATCTTGTTTTTTGACCATGCTTGGCAGAAACAAATGTGTAAGGCTAACCAGCGCTGCAACATTGACCATGATCTCGTCATGCTCTTTGTCCGCTGAAAGACTGTAGAAGCGCCCACGAGTTCCAAAGCCAGCGTTGTTTATCAACACGTCCACGGATTGACCTTTCTTGGTGGCTGCTGAAAAGACCTTCTGCGGAGCCTTGGGATCGCTGAGATTGGCGATGACAACCTGGGCGTCCACTCGGAATTCTTTGACGAGTTGCGAAGCCAGTTTTTCCAACTTATCCTCTGATCTCGCAACCAGGATCAAGTTTGCTCCTTTTGCAGCCAGCGCCTTTGCGAAGGCTTCCCCTATTCCATAAGAGGCACCTGTGATCAAGGCGGTCCTTTTCTCAAATGACAGCATTTTCTTCTCCTACTTGCGTTGCAAGAGTAGCACTTGAATCCTTTAGTATCTACGGGCGATTCGAGAGAGCTTCGTTTGACCTTTAGATAGATATGCTCCGTCTATTGACGCAATCGCACCCCGTGAATGGCGTAATCGACACTTGCCCCATAGTGTATGCAGCAATACGCTTGAATGGATAGAAAGGAGCGCCTTTGATGGATGGCAAAAAACACACGACCATTGACGACTATATTCACTCTTGCCCGGAGGAAATTCAGACCTCCTTGCAAGAACTGAGACGCCTTATTAGGGACACGGCACCAGAGGCAACTGAGAAAATCAGCTATCTAATGCCAACATTTTATCTAAACGGCAACTTGGTTCACTTTGCCGCCCATGCAAATCACATCGGCTTTTATCCAACGCCAAGCGGAATCAGCCATTTCAAGAAGGAACTATCAGGATATGTAACCTCCAAAGGCGCAGTTCAGTTTCCGCTACAACATCCTCTGCCATTGAACTTGATCAAGAAGATTGTGAAGTTCAGAGTGCAGGAGAACAAGGGAAAGAAGCGGAGATAGCTCTTTCCGTTGCATAGTGTCCAAACCGGACTTAGATATACTGGAATACAGATAGCAGGAGGTTCATATGAGAATGATCACTTACGTCAACTACGGCGGCAACTGTGAACAGGCGTTCCGTTTCTACGAACAGCACCTTGGCGGAAAGATAACAGCGTTCGTGAGGCATAGAGAACAGCCGAACCCTCAGAACGTTCCGGCCGGATGGGAGAATGCAGTCCTAAACGCCCGGCTGGAAATCGGAGAAACAGAACTCATGGGGGCGGATATCCCACCAGATAGGTTTCAGCCCATGCGGAGCGCCTATCTAACACTACTCGTTGATAGCGCCAAGGACGCCGAAAGAATCTATGCCCTCCTGACCGAGGGTGGAGAAATCTTCATGAAGATGGAGGAAACCTTCTTCGCCTCCCGGTTTGCGATGTTCAGGGACAAGTTCGGCACTTCTTGGATGATCCTGCGCAAAAGGATAGGGTGAGTCGGCTTCGTCGAACTCCACCTACCCCTCGGGTATATACGGTGCCTTACCGTCTATGTCACCAACGAAATATCCAAACCCGCTATGGCCTAGCATCTTACGCACAGCCATGTTTTCTCCGATGTGGTACCAGTAGTGGTAGATTACTCTTTGAAGAAGATTCCCGTACATCCAGCGAGTCTTTTTCCCATCATGAACGACGAACTGTTGCAGCTTCTCCGTTGTCAACGCATCCAACCACTTGTCGGCGGCTTTTGTAACTCTGTTCCAAGCCAGCCACATCTTCTTTGCTGACGGTGTGCTGTGCGGCGCTCCAAAGGCGTAATTGTCTTGAATGTCCTGAATCAGAGGCCTTCCGGTTGGAAAGTAAATGAAGTATCGTTGCTCCTGCCAAGCCAGATGCCCAATTGTCCAACTGATGCTGTTCATCGGGAGGACTCGCTTCTTTGCATCGGCCTCTGATACCTTGCAAGCTCGCTTAAACTCCGAACGGCTAAATCTCAGTTGTTGCACTAATGGATGGGGCATCTTTGGCTCCTTTCGCTGCGGAAACTCTACATCCCCATTTCGGTTTGGAACAGTCCTTGCGACGAAGTTGAGGTTGCGAAGAAAGAAGGGTGTCTGCCCAACGTTTTAGGAGCTAGAGGATGAGCTGCGATCAAGGAGGGGAGCGCAGTTCATGGGTGTTTCTGATTCATCCGATAATGTGTATTAGAACGATGTGGCAAGAACAAAATGGTGCTCCCAAAGGGCATAGGAACTTCGGCGACGAATGGGGAAAGCTTTCGATTACCATGAAGAACGCGAGGCCGTTCTCGTTTTCCCTGTTAATGGAAGACCATCTTCTGGAATATGATGGCATCAGCATTCTCTTTTCGAGTATAGATGGCGGAGAGGCACACGGAAGGCCAACCTTTGAGGCTCATAGCAAGCCGAGTATTTCCTTAAAGAAACTTACCGAGACATTTCAAGTTCTTTCCAAGCGGATTGACTCCGAAATGAGAGATTTCGTACTTGCCAAGATCAAAGAGCCAAAAAGTGATCCCGATTTTCAACTGCCTTGATCGGCATACGTGAAGGCATGAAGGCAGAAATGCATGACAAACGACTTACTGCGGCTTTAGGCGGATATATTTCGGCGATTCGCCGATTTCATTCTTGATAGCACAATGAAGATATCCAACATGATGCATGACGTGGCGAAACTGGTTCGGGATCAAATCAAGCCGAGTCAGGTTCCCCCTTCCGACAAGTTCGTCTAACTGCGCTACGCTGAGTAGGGCGAGGTAGTTCTCAATCTTGGAACGAATCTCCCCGAAGTATTTGAGTAGCTGTTCTTTGGTCAGCCTTCCAGGCCCCTTTTCTGATGTTCTAAAGTGCGGCTGGTGAATGCTTGGTTCTTTAAATGTAACGGGGTTGATGAACCATTCATCAAGTGAATGGAGCGTGTGATAAAACTGCTTCCAAATCGGCTAGTCGGGAAATGACTTTTCCATCAGTGACTCGGTACAGGATTCGAGAGTCACTTGAATATTTTCAAGAAGCACTCCACTTTGATTCTGGATTGTCCTGATGATTGAGTTATCCACAAAAAATCCCCTCTCTTGAGAATGGGATCGCTAAGGTCCACGGCAATGACCTTAGCATCCACCTTGTCTGTGATGAGCGCCGGCCTTTTTTCAAAACTGATCACTTCTTCTTCTTTGATGCATTCCATGACCCATTCGCTTTTGCAGCCTTTACAACGGCATAGCCTGCGGGGGTCATCCTTTTTTGTTTGATTAGCCTTTCAACCCTGGCCTTATTGCCCGAAGTCCAATTGCTTTTTTCCTTTCGTCTCGTGAACCTCAGGGCGTATCTTTCATCGTCGATTCGTTTCACCATGTTGTCGATCCAGCCAAAGCAAAGGGCTTCATCAAGAGCTTGGTCGTGATTTATATGGAGGTTGCCCTTTTCACCCTTAAAGAAGACCAGCCACACTTCGGTTTCCTTATTGTGGTTCTTTAGGAGCCAAAAATGCCAGCTTTTGTCATCTTTGCAGACAAGATGTTCCGTAGCCATATTCAACTCATAGTATATCAGCTATGAACGACTCGTGCATCGGTCCAGACGCCAAAAGACGAGGCCTTGAACCTTCGTTGAGACGATCTCTGCTTGTTCCGCACGATTGCTTTCTTTCACGCAACGAATGGAATCTAGCTCGTCCTTGATTTGATTACACTCTCGCAAAAGTGTAGAATGTTGGAACAGATTTCAACCTCGACGGGAGGCAATATGTCGTTACGTGCCAAACTGACAGTCGGGCTTGGTTTCCTGTTTCTGATAATCTTTGCTTTGGCAATTTACAGTTCGATGGAGATTCAAGGATTGTCGAACGATGCTGGAAAGATCATCAAGGACAACTATGATTCCCTGGTCTACTGCAAAAACATGCTTGTTGCCTTGGACGATATGAGGACTGCTGTCGGCAGCAAGTTCTTTGGAATAAACCAGCTAAAGCTGTCTGACTACTATTCGCACCTTCTTGAAACGAGCAAGGTCGCATTTGAAAGCAACCTCAGGAATGAGCGGGGCAATATTACAGAGATAGGCGAGAAAGAGGATGTTGCGGAGTTAAGCGACAACTACAGTCTGTTCTTGAATCTTGGGCAGATGTTGCTCGGAAAAGAAGGAAGCGCCAATTTATTTTTCGGCGATTTTCTCACCGCTTACACGAGTACCAGACAGTCGGTTGTGGAGATAAACGACCTGAACATGCAAGCGATTGAACGAAAGAGCCAAGCAACAAAACGTAATGCGGGAAATATGATAAGTGGAGTGGCCGCGGTAGGGGCACTATGTGTCGTGCTGGCTTTCTTCTACTTCTGGTATTTCCCGTTCTATATTTCTAACACTACTGCCTATCTTGCAAAAAGGATGAAGGAGCTACTTACAGGTAATGGAATAAGGTTTGAGACCAAAACCAAGGATGAGGCTTTCCTGCTGTTGCAGGGTATCAATCTGTTAGAGAACAAACCGAAGAAGGCAGAGTAGTCAAGCACTCGGAGCGCCGGTGGACGCAATCGCCAACGCTGAATGGCGTAATCGACACTTGCGTCTTGAAAAGAAGCTTTCTTTCAGAAGCCTGTAGCCGATTCCTGCTCTCTTCTCACCATATCCAAGGGATCAACTTTTTGCTCTCGCTCTGATAGTTTTCATAGTCTGACCCCAAAGAGGAAACCAACTCTACTTCCTCAACGTGAATGCGATAAAGAATAGCTACGAGCGGCAATCCAATAGCAAATATCAGAGAAAACCAATTCTGTAGCGCGACACCATAACCGAGGCAAGTCAGTAGTAAGCCCGTATAGGCGGGATGTCGTACCAGCCTGTAGGGGCCTCTCCGAACAACCTCTTGATTCTGATGCGTCTCCACTGTGGTTCGGAAGGAAGAACCCAAAGTTACGATTGCCCAAATACGTAGTGAAAGAGAAAACAGCATAATTGCAAATCCAACCCAGTAAACTGCGTAACTTCTTCCCCAGGGAAAGAAGAAAGTTGGTCTCCCGCTCAGAAATCCCGCAATGGTCAGGCCAACGGCGATTGCGATGAAGTTATAGTACCTTGTTCCCCGATCCTTTGCAGTTTTTCCCTTTCCTTGCGCCTTGTCTCTGACCATGAGCCATATTTCAAAAGCAACCCAAAGTACCGTCAAAGATGTCAGCAGAATAGAGTATACGGACATGGTTCAACTCCCCTCAAGATGAAAGAAATCTGGCGACTCCTTGGATTCTCGGAATAGGCATTTATGTGCCTGGCAAATTACAAGCCATCTAACAACGAAAGCGATGAATTGTGTTCCCATCGAAGGGATATGCTGAACCGCCGGAAAGACGCAACCATTCTTCTCGTAGCCTTTGAAAAGGGTTTTGTAAAGGATCAAACATTCTTGCGTAGCCACCCTGACCACCCCCGCCAGTTGGAACGCCTCCTGTTGCCACTCCCCCGACGAGAAGCTTGCTTCTTGTCGGTAAACTGTGTCTTCTGACATTTTTCCCCCTGCCGGGTACCTTGCATCAACTTATGCGCTCTTGTATATTCCGCACCAGGTAGCCTTACATGAAAAAAGGGAATTACGAAGACAAAAGGGAATCTACTCGCAAAGGGAAGGACTGCGGAAGTCTACCTGTGGGGTGACAACCAAGTGATAAAGCTGTTCCATGAGTGGTGCCCGGTATCTTGGGCGCAACGTGAGACAGAAATTGCCGAGACGATTTCTCGTACCAATGTACCAGCCCCAAAATGCTTTGGATCGGTCACAGTAGACAACCGGCAAGGCATTGTCTTCCAGAGGATTCAAGGCCCCTCCCTCTTGAGGCTGATGACCTCGAACCCTCTGCGGATGGCTCACTATGCTCGGCTATTGGCAGACATTCAGTCACGGATTCATAGGCAAGACGGTTCGGCTTTGCCGCCATTACGGAATTCGCTACGCAAAAGTATCCAAGAAGCAGAATCTCTTGACCGCAACCTGCGAGATTTCGCTTGTAAGGTGCTTGGCGACCTTCCGGATGGGACTGCTTTGTGCCATTTCGACTTTCATCCCGATCAAATCATGATGACTACCCGGGGGCCTGTGGTTCTCGATTGGATGACTGCCTTTCAAGGAGACCCGCAAGCAGACGTGGCAAGAACATTGATTCTTTTAGATATGGCGAACATAGCCCACATGGGATGGATTACTAGGGGATTAGTTGCGGTGGCGAGGCGGCAGATTCATAAATCCTACCTTAAGCAATATCTTGTTCACAACGAAGCAACCAACCTAACTACCATTAAGAAGTGGATGATTCCAGTTGCGGCAGCACGACTAAATGAAAAGATAAAGAAGGAAGAAGGCACAATCGTTCGCTTTCTCAGGGACGCATCTAGGAAGAATAGAAGCGCCTAATATCCATAATAGCCTGCTGCGTCAAGAAGATAATCCTGTTCCTCTAGTCTTCCAGCGGTCCTTTGATATCGAAAAATTCCTTCCTTGTTTCAAATGACTGCGAAGCAACTGTCCCCTCACAAACTCATCAAAAGCAATCTTCAAGATCGAAGTCAGCTATATCGTCCGTCTCGGGTACGGCGCTCTGCTCATCGTGAATATCGACTGCCAGATTGCTATCAGGATCATCTTCTTCCCGGGCCGACCTGAGTTCTTCAAGCGCTTTGGCAAATTCTGCTCTGAGGGCTTCAACTGTCCTTTCGGAGGATGCCTCAAGAAGCTCTTTGCCATTCATAACTTTGCCCTTGACAAATACTTCCACGCCCACTCGCCGCACCAGTTCGTCAACCGCAAGGGTGAAAAGGGAAATCAGTTCCTCGCTTGAGAAATGAACCATGTCGGCGCGAGTTATTGTTTTATCTGCTTGGGCGAGCCTGACCAAATCCAGAAAAGTCCGGTAGTTGCTGACCGAGAGCGTTTGCTGGAACATCTTTAATGCCGAGTCGGATTCTTGATATGCAGACAGCAAGTCCGCCTTTCCACGCCGGGCGATCTTGAACACCAAGTATTCTTGGCGCTCCTGGTCTCTTACAACAAGAACTAACTTATGAGCGGCAACATGGCTGATTCTGCACTCGTTATAACGGTTCATTTTTTGGATCAATCGAAGTTGGCGCAGGGTTAGGTTGACGCGCTCGTCCATTGCCTATTCGAGCCGGAACTTTTCTCTTGCGAGTTTATCTATTGCAATCAACGCCTTGAGCACATCACCGTCAAGAGGCACGTCACCATCCGGCTTCGCAGGAAGAGGAAACTTGATTTCGCCACTTGCATTCCTCTCTCCCTTTTTCTTGTCAGAAAGATCAAGGTATGCGGGTAAAGTCTTACGATACCGCTGAATCGCCTCGATCTGTTCGATTGTCGTGCCGTTCCCTTCAAGAGCACGATTGATCGCAAAGTAGAGTGCGAGGTCTCGCTCAAAGAGAGCGATTTCAGTAAGAATGTGATATCCCTCGGCAATGGTTTTCGTCATTTCCTCAGCCGTTGGGCTATTGGCGTTCTTATCTGGATGCCAGCGAAGAAGTTGTTTTCTATACGCGAGCCTGATTTCCTCCGTGTTGGCAGTCCTTGGGACTTGGAGAAGTTCATAGTAGTTTACGAGTGAATAGTTTTTTCGACTTACCATTCTTTTTGCCGCCGGCTCTTGATATACCGCTGCCAGTGCGAACCAGAAATAATGGTTGCAGGGCAACGCCAGCCGCTTTGGTTGCTATCGTTGTTCACCTGTTTGCAATCGCAAGGGGGAACCAGTCACCGAGTCCCCCCTTTCTGCGGTCTATCGGTCTAAACCCAAACGTGACGTTTTGTGGGACTGTTTGAGCACGTTCCAGTCGCGCTCGACGGGGAGTTTGTGTGAGTGCCGCAATACTGGCACGTATAGCCGCCTTCATGTTCTTCCGTCCATACGTGATGCCTTGTCGGGCTACTAGAGCACGTTCCCGTATAGCTTGAAGGCGAGTCCGTTTTGATTCCGCAATGCTTGCAGACCATCTTTCCCTCCTGCTTCTTTTCCTCACCGGTGTAAGGTGGATACCCCGTTCGTCAGCGTGAAGACTTTTCTCTTTCCTTCTGCTCCTGCTTTTCACGCCACTCAGAGTCCTCTCTGTCCAGCCGTTCCTGCTTCTTTTCCGCGCTGTATTTCATTCTCCTTTGTGCTCTTCGCTTACCGCTAAAACTCCACCAGAATACGGCAACCACAACGACGATCACCATAACCACGGTAACTGCTGTCATACCCTCGCTCCTTTCCTGTGGTGATTAGATACCAACGGCAATAGGGCATGTCCGTTCATTTGTGTCCCAAGAGCCAGCCCGTTGGCATCACCCTTTGAACTGAACCGCCAAGCGTGATTTGCCAAGGCTATTGAAGGCTTTGCTTGAGAGTCTCGTTTTTTTGTTCTTCCGTTGCCTTCCTATTTGCGACTTCATCAGCCTCTCTTGCCTTGGCAAGCAGGTTTTCCGGAGAAAGAGCGTTGCTCAGCGTAACGACCTGATCCTCACCAAGGAGGACACTGACTCCGGAAGGTTTCTCATCGTTGTAACTTCCGTCTGCGCGTCTTGTACTGATCATCAGAGTTATCAAAAGGGCGTACTGCCCATCTGGTCCAGTCTCAAAGGAACACGCAAAGGAGTAGTAAGCGGGAGGCGAGACATTGCCTACATCAGTGGGAGAGAATGCCGAGACCTCGTTGATCGGCTTGCTGATCTTTCCGCCCGTATCTTTGAGTTGATCTTTCCACTCGGAATATTTGGCAAGTGCCAGTTTCAGGTCGTCTAAACTGCCCCCCCGGTCATAGACTTCAAGCACTCGACCGTAGTAGCCGCCCCCACGGTCATAGTCTTCGAGAACAGGGATCGGAAATCGCAGTTGGATTTTGTTTTGCGAGGGAACTTCATAGAAGTCCGAAGCCCAGTGTCGATTAGCGACCTGCACATCCGTCAGAATGGCGTACGGTTCGTTTGAAGTTCCCCACGGCGGCTTGTTGTACGTCAGGCTGGCACAAGAGCCGAGAAGCAAAGCCAGAAAGACCAGTGAAACCCATTTCAATCTCATAGTGTTCTCCTTCTTAAAAGACCGATTTCAGATGCTTTGTGGTTGATAGAGGCTCCGGCCACATACTTTTCGCCAATAGAGACATTATTGCTACTGGTTGGGATAGCTACCCTTGGCCGTTTGTGTGAGACACTTCACCTAAAGCCATATCAACTACTCTTGGATGAAGAAGATTCGTCTTTCAGCAAATACAATCTCTTGACCGAGATGTTGGGAAATCTGAAAGAGACCGTCACCGCTGACATGGAAAGGGTAGTTATGGGCTATCTTTCGGAGGGGAAGAGAAGGCTCAAGTGATCGACTAGTCGTGCTCAGAGAGGTTCCGTACACTTCACTATTGCTTGACCCAACTCAAAGATGGCTAGCCCTGTCTGTTCTCTCAAAGGAGAAGAGCGGTACACGACATTATCGCTGCACGGTGGTAGTCAAGAAAGGCATGAGGACTCCGTCGTCGAAAGACACATGCCCTCCTTTTAGGTGATAAACATATTTGACAAGTCCGACCATACGAGCACTACGGCATCCCCTTGAGATTCAGTAGTTGCCACGCTCCACTACAAACCGGCCGTACCAGGGTCGCTTCCACGACTCGTTAGACGCACCGTCCCCAACCTTTGTCTAGTGTAGTGTCCGACAATAGGGTTGTATTAATTACTTCGGCGTAGTATTGTTTCGATTATGGCACGACCGATTTCTGTGTTGGAGTTGACGACGGAAGAGCGAACGGAGCTCGACAAGCGCGTGCGGTCCAGCATGACTTCCAAGCGCGACCACTTGCGTGCTTCAATCGTGCTCAGGCGAGCACAAGGGATAAAGCAATCCGAGGTGGCCGGGGAGTTTGGAGTCAGTGTGGCCTGCGTGAACAAGTGGTCGCAGCGCTTTGAGCTGCATGGCCTTAAAGGTCTGGTTGACCTGGAAGGTCGGGGCCGTAAGGCATCGATTCCGTTGCGTAAGGTCCAGCGTGTTATCAGCGAAGCGACTCGTCCACCGGCTCCGCGGACGCGGTGGACGGTACGCACGATGGCGAAACACGTCGGCATCTCAGCGGACAGCGTGCATAGGCTGTGGGCGGCCAACGACATCAAGCCACACCGCATCGAGCAATTCAAACTGTCGCGCGATCCGCATTTCGAGCAGAAGTTCTGGGATGTGATCGGGCTGTATCTGGATCCGCCGCAGAAGGCACTGGTACTTTGCTGTGACGAGAAGTCTCAAGTCCAGGCTCTCGAACGCACTCAACCGGGACTGCCTCTGGGCATCGGTCATATCAGGACCAAGACCCATGACTACAGGCGCCATGGCACCATCACGCTGTTCGCCGCGCTGAACTACCTGGACGGCAAGATCATCTCACGCACCGAGCAGAAGCATTCCAACGTGGAGTGGCTGCGGTTCCTGAAGCAAATCGATCGCGAGACTCCCAAGGACCTGGACTTACACCTCATCGTGGACAACTACGGCACGCACAAGCACCAGAACGTCAAGAAGTGGCTGGCGGCTCACCGACGCTTCCACCTTCATTTCACACCGACCGGCTCCTCCTGGATGAACCTTGTCGAGCGATTCTTTGCAGACCTGAGCCAAGAGGTCATTCGAGACGGCAGTTTCGCCAACGTTGGTGAACTCACCGGCGACATCGAGTCCTACCTGATCCAACGCAACCTTGAACCCAAACCCTACAGATGGAAAGCCAAAGGCGAGGAAATTCTACGCAAGATCGAGCGCGCAAAAAAGGCGCTGACGGGATCTGTTAATTAATGGTAATTGGCGTACAGCACACTAGTGATATATGACTCCCGGGTAAAGGAGCTTAATAGCAAGGTCGTGGAATGCCGGAAAAAGGAGCCGGAGCAGCCCCCACGCCACAAGGATTCCACCATAGGAAATGATGGGATTCCGAAGGGCAGCGTTAATTCGATCACCGACCGGACCGCCAAAGAGCATGTAGACGCCTGATCCGTCGAGAGGAGGAATGGGCATCAGGTTGAAGAAGAACAGCAAGAGGTTGAGCGAAAACATAACGCTCAATACAAGGCCCAGAGCATCAAGGCCGCCGGGTCGTATAGCCTCAACGATATGGTCAAAGTAGAGTGTCTGCGGCGAATCAAACAACCCCACTACCATCCCAAGACGAATGACGGCTGCCGCGAGGAGGGCAAGAGCCAAGTTGGCCGCCGGACCTGAGAATGACATTACTGCTGCCCGATGAGGGTTTCGTCTAGCCCATTCTGGATCGTATGGCGCACTTGCCCACCCTATCATCCAGCCGCCGGCAATATACGAAATGATCGGGACTACCACTGTGCCTATTGGCGCTCGTCGGATGTGTGGGACTGGGTTAAGGGTAACTTGACCGCCCTTCTTGGCGGTGGAGTCTCCAAGTCGCCAAGCCACGAAGGCGTGTGTTGCCTCATGTGCGATGAGAGAGAAAAGGAACGACAAATACCATCCGATGCCGGTCGCAAGTTGGTTCATACTATCCTTTCCGATGCATCAGCCCAATGACGCCCGTTTTCCGTTTCCTACGAAAAGACGCCCGTTAAGGGGTCAGCCCAAACGACTTGGTATTTCCCTCTCGGAAAGGTCTGTAGGGCAACCAACGACATTGCTCTCTTACTTCTTTTCTTGGATGAGTTGTCTGACTTCTGTCATCATTTTTCCTATATCGATATTTGAAATAGCAGTCCTGGGGATGCATACTACGCTACCACGATGTAGACACAGGAAGATATGCTTTTCTGTCTCTCTGACTTCTGAAAGGGCTTTCCAAGAATATGAAGCCTTAGCAAGACTTGTCTGGTATAGCAGTCCATCCTTATCAAGCGTAACATCTACTAACTTTGAGGTATCAGAATTGAAGATGATAGAATAGACCCTTTAGGTCTACCTTCTTCGGGTGTTTCGTTCATTACTCTCTTTTAGGATAGACATACCTATTGTCTGTTGCGGCTTTCTATCTCGTTTGCGACTGCCGAAGCATAAGCTTGTCTCTTAGAGACGACCCTCGCTCCAAAGGGCGATATGAGGAACTTCCCCATTCGGACATAGACGATTCCGACTGGTATCCCAATAATCGTTATGAAGGAAAGAATACCAGCGACAAAGTACGCGATTGTCATAGCTATCCCGATTATTAGCCAAATAATATTTAAAATCAGATGGGCGACTTTACTGATAATAGCTACGTTTTCCTTTCCGAGCAGTTCAGTATCTCGGATGATCTCTTTTCCAAAAGGGAACGCAGAAAGCTTGGCAAACTCCAAACAGGCTCTTCCAAAAGGAATCCCGATAATCGTTAGATAGAATAATCCCGCGATTATCAACCAGAACAGGCCAAGGACTTCCCCTCCAAGCACAAACCAAATGAGATTTCCGAGTGCTGCCGTTTAATTACTCTCCTTTTCTAAAATCCCATCAGTCACGCTTGAAATCCTCAAACACAATCGATATCGAAAGCCATCACTCTCCTTCCCCCTTCAAAAGAGTTCTTTGACAAGGTGCCAGCACACTCGTGGCAGGAATAAATTGTCTTGAGGTATTTCTTTTCGAGTAAGGAAGGTATTTTGTCGTAATAATATTTGTCGCCTCGAAGCCTTTTCTGAAAGAAAGCGTAAAGGCCGCTCTTGCCCTTCTCCTGATTGCATCTTGGACATGCCCATATTTGATTATGGATACCTTGAAGCTTTTCGCAAGAAGCACATGCCTCTTTGATTCTAATTGATCTCGGCACGACATGATCAAATTGGAGATTCTCAGTTGCGCCGCAGTAAAGGCAGTCCTTTTCTGTCTGTAGAAACTGTTTGTCCTCTCTGGTTATTTCAGACCACTTCTTTGTGCCATCCCTGAGTTCAAGGAAAGTCTTGAGAATGAAGCCGAAGTCTAGCCTCTTAGCGCTTTGGCCGAAGGCACTCTTGGCAATTATCTTGGCGTACTGGTAGAGAATTTCGTCTCTTATGGTTTCGACTTGTTTGGGGGGCATTGTTTATTCAGGTTCTCTTTCTGCGGCAATATTGCCGTCCACTGGTCAAAGGAACTTGCCACAATTTGGGCAGCACCCGTGGAATGTGGCTCTCACTTGCTTTTTGCAAGCCTTGCAGAGGGCTAACGAAGGACTCGGGGTTGCGTCTTGGAGTTCCTCCTTTGGAGTTCCGCTTAGGATGGAACCGCAGGAATCGCAAAACGAGACGTAATCCGAGTTTTGCTTGCCGCACTTCCAGCATTTCACAGATTCCTCTTTTTGGGACGAAGCTCCGCTAGCAAATCGACAAAAGACCGAAGGTCGAAAAGGAAGCGTAGCAATGGTACGCCTAATCCTGGGACAAGTAAAGAGAAAGATCATCCCTACTAAAGGTGGCCTACAGGCTCTAAAGGTATCTCACGATACCTCCGTTCCTCCGACTGTACCGATAGTGGTCACAGGGATTGTCGTATCCTACGATGATCGCCTCCGAATGAGGTTTTAGAATTTCCTCGTGCGCAGCCCACAGGACGAAGCTCTCGATCTGTTCCGCCCGCTGCAAGGTATTGTCGGTTTGTATTAGCCAGTAGTTGGAAAGTCTGAGGTAGTGCCTGATCCTGATCCAGCCTTGAGCGACCGCATGTTTGATCAGAATCTCTCTGGCTCTGGCATCGTAACCGAGCGGCTCATACTGGCAGTCGAGTATTCCTCGAAACCTTTGCTTTGTCAGATCAAATAGCTCTGGATGATCAACGATGAACTGGATGTGGTTTGAATAGATATACTATACGTATGACCAAGAAGATTTCCGGCGGCGTGGCACACGATCTGCCGGCAGACTTACGAAAAGCCCTGAGGGCTGATCCTAAAGCTCTGACGGCATGGGAAGATGATCTTACACCACTCGCTCGCAACGAGTGGATTTGTTGGGTTATTTCCGTCAAGAAACCCGAAACGCGACGAGAACACGTCGAACGGGTATGCCCGGAGCTTAGGGAAGGGATGCGCCGCCCTTGTTGTTGGATGGGCTGTATCCACCGAAGAGACAAACCATTAAGCCCTTCACAAAGATTCGTACTCGGGAAACAATCTAAAGAGTAAAGCGGCTCGCCAGTTATTCGGAACCCCGAACACTTCTTTGGAGGCGGTCATGCGCAAGTATATGGCAGAAGAGGCGCGTTTTGCAGGCCTCGACTCGCACGCAGAGACCATCGCGGTTGCATTTTCTAATGCAACGATAGAGTAGACTTCGCAGATTTTGCTCACACGCAGCCATAAGCTTCTGCCTTAAGGTCGTGAATCATCCAGGGCAAAATACTCCATGCGGTCCTGCCGGAAATCTATGCGCGGTCAGCGGTGTTCGTGAACAGTCGGCGAAGCGCCGGCTTCCAGTTCAGCATCCAGCGCGAAATGACGCCTTGCCCTTGCAACTTCTCTTGGCCCGATTCCACGCTCGAAGCGACCTCGGATTCGCCCTTTATCTCCCGCTTGATGTAGCTTTGAAACTCTTCAACGCTTCGCCCGAAGTTGAGAACTGCCTCATTGAAGGCTGCTATCTCGTGGTCTGGTGGACTTCGCCGGTCAACCCCTTTCAGGCAATTGAGCGCTTCAAGAATAGCCGCTGTGCACTTCCCTAACTCCGAGGGCTGAGGCTTATGGCGTTTGCTATGAAAGTGCCTCTCCGCTGACCGTATGGTATTGATTACGTGTGTCTTTGTTGGGGGCGTCCCTGCCTCTGGCCCCTTTTGTCGAGCCAATTTGAAGGCTTCGTCGGCAGAACGCTGGTTTTTTGATATCAACTTCATCTGTTCCAACCACGATTCGGACACTTTCATCTCCCGAGCCAACCCCCTGACAGTCAAAAGGCTCATACCATTGCTATGACCCTTACCCTTTTTGCCTCTCCCGCCCGTTTTCCCCGATTCTTTTGGCCTGGCGGTGTGCTGCTCCACAAGTTGCCCAAGTCTTTCATAGGCTTCAAAAAGGAGTTCGCTGACTTTTGGACTGTCTTCATAGGTGGCTTCCACCTGAGCCTTGACCGCAGTTGAAGCGAACGGAGGCGATTCAGCGAATGTCGAAAGAGCAGAATGGACAGCCTCATGGATCGTCGGGATCGCCCTTCTTGCGCTCGCTGCCTACATCGTCGTTTCCTCTGCTTTCTCGCTTTTCACGCAGTCGCACCCCGAGGCAACCACACTGGGAATCGGAATTGCGCTGGCGTCGAGCATCCTAATGCCTTTCCTCGCCGTATCAAAGAAGCGAATAGGGCGGCGTATCGGCAGCAAGGCGCTCATCTCGGATGGGTCGTGCAGTATGGTCTGTGCCTATATGTCTTGGATACTCCTTGCTGGCGTTGCTGCAACCTCCCTACTGGGATGGTGGTGGGCGGATTCGGTCGCTGCCCTGGGGTTTGTCTGGTTCGTTGTGCATGAAGGTCTTGAGGCGATAGACGAGGCCCGTGAGTCCGATGCACACGAAGGGGAAACGCCGCAAGAACGAAGAGATTGATACCCTTTGGGTTGCTGATTAGAGAAGGTGCAAGTGATTTACACCGGGCATTTCGTCTTCAAATGGCAATCGCTATGAAACCAAAAAGCCGTGCGGCGCTTTTCCGTGTTTATCTCCGCAAGTTTTTTTCTAGCATCTCCATCAGTTCAGCAATCTTGAAGGGCTTTGAAATACTCGCAGTAAAGCCATACTCCCCTGGCCGCGCAATTATCGGGTCTACGGCATATCCACTTGCAACAAAGAGCGGGACTTCCTTATCAATTTGCCGAATCTCTTCTGCTACCTCCTTGCCTCCCATTTCCCCTGGGATTGTAAGGTCCAAGATAACCGCTTTGAAGGGGTTGTTATTTCTCTTGCCTTCGAGGAAAGCCTCTATTGTCTCTCCGCCGTTCTCCTTAGCAACAACCGAATAGCCAAAGGATTGTAGCATCTTCGACAGTAGTTCACGAATTGGTCCTTCATCATCCATTACCAGAATCCTGCCGGTCCCGGTGTGCCGGATGGACTTACTCTCGGGTGTCTCTGCACAAGATTCATCGCAAGCCAAAAGATAAACAGTAAAGGTCGTCCCTTTGCCCAGTTGGGACTCTACATCAATAGCGCCACCGTGCCGAATAATGATTGAATGAGATATAGCAAGTCCCAAGCCGTGGCCTTCTGTCTTTGTAGTGAAAAAGGGATCGAATACTCTTGAAAGCATATCCTCTGGTATGCCTATCCCTTGATCTTTGATTGAGACAGCGAGATAGCTCCCCTCGCTTAGAGTTGGGTGCTCTTTGCGTTGCATCAAAGTATTCTTTGCAGAGATTTCAATAATACCGCCCATCGGCATAGCCTGAATGGCATTAAGAATCAGGTTTTGAATGACTTGTCCTATTTGATTCTTATCGATTTCACAGTACGAAAGGTTCTCTTGGATATCGTATTTACCTTTCACGTTTGACCCATGTAGGGCGAACTGACATGTCTCTCTGATGAAAGATGGCATCGATACTGCCTTCTTGACTGGCGCTCCACCCCTAGAAAATGTCAACAATTGCTGAGTAAGAGATTTGGCGCGTTCCATGCTCTCCATTGCCTGCGAAAGGTACCGGGACACCGCTTCGTCTTTTGCCTCGCTTCTCGCAAGGTCTGCATATCCGAAAATGCCCGTCAGTATGTTATTGAAGTCGTGGGCTATGCCACCCGCTAACACTCCGAGAGATTCCAACCTCTGCGTTTGTTGGAGGTATTGCTCATATTCCAGTTTGTCTCTTTCTGCTTTTTTCCGATCCGTAATGTCTGAAACAAAATAGAGTACTGCGGGTTTTCCTTCCCAGTCGATTAGCTGTCCTGCCGACTCAGCCCAAAAGAAATCACCATTTTTTTTCTTATGACTGGTAATACGCTTTGGTAGTGTCTTCCCACTCAGCCGTTCTAATAGGTGATTCCTCGACTTCTCCCAATCGACATCGCTAAAGAAGGCTCTTGCAGGCATCCCAAGTAGCTCTTCTCTTGAGTATCCCGACATCTCTGGTGCGCATTTATTTAAGAATACGATCTTTTCATTCTGAAATACAAATATTGCAACCGGAGCAGTGTCGATAAGCTGCCTATACTTCGCTTCGGACGCAAGCAATCTCTTTTCATTCTCTTCAAGTGCCTTCTCGACTCGTTTACGTTCCGTGATTTCTATGTACGTCCCAAGTACGCCGTTGATCTCGTCTTTTTCGTTTCTCAGAGGAACTATGGTCGCCAGATCAGTAACTTCCTCTTCGTTTCGCATTACCGAGTCTTCAAAATTCAGGATCGCCGAACCCGTTTGAATGACTTCACGGTCAATCTCACGATACCGTTCCGCGCATTCTTTAGGAAAGCCCACTTCGTAGTCGTTTTTTCCAATAATGTAAGATGGATCATCGAACCCTGCATCCCGCGCGAACCTCATGTTGCAACCCAAGTATATCGAATGTGCGTCCTTCCAGAAAACTCCTGCGGGTATTGCGTCAAGTATGCCCTCCGTAATCTGCTCTGACGCCCTCAAGGACTCCTCGGCGGCTTTCCGCTTCGTGATGTCCTGTGACGTTCCAAAAACACGTACTGGCTCTCCGGCTTCGTTGAAAACGACTTCCGCCTCGCTGTGCACAGTTCTCAGTTGACCGTCAGAGCGTTGTATTTGGTAATCGATGACGTATGGAACTCCGCGCTGAATCGAGGCGTCAATTGCATTTCTCGAACGCCTGAACTCGTTGGCAGGCAAGAAGGATTCCGCCAACGCTAAGGTAATTGGAGAGCCAACAGGGATACCCGCGATTCGGTACATTTCATCCGATAGGGAAATCTTCTGCGTAGAGCGCTCATATTCCCAACTACCAATATGAGCTATACGTTGAGAGACCGCTAACAGATTATGAACTCTTGCTTGCTCGTCTTCGGCTCTCTTGCGTTCGCTTATGTCACGTATTGAGGCAATGCAAACCTTTCGCCCCTTCCAAACATATGAGGCATTTGCGAACGCCGCTGGGAAAATGCTTCCATCCTTCTTGCGATGATAGCGTAAGGGTACATAGACAGTTCCCGTACTTCGTATCTGCTCAATTATCTTCTTGCTTTCCTTTTCTTCGGCAGTCAGATTAAGAACCGTCATCCCCGAGGTTAGCTCTTCTCTGTTGTAGCCATAAAGGCTGGTATGTCTTTCGTTCACATCTATTATTTCGAGTGTTTCCATGTCAAAAACGTGAACGGCAAACATGTCACTATCGAATAGTACTCTATATTTTTTTTCGCTCTCTCTTAGTTCGGCCTCTGCTTCTCTCTGTTTTGTCACGTCTCTTACAGCGCCGTAGATGATGGCTACTCCGTTTCGTTCCTCGTTCCATTCAGACTTCGCAAAAATGCTCAACCATTTGAGTTCAGCCGAGTTTCCGATGGACGCCCTGCATTCGATTTCGATGCTTTGAGCGTTGGCAATCAGCTTGCTGAGAACTTCAACCGCTTTGCTGTTGTCGTCCGGATGGATGTAGTGAAGCAGATACTCAAGGGTTACTCCTTCTTCCCTGTTGCGTCCGGTGAAGGCGTAAAAGTTATCGGAAATGAACTCCACTGAGATTTTCCCGTCTTGGGAAACTAAAAGATCGAAGGCAAAAGTCGTGGTTAGTTCTGAAACTATTCTATAATGCATCTCGCTGTTTTTGAGGGCATTCTTTGCCTGATTCCCCTTTGAGATGGTGTTTGACACTGGGAGAGCAACAAGGAAGTAGCCGAAAGGGAGCAGAAGGATCAAAGCCGAAGCGGAAAGCAAGGCTTCTTTGGCAATGGGCGAAAACGATGGCATTAAGCTCGCTAGTAGGTGGGCTATAGGAACAAGAACAATTACGGAGATGATCATTATGACGAATTCTCGTCTGACAGGCTTGATGGAAAGTGAATAGTGTCGAGTTGCCATATCACTTCGCTCCTGTGCTAGTGTCGTCCCGCGATAGAGTTCGACATTCCTTATGCACAAGACACCATTGGGGATGATTTGAAGGGCAATTTCCGAAGATCAAACGTTTAGAGAGAAAGCCAAGAGTATACTAGAAAAGCACTCTACGCAAGTAGCAAAATGCACCGACAAACCAAGTCTCTATCTTTCCGCTCGGACCTGATAAGCCATTCCCGACACGGTACCTAAGGATAGTCCTTGGAGTTGTTGATACACTCCGCTTCGGGATTACGCGTGGTCCTTGAGGCCGGGTTCCGTGCTCCGAGGACATGCATCGTCATGGGGTCAGGGTTTGCTCAGTTTCCCTGACCCTCTTATTGCTCAGAAGATTTCCCATCCCATTTGCGATCCTATCTCATTACAACTGCAACGAACGGCATCACGCCAAGTACATATGACGGATTACTGTAGTCAAATGAAAGGTAGATTGCACTTGCCCCGACTTCAAGATTTAAGCCCAAAGGCGAGAAGTCCCAGGCAATTGAGGCTGCTAACCCATACCCTAGAGCGGCAAAGCCATTAAGAAGCGAAAGCCCTGCATCTGCACCAAAAACGAGTCCTTTCACAAAAGGGTATGCTCGAATGCCAGCCGAAAGAAGGGATGCTGATATTTGATTAACAAAAGTGCCGCTCAGAAAAAGCGCATCTGCTATGCCATCGTAACCGCCAACGAAATACAGTCCCCGAGCTATGGCGACCCCCAAGTGAATGTCCAGATCAAGTTGAAGTCTCGATGATGAATAGCCAGTAATCTCAGTATCCACGACAGAACCCCATGTCAAGTAAGGGAACAATCCGATGCCTGTCTCGAAATAAGTCGAGCCAAAGGATTGGGCGGTCAAGGCGGATGTTGCACCCAAGGTGAGTATCAGGATCAGAAGGCATTTTCTCATTGATTCCTGTCCAAGCGGTAGCTTTCCTTTTTCTCACCATATCCAAGGAATCAGCTTTTTTGTATTCCTTTTATAGTTCTTATAGTCCGATCCCAAAGAGGAAAGCAGTTCTGTTTCTTCAACGTGAATGCGATAGAGCAAAGCAGCAACAGGTAATCCGACTGCCAGTAGGAGAGAAAGCCAATTCTGAGTAGCAATACCATATCCAACGCAAGCAAATAGCAAACCCGTATAGGAAGGATGCCGCACCACCCTATAGGGGCCTTTCCTCACAACCTCCTGATTCTGATGTGTCTCCACTGTAGTTCGGAAGGACGAACCCAAAGTTGCAATTGCCCATATGCGTAGAGAAAGAGAAAGCAGCATTATTGCAAATCCAACGCAAAAAGCCACATAGTTTCTTCCCCAAGGGAAGAAGAAAACTGAGTCTCCGCTTAGAAATCCCGCAAGAGTCAAACCGACAGCAATTGCGATGAAGTTGTAGTACCGTGTTCCCCGATCTTTTGCAGTCTTTCCCTTTCCATGTGCCGCATCTCTTACGATAAGCAATATTTCAAAAACAATCCAAATCGCCGATAACGCTATCAGCAGAATGACAACAAAAGACATAGTTCAACTCCTCCCAAAGCCAAAGTACTTTGTTGCTTCATCAATATCTAACCCATGCGCTCGCTACCTAACAACAACAGCAATAAAGGGCATTACAGCAAACATATACGATGGAGAAGCATAATCAAAAGCAAGGTAAATGGTTCTCGCCCCTACTTCAAGGTTCAAACCGAATGGCGTAAAGTCCCAAGCAAGGATACCACCAAAACCGTATCCCCAGGCAACAAAGCCATTCAATTCTGCGACCCCAGCGTCAGCACCGAGGACAAGGCCATTCACGAAAGGGTAAAGCCGAAAACCAAGAGAAAAAAGCGAGGACGATATTTGGTTGGAGTAAGTCCCATTTATGATTATTTCATCCAAGACTCCGTTGTATCCACCTACCAGATAGAAAGACCGAAAGATGGCCCACCCCAAGTGAGCCGTAACATCAATCTGAAATCGGGATGCGCCCGAACTGGCAAGAGCGGAATCGACAGCGGAACCGTAAGTCAAATACGGCAAGAATCCGACACCAAGCTGAAAGTATGTTGAACTGCGATGCTCAAAGTATTGGGCACTGACGCTTGATATCGCACCCAGGGCAATTATAAAGATAGAAATGCATTTCTTAAGTCTCATTGGTGCCACTCATTTCCACAAGGATCAAATATGAGAGAAAAGAGGCCTTCTGTCCACTCATCTAAGGATTTGAAAGTCACTTCCTCAAACGCATCGTGCTTCCTTGTAGTAAGTCCTTGGGGTTGTTGATATACTCCGATTCGGGATTCCGCTTAGTCCTTGGGGCCGGGTTCCGTAATCCCCGAGGACAAGCTTTGCATTATGGGGTCAGGGTTTGCTCAGTTTCCCTGACCCTTTTCACGATTAGAGTTTGCAAGAGACTTGTCACTTTGAAGCTTCATAATGGCCTCTTTGAGAGGGGCAGAATGAATAAGGAGCCATATAGGTCCGGGGAAGGTCGGCTCAGTCGTGAGAGCTTCCTTCGGTGTACCTTTGTTTCTATGCTCAGAGACAAGAAGGAGTAGCATATGACTTTGGAAGAGATGCTTACGCTTTTTCAATATGACGAGTGGGCAACGAAGCGAACGATTGAATCAGTGTCTCCGCTCTCGGAGGAACAGTATAAGAGGGACTTGAAATCAAGCTATGGAGGCATTCACGGAACACTGGTGCACATTTATTGGGCAGACTGCTTATGGTTGGAACGGTGGAATGGAAACTCTTCTTTCAATGCCATCAGCACAAATGAAATATCAGGGCTGATTACTTTGAATGATCGATGGGAAGAGTATCGTGAGAAACTCAATGGCTATTTGGTGAACCTTACGGATGCAAAGCTTTCCGCGCCTCTTTCTTATGCTGACACGAGAGGTAACAATTATGCCGAGCCGTTGCGTCAGCAAATGCAGCATCGAGTAAACCACTCTTCATATCATCGTGGGCAAATCGTAACTATGCTTAGACAACTTGGTGGGAAACCGCTGGCAACAGACCTCATCCTTTTTTACCGAACAGGACAGATTGGGCTTTCCCCAGTTTCGTGGACAGTGCAATATGCCACTCGCTCACCGAGTAGCACCCATTTTTCGCGGGGTGTTCGGATACCACCCCGCCCCGGGAAATCGCTCTACGGCCCTCTACGCGTGTCGTTTTTCCTGAGCTACTCCTTTCCGACCTCATCAGGCCGCCTCTCCGCCCGCGGAGCTCTCAAACTCATGCGGCGTGAGATATCCCAGGTACGAATGCAGCCGCCGACGGTTGTAGAACACCTCGATGTACTCGAAGATCTCCCGTCGTGCCTGCTCACGAGTGACGAAGATCCGATCCCCGATCAGCTCCGTCTTCAGACTCGCAAAGAACGTCTCAGCACACGCGTTGTCCCAGCAATCCCCCTTGCGGCTCATGCTCTGCCGTATTCCGTGGCGCCCCAGATGACGACGAAACGCCCCCGCGCAATACTGCACCCCACGGTCGGAGTGCAGCAGCAGGTCCCGAGGGGGACGGCGGTGCGTCACGGCCATCAGCAACGCCCGCACCGCCAGCTCCGCACCCAGATTCTGACCCATTGACCAACCCACGACTCTCCGGGAGTACAGGTCCAGGACCACGCACAGGTACATCCACCCCTCGGCGGTGGGGATGTAGGTGATGTCCGACACCCAGACCCGATTCGCCGCACTCACCGCGAACTGCCGCTGGAGCAGGTTTTCCGCCACCGGATGGCTGTGATTCGACTTGGTTGTCACCCGGTAAGCCTTCCTGCGCCGCGCTCCCAGCTGCCCTTCGCGCATCAGCCGCGCCACGCGGTTATGTCCGACGCGCAGCCCACGCCGGTACAACTCCCGGGTCATCCGGGGGCTGCCGTAGCGGTATTTCACCTCTCGTTGGATCCCCGTGATCGACCCCGTCAACCGCTCGTCGTGTTCCCGACGGGCAGCTTTGCCTCTCCGTATCCAGGCGTAGAATCCACTCCGCGTCACGCCCAAGACATCGGCCATCTTCCCCACGCGGTGTTCTCCCCGATGAGCTGCCATGAAGCGGTACTTCATTTCGGGGGTCTTGAGAACATGGCCACTACTTTTCGCAGAATCTCGCGGTCTTCGCGTAACGAGGCTACTTCCTTTCGAAGTCGGACCAGCTCCTCATCGCGGGGAGTACCGTTTCCTGGAAAAGCTCGCTCCCCAGAGGCCTCAAACTCTTTGCGCCATTTGTAGACTTGGCCGCTGCCGATGCCCAGGTCCTTCTCGATCTGGTGGCCAGGCTTTCCCCCAGCTTCAAGCATCCGCACCGCCTCCAACTTGAACTCCTTGGTGTATCTCTTCCTCTTGTCTCCCATGTCGTCCATGTCCTACTCCCTCAAGATACTGCTTAACCTCGTGTCCACGAATTTCGGGGTAGGTCTAGATACCGAAAAGCTCGTAGTACTTTCTCCTTCATCTTTTTTTCAAATCAATAGAGTACTCCCGGCCTCGCGAGCGACTTCCAGTTTACAAACAAAGTAAGATTGTGTCTTGGCATGACGAAAGTAGCGCCTGGATAATAGGTGGTTCCACTGCCATCGGCCTTTGTATTCCATCCATCAAATACACAACCGGGCATTCCATGTTGCGATGGTATTTCCAGATCGTTCTGGGGATACTTACCCAAAGGCGGAGGGGCGGGAATCGTAACGGTAGAGCCTGCCCGATAGGTGTTGGTGTCTACCGGCACAGTTCCAGTATAGGTGAGAGCATTGGGGTCGTAGGTGACTGTATATCCCTGTTGAGCATTCAAACACCCTACAAAGGAAATTGCAAATATAGAGACAAAGACGAGTTTCATAGTCATTGTACGTCCCTGGCGGCACTAGCGAATATAGGAAACAAGGTTTTCCTTCCTGGGCGGTGAAAGACTAACGTCCGGCAGTTTATACCCTAAAGTGATCCCAATATGCGGGACATATCCCACAGGAGCCTCAAGCTCGCTCGCATAAAGAGATGCATTTGCGCTAAAAGCAAGAATCGCAACCATTCCAATCCAGCAAGAGCCGATTCCCAATGACTCTGCGGCAAGAAGCATGTTTTCGGTTGCCGCTGCACAATTTATTACTCCAAAGCTATCCCTTTTGTCAGAAGAGACCACAATCACCGTTGGTGCATTCCGGAAGATGCTCGTCGCACCTTTCTCCGTGACTTCTTGTAGGTTGGCAGTTCCACTTTTGCTTATTTCGTCAAGAATCCACGAATTGACTTTCGCAATCATCGTCTTATTCTGAATAACTGTGAAATGCCAGCTTTGAGAATCGTTCGCACTCGGTGCGCAAAGTCCGGCCTCAACAATCGCATCAAGCTCTTCTTTGTTGGTCTGTTCATCTTTGAAAAGACGAGTGCTTCGCCTGTTATGGATTACTGTCAGGGTCTCGTTCATATCCCTCATTCTTTGATTCTCCTTTTATGCCGTGTCGTCGTCAAAGAGAAGCAAAGGCCCTGCCGGTTGAAACTTGAAAATCCCACAGCGATATCTACCCGAACTTTGGCAGGAACTATTGCCTCTTTCTGCCGCGACCAGAACTGTTCAGGAAAGGGAGGTCATTTGCGACGATTTTGCGTACCTTCGTATCGGGGTAGTCGCCTCCTTCACGGCTTCAAGGCGCTACCATGCATGAACGATAAGAAACCATACTGCGATACCAACAATGGCTCCAAGAAGCATCGTAGCTTTTTCCTCTAATACTCTCTTTTCTGGCTGCGGCTTTCTTCCCAACACTCTTTGGGCAAGCCAGCCAAGGTCAGTAGCCAACTCTACCAAGCTCGTTACAAGCGCCACAGCCGCAACGATCCAAAACAAGCTTCTTGGCACTCTGCCGGTGAGCAGTATGGAACCTACCAAGAGACCAACCAGGGTTGCAACGAAGAATACGACAATATGACCTGTCAATAAGAATGCGAAAGGCGTCTTGATACCGGTCAAAATTCTTGCGCCCCACTTTGTAGGGGATATGCTCCAAGGAATTC
>CAWJSK010000016.1:0-134421 GCA_963845535.1 uncultured Spirochaetota bacterium
CCCAATTGTAACTCCCTGCGTTGCAGGGAGATAGGAAGCTACCCGAAAACGGGCGCTTCAATGTATGTTCAACTCACTCTTCAGGCTCGCGAAGAACGTCTCGGCACACGCGTTGTCCCAGCAATTCACCCTTGCGGCTTATGCTCTGTCCCATGATCTCGCAAATGACGACGAAACGCCGGAGTCTTATCCCGCGATCCCCGCGGACCTCGGAAATAGGCCGCTGCGCGGTGCTGCCGCCACGAGCAGAACGGTGGACGGATTTCTCTTGGCGCTCCTTTCGCCGCGTACGTACATTTCCACCATCATGAAACTGACAGAATTGTTCATCGCCCAGCTTGAGCGCGAAACGGCCATCTCTCGCCGAGTGCTCGCGCGCGTTCCCGAAGGACAACCGGACTGGAAGCCGCACGAGAAGTCGATGCCGCTGGGATACCTGGCTACGCTTGTGGCCACCATGCCAGGCTGGATCGCCATGACAGTGCTTCAAGACTCGCTGGACCTGAACCCCGCCGGCGGAGCCACCTACCGCCCTCCCCAGTGGAAGACCACGGCAGATCTGACGCAGAACCTTGAGCAGGCGGCGGCCCAGGCGCGCGAGGCTCTGGCAGGCACCACGGACGAGCACCTGCTGACCACGTGGCGCCTCATGGAAGCTGGCCGCACCCTCGACGAGAGCCCTCGGCACGTGGTCATCTCTGATACCTTTACTCACATCGGGCACCATCGCGGTCAACTCACCGTGTACCTGCGGCTCAACAATGTGGCCGTGCCGTCCGTCTACGGACCGACCGCCGACGAGGGGACGTGGAATCCTTAAAAACCCTGCGCTCGCCCTGCGCTGAGGTGCGATCCGCACGGGGTCTGCCGTGTCATTCTACCAGGAGAAAAAGCGCCGTTACCGACAATACACTCTTGTCAGATTCGCTCTCAAGCGACAGGACAAATTGACTGCCCAACAGCCCGACAAATAACGCCCGTAGTGGTCCTCGTCAGGGATCTGTAGAGCTCGAACAGCTCAGGGAGTTGTTTGGTGTGGTGAGGTTTCCAACCATCACTCGCTCCAGAGCTTGGCTTGGAGGCGCCTGAAAGGCCGTAGAAATTGCCATGGCTTCAAAGCCAAGCCTATGACTCTCACCTAAGAATGAGCGGAAGGCCTGCACTTGTCGAGCTGCGCAGCGTACTAAAATTGGACGGGCAGCCCTTCAACGGTTACACTCATCTCATGACGAATCGGGCAATCGGAACTTTCGAGGTGAAAATCGCACCGGAGTCTTCCGACGAGTTTATCGCCAGGATGTCCATCGACAAGACATTCAAGGGCGACTTGGCTGCCACCAGCAAAGGCCAGATGCTGAGCTTCAGCACCGAGGTCCAGGGCTCTGCAGGGTATGTCGCGATGGAGCGCGTCAGCGGGACGCTGGACGGCCGGCACGGGTCTTTCGTCCTCCAGCACACGGGGACGATGAGCCGCGGCGTGCCGCAGCTGACAGTCAGCGTCGTGCCGGACTCGGGCACAGGTGACCTCCTCGGGCTCAGCGGCTCGCTGAAGATCATTATTGAAAACGGAAAGCATTCCTATGAGCTCGAGTACTCCCTGCCATGAGCAGCACCCCCTCAATCTAGAAGGAACTGAGACAGGTCGGCGGGAAGCAGATGAATATCTGCGGGCAGCGAGGATGCCCAAGGGGAAGGCCAAAAGGCATCGGAGTTCAGGCGATGTCGGCGATACGGCCCGCCTCCTGCGCCAGTCTCCGCAGCGCCTCCCTCAGCTCTGTCGGCTCTTTCACCACGAACGGCACACGCAAACCCATGAGGCAGCGCGCCCCGTAGTCGAGGTCGTCCGTCGGCCACTCGAAAGCCACGCCGCCATCCACTTTCGTAAAGGTTCCATAGGAAGCCGGCACTCGCTTCCGAATCCGTGATAGCTCGACGTCGAAGACCACCCTGATCCGCCACTTGGCCCGAGTGTTTTCCAGGTACTCGATGGCGTACGCGCGAAAATCGAACTCCTCGTTCTTGTGGAAGCGCTCCTCGAGAGGGTGGGCCTTTCTCATCCTGTCCAGGCGAAATGTACGGTAGTCCTTTCGCAGGCGGCAGTATCCGACAAGGTACCACCTGCCCCGCCTGCCGACCAGACCATATGGCTCCACCACCCTGCGGCTGAGCTCATCGCTCTCAGACCGATAGGTGATCTTCACGCATTGCCGTGCCTGGATAGACTCGCTCAGGAGAATGAGCAGGGAGGCGTCAGGTGGGGCTTCCTCCCGGTAGGGAGAGAGAATCACCAGCGAGGAAATGGCCCGCACCCTATCCCGCGCGCCCTGGGGCAGCACCCGCGTGATCTTGGAGAGCGCTCCTTCCACCACTGCCTGGGATTGCCCAATTTCCAGCCATGAGCTCCCCAGCAGCCCAAGCACGATGGCAGCGGCCTCTTCCTCGCTGAAGATGAGAGGCGGCAGCTTGTAGCCGGCCCGCAGACGATAGCCGCCGAAACGGCCCGGCATCCCTTCGACCGGTATTCCCACGTCCTGCAATTTTGCGATGTAGCGGCGTACCGTGCGGACGTCCGTTTCCAGGCGTGCGGCAAGCGCCGGCCCAGTGAGCCCCGGCCGCGATTGCAGGAGCTCGAGAACCGTCAAGACGCGTCCCGTCGGGTGGTACATATCAAGAGCCTCCAACAAAAAATAAAAGAGGACAGATTTCGTCCTCTTTCAACAGTATCATTTTAGCAGACGATGGTCGAGAAGGAGGAGGCCATGGTAGAAAAGCCTTCAACGCCAGTTCCAACTGGCTATCATACTGTGACGCCTTGGATTGTCGCTCAGCGAGCCGGCGAGCTCGTTTCCTTTATCGAAAGAGTGTTCGGGGGCAAGCCTATGTCGAGTCTCCGTGGGGGCCTGTCCAGGCGCGTAGACCCTTTGGATAGCTCGTGCACTTGTAACCAGGAGAGGAGAAAAGACTCATGTCGCTCATCATCACTCAAGACGGAATACATCTGTGGTACGAAGAAGTAGGGCAAGGGGAACCGCTCTTGCTTGTCAGCGGACAAGGGGCTGATCACACCTATTGGGACGGAATTCGCGACGATTTCGCCGACCACTATCGCGTCTTGGTGTACGACAATCGAGGAACGGGGCAAAGCGATAAGCCGAACGCTCCTCCCTATTCTACACGTGGGTTTGCTCGAGACGCCATCGCGCTGCTTGATCAGCTTGGCATAGCCCGTGCCCACGTGTATGGCCACTCGATGGGCGGGCGGATCAGCCAGTGGTTGGGCGTCGATTACGGGCAGCGTCTCGGAGCACTTGTGCTTGGTGCCAGCACGCCCGGCAACGCTCACGGCGTTGCTCGCGCTGTGGAGGTGAATGCGCTGTTGAGCCATGTTCCGACCGATCCACAAGAGGCGCTGAAAGCACTCGGGTCCTTGATTGTGACGCCCGCATGGCTTGAGACACACCCAGAAAGCATCAAACAGATGTCGCAGGCCGCTCGAATCCCACAGTACGTACAACGGCTGCATTATCAAGCTAGCGAAGGGCACGACTCGTGGGCCCTCTTGCCTACGATTGGTACGCCGACCCTGATCATTCACGGCTCTGATGATGAGTTGAACCCGGTCGCCAATGCGTTACTGCTCACGCAAAGGATTCCTGACGCTGAGCTTCACATTATCAAAGGCGGACGGCATGCTTACATGCTTGATTTTCGCGAGGAGTCTCGTCGAGTCGTGAATTCGTTTCTCGCGCGTCACCACGTGTCATAGGCTGCCGCGTTCCTCGCTGCAAAGCCGCGGGCTCACATTAGTTTCATGGGAAGGGCCTCTAGTACAGCCTGCCACGGAAGCCTGCCATCCCACCCACGGTTGCTTCTCTTCGCACGATGATAATCGCTCTCGTGCTGGCCGCCTAGTACGCGTCAAGCGCCGCAAGGGCATAGCGCCCAACCCGAAGGCTTCGCCTATCCCAACGGGGCGGCCAACACTCCTCCAAACAGCAGATTGGCCAGTACGAAGCCGAGCACGAGGTTCACGAGCACTACAACCGTAAAGGCGATGATCGGCTTCGCGCCCAGCGCGCCCATATCGGCGAGGCGGGTATTCAATCCGATGCACAGGAATGCCAGCGTGAACAACCACGTGCGGAACGTCGTGAGCACGGCGATGAGGTGCGCATCGATCTGCGGCTTCCCCAGGCGGCTCACGAGATACGTCACGAAAAGTGAGGCCACCAGGAACGCCAGCACGAACTTCGGGAAGCGCTCCCAGATGATGCGCGCGTCAGGCCTTCCTCCCGTCGGTGACACTCCCGACGTACCGACGGGAGCGGAGCGGTCCCAGCGAGTCACCGCGGCCGACGCAAAAATGAAGGCGAGCACGCCGATCAGGACATCACGGTTGAGCTTGACCAGGGAGAACGCATTCACGGCCTTGTCTCCCACCAGGGTGGCAGCGGCAAGACCTGCCGAATCGGCAAGCTCCGAGCCCCCGATCCAAGCGCCGGTGACCACCTGGGTGAGCTGAAGAACCTTGCCCAGGACCGGCAGCAGGAAGATCAGAGCCAGGGCGTACAGCACCACGAGCGACACGACGTAGCCCACTTTCTTCTCGTCGGCCTTGACGCTGGCACCAACGGCGATTGCGGCTGACACGCCGCAGACGGAGCTCCCTGCCCCCAGCACCGCCGCAAACCTGTTGTCGAACCCGAACGCCTTGGAGATGAGGAACGCCACGGTGAAGCCGGCAGCGATGATCACCGCAGCCTCCACGAACCCCCAGAGCCCGCCCTGGATGATGATCGTGAACGGCAGGCTGGCCCCCAGGAGGACGATGCCGGTCTTGATGAAGAGCTCTGTGCGCCGGGAGCCTACGGTGAACCACTCCGGAAGCTTGAACAGGTTGCCGACGATCAACCCGATCACGAGCGCCCAGAACGGGTACTCCAGCCCGTAGATCTTGAAGATCTGCTGGCTTCCCAGGACGAGGATGAGAAACCCGGCGAGGAACAGCAGCGTGAACGATGCAAGGTAATGGCCAAGGCGGCCGCCCATCGCTTTCACTCCGATCCCCGTCATGACAGCAAGGACGAGGTAGACCGCCGCGTAGGAAGCCCAGTTCGCCGCTATCCCCGCGAAAAGCGGCTTGGCCGGCCATGGCGCTGGCACCGAGGCCTTGATGAAGTCGAAGGACACACCGGCCAGAAGGCCGATTGCGGCAACGACGACCAGGATCAATCCAAAATAGACGGACCACCAATCCTCGCTCGTCAGGAACCAGCTGCGCGTGGCGGCCGCCGTGTGCTCCCCGGGTTTGTTCCTGACCTTCTGCGCGGAACTGCGTTCGATTTGCACGGCTGATCCCCTCCTTGCACCGCGATTATTTTCAGCGGCCAGGAGTGAGTCAAGTGGAGCAGCAGTTTTTGCAGGCTTTCGAGGGCAGCCGCCATTGTCCGGCGGCTGGAAATGCACTCGGGGCCGAACGGATGAACGAACGATCCGGTCCGTTGCCCGTTACCGGAAGGTGAGGCGCTTTCTCTCTTTTCGAAGCCGCTTTCCAAACTCCTGCCTGACGACATTCGGGAAACGCTGCCACCCAGTTGCAAGTCTCCACCGAGCGGCCTGGGTCACTTTTCGCGTCCTTCGCAGCTCCTGCAGCGTCATCTCCTCAGCAATAAGCTGTACAGCTCTCGATCTTCGACCTTCTTCCTTCGTGAAGCGCTGAGACCCCTTATCTTCTGATCCAAGCTGCTCATGGCTCTCTTTTCCTTCCAGCCTTCAGCCTAGCCAAGTGTGCGGCATATCTCCTGTCGGCTATCGCAATCAGCCCGCGATAGAAGCGGGCTTCGCCCACGCCAGATTTGTCACCGCCACGTAGAAGAATCGCCCTCTTTGCTTGGCAGTTAGGGGTCGCGGCTCTGTATTGACATTAGGCACACAACGCAATACCTTGATCCATGATCTTCGACTGGAGCGAGGAGAAGAATGAGAAGCTACGAAGAGACAGGGATATTTCATTTGAAGAAATCGTTGTCGCCATCGAAGAGGGACAGATGCTCGATATCTTAGAGCATCCAAATCCTTCGAGATACGAAGGCCAACAGCTCTACATAGTCTCAATTGACGACTATGCTTGGGTCGTTCCCTTTGTTGACAGAGGGGACATTCGATTCCTTAAGACAGCATTTCCCAGCCGGAAACTTACAAAGCGCTATCTCCATGATCAAGAAAAGGAGAGAGGATTATGAAGCTATACAAAGACGAGGAAGAACTTCGCAAAAGCATCGAAAACGAGGAATGGAGATCGATCACCAATCTCGAAAAGGAGATGGACAGAGCGCGCGCGATCGCCAGGGCAACCGGGACGAAAGACGAGCGGATGAACATCCGCATGAATCGACGCGACATGATGGCACTCAAGACTCGTGCGCTGGAGCGGGGAGTTCCCTATCAAACTCTTGTTTCGAGCATTCTTCGTCGTTGGCTTAGAGGGGAATCTGTAATCGGAAAAAGATTGATTCCTCTCAACTCGCTTTTTGACGAGCATGAGCTGATGCGTCTCGCCCCGATACTGAAAAAGTACTTGGGACGTCCTGGAAAGAAAGGTGTTCTCATGGTCTCTACCGGCGGTGCTTTTCGACGGCAGCCTTCGGCGAACGATTCTTTGCTTGATCAACTCGCGTCCGGTGACTCTGCAGCCCTCTCGAAGATCGAGCTAACCGCCCAGGACGCCGCGGCGCTTTTCGAGCGACTCAACAGAATTCGGGGAAAACAAGACCTTCCTGACTCCGATCGTCAGCTCCTTTCGACAGCACTGCAGCAATTGACTGAGGTTGTTGTTACATCAAGAGCAGTCATTTAATCCAGGATCCTTTTTGGCGTAAGAGAGTAGACAAGAAAGCCGTTATCAGTAGATCCTCCGTTGCCTTCAAAGCCAAGGGTTGTGAATACTTCATATCGTCTGCGTACTCAACCAAGGTATTCACGACCTCTCCCGTCGACCCAAATGACCTTGAGCTGATTTTGCAATGTGGCGTGCGAGCTCCCAGTGCAAGGAACAGCCAGCCATGGCATTTCACGGTGATCGAGTACTTGCAGACCATGACAAGGATCATTCCCGATACGCTTAAAGGGAACATCCTTATAGTGCGACCGAGAACATGTGCCTGGCCGCCCAATCCCTGGGCCTGGGTTCTCATATCTATACGGGGCCAATTGCGAATATCAATGCGAAACTTAAGGACTCTGTCGGAATTCCGGCTGGCTATCTCGGCGTCGCAATCCTAAAGATCGGCGGCACAGCACAAAAGGCTGACGCCATGTCTTCGGCCTCGGTACGAAAGGCTGATTCAGAGATCATCACTTACCGATAGACACTTGGCGAAGTAGATCCCCCCATTACCGGCACCTCGCTACTGCTTGCACCCGATGGCGCAGACCCAGCCTTTCTTTTCCTCCTTGAACACTTGGATCCTCCCCAATCCTGCTCTTGAGAGCGCCTCGCCCAGCTCCTCGGCGCTAAGGTAGTTTATTTTGCCTTCTCGAATCGCCAACCGAAGGATCTGCTGGAATCGTTTGTCATGTGATCCTCCCTTGTACGCCTCTGCGATGATTGCAAGCTGCCCTCCAGGCTTCAGCACTCGCGCAATCTCGCGCATGTCTGTCACCAAATCAGGCCAGAAATAGTAGGTCTCGACTGCGGTAACGAAGTCAAAGAAGTTATCGCCGAAGGACAGTCTCGACACCGTCCCGTGGACGATCTCCACGCGACCCGATCCGATCAGTTGCCCGTTTGTCTGGCGGGATATCTCGACGCTCGCATCGGAAGGGTCGATTCCGAAGACTTTGCCTTCTGCGGTCATCCCGGCAAGCTTTTGGACTGTTCTCCCTCCGCCGCAGCCGACATCCAAGACCTTGGCGCCGTTGCCGACGGAAACGTGTGTAAGAGCCCAATCCGTCATTCTGGAATGCTCAGCGTTCATGAACCGCGCCATCCAGCGACCCAGGTGACCAGTAGGATTTCTCGCTTGCTCCAGAAGTTTGGTGATGATGTTCACTCTGAGCGCCTCCGTCGCGCGGCCGTCAAGTCAATCACGAAATCGCCATTCGAATGGACTGTATACCGGACATACGGATTGATCCTTCCCTACCCCAAATTCCCAGCGCGTACTTGTTGTTCATGCGCCAGGCAGTCACTGGTCGAGAGACTTTAGCATGAACATCTCCAGATAGCGGATCAGAGGACTCTTTTTGGTAATCCTCATCAGGCCCTTGCTTGCCGAGAGTTGTTCCGCGAGCGCATGGAGCCTGTTCATGTCTGGCGGTTTCATCTGGAAGCTGTGCCGCAGGGGCCGCATGTAGTCTCGCACGAGGGCATTCACATCTTCAACGAGATTGTGCTTCCCCTGCGTGTCAAACAAGGATTCCACCTCTCTGTCAGTTCCTCGAGCATTCCATCGAGAGATTTCCCCGCTGGCACCGTTTGGGCTATGAGTGACTGGATCGTCTTGCGATAGCGAAGAAAGTTCTTGTCCGGAATCATCTTCTCACCCCGAAGGTGGCAAAAACGCCACGACCTGCAAGTCTCG
This sequence comes from uncultured Spirochaetota bacterium, assembly GCA_963845535.1. Taxonomy (GTDB): domain Bacteria; phylum Spirochaetota; class Spirochaetia; order SZUA-6; family Fen-1364; genus Fen-1364. The sequence continues at coordinate 8,583 of CAWJSK010000016.1, forward strand.
TGGTATCGCCAAGAATGGTTAAGATATCACAAAACCAAGAACTGCGAAGGCAGTAGACATTCTCTGCATGATTGTGAGCACGGAGACCTTCTGGTTTCAAAAACTCGCCCTCGTCCTTCCAGGGAAGTGATAGCCCGGGCGGACTGCGAGAGAGCACGGCCGTGTTGGCCAGGGCGCTTCCGCACGGCCAGCTCGCAGCATTTATTAAGCTAAGGGAGCTCCGGAGTAAGGGGTAGATGGCCTCAGCCACGCACCCGCTCAATAATTTATTGCTCAAGTAGACGAAAAACCTCGTTATGGGCAGCGGAGGCGAGCGAAAGCAGAACGAAGCCTATTCCGCTAAACAGGTCTCGGTGTCACCCTGAGTGTCACCTTCAAAAGATGCAAATGGAGCAACTTCGGTGATTTCCTGACCACAGACGTCAACTCTCTCCTTGGCAGTGCGACTTTTACTGGATAGTGGGCGTCGTACTCCCGCCAAGATTGAGCCACCGTATCATGCGGCGTATAAGTCTTCTTTCCCCGTTCGAGGCCAAAGCATGAGTCGTTTGAAGCCTCTCAATAAGAGCCTGCCGAAAGTCCGGTTTGGGGTTCTGCCTGATCTTGTCCACCTTCAACAGTCTCTCTCGCGACGGTTGCCTTACCATGCTCAAGAAGATACTTCTCTAGGGCGACGCCATCCAAATAGGACAAAGAGAACCAGCGCCAGGCACCAGAGCGCCCCCGGTCTTGATGGCAGTCCCCCATTATGTGCAGAAAACTCGGCGTACGCCAACCACGCACATCTGGAAGACCCCAAAAATTACCGCTATCGCTTTGTCTGTCCTCGTGAAGTCCGCTTATTCTTGGGCGCTGGCTTGAGAGTTGTTTTGCTAGCAGCCCGCTTCTTTACTCCGTAAGTCTTCGAGGACAGTCCCCTTGTACCCTTACCCGTCTTTTTAATCGCGGCATGCATTGCCATGCGAAGGATGCTGTTGAGTCGGCTTTGGTAGAGACTCTCGCCCCCGTCGGAGTAGACGAGGTACGGCGTGCCCGATGGAGCAGCGTCATCACCGAAACCGCTTGCCCAGCGGATCCCCAGTTCCGCCAACCCAGCCCTGGTCTACCTGGCAAGCCTCAAGCTCTCAGGACGCGCTGTTATGGCAGGATCGCTGGACATCGTGTGCACGCAAGCTCGGAGCCAAGGACCAAAGCGGACACTCCCAAGTGATCCGTGATTTCGGTCACGGGTACGCCACCGGCGTGATGATCTTGAATCGAACATCTTCAGGAGCAGAGGGGAAGTCTTCCTGCGATCCCACTGTGACATACAGCATGACAACCCCTGCGGAAAAAGCGGGATCACTGTAGGAGACCTGACGAGATGCGTCACCGTTGAAGGTGACCACAAAGGAATCCCGAGCGGGCTGCGCGACGGAGACTTTGTTCACCTGCATGAACCCTTTCTGCAGAGCGCTAGTGGCTGTCCAGGGAACCAGCGTTGTGTATGACCCAGCCTGGCGCTTTTGAACGATGAACTGGCCTTTCGTATTGATGAGTATCTGGTAGAAATTGTCATTGTCTTGAAAGCAATACTGAAATCCGAATCCTTGTATGTCCATGCCACTTACTTTTTCCATTGAAACCGTAACTGGATTCTCGGAAAGCAGCAGACTATCGTCGCCTGGAAACGACTTGTCCCACCATCCCTTTGCCGACGGATTATCCGTCTTGAACTGCATGTAACCGTCTCCATCAGGCGCCCAGACGCTTACCCTGCAGGTGGCACTCGCTCCGCCGCTGCCAGCGGTTATCAGGGTCACGCCCGCTGCGGCGGCGGAGACCAGGCCTGAGGAATCCACGGTAGCGATACTGGGATCAGAAGAGCTCCACGTGAGGGCTGGGGAGATATCCGATGGGGTCACCGTGGCGGTCAGTCGACCTGTGCTTCCTTGAAACAGGCTCAAGCCTGTTTTGTCCAGGGCTATTTTCCCCGTGGGCTGCGCGGGACGGACTCCTGAGACCTCTTCGTATGCCTCCTGTATTGTCTGGTTTGCCATCGAGGCATCGCTCAGTTTCCATTTCCTGAAGTTCTCGCTCTTCCACAGGCCGTCAAGCAAGTCTCGCGCAGAACTCTGAGTCAGCGGATCCCAGCGCCCCTGCATGTGAAGGACTGACCCATCGTGGTACTTTCTGGACACGAAGATTTTCCCCAGAATAGTGAGTCTTTTGGGTTCCAGCTCGAAAGAGATGTCCGGCTTCCAAGGTGAGCTCTTCCGGCCGTCGTTGTACTCGAACGTTGTTTCCACAACTGAGTATTTGCCAGGAGGCAGCCCGTAGAGAAAAACGTAAGGACTGGAATCGTCCATGGTGAGTAGGGTTGCCTTCTGGTCGGACATCCCGAGGATGCGAACCGTAAAGTGTCCAAACGCATTGAAGCCAGCCTCCTGGCTCTGGAGCACAGGAACAACCAAGGCTGTGTCGTTATCGCTCTGTGGCTCTCGTAGCGAAACGCAGGCGGCCAAAAGCGAAACACTGAAGACTAAGGCGGACGGTCACTGATCTTCTCAATGGACTTTCCTCCTTTGGCGATTTCTCTGAACGCAATTATACGACAATAGCTTGCTTTTTGTCCTTACAGCCTTACAGCCCGCAGTTGCGCAAGGGGAGGCATCCCGAAAGGGAGGGAAAGAAAGCAGGGTGCTCCACGCATGTTTGCGAAGTGGACCGAAAGATCTATAAGCCCCCGGACAAACGATCCCTCTGATATTCTCTTGCGGTCACGTTTTTCAGGCAGACCCCTTTCGGTTCTTCTGTTGCATGGAGGCCGGCGAACGGCGTCCCAAGTAGGTTGGCGCTCCTGATACCAGGATTACTGTTCTTAGCGAACAAGCTCCGACGCCCCGAGACAAATTGACCTTCCCCGGAACTTGAGCACGGGAATCACCGTTCGCCGGTTGGTCAGAGTATATCTCGAATTTCATCAAACCACTACCGAGGTAATCTACGGATAAAACTCGACGCGTGACTCCGAAGCACTTCCGTGACAACCTGACACGAATCGGTGGTTATAATGCCTTTAAGTCATGAAGACCATGCGAGTCGAAAAGGCACAGTCCGGAGTCTGACGGCGCATGGCCCTGGCGCAAGTGCCGCACCCGAGGGATCGTAACGCATCCACCGCCAGGCGTGGATAGACGCGGCCAGTAGCGCGAGGGAGGACTATGGAACCAAGTCTCGTCGCCCGTCACGCTGATCAAGTGTCTTTCATCACGCGGACAGGCACGGGCATCCGTGGAGCAGCCCTCAAGAACCGCACCGACGGGTACCCGACGAGGATGACCGCGTGCACGTTATCTTGCCGCGTTAGACCGATGAGCCGCTTGCACGCACTGCTCGCGTTGATGGCGCTTTGGGCGAGGGTGACAAAACAGGTTCCCAGTCCAAGAGATTGCCCGGCGAGGCACAGAGCGTATCCCGCCAGCACCGAATCTTCCCTGGGGGTGGGGATGGGCTCGCGCGAATGGATGATGATGACGACAGGCGCACGGTAGAATACGGGATCCTCCCCGGCGTGCAGACGTAACATGATATCCCGCATTCTTCCGCCGTATTCACGATCTTTGAGGAAAGCCCTGGATTGCCTGTCGACGAAGGGCCGGAGGAGCCTTCGGAGCACCGGATTGTTCATCAGGGCGCTTCGTAATCGATAAACCCGCTTGATCTCGGTCATGAGCTTCTTGCGCGTGCGATCGCCGGTGAGGACGGTGAACTCGTGCGAATGGCGGTTGCCGCCTGACGGGACATACGCGGCCGTCCTGAAGAGTTTCGCCAACAGATTCTCTGGCACAACGTCGGGCAGAAAATGCCGAACGCTCCGTCGCGAGGCAAGAAAGTTGGTGAGCTCCTGGATTCCGATGGGCGGGGTGGGCTCGGCATCGTCAGCCAGATTCGTCCCGTCACGTACCGTGATGGCCCCGGAAGGACAGACCGCGAAACAATGAAAGCATTTCTCACACGTGGCCCATGCGTGATCGCGAAGCACCTGCGGACCGCCATGGCCGCATTCCCGGATACATGCGCCGCAGTTGGTGCATTGCTCCATGTCAATCTCGATAGCAATCATGCTCATTCCGAATCTCTCCCTTCTTCTTGCCCTCGAGAGATTCGATGCAGAAACCACGGTCCCGGTTATGGGTGCCTTTCAGTTTTTTTCTGGAGCTCCGCGAGATAGCTCTTCAGGGTTTCAGCCTTGAAGGCGAGGTGAGGAAGCTTGCTGTAGAGCTCGCCGATCTCATCCACCTGCCGGCTTACGAACTCGATGTACGCTGGGTCGGAATCGGTCTCCCTCGCCTTCAGGCGCACGCGCCCGAGCAGCTCCGGATCAAAGGCGAGGGCGAAAGGCACACGCGACTTGCAGGAACAAGAAGCATGGTCCGGATTCAACCATTGGCAGCGGGCGCGGAAGAACTTCTCGAGCTTGTCGTGAGCCCTGTGCAGGCGCGCCTTCACCACATTCTCCGAGACTTGAAGGACCTCTGCGATCTCCCGGTAAGTGAAGCCGAGCACCATGCGCATGATGTAAGGGACTCGCTGCTCATCGGTTAGCCGGAAGGCCATGAAATGCAGACATCCCTGGTTGACCTCAGCAAGGAGCGCCTGAAGGTAGACCGCCTTTTCGGGCTCGTCGTACCACTCCTGCACCTCAGCGGGGACCTCGTTTCCGAAGGCTTCGATCTTCTCGTCCAGCGAGTCCAGATACGCGCGGTCCAAGCCCCTCTTCACCTTCAGGGCGGCGTTCACCGCAATCCTGTAGATCCACGTGTAAGGGTGGCTTTCACCGCGGAAGCTTGGAAGGCCCGTGAAGACCTGCAGGAAAGTCTCCTGCACAACATCCTCGGCGTCCTGCTTGTTCCCTGTGATGCGGAAGGCGAGATTGAAGACCTGCCCGCTGTACGTCTCCACCAGCTCGTTAAAGTTCAAAATCGGGGATCCCACGCTTCTCCCCACCCTTCCTTGATCATGGCCCAACCGTATATTCCACCAGCGCCTCGCCGCTGCTGATGCGCTCAGAAAGCCTTTTCACGAAGCGCGCAGCGGGAGCCCCGTCTACTATGTCATGGTCGAAGGAGACCGTCAAACAGAGATGCTCTCGCATTTCGGGACGGCCATCTTCCATCATCAAACGCTCCACTATGCTTCCCACGGTGACGAGCACCGTTGCCCCACCGAGAGGAATGAACCAAAGCGCCTTATTGCCGAACATGCCGACCGCGGTAACGCTTACAGTCCCAAAGCGCTCCATCATGGATACGCTGTGAGAGGCCGTTCGAATGAAAATGCGAAGGAGGAAGCTCGGAATGAATCGGACCCACTCCATCCCGGAAAGGCTGCCATATTTCGCACTGCCGCGCTGAGCGGCCCTGATCTCATCGTGAATCTGACGATACGTCTTTGATTGCGCTGCACGGATTCCAAGAGGTTCAGGGGCTTTTTCGCCGTCGATTTCTCGCTCAACAAAAGCACCCACGGTCACGTCGCTCAGCAAAATCAGCTTGCGCCTCCTGCGAAAGGAGTTCAATTCGGGATTTTCAGCCACCGCACGAGCCAGGCAAGCAATGACGTATGCGGTCAGAGATAGCGTTTCTCCAGTTCGCTCCTTGTGCTCTCGCATGATCCGTCGCGGTTCACTGATATCAACCTCAGTGATCGCGTGGATCGTAAGTCTCTCGTTGGCGACGGCAGCGGCTGCCGCCGCTACCCGCCTCTGTGCGGGAAATGAGACAACTCTGTGCCCGCACTGTTTGCTCACGATGGCGCCTCTCTTTCAGCCCGCGGAGGCGAGGCGCTCCTTGATGTAGGCGAAGCTCTGGGCGACGGACCGGAACGGATCATCGCGGTCAAAGTGGTCGTCCTGCTCGACGATGAACCACCTGGTCCTGGCCGCGTCAGCCGCCTTTATCAGCCGGGGCCAGGAGAGATTCCCCTGGCCGATCTCTTCGAAGACCGGCGTCCGCAGCCTGGTTACGCCGTAGTCCTTGAGATGAAGCAGGGGAATGCGCCCGCGGTACCGCTGGCACATCTCCGCGGGGTCGAATCCACCCGCCTGTGCCCAATACGTATCCAGCTCCAGCTTCAGATGGTCCGGATCCGTCAGCTCCATCAGCCATTCCAGGATCGTCTTGCCCCCGACCCGCACGAGCTCGATGTCGTGGTGGTGGTAAGAGAGCTCGATGCCCGAGGCCCGGAGGGTCCTCCCCGCACGATCCAGCCTGCCGGCGAAGGATCGGACGTCCCGCATCGTTCCGAGGGCGATGTCCCGCGGGAAGGGATAGGCCGTGGAGGTGCAGCCAAGCTCGTGCAGCCGCTCGGCCACCCGCTCCGGCTGCCCGAGGATCTGGTGGCCCGGTTCGTGGGTGGAGCAACAGAGAAGTCCATTGTCGTCAAGCATTGTCCGCAGCTCAGATACCGGGAGATCGCCCAGGCCGGCGGCTTCGACCGCGCGGTAGCCGATCTTTGTGACGCGCGCCAAGGTCGCGCGTACCTCGGTGGCGGTTTTCAGGTGAGATCGGAGTGAATAGAGCTGCACGGCCACGCGGGAAAGCTTCATATGGACCCCTGGCAAAGAAGGATTCAAGAAGTTACATCGTGTCAAGGCCCTGCTACCCTTCCAGTCGATGAGCAAAGATAAGCCCAGGCCGAGCCTTGAGGACGTGGCCCGCTTGGCTGAAGTGTCCCCGGCGTCGGTCTCGCGGGTCTTGAACAACGTCCAGCCCACCAGCGAACGGCTTCGCCAGCAGGTCGAGGCGGCAGCCCGACAGCTCGGGTACCACCCCAAGAAGATCCAGCAGAAGACGGCGCCGTCCACGCTGGCCATCCTGGTGCCGGACTTGCAAAACCCGTATTTCACGGAGATAGCCGAGGGGATCGAGAGCCGCGCGAGTGAGCTCCACCTTGTGACCATCCTTTTGCCGTTGCGCAACGGCGCCGACGACCTCGAGCGGGTGTTCACCTTCCTCCCCTCGATCAGTCTCGCGGGCTGCATCATCCTCGGCGATGTCATCGACGAGAAGAGCCTCGTCTCACTCGCCGAGCGGATGAGATGTTCATTCGTGATCGTCAATTACCGGATCGAAGGTGCCCGCTTCCGTACTGGATGACTTGTTCCCAGGCCCCGGCGGCGAAGCGCCGATGGCCTACGCCTGGTGACACCCAGTGTAGCTCTTTTGCTACACTGTAGTGATTTTGCTACAAAAGACAAGCGTGTCGCAGTTAGAAAGACTTAGGATTGACATCAGGTCCATATAAGTCATCTTATAAGCAAATCGATACAGCACAAGAAGTTAATAGAAAAAGATCGAGCACATATTACAGTTTTCGAAAGTTGGCACGATAACTGTATCTGCTGAAGCGGGAAAAAGCACCTCAAGCAAACCTCAGAGGAGAATCGATGCTCAAGAACATGAAGATCAGCGCAAAGCTGATACTGGTTGGAACCATTATCATCGCCGTGCCCCTGATCGCCGTGGCATTCCTTGCCGTGGAACGGGCAAAGGCGGGACTCCAGGAGCTCAGCGACGAGCAGCTCGTAAGCCGGGCGCAGGAGATTGCCGCAAACATAGACGGGATCTATACCGAGGAGCTGAAGCTGGCCACAAGCCTTGCCGACAGCCCCGTCATCATCGCTGCTGCCCGGGAGCGCGCCGCGGCGGACGCCACACAGGGAGGCAAAGTGAAGCCGGCGGCTCATGCTGGTGAGGCGATTGCCGCCGCGACAGAGCATCTTGCCCCGTTCGGGAAGATCCCTGAGATTGGCGGATCCTACGAAGCGGTGAACATCATGGACACGAACGGGATTGTGTTTGCTGCCGCGACCCCGGCCTCCATGGGAGTGGACGCCCATGAGAGGGAATACTTCAAGAAGGCAATGGCGGGAGAGGCCAACATAGGGTCGGTTGTCATCAGCAAGGTTACGGGGCAACCTATCACGCCAATCGCGGTCCCTGTTGCGTCCGACGGCAAAGTCATTGGCGTGTTCACAATGATGCTGCGCATCGACTTTCTGGGAGCCATTGTCGGACGGGAAAAGGTGGGCCGCACAGGCTATGCGGTCGTGATTGACAAGGCAGGAATGGTGATTGCCCACCCCCAAGCGGATCTCATCATGAAGATGAATGCGCTGGAGACCGACGGAATGAAGGAATACACAAAGGACATGGTGGACGGCAAGACTGGCGTGGCCGCATTCATGTTCAAGGGCGTCCCCAAGGAGGCAGGCTACGCGCCGGTCAAAAATACGGGCTGGAGCGTCACACTCACGGTGCCTCAAAGCGAATATCTCGCGGTGGCCAACGATGTTCGCTCCGTTTTGATCCTGATCACCGCCGCAGCGCTCCTGGTCGCCGTCCTGCTCTACTTGCTCTTCGCGCGCTCAATTACAGTCCCCCTCTCCAAGGGAGTGGCTTTCGCGCAGACGGTAGCCTCGGGAGACTTTACGCGCAGGCTCGACATCGACCAGCGTGATGAGATTGGCGCTCTTGCCAAGGCGCTCAACGGCATGTCCGACAAGCTCTCCGACATGGTCGGAGTTGTGCAGGAAAACGCGGAGCAGCTCGCGGCGTCCAGCGAGCAAATTTCCGCCAGCGCCCAGAGGCTTTCCGAGGGCGCGCAGAGCCAGGCCTCCAGCCTGGAAGAGACCAGCGCGTCCGTGGAGGAGCTGACTGCCTCAGTGGACCAGGTTGCCGAGCACGCCCAGTCGCAGGCCGCGGCCGCGGAGGAGGGCACCTCGTCCATGACCCAGGCGCTCGGAACGATCCAGGACGTTTCCAAGAGGCTGGAGGAGATCTCCGCCCTTGCCCGAAAGTCGGTGGACAGTGCCGTGTCGGGGGCCGAGGCGGTGCAATCAGTTGTCGAAGGGATCAACGCCATCGCCACCAGCTCCGAGAAAATCGGGGGGATCGTGAACGTGATCTCCGATATCGCGGACCAGACCAACCTCCTTGCCTTGAATGCCTCCATCGAGGCGGCTCGGGCAGGGGAGCACGGCAGGGGATTCGCCGTGGTGGCTGACGAAGTGAGCAAGCTCGCGGACCGAAGCTCCTCTTCAACCAAGGAAATCGAGCTCCTCATCAAGGAAAGCATCAAGAGCGTGACAACAGGAGTGGAGACATCAAAGCGCTCGGAAGTGGCCATGGAGGAGATACGGGCGGCTTCGAAGAAAGTGAACGAAATGATCACCGAGGTCTCAGAAGCCATGGGGATGCAGGTCACCGCGATCAAGGAGCTGGCCAAGGCGCTGGAAAACGTTTCGGAAATGAGCCAGAGCATTTCGGCTTCAACCGAGGAACAGACCTCCAACGCAAAGCAGGTGTCCAAGGCCGTGGAAGGGGTCAACGAGATCACTCAGAGCTCGGCCTCGGCGGCGGAGGAAATGTCCGCGTCCACGGAGCAGCTCACCACGATGGCGCTGGAGCTTCGAGGCCTTGTGGGCCAGTTCAAGATCGTGGAGAAAGAAAACGGCGCAGCCCTGGATACCGCAACCGCCAGAAAAGGGATTACGGGAGCTGCCGACGAGGTATCCGCGGCGATTGCTGCCCAGCACGCTGCGCTCCCAGCAAGTACCTGAACGGGCGGGCCCCGAAATGACGGGGCCGCTCCAATCCAAACCGCCCGCCCCGAAAGACGCGGGCGGTCATTCAGAGCTCAGAAGACCAGAAGGGCCTGACTTCAATCCTGCCGAAACGGGCCATGGGATGTTTGGCCGCGATCTCGATCGCCTCATCCAGACTCTTGCATTCCAGGATATCGAAGCCCGCGATCCACTCCTTGGTTTCAGCGAAGGGGCCGTCCGTCCTTATCACTTTGCCGTTTCGCTTTCGAACCGTCACCGCCTGGTCCGGCTCGCCGAGCCGGTTGCCCAGGATGCGGACCCCCCGGCCGTCCATCTCAGAAACCCAGGACTGGATAGTGTCCTGAGCGGGATCATACTTTTCCGCAGAAGGGTCCGTGCACACAAACATGAGGTACCGCATTATGCCGCACTCCCCAGATCGTCATCCGAGACGCAGATCCGCGCGGTCCGAAGTCTAACGAGACTCAAAGGGCGCAACGCCTCGCCGTGGATTTTCCCTCGATCCTCCTGGAAACGAACCGGCGGAATCAAGGTCTTCAAAATATCGAGAACCATCTCGGTAACCGTCTTCATATGGTGCTCCTTTCGGCCTTAGCCTCTCACTCACGCAATAGTCGTCAGGAGCACCCAAATTCGACAATTGCCTCGTATGGCTTCGGGATCATTTCGATTTCTGTCACTCGGAGAGAGACAGCCGGCGTCCAAACTCGTTGGAGACATTCAGGAAGTGTTTTGGAGGAAAGCCCGTCATTCTCTTGAAATCCCTTGTGAAATGCGCTTGATCGTAGAAGTACTGATACATATCTTCCTTGAGCGCTTCATACGACGGCGTCCGGGCGATCTTCCGGTAGAACCATTGAAAACGGAATATCCCCGCCAGGGTCTTTGGCGAGACACCGACGTTTCTCTTGAAAAGAATCTCCAGAGAGCGTCTTTCATAACCAGTCCTGCGTTCCAGGTCGGAAATCGAAGTCTTCCCGTTCGTCCGCCAGAGAAAATCCACGCAATACTCGACGACCGGGTTCTGTGACCGCAGGTCGGACACGGTGTTGCGCGGCCCGTCCCGGTTCAAGCCCTGGAAGAGGCGCTCTTGGATGAAATCCACCTTTTCCTTGATCCCTTCGAGATCCCGAACCCTCTCCGAGCATCCCTGATTCCAGGTGCTCGAAAGCACCTCGACTGGCAAAAGACGATTCGTCAGCTCGTCCATGGGCAGCCTGAAAATGGGAAAAGCCCCGGAGGGAGAAAACTCGATCCCGATGAAACAGGTCTTCCTGGCAGCGGTTCTGAGGACAACAGGAACGTCACGAATCCCCACGAAGGAGAGGCTTTGTTCCGGGCTTTCGCGGGTCCTGCCCTGCGCCGTGCTGACAAGCGAGTTTTCGCAGTTGATGATAAGCTTGGAGCATCCGTTGGGCGCCGCAAGGCTGATTTCCGAGGAGGGTAGACCAACCGGGCTCTCAAAGACCCAGATGGAACGAATGTAAGGCTTCAACTCGATCCGCGGCTCGATAAACGACAGCTTCATTGCCCAACCCTGCTCTGCTCCAGAAGGTGAAAAATATCCCGCGGGCGGTCAAGTGAAATGCCCTGAGCGTTTTGCCCCGTGGTGTGCTATAATGAAGCCACTCCACCATCACTGCGAGTCATCAAGGATGAACATCATGGCGAAACGATCGAAGGTCCTGGTCGTCAATCAGGACTGGTGCAAAGGCTGCAACATCTGTGTGGCGTTTTGTCCGCAAGACGTCCTGGAGCTTGATTCGAACGAAAAGGTTGTCGTCGCCCGCGTCGAAGCGTGCACCTACTGCGGATTATGTGAGCTGCGGTGCCCTGATTTCGCCATTGCGGTGCAGGATGCAGGCGCGCCAATCGCCGCCTCGGTGGAATCGGAAGCCCGGCAGGAGAGCTCCGAGCTATGAGCGCGCCACTGAGGAAGACCTCGGCGGATGTGCGCTTCCTTCAGGGCAACGAAGTCTGCGCCGAGGCTGCGGTCTACGCGGGACTCCGCTTCTTCGCCGGCTATCCCATCACCCCCTCCACGGAGATCGCGGAGCGCCTCTCTGAACGTCTTCCCAAAATCGGCGGGAACTTCATTCAAATGGAAGACGAGATCGGCAGTCTGTGCGCGGTGATCGGGGCGTCCTTGACGGGCGCCAAGGCAATGACGGCGACAAGCGGACCGGGATTCTCGCTCATGCAGGAAGCCGTGGGTTTTGCCGCAATGGCCGAAATTCCGTGCGTCATCATCAACGTGCAGCGCGGCGGACCGTCCACCGGCTTGCCCACGCGGGCCGCGCAGGGTGACGTGATGCAGGCCCGGTGGGGAACCCACGGCGACCATGCCATTATCGCCCTCACCGCGAGCAATCACCAGGACCTCTTCCGCATCGTGGTCGACGCGTTCAACTTTTCCGAGGTTTTTCGAAGCCCGGTTGTCGTGCTCCTGGACGAGGTTGTGGGTCACATGAGGGAGAAGATCCGCATGCCCGCGCCGGGGGAAATCGAGCTTTCGGAAAGGCTGACGACATCGGTCCCGCGAGGGGTCGACTATCACCCGTATTATCCGCGGGAGGACGGAAGGCTCCCCATGTCCGATTTCGGAGGGGTGCATCGCTACAACGTCACCGGCCTCGTCCACGACATGTGGGGTTTTCCTTCAGATCGCCCCGAAGTGGCAAACGACCTGGTCCACCACCTGGTAAACAAGATCGAGAACCGGACGGAGTCCTTGCTGCGTTATCGGGAATACCATCTGGATGACGCAGACACCGTTCTTGTTTCCTATGGCTCATCCGCGCGAAGCGCGCTGCACATCATGGAGAACAGGCGCGCGGTGGGGATGCGGATCGGCCTCCTCGAGCTGCAGACCTTGTGGCCGTTTCCGGAAGAGCTGGTGAGACAGAAGTGCCGAAATGCCCGCTTTGTCATTGTCGTGGAGATGAACATGGGCCAGATTGTGCGGGAGGTCAAAGCCGCCGTCGACAATCCTCAAGCCGTGTTTCTGGCCAACCGCGTTGATGGGACCATGATCACCCCCACGGACATCAAGAACGTGATGCGCATCATCGAAGGCAAGGGGGTGTGACGTGCCGGTAACCGGTTTTCTGCGGACACGGTTCATGCCGCACATCTGGTGTCCCGGATGCGGTCATGGCATTGTTCTCGGCGCGCTGTTGCGCGCGGTGGAAAGAATGCAGCTCGACCGCAACAACGTGGTGATGGTCTCCGGGATAGGCTGCTCTTCACGGATCGAAGGGTATGCGGACTTCCATACCCTTCACACGCTTCACGGGCGCGCGCTTGCCTTCGCCACGGGAGTGAAGCTTGCCCGCCCTGAGCTCACGATCCTTGTGCCCATGGGGGACGGTGACGCCCTTGCCATCGGCGGAAACCACTTCATCCATGCCGCGCGCAGGAACATCGACCTGACCGCCATCATCATGAACAACCTGACGTACGGAATGACCGGCGGCCAGTCCTCTCCTCTGTCCGGGTGCGGGGAGTACGCCACCACTGCGCCGTATGGAAATCTTGATCGTCCGTTTGATGCCGTGGAGCTTGCCACGGCTGCGGGCGCCACCTTCGTCGCGCGGTCCACAACCTATCATGCGCAGGAGCTTTCGCGCATTCTCGAGCGGGCAATCAAGCACAAAGGCTTCTCCGTTGTGGAGGTCCTCTCTCAGTGTCCGACCTATTATGGAAGGAAGAACGATAAGGGAAGCGCGGTGGAGATGCTGAAATGGTATCGCGATAACTCCGTTCCCGTGTCCGCCACGGGAGATACTGACGGAAAAGTGAGAATCGGCGTGTTCCTCGACATCGAAAGGCCGGAATACACCGCCTCCTACGCGGCCATGGCAACTGAGGCCGCGCACGGGGCAGGCGTTGAGAGCAGAAGATGATTACACGATTCGTTTTCTCCGGCACCGGCGGGCAGGGCATCATCACCGGCGCCATCGTCCTTGCCGAAGCCGCCATCCACTACGAGGGCCTCGAGGCTGTGCAGACGCAGAGCTACGGAGCGGAGGCACGAGGCGGCGCAGCGCGCGCGGACCTCATCATTGCGACAGACCCCATCAAGTTCCCCAAGGTCACGCAACCGAATGTGCTCGTGTGCCTGAGTCAGGTTTCCTTTGACAAGTACTCCTGGATCGTCAGGCCGGGCGGCTTCGTGCTTATCGATCCTCACTTCGCGCATCGACGCAACGAGCTCAACGCTCGGTGTATCGAGATCCCCATGCACTCGAGCATCCTCGCGGCGCAGCACAGCGCGCAGAACCTGAATCTCTGCATGCTGGGGGCCCTGACCGGGCTTATCGACTTCGTTTCCACCGAATCACTGACGGAAGCCGTGCGTGTGAGGTTCGAGAAGCGGGGGGTGGCGTCAGCGCTCCAAGCAGTCGAGATTGGCCGTTCGCTGGTGCATGAGACGGTCGACGTGTTCTAGGGGGCCCGGTCGAGGATCTCGCGGACCCGCTCCGCAAGGGCCTCGCCGGTGAATGGCTTCAGAATCAGCTCCATTTCCTGCGATCTCTTGATGTACGTACTGACGACCTCTTTCGGATATCCGGACATGAACAGCGCTTTCAGCTCCGGCAACCGCTCTCGGAGACGGTCGTGCAGATCGGTTCCGTTCATTCGCGGCATTACGACATCAGTCACCAGAACGTGAACCTCTTTACCGTACTCCGAGAAGACCTGCAAGGCGGACACACCGTCAGGGGCCTCCAGTATGTTGTATCCAAGGCTTCGAAGGTGCTGTGAGAGCATCATGCGAATGGGCGCCTCGTCTTCGACGAGCAGGACCGTTTCCGTGCCCGAAGAGGCAGGCACGGGCAACGAGGGCCGCGCCTCTTCAAGGGGCGCTTCAATCCGCGGGAAGTAGATCGTGAATCGAGTCCCCGCGTGCGGGTTGCTTTCAACTTCTATTGTTCCGTTATGCTGCTTCACGAGACCGTATGCGCTGAAGAGCCCCAACCCCGTCCCTTTCCCCTGTTCTTTGGTGGTGAAGAAGGGGGTGAAAATCTTCCCCAAAGTTTCAGCGGCCATGCCTTCTCCGGTGTCATCAAAGGTGAGCCGGATGTAGCGGCCCGGCGGAAGGTCTTCACGACGCCGCGTAGCCGCCCCGCCCAGGACCACTTCGGTCGTCGCAATCTCGATCCGTCCTTCCCGGGGAATCGCGTCCTGCGCGTTCGATGCAAGGTTCAGAAGGATCTGCTCTATTCGCCCGGGGTCGGCGGCGACAGGGCACGGAGAGGAAGAAAGGCGGTAGTCGATGGTGATGTTTTCCCGAAGCGCCTGGCGGAGGATTGTGCCGCATTCCCTCACCACCGAGTTGAGGTCCAGCGGCCTGAGCTTCAACACCTGCTGCCTGCCCAGGGAGAGGAGCTGGCTGACCAGCTCACGCGAGCGGCCGCTCGCCTTGATGATTTCAAGCACCGAGGAGGTGGCCGGGTTCCCCGACACCTCAGCTTTCAGCAGGTCCGCGTGCCCCAGGATGATCGTGAGGAGGTTGTTGAAGTTGTGAGCAACTCCGCCGGCAAGGATTCCCAGTCCTTCCAGTTTCTGCGACGCGGCCACGCGTCGCTCCAGATCCAGGCGCTCCGCCTCAGCCTTCTTGCGCTCCGAGATATCCACGATCACCTCGGCCACCAGCCATTTCCCGGAATCGTCCTGGTAGGGCAGAGCAGTGATCTGCGTTGGTCGGTTGTTTTCGTGGGGCAGCATTTGCTCCAGGACCTGGATTGTATGGGTCTTCAAGGCTTTCTGCATTGCGCAATCGTCGCACAGCGTGGATCTTCCGCGGAAATATTCGTAGCAGACCCTGCCTTTCGGGTTGCCCATGACCTTCTGCCGGGCGGGATCCACGTACTGTACGACGTAGTCTTCATCGATAATGTCGAACCCCGTCCGCGTTGTCGCTATGACGAACTCCAGCCGCTTCAAGGCAGCTTCACGATCTGCTTCCAGGCGTTTGCGCGCGTTCTCCGCTCGACTCAGCTCCGCGCGGACCCTGAACTCCTTTGCACTCGACTTTTCCTGGAACAAAGCGAGAAATGAAAGCACGAGGGCCATTGCCGTGGGGTTGGAAATCAGCCACAGCTTTTCCATCTGGGTCAGAGACGGGGCGGTCGCGATATGAATGCTCATCAGCGCGAGCGGCGGAAGGAGGATAGCGGGAAGGTACTTGCGCGCGCCCGCGGCAAACGCGAAGTCAGCAAAGATGCAGATGATAAGGGAGGAAATGAGCGCGGTCTTCCCGAAGGGAGGGAAGTCAGGCCGGGTTGCCAGGTCCGCGCTGATCCCGGCCATCATGATGATCAGCCCGGCAAGCTGTACGGTATGGAAGGGGATGGCGAGGCGTTGGCGGCTCGGAAACAGGAACAGGGCGTACACCAGAAAGAGGACAGCGGGAACGAGCGCCCCAATCCTCCACCAGAAAATGCCGTGCAGCGGCGGTGTAATGGAATCGAGGCACATGAACCCGAACAGCAGCGGGACCAGGATCAGGCTCATGGCGAGCCCGAGGTTCCGGGTCTTTGTGCTGGCTTCCATGAAGTACGCACGGTCACCCATGTCTTGAGTATCGGGGAGATTCACTCGTGCATGAAATAGCGGACGACCCGGTTATTGAGCATGTCCGCCACATAGATGTGCTTCTCGGCATCCACCGCAACCGCCCAGGGATGGCTGAACTGGCTGAAGGCATTCGAGAGCGAGGTCCATTGCGCGCCCTTCATGTCGTCAATGCGCACGATCCTGTCGTTGATCATGTCGGCAACGAAGATGCGCCCCGCGGTGTCGAGGGCGATGCCCGCCGGGTAGTCGAATTGATTCGTGCCGTCCCCGCGGCTGCCGAAAGTCGTCCATTTCGATCCCGTCATGTCATTCATGCGGATGATCCGCGAGTTCGCATAATCTGACACGTAGATGCGCCCCGCGGAATCAAGGGCAATCCCGGCGGGGTTCTTGAGCTGATCCGCGGGGTCCGCCCCGCCCCGGCACACGGTCCACCCCGTCCCGCCCAGGTCGTTCATGCGGACTACCCTGCTGTTTCCCTGGTCTGCCACGTACACGCGGCCGTTCGCGTCGAGGGCAATCCCCGCGGGATTGGCAAACTGTCCGGCGCCGCTGCCGCGGCTGCCAACGGCGACCCAACCCGAGCCGTTCATGTCACCGACGCGGACAATTCGGTTGTTGCCGGAATCCGCGACATAGATGCGCCCTTCGGCATCCAGGGCGACCCCCGAGGGGTTCTTGAGCCCGTTGATCCCGTCGCCAAAATGGCCGAAGGCGGTCCAATGCGAACCGCTCATGTCATCCACGCGGACGATCCGGCTGGCTCCCTGATCCGCGACGTAGATGCGTCCCTTGGCGTCAAGCGCCACTCCCGCGGGGTACTGCAGCCCCTGCGCGCTGCCGCCCGTGGAACCAATGGTCTGCCACCCAAAGTTGATGATGTAGTTCGCCGTTTCCACGGTGGATTCGGCCAACCCGGCTTTGATTGCGACGGCCTTGATTGTTTCATTCGTTCCATCCCCGGTGACTTCGATGGGGGCGGTGTACAATCGCGAAGAGGCCGTTGGAGCAGAGCCATCACTGGTATAGTGGATTGCCGCCTCCGACGTCGGGCACGTAATGGTTACCGACACGTCAGCCGAATATACGCCGGGAGCGGGGCTGATGGACGGAGGTGAAACGCTTTCCGGGCGATTGTCGCCGGAGACCACCGCGGACTGGGACGTCGAGCCGTTCTGCGTGGCGCTCGACGCCGTTTCAGCGGTAGCCGGCGTGCTCGGGGTCGTGGGAGAGGTCGTCGTGCTCGTTGTCGTCTGGCCCGGTTGCTGGCAGCTTGCAAGCCAGACGCCCAGGAGGCCGGTCAGGACCAGGAGGAAGAACCGCGTTCTCTTGAACACGCGCGGATTGTAGCACGGCACCTTATGTTTTCTCCATGCTGACCAGCCGCCAACGCACGGGCCGGCCATGAGAGCCGCCCTGGCCACCCTGTCATTTTTCGAAGAAGCCCCCGATGATGTTCCCGCCTTCGCGGATGGCCGCTTCCTGGATCTTCTTCCTCTCGATGGGCAGCCATTCCTCAAGGGCCTGGAGCCCGGGCGGGCACACCTTCCAGTCGCCCATGAGCTCGACGAGCCGCTTCCGGCTGCGCCGATAGATGGGTTGCTTCACCTGGGTATAGAAGGTATCAAGCTGACTGGAGACTTCCGTCCATACGTCGACGTTCGTGTCACACAAGAAGAGCTTCGACCCCGTCCCCGCCCAATCGTAGAGCACCTTCATGGTGTGGGAGATCTCTTCGTCCGAGAGGAACCAGGCAATACCGTTGAACCCAAAGGCCACTTTTCTCTGGGATCCCAGCAGTCTCTTCACCTCGTCCAATTCGAGGAGCTTCTCCGGCTGGCTTGCGTCACACGCCACGAAGGCGACATTGGCGTAGTCCTTGATGACGTCCTGCGCGTAGCTCACCGTGACCGGGTCTATGTCCGAGTAGATCACCACGCAGGTTTGCGGCACGACATGGTGGATGTGGTCCACCGTGGGGAGGCCGGAAGCGAAGTCGACGAAATGCGTGAACCCCTCGTTGATGAGCCGATAGACGGCTTCATTGAGGAACCATCGGATCAGGCGCACCCACTGCGGCATGGAAGGCACGGCGTGCAGGAGGCCCTGCGCGGCGGCGCGATCGATCTCGAAGTTGTGGTTTCCTCCGAGCAGATAATCGTAGATCCGCCCCGCGTTGGGCTGGCTTGCGTCAGCGACTGACACTGGCTTGCGTTCGGCTGCCATAGGCACGCTCCTTCCCTGGCGGCGGGCTCCATGATCGGGTGTCCCGTATCGAGTATTGTGGAATGCGATGCTGTTTGCAAGGCGCGCCGGTTCCCCGTGCCGGCTCCCCGCCCCTATCCCGTTCTCCCAAGGGCGTTCTGCACCTTGGCAACGAGCGTCCACTGGTTGAATGGCTTCTCGATGATCCCCAGGGCGCCCTCGGAGAGAAGCTCCTGGGCCGAGCTGTCGAAGATGTGACCGGTGACGATAAGCACGCGCGCGCGCGGGTCCGCTTCCAGCAGGAGCCGCAGGCATTCCCGGCCGCCCATGCCCGGCATGACGAAGTCCAGCACCACGATCTCCACCCCCGACCCATTCCCGAACCGCCGCAGCGCCTCTTCCCCGTCCCGCGCGCCGACAACGGCATACCCGCAGCCTTCGAGGATCCTCGTAATGACTTCCCGCACCTGCGGATCATCATCCACAACCAGAACGGTCCCGTGCCCGGGTGAACGGCCGGACTCCACGCGCTCCCGACCCGGGGCCTCGACGCGCCGTTCGGTCAACGGCAGGAACACTTCGAACGCGGATCCTTTTCCGACCTCGCTCGCGACGTCCAGGAATCCATGATGCCCGGCAACAATTCCATAGACGACGGCGAGCCCCAGACCCGTGCCGCTGCGCGCCGCCTTTGTAGTCACGAACGGGATGAAGAGCCTCTCCATGAGCTCCGGCGGGATCCCAATGCCGCTGTCGCAGACCTTCAACGAAACAAACTTCCCGGGCCGTCCGTTCACGTACCGCGCAGCCTCCGCCTCGGACAGTTGGACCGTCGAGGTTGCAATGGAGAGGCGGCCGGCCGTGAGCCTTCCGCCCGAATCCATCATGGCATCACGGGCGTTCATGCACAGGTTGACGAGGACCTGGCTCACCTGGTTGGGGTCCGCCTCGATGTTCACGGCGGAAGGGGAAAGGGAAAGCTCGATTACGATCTGCAGCGGGAACGTGTGCTTGATGAGCTGCAGGGTCTCCCGGACCACGTCGTTCAGGGAAACGATCTGGAGCGAGCCGGCGGCCTGCCGCGTGAAGAAGCGAAGCTGGCTGGTCAGCGCCGTGCCCCTGTCCACCGCGGCGTTGATCTGCATCAGGTCCCGGTACAGGCCGCCCTCCCGAGGGGCGTCGATCAGGAGCAGCTGCAGGTAGCCGCTGATGGCGGCAAGCAGGTTGTTGAAGTCGTGAGCAATCCCGCCCGCAAGCTGCCCGAGCGCTTCCATCTTCTGCGCCTGGATGACCTGCGTCTGCAGCCGCTTTCTCTCCGTGACGTCGATGAAAGAGGTCATGATGCCGACGGCCTGATCCAGCTCGTCGCAGATGACGGACGCGGAAAGCTCGATGTTGAGATTGCTCTGGTCCTTGCGCCGCGCAATAAGCTCCCCGCGCCAGCCGCCGGACCGGGGGAGAGTGGCCAGCAGCTTCTTGGCATCCTCACCGACCCAGAAATCCTCGAAGCTCGCGCCCATCACCTCCTCCGCGGACGCGAAGCCCCAGAGCGTGAGGAAGGAAGGGTTCACGTACGTGACCTTGCCGTGGAGGTCCGTGAGCATGATCCCGTTGATCGAGGTGTTGATGGCATGGTCTTTGATCAGAAGCTCATGGCCCTGGCTCTGAAGCGCCGCGGAAAGGGCGCGGCGGAGCTGCTCCTGGTCCGAAAGGACCTGGGACTCCCGGGCTTTCATGAAGCCTTCAAGAAGCGGGGACGTGAACGAACCAACGGCGTTCTCCCAGGACGCTGCGGACCGGGCGTCGCTGGCGAGATGCTGGATGCAGAAGCGATGCAGGGCGGACGCGAGGAGGACGATGGTCTTCTCCGCCATTCCTTCCCGCGCAATGGCCTGGCCATAGGCCAACGCTTCATCTCGGTCCGGTGAATCCATGAAGCGGCACAGAATGTCCGCCATTTCGGCCCCGAGGGTCGCGAGCCGCCTTGGGTGAAGCGTGTAGGAGTTATCGAACGCGCCTTCCCTCAGCTGGGCAACGAGAACAGCTGCCAGGTCATCCCGTTTCTGTCGAAGCAAGGCGGCAAGCTGATTCACGGTCATCCCGTCTGAAGTATCGCGGAAAATGCACGTTCAAGCAACTTCGACGAACGGGGACGACGAACGGGGATTTGACTCCGCTCACACCCGCGTCCTACGCCTTCCCGGCCATTGCCTCCGTGCTGATTCTGGAGAGGCCTCCGACAAGGAACGTGGCGTCGATGATCGTGGTAGTGCAGGTGGGCACCCTGATTTCAATGGTTCGAGCGCGCTGGAGGAGGGCAAGAAAAGCGCACTGACCGGTTTCCTCGAGGAACACCCCTTTGTGGTCCTCAGTCTCCTCCCAGACCTGGTTGACGGTGGTGCCGTCATCAAGGCGGACGGAGACGGTTGCGCACCAGCCGGAGTCGATTGCCGCGTCGCAGTCGAGACGAAACATCACGTGCTGGTTTCCCATGAAGTCCACGGAAAGCATCCCGTTCCCGGTGACGGCCTGCGTGAACGCATACTTCTCACCTGAGCTGCCTTCGACGATGTGCCAGGCGCTCTCCGCCTTCCCTGCGCCGAACAAAGCCGTTGTGACAAGGATTCCAATAGCCGCGCAAAGAGCCTGTTTCATCCAGTCATCCCTTTCCCGGTGCATCAGCTTCGAATGGCGTTCTTACGGCGGACAGCCGCTTCAGGTAGTAGCGGGCCGCGGAGTCCGCGGGGTCTCCCGCAACCACCGTCTCAAATCCGCGGGTGGCCTCCCCGTATCGGCGCCCCTCCAGGTGCTTGAGCGCGCGCTCGAAAGTCTCCCGTGTTCGGATCCGCGCCGCGTCAGGACCGTCGATGATCTCATAGATGCGGACGGCGCGCGACTTGCCTTTCACGCGCACGCGGCCCAGGTAGCGGTGCGGGTAACTCGTGACGGGCGGACATGCATCGAGGAGATCCCCGCTCACGATGATCCAAGCACCGAACGTCCTGGTGAGCCCCTCCAGGCGGGAGGCGAGGTTCACGGCATCGGATATCACGGTGCCATCCATGCGTGAGGACTCCCCTACTGTCCCGAGCATGAGATTGCCCGTGTTGACGCCCACGCTGATCGCAATGGGCCGGTAGCCTGAGTTGGCCCGATGACCGTTGAATATCCGAACCGTCTCCAGGAGCTGCAAGCCCGCGTTCACCGCGTCCTCAGGGGAATGCGGGAAGAGAGCCATCACCCCGTCCCCGAGGTATTTGTCGATGAACCCCCTGTTGCGCCGGATAACGGGGGAGATGCGGCTGAGATAGGAGTTGAGGAAATTGAAGTTCTCCACGGGGGTCATGTCCTCGGACAGCGAGGTGAAAGACCTGATGTCGGCGAAAAGCACGGTCAGCTTCATCTCGATCTGGTCCCCGAGGCTCACATACTCAATGGATTCCTTGCCGAGAAGCTTCAGGAACTCGCGCGGGACGAACCTTCCATAGGAGGACGCCAGCTCCTCCGCCCTTTTCGAGCTGTTCTGCGCGGAGACATAGGCCAGGGCGGACCTGCGCGCAATGAGCCATGACTGGAGAAGTATGAACACAACCATGGCATACGAGCTCAGGAAGAAATCCCCGCTGTGCGTCATGTCCCGCACGACGTCGAAAATCGCGCTCGCAAGGAGAATGAAGAACCCCATCAGCATGATGACCGCCCCTTCCCGTCTCACGAGCAGGGAACGGATCAGCCAGACCGTCACAAGGACGCCTTCGCCGAGGAGGAATATCTCGTAGTAGAAATGGACTGGTGATATGAAGCGGACGGGCACGACCGAGACGAAAACGGAGAGCGCGGCGTTGACGATGAGGAGGGGAAAGCGGGCGAACCGCGGGCACTCGAGGGGAAAGAGATGCGCAAAATAGAAGTAGATCACGAGCGCCGCAACATACACGGTGATGTACTCCGCCGAGATAAGGGTGTGGAATCCGACTCCGCCTGCAACCTGGTGCAGGATACGGGCGCCCGTCAGCGCTCCCCGCAGCGCAAGGGCTACGGCAAGGATTCCGAAGTACAGTGAGGCCTTCTCCGCGGGGTGGAGGAGGGAAAGGAGGATATGGTAAAGGCCCATGGCAAGGATTGCCGAATAGATGATTGCATCGATCAGTGTCTGCGTGGACTGCAGGGGGGCAATCCGCGTCCGCAACCCTATCACGGGCGTGTCGATGAGTCCGGCGCGCGAGTCCTCCCCGTTTGCCACTTGGAGGATGATCTCCAGCCGGTCACGGGCGCTCAGGAAAACGCTCTGGGGGGCATACGTCCCGCCCACCTGTCCGGGGTCGGAGGAAACCCGCCCGTTCTCCAGCATGAGCGCCCCGTTGCAGAAAAGCCTGTACGATGTCGCAACCCCTTTGAAATACAGGCCCAGGACTTCAGGAACCCCGCGCGGAAGAAGGATGACCAGCCGGTACGTCACGCACCCGGAGCGCGGAAAGGCGGCGTCTCCGGCGCTCCAGTCCCCCGGTACGCTCACGAGGGTGCGGGGAGGGTTTTCATGGTCTGCGGGGAAGTCCTCCGGACCAAGGAGAAGCCCTTTGTACAGCTCCCATTCCCCCGCCAGGGGGACGCTCGAGCTCAGGTCGCGTTGGGTCAACGAAATGATGCCGTCCACGGCGACCGGACGTTCGGGATGAAGGCCGTGGGCCGCAAAGACAGTCTCCGCCCCGGCAATCGAACCGGCAAGAAGAAGCATGCCGGCAACGACGCAGAACGAGGCTCTGGCCTTGTGGGGCATGGGCGGCAGTATACCCCAGCGGCCGGTTTCAGGGAAGGATTTGCGCGCCCGCCCCTATCTCATCAGCAGGCTCGCTCTTGTACAGTGCCTCGAAGACGTCATGGTGACTCTGGAAAACCTGGAGAAGGTCGGGGGGAAAATGCTCGGGCCTGGTGCGCTCGTCACCGTTGGTCATGATTTCGAGCGCGCGCTGATGGCTGAAGGGCGGCTTGTACGGCCGGCTGCTTCGAAGCGCGTCATACTGATCGCACATCATGAGGATGCGCCCGCAGAGCGGGATCTGCTCGCCGGCGAGCCCCCGCGGGTACCCGCTGCCGTCCCAGCGCTCATGGTGCGTGAGGGATATGTCCGCGCCCATCTTCACATACGGAGTGGTTCCCTTCTTCAATATGTTCCATCCCAGGAGCGTGTGGCTCTTCATGACCTCCCACTCGGCGGCGTCCAGCGGGTTCGGCTTGAGGAGGATCCGGTCGGGAATCCCGATCTTGCCGATGTCGTGCATCGGGCTGGCGTAGAAGATGCAATCCACGTAATGCTCGTCCATGCCGCACCTGCGCGCCAGCTCGGCGGAAAGCGCGCTGATGCGGCGCACATGGGCCCCGGTATCTTCATCCCGGTACTCCGCCGCGCTCGTCATGAGGTAGACGGTCTCCCGGTATTGGCTGCGCAGCTGCGCGGTCCTCTCCTGGACCTCGGATTCAAGCGTGCGGTTGTGCTGCACGACAAGGTCGTGGTACTCCTTCATCCGCAGGAGGTTGCGCACGCGCGCCCGAAGCTCCGACCTCTCCACCGGCTTGGACAGGAAATCCTCAGCGCCGGCCTGGAACGCCTCGATCCGAGACTCGGTGTTCGAGTACCCCGTGACGACAACCACGGGAATGGTCCTGGATATTTCCGTGGACTTCAGGCGTTGAATGACCTCCATGCCGCCCATGCCCGGCATGACGAGGTCAAGGAGAATCAGGTCCGGAAGCTCCGCCTCCACCGCCGTGAGGGCCGCCTGGCCGCTTGAAACGGATCGAGTGCGGTAGCCTTCCTCCTTGAGGAAAGACTCGAGCAACGCGCAATTCAGGCGCTGGTCATCGACAATGAGCACCACCGGGGTCGTGGCAGTCTCTTCTGTTTCTTTATTCCCGCCCAACGGCTCGTTGTCGATCATGGTATGATTCCATTGTATAATAGAAACGAAGAAAAGACAAAGATTGTCGGGTGCCGGCACAAGGAGGAACCCCATGGCGTTCTCCGTATCGTCGAGCGCATTCAAGCCCGGCGGGAGCATCCCCAGGACATTCACGGCGGACGGCCGAGACGTTTCCCCTTCCCTCGGCTGGGACAACCCTCCGCCGGGAACACGGTCCTTCGCGCTCATCTGCGATGATCCCGACGCTCCGGTCGGGACATGGGTGCACTGGGTCATCTGGAACCTGCCGGCGGGAGCCCGTGGGTTGAATGAGGCTGTTCAGCACATCAAGACCCTCGCGGACGGCAGCGCACAAGGGAAAAACGATTTCGGCCGCATAGGCTACGGCGGCCCGAGCCCCCCGCCGGGAAAATCGCACAGGTACTTCTTCCGGTTGTACGCCCTCGAGGAAAAGATTACTCTCCCCCCAGGCGCTACGAGGGGCGAGCTGGAACGGGCCATGCAGGGCAAGGTGCTCGCCACGGCGGAGCTGTTGGGAACGTACGGCAGGTAACCGCCAACTTCCCCCGGCGCGACGCAAATCTCCACGGCACAGGAAACGATAATGCTGAACCGCTCTCCGTCCGAGTTCATCCAGCTCATCATCATCGTCGTGATCAGCCTGACGGTACATGAGTTCGCTCATTCCCTTGTCACTATCCGGCTGGGAGATGACGCACCCCGCCGCCAGGGCCGCCTCACGCTGAACCCGCTGGCCCACATCGATCTCATCGGCTTCATCATGCTCGTGATTGCCGGGTTCGGATGGGCCAAGCCCGTGCAGATCAACCCCGCAAACCTGAAAAAGCCCAGAAGGGATGAGATCCTGATCTCGCTGGCGGGCCCCGCGTCGAACCTCGTATTCGCAATGGTCGCGGTCATCATCATCTGGGCGGTGTTCCAGACTCACGCCCTGGTCTCCCCCAACTCCATTCACGCCTTCGGCAATTTCATGGTCATGCTCGCCGCCATCAACGTGAGCCTGGCAATCTTCAACATGATTCCCATTCCACCGCTGGATGGCTCGCACCTCGTCACGCCGTTCCTCGGCAGGGTGAATGCGACACTTGCGGCAACCTATTTCCGCTACGGGTCCATCGCGCTCCTGGCCATCATCCTGATCCAGAACTTCACCCGCTTCGAGATCCTGCCCATCAGCAGGATGACGTACGCAATCGTCATCTGGATGCTTCGCCTCGTTGGAGTCGCCTGATGAAACGCCTGGGCATAGACATAGGTTCCCTTACCCTTTCCCTGGTCCTCCTTGAAGACGGCCGGATTACGGCGCGGCATTCCTGCGCGCACGAGGGCAGGATCGACGAGCGCGTGACCTCCCTGATCGCGCGGGCTCCCTTCTCCCGCTGGGATACCGTAGGGGTGACGGGCAGCCTTGCGGGTACGGGCGCGAGGATCATCGACAACACTCTGGCAACGATCGACGGAGCCCGACGCCTTCTCCCGTCATGCAGGAACTTGATTGCCATGGGCGGCCAGAGCTTCTCCCTCATCCTCCTGGACCAGGACGGCCGCTACGTGGAGCACGTCTCCAACCCTCCCTGCGCCTCGGGCACCGGCTCGTTCCTCGAGCAGCAGGCGGAGCGCCTGGGGCTCGGCATCCAGGACCTGGCCGCTCGCGCGGCCGCCTTTGCCGGAGAGGTGCCGCGGATCGCCACGCGGTGCGCGGTGTTCGCGAAGACGGACATCGTGCACGCCATGCAGGAGGGGCATTCCCTGGACGCGGTCTGCGCCGGGCTGTGCGAGGGGATTGCCCGCAGCATGCTGGACACGCTGCGCAAGGGAAGAAAGCTTGCGCCGCCGCTTGGCCTCGTGGGCGGAGTTGCCTTGAATGGAAAGATCGCCCAGAGCATCGCCAGGATTCTCGGGATCAGGGTGGAAGTGCCTGAGGACTGCCAGTACGCGGCAGCCATCGGAGCGGCCCTCCTGGGCGCTGACTCGACGCTGGAGGCATGGACCGGGCTGCACAGGTCCACGGGGAGGCGCCCGGTCAGGCCGCCGCTACCGGCGGTGCTGGCGGACTACCCTTCCCTGGATGGTTTTCAGATCTCCACCCGGGACGACGTCGAAGTTTTCAGCCCCGCCGAAGGCGTGGGGTCCGGCCCGGGACTTTTCCTCGGCATCGACATCGGATCCACGAGCACCAAGGCGGCGCTCGTGAATGCGGACGGCGCGATTACGGAGGGGTTCTACACGCGCACCGGCGGCAACCCCGTGGCCGCCGTGCAGCGGCTGCTTCGAGTCATCCAGGACGTCCGCGGGCTGCCCGCTCTCCGAGGAGCGGCAACGACCGGCTCGGGAAGGTCCATCATCCGCCAGGTGTTCCAGGCGGACCGGGAAGTGAATGAGATCACCGCTCATGCCCGGGCAGCCGTGCACCTGCGGCCGGACGTGGATACCATCATCGAGATCGGCGGTCAGGACTCGAAGTTCACACGGGTCCGTGACGGCGACGTGTATTTCTCCACGATGAACTACGTCTGCGCCGCCGGCACGGGAAGCTTCATCGAGGAGCAGGCCAAGAGGCTGGGCGCGAGCCTTTCGGATTTTTCCGACATGGCGCTTGCCGAGGGCGCTCCATTCACGAGCGACCGGTGCACCGTGTACATGGAGCGCGACCTGGCCGCCCTGGTGGGAGAGGGATGGCCTCGGGAGACCCTGGCGGCCGCGGTGCTGCACTCCGTACGGGATAACTACCTTTCCAAAGTTGTCGGGAAGAGTCCGGTGGGTGACTCGATTGTCTTCCAGGGAGCCACCGGCCGAAACAGGGCCCTGGTGGCGGCATTCGAGCAGCACCTCGGAAAGACCGTTCACGTCTCCGCCTGGTGTCACCTCACGGGCGCCGTGGGCGCGGCTCTCCTGTGCCGCGACGAAGGGCTGGCCGCATCCGGCTTCGCCTGGGAGACCGGTGAGATCGTGTTGGGGACCGAGGAGTGTCGGCTGTGCGCCAACCATTGCCCGGCTCACCGTCATGGACCGCGGCGGCGCGCGCACGGGGTGGGGAATGAAGTGCGGTCGGGAATACATCGACAGGAAGCCGCGGGGTCGGCGCGCCACCGCGGAAGAAAGCTCTTCCATTGCTCTTCGATTCGCCGAAGCCATGCGCCCCCTTCATGAGTCGCCCGCCGTTCTGAGCGAAGCTGCCCTGCGACGGAAAGCCGTCACGATCGGCGTCCCTCGCAGCCTGTACAACATTTCCTACGCGCCGCTGTGGCACTCCTTCCTGTCGCGGCTCGGGTTTTCCGTGATTCAGTCGGACCAGGACAGGGAGGCGTTGGATGCGGGCGCTGAGTCGGTGAACTCGGACTTCTGCGCGCCCATGATCCTCGCCCATGGGCATGTGAAGCAGCTCGTGGACACGGGAGCGGATTTCATCTTCCTGCCGGCCGTGGAGAACAGCGCTGAAACCTCAGGACCCGTGCGTACCACCTTTCGTCGAAGGGACTCGGACAGCGCCTACTGCTACTACTCCCAGTACCTGCCGTCAGTCGTGGGGAAGCTCACCGCTTTCGACGTTTCCGATCGGCTGATCTCCCCGCTTCTGCCGCTGCGGGAAAAGAGCGTCGAGGAAACTGCGGACCTTCTTCATGAAGCGCTCGCCCACCGGTTTCCCGACCTGACCCGGGAGGAGACGCTGCGCGCGTTTTCGGAAGCAAACGCTGCGTTTACCTCAGCGAAGGCGCTGCTGGCGGGCGCGTTTCGGCGCGCCGACGCAGCGGGACCCTCCGGCACTGCGGGACCCTCCGGCACTGCGGGACCCTCCGGCACTGCGGGACCCTCCGGCACCGCGGGACCTTCCGCCAAGGACGAACAGCTTCGCGTCCTCATCCTGGGCCGCCCCTACGTTGCATTCGATGAGAGCTTGAGCCTTTCCCTGCCGCGGACCTTCGAGCGGCTGGGCGCCGCCGTGTTCTGGCAGGAGGAGCTGGAGCTCGAGAACTACCCCCTCACGTACGGCAACCAGTACCTGGAGCGCATGCACTGGCACTACGGGAAGCTCATCGTGCGGGCGGCGGAGTACGCAGCGCGAACGGAAAACTTGTTCCCCGTGTTTCTTACCTGCTTCCGCTGCAGCCCCGACTCTTTCCTCATGAGCTACGTGAAGGACATCCTCACGCACTTCGGAAAGCCCTTCCTCTTCCTCCAGCTCGACGCGCACGCCTCGGATGTCGGCTACCTGACCCGGATCGAGGCCGCGCTTCATTCCTTCCACAACCACCGCAGGAGGGAAAAGGCCGGGAACAAGCCTGAGACCCGCCACCCTGTCATGCAAGCCCGCAACGACCAGCTCTTGGAAGGCGACACGGTCCTCATTCCCGCCGTGGACACGCTGATCAGCGGCTTCTGGGCGGATGTCTTTACGCGCATGGGCCACAGGGCAATCCTCCTGGAAGCCGGGACCACCGCCGTGAACACGGGCTACCGCTTCGCGAGCGGCGGTGAGTGCATGCCGCTCGTCTCCATCATAGGGGCGGCAATTGAAAAGGTGATTGGGGATTCCCTTGACCCATCGAAAACGTTCTTCTTCATGCCGACCTCGCCGTTCTCCTGCAACATGCCGCAGTTCCCGGTGCTGTCCGACATGGCTTTCCGCGCCGCCGGCGTAGAAGGATTGAAAATCGGCAGGCTCAACTTCATGGCCCTGGGTGACACGCTGCCGCAGACGCTTTCGGTGAAGATCCTGGAGACCTATATCGTCGCCTGCATCCTCTACAAGCTGGCGTCCCGCACCCGGCCGTATGAAGTGAAGCGCGGAGAGACGGACGGCGCGCTCACGGAGGCGCAGCAGCGGGTCCGCGGCGCCATCAGGTCCGGCTCTGACCTTCGCGCGTGCCTTGCGAACGCAGTGGACCTGTTTCGGGCAATCGAGCGCGACGAGACGGCCGGCCGCAAGCCCCGCGTCGCCCTCCTGGGGGATCTGTACGTGAAATACAACGCGGTGATGAACGAGGGGATCCAGTCCTTGATCGAGGAGCTGGGCGGGGAGCTCGTGATCTCCTCCATGACGGAATACCCGGCCCACCTGCTGGACATCGGCTCGCGCCGCTACGGTGAAGACCCGCGCTCCGGCAGGATTCTCAGGACCATGGAGCAGCGCTATGAGAAGCTCGCGGAGGACCTCATCGGAGATCAGGCCGAGCCGGACTTCGCTGAGTGCGTGCGGCTGATGGAGGAGCACGGCTTCCCTCACTACATTGCCGGGGAAACCGCAATCAACGTCGGGAAAGCGCTCTGGTACTGCACGAAGCGCAGCGTAGAGGCCATTGTCCACGTCAATCCGATGTTCTGCTGCCCGGGGGTTGTCACGGCGTCCCTGTACCGCAAGATACAGGCTGACTTCGGCGTTCCCATCATCGACATCTTCTTCGACGGGACGGGGAGCCCCAACCGGGTCCTTGTCCCGCACATGCACTATATGAAACGCGACGCTTCCGGGTCCGACTCATGCTATAATCCCGGATAAGGGCACACCAAATGAAAAAAGCCATCCGCCTCATGATCACTGATGATCACAGCATCGTCCGCAAGGGAATCAAGGCTCTCCTGGCAACGGAAAAGGACATGCAGGTCGTCGGCGAGGCTGAGAACGGAGCGGATGCCGTCCAAAAAGCAGCCGCGCTCAAGCCCGACGTGATCCTGATGGACCTCATGATGCCGGAGATGGACGGGATCGAGGCGACACGGCGGATTACAGCGGAGCAGCCGGGAACCAAGATCCTGGTCCTCACGAGCTTCGCCGCGGATGACAAGGTCTTCCCTGCGGTCAAGGCGGGGGCCCTGGGATATCTGCTCAAGGACTCGACACCGGAAGAGCTTCTGGAAGCCATACGGCAAGTCTACAAGGGCGAACCTTCCCTGGAGCCTTCCATTGCCCGCAAGGTCCTGCAGGAGCTGTCCCATCCGGGACAGGGAAAGCAGACCGCGGAACCGCTTACCGAAAGAGAGCTGGACGTCCTTCGCCTCATTGCCCAGGGCATGAGCAACAAGGAGATCGCCGCCAAGATCTTCGTAGCCGAGTGGACCGTACGCAGCCACGTCAGCAACATCCTGGGCAAGCTGCACCTTGCCAGCCGGACGCAAGCGGCGCTCTACGCCCTGCGGTCCGGCCTCGCGTCCCTGGAAGACTTGTCCCCGGGCTGAACGCCGGGACCGACCCGTCATGGAACACGCAGTCAGCCGGGAAGCCTGGTCTCTCGCTGAAACGGACCTCCAGAAATGGAGGACCCGGGTGCTCAACCTCGTCCTGATCATTGTCGCCCTGGCGGCGCTGCCGGCCTTCGCCACTGTCATCACCAACGCCTATCTCACGGACAGGTTGTCACCCATCCTCATCGGTTACTGCGGCGTGTACGTGGGGTTCGTCACTCTCGCTTTTCTTCGGCGCATCCCCGTGACGATCAGGGCGTGGCTTTTCATCGGGCTGACGTACGCAATCACCGCTTCAAGCCTTGCCCGCGTCGGGCTTGCCGGAAGCGGACGGCTGTACCTGGTGTTCCTCCCCGCGCTTGCAATCGTCCTCCTGGGCCAGCGCACCGGCTATCTCTGCCTCGGCATCAGCCTTTTCGAGTACGCGGTTTTCAGCGAGCTTGCCAGGGTCGGGATCCTGGCGAAATGGCTCACGGACACGCGCAACCCCCTGGATATCGGCTCCTGGATAGAATCAGGGGCGGCGCTTGCCGTCATCCTGGTGACAATGACGGTGCTGCTGGAGCGCTTCTTCGCCCGCCACGTGTTCACCCTTGCGGTGAGCCACAGGATCACCGGCGAGCTGGAAAAGGCGTACAAGACGCTCACGCAGCGCGTCAAGGACCGAACGCGCGAGCTGGGCCTCCTCAACTCCGTGGCCGTCGTGGCGAGCGGACTCACGGACATCAGGGTGATCCTCGCGGTATCCGCGGAAAAGACCATGGAGGCGTTCGGCTTGGAGGGATGCGGGGCGTACGGGCTTGAGGAGGAAACGGGCGCCATGGTGATGCTGGCCCACAAGGGCCTCTCGGAGAGCTTCATCTCTCAGATGGTGCGCCTCGATCTCCAGGAAGCTCTCGCCGGCAAGACTCTCAGTCTCGAGGAGCCGCTGTCCTGGGACGTGAACGAGTATCCCGGCGGTCCCCGGCGAGAGTTCCTCGAGGCCGAGGGGCTCAAGCGGATCATCGGCGTACCGCTGGCGGCCAAGAAGAAGCTCATGGGCGCGCTTGTCATCATTTCCCGTTCTGATCGCGTCCTTTCCCCGGAGGAAGGCTCGCTCCTCATGGCCGTGGGCCAGCAGATCGGGCTCGCCATGCAGAACGCCCGGCTCCTGGAGACCCAGCGCCTTCAACGGGAGGAAGCCGAGCGGCGGCGGGAGGTGGCGGAGGGGATGCGGGAGACCCTGGCCGTGCTGAACTCCAACAAGCCGACGCAGGAAACGCTGGACTTCCTCATCTCCCAGGCGTGCCAGCTCATGAAGTGCGACGCAGCGTCCCTCTTCCAGATTATCACCCCGGAAGGACAGCTTCACATCCAGGCCGCCTGCGGCTTGGATCTGGAAACCGTCACCGCCATCACGCTCGCCCTCGGACAGGGGGCGGCTGACAGAGCGCTCAGATGGAAGAACCCCATCATCGTTTCCGACACCGCCGACTGGGAGGAGGGGTACGGGCGGGAAGCCAACCCGGAGTTCGCCGAGGATTTGACCGGCCTGGAGCTCCTCATGGACCAGGGATTCCGGGCCATCCTCGCCGTCCCTCTCATCATTGCAGGGGCAAGTTACGGCGGGATCGTCCTGTACCACCGCCAGCCCCGTCATTTCACCGGGGAGGAGATATCGCTGGCCGTCGCAATTGGCAGCCAGGCGGCGCTCGCCATGGAGAACGCGCGCCTGCGAGCCCAGGCCGGACAGACCGCGGCGTTCGCGGAGCGCAACAGGCTTGCCCGTGAGCTGCATGACAGCGTGACGCAGTCCCTGTACAGCGTCACGCTCTACGCGGAGGCGGCCGCGCGTCTCCTGCAGGCGGGGCAGACCACGGATGCGGCGGGGCACCTGAAGGACCTGGGGGTTACCGCGCGGGAGGCGCTTCGAGAGATGCGCCTCCTCATTTTCGAGCTGAATCCCCCTGCGCTGGAAACGGGCAATCTTGCGGAAGCGCTTCAGGTGAGGCTGGACGCAGTGGAGGCGCGCGGCGGCATGTCAGTGACCTTCAGCGCACAGGGGGATGAATGCCTGTCTGCGCTGGCCCGGCAGGAACTGTACCAGATTGCTCAGGAGGCTTTGAACAACGCGCTGAAGCACTCTCGCGCCCAGGCCGTCCGCGTCCTCCTCACCCACCGCGCGGGGGAAACCACGCTTTCGATCAGTGACGATGGGGTTGGTTTCCGAACGGAGCAGGCGCAGAAAAGCGGCGGGGCCGGACTGCGGGGCATGAAGGAACGGGTGGCGCGGATCCACGGAAAGCTCTCCGTAGTAAGCGCTCCGGGCGGCGGGACCACGGTGACGGTGACCGCGCCAGGCGGCTGAGCGCGCCAGGCGGGTATCAGCGCCCGGCAGGTATCAGCGCCCGGCGGGTAAGAAAAGGTTCAGCTGGCCAGCCTGGCCTCACCATGCCTTCGCAGGGACCGAAGCCGCTTGCGCACCCCGGAGATCGACATCCCGACCTCGTGCGCCGTTTCTGCAAGGGTCTTCTCTTCCAGATAGTGGACCCGGGCGGCCTGTCGGGTGCTTTCCCGAACGCCCAGGAACACCTGGTCCAACGCCAGGGCGTCGAGAACGCGGTCCTCCGTGCTCTCACGCCCGGCAATACTGCTGATGAACGGCTCCGCGCTGACGGCGAACTTGCGCCTCCTGCTGCGCATGGCGTTGAGGCACGTGTTGGTGGCAATGCGATACAGAAGGCTGGAGGGGTAGCGCGCATCCAGGCTTTCCCTGTGGCGAAGCACCTGGACGAACGTTTCCTGCATGGCGTCCGCGGCCATGTCCTCATCCCTCAGCATTCCCCTGCACCTGCGCATCACCATGGGCGCGTAGCGGCGGTACAAGTTGTCAACGTCCTTTGTCTCAAGCCTCTTTGTTCCGTTCATGACTTCCTTGCTCCTGTTCGGCTGCCACTGTAGGGCCCGGCGGCCCGTCCCCGCATCACCAAAAAGTGTGATTCGGCGAGGAAAAAAGTGCGGCGCGAAGCAAGGCCTTCGAGGTGTTCCGAGGGCCGCGTTTTGACAGACCCTCCTGTCTCGACAGACCCTCCCGCCTTGACTTGACCGGATGGTCCGAGGCAGTCAATCTTTGCCGGTATGAACAAGCGCGACGCGCTCCTTTCCCTCCTTGACCCGTCGTACAGCCCCGAGTCGGTGCCGGCGGCGTTCTTCCTTCATTTCGATCCCTCGTTCCATCGCGGCCAGGCCGCGGTGGACAAGCACCTGGAGTTCTTCCGCTTCACCGGCATGGACATGGTGAAGATCCAGTTTGAGCATCGTATGCCGCCCATGGAGGTCGCGCGGCCGAGTGACTGGGCAAAAGTCCCCCTGCGGGGCAGGGATTTCTGGGAGGAGCCGCTTGCTGTCGTGAAAGGACTGGTTCAGGCAGCGGGACAAGAGGCGGTGGTGATCCTTACCCTCTACTCCCCTTTCATGCTTGCCGGCCAGATTGCGGGAGCAGACACGGTGGTCCGCCACATCCAGGAAGACCCGCAGGCGTTCAAGAAAGGAATCAGCATCATCACGGATGGGCTCCTCGTTCTGGTGAAGGAATGCGCCAAGCTCGGACTTGACGGCTTTTATGCCTCCACGCAGGGCGCGGAGAAAGGCCGGCTTCCCAGCCGAACGGCCTTCGACGAGTGTGTCCGCCCTTACGACCTGGCGGTCATGAATGAGGTGAACCGTTCATTCCGTTTCAACATCCTCCACGTCTGCGACTACCACCTGCCCTATGAGGACATCACGCCGTTCCGCGACTACCCGGGCCATATCGTCAACACGAACCTGAAGCTCGCGGAAGGGCAGCTGAGCGCCGCCGAGGTGTCCAGCATGTTCAGCCGGCCGTTCATGGGCGGCCTGGACCGAAAGGGCGTGATTGCCCGCGGCCCTGCCTCCGCCATCCAGGATGAGGTCCGCCGACTTCTGAAGGAGGCGCCGCGGCGCTTCATCCTTGGCGCTGATTGCACCGTCCCGTCCGACACGCCTTGGGAGAACCTCAGGGCCGCCATTCAGGCTGCCCACGAGCATCGAAGGTAGTCGGCGCATCTGCGGCCCGGGAACCGCAGCAAGATTCGGGTTGCGCGCCGGGCGCGGTGTTGTGATACTTACGACATGACGACCATGGAATTGCTGGAGGAAGACTACATCCGCGTGGAGAAAGCCATCCGATTCATTGAGACCGAGGCGCTCCGACAACCATCCCTTGAGGACGTTGCTTCCTCCGTCGGGCTCAGCGAGTTCCACTTCCAGAGACTTTTCAGCCGGTGGGTCGGGATCAGTCCGAAGCGCTTTCTCCAGTTCCTGACCAAGGAGTACGCGCGGAGGCTCCTGGAGGAATCCCGCGACGTGCTCAGCGTGACCTACGACGCCGGGCTCTCCAGCCCGGGCAGGCTGCATGAGCTTTTCGTCACGTGCGAGGCGGTGACGCCCGGGGAAATCAAGACCCGCGGAGAGGGACTGACCATCGAATACGGCTTCCATCCATCCCCGTTTGGCCGGTGCCTCCTGGCGCGGACCGAACGCGGCATCTGCGGGCTGTCCTTTGTCCAGGAGGAAGCGCCCGAGGCCGCGCTCGTGAGGCACCTTCGAGCGCGATGGCCAGGCGCGCGCGTCGTCGACAACCCGCAGTCCACTGCCCGGTTCGTGAAACAGATATTCGCGTTCCCCGAACAGCATGAGCCTGCGCCGTTGCACCTCTTTGTGCGAGGAACGAACTTCCAGATCCAGGTCTGGCAGGCCCTGATCCGCATTCCGTTCGGCAAGGCGGTGACCTATGAGGACGTGGCCCGGCACATCGGCATGCCCACAGCGAGCCGGGCGGTTGGAAACGCGGTTGGAAGCAACCCTATCCCGTTCCTCATCCCGTGCCACAGGGTGATCCGCAAGCTTGGGGAGTTCGGCAACTACGGCGAAGGCCCGGAGAGAAAAAAGGCCATCTTGGGGTGGGAGGCTGCGCTCACCGTCGGGGAACGCTCAGCGTAGCGCCGCCGGCGCCGGCACTTCCCAGGCGCCGGTGGACAGGTCGATTGCAACGTCGTTGTCAGGGGGTCCGACCTTGTCCCAGAGCCCTTCCACGAGATCTCCCCGAGACGCGACGATGATGCTGCCCATGAAGCTGAGGCCGGTCCTTTTCAGCTTCTCAGTGCCGACGAACCTTCCATCACCCTCGAAGTGGGCCGCAAAGGCCTCGGCAATCTGGCCGGACAACAGGGCGGCTTCCTCCGAAGGGACCAGGTATCTCCTCAAGAGCTTGTAGGAATTGGCCCTGATTCCTTCCCGAAGGTTCGCCCGTGAAAAATCGCGGAAGTCCCGCCCTGTCGCTGCAAAGGAAGGCAGCGACGTGATGAACGACGAATGGATGACCATCCGCTGGGCCAGGTCGATTTCGATGTCGCGCACAGGGTCGGGGTCCGTGACGAGAGAGCCTGTTTCAACGTCGTAGAGGAACCGGCCGTTCTCCCACTCTTTCAAGGCGATATTCTGGGCATGGAAATGGCCGGTAAATACCACGCGCACATGATAGGCCGCAAGAAGCGCGGAAACATCCCGCCAGTCCTTCACGAGATAATCGCCGAAGTACCTTTCCTGCCCCTTGAAGTGCTCGACGACGCCGTGATGCATCATGGCAAGCACCGCCACGTTTTCCCGCGCCGCCCGGGAGAGAACCCCCTCGATCCATTCGAGCGTTCTTGCCGAGAACATTCCTCCGGCCTGCGCGTGCCTGTGCTCAGCGTTCTGTCGATACTCGCAGGCATCCAGCGCGAGCAACCAGAGACCGGTAACCGGCTCGGCAACGTAGCTCAGCGAGTCAGGGTCTCGCGCTAGGGCGCCGCCGTAGCCGAAATCCGCGTAGAGCTCGGCAAACTCTTGCGCTGAGACGTTGGGCACACGCTTTTCCCCAGATGCGCCGTAGCTGAACGCCCTGGGGTTGAGGATGTCATGATTCCCCGGCACTACGAACGAGGGAATCCCGCTCTCCCGAAGCTCCCTCAGATACGTGAGAAAAAGCTCATGGTCCTGCCTCTCTCCGTCCTTGGTAAGGTCCCCGGGAACGAGCAGGAACTGCGCGTGGAGGTCCTTCACCCTCTGGACGGCGGCCTGGAGGATCTCCTCGCTTTCCACGAGCAGCTTGCGATCTGAGGCAACGTAGTCACGGAAAGCTTTCCCTTCGGTCCCCAGGCGCTTGTCGAAAAGATGAGGGTCGCTGAACACGGCGAACCGGACGGCGGGAAAGGGAGCCTGAGGCAGGGAGCGGATGGCAGCGGTCTCATCGCCCTGGCCATGCCGGACCCCCGCGCAAGAAGCGCACAGCAGAGCGGCGAGGAGCAGCGCGCCGCAGCGCCTCTTACGACTGGCTTTCACGCGTTCTTCGCTGCGTGGGGTGGGACCCTCCAATACGAACGTCGTTGACCGAGGATGTCATATCACGGGGGGGATTATTGTACAACAAAAACCGCCAGCGCTCAAAATTGCCAGCAGGAAGATACCCCGCTTGAGCACTGGAAAACGTTTTATTCTGTGTATACTTTCAGCCCTGACTTTTTTTCTATCTTCCTGCTGGCTTCTTTGGACTTTATGCGACTTATTTTACCTCGCCTGTACTGTTATGCAATAGGCCAAAAGTCTCATTTTGGAGAATTTATCAAGTTTATTAGTTGAACTTTGTTCGTTACTCCAGTTTTCTGATAAATATGGTAGATATGGTTCTTGACGGTAATCGAAGAAATGAAAAGCTTCTCCCCAATGACCCTGTTATTGTATCCTTGAACAAGCATTGTGATTATCTCCCTCTCACGAGGGGAAATTCCGTACAGTTTCACGACCTCATCCGGCAGTTGATAGGAAGAGGCGATCTCCGGTTTGAACAGGTACGGCACCGCGTAAAAGAGAAGGACGCCGACCAGGACCAGAAAAGACAGGGTCTGGACGACAGGAAGGCTGCCGACAAATGGGGGCGCCCGGTACAATGCCAGGCCGATGGTCTGGACGATCATGGCCGCTGTCATGACCGCGCCAAGTGCAACGACGCTTCGAACAAGGGCAAAAAGATGCGGATGCCTGATTCTTCCCAGCCGTCGCAGGACCACAAGGACGGCATAGACCTCGATTGCGGTCAGCATTCCATCATTCAGGAAGAGAAAAAGCCGGGTCTGAAGTATCTCCTTCAGGCCGCCAAGGACCGCCATTGTAAGAGCCAGGACGACGTGGAATGCCCTGCGCGACGGGGAGACGGGGGCTGACACGATTTCGAAGGCGAGGACGCACATCATCCAGACGAGCAGGCCGTTGCCGGGTACCGTCAGCACGCAGGAAATGACGGGAAGGATGTCTCCGAAGACCCGTTCGACTGTGGCATCTTCGTAGGTCTTGAGCGCCTGGACGAGAAAGAGCAGGAGGATGGAGATGAAGAAGAATGCAACGTGCCGGAAGGCGGTCTGAGCGAACCTGGCATGCGCCACCAGGCCGAGGGTGGCAACCACCAGCCCCATGGAAAACGAGAATATGTAGACCGCAAGAAGAATATGGGACAACCAAACCTCCGTTTGTACATTTTCGTTAAATTACTAGCCCAGAATATCAAGAAAATATCCAAAATGTCAATACAGTACGATCTCTGAATAAAATGAGCCTGAAACTCTTCTATACTGGGAGGACGCGTATGTTCTGGTCAAGCTCCTTCCTCAGAAACTCCTCAATGAAATCAAGCGTCCCCATCTGCGCGCTTGGACAGCCTTTACAAGCACCTGTGTACTTGACGTAGACCTCCGTGTTCCCGCCTTCACCCTTCATGTCAACGACCTCGAGATTGCCTCCATCCTTGATCAGCTCCGGACGGACTTTCTCATCCAGTACTTTCTCCACTGCCCTGTGCTTCTGGATCAGGCCAAGGCTTGCAAAGCTCCTGGATTCGGGGGGGACGCTACCTTCCCGCTCCATCTCCGCACGGACTTCCTTCAATATATCAACAAGATAATGGCGCCGTGCTTCATGGCCGCCGGGGCGGATGCAGGACTTGCAGAAAGCACCCGCCTTCGTGTAGCGCGTGATGTCCTCCACGGTGGAGAGATTGTTGATGCGGATGACCTCCTTGATGGTCCGAAGGCTCACCCTCGCGCACTGGCAGACGATCTCCTCTTCCTCGAGGGAGTCCATGTCCACGCCCTTGTAGAGGGCCGCCGCCTTGCGGATCACGTCATATGCCATGACGCTGCAGTGCATCTTCTGCGGAGGGATGGCGGCAGTGGCTTCTTCATCCCGCAGGGCGCGCTCCACGTCGATGTTCGTGATCTTCATGGCCTCGTCCACGGTCTTGCCGACGATCATCTCGCACATCATGTCGCTGGAGGCGATGGCAGTGCCGCACCCGAAAGTCTTGAACCGTGCGTCGAGGATCCTGTTCGAGCGCGGGTCCACGGCCCAGAACGCGCGAATGGCATCACCGCATACCTCGGCGCCCCAGTCGGCTACCACGAGCCGCGCGCCGAGCTTCTCCGCCTCCGCCGCGGTTATCTCTCCAAGATGGCGGGGATTCAGCATGCGGTCGTTTACCTTGTCGGAATAGCTCTCCCAGAGGGTTCCGCCTATCAAATCAGACTTGGCCATGACGACTCCTTAGCGCGCGGCGGTTTGCTGGCTTGGTGAGATGGCCCGCAGCCGCTCCACCGACGCGCGGATGGCGGCGATGGTAGCGTCGATCTCTTCCTCCGTGGTGAAGCGGGAGAGGGAAAGCCTCACGCCGGTGTGGATACGGTCGTCGTCGACGCACATGGCGACCAGGGTCGGGTTCGGTTCAAGGGATTCTGACGCGCACGCGCTCCCGGTGGAAGCGGCAATCCCCTGCCTGTTCAGGTCCCAGATCATCGCCTCACCCTCCACGCCTTTCAAGCTCACGAAGATCGTGTTCGGCGTGCGAATCTCCCGACGCCCAATGACGGCGGTGTCCCCGAGTGAGAGGATGGCGTCCTCCAGCTTGTCCCGGAGTCTCCTCACATCCCGAAGCTCGTACGGGAGGTTCTGGACGGCCATCTCCATGGCAAGCCCCATCCCCACGAGGCCCGGCACGTTGATGGTCCCGGAGCGCTTCCCGCTCATCTGCTCGCCCCCATGAAGGAGCGGGGTGATCCCGACACCCTCCCGAATGAACAGCCCGCCGACCCCTTTGGGACCGTGGAACTTGTGCGCGCTGAAGCTGAGGAAATCCACCGGCGCCTCCTGCACGTCCACCGGGAGCTTCCCGATTGCCTGTGTTGCGTCGGTGTGGAAAAGAATGCCGT
The DNA here is from genome assembly GCA_963845535.1 of uncultured Spirochaetota bacterium. Taxonomy (GTDB): domain Bacteria; phylum Spirochaetota; class Spirochaetia; order SZUA-6; family Fen-1364; genus Fen-1364. Next base: position 48,392 of record CAWJSK010000016.1, read on the forward strand.
TTTCCCGACACAGGGAGGCCAGCTCCTTGATGGGAAAGGTCAGGCCGGTCTGATTGTCGGCCCACATGATGGAGACCAGCGCGGTGCGGTCCGGATGAATGTGCGCCTTGAGGATCTCCGCATCCACGATGCCGTCCCGGTTCAGCGGAAGGTACCTCACCGTGACGCCGAGCTCCTCGAGGTATTTGCATGAGTTCGCAACGCAGGGATGCTCGACGGGCGTCGTGACAACCTCGGTTTTCCTGCCCGTGCGGATGAGCTGGTCGTACGCTGACTTGATCACCGTGTTGTTGGATTCGGTGGCGCAACTGGTGAGCAGGACGTCGTCGTTGTCCCGCGCGTTGATCCCCGCATACAGCCGGTCGAACGCGATCCGCATGTAAGGATGCACTTCCGTGGCGAAGTCGTACAGGCCGTTCGGGTTTCCATACATCTGGCACCAGAACGGATCCATGGCGTCCTTCACCAACGGATCGACGATCGTGGTGGCGTTGTTATCGAGGTAGATTCTATCCATTCCAGAAGAATATACCCGGGCCGTCGATATGTGTCGAGCCTAACCGTTACCGCGCGAAGCGCGGTCTATTTCAGCTTTTTACGCAGCTTTCGCCCGCTGGGTCTGGGCACTTCGTCCTGCGGCACCGCCTGGCGGCGCGCGCGCGCTCGAAACGCAAAGAGCGCAATGACGGCGGCCGCAATCAGGAGAACGTTGAGAATCTGCCCGGTGCTGAAGTTGAACCAGCTGAACTGGCCCGGGCTGCTGAGGGGCACCAGGGTGATGGGGAAGCCGATCCCCTTGTCGGGCTCGCGGGCATACTCGATGAAGAAGCGGAACACCCCGTAGCCGATCATGTACCACGCAATCACGAAGCCGTTATAGGGCTTTCGTTTCCTGACGATGAACCAGACGATCAGCCACAGGACAAAGCCCTCGAAGAACGCCTCGTACAGTTGTGAAGGATGGCGGGGAAGGTTTACCAGTCCCGCCCCGGGAAGCGGCATCCCGACCCCCGCCGCGAAATCACGGACCCAGGGCTGGTTGACGGGAAAGCCTTCCGCGCTGGGGAACACCATGCCCCACGGGGCTGTCGTGATCCTTCCATAGAGCTCGCCGTTGATGAAGTTCCCCAGCCGGCCGAACGTGTATCCCAGCGGGATGCCCGCAACCAGCATGTCCCCCCAATCGAGGATGTTCAGCTTCTTCACCCGCATGAAGATGGCAAGGGCGATGACCACTCCCAGGAGGCCGCCATGATACGACATCCCGGCAATGCCCGTAAGGCGCAGCCTGCCATCCACCATGGCAAAGGGGAGGATGATCTGCAGGGGATGACGGAGGTAGTAGCCGGTTGCGTCATAGATGGTGACCGCAAAAGCCCTGGCTCCGATCAAAAGCCCGATGATCGCCCAGAAGAACATGTCCAGGACGAGGTCCGATTGAGGTTTCTCATGCCGCTGCCTGAGCTGCCACATGAAGAGCAGGTACGTGATGACGAAAGCCACCAGGTACATGAGCCCATACCAGCGGATGGGAAGCCAGGGAACGATCTCGGGATGTATCCACGAGGGATACTGGATGTAGGCGAGCATTCGCTTCTCCTCGATGAAGATTCTCCAGAAGACTCTATATCTTTTCGACGATTCTCCCCTGCGCCTGGTCGAAGTACAGGGTGATCATGTTCTTGGGCACCCGCGTTTCCCATTTCCTGCCGTGGCTCTCGATCACCACCCCCGGGTACAGGGTGCCCCGCACCGTCACCTCCGAAGGGACGTGAACGTCAAAAGTGTCATGAAGCGCGATGAGGCGCTTCTTTCGGAGCTCGATGGCTTTCAAGGACTGGGCTTTTTCCGCGCGCGCCTGGGTAAGAGCCGTGGCATCCAGGGGTTTGCCGGCAAACGCCTCCCGCTGGATCCTCTTCATATCGGCGTCCAGCTCCACCACGCGACGGGCAACGGCGGCCACTTCCCGCTCCTCCCGTTCTATCTGGTCCATGAGGATGTAGTCCTGTCCGAAGAGGACAAGGGTGGTCACGCCGGCCGGCGCGCCGAGGTTCTGCGCGGCAAGCCCTTTTCGCGCCCTCACCTCTCCTCCCACGAGGTTGCCCTTCTCGGATTCGAGGAGAAGCTTCCCGTTGCATTTCACCTGGCAGCGAAGGCACGCGCCCTTCAAGCGGATGTTCTCCATCGCCACGAGCATGGCCTGCTCCGCGAACGGGGATGTGATGTCCTTCTTTGCCCGCAAGATGGCCTTCCCCTCCCCCTTGATCCCCTGCCCGATCAGGATGGACCCTTCCGAGGAAAGAAGCGCGGCGTCCACGGTCTCCTCCACCTCGATGTCTCCCGCGGCAATCACGCGAAACCCCGGCTGGACGGTTCCGTTCACTCGAACGATGCCCGGGAAGTTCACGTTGCCGCTCGCCATGTCGACGTCACCGGCTACCGTGTGCACCTGCTGCACCGAAATGAGGGCGCCGTCCTGCACCAGCTCGCCGTCCGCCTCGGAATAGAAGAACAGGCTCCCGTCCGGCTGGCGGGCCGCGGAGACGCCCCGACCCGCCTGCAAGCCGGAAAGCGCCCCCGCCGGGGGCGGGATGGGCCGGCCCGTGACGTCCCACGAGTCCAGCCCTTCAAGCGGCGGAGGCTTGACCGTGGCAACGTGCACGCCCTTGCCCACGTGAGTGATACTGTCATGCGCGCGAAAGTCCGCGCGGCCGTCATCCAGGATGGTGAGAGTCTTCCCGGTTGCCAGGCGGATGTGGAAGGTCACCCGGTTCTCCTCCCCGGGAGGCGGAAGCTTTCCCTCCGCAATGAGCAGGTTCTTGAAGAACTTCCCCCGGGCAACGAGGTCGAGCGCCTTGAGGAGCCTTGTCTCATCACCCCCTTTGACAACGCCTGCCTCCTGGATCCGCGTCCTCACCTCCTGGACGTCCATGGTGGCGCCGCTGCCCTGCGCCGGGGTGAACGTAAGGAAGCCTTTCATCCTGTCATCAGAAATCGTGACCGTGAGGTCCGCGTCCCTGTGGCGCCGGACGCGCAGCAGGATGACCATGCCGTCGCTTCCCTTTTCCAGTATGCCTTCCTCCGTCGCCACAACCACGTCGCGCCGCTGCTGCAACCCCTCGAACAGACGCGCCTCCGGTGTGGAGCCCCGGAGGCCCGCGACGCTCGCGCCAAAGACGTCCACGCCTGCCGCGCCGACCGCGCCCTGCACGATCCGCATGACGGGCATCTCCGCGGTGACCCGGCCCACCGATTCGACGCGTTCGAGGGGGAACTGCTGGAACGAAGGTACCTGCGCGAGCGCCGCGGGGTTGGCGGAGCTGAACGCGCGGATGCGGTCAGCCTCTTCCACGGGAAGGAACTTCACGAGCCATTCGACGCTGCCGTCCCTGCCGCGCGCGGGGGGCTGGCCGGCGGCGAGCTTGTAATTGGAAAGCTCGGTGTCCGGTCCCTTGAAGAAAGCCTGCAGGTCTTTTCGGACCGTCTCAATGCTGTACCGCCGGACCTTGCTCAGGCGAATGGCGTCACTCGCGATGGCCAGCGTGAGAAGTTTCCCTCCTCCCCGGCCCTTGCGCAGGAACAGAATGGCCGACATGTTGTCCGGGGACACCGTGACCGAAGCTGCCCCGTCACTGGATGGACTGAGGGACTTCCCGAGAACTGGCGCGCCCGCCTTCGCTGCCGCCTGAATGACGGAGGTCACCTCCTGCGGGCCAAGCAAGGCTGCGGGGGGAAATCCCATTTTCAAGGCTTCGGCAATGGTCTCCTGAGCGGTCGGAAGAGGCGCAAGAGGATCTCCGGGAGTGAAGGAAAGCAGGCACGTGGTGCCGTCAGGGGATGATGAGAGTGAGATCACGTGGTCCAGGAAAGGCACAACGTCCGCCCAGTTTGCCCCCCGCCGAAGGAAGCCGGCGGAAGCCGCTTTCACCTCGCTTCCCGTCCGAGCAAGGCCTTCCAGGAAAAGGAACGCAGCCTGCTCCGCGCGCCGGGCCGGAACGAGCCTTCCGAATACGCTCTTGCCTTCCTTTCCCGGCTTCCCCGGACGGATCTTCGCCACAAGCGTGCCCTTCTGAACGAAACCCGTGCCGGTGACGGCGGGATCGATTGCCACGTCTTCCCGCACGAGTCTTTTCTCCACGATCACCTGCACCTCCTCGCGCGCCGGGAGAAAAGGAAGGGACGGCTTGCGGAGGACCTTCTTTTCTTTCTTGATTCTTTCTTCCCGGAGGCGAAACCCTTTTGGCGGAGCAGCCTTCTGCAGAACGCCGCGGGCGGTCCCCTCCAGGCGCGGCGGGATGGAACACGGTTCGAACTCCACCGCCTCAGGCTCCGGCGACCGGGGCATCACCCCCGTGGCGGCCACGAAGCTCACCGGTTCGCCCTTGCGCCGCGCCGCGGCGCGCAGGCCTTTTTCGATGGCCTCCGTGTCTATGCCTTCACGCACCTTCTTCTCGTCGAGGAGAGAGAGGAGGCTGTCGACGGACACCTCCGCCCCGCTTTCACCGGGTACGATGGTGACGCGGGCTTCTATGCCTTGCTCGTCGAACTCGAGCTTCAGATCGCCCTTGACGTTCATGGTCAGGCTCCGTCACAGGATAGAGCAAAGACTCGCTATCCGACAAGGGTGAACACGGCCAGGGCCGCAAAGATTGCCGCGAGGCTGAGCTTCACCTTTCCCATGTGAGACTGGAACACGGTAGTGATCCGCGCGGAGCCGACTCCGAGATAACTTGCGCTGAAGACGATGACAAGGGGCACGATGAAACAGAGGTTGTACAGCAGAAGCAGTCCGAGGGCCGCCGTCCCCCCCCGCATCCGAACGAGATAGGCGAGCATGGGGAGGTACACCTGCCCTGTGCATGCGAACTCGAAAAGAGAGACGAGGAACCCCAGGACGAGCGAGCTGCTGACGAGCGCCGCGGTGCGGACGCGGGAGCGTATGGAGGCGTGGATCTGCCGCTTCAGCGATGAGGGGAGCTGCAGCAGCATCTGCGTGGCCCGGCCCCGGCGGATGAGCGTGTAGTCGTATACGCTCAAGCCGGCGAAGACGGCCAGCACGGCCACGAGCGCCCACCGGAGCAGCAGTGAGACAATGGAGACCGCGCTTGCCGCGCGAAGAACAGTGAACAGGCCGTAGCCGATTCCGAGATACGTGAGGAACACGGAGAGCGTGAACAGGGCGCCGATCAGGAGGACCTCCCGCCTGCCCCGGCCCGCCAGCGCGAGGGATGCCAGCAGGAAGATCAGCGTCGTGAACGCGCAAGGGTTGACGCCGTCGATCAACCCGGCAAGGGCAATGGGAAGAGCGGCCATGCGCTCCGAGAAGAGCGCCGCCGCCACGGCGGCCTGCAGAGACCGGGCGGCGGGGGCAGGCGCCGCGGCAAGCCGCGTCTTCAGCGTTGCGGCGGCGTTCTTCCTGATGGTGGCGTCGCCCTGGAGCAGCGTGTTTCCAACCGCCAGCGCGGGGATCTCACGGATGGTCTCCCCCCGGGAGGAAGCAAGAGCGGCCAGCTCCTCATAAACGGCCGGCTGCAAGACGTCCTTTCGCTCCACGGTGAGGGAAACTCCAAGCTCGCGTGAGAGTCGCGGAATCTCTGTTGACAGGAACTCTTCGCAGGTACGGCAGCCAGGCGTGTAGTAGTAGGCCACCGTGATCGAGCCGGCGGACCGAGGAGCGGGCCCGGAGCCCGCGGACGCCGCCCGGCTTCCCGGGCCCGTCCCCGCGCGACGCTCCGCGCGCACGATTCCCGTGCTCGTGTAATATGGCGGTGCAACACCCGGCGGCTGCGTCCTGATGATGAAGTCTTTGCGCGTGATTCCTGTGTCGTCCGAGGAGTCATACGTGATGACGAAAGTCCCCTCGCCGCCCGCCGTGATGAGGCGCTCGGCGGGAACGGCGGTATTGCAGGTACAGGTGGGCAGAAAGCTGACGGTGACGTCCGTGTCTCCCGTGTTTTTCACCGTGACAGCCGTCTGGATCTTCTCTCCCCTCTGGATAGAGCCGAACTTCCATTCCGACGGGGAAAAGACCAGGGTGGGGCTGCCGAGTGACGGGAAAGCGGCGGCGAAGAAGAGGAGAAGGACGGGGAGGATGCGGCAGGTCGTCACGCTTGCGGTCCGTCCTTTACTGTTGTGTTGCCGCCGGAAGCGCCGGAGGTTTCTCCCGCCGCCAGGCAATGAGGATCACGAGGAACGCGATGTCCAGGACAAAAACCGCGAACAGCACCGCGCCCTGGGTGAGGCCGACGGGCCCGATGCGAAGCGCCTCTCCACGCATGGAGATGCCGAGTGCGCCCGAAGCCGCGAGCAGGACGAAGGAGAACACGGAGAGCACTTTCCCCAGCCTCAGGAACCTGATCATCTCCCCGTACTTCAGCGGAAACAGGGAAAGCATGATCCCTCCCACCGGCACGAGGAGATTCCCGGTTCCTCCCAGGAGGAGCCACGGGATGATCCCGATACTGGCGCCGCCGGCGGCAGAGAAAACCTGCGCAAGGAGAGAGAGGACAACGAAGAATCGGACGGCTTCCCAGAGGGAGCCGGCCAGCAGGAAGGCATGTCGGGCCGCCATTATCCGAGCGATTGTAGACGCGCCGCGGACTCCGGGTCAATACGCGGTACCCGGTGTGGCCTCGTGTGGCCTCGTGCGGTGCCCGGTGCAGCATGGAATTGGCAACAGCGTTGACATTACGCCAGGAGATGTAGATCATAGAGAAGATGGAGAGCTGAATGAAACTCATCAAGACTCGCGAACGGATCGTCTGGGCGGTCGTCACGACGGTCCTCCTTGCTGCCCTCGCTCTGTTCGTCTTCTCTCAAAGACTGCTGGCGGGGAGCCCGGAGGACGAGACGCAGGCCTACCTCAGCACGATCGGCGAGATGTTCAGATATATCCAGGACAACTACGTGGACGCGGACAAGGCCCAGCCAAAGATCCTGTACGAGGGCGCCCTGAAGGGGATGTTCGAGTCCCTCAACGACCCGTACTCCGCGTACACCACTGCCGCTGACTGGCGCATGATCTCCGACACCACCACGGGCACCTTCGGCGGCGTCGGGCTCACCATCACGAAGATCGACAAGGTGGGCGCGGAGGTCGTCACCGCCATCGAAGGCACCCCAGCGTACAAGGCGGGGATATCGGCGGGGGACATCATCATCAAGGTCAACGGGGAGCCGGTGGACAAGCTGTCCATTGACCAGATCGTGGACCGCCTCCGTGGCACTCCCAAGACGGACGTGACCGTGACGGTGAAGCGCGGTGACTCCATTGTCTTCGACGCCACCATCACGCGGGACGTGATCGAGCTTCCCATCGTCAAGTACGCCATGATCCCCGGGGGGATCGGCTACCTGCGCATCACGGAGTTCACCCCGCAGACGGCGGAGCGCTCCCGGGAAGCGCTGCGGTTCTTCAAGGACAACAACTACACGTCCCTCATCATCGACCTGCGCGGAAACGGCGGCGGGCTTCTCTCCGCGGCCGTGGATATGGCCAACCTCTTTGTGGATGACGGGCTCATCGTGGAGATCAAGAGTGAACGCGTGGCCCGTGAGAACGTGAAGTACACGGCCCGGCCAAACCGTATGATGGTAGACCCCTCGCTGCCCATCGTGGTGCTTGTGGACAAGTACTCCGCCTCCGCTTCGGAGATCCTTTCCGGTGCTCTCCATGACCATCACCGCGCCACGTTGATGGGAGAAAAGACTTACGGGAAAGGCTCGGTGCAGACGGTGATGTCCCTTGGTGAAGGCGGGTTCCGGCTCACCACCGCCCGTTACTACCTTCCCTCCGGCGTGACAATCGACAAGGTGGGAATCCAGCCGGACATACCGGTGGCGGAGCCCGCTCTCTCGGACGCGGACCAGAAATCGCTGAACGACCTGCTGAACGGGTCGTACCTGAAGGATTTCGTGAAGGCCAATCCCAAACCCACCGACGCGCAGATCGTCACGTTCATGAACGGTCTTCACGCCAAGGGGATCTCCCTGGGTGACAGGTACCTGAGAAAGCTCGTGAGGAACGAGGTCAACAGGACGAACAATAATCCTCCCCTGTATGATCTCGATTTCGACATCGTGCTGCAGGCCGCGGTGAAGGCGCTGACGAGTCACGAAATTCGGTCGGCAAAGAACTAGAAGACGCGACAGTTCACGCCGGTGGCAGGGGCCGCCGGACAGGGCCACGCTCCCAGCGGTGGACGCGCGCGGCGCGCGCTACCTCATGAAGCTCACGGCGTTCAACCATCGACGTGCGAGGCGGACACCGTCCCAGCGCCGACACCGGAAGCTGGGCTTTCTTCCGGCTTGGCAGCTCTCACGCTCCTCCAGTGCTTGCCAAAAGGGCGGAAAATCGATCTGATTATCCGCCAGGCGACGGAGGCCGGGGTGTCCCGGATCGTTCTCCTGGAGAGCGAACGTTCGGTTGCAAGGCCATCCGAGGCCACCGGCAGAATGAGGCGCCTGGAGAAAGTGGCTCCGGAGGCGCTCCAGCAGAGCGGCAACCCCTTCCGTCCATCGAGGCCCCCCGTCCGCTCGCTTCGCTGCGGGACGCCGCCGGTGAATGGGGCACCGCGCTGTTCTTCCACGAGGAGCTGCTTTCGGACGGCACTCTTCATGAGCTGCTTACGGGGCCTGTCGAGCGCATCAGCATCCTGATCGGCCCTGAAGGCGGGCTTTCCCCCCTCGGAGGTCGGCCTGCCTGGCGGCGCGGGCTTCCGTTCGGCGTGCCTGGGAAGAACGGTGCTGCGTGTTGAGACCGCGGCAATGTACGCCATCGCCGCGGTGCAGATGATTTTACAGGAGAGAGACGCGTGGAAAGCGGCGCATTGAAGGTGAAAAGGATAAAGGTTCTCGATGTTCCCGTGGACGCCGTGGACCCGGACATGGCGGGCAAGGCCATCGAAGAGCTGCTCGGCAATTCCCAGGCCAACCAGATCGTGTTTCTCTCCCTGCGCGGGCTGCTTCGGGCGCGCCATGACACCGAGCTGATGCGATGCCTCCGTGAGGCTGCGCTTATCGTCCCCACGTCCCTGCCCATAGTGCAGGGGGCCGGGTTTCTCGGAACGGGGAAGCTGAGCCTGTTCAACCCGTTCGAGTTCATCATCCGCATCCTCAGCGTGATCGAGAAGTGCAAAGGGTCCGTGTACCTCCTGGGCACGCGCAAGAGCCTCCTGGAGACCGCGGAGGTGAACCTCTTGGGATCCTTCCACGGGATCCGCGTGGTCGGTCGCTTCTACGGCTTTTTCCCGCGCGCCGTGGAAGGGGACATCGTCACGGCCATAAAGAAGTCCTCTCCTTCTCTGCTCCTCGTCGGCACGGGAGTGCCGGGGAGGGAGCGGTGGCTGCTGCGGCACAAGAAAGAGCTCAACCCCGGCCTCTCGTTGTGGGCTGACAACTGCTTCGAGGTGTTCGCGGGCACGGAAAAGCAGGTTTCCCGCAAGCTTCACTCTCTGGGCCTTGGCATGCTTTCGGGCATAGGGCGCAAGCCGTGGCGCGTTGCGCTGATCTTCCCGTATTTCTGGTACCTGATCCTCCTCCTGGGCTACAAGATTTTCCGGCTTTAGGCGCGGCATGAGCTACCAGGATTTTCTCAAGCTTATCGAAGTCCTGGGCATCTTTGCTTTCAGCATGACGGGGATCTTCGAGGCCCGGCGGCTGAAGATGGACATCGTGGGGACCTACTCGGTTGCCATGATCACTGCATTCGGCGGGGGAACGCTGCGCGATCTGTTTCTCCAGCGCTATCCCCTTTTCTGGATCCACGACTGGCCCTACGGCGTCGTCATCCTCATCCTGTCCGTCGTCTCCGTGGCAATCCTCCGCCAGATCAAGGACCGCAAGAGCAAGGGGCTCATTCTCGCGGTGACAATCTGCGACGCCCTCGGGCTCGGCCTTTTCAGCGTTCTTGGCGCAGTGTATTCGCTCCAGGCGTATCCGGGCCTTTTCTTCATTGCCGTCATTATGGGAGTCATTACGGGATGCTTCGGCGGAGTGATCCGCGACATCATCGGGAACAAGGTCCCGACCGTTTTCCAGAAGTCGCAGCTCTACGCGACGTGCAGCCTTGCCGGCTGCGTCATGTACCTGCTTCTTGCCTGGCTGGGTGTTCCCGCCGCGGTCTCCATCCCCTTTGGGGCCGGCACGACGTTCGTCGTTCGGATGCTCGCCGTGAGATTCAACGTATCGTTGCCCTTCTAGAGCCAGCCCTAGATCTCGCGGAGCCTCAGGTAGTCGTAAAAGTCCTTCAGCCCACCGCTCATCTTTCTGGCCAAGGCCCGGGCAACGCCGTTCCGCACGAACGGAACGAGCATCAGGTATCCCAGGACGTCCGTGAGAAAACCGGGCGTCACCAGGAAAACGCCTCCGACAAGGAGCGCCAGCAAATCGACTGCCTCGGGTCCGGGATACTGCCCGTCCCGCATCTTTGCCCTCAAGCGCCCCAGAATGTCCTGGAGCTGACTGTGCGCCACAAGCACGCCCGGCAGCCCGACCAGCGCGGCAACCACCAGGACCAGCCAGCTGCCAAGCAGGCTGCCGAGATAGATGAAGAAGACGATCTCAGCCAGAGGGATGAGGGAGTACACCAGAAGGGCAAGGATCAGCTTGAAGAGGAAATCCTTTTCGATGAATTGGACAAACAATCTGAGCTCTCGCATGATGACCAGCAATGTAGCAGGGTTGGGATGGCTCTGTCATGCCGGCGCCGCACGGCATTGATTCGCCGAGGCGTCAGCCAGGCCGAGGCGCCGGCCAGGCCGAGGCGTCAGCTCAGGCTTCGGTGTCGATCTTCGTTCCGACGGATGCGTCTTCGATCTTCTCTTGCACTTGAGTCTTCAAGAGCTTGTCGGAAATGCTCATCGACTGCTCGTTGGCATTCTTGAGAATGTCGCCGAGCCCCTGGATGGATCGAGCCAGTTGGGCAACTGAAGCGCCGGGACCAATTTCTGAGGTCATGCAACCTTATCGGCAGCGCGACCTATAAAGTTGAAACGGCGTCGCCGGTCCCACAGCGGCGCTGCCGCCGACCGCCGCCTGCCCTCGCTTGCTGCCGTCATGCCAGTTTGACAAACACGGCTTGCCAAGGGGTTCAGTCGTTGATCCCTTTCCGAGGGTCAGGCGGGTTCTCCTTCAAATACTCGTGCTCGAGGCGCACCTGATCCACGAGGTCCTTGATTTTCCATTCGAGGTTGGTGGGCGTGGTGATGGCGAAAGCGATCTCAGCGGGATCGCCGACGGCGGCCTTGACCGCGCGCATCAGCGCCACTGCTTCTTCGTTGGAAAACCCGTGAATCAAGACCAGCTTGCCTTCGCGCATGGCGCAAGCGTACCGCTTTTCAGGCAATCTTGCCACGCCGGCGGCGCTGCTATAGATTGTATCTGGTATGTCAGACGCCTCCGGCCCCGAAGACGAACCCCGCTATCTGGGGGGCTACGTCCTCATCTCGGATATCAACCTCACGGACCCGAACTTTCACCGTTCCGTGGTGCTCATGATCACTCATGACGACAACGGCGCGTTCGGGCTCGTGGTGAACAGGCCCTCCCGATTCACCCTGGGGGAGCTCGCGGAGGGGATGGAGGAGTCACCGGCCGCCTCGATTCCCATCTACATAGGCGGGCCGCTGCAGCAGGAGTTCTTGTTCATCCTGCACAGCGAGTTCCCCGGCAGCACCGGGAGCGAGCACATCGAGCGGCCCGCGGAAGGCGTCGTGTTCGAGCCGGCCACGCAATCAGTGGTGGATTACTTGAAGCAAGAATGGAGCCCCCTGGAGGAGGGAGAGCGGCCCTCCGTCCGACTGTACGCCGGGTACGCCGGCTGGGGCCCCGGGCAGGTGGAGGGAGAGTTGAAATCCGAAGCCTGGGTAGTCCTGAAAGCCACACCCGAGATCGTGTTCCATCCGAACCCGGAACAGGGTTGGTCGGATGCATTTGGGCGAAAAGGCCCGCTGCACCAGATCATCCTGCAGACCGGATTCAAGCCCTCCATGAACTAAGAGGAGGGCGTTGAGGCAACGCCCGTGGGTCGCGCACCGCAGCCCACATCGCCGGGCCTTGCGGGCGCGCCGGTTTTGACCTATACCAATACTCGAAAAGTCCAGGCTCTGCATGGTGAAAGTGCTCTTCATCGACGACGACCTCAATGCTCACAGGACCATGAAGCACGTGCTTCCGGATCTCTACGTGCTGGTCTCAGCGTGCAGCGCCAAAGCGGGGCTGGAGCTTGCTGCACGCGAGGGGCCGGATGTCGTTCTCCTGGACATCAACCTGCCGGACCTGGATGGCATCACGGTCCTCAAGCGCCTCGTGAGCCGGCCCGCGGCCCCGCCGGTTGTGATGCTGTCCGCCCTCAGTGAGACGCGCCTCATCAGGGACGCCCTCCTCGGCGGGGCGGTGGACTACATCGTCAAACCGTACGAGGTGAAGGAGCTCCTCGGCACGCTTCGCACCGCGGTGGCCGGCGCGGATGCCCGGCGCGCGGAGGCCCGCCTTCTGGGGGAGACTCTGCTCACTGCGCTGCTGGGTGAACATCCCCTAATGAGGCAGGTGAAGGAGCTGGTCCTGCGCTACGCTCCATCCGATTCTCCCGTCCTGGTCCACGGTGAAAGCGGCACCGGCAAGGAGCTCGTGGCGCGTTCGCTTCATGAAGCCTCACGTCGCCGGAGCGCGCCGTGCGTCGCCATCAACTGCGGCGCCCTCCCCGAAACGCTCCTGGAGACCGAGCTGTTCGGATCGGAAAGGGGCGCGTTCACGGATGCGGTGACGCGGCCGGGCAGCTTCGAACGCGCCAATGGCGGCACGCTTTTCCTGGATGAGATAGGCGATATGTCCCTGTCCGCGCAGGCCCGGCTCCTCCGGGTCATCGAGCAGAAAGAGCTGACGCGCGTCGGAGGAAGCCGGACGGTCAGCCTGAACGTCCGCGTGGTGTCCGCCACGCACCGGGACCTGCGCTGCGAAGCGGCGCGCGGCGCGTTTCGCTCCGACCTCTACTATCGGCTGGGGGTGCTCACCATCCGGGTGCCTCCCCTCCGTGACCGGCCGGAGGATATCCCGCTCCTCGCGGCCCACTTCCTTTCCCTCCTCGGCATGCCGCGGGCCATCGTGGATGAAGAGGCCCTTTCCATCCTCCAGGCGCACCCATGGCCGGGCAACATCCGAGAGCTTCGAAACGTCATGGAGCGGGCGGCCCTGAACGCCGGGCACGGGCGCATCACGGCAAGCCACATCGATTTCGACTAGGGTCCCGCTCCTACTCCACGGGACGGACGAACATGCCCTCCACCAGGACCCGCTTCTCTCCCAAGGGAGTCTTCGTCACGTCAACGGGGCGGCCGATCACGATGACACGGGAGTCGATCACGACCGTCCCCGGCACAGCGGCCCTTGGCGGCCGGGCGGGAAAGATTTTGAAAAACTCAGGTCCGGTGAAATCCACGTAGCAGGTGTAGCTTTTTACATCTTCCGTTCCGATCCATTCCCCGGTGATCAGCTCTATCCTGACGCGAAAAGACCCCTCGTCCTTGCTGATCACGTTCACGTCGGAAACCGTGCCGTTGAGGATGACAAGCTTCCCTGATGGCAGGGGCTCCCGGCCGTCGGCAACGGCGGAGAGGTCTTTCAGCGTGACCGAAAAATCCACCACCCTGTCGAAGTCCGCGCGGGAAAGGCCGAAGGCCGCGGGCACGGCCGCTGCAAGGAGGAGGCCGCTCAGGATTGCGGGAAGGATTCTTCGCATGGGAGACTCCTTTCAGAGAAACACGCCACCGCGTGGAGAGTGCTCCAACCGTGGAGCGTACTCCACGGGGGCTGATACTATGGAGGATTGGAGTCCGGGTCAATTCCTTTTTTCGTTATGAGCCCTGCGATCTTGCGGAACGTGACCCCGAGGCGCTTTGCCTCGTTCACGGAGAGCCCCGCGCGACCCAGGATGTCTTTGAAAAAGACCCCCATCTGCTCCGGCCCCACGAGGTGGAAGAACCCGATGCGTTTCAGCGAGCGTGTGATGATGGAGACAAGCGCGTCCAGCTCCCCCACGGACACGGGAGAAAAGGGCGTGAGACGCCCGGAGGAGCGCGCGCGGAAGATAGCGTAGCAGACGACCTGCACGGCATGGGAAAGATTGAGGGAGGGAAATTGCGGGGAGGCGGGGATGGTGACGGCCACGTGACAGAGGGACAGCTCCTCATCAGTGAGCCCCGTCTCCTCGTTTCCGAAAAGCACCGCCACCGTCCCCGCGCCGAGTGACGCTATGCGCTCACCGAGCTGCTCGGGGAAGAGGCTGAAATACTTGCGGTTCCTGCCGCGTCGCCGCGTGGTTCCCGCCACAAGAACGGCGTCCTGCACCGCGTCCTTCACGGTGGGGTAGATCGTGGCGCTTTCGAGGACGTCGGCTGCATAGTGCGCCAGCGTACGGGCCTGCGTGGGGTCGATGATTTCATCAGGCACGATCCCCAGGGATGTAATGTCCATGCTCTTCATGGCGCGGCAGGCGGCGCCGACGTTCCGCGAGTCTCGCGGCCGCACGAGGATGATCCTCACACCCGTTTGACGGCTCATACGGGCAGGAGAGTAGCCGATAAGCTATGCATGAAGAAAGATGTGGCCCTCCTGTTCGTCTGCCTTTGCGCGCCCGTTTTCACCCTCGGAGCTCTCGACTGGGAGCTTCCCGTCTTCACCCTCCGCTACGAGCTGGCGCACGGCATCCGGGAAGATCCCGAGGAGGAGATTCTCCTCCCCTCGTCCCTTCGGAACACCGTCTCCCTCCGCATCAAAGAGGCCGCTGATCCGGCTCTTTTCGATCTCACGCTGCGCTATTCCCTCAAGGACTATTACATGGCCGCGGGTGATTACGGCTACTTCGAGGTGGAGCACGAGCAGGCGTGGCGCGTGAGCGACCCTTTGAAGCTGGGGTTCCTCCTTGGCCTGAAGAAGGTCGATTTCCCCGAGCCGGGCTCGGACGGCTGGGTCAAGGACTACCTCTCTTTGCGGGCCGGTCCCACCGCGGCCATGACGTTCGCCGGCGGGACGAGGCTCGATGCGAGCCTGAGCGCGCGCTACGACTTTGCGGACAACGACTCGCGGTCGTTCCAGGCATACGTCGTGTCCACCGGCGTGAGCTCACGGCTGGAGGGTTGGCTGCTCTCCGCCCGCTATCGAGGAGAGTTCCGCCTCCCCTTCGATCAGGCGAGCGACGTGGGGCAGCTTGCATACAACACGTGCAGCCTCACGCTCACGTGGGACCCGTCGAAGTAGGGCGGAGCAGTCGAGCTGCCGGCGCGTAAATCGTTCTCTATTTGACAAATGCCCTCGAATGACGATAAGATATCCAGGTTCTCTATCAAAGATTGCCGTTCGACGAACCCTTGCGGCACGCAAGCTCGGTGACTATACTTATAAGGACCATTGGGTATCTTTGAAGGCAAAGGGGCGCCATGAGTAACAACGAGATTGTTCCCGGCTTCGATGACGAAAAGGATGACAGCCTCAAAATCCGCCTCCAAAAGATCGAAGAGACTGACGGGTGCCTTGTTCTGTACCTGACCGGCTACATCGACACATACAACTCCAACTATTTTCAAAAACGCGTTGCCAAGGCCATCGAAGGGAACTTCATCAAGCTGATCTTCCACTGCGCCGGCCTCAACTACGTCTCCAGCACGGGCATCGGCTCCTTCACCGCTTTCCTCAAGGCGGTGAAGCCACGCGGCGGTGACCTCGTGCTCCTGGAAATCCAGCCGAAAGTGTATGAAGTTTTCCAGCTCCTCGGCTTCTCGCAGTTCTTCAACATCAAGGAGAACCTCGACGAAGCGGTGTCGTTCTTCGCCGCCCGCGGAGAGGAAGGCAAGGGCAACATCTTCCCCCGGATCTTCAAGTGCCCCATCTGCAGCAAGAAACTGAAAGCGTCCAAGGCGGGAAGGTTCCGGTGCTCGGAATGCAAGACCATCCTTGCAATCGACAACGCCGGCCAGGTGTTCCTGGGGTGACGGTGGTCTCATGAACGCCCGGGAAAAGATCGACGGCTACCTCGTTCGGCTCGGACTGAGCTACCAGGAACCCTCACCGGGGACGTGGCTCGTCTCCGACGCTCAGAAGGGGCTCCACAACCTCGTGATTGCCCTTGCCAACTCCCATGTCATCGTAAGGATGAACGTCATGGAGGTGCCCGCGGGCGGCAGGGAGAAGCTCTTCGAGGAGCTGCTGCGCCTGAACGCCTCGGACCTCGTGCATGGGGCCTACGGAATAGAAGGACGAAACGTCGTCATCATTGATACATTGGAAGCAGATGGGATCGGCCTGGAGGAGTTCGAGAGTGCCTTGGACGCCATCGGGCTGGCGGTCGCGCAGCACTACCGCATCCTCTCCCCGTACCGCGCAAAAGCCTGACAGGAGGAATCCATGGGGATTCTCGACAGAATACGCACAGTCCTCAAATCGAACATCAACGCGCTGATCAGCAAGGCGGAAGACCCTGAGAAGATGCTGAACCAGCTCCTCATGGACATGAACGAGCAGCTTCTGGAAGCCAAGAAGCAGGTAGCCATGTCCATCGCTGATGAGAAAAAGCTCGAGCGCCAGATGCTGGAGAACAAGGGGCAGGCGGAGGACTGGGAAAAGAAGGCCATGCTCGCCGTGAAGGTGGGCAAGGATGACCTTGCCAAGGAGGCGCTCCTCAGAAAACAGGAGTACGACGGCTACGCGAGCTCGTTCCAGAAGGAGTTTGAAAGCCAGCACGCTTCCGTGGAACAGCTCAAGGACGCGCTGCGCCAGCTCTCCGGCAAGATCGAGGAGGCGAGCCGAAAGAAGAACCTCCTCATTGCCCGCGCAAAGCGCGCGGAGGCGCAGAAGCAGATCCAACAGACAATGGGCTCGCTGACGGGGGGCTCCTCGTTCGACACCTTCGACCGCATGGCGGAGAAGGTGGACCAGATCGAGGCGGAGGCGGACGCCATGAAGGAGCTGTCCTCCGTGACGGAAGACCAGAAGCTGGAGGACAAGTTCAAGGAGCTGGAATCCTCGGACAGCAGCGCGGACAAGCTGCTGGAGGACCTCAAGGCCAAGATGGGCCAGATTGAGAACAAAGAAAAGAGCTGACGGCGTATCCGCCGAGCGAGTACGCGGTGCTCCTCGAGCGAGTACTCTCGCGCCCGCGCACGCGTCGTACGCGGTGCAGGTGATCGGATTCGACACCGTCATTTTCGAAAGAGTGCGGGCTTCCCTGCGGGGAGGCCCTTTTCATTTCACGCGTGCTGAAAGGCCTTGTGCCGGCGACGCGCTCCCGGACCTCTATGTCACGCACGCTTCCGACGCGGCGGCGCTTGCCGGCCCGGGAGTGCCCGTGATTGCCTGTGGTCCGTCCAGTTCCCTGCGCTCTTCCTTCCTGGCAGGGTGCGCTGACTTCCTTCGCGAGCCATGGCTGCCTGAGGAGCTGGAGATGCGCGCCCTGGCGGTTCTCTCTCGCGCACGCCGCTCCTTCGACTTTTCCTGGGGCACGGTCTCCTTCGAAGGGAAGGACCTTCGGACGCCGGGCGGGCTCGTGTCGCTCACGCATCACGAGTCCTCCATCCTGCGGCTGCTTCTGCGCGCCCGCGGCGAGCCCGTCCCGCGCGCGGCCATTGCGTACGAGCTCTGGGGGAACCTCGCGCACGCCGCCGGCAGAGCCGTGGACATGCATGTCGCTTCCGTGAGGAGGAAGGTGAGGCTCGCGCGGAACGAGGCGGGCAGGTTCATCGTCTGCGTCAGGAACCGGGGGTACATGGTCCCGTGAAGACCGCTCGCTTCATCTTTGCAAACACCCCGTCGCATGATACGCTGGCCAGGCGGTGAAAGAGCCCCTGAAGCTGCCTTTTGTTTTTCTCTTCATCCTCATCTGCGTGACGATCATTCTCTCGGCTGTGACCCTTCTTGCCGCATGGGGGTCGACGGGCTCCACCGCGGGTCCGTTCGACGTGACGTACCTCCTGGAGCATTTTCCGGGCGCTGCCTTCGGCGCGCTCATTCCGTCAGTTGTAATCTCGATGGTCCTCGTAGGCTTCCGCATGGCCCGCCGCCCCTTCTCACGGCTCCTTGGCTTCCTGATCGTGCTGGCGGCCGGCTACGTGGTGCTCGTGAACGGCATGATCTGGCTCTCGACGCTCGCGGGCAAGGCGCGGCAGCAGCCGCAGGTGACGAAACAATACCTGCAGCCAAAGACGTTCCTGCGACTCGGCACTACGGTGGTGGCCCCCGCTACCGTGGCTGGTGACTCACTCGGCGGCATCCTGGTCTATGACCCGAACGCCGCGGAGGGGGAGCCAGGGACCCGCGGAGGCGCCGCGGTGAGTCCGGGGAATGTGACGGCTCCCCCTGACGGCCTTGCCGTGTTTGCCGCCGCCAGCGTGTCAGCCCAGGGAGGCGGCCTTACGGTGAACCTTGTCGGGCAGACCCGCAGGCAGGTCTCTGGCGCGCCGCAAGCGGCGCGCGCCGCCGTATTTTATCCGGATCGCGTTTCCGCCTTCTTCCTTCGGGACATCGCCACTCTCACCAACGACTTCCAGCGGCTCATGAGGAGGTCCCTCGCTGAGTTTTTTGCCGCCTGCTTTGCGCTCGTATTCCTCTGCGCGGCCTCGCTCGCGCTCCTGCGGCTGACCCGGTGGCCTCTGGCCAACGTCATGCTTCTCCTCGTGGCCGTACGCTTGTATTTCCTCCTCTACCACCTCCTTGCCACCCGGTTTGCGGCAACGGTCGCAAGCGCCGTCTCCGACCCATTCCTTGCGCGCCTCTTCCCTTCCGCGTCCTTCGTTGTCCTCGGAGTGGTTCTCCTCCTGATCGACATCCTTTTCATTCCCGCCGCTCGGTGGTCAGGGAGCGAGCCGGCGTGAACAGGTCCCTCTTCAGCAGAATCAGCACGTTCCTTTTCGTCTTCTATCTCCTGTCCTTCGGGATCTTTTTCCTCGTGTCCGCTTTGCGGTTCACCTCCGAGCTTGTCCTGCCGTCCCTGAGGTGGGCATATGCCCTGGACGGCGCGTTCGTCCTGTTCATGGACTACCTCCTCCCCGTCCATGCCGCCGCGGTCGCCGTGGCGGCGTCCTTGAGCGGGGGAAGCGAACGCGCGCCGCAGCGGACGCAGACGCAGCCGTTCAACCGCATTGCCGCTTCGAGCCTCGTCATGTTCCTTCTGCTCAGCGTCGCGTACACGCTGGTGTTCGAGATCACCTACCCGGCCGCCCGGCGCAGGCTCACGGACCTGCAGCACACAACCAGCCTTGCCCGGCAGCTCAGGAAGGAATCCGAAGCTGCGCAGCAAAGAGGGGATTACCGCACAGGGCTCGGGTTGGCCAACCGCTACCTTGCGCTGGACCCCGGAAATGGCGAAATGCAGGACCTCGAGGGGATGCTGGAAAGCGAGGCGGCCCATCAGGCAACGCCGCCCGCTCCGCCGAAGCCGGCTGGAGAAGAGCCTGGTTCCGTGCTCGACGCGCAAGCGCTCATTATGAAAGCGCAGAAGTATTTCGACCGCCAGGACTGGTTCTCAGCGCACTACTACGCGCAGAAAGCCAGCCTCCTGGACCCGCGGCGCGCCGACGCGCTTCGCCTTGCCGCGCAGGCCGCTGAAAAGCTCGAGGAGGCAGCCGAACCGGGCAAGGGCAAGGACGCCCAGGCCACCGCGCTCTACCGTCAGAAGAGGGACGCGTATATGCTCCTCAGCGGGGGGGACTACCTGCAGGCGTACTACAGCTTCGTGAAGCTCGCGGCGCAATACCCGCAGGACAAGGACATCGCCACGAACCTGGATCGCGCCAGCGAGGGATTGCGCGGCGTCTCCTTTTTCCTCGATGAGGCGCGGCAGGTGGAAACCCTGCCCGGCGTGGAAAAGATCCTCTTCTTCAACGGGACCGGACCCGGCGGGATCGAAGCCGTGGCGCTGGGGCGCATGGTGCAGGCCCGGGAGGGAACTTTCTTCATCGACGTGGAGGCGGTCCGCTACGACGCGGCGGGAAACGTCGCCTGGCACTTCACCGCCCCGTACGGAAAGCTCCAGAACGGGACGATTCTTCTTCGCTGCATCGACAGGAACCGGCCCGGGTGGAGATCCTTCCCTCGTATTCCGTCGGCACGAGGCCCGCCCAGGAGAGGGCCATCCTTCGGATCCAACCCACCGCGGACGAGCTGCCGTTCCTTTCGACGCAGCAGGATGCGCTGGCGGATGCGGGCCCCATCGAGCTGTGGCGAATGCGCGACTCGCTGGGGTCCCTCGGACTGTCCCGCGGCGCGCTCACCGTCGAGCTGATGATGAAGCTCGTGATGCCGTTCGCGTTCCTCATCCTGTCCCTCCTGGCGCTGCCGTTCGGATGGGCATTCCGTCCCCGCCCCGCTGATGGCGGACCCTCCGGGCTTGCCGTGCTCCTGGTCCCCCTCGTCCCGATCGTCCTCTCCGTCCTGACGCTGTTGTACGTCTACGCGCACCGCGTAATCCTCGGCTTCGTCGTCCTTGCCTTCGGCTTCACAGCGGCGCTCATTGTCGGCGCCATCCTCCAGTTCGTCCTGCTCGTGGCCGCGTTCGTTGTCATGGCCGGCCAGTCGGGCTCCTGATGGCAATAGCGGGAAAGCTCATCGGAGCGCTCATTGGCTCCATTGCCGGGCCTTTCGGCACGCTCTTCGGCGGGCTCATCGGGCACCTCTTTGACAGGGCCGTGGAAGAGCGCCAGATGACGGGCGCCGCGCGGCGCTACCGCGCGGGGCGGGACTACTACGCGGGGCGTGATCCGTGGGCGGCCGTCGACCCCGTCTCCCAGGCCCAGGTCAATTTCCTGAGCTGCCTGATCGGACTCTCGCTGGCCGTGGCAGAGGCGGATGGCGCCGTGAAAGCCTCTCACCTCGAGGCGATGAAGGACTTCTTCCGCCGTAACTTCTCCTTTCCTTCCGTTGACCACGAGCTGCTCCAGCGGTTGATCGACGAGATGTACGTCAACCGGCATCGCATCGACGTTGCCGGCCTTTGCGGCTACTACGGCACGGTCTCCACCGCAGAGGGACGGGTGCTCCTGCTGCGGCTGCTCTTTCAGATTGCCGGCTCGGACGCCCGCGGAGTGAGTTACCGCGAGGAGGAGCTTATCAGGGGAATCTCCCGCCTGCTTGGGATTGACGAAGATGTCTTCGGAAGGGTCCGCGCCGAGTTCACACGAGGCAGCGACGCCGCATGGGACGTGCTTGGCGTCTCACCGGATGCGGACGTTGAGGAGATCAAGGCGGCCTACCGACGGCTCACCGTTACGAACCACCCCGACAGGGTGGCGAGCCTCGGCCCGCAGTTCGTCAAAGTTGCGGAGGAGAAGTTCAAGGCAATCCAGGAAGCCTATGAGGAGATCCGCAGAAGGAAGGGCTTCTGAAACCCGCTCACATTCCGCACTTCCTGATCCGGGCCCCCAGGCTCTGCAGCCTTTCCGTCAGGTTCTCATAGCCCCTCTCGATCTGGTAGACGTTCTGGATGGTGCTCTTTCCCTGCGCGCACATTGCGGCTATCAGCATGGCCATGCCGGCCCGCACGTCGGGGGAGAAGAGCTCCGAGCCCACCAGGCGGGCCGGACCGGTGACGACGGCACGGTGAGGATCACAGAGGATGATCCTGGCCCCCATCCCGATCAGCTTGTCCACGAAAAACATGCGGGACTCGAACATCTTCTCATGGATGAGCACGGTGCCCTCGGCCTGCGTCGCTGCCACGAGGGCAATGCTGATGATGTCCGCCGGGAAACCGGGCCATGGGGCGTCGTCGATCTTGGGGATCTGGCCGCCCATGGTCGGCACGACCTTGAGGCTCTGCGACGCCCCCACGCGGATGGTCTCTCCGGAGGTCTCCCAGGTGATGCCGAGCTTTGCCAGCGCAATCCTCGTCATGCGCATGTTCTGCGGCGCCGCGTCCTCGATCTCCAGCTCCCCCCGCGTGGCGGCGGCAAGGCCGATCAGCGAGCCCACCTCCATGTAGTCGCTTCCGATACGAAACTCCGTCCCCGACAACCGGTCCACCCCCTGGATGGAGAGGATGTTGGACCCGATACCGGTGATCCGCGCGCCCATGGAAACAAGCATGCGGCACAGGTCCTGGATGTGCGGCTCCGAGGCAGCGTTCTCGATTGTCGTGTCCCCTTCCGCGAGCACGGCAGCCATGAGAGCGTTCTCCGTGGCCGTGACCGAAGCCTCGTCCAGAAAAATCCGCGCGCCTTTCAGCTTGTTGGCGAGCAGCGTGAAGGAGGTCCCCACCTCCACCCGCGTGCCCAGCTCCGTCAGGGCCAGAAAATGCGTGTCGAGCGGGCGGCGCCCTATCCCGTCGCCGCCCGGAGGCGGCAGGATGATCCTTCCCTTGCGCGCCAGGAGCGGTCCGGCGAACAGGATGGAGGCGCGGATCTTCTGGGAGAGGTGCGGAGGGATCTCCTCCCGGGCAATGTCCAGGCACTGGAAGCGCCACCTGTTATGAGCGAGCTTTTCCGCCGAACAGCCCAGGGTCTTGAGGACCTCGATCATGACGTGCACGTCTTCGATCTCCGGCAGGTTCGAGAGGATCACGGGCTGGTCAGTGAGAAGCGTCGCGGCGAGGCAGGGAAGCGCGGAGTTCTTGTTCCCGCTCGCCTTGATACGGCCCTTGAGGGGGAAGCCGCCCTCGATTTCGTAATGGCACATAGCGCCATTATAGCGATTTTTGAGTACCTTAGAAGCGAGCACGCCCCAAGCCAGGATGCCTGATCCCCCCGTTGGGGGGACGTGCGTGCGGTGAAAGTTCATGATGAGGAGAGAAGTGATGCCAGAATTGAAAGACCTGTTTCAGTCCGCGGATTGGAAAAAAGAAAAACATGCCCCCGTCATCGAAGCAGCGGAGACGGTGAAAAAGGGAGATGCTGTGGCCGTGACGGTGAGCGTGGGAAAAGAGATCCCGCACCCCAACACCACGCCTCATCACATCCGGTGGATCGAGGTCTTCTTCCACCCCGACGGCGCGAAGTTCCCGTTCCAGGTGGCACGGATGGAGTTCAACGCCCACGGAGAGTCCCCGGACGGTCCCGACACGAGCACCATCTACACTAACCCCGCCCTGGCCTGCTCATTCAAGACCGAAAAGCCGGGGATGATCCTCGCGTCCTCGTTCTGCAACATCCACGGGCTGTGGCAGAGCGCGAAGAAGGTGGTGGTAGCCTAGCGCGGCCCACCGCGTTGGCTACCGCGGCAGGGGCAGGCCGCCCCGAAATGGGCGGGCTACCGCGACAAGGCCGCGCTCGCCATCCGCCGAAAGCCGAACGCGTGGCCGGCCAGGGCAAGCTGAGGAGTCTCACTCATCACCCGGAAGCCCAGCCTCTCGTACAGGCGCTGGGCATCCGGGTTGTCCGTCTCGACGTCCAGGATGAGCCGGGCGGCCCGCGCTCTGAGAGCCTCCTCGCGGGCCTGGCCCACGAGGAGAGAGCCGATCCCCTTCCCGCGGTGCTCCGGATAAACGGCAACGTTGCTGATGTAGAACTCGTCCCTGCCCATCACGCCAATGGTCGACTGCATTCTCAGGAGCCCCGGCAGGCGGCGGATCAGTCCCACGCGCATTATGCCAAGGAGCGCAAGCCCCGTCCGAGGGTCCTGCGCCGCCTTCACCGCTCCCGTGTAGCCCAGAAGCATCCCGCGGACGGCGCCCTCGTGCTCGGCAATCCACGCGTGCTCATGGCTGAACAGAGTGCCGCGCCCGCGAGCCATTTCCTCCACGGCGTGCTCGATCCGCGGCCCGAAAAGAACCGGCAGGAACGTCTGGGCTGAAAGGACGACCAGACGCCCGATATGGGGGGCATCCGAAGGCTGCGCATCACGAATCCGTATGTTTCCCGACATGGCCTTCATGGACGCTCCCGTTCTTGACACCCTACCGGGCGGCTCGTATTGTAACACAATCATACTGGAAAGGAGAAATCACGCATGAAGAGGTTGATCGCTTTATTTGCGGCTTTCGCCCTGCTTCTGGCGGCGGCTGCGTCATGGGCGCAAACCGGCACTCTCGTGTACGGGACCACGGACAAAGTCTCCGATATGGACCCGGCAAGCGCGTACGACTTCCACACCTGGGAAATTTTCCAGAACGTCAGCGCGGGGCTTCTCGCCTACACCCCGGGGACGACAAAAATCGTGCCGTCACTCGCAACCGGCTATAGCGTAAGCGAGGGTGGAGACGAGTACATCGTCACCCTGAGGAAGGGCGTAAAGTTCTCCAATGGAGACCCGTTCAACGCTGACGCGGTCAAGTGGAGCATCGACAGGGTAGCCAAGCTGAATGGGGACCCGGCGGCCCTCGTGACGCAGTACGTGAAGGAAGTCCAGGTCGTGAATGAGACGACCGTGAAGTTCATCCTCAAGCAGCCCGTCGGCTACTTCCCCGCCCTTTTGGCCACCCCGACGTATTTCCCCATGGACCCGAGCGTCTATCCCGTGGACAAGATCGTGAAGGACGTCGGGGAGCTGACCGGTGGGGAGATTGCGGCCCTCGGCCCCTACAAGCTCACCTCTTTCAAGCGGGATGAGGAAGCGGTGTTCGAGGCCAACCCGAACTACTTCGGCGCTCAGCCGCCGATCAAGAAGATCATCATCCGCTACTTCGCGGACGCCACCACCATGAGGCTCGCGCTGGAGAAAGGGGAAATCGACCTGGCATTCAAGTCCCTGAACCCCTCCGACATCGCGGACCTCCTGAAAAACCCGAAGTATAACAACTGGAAGATCCCGGGCCCGCAAATCCGCTACCTTTGCTTCGAGACATCGGAGAGCGTCTTCAAGGAGAAGAAACTGCGCCAGGCGGTGGCCGCGCTGGTCAACAGGCCTGAGATAAACCAGAAGGTCTACCTTGGTGAGAACGCCCCCCTGTACTCCATGATCCCCATGGGCATGAGCTACCACAGGGATGACTTCAAGGAAGTCTGGGGTGACGGAAAAGTGGCCGTGGCTGAAAAGCTCCTTAAGAGCATGGGATACAGCAAGGACAAGCCGTTCGAGTTCGACCTGTGGTACACGCCGAGCCACTACGGTGACACCGAGGTCAATATGGCGGAAGTCCTGAAGGCAGAGCTGGAGAAAACGCCGCTCGTCAAGGTGAACATCAAGTCCGCCGAATGGGCCACCTACAAGCAGCAGTGGGACCAGAAACAGATGGCTTCTTTCCTCCTGGGCTGGTATCCCGATTACATTGATCCTGATGACTACACGTCCCCCTTCGCACAGACGGAAGGCTCCAAGGGAATGGGGATATTCTTCACCAGCGCCGCCTGGGACAAGCTCTTCCTCCAGGAGCAGTCCGCAAACAAGGACGCAGTGCGTGACGCCACCTTCGCGAAGATCCAGAAGATGTGGACGGATGAAGTCATGACCGTTCCCATTTTCCAGGGCAACTTGTACGTCTTCACGAAGAAAAACGTGACGGGCGTTAAGATCGGACCCACGCTGATCTTCAACTACGACCAGCTGAAGTTCGTGAAATAAGAGCGGGTAGCCGCGGTCGGGTCCCCGCCCGGGGACCCGACGCCTTTTCCCTCCCATGAGACACCTTTTCAGCTACATCATCACCCGACTCCTCCTGGCCATCCCCATGGTCTTCATCATGATGACCATCATTTTCGTGGTGTTGAGGATCATGCCGGGAGACCCCGTGGGCGCCATGCTGGGCGGTCATGCGCCGCAGAAGGTGATCGACGAGAAGAAGGAGGAGCTGGGGCTCAACAAGCCCATTGCCGTGCAGTACGTGGAGTACCTCGGCCAGCTCCTGCGCCTCGACCTGGGAGAGTCCATGATCTTCAAGCAGAAAGTCAGCCAGCCCATCATCGAGAAGCTGCCCGCCACCATCGAGCTCACGTTGTCAGCGCTGCTCGTCAGCCTCGGCATCGGGATCCCCCTGGGCGCGTATGCCGCGCAGCGCCGGCGGACCGGGCGGGACTACTCGGCGCGCCTGTACGCGAACATCGTCTACTGCATCCCCGTGTTCTGGATGGGCCTTATGCTTCAGCTCTTGTTCGGCGTGTGGCTGGGCTGGTTCCCGATAGCCGGCAGGACCGGCGCCCGAGTGGACGTATCCACTTTCAGCAAGACCGGTTTCTACATCATTGACGCCATTCGCGCCGGCAATATTGCCGCCCTGGTCGACGTGCTCTGGCACCTGGTCCTGCCCGCCGTGACGCTGGGGGTAGTGCTATCAGGAATCTTCGTCCGCCTGACGAGGGCGAACATGCTCGACGTGTTGAAGGCTGACTACATCCTGGCGGCCCGGGCCCGCGGCATTCCCGAGCGAAGGGTCGTCTACAGCCATGGTCTCCGCAACGCCCTGATCCCCGTGGTCACCATGCTCGGCCTCCAGTTCAGCCTGCTTCTTGCGGGAGCCATTCTCACGGAAAGCACGTTCTCCTGGCCGGGCATGGGGAGGCTTCTTTTGGAGAGGATATACCTGCGCGATTACCCGGTGATCCAGGGAGTGATCATCGTCTACACGCTGTTCGTGAGCGCCGTGTCCCTTCTCGTGGACCTCCTCTATGCGGTGATCGACCCGCGGGTGAAATACTGACATGAGCAGCCAAACCTCGCCTCGGCCTGCCCACGGCGCCCGATTCTCCCCGGCTTCCGGGCTGGCATCCCTGCTGGGATGGTTTTCCTCCTCGCGCAAAAAATACGGAGGCGAGTGGTGGATCCTGACGGCGGGCGCGCTCATCATAGCGTTGATCCTCGTCATGACGGTTTTCCCGCGCGCATTCACGAAGTACAGCCCCGAGGACCAGAACGCGGGCGGGCAGATGACCGCTCCGAGCCGCGCGCACATCATGGGCACGGACAACTTGAGCCGTGACGTCTGGGCCCGGGTGGTCTACGGCGCGCAGACGATACTCGGAGTAGCCATGGCGGCCGCCCTCCTCTCCGCCATCATCGGCATCCCCTTGGGACTGCTGTCGGGCTTTGCCGGCGGCGTCTTCGACCGCATCCTCTCCCTCATCATGGACTCCGTGTATTCGTTCCCCGGGTTGATCCTTGCCATCGCCTTTGCCGCCATGCTCGGTCCCGGGGTGATCAACATCACCATGGCGGTCGCGGTTGTATACATCCCGACGTACTTCCGCCTGGTGCGGGGCCAGACACTTTCCATCAAGGAAGAGGTCTACGTGGAGGCGGCACGGGCCATTGGCGCGCCCCGCGGGACCATCCTCAGCCGCTATGTGTTCCCAAACGTCATTGCCACGGTCGTCGTCATCTTCTCCCTGAACGTCGCGGACGCCATCATGACGGAAGCCGCGCTTTCCTACATCGGCCTCGGGTTGCCTGCGGGGATACCTGATTGGGGGATGGACCTTTCCATGGGCAAGAAGTTCCTCCCCTCCGGGATCTGGTGGATGATCACCTTCCCCGGGCTCATGATCATGCTGCTCGCCCTGGGGTTCACGATGATGGGCGAAGGCCTGGCAGAAGTGCTCAACCCCCGGCTCTTGGAGAAATGAAGCGGTGGAAAGCGCGGAAACGATCCTCAGGGTGAACGACCTCGTCATCCAGTACCCCATCTCCATCGGCGTGGTTCGCGCCGTGGAAGGGGTGTCATTCACGCTCGCGGACGGAGAAGCACTGGGCCTTGTTGGAGAGTCAGGGTGCGGCAAGTCCACGCTCGGTCTGTCACTCCTGAAGCTCCTCCGGCCGCCCGGCCAGGTGACGGGGGGCACCATCATGTACCGGGGGACCGACGTGCTGGGGCTGGACCAGCGCTCCCTCCTTGCGCTTCGCGGGCAAAGCATCTCCATGATTTTCCAGAACCCGCTCACGTCGCTCAACCCGCTTTTCACCGTGGAGCGCCACTTCCTGGAAACCATTCACTTCCATGATGCTTCCATGCCGCGGCGTGACGCGCTGGCGGCGGTTGAGAAAATGCTCGCCACGCTGAGCATCGAACGCAAGCGGCTTCGCGAATATCCCCACCAGCTCTCCGGTGGCATGCGCCAGAGGATCATGATCGGGCTTGCCCTCATCATGAACCCCGACATCCTGATTGCGGACGAGCCCACCACGTCCCTCGACGTCATTGTGGAGGCAGGGTTCACCCAGTTGCTTGCCGACCTGCGACGCGTCTACAAGCTCTCCATCATCCTGATCACGCACAACCTCGGCCTCGTGGCGGAGATCGCGGACAGGATTGCCGTGATGTACGGGGGGAAGATCATGGAGATAGGCCCGGCTGAGGACATCTTTGCCCGGCCCCTGCATCCTTACACCCAGGGCCTGATCAACTGCGTCCCCAATATCCGCCTGGAGCAGAAGGAGCTTGTAACCATGCCCGGCAGCCCCCCTGACCTTGTCTCACCACCGAGCGGCTGCAGGTTCGCGCCCCGTTGCCCGAAGGTGATGCCGATCTGCCGGGAGAAAGCCCCGGAGCTTCTGGAGCATGCCCCGGCGCACAGCGCCGCATGCTGGCTTCACGACGGGAAGGGCGCACGATGAGCACGCTCGTTCGAGCGGTAGAGCTGATAAAGGACTTCCCGCTTCGCGGCTCGCTTTTCGACGCTTTTTCGCCCCGCCGCAAGGCGGTGCACGCGGTGGACAGGGTGAGCTTCTCGATCGACGAAGGAGAAGTGCTCGGGCTGGCTGGTGAGAGCGGCTCGGGCAAGTCGACAACGGGCCGGCTTCTTCTGCGCCTCATCGAGCCCACATCGGGGCGGGTCGAATACCGGGACCGTGACGTCATCAGCCTCGGCGCCAAGAGGCTGGCTGCGTTTCGCGCCAGCGCGCAGATCGTGTTCCAGGACCCCAACTCCTCCCTTTCCCCGCGAATGAGCGTGGGGCAGGCCATCACGCATCCTTTGCAGATCCACCGGATTGGGAACGCCGCGGAGCAAAAGGCGCGGGTGCTCGATCTCATGGAGAAGGTGGGGCTTTCTCCGGCGGGCTTTCTTTACAAGAAATACCCGCACCAGCTCTCCGGCGGACAGAGCCAGAGGGTCGTGATTGCGCGCGCCCTCGTAACTCGCCCGGACTTCCTGGTCGCTGATGAACCGATTGCCATGGCGGACGTTTCGGTGCGCGCGCTCATCCTCCAGCTCATGAAGCAGCTCAAGGAGGAGATGGGGCTCACCTACCTCTTCATCACGCATGACCTGGCAACGGCCAAGTACCTCTGCGACAGGGTTGCCGTCATGTACCTGGGCCGGATCGTGGAGCTTGCGAGCCGGGACGAGCTTTTCAGCCGGCCGCATCATCCCTACACAAAAGCGCTCCTTGCCGCCGTGCCGGTGCCCGACCCCAAGGCCAGGCGTGAGAAAAACCTCCCCCGCGGGGAAATCCCCAGCGCCATTGACCCGCCCGCGGGCTGCCATTTTCACCCACGCTGTCCGTTTGCCATTGCCAAGTGCAAGGAAGCCCGGCCTCCCCTCAGACAAATTTCTCCGGGCCACGTATCCGCCTGCATCCTGGACTAGAACCGGTCCACGCGCTTGCTTTTCCAGGCCGGCCTGCGGATATTCTCGGCCAGGAGAGAAGCGTGGAGAAGCGCAGGCTCGGGAAAACGGAGATCCAGATAACTCCCATCGGGATGGGCTGCTGGCAGTTCGGCCAGGGCGGCAACTTTGTCGCCCGCTTCTGGAGCGCCCTGGACCAGGGAACGGTCACGGACACGGTGGCTGCCGCTTTGCACAGCGGAATAAGCTGGTTCGATACCGCGGAGGTCTACGGCGCGGGCAAGTCGGAGAAGGCGCTTTCCGCGGCGCTTTCACACCTCAAAGTCAGGCCCGGGGAAACCGTAATCGCGACCAAGTGGTTTCCTCTGGCACGAAGCGCGAAGTCAATTCGATCCACCATCGAGACCCGCGTGGAATGTCTCAGCCCCTACCCCATCGACCTGCACCAGATCCATCAGCCGTGGAGCTATTCCCCCATCGCCGCGCAGATGACGGAAATGGCCGGCCTTCTGAAAGCCGGACTCATCAGATCCGTCGGCGTGAGCAACTTCTCCGCCCACCAGATGGAGGAGGCGCACAACGCGCTTGCCGCGCACGGCGTCCCCCTGGCGTCCAATCAGATCCGCTACAACCTCCTGGACCGGAGGATCGAGACCAACGGCATCCTCGAGACCGCCCGGAGACTGGGCATCACGCTGATCGCCTACTCGCCGCTTGCCCAGGGGATTCTCACCGGCCGGTTCCATGAGGACCCGCAGTCAGTCACATCGGTGCCCCGCCTGCGGCGGATGAGCGGCGCCTACACCCGGAGGTCAATCGAGAGGACGCGCCCTCTTGTCGACGAGATGCGGTTGATCGCGCGTGCCCATGGCGCGACGGTTTCCCAGGTTGCGTTGAACTGGACCGTGAGCTTCAACGACTCGGTCGTCGTGGCAATCCCCGGAGCTTCCCGGCCCGCGCAGGCTGAACAGAGCGCAGCCGCCCTGGGCTTCAGGCTCGCCGCGAAGGAGCTCTCCCGCATCGACGAGCTGTCACGGGCCGTCGCGCCGCGTTGAGCCCCGTCCCGCGCGGCCGCCCGCCCCGCTCGCCCTTCCTGAGACGGGTGAGTATCTTCAGTGCATGCGAATAGAACGTCGAATCCGGGGAGCCGTCTGCCTGTCGGTCCATCCCCACGGGTGCGAAGAGCACGTGCGGGAGCAGGTAGCTTACATCAGGAGCCGGCCGGCCCCGGCGGGCGGACCGCGGAAGGTGCTGATCATTGGCGCCTCCACCGGCTATGGTCTTGCATCCCGCATCACGGCGGCATTCGGCAACCGGGCCGACACGGTTGGCGTATTCTTCGAAAGACCCGCGGATGACGAACGCACCGCGTCGGCGGGATGGTACAACAGCGCCTTTTTCGAAGAGGAGGCCCGCGCGGAGGGCCTGAACGCCTGGAGCCTCAACGGCGACGCGTTCACCGACGAGGTGAAGAAGCAGACGCTGGAGCTCGTTGCGAAACGGACGGGTCCGGTGGACCTCGTGATCTACAGTCTGGCAGCCCCGCGCCGCGGGCAGTTCACCTCATCCCTTCGGCCCATCAGCCAGCCTTTCACCGGCAAGACCGTGAACTTTCAGACCGGGCAGGTCTACGAGACGACGGTCCCTCCCGCCACGGAAGAAGAGATCCGCGGGACGGTTGCGGTGATGGGCGGCGAAGACTGGCAATTATGGATCACGGCGCTGCGGGAGGCGGGATTGCTTGCCCCGGGCGCCATCACGCTTGCCTACTCCTATATCGGCTCCCCGGCCCTTGCCGCCATCTACCGCAAGGGCACTATCGGAATGGCCAAGGAGCACCTCGAGGCCACGGCACGGGCCATGAACGGCGAGTTGGAAAAGGCCATTGGCGGTCGGGCCATCGTGGCCGTCAACAAGGCCGTGGTGACGCTTGCCAGCGCTGCCATCCCGTTCGTGCCGCTGTATATCGCGCTGCTCTACAAGGTCATGAAGGAGCGGGGCACACACGAAGGCTGCATCGAACAGATGAACCGGCTGTTCCGCGACCGTCTCTACACCGGCGGCCCCATTCCCGTGGACGAGGCCGGGCGCATCCGCCTGGATGAGCGTGAGCTGGATCCCACGGTCCAGGAAAAGGTGCGCGAGCTGTTTGCCCAGGTCACCACGGAGAACCTGCCGCAACTTTCGGACTTCGAAGGCTACCGCAAGGAGCTTTCGCGCATCTGCGGCTTCGACTCCCCCGGGGTGAACTACACCGAAGACGTGGACCCGCGCGTGCGCATACCGTCCTTGACCTAGCGCAGGCCTCTGCGCGGAAGCAGGCCTCTGCGCGGAAACAGGCGCGCGGAAGCAGGCCTCTGCGCGACGTCGCGCGCGGGGGCCGTCCCTCGCCTTTACCCGTCCCCCTTCCCCTGCTATCCTCGATGCCATGGATACTGCCACCCTCGTGCGGGAGCTGGTGGAAGCTCGGGGCGCTTCAGGGTACGAGGCCGAGGTCCGCGAGGTAGTGAGGAAGCGCTTCATGGAGCTCGCTCACGAGGTGCGGGTCGACGCCATGGGGAACCTCATTGCCCTGAGAAGGGGAGAGGGCGCCTCGGGAGACCGACCCTCCGTCATGCTCGCCGGGCACATGGACGAGATTGCGCTCATGGTGACCCGGATCGAAAAAGGCTTCCTCCAGGTCACCCAGATCGGCGGTTTCGACCCGAGGGTGCTCTTCGGCCAGGAAGTGGTGGTTCATGGCTCCCGTGAGCTGCCCGGCCTGGTGGTGAGCGTCCCCCCGCACTTCACGGATCCTTCGGAGCGGGAGAAGCCCGTCCCCCTTGAAAAGCTCTTCATCGACGTCGGGCTTCCTTGCGATGACGTGGAGGCGACGGTTCACGTTGGTGACGTGGTGACGATGCGCGGCCGCTTCATCCCTCTTACGGGCGGCTACGTGGCGGGCAAATCCATGGACGACCGTGCCGCCGTTGCGGCCATCGTGCTGTGCCTGGAAGAGCTGGCCCGGCGCAGGCACTCCTGGAACGTCTTTGCCGTGGCGACAGTCCAGGAAGAGGCCTCCATGGCGGGCGCCGTGACGGGCGCGTACGGCATCGACCCCACAATCGCAGTGGTTGTCGACGCAACCTTTGGAATGCAACCCGGCCTGTCGCCGAACGAGACAGTGAAAATGGACGGAGGTCCGAGCATCGCCATCGGGCCGAACTTCCACCCGGTCCTCAGCGAGAGGCTCGCCGCAGCGGCCTCCGCCCTGGAGATTCCCCACCAGACGGAGGTGATGGCAGGCCCCAGCGGCACGGATGCCTGGGCCATTCAGGTGAGCAGGTCAGGGGTGCCCTGCGGCCTCCTGGGCATCCCCGTGCGCTCCATGCACACGCCCGTGGAAACCGTCTGCCTGAGGGACATCGAGAGAACCGCGAAGCTCCTGGCGGAGTTCATCGCCCGGCTCACCCCGGGATTCGAAGACGCCCTGTCCTCGCGGGACGCGCTGTCCGCCGGCAACGGCCAGCCCGGCAAGCAGAAGGGGGCGTAACGTGCTGCTCAGGAAGCTCTCCGAGGCTTTTGGCGTTTCCGGCCATGAGGAGGAGGTGCGCGCCCTCATCCTGGAGGAGATCCGGGACGTCGTGGACGAGTGCCGGGTGGATGCGATGGGGAACCTCATCGCCCGAAAGAAAGGGCGCGGCGCCTCCTCCGTGCGCGTGCTGGCCGCCGCGCACATGGACGAGGTGGGGCTCATGGTCACCCAGATCGAGGACACCGGCCTCCTGCGCTTTGCCAAGGTGGGAGGCATCGATGACCGCGTCCTTCCCGCCCGCGCCGTGTTTGTAGGAGATGCGCGCGTGCCGGGAGTCATCGGGTCCAAGCCCGTTCACCTCACGGAAAAGGGGGAACGGGACAAGGTCATGGATTTCAAGCAGCTTGCCATCGACATTGGAGCCTCCAGCAAGGGGGAGGCGGAGAGACTTGTCCACCGCGGCGACTGCGCCGTGTTTGCAACGGATTTCCTCGAGCTGTCGTCAGCCAATTCGTGGAAGGCCGTGCGCGGCAAGGCGCTGGACGACAGGGTGGGATGCGCCCTGCTGGTGGAGCTTCTCAAGGAGAAGCTTCCCTTCGACTTCATTGCCGCATTCACCGTGCAGGAGGAGGTCGGGCTGCGCGGCGCGAGGGTGGCCGCCTACGCGGAAGACCCGGACGCCGCAGTGGTCCTGGAGTGCACGGCGGCCAACGAGGTTCCCAACCGACGGGACGTGAGCCCTTCAACGCGCCTCGGTGATGGCCCGGCCGTCACCGTCATGGACAACAGCTTCGTTGCTGATCCGCGGCTCGTGGAGCATTTTCTCTCCACGGCCGCGCGCAAGAGCATCCCGGTCCAGGTCAAGCAGCCGAACATCGGCGGAACGGATGCCGGGGCCATCCAGCGGGCCCGCCAGGGAGTCGCTGCAATCACCATCGCCGTGCCGGCTCGCTACATCCATTCCCCCGCGGCCATCATGAACGCCGCGGACTTCGATCACGCACGGGCCCTCGTGCGGG
Organism: uncultured Spirochaetota bacterium; assembly: GCA_963845535.1. Classification (GTDB taxonomy): domain Bacteria; phylum Spirochaetota; class Spirochaetia; order SZUA-6; family Fen-1364; genus Fen-1364. The sequence goes on from CAWJSK010000016.1 coordinate 82,333, forward strand.
AGGCCATGCCGCGCCTGGGGGAAAGCTTGAAGAAATGAGGACGGACATGAAGGAGATCATCAGGAAGTTGACCGAGTGCTATGGTCCTTCCGGACGGGAAGCCGCGGTGCGTGAGCTCATCACGGCGGAGCTGAAGGCAGCGGGCGTCCTGGCGGGGAAGAGGGTGGAAACGCGCGTCGATGCCCTGGGGAACCTCCTCGTGCGCCGCGCGGGGAATGGCGGGGACACCCGCGTCATGCTTGCGGCGCACATGGATGAGATCGGCGTGGTGGTTACGCACGTGGACCAGAGAGGGTTCCTTCGCTTCGGCAGCGTGGGCGGGGTCCGCCCTCTTCCACTCCTGGGAGGGAGGGTGCGGTTCTCCGACGGGACCGTCGGGGTGATCGGCCTGGAAAAGTTGGAGGACGGCTCGAAGATTCCTCCTTTGGATAAGTTCTTCATCGATGTCGGGGCTCCGAGCAGAGAGGAGTGCCGCATCAAGGTGGGAGACGTGGGTTGCTTCCTCCGCACCTGTGAGGAGATGGGTGAGCGCATCGTTGCCAAGGCCATGGACGACAGGGTGGGGTGCGCCGTTCTTATCGAGGTCATGCGGGAGCTGGAGACGTCCCCGCACGACATCTCCTTTGTCTTCACCGTGCAGGAGGAGGTCGGCCTGCGCGGAGCGGTCACCTCCGGATACGGAGCGGAGCCGGACCTGGCTTTGGCGGTGGACGTGACCTTCACGGGGGACACCCCCGAGTGCGCCCCCATGGCGGTGGAGCTGGGCGCGGGCCCCGCCATCAAGATCAAGGACGGAGGGATGCTCACGCACGTCGGCGTGAAGGAATGGCTCCTGGAAACCGCGCGCACGGCGGGCATCCCGTTCCAGCGCGAAGTGCTCGTGGGCGGTACCACTGATGCGTCCGCAATCCAGACCACCCGCGCCGGCGTGCCCGCCGGCTGCGTCTCCATCCCGACCCGCTACGTGCACATGCCGTCGGAGATGGTGGACTACCGCGACGTTCAGGGGGCGGTGAAGCTTCTGGTGGAAGCGCTCTCACGCCCCATCGACATCGGAGTGTCTCATGGCCGCCAACGGTGAGGCTCCCCCGCTGCGCATCCTCGACACCCGGATATTCGCGAGCATTGTCGAGGAAAGCCCCACGTCGGTCATCATCACGGACCTGCGTGGCAAGATCGAGTACGTGAACCGCAAGTTCACAACCTTGACCGGCTACACGCGCGCGGAAGTCTTGGGGAAGAACCCGCGTCTTCTCAAGTCCGGCCGGCAGTCTCCTTCCATCTACGCGGAGCTGTGGCGCACCATCGTGGCCGGCGGCGAATGGCGCGGGGAGCTGTGCAACAGGAAAAAGAACGGCGAGCTGTACTGGGAGCTGGCGGCAATCTCGGCCATCCGCGGGGATGACGGGACCATCGCCCATTTCATTGCGGTCAAGGAGGACATCACGGACCGCAAGGGCATGGAGGAGCTTCTCCACCACGCCAAGGCGTCCGCGGAGGCCGCCAACCTCGCCAAGAGCCAGTTCCTCGCGAACATGAGCCATGAGCTGCGCACGCCGCTCAACTCCATCCTGGGGTTCAGCCAGCTCCTGGAGATGCAGGGAATGGAAAGGACGGGGGCTCTCACGGACAAGCAGCGGGAGTACCTGCGCTGGATCCGCGACGGAGGGGAGCATCTTCTGGACATGGTGAACGACGTCCTGGACCTCTCCAAGATCGAGGCGGGGAGGGTCGACCTGGAAAAGAGGCCGTTCGACACCGCCACGCTCATCCACAGGGTTCTCACAACGGTGCGCTCCCTGGCGGCAAAGAAGCACCTGCACGTCGACACCGACTTCGATCCTGAGCTGGGCCTCCTGGACGCTGACGAGGTGAGGATCAAGCAGGTCCTCTACAACCTCCTCTCCAACGCCATCAAGTTCACCGAGCGTGAGCACAAGATCGGCGTGGAGGCTCGAGGACGCGGAGATGCGTGCGAGATCACCGTCTGGGACGAAGGGATCGGAATCGACCTGGCGGACCGCGAGCGCATCTTCGAGCCCTTCGAGCAGCTTCGCAAAGGGCACGAGGGCCACGGCACGGGTCTCGGGCTCACGATCGTCAAGAACCTGGTGGAGCTGCACGGCGGCGCGGTCACCGTGGAGAGCGACGTGGGCAAGGGCAGCAGGTTTACCGTGCGCCTGCCGGGAAGGCTCCCCGAGAAGAGGTCCGTTTCGCGGGACGCCGGCGCGACGGAAGCCGAAGAGCCGCGCGAGCAAATGCCCGACATGGCCGGACGGACCGTGCTCGTGGTGGACGACAGCCCGGCAAACAGCGCCCTGATGCAGCGGATCCTCTCCGCGCTGGGCTGCACCGTGCTTCTTGCGGGAAGCGGTGAAGAGGCGCTGGGGGTCGCCGGCCACTCCTCCTGCGACGCCGTGTTCATGGACATCCACCTGCCCGGCATGACGGGGACGGAGGCTATGCAGCGCATGAGGGAGGCCGGGGTCCGCGCGCCGGTGGTGGCCCTGACGGCGTACGCGATGAAAGGGGACCGCGAGCGCTTCCTGGCTGACGGCTTCGACGGGTACATCGCCAAACCCGTTCGGATTTCAGAGATCGTTTCCTTCCTGGAAACGCTGTGATCTTCCACGGCGAGCTCGCGCGGCGGATCGGCGTGCCAGAGCGTATGAGATTTCGCGCGGTCCTCTTTGACTTCGACGGCACGCTCACAAGGCCCGAGGCGCTGGATTTTGCCGAGCTTCGCCGTCTCCTGTCTTGTCCGACCGGCGAGCCCATCCTGGAGCACATCGAGTCCCTGCCTGTCGAAAAGGACCGGGAGAAAGCGTGGAAAATCCTGGACGCCTTCGAGCTCGCCGCGGCCCGGGCCTCGGTTCCCAACAACGGCTCGGAGGAAATCATCAGTCTCTTGAAGCACGCGGGAATAGCCAGAGGAATACTGAGCAGGAACAGCCGCGCCTCGGTGCTCGAAGGCCTGAAGAGGTTTGCGGGCTTCGGTCCCGCGGACTTCGCGGCGCTTATTTCCCGAGAAAACTCGGGCCGGCCCAAACCCCACCCGGACGGCGTGGAGCGCGCCGCGAGTCTCTTCGCCCTTCCTGCTTCGAGCATTCTCCTGGTGGGTGATTTCGTCTTCGACATCATGGCGGGAAAGTCCGCGGGAGCGGGAACGGCTTTTCTCACGAACGGAAAACCACTGCCGGAGATGGCGGTCAGCCCGGACTACGTCATTGCCAGCCTTACGGAGCTCACGGCGATACTCGGGCTGTGAGAGGCTTGTGTTTTTGAGGCTTGGGTCGTCAAAGCCTTGGGTCGTCAAAGCCTTGGGTCGTGAAGCAGCGGGCTCTTAAGCGCTCGGACCGTCAGTCCCCGGACACGGTGACCACGAGTGTCCTTTTTCGGGGCCGCACATCGCACTCGAGAAGGAAGACCTGCTGCCACGTGCCAAGGGAGAGCTGGCCGGCTTCCACGGGCACGGTCACGGAGGGACCGAGCCACGTGGCCTGGAGGTGCGAGTGGCCGTTGCCGTCATGCCAGGCGCGCTCGTGGCCGTAGTCGCGACTGGGCGGCACGACCCTGTCCAGCATGGCGGGCAGGTCTCCCGCCAGACCGGGCTCGAGCTCGATGGTGCCGATGGCCGCCGTGCTCCCAATCACAAAAACGTGAGCCGTCCCTGTCTCAATGCCCGCGTCAGCCACCTTGCTCGCGATGTGCGGGGTGATGTCTTGCATGTCCCGATGCCCTGACGTCTGAACTTCGAACTTTCCCTGGTACGTCACAACGGCCCTCCATCCGGCGGGGCGCCGCCGCCCGACTTTCCCCCGATGAACGCGAGCATCCGCCGAAATCCCTTCCCCTCACGTCGGAAGGACCCCAGGGCCGGGGAGCAGCATGTGCAGTCCGCAGTCACGAAGACGCGTTCGACGCCGGCTGACTCGATGAGCCTCGCGTTTGCCGCTTTGAGGTCCAGCCGGAAGTCCCCGCTCCCTCGCACAACCGCGTGCTCCCCGAGCTCGGCGCGGAACCGCTCATATCTTTCCTGGGGAACCGTGTAACAGCACGGACCAATGCCTGGTCCGATTGCGGCCGTCACGTCCGACGGCCTGGTCCCAAACGCCTCCGCCATGACGCGGAGCGCCTCCATGACGATCCCCGTCCCTTTCCACCCCGAGTGGACAAGCCCGAAAGCTCCGGTGCGCTCGTCAACGAGAAAGATCGGCAGGCAGTCAGCTACCGTGACCGTCAGCAGAACATCCCGGCGGGACGTGACCAGCCCGTCAGCTTCCGCAGCTTCCAGGGACTTCGGATCCTGGTCATCCACCAGGATCACGTTTTTCGAGTGCACCTGGTGGACGCTATAGACCCGATCGGACGGCGTCCCCAGGGAATCCAAAAACCGCGCGCGGTCCGGTATCTCTGACCGGCGAGCAAGCGCCATGTCTCCCGCTTTCGCAAGCGAGACGCCGGCCCAAAGTCCGGCGGGGACCGAAAGGCCGCACGACAAATCCTCGGGACCGTATGAGAGCCGGGAAGCGACGGTCATCTCACGTTACGTGCCACGAAGCCCAGGATTGTCCTCTTCATGATGACCTCGCTTCCGAGCCCATTCTATCATTACCAGCAGTCACAGCAGCAAAGATTCGCTCAGTCGCTGGAAGGCGTCTGGAGTCAGATCGACGTTGGATGGAAGAAGGTCTTCGATGAGCAGGCCTGCCCACCCGTGGACCTCGGCCCAGAGGGAAAGCACAAGTGAGTTGGCTTCCTGCGCCGCGCGCCATCCGCACGCACGCGCCTGCTCAACCGCCCGCACCAGGCAGGCGAGCGCCCGCTCGCTGTTGATCCGGCATTTTTCAGAATGCAGGCTGAATCCGAGCCGGGAGAACATCAGCCTGTAGAGAGCAGGACGAGAGCGCGCGAAGCCGATGTAGGCGCGATACAGGGCTCGAATCCCGTCCGTTGGCGCATCGACGCGGCTTTCCCTTGCCCCGGCCAGGGCGGCCTCGAGCTCATCCGCAAGGGCGCCGAAGCCTTCCGCGGCAAGGGTCATGAGCAGCTCCCCCTTGTTTGAGAAATGCCTGTACGGGGCCGTCTTGGAGACGCCGGCGCTTGCGGCCAATCCGCGCAAGCTCAGGCTTTCCAACCCTTCTTTTTCCAGCACGCGGAAAGCCTCATCAAGGATGGCCTGCCGAAGCGCTCCGTGATGGTAGCGTCGTTTTGCCTTCACTTCGAGTGAACATACCTCTGCCTGAGAAAGTGGTCAATGCCAACAATTTATGTTGACGATGCCTACATTCATGGGTATTTTACGAATAGAATATTGGCACCGCCAACATAGGAGGATTGACATGACGGGAATACGCCAGCATGGTGGCAGCAGCGCAGAGACGGGCCTTCACGTGATATTCGGAACGGGACCCGTGGGATGCTCCGCCGCCGGGTTGCTGCTCGAGAAAGGGAAGCGCGTCCGAATGGTAAACCGAGGCGGCAGACGTCCGACGGGCGCCTTTCTTGACCTCGCGCCGGATCTCGAGGCCAGGCTCGAGTTTGCATCCGCGGACGCCACGGAAGAGCCTTCGGTACGCGCCGCTGCGGCTGAAGCGACGCACGTCTACTACTGCGCCAACGTTCTCTATCAGGACTGGGAGAAAATCCTGCCTGTCATCCACGCCAACATCCTTCGCGCGGCAACCGAAAACGGCGCTGTCCTTGCCGCGGCTGAGAACCTCTACATGTATGCGCGCGGCGTCCCCGTCATCGATGAGAAGACCCCTGTGGACCCGCCGTCACACAAAGGCAGGCTGATCCAGCGCCTTCACGAAAACCTGGCGGACGCGGGCGCGCGCGGAGCCCTGCGATGGACGGCGGCGCGCGCCTCGGACTTTTACGGCCCCGTGGCAACCGGGCAGAGCCTTTTCGGAACTGAAAGGTTCCTGGACCCTTTGTTTGCCGGAAAGCGGCCCCTGCTCTGGGGCAACCTCGACCTGCCCCATACCTTCACGTACGTCGAGGACTACGGTCGTGCCCTGGCCACAGCCGCACTCTCTCCCGAAGCGCACGGAAAAACCTGGGTCGTCCCCAACGACCGCACCGTGACCACCCGGGAGCTGGCGCGCCTCTTCTTCGCCGCTGCCGGCTTCACGAACGGCAGCACCCCGAAGATCCGGTGGATGCCGCGCGCCGGCTTCGCCCTTGCGGGGGTTTTCAGTCCCCTGATGCGCGAGATGCTGGAGGTCCTCTACCAGAAGGAAGAGCCGTATGTCGTTGACGGAAGCAGGTTTAGAGACACTTTCCACTTCGAGCCAACGTCACTGGAGGAAGGGGTGCGGCGCACGCTCGCATGGTATCGCAAGACCCGTAAATCCGAGTCGGCGGTCTGACTAAGTCTGCAGAAGGGGAAGGCTCACGGTGAACACGCTGCCTTGCCCGAGCGCGGACTCCACGGTCACGGTTCCCTGGTGCAGCTCGGTAAGGCGCTTCACAAGGCTCAACCCGAGGCCTGTACCGGGGATGCTGGCCGTGAGCTCGTTCCTTGCCCGGTAGAACTCCTCGAACACCTTCTCCCTGTCAGCGGCGGACATGCCAATTCCGTCATCTTTCACGCTCACCGTGGCATAGATTCCGGATCTGCCGACGCGCGCCTCAACGTGACCTTCATCTCGGCCGTACTTGATTGCGTTCTCCACAAGGTTGGAGAACACGATGGAAAGGGCCTCTTTGTCCGCAAGCACGTTCTCAGCCTGATCCGCCTCGCCGTCACCCGCGCAGACAGACAGCGTGATCCGCTTCTCGGCGGCGCGCTCCGCGTAGGCGGCAGCCACCTCCTTGAGGACCACCGCAACGTCCACGGGCAGGCGTTTCAACGTGAAGTTCCCGGTCTGGATGGCGGTCAGGTTGAGAAGCTCGTTCACCATGCCGCGCAACGTCCGCACGCGAAGGAGGGACCGCTGGATCATGTGGCGCTCTTCCTCGGGGTTCTTCACGAGCATTCCGCTCAGGATGAGATTGAGCCAGCCCTCGGTAGCTGCCAGTGGGCTTTTCACCTCGTGGGCCACCATGGAGACGAACATGGACTTCGCGGTCTCCAGCTTCTTCAGCGTCGTGATGTCGCTGAACACGGCCACGGCGCCCGACGTCTGCCCGCCCGGCTCGATCACCGGGCTTGCGTTCACCATGTACGTCTCTTTGCCCAGCGCGATCTCCCGGGAAAGAATCATGGGCCCGCCCGTGGAGTCGATGATGAGCTCAAGGATTTCCTGGACGTCCGCGTTCTGAAGCTCCGCAAGCGGAAACGGGATTTCCTTCTGCGCGCACCCGGGAAGAATGCGGGCGGCAGCAGCGTTGCGCAGCACGACCAGCTTCTCCGTGTTGATCACGAGGATCCCGTCGGTCATGCAGCTGATGATCGTGGTGCTTTTCGAGCGCTCTGATGCCAGCTCCAGGAGGCGCCGTTCCCTTTCCGCAAGGAGATGTTTGGCGCTCAGCGTCAGCGCCCTTTTCTCCAGCCCATTCTTGATGGACAGGAGCAGCTCATCCGCGGTGAACGGTTTGGGGATAAAGCTGTAGGCGCCCTGCCGCGTCCCCTCCACCGCCGTGTCAATGGTGGCGTGCGCGGTGATGATGATGCAGACCATGTCCTCGTCGCGCACACGGACCTCGCGCATCAGCTCCAGGCCCGACATGCGCGGCATCTGCAGATCCACCAGGAGGACGCTGAACGGCCCCCGCTCGAGGAACTGTTCGAGTCCCGCCTTGCCGTCACCGGCCGTGATGACGTCGTATCCTTCGGAGGAGAGGATCTTCCTGCAGCCTTCGCGCACCCCCAGCTCATCATCCACAACGAGAATGCGCTCGGGGGCCTGCGCGCTCACTTTTCCGGCTCCTCTCGGCGCGCGAGCAGCTCATCAACCTTCGCAAGGAGCGCCTGCGGCTGCACGGGCTTGTCGAAAAAAGCGTCTGCATGGAGCGCCGCAAGATCCGCCGCCGTGCGCGGATGGAAGTCAAAACCCTTCTGGCTTGAAATGGCAGAGACGATGATGATAGGGATGCTTTTGAAACGGGGATCAGTCCTCACGGCGCGGGCAAACGAGAAGCCGGAGTCCAGGGCCTCCATCATCAGGTCGCAGACGATGAGAATCTTCCTGCTGGGCTGCCCGGAGGGCACCCCGGCGGGCAGACCTTTGCCAAGGGCGGAAAGCGCCGTCTTCGGATCCGAAAAACTCCTGACCTCATACCCCTTGGTCTCGAAGATTTTCCGCTCGAGCTCCAGGAAGTCAGCATCATCATCGAGAAGGAGGACCACGGGCTGCATCACGCCTGCCTCGAAAGCGCCTTGTTGACCACCGCCAGCAGGAGCTGCGGGTCCACGGGCTTTTCCAGCAGCGCATCCACGGGAAGCCAGGTGTGATCCGGTTCCAGGCGGAACGGGATGGAATCATTGACCGAGGTGATCATGACGAGCGGGATGGTCCTCGTGATCTCGGAGTTTCGAAGCTCGCGCGACACGTCGAAGCCGTCGTTCGGGCTTTCCATCACCATGTCCAGGATGATGAGGTCCGGCCGCTTCCTTTCCACCTCTTCACGGCATTGCTTTCCGTTGAACGCAACGCGGACCGTGTAGCCGTTTTCCGTCAAGAGGGCCCGATTCATCTCCACAAAGTCCGCGTCATCATCGACAAGAAGAACCGTCTTATCCCACCCCATGGATCTCCTCCCGTGTCTTGTCACCGACAGGGATGCGCACGTGGAAGGTTGTCCCCTTTCCCACCTCGCTGTCCACCGTTATGTCTCCCGCATGCATCTTCACCACCCCATAGACGATGGAAAGGCCCATGCCGCTGCCTTTGCCGAGCTGCTTCGTCGTGTAGAACGGCGTGAAGATATCCTTGAGCGTCTCCTGCGGCATGCCGCTTCCGGTGTCCCGCACGCGAAGCACAGCAAGGTCTCCCGACTCGGAGAGGCCCACGGAGACCACAACTTCTCCGCCCGCGGCGCCGTTGATCGCGTCAATCCCGTTCTGGACCAGGTTCACGAGCATCTGGCGGATCTGCTCCCCATCCGCGCTGACGCGCGGCATGCCGTCCTGGACCTCGGCCATCACCCGGGTCCCGCCTTCCCCCAGCTTCATGTTCATGGAGTCGGCGATGTCCCGCGCAATCAACCCAAGGTCCGTTGGCGTTTTCACCACTCGTGACTGCCGGGCAAAGTCCAGCAAGCCGCGCATGATGGAGCGGCACCGGTTGGCCTCGTTCACGATCATCTGGATGTCCTCGGACTCCGCGTCGCCCTCCCGGTGCGCTTTCAGGAGCATGTGGGAGTACAGGAGGATGGTTGAGAGCGGGTTGTTGATCTCGTGGGCCACGCCGGCGGAAATCTGGCCCATGGACGCCAGGCGCTCAGTCTGCACCAGCCTGTCCTGCGTGGCCCGGTGGGAGCGCTGCAGGTCGGCAAGCGTCGACTCCAGCTCCTCCACCAGGTACGGAAGGCACATGCTCACCTCCGCAATCCCCTGGCACACCGCAATGGCCTTTCTCACGGCAGGAAGGGTAGCCGCAGGACCCGCAGTCAAGCTGGTCCTCGGGTCCGAACTTGCGCATCCTTCGAAGCGTTGCGGCAATCTCCTCCTCAGAAGGCTGCGGAAGGACCACCGCGTCTTCCGCGAAGTCCCGCCGAAGGTCGATGTCGGCAAACTCCGCAATCGTCTCCCCCATGTCGCGGCTGGGCTGGCTCTCGTTCCTCGCGTTGATGTAGTCAGTGACAATCTCCCTTCGCGCCACGGCGCCCATGGTGCCCGGCATCCTTGGACCGTTGATGCATCCCTCGCAGAACAGCACGTCGAACATCCGCACCTTGCTCCTGCCCTCCGCGAGCTCCTTCAGCGCGGAAACCACCCTGTCCTTGCCTTCCGTCACGAGCACGGTGTTCTGGAGAATGTCCGCGTCGAAGCCCGCCGCGCGCAGAAGGCCTCCGGGCAGCGGGATGGACCGGCCCAGGTAGGAAGCGGGTCCGTCGAAAGCAGACGGTGCAAGCGACGCTGGATGAATCCCCGCCCTCTGCCACAACGCGGAGAGCTCGTCATAGGTCAGCACGGCGTCCACCGTCCCCTGCACGTAGGGGTCCCGTATCTCGGCTTTCTTGGCGATGCAGGGACCGACAAACACCACGCGGACTCCGGCCCCGAACCTCCGCTTGATTGCGCGCGCGGTGGCGATCATGGGAGAAACGATGGGGGCAAGGGCGCCGTGGAGCGCGGGCAGGTACTTTTGCACGTACGAAACGATGGCGGGGCACGCGGTGCTCACCACGGGACGGCCAGCCCTGATGGCTTGCCGGGCCAGGATTGCGTACTCCTGGCTGATCAACTCCGCGCCGAATGCCACTTCCCATACTTGTGAGACTCCCAGCGCGCGAACGGCGGAAACGACACTGCCCGGGTCCGTTCCCGCGAACGCAACGGGGAAGGAAGGGGCGAGACAGACGAACACCCGCTCACCCTCTTCCAGCATCCGCGCCACGGCCATGGAGGAGTCTTCGATCCTCTTCGCCTTCTGCGTGCAGACTTTCACGCAGTTGCCGCAGGCAATGCACTGCTCCGCAATGACGGTTGCCTGGCCGGAGATGACCTTGATGGCCTTGGCCGGGCATTCCCGCACGCACGTGTAGCAGCGGCGGCATTTCTCAGGAATGGTGGAGACTATCCCCATGCGCGCACCCTCACGGTGCCTTTCCTCCGTGTCCTCTTACACCCTCTCCCGTGCCACGTATTTCGTGTGAAGGAGATGATGCGATTTCTCCCCGAGCGGCTTCGAGAGGAATTGCTCGTAGATGGCCTGCACCTCGGGGTTGTTGTGGGACTTGCGGATCTGCTTCCCTTCGTCTTCCTTGTAGATGGCGGCAATCCGCGCGGTCCTGACCTCATCCGTGGTGAGCCGGGGCTGGCCTCCACCGCCAATACACCCTCCGGGACAGGTCATCACTTCCACGAAGTGGTACTGCTCGCCGCCCTTGATGCGCTCAATCAATTGCCGCGCGTTCCCAAGGCCGTGCGCCACGGCCACCTTCACTGTCACGCCCTCCAGGAATGACCAGTCCGAAACCGCGCCTTCTATCTTCACCGAGGCTTCCTTGATTCCCTTGAGACCGGGCAATGGGAGCGATGTGCAGGTTCTCGAAAGGCAGCGGCCTTCCCGTCACGATCTCGTAGACCGTTCGAAGCGCCGCTTCCATGACTCCGCCGGTATTGGCAAAGATGTCCGCCGCACCTGATGAGGCTCCCAGGATACTGTCCATGGAGCCGTCAGGCAAGCCGGTGAAGTCCAGCCCGGACTGCTTGATCATGCGGCCAAGCTCGCGGGTTGTGAGAACCGCGTCAACGTCGCGCTCGCCGCTTGAGTACATCTCGGGCCGCTGCGACTCGTACTTCTTTGCCGTGCACGGCATCACGGAGACCACGAAGATCTCCTCCGCCGTTTTCCCGATCTTCTGGGCAAAGTACGTCTTTGCCACGGCGCCGAACATCTGTTGAGGCGACTTGCACGTGGAGATGTTTGGCAGAATGTCCGGCCAGTAGTGCTCGGCATACTTGATCCATCCGGGGGAGCAACTGGTGAACATGGGAAGGGCGACCTTCTTCTTGTCCACCAGCGCCGCCTTGAGACGCGTCAGAAGCTCCGTGCCTTCCTCCATGATAGTGAGGTCCGCTGTGAAGTTCGTGTCGAACACCCGGTCAAACCCCATCTGCCGAAGCGCGGTCACCATCTTGCCGGTCACGAGAGTGCCGGGGGGGTAGCCGAAGCATTCTCCCAGCGCGGCTCGGATGGCGGGCGCGGTCTGCACCACCACGGTTTTCTTCGGGTCATCCAGGGCTTCCCACACGCGCGCAATCTCATCCCGCTCGCTGATGGCCCCCACGGGGCACACTGCCGCGCACTGTCCGCACTGCACGCAGACCACGTCGGACAGCGGCTGCGCGAACGCCGGGCCGATCATTGCCTTGAAGCCCCTTCCCTGAGGGAAGATGGCCCCGACTCCCTGCGTCTCCCCGCACACGGTGACACAGCGCCGGCAGGAGACGCACTTGGCCGTGTCACGCACCAGCGCGGGTGTGCTCGCGTCAGTCATGCGCTTGCTCTTTGTTCCCGAGAACGTGATCTGGCGGATGCCGAGGTCGCTTGCAATTGCCTGCAGCTCACAGTCCCCGTTGCGGTCACAGGTCTGGCAATCCCCTTCGTGATCGGAGAGGATCAGCTCCACGACGGTCCGCCGCGCCTTCCTGGCGCGCGGGGAGCTCGTCTGTATTTCCATCCCGTCCGCGGCCATGGTCACGCATGACGGCATCAAGGTCCTGGCCCCTTTCACTTCCACCAGGCACACCCGGCAGCTACCGATGGCCTGCACGCTTTTCAGGTAACACAGGGACGGAATCTTGATCCCAGCCAGGCGGGCGGCTTCCAGAAGGTTGGTCCCCGCCGGCACTTCGATCTTCCTGTTGTCAATGGTCAGCGCTGGCATGTCAGTTGGCTCCTTTTTCACGGTAGTCGCACCGTAGGCATCGTTTGCTCTCTGAAAGCGCGGCCGCGCACGGCACGGTCAGCTCCACCTCGGCAAAGCTCCCTTTTCGCTTTGCCACCGGGATGAGCTTCACCGTGGGCCGCTCCCCCATGATCGGATCAGCATCCGGATCGAAGAACGCGTCGGACTGCCGGTACGTGCGCCAGTGGGCATGGGCTTCCCCGGTAAGGAATGCGTCAATGCCCGCCGCGGCTCTCTCTCCCGCGGCGATTGCCTCAACCACGGAGGACGGCCCGCTTACGGCGTCACCGCCCGCAAACACCCATTCCACGGAGGTCTGCCCGGTGACGGGGTCCGCGGACAGGTACTCACGCTCGTTCTGCTTCGGTGCAATCCCATCGAATAAAGCCGATGGGACTAGCTTCTGGCCGATTGCAGCAATCACCATGTCCGCGTCCAGGATGAAATCATTCTCCCCTTTTGCCACAGGCTTCCTGCGGCCGGTCCGGTCGAAGTCTCCCAGGTCCATGGTTCGAAACTTCACGGAAGTGAGCTTCTCACCCTTGCGCACCAGCTCCAGCGGCGCGGCAAGGAACTCGAACTTCACCCCTTCGCGCTCCGCTTCCTCCACCTCTTCGACGAAGGCGGGCATCTCTGCCCTGGTGCGCCGGTACACAACGGTCGAGCTCTCAGCGCCCAGGCGCAAGGCCGTGCGGGCCGCGTCCACGGCAGCGTTGCCGCCGCCGATCACCACGACGTGTTTGCCGACTTTGGCCTTGCCTTCCCCCGGTGCTCCGGGGGCATTCAGGTTGTATTCCTTGAGGAACCTCAGCGCGTCCACCACTCCCTTGCCGTCTTCCCCTTTCATCCCCAGGCTCATGCCTTGGGGCGCTCCCACGCCAAGGAACACTGCTTCGTAGCCCTGCTCCTTGAGGCTGGGAAGCGTGAAGTCTGTCCCGAGCTTTTTCTTCGTCTTGATGGTCACGCCCATGCCGGCAATCATCCCAATCTCACGGTCCAGGATTTCCCGGGGGAGCCGATAGGATGGGATGGCCTGCCTGAGCATGCCGCCGGGCTTGCTCTCTGCCTCGAACACGGTGGGCTTGTACCCCAGCCGAGCAAGGAAGTACGCGCAGGAAAGGCCCGCGGGCCCCGCGCCCACAATCGCAACCTTGCGCTTCCCGTTCGTGCCGTCAGCAATGGGGTCCGGCAGCTGCGGGGTTTTCTCCTGGTCGGAAAGGAACCGCTTGACCGCGCGGACAGACAACGGCTCATCCAGCGTTGACCGTCTGCACTTGCCTTCGCAGGGATGGAAGCACACTCGGGCGCAGACGCCGACAAACGGATTTCTCTCCCGGTGAAGCTTGAGCGCCTCATTGTAGCGCTTCTCCCCGGTAAGGCTTACGAATCCCGGCACGTCCACTCCCGCGGGGCACGCATTCTGGCAGGGCGCGCGCACCAGCTCCGCGCACACGCCGGCCCGGCACTTGTGGTCCCTGATGTGCTCCTCGAACTCTTCGCGGAAGTAGCGGATGTTTGAAAGAACGGGGTTCGGCGCGCCCTGTCCGAGGGCGCAGAGCGCCGTGTCCTGGATCGTCTTTCCCAGGTCAATCAGCCGTTCAATGTCCCCTTCTTCTCCTTTGCCGGCGCAGATCCTTTCCAGGATTTCGAGCATCCTTCGCGTGCCCACCCGGCAGGGCGTGCACTTGCCGCAGGATTCATCCTGCGTGAACTCCAGGAAGAACCGCGCCATGTCCACCATGCAGGAATCCTCATCCATGACGATCAGACCGCCGGATCCCATGATGGCGCCCAATTGCACGATGGATTCGTAGTCGACGGGGACGTTCAGGTGCTCCTTGGGGATGGACCCGCCTGACGGACCGCCCATCTGCGCCGCCTTGAACTTCTTCCCGTTGGGGATCCCGCCGCCAATGTCGTAGATGATCTCCCCAAGGGGCACTCCCATGTTCACCTCGACAAGGCCGACGTTGTTCACCTTGCCGGTCAGCGCGAAGATCTTTGTCCCGGGGCTCTTTTCCGTGCCCACTGATCGGAACCATGCGGAGCCGTTGGTAATAATGAGGGGAATGTTGGCCAGCGTCTCCACGTTGTTCAGGACCGACGGTTTTTCCCACAACCCTGCATCTGAGGGGAACGGCGGCCGGGGCCGGGGCTCACCGCGCTTTCCTTCAATGGACCGCATGAGGGCTGTCTCTTCCCCGCACACGAACGCCCCTGAGCCCTTGGCAATGTCGATGTCGTAGTCGAATCCCGTGCCCAGGATGTCCGAGCCCAGGAGCCCGCGCTCCCGGCACTGGTTGATGGCGATGGTGAGCCTTTCGATGGCAAGCGGGTACTCCGCCCTGCAATAGATGTAGCCCTGGTGCGCGCCGATGGCGCGGGCGCCAATGATCATGCCTTCGATCACGGCATGCGGATCACTTTCCAGGACGCTCCTGTCCATGAACGCGCCCGGGTCTCCTTCATCCGCGTTGCAGAGGAAGTATTTGACCGGTGACTTCGAACGGGAGGCGAAGTCCCACTTGGTTCCCGTGGGGAATCCCGCGCCACCGCGTCCGCGAAGGCCGGACTTCTTGATTTCTTCAACGATGGCTTGCGGCGTCATTTCAAGGAGCGCCTTTGCCGTTGCAACGTAGCCGCCGCGTCCAATGTATTCCTCGATGCTCAACGCGGAGATCCTGCCTTTGTTGTGCAGGACGCGCAGGTTCTGCTTTGCAAAAAACGGGATGTCTGCGTAATGCGGGATCACGGCCTGGGTGACGGGGTGACGGAACATCAGCCTCTCCACCGGCCTCCCCTTCAGCACGTGCTCTTCCACAAGCTCGGCCATGTCCTCAGGGGCAAGCTTCTGATAAAAGAAACCGCCGGGGTACACCACCATGATGGGGCCGCACGCGCAGAAGCCGTTGCAGCCGGTTCGGACCACCGCCACCTCTCCCGCGGCGCGCGCATCATGCACATCCTCAATGGAGACCTTGTCCATGAGGTCATGCACGGCAAGCTCCTTCACCAGGGCGTCGCGGACTTTTTCCGCTCCTGAGGAGACGCACCCGGTGCCGAAGCACATCAGCAGATGGATTCGTGTCGTCTTCATGCTTTTCCCCTCCCCTGCTTCTTCTCAGCGTCCGAGGGCTCCTTGCCCATGTAGACGACGTACGCGTTGGCCGCCTTACCCGCCAGCGTTTGGCGAAACACTTCCTTGACTGTTTTTCCGTCCAGATGGCCGTAGAGAACGGGCTCGCTGCCCAGCCGTTCGACCGTCATGACCGGTTCATGCTCGCAGGCGCCAATGCACCCGGACGTGGTGAGCCTGACGTCGGTGCGGCCCGATTTTTCAAGCTCTCCGGCAAGAGCGTTTACAACGTCCCGAGCGCCGCTTGCAATCCCGCACGTTCCCATGTGAACGGTGAAGCACATTGTATAGCCGTCCTCACGCAGGGCGGTCTTCTTCTGCGCTTCGTCCCGGATGGCCAGGATGTCCTGAAGGCTCCGTATCTTTTTTGTCTCAGCCATGGACTTTCACTCCCTTCTCGGAAGCCGGCGCCGTTGCGGCAGATGCGCGCTCTTCCTGGTCACGGGGCTTTCTTCGACGCCGCCTTCGCGGCCGCCATCGGCGCGGCGTAGCGCGCCAGCATCTCGCGGATCTTTGCCGGCCGCACGCGCTTGTAGACTTCTTCGTCAATGCACACCGCCGGCGCCAGCCCGCACGCGCCGAAGCAGCGCGCCACTTCCAGGCTGAACATCCCGTCTTTCGTGGTCTCACCCACCTCGATGCCAAGCTCCTTGCGCATGGCTTCGAGCACCTGCTTGCCGCCCCGCACGTAGCAGGCGGTCCCCAGGCAGACGCGGATCACGTGCTTCCCGCGGGGCTGCGTTGAGAAAAATGCGTAGAACCCCACGACCCCCGCCACTTCGCTGTAGGACTTGCCCAGGGAAAGGGCAATGGTCTTCAGCACCGCTTCCGGCAGGTAGCCGTAGATGCCCTGCGCCATCTGCAGCACGGGGATGAGGTTACCGGGCCTGCCCCGGTATTCCGCCAGCACCTGGTCAAGCCTTCGCCCCAGCTCGGCATCGGTCGCCTGCCCGCAGCAGGCGGATGCGCCACTCGTCTCGCTCATGCCGTACTCCTCTCTTATCCTTTCACGTTCAGGGCGTTGAGCCCCTCGGCTATTGTGTCGCGCATGCGCCTGGCCAGGCTGATCTCTCCCCTCTTGCCTGCAGGCAAAGTGCGGATAATGTCGGCCGTGCTCACCCGCCACTCGCGGCCAGCCACCCGCAGGCAGGACCGCAGCTCCACGCCCGGGTTCGTGCACACAACCGAGGCAAGCGTCCCGGCCAGGTCCCCCAGCGGGCTTCTGTCCACGCTGGAAAGCGGCATCCGCGCGCGCACGGACAATCCTCCCAGCGCTGATCTGCCCAGGGTGAAGCTTCCGCCAGCCTGCTCCGCGCGGAACTTGAAAAGGCTCAGGCCAAGCCCTGTCCTCTTCCCTTCCTTCGTGGTGAAGAAAGGGTCGGTGGCAACGTCGTCTGAAACTTCAAGGCCGGGACCATCGTCTTCCACGCAAACGGTCATGCTGTCCTCCGCCGGCGTTTCCTCCAAAGACACGCAGATCACCGCGGCCCCCGCCCTGATGGAGTTCTCCACGAGGTCGAGGATGTGCAGCGAGATCTCACGCAAGCGAGCACCTCCTGCCGCTTTCGCCGTGAAGCGCCAGGGCAATCTCGCAGAAAACCGGTTCCCCGACATCCAGGACCGTGAAGCCCGTGCCGATCTCGGAAAGGAAGTGGCCGTCAGATGAGCACACAAGAGGAAGACCGTAATGCGCAAACTCTGCGGCCTTGCCTTTCGCCGCGCCGGCCGCTGACACTTCCAGCCCGTCGAATAGGACATCGCGCGGAAGGAAGCCGAGCTGGCCCGGCACGCTGAAGCTGCGCCGGTCAACGTGCGCGGCCACGGCGAGCCCTCCGTGCCGGTGGATGAACGCAACGGTCTCCCCGAGAGTGAACAGGCTTGCAGAGGCGAGCATCCTCGTTTCGATTCCGGTAATGTTGCCCTCCGCGTCCACCAGCTCCTGCTCAGGTGTCCGCCTGCCCGCCGCGGACGCATTCGGGAGAAGAGGCCGCCACAGGGGAAGCCCGTCCCGAACCTCTTCGGAGGCGGCCAGCGCGGCTGCCTCATCCGGGAAAAGCCCCAGGACGTGGACTTCCTCGCGCGTCGTGATCTCCATGCCGGCGATGACGGCAGGCCCCTCCATGGCGTCGGATGCCTGGCGGACCGCCCGCGCGTTGGCCGCGCTGTTGTGGTCACACACGGCAATCACGGCCATCCCCTTTTCCATGGCCTCGCGGACAATGGCCCGCGGCCTCATCTGGCGGGACGCGCAGGGAGAGAGCACCGTATGGATGTGAAGGTCGGCCCCGCATCGGATCATTCCCTCATTTCCCTCGAAGACCCATCTCGTAAAGCTTTCCGGCAACGTCGAACGTGGATTCCCGCGTCGTGAAGAGACAGACTTTCTCGGCAACCGCCTTTGCCCGCACGTCCTCCGGCGGCCTCATCCCCGAAGCGAAGATCACGGCTTTCAGTCCCGCGTGGACCGAAACGGCAACGACGTTCATGTGCACCTGGATGGTGATGAGGAGTCCCCCCGCGGGAGCGTTGGCAAGGACGTCGCTCAAGAGGTCCGATGCGTGCGCCTTGTCCACGCTCCCCGCTTCCTCCGCGGGAAGCTCAGGGGTGAGATTCTCCAGGCCGAGCGCCGTTTCAATCAGGTGCAGGTTCATCATGTGTTCTCCCTATAAGGGCAGTCGCTCTCCGCCGCTCGGCCCAGCACAACGTCCTCAGCGAAAGCCGCGCAGGAAGGCGCGCCGCAGGAACCGCAGTCCCTGCCCGGCAGGGAACGAATCTCTTTGTCGATCATGGAGAGCTTGCGCATGGCCTGGGCCATGTCCGGGTCCAGCCGCAGACCCGGACGCTGGCTGAACGGCCGGGCGCGCACGGCTGCTCCCGCCGGCTCACCGGGACGCTCCACGGTCCACGCTGGGCTTGCGCCCTCAGGGAACGAAGCCAGGAGCGGGGATGCCGAGCATCCGCCCGCGCAGAGGCGGAGATCCAGCATGGCCAGGCCGCCCAGCGCCCCTGTCTCAGCGTTGGCGAGAGCTCGCATCACCCCGCGCGCGCCGCGTGCGGCCAGCTCCCCCGGCGCCGGCGCTCCAGGAGCCGCGGGAGCCGCCCCGGCAGGCGCCGAGCTTGGCTCGCGTTCCGCGGATTGCGCTGTTACAAGGGGAACTGCCGCGGTCTTGAGCGCGGCCGGAGTTATGACCGTGACCCTGTCTGTCAGGCTCGAGCGGGAACATTCGCCGTACAGTCCCGGGCAGGCAGCCACCATGAACACTGGCCGCAAAGGGAACTCCTGGCAGGCAGTCTCAGCGGGAGAAAGAAAGCGCGAAAGGTGCGGGATGAGTGAAGGGAATCTGTTTTCGATCAAGGCAACCACCGGCGGGCAAAGCGGAGGAATCCGCGGCATGGGAAGCGCCGCGACAGCAGCCTCTCTCCTGGCTTCCAAGAGAAGGGACTCCTCCCATTCCTCAAGCAATCGAATCTCAGCGAACCCGAGCGCAAGAAGCGCCGCCGGGAGCCGCGTTGCGGATCGCGGCCCTGGGAACGCGCCTAGAAATCCGCGGGGAATCAGCAGGAGCGCGCCCTCTGGGATTCGGGGCAAAGCGGCAGCCGAGTCTCGAATGCCGAACACGGCGTCCGGGCACTCCTCGATGCATGCCGTGCACCCGATGCAAAGGCCGTCCAGGAGAACGGGGATATTCCCGCGCACTCGAAGCGCGCCAACGGGACAGGCGGTGAGGCATCGCCTGCATCCTCTGCACCGTGGCGCATCAAGACCGAGGGGCGCACGGAATGGCTCCGCCTGCGCAGACGGACGGCTCCCGCTTGCATCGCCAAACAAAATGGTGGACCTGACGAGCGTGCCTTTTCCTACCCTCGTTTCGATTTCGAAACGGTCGCTGCTTCGCCTTATGTTCGGCAGGCCCAGACCGGCGCCGAACCCCATCTGGCGCGCCTGCTCGGACGCAGTGGACCAGCCTTCTTTCAGGGCAAGATCAACGTCGGGGATCCCCGGCCCCTCGTCCGCCACTTCCAGGTCGAGCTTCGTTTCATCCACCCGGGCCCACAGCGTGCCGGCGCGCGCGTGAATCACCACGTTCATCTCCGCCTCGTAGGCGGCAATCATGGCCCGCCGAAGCGCGGGACCGTCCACGCCGAGCCTGGCCAACTGGTCCTTCAGTCTGCGTGTGGCGAGACCGGCAGAATCGAAGTCCCCGCCGGTGATGCGGAAGCTCAGCGTGATCACGGCGTGCGCGCCTTTTCGCGGCCAAGACACTCCGCGGCTTTCAAGGAAGTCCGCTCGAGCCCGCGCGCGGAAACGAGGAGCGCCGTCCCCGCCGCGCGCGCGTGTGAAACCAACTCGGGCGCGGGTTCACAGCCGTCGACGAGGCAGATCGCGGGGACGTCCATGAGGTCCGCGACGCGGATGAGCTGCGTGTTGTTCAGCGAGGTAACGAGGAGCACGTCGGGGGCGGCATTGGCGATCAGGTCGCTCATGGTGTGACCGCCATAGACGGAAATGATGTTCGGGTTCCCTGAGCCGCTTGGGACGACCAGCCGGGCTTCGATGGCGCTCGCAAGGTTTTCGATCCTCATGGGGAGATCTTGAGCCTTGAGATTGCAAACCCCGTGCCAATCGTGAACGCAATCTCGAAGAAGTCGCTTCTCTTCGAGATTAAAGTGTCACAAGCAAATTAACTCTTTATAACGTAATGAAATCCCTCTTTCTCAAGCCGCGCCATTCGGCGGCCGGCAAATGAGTCGACGCCGAGAGAGGTCCTCGAAAACCGGCCCTCGTTGGGCGCAATTCACCCATGGGCGATTTATGCACGTGCGCTTCGGAGAGAGGCAATGCTTATTGCTTTTGCATTCTTCAAACGTGGGGTATTCTCTATGCGGGCCGCGGCAATAGGAGCGGATGCACGGTCCGGCCGCAGGAGGCGCCATGGAGGGTCAAGCTACTGTGCTCGTCGTGGATGATGAGCCGGATATGTGCGAACTAGCGCGCAGAATGTTGGAGCCTGAGGGGTACAAAGTACGCATCGCGATGCATGGCTTTGATGCCCTTCGGGTCCTGGATTCAGGAGAGAAAATCGACTGTGTGGTCACTGACCTGGTCATGCCCGACATGGGCGGCATCACTCTCGCGATGAAATTGCACGATACGCGCCCGACCTTGCCAATCGTTGTGATAAGCGGGCAAGTCGATCTGGATGCGGCCTCAATGCAAGCACTCGCGCCTCTCATGAACAGCGAGAGGAGCTGCCTGTTGAAAAAGCCCTTTCGCTGGGAACAGCTTGTTGCTGCTGTTCGCAGGGCCCTCTCGAGGGCCGGCGACAGACCGGACACGCCCCCTGGCGCTACACCGGTTGCCTGAATCCGCCTCCCCTAAATGTAAGCTCGGAGCAAACGGCTGACAGAGGGTTGTCTCAGGCGTTTGATTGCAGTCTTCTCGATCTGACGGATCCTTTCTTTTGTCAGCTTGCACCCCCGCCCGATCGCTTTCAGGGTGGCCGGCCCTTTGCCGTTCAGTCCGAATCGAGACTGGAGAATCTCTGATTCCCTTTGCGAGAGGAACATCAGCACACGGTTGACGTCATCGCGAAGTGAGCCATCCAGGAGGATCTCCTCGGGCTGGTGTCCGTTTCTGTCCTCGACGAAGTCTGCAAGCGACGAAAAGTCATCGTCAATTCCGAGGGGAGTCTGAAGGGAGAGCAAGTCGCGGGAGATGTTCAACAGCTCCGCCACGCTGCCATGGTCGGTATGAAGTCGCCGCGCAATCGCTTCCGCCTCGGAGATTTCGCTCCGCTCCCCCTGGAGCTGCTCGCGTATCTTCATGATCTGCTGGAGCTCCTGGGCTTTGTTCTGGGGCAGACGGATCAAGCGGGACTTCACCACGATGGCCTTCAGGATTGTCTGTCGAATCCACCAGACCGCGTAGGATATGAAACGATACCCTTTCTCGGGATCGAAATGATCCAGGGCCATGATGAGCCCGATGTTTCCTTCGCTCACGAGGTCTTCCAAGGGAAGGCCGTGCGCGTGGAACCTCTTTGCAACGTTCACGACGAACCTCAGGTTGGCCTGGATGAGCTTCTCTCTGGCTGGCGCGTCCCCTTTTTGGGCGCGGCGCGCGAGCTCCGTCTCCTCGCTGCGGGAAAGCAGCGGAAGCTTGTGGATTTCCTTGAAATAGGTGGCCAGCGCATTCTCCGCCGACCGTCTGGCTTTTTTCCTGCTGTTGCTCATGCGAGGGATCGTAGCGGCGCTTGATTGCCGTTCGATTGCGGCCAGGTTAATTCTTCTTAAACTTCTCTCCTGCTTGCGAACGCTTGACTCAAGCCCCCTGCTTCTGTATCTTTATGCACAGAGGAATGAACGTTCATTCTTTAAAAAGACAGGAAAATGACAACGGCAGCCGCGGACAAACGCGAGTCAATACTGGCAGCAACCCTGGGGCTCATTGCGGAACATGGCTTTCATGGTTCGCCAATGTCGGAGATAGCCGACCGGGCGAAGATCGGTGTTGGCACGATCTACCGCTACTTCCCGGGCAAAGAGGATCTTGTCAACGCACTCTACCTGGAAACGAAAAGGCGGATCGCAGGCTATATTCTTCGCGGTTTCGATGAAACGCTATCGGTGCGGGAAGGCATCACGCATCTTCTGAAGCAGACCATACGGTACTTCGCCGAGCATCCCGCGGAGCTTCTTTTTGCCGAGCAGTACGAGCATTCTCCTCTGATCCGGGCTTCGACGCGCAGAGAAGGGATCGCAGAGGTCGAGCCAATTGTTCGTCTTCTCGAACGCGGCGTGCAGGAAGACGAGCTGAAGAAACTTCCCTGCGAAATGCTGGGCGCGCTGATCTCAGGACCCGTTTTCTCGATTGCGAAGATGTTCGTCGATGAGCCAGCCCCGCTGAACGAGGGGTCGGTTGATGCCGCGGTGGGGGCCATCTGGGATTCAATATGCCAATCGCGCTGAAAGTTCTTTAAGAGTTACAGTTCTTAACAATAGTAGGAAACAAAACTATGCGGTTAATGATTATCTTTGCCAGAGGGAGTTTCTGATGATGCGCGGACTGCTTCGGAGTGCGGCTTGTCTGTGTGCGCTGTTTGTGGCGACGGGAGTTTCCGCGCTCACGATCAAGATGGGGACCCTGGCGCCGGTCGGCTCCCCGTGGGAGCTGGGCGCCAGAAAGCTGGCGGCGGAATGGGAAGGGATTTCAGGCGGCACGGTCACCATGAAGATCTACGCGGGGGGCATTGCCGGAGATGAGCCCGATATGATCCGAAAGATGCGAATCGGAACGCTGAACGCTGCGCTGATCACGGTGACCGGACTTCAAGACATCTTTGACGGCGTGGATACGCTTTCCTACCCGCTGCTCCTGCAAAGCGATGGCGAGCTGGCGTACGTCTTAAAAAAGATGGAACCCTATTTCGACTCGGAGATGGAGAAGCGGGGCTTCAAACCCATTCTGTGGGCGCCGAGCGGCTGGGTGTACTTTTTCTCCCGAGCGCCCGTCGTGACCCCGGAAGACCTGCGGCGTCAGAAGCTCTGGGTGTGGGATATGGACCCGGACCAGGTTCAAGCATACCAGCAGGCGGGCTTCCAGACAGTCTCCACTGCGGCCACGGACCTGACCACCGCGCTCGAGGCAGGGATGGTTGACGCGCTTGTGACCAGCCCGCTCGTAGCCGCCTCCAACCAGTGGTTCGGGATTGCAAAGAACATGGCCACCATCAGGCTGGCGCCCTTGTGGGGCGCTGCCGTGGTCAGCCTGAAGAGCTGGTCGCAGATACCGGAAGATCTCCAGCCGCGCCTTCTTGCCGCCGCGCAGAAAATGGCGGAGTCACTCGCTCCTAGCCTTGCCACGGCAGACGATCAAGCGATCGATGCAATGCTCAAGTACGGACTGAAGGTCAACACCGTTCCGCCGGAAACGCAGAAAACCTGGGAAGCTCTTCTCCAGAAAACCTTCTCGAGCCTCGTCGGCCGCACGTATGACAGAGCCAGTTTCGACATGGCAACCCGGTACCTCGACGAATACCTGAAGGACCATCCCCGAAAATAGGCCGCCCACGCCGTGCACCCCCGGCAGTATTCCAAAGGCGCGATTTCCTGTAGCCTGTTCAACTCATGAGTCAGGACTTAGTCCGTACTCCGCCCGAAACACAAGGCATCTCCTCGGCCGTCCTTCTGGATTTCATCGACACTCTCGACAGCTCGGTCACTGAGATGCATGGCCTCGTTCTCCTTCGCCATGGCAATATCGTTGCCAAGGGCTGGTGGGCGCCGTACGCGGAAGATCTGCCGCATATGCTCTTCTCTCTGACAAAAAGCTTCACCTCCAGCGCTGTCGGTTTTGCCGCCTCCGAGGGCAGGCTTTCGATTGATGACCCGGTGGCCTCCTTCTTTCCAGACAAGCTCCCCCGCTTCATAAGCGGGAACCTGGAGGCCATGCGCATTCGTCACCTCCTCACCATGTCCACGGGCCACACCGCCGACCCCACTGAACGCTCGAGGAGTCGCGGGGATGGTGACTGGGTCGCGGGCTTCTTTGAGGCTCCCGTGGAGCGGGAACCCGGCACGCTCTTCCTCTACAACAGCGCCGCGAGCCACGTCCTTTCGGCCATCGTGCAGAAAGTCTCCGGCCAGACCCTCCTGGACTACCTCACCCCGCGCCTTTTTGCGCCTCTCGGCATCCACCCTGATTCGTGGGAAACCGACCCTCGCGGAATAAACACAGGCAGCAGTGGTCTGATGATCCGCACGGAAGAAATTGCCCGCTTTGGCCAGCTCTATCTGCAGAAAGGCGTGTGGAACGGCCAACAGGTCCTTCCCGCTGCGTGGATTGCGGAAGCCACCGCACGACAGGTTTCCAATCGAACGGCAAACGAAGCGGAGCCGGAGCACGACTGGAACCAGGGCTACGGCTACCAGTTCTGGCGCTGTCGGCACGGCGCCTACCGGGCGGACGGAGCGTTCGGGCAGTTCTGCATCGTTTTTCCAGAGCAGGACGCGGTCCTGGCAGTCAACAGCGCCGTGAGCGAAATGCACGTCGCCCTGAATGTCGTTTGGGACAAGCTCCTGCCTGCTTTTCAGCCCGCTCCGTTGCCGCTGGACGCCTCCAACGAGCGTGCCCTGGGAGAGCGCCTCTCGGCTCTGGCGTTGAGCGCCCCAGACTCGAAGCCGGTATCTCCTCGTGCGGCCAGAATCAGCGGCACAACCTACGGGATGGATGCCAACAGGTGGGAGATAGAGGCGCTCCGCGTCGAAGCGGGCCCGGACGGGTGCATCATCCACATTCGCGACCACAAGCTGGACAAGAGGGCCGGATGCGCATACGCGGGCTGGCGCTTCACGCAGTCGGATGTCTTCGGCGCCTGCCAACAGCCGCTTGCAGGACATGCGGAATGGATCCAGCCTGACACGCTCCGCCTGACGCTTCGCAAATATGTCACGCCGTTTGTTTTCACCGTCGACCTCTGCTTCAAGGACGAGCAGGTGCTCCTGGCTGCCCGCATGAACGTCAACATGGGCCCAACCGAGTTCCCGCCTGTGCGCGGCACAGCGACGCGCGGCAGGGCAGCGCCCGGCAGGCGGGCGCGCGGCATGGCCTCACGCGCGTGAGGGAGTCGATGATGGAACCCGTGACCGTCCGCCCCGCTTCGGAAGCCGACCTGCCTTCCATCAACGACATCTACAACTACTTCGTGGTTCATTCCACCTGCACCTACCAGGAGGAACCGGAACCACTGGATGCCCGACGCCAGTGGTTCGCCCATCATGATGAAGCTCATCCGGCGATCATCGCCGAGGTTGCGGGACGTGTCGTCGGCTGGGGATCGCTTTCGGCGTACCACGCGCGCTCGGCGTACCGGCGCACCGTGGAAGACTCCGTCTACGTGCATCACGCGCACCACGGCCGCGGCATTGGGTCGCTGCTCTTGTCGGAGCTGATCGCGCGCGCCCTCCGCGCGGAGCATCACGCCGTCATTGCAGGCATTGACGCCGAACAGGCCGCCAGCGTGGCTTTGCACGCGAAGTTCCATTTCGAGAGAGTCGGGCGCCTGAGACAGGTCGGCCGCAAGTTCGGACGGTGGCTCGACGTGATCTACATGGAGCTGATGCTGGACCGGGGGTAGCGCGCAAGGACGGACGCCAACTGGCGTGCACACTTTACAAGAATGTGCACATCGTGCTACTGTCCCGTATGCACACTCTACGACATCTGCGGGGGTCCCAGAGCGCGCTTCTCACCGTGCGCATGAGTCACGCGCTCAAGTCGAGGATCGAGGAGATTGCCAAGGCGGCCAAGCTGAGCCCCTCCACGGTGGCAAAAAACATCCTGGAAAGCATCCTGGAGCGCGTGGACAACCGTCTCGACGTATCAGCGGATCGCGCGAGGATCCTCCAGCTCGAGCGTTCCGCGGAAGAGGCGAAGGCCTTGTGGAAGCAACGAGTGAAAGAGGTGGAGGAGTACGCTCGCTCGGTGGCGGAGAAGCTCGAAGCGGCCGGCCTGATCAAGCGGATGGAGCCCCGCCTGGACGAAATCCTCAAGGGCGCGAAGCCCGCGCGAACAAAGAGATGATCCCTACGCCCTGCCCAGACGTTCCGCTGATATGCAGAGTGAGGTCTTGTCCAGGACAAGACGGACGCCGCTCAGCGGCCGTGTGACCTGGAAGGGCACGCGGCAGATCTCCACGAGCACGCCCAGATGGAGGTCGCCTCGCGCGGCAACCATCGCGTCCTTGTTTTTCGAGGCAGAGGATGTGAGAGCCTTCGCGGAATCATTCATCTTCTGGATGGCGCTCTTCAGCTTGTCCCGCATCTGCGTGAGCTTTGGATTCCCCTTTTCACGGGACGCAAGAGAAGCCTCCACGCCCTTCAGTCTGAGGGCAAGCTCGGCGTTCTTCTCCCTGATCCATGCAAGTTTCTCCTGGACCCGGTAGTCTTCCCCGCAGCAGATTTCAGTCCGAACGCCCGTTGAGCCCCCGATCTGAAACGCCGTGACGCCCCGCTGGGCGCAGATCCGGCCGCCGATGATGACGCCCTTGGGCCCGGTTGTGATTGCTCCAAGCGTGCTGATGACGGAGTTGAGGCACCCCGTGCTCACCATCACGTCTCCACCTGCCTCCACGGAGCAGTTCTCGATGAACTTTGCGCGGATCTGGCCGCCTGCTTTGACCGTGCTTCCAGCCCGGCCCAGGATGCCCTGGTCGGTCACCAGGTCTCCGCCGCATTGTATCTCGGATGCTTCCATGGTTTTGGCGCAGGTGAGAGACCCTCCCGCCTTCACTTTGAAACCCTGCTTGATCTGGCCTTGCACAATGACGTCACCGGGGAAATCGATGTGCCCCGTGGAATAGTCCACGTCCCCCGGGATCTCGAGCACCTCGCTGACCCAGAAAGAGTTCTCCCCGCTGACAAACTTTCCGTCGCATGCGGCGATAAGGGCGTCGCCTTTCGTCTCGGTGTTCTTGCCGGGCCGGGGAGACGGATGCACGGACCGGGCGTACGCCACGGCCACTCCCGTGACATCGACGCCTGCCAGGCCTTCCTTGCGGGGCATCATCCGGGCCAGCATGTCGCCCTTCTTCACCAGCCGGAACGGGCTGCGGGCCTTGAAGTCCACGGACATCGCCTCCGATTTCTCCGGCAGCTCCTTGTCGAGCAGGGAAGGTTCGAGCTGGAGGTGGGAATTAACTTCGTCAGAGGGCGGGCTCCCGTGCGCTATCTCCACAGCGGGAAGTGTTCCGCGGGAAGAATTGCATGCCGCAATGGCCGAGTTGACGGCATCCCAATCGATGCCGAAACGCACGCCGCTTTCGGCCAGGACACCTTCCACCGCGGGGAGGTCTATCTGCTTGCCGGCCCCCGGGCCGGGAAAAAGCTGGCGGTTGCCGTCATGCGATCATCGGAAATCCTGAGCGCGATACGGCCGTCCGCGCTTCTCCTGTCCGCTGCCCGGCTCTCCATCTCCCGAACGGCCGTCTCCCGGCTCTCCCGAACGGCCGTCTCCCGGTTCTCCCGAACGGCTGTTTCCCGGCTGTTTCCCGGCCGATGGTCTCCCGGCCGACGATCTCGATCAAGCTTTCACTGGCGTGGGTCTCGGGTGCGCTTCGTTCCGCGGGTTCTGGGGTGATCTTGCTGTTTTCAAAATCCCGAAAGATGAAGAGCACCCCGCGCGAGCTTCCTCCGGTTTCCCGGTACGGTTCGAGGGAGACGTCGACCCTCCCCGCGCCTCCGTCGGGACGACCTGCAACTTCGCAGTTCTCGAGTCTCACGCTTTTTCCTGCAAGGACCACATCATCAAGGCGGGAAGCCAGGGGTTCCTGCGTGTTCGTTCGGATCATCTTCAGGAGCGGCAGGATCGAGATGAAAGGAGGAAGAGGCTCCGGAAGCTGGAAAAGGCCGCGCGCCTTCTCGTTTACGAATTCGATGGTTCCATTCGACTCCGTGAGGATGATGGCATCTCTGATCGAATGAAGGATGGCCGACATCCTGTCACGTGTCCCCTGCAGCTGCTTCTGTCCCTGGGATTTTTGAAGCGCCATTTTCACGGTCGCTTCCAGGGATCGTTCATCGAAAGGCTTGAGAATGTAGCCGAAAGGCTCGGTGATCTTCGCTTTGTCCAGGGTATCCTGGTCTGAATATGCGGTCAGATATACCACAGGAGCGCGGACGGAGTCCCGGATGGCGTTTGCAGCCTCGATTCCGTTCATGGAGCCCTGCAAATGGATATCCATCAGTACAAGGTCCGCCTCCAGAGTTGCGGACTTCTTCACCGCTTCCTCGCCGGAGACGATGATGTCGGGAACCTCGTAGCCCAGTCTTTCCAGGCATTGTTTGATTGCGAGCGCGACAAGTTCTTCGTCTTCCACGACGAGAATCCGTGCCCGATCCATATGCGTCGACCTCCCCACAGTAAATATATCGCGGGGAATCTACATTTTCAGCATAATCTCCAAAAAAGCTGGGCTGCTTACTTCACGGCACCGAGAGAGAGCCCGCTCGCCAGCCTGCGCTGCGCCACGACAAACACGACGAGGATGGGCAGGGAGCCGACCACCGCCAGCGCCATGAGCCCGGACCAGCTCGTCCCATACGCGGAGATCTGCTGGCTGATGAGGGCGCTGATGGGATAGGTGTCGGGACTGGTGAGGATGCTGATGGCGTACAGGAACTCCCCCCAGGCAAGGATGAACACGAGGGACGCCGCGGTCGCGATCCCGTTGGCCATGAGGGGAACTATGATGCGCAAGAACGCGGTCCATGTCCGCGCCCCGTCCATGGCTGCCGCCTCCTCGATCTCCCGGGGGATGCCCCCCACGAATGGCCTCAAGACGAGGACCGTGAACGGAAGATACAGCGCAGTGTCCGCAAGCACTACACCGGGCAGCGTGCCCAGGAGGCGCCAGGCGCCC
This sequence comes from uncultured Spirochaetota bacterium, assembly GCA_963845535.1. Taxonomy (GTDB): domain Bacteria; phylum Spirochaetota; class Spirochaetia; order SZUA-6; family Fen-1364; genus Fen-1364. The sequence goes on from CAWJSK010000016.1 coordinate 111,412, forward strand.
AGCACGCGGTACAAAGGGATGATGGTTGCCGTCTGGGGGATCATCTGCAACAGTACGAGGATCCCGAGCCCGGCAGTAAGAATGGCGCCGCGCCGGCGGTCAAGGCCGTACGCGGTCGGGATCCCAAGGAGCAGCGTCAGGATAGTCGTTCCTATCGATATGATTGCCGAGTTCAGCGCGGCCTTGCCCAGCGTGCCTTCCCGCGCGATCTGCGCGTACGACTGGAATGACGGGCTGAAGATGATGCCGCCGGGGTTTGCGAAGATGGCCCGGTTGTCCTTGAGCGAAGTGGCCACAAGCCAGAGGAGCGGAACACCATAGACGACGATCAGGAAGAACACCCCGACAAGGGACCAGGCGGTGGTATCTCCCGGTCTGCTGCGGCCCTTCATTTTTCCTCCGTGCGCCGGAGAGCCCGAACGTAGACGAACGCGAGCACGAAGACGATCACAACGGTGAAAACGGCGACGCCGGCGCCCAGGGCGTATTTATAATTGATGAACGACAGACGATAGCTCAGGAAAGGAAGCGTCGTGCTCGCGACGCCCGGTCCGCCGTACGTCATGACGTAGATGAAATCGAAGCTGCGGAATGCGTACACAACGGTGAGAACGGTCAGGATCAGGGTGATGGGGAGCAGAAGCGGCATCTTGATTCGAAAGAAGCGCTGTGCCGCGCTTGCGCCATCAACGGATGAAGCATCCAAGAGCTCGACCGGAATATCCACAAGGGCGGCACGGTAGACAAGAGCGCTGAAAGGTATGACGGCCCAGGAGTTGACCAGCGCGACTGTGACGAGCACGAGGTTTTGCTGCACGAGCCACAGCGGGCCCTTGGAGATATGGAGGGAGCCAAGGATGGAGTTGACCAGGCCGCCGGGAAGCAGCAGGAACTTCCACAAGCTCCCCAGAACAACAGGAGGCATTGCCCAGGTGAAGACCATCAGCCCCAGGCCAACGGCTGAGAACTTCCCCCGTCCCTGAAGCAGGGTCGCGGCGCCCAGCCCCCCAAGCATCCCGACTGACACGACAATCGCCACAAAGACGAGCGTGTTGCGAAAAGCGAGCGCGAAATCAGGCAGACGGCCCAGGGCCAGGAAGTTCGCCAGACCACGAAAAGGCCAGCTTCCTCGGACAATGTTCAAGGTTGTTACATCGCTCAGGCTCATCCATATGAGGTTGACGAATGGATAGAGCGCCAAGCCGAGGAGGTAGAGTCCGGCGGGGACGATGAAAAGGAGATAACGCCGCCGCGGGGCTGCGCGCACCCTCCCCGCGGCAGCCTTTCGCTCACTGCCAGAGAGACTGGATTCCGACACGAGCCGGACGGCCGTTCAGGGGCTCAGCTCTGCCCGCACTCCCGAAACACTCTTGGAAGCCGCGGTAGCGGGGTCCTCCTGGCCTGCGATTACGGCACTCCATTGCTGCCCGATCACAAGCTGGGCATTCTGAACCTTCGTCACCGGTCCGGCGTCAGGGGGGTACAACGCGCCGACCTTCTGCACTTCCTGCGCAAATGGCGCGAGAAGCTTGTCCCCGGTCACCGCGGGGTCTTGCGCTGCATCAGAACGTGAGGGGATGCTGCCCACGTCGCGGAAAGCGATGAGCTGGCCGGCCTTGCTGAAATAGCTGCCCTGGAGATACTGCCAGGCAAGCTGCGGATTCTTGGAGAAGGCGCCGATCGACTCAGCTTCCCCGCCCAGGTACACCTTCGCCGGATTCGGACCCGCGGGCATCATGGTCACGCCATAATTGAAGTGCGCGTTGGCTTTCGCCGTCCCGAGCTGCCAGTTGCCGTTTTCCGTGAAAGCAACGTCACCCACGGTGAACGCCTGGAAAGGCTCCGCCTGCTCCCAGGTCACCACAATGCGGGACAGGGACCCGGCTTGCGCCCATGAGGAGACAAGCTCGAACGCCTTCTGTGCCGCGGCTGCGTCAGGATTGCTGTACGACCAGCCATACGCGGACATCCATGGGTAGGACTGCCATTCCCCCTGGTCGTTCGGCTTCCCGGTAAGCGTGATTCCCTTGTATCCTGCTGCCGTCACTTTCTGCAAAGCGGCCGTCAGCTCGTCGATTGTCGTCGGCGGCTGGACACCCACCTTGTCCAGGATGTCCTTGTTGTACCAAAGGCCCAGCAGGTTGACGTACCCCTGGACTCCGTACACTTTCCCCCCGATTGAATGGACAACGGCCGGCGCGAACAGGCCCTTGTCCGCGAAAGAGCTCCAATACGGGGAAAGGTCGGTGATTGCCTTCGCGTCGACGAACTGGCCCACGTTCGGACCGTTGTAGACAACCACATCAGGGCCCGTGCTCGCTGCGGACGCTGCCACGACCTTGTTGGGGAGCTGATCATAGGGAACGAAGACGTAGTCCACGCGGACGTTCGGACTTCCCTGGTTGTACAAGGCTGCCAGGTCTTTCAGCTCCTGGACCTGGCTGTCCACGCTGAAATAGTGCCACACGGTCACCGTGCCCGTTGCCACTGCCCCTGACTGCTCTTTCTGGCCGCCCGCGAACAGAGGCGCGGCAGCAAACAACGCCGCGGCAATAAGAGCAATCATGCAGAAAGAAGGAACCGACATCCTCTTCATGGCGATTTACCTTTCTCTCCGGACCGTCCCGCTGATGTTCCCACCGGAGAATTGATTTGATGTACCAGCACAGTGTGGAACTCCTGCCCGTGCGGAGTCAAGGCTCGCGTCAGAGTTGGTCGGAAACCTCCTGAAAAGCGCAGCTTGAAGCCGCTTGCGGGTGCTGCTGCGTCCAAACCGGGCTACCGAAACAGGTACCTGTGGATCATGACCGCCAGCTCCGCGACTATCACGGGATGCTCTTTGCTTTTAGCGGCGATATCTCGCACAAAAGCTTGTAATCCCGGTCACGATGGAGAACGGGGAAGTTGTGGCGCAGTGCGCAGGCCGCGATAAGGCAATCGACAGATGAGCGGATGGTGAGGCCTCGACGGCGCGCAGAACGGTACAGCTCCGCGGCTTCGAGAAAAAGCGATTCTTCCATTGGGGATTCGACGATCGGCAAGGCAAGCATTGCATTCCGCGCGATCCGATAAGCCCGTTCCTCCCGAAAGCCTTGGAGAATTTCCTGGATCACCGGCAGGCAGGTGACGATTTCGTCGAACTCGATGGCGTCTTCGATTTGCGGCACGTTGATGTCAAGAAAAGGCCGGCCGTGCTCAGTGACCGACCGCATTCCTGCCTCTACTTGAAGCTCTCCCTCTCCAGGCCGTACTTTCGCATGCGTTCATAAAGAGCTCGGCGGGAAATGCCCAGGGCGTGCCAGGTGGCGTTGATCTCCCCCTTGTTCTCCTTCAAAGCCGCTTCAATCACCTTTCGCTCCAACTTTTCCAGCTCGTCCCGGAGCAAGCCCTCTCCGGGGGGGAGGGAGAGAAGCCTGCCGGAGTCATCCATCATGTCGGGGGAAAAACCTCCCGCGGTCCCGTCCCGCGCGGTTATCACCATCCGCTCCGCGGCGTTCTTCAGCTCCCGGACGTTCCCCGGCCAGGAGTAGCGCATCATGTCCGCAAGCGTCCCTTCCGGCACCGGCCGGAACCCGCACGCCGTTTCGGTCCGCGGCGAGCTTCAGGAAGTGGGACGCCAGGAGCGTGATGTCCTCCGCCCTTTCCCGAAGCGGCGGAACGCGGATGCACAGGACCATGATGCGGTGGTAGAAGTCCTCACGAATGGCGCCGGCGCGGACCTCTTCTGACAGCTCCCTGTTGGACGCGCACACGAGCCTGATGTCGACTTTCCGCGGCTTATCGCTTCCCAGGGCTTCCACCACGCCGTCATCCAGAACCCGCAGCAGTTGCACTTGGGCGCGGGCGGAAATCGTCTCGATCTCATCCAGGAGAAGTGTTCCTTCCGAAGCCATGACCAACTTTCCTTCCCGCTGTTCGAGGGCTCCCGTGAAGCTTCCCTTTGCATGGCCAAAAAGCTCGCTTTCAAGCATGGTCTCAGGAAGCGCGCCGGCGTTGACCGGAACGAACGGGCCCCCGGACCTGTGGCTCTGCGCATGAATGGCGCGCGCAACGAGCTCCTTGCCGACCCCGGTTTCCCCCAGAAGCAGGACCGGTACGTCCGAGCGCGCGGCCGCCTCCACCTGGGCATAGACCTCCTGCATGGCCCTGCTGCGCCCGATCATCCCGTACTTGCCGTCCTCCCCGGGGGAACATAGCTGGAGCCGGCGGCGCAGGTCGCTTGCCTCCCGCACCAGGCGGCTTTTTTCCACGGCCTTGGCAACGTACGCGAGGAGGACGTCATCATCAAAGGGCTTTTCGGCAAAATCGAAAGCCCCCGCCTTCAGGCACCTGACTGCCATGGCGATATCGCCGTGACCGGTAATCATGACGACGGGCGGCGCGGCTGGCATTGCCGCCACGTGGGCAAGGAGCTCCTCCCCGTCCATGCCGGGCATCTTCACGTCCGTGATGACGCACATGGCCTCGGGGAGACCCGGCCAGGCCAGCGCGGCCTCCGCGGAGGAGAACACCTCCGGGCGCCAGCCCCGCAGCTCGAGCATCTGTCCTATCGAGTGGCGGGCAGCCTCGTCATCATCAATCACGACGATGGTCGGCCTGTCCGCGTTTTCCCGCCCTGCCATCACCCGCTCCCGTCACCGTGACTGCCGGCCGAAATCATAGCCCGCCGCCGGCAGCCGAATTCGGAACGTGGCGCCGGCGCCCGGGGTCCCCGTGGCCTCGATCACGCCTTTGTGGTCCTGAATGATAGCACGAGAAATGGAAAGACCGAGGCCATGGCCGCCCTTGCGGGTGGTGTAAAAAGGCTGGAAAAGTTTCCTTCCCTGTTCGTCGGAGAAGCCTTTACCGGTGTCCGTGATCTCGATCACCACCGGCAGCCCGGGCTTGCCGTCCCGGCGGCTGGTAACGGTGAGGCGCCGGCGTGCCAACCCGTCCATGGCCTGGCGCGCGTTCGTGAGCAGGTTGAGGAAGACCTGGGCCAGCCTGATCCTGTCTCCCCGGACGGGAGGCAGCTCGGCTGCAAGGGAGAGAGAGAGCTCCACGTCCGCGAGCTTCATCTGCGGGACAAGGAACTCCAGGCATTCGCGGAGGACGCCGTTGACGTCCAGCGTGGTGAACACGTTCTCAGACCTGCGGGTCAGCTCCCGCATCTCATTGATGATCCGCGCGGCCCTGTCCACCTGGTCCGAGATCAGGCGGAGGTTCCCTTTGACGTCCTCCTCAGTCCCGGCCTTCTTCTCGATCATGTAGAATGCGTTCCTGGCGTAGTTGCGGATACCGGTCAAGGGTTGGTTCAGCTCGTGGGATATCGCGGCGGCCATCTCACCCAGCTCCGCCAGGCGCGTGGAGTGCTCAAGCTGCTCCTCCTGCTTGCGGCCGAGCTCCGAGAGCTCGCGGAGCTTCGCTTCGGTTTCCCGGCAGTCGCTTCGTGCCTGCTGGAGGGAATGGGAAACCCGGGCGGCGCGATAGGAGAGGACAATGATCGAGGCAGCCGCTGCGCAGAGGAGGCCGATGAGAATGACAAACACCGCTGTGTTGATGATGAAGTATACCCGCGGGGCCAGGCCGCCCACAAGGGGCCCGTATTGACACTGAGGCACGGCCCGTCACACCGTGCTTCAAGGCTTACGTCATGGATCAGGAATCCCGGCCGCCCGCGGAGGAAACCGCGGGGCCAACAATCGACGACGTCAGGGCCGCGGCGCGGCGGATCGCCCCGCACGCGCACAGAACGCCCATCCTCACCAGCACGACGATGGACGCCCTGAGCGGCGGCGCCCTCTTCTTCAAGTGCGAGAACTTCCAGCGCATGGGAGCTTTCAAGTTCCGCGGAGCTGTGAACGCGGTGTTTTCCCTGGAGGAAGCCGACGCGCGCCGCGGCGTGGTCACCCATTCCTCGGGCAACCACGCGCAGGCACTCGCGCTGGCGGCGCGGATTCGCGGGATCCCGGCGTGTATCGTCATGCCGCGCGACGCCCCGCGCGTGAAAGTCGAAGCGGTGCGCGGCTACGGCGCAGAGATCGTATTCTCCGGCAATGCCCCTGAGGACCGGGAGCGCGCCCTCAAGGACGTTGCGGAGCAAAGCGGCGCGGTCTTCATCCATCCCTCGGATGACCTTCGCGTGATTGCCGGTCAGGGAACCGCCGCCCTGGAAGTGATGGAAGACGTCCCGAGCCTGGACCTGGTGGTGACCCCGGTCGGCGGAGGAGGGCTTTTGAGCGGCACTGCCGTGGCGGTGAGCGCGCTTTTGCCGGCAGCGCAGATCATTGGCGCTGAGCCTGCCGCGGCGGATGACGCGTACCAGTCCTTCACGACAGGAGTGCTGCATCCCTCGGGAAATCCGCGCACCATTGCTGACGGGCTTCGAACTTCCCTCGGCCCCAACACGTTCCGTATCGTGAGGTCCCGCGTGACGCGGATCGTCACCGTAAGCGAAGAAGCCATCGTTCACGCCATGAAGCTGATCTGGGAGAGAATGAAGATCGTCGTGGAGCCTTCCGGCGCGGTTCCCCTGGCCGCAATCCTGGAGGGAAAGCTCGATGTGCGCGGGCTCCGAACCGCCATCATCCTCTCCGGGGGCAACGTCGACCTTGATACCCTGCCGTGGCTGAAACGCTGAAAGCGGGGCCGGCGTTGAGCGTCCTGGCGCCGGACGGCGCCATTCAGCTTCCCAGCGTCACGGTGCTCAAGGCGTCGGCGGGCTCCGGCAAGACGCGCACCCTCACCGAAAGGTACGTCCAGTTTCTCCTTTCCCCCGTGGTCCCGAAGAACGCTCTTCGCAACGTCCTGGCCATCACGTTTTCCAACAACGCGTCCCGGGAAATGAAGGAGAGCATCCTCCTGTGGCTCAAGTCCCTGCACTTCCGGGACCCCGAGCGCCTGGCGGAGATCGCCAGCGTTACAAGCGGCGGAGAGGCTGAGATCGTTCGCCGGGCCGGGGAGACGCTGGAGAAGGTGCTCAGCCAGTACTCCGACTTTCAGGTGAAGACCATCGACAGCTTCCTGTCCACCATCTTTCGGGCTTCCGCAATCGAGTTGGGGGTGCCGCCGGATTTCCAGATCGAGTTGGACCCTACGCCGCTCATGGAATACGCCTTCGATCTTTTCCTTCGTGACGCTCGCCAGGGGAGCACGGCAGCCATGGTGCTGGACCAGACGGTCGCAGCCCTCGTGAACCAGAGAGGGGAAGCCGACGGCTTTCCCTGGGAGCCCGCATCCGCGCTGCGTTCGAGGGTCATGGAGATGGAAAAGCACCTCGGCATGCTCGAAGCAGACCCTCTGATCGAAGAGACCGCGGGCGCGGCGCGGGAGCTTGGCAGGCGGATCCTCGCGTGCCTGGAGGAGGTCGATCAGCTCGTGCGCGTGAGCGGCCTGGAGGAAACCCCCCGGTCCGCGTTCCGACGGTCGCTGGCTTCAGCGCGGGCAGGGATGTTCGTGGATATTGCCACGCGCGGCATGGCAACGGGCCCCGTGAAAAAGCCGCGCAAAAGACGCACAGCCCAGGTGCGGCGGCCCAGGATCTTCGTGACCTTGCGGCATGGGAGAGAATCGCTGCGGTCTGGGAAGAGACGCGAGCCCTGGCGGGAGAGTACGCGGCGCTCATGGCGCGCGGCTTCTATGCCCCGTACCTGCGTCTCCATGCAGAGCTCAGTGCCACCCGTGAGCGCGTCAAGAAGACCAGGGGCATCGTCTTCATCTCGGATGTGAGCCGCAAGCTCCTGTCCTGCCTGTCGGAGGACATGGTGCCGGAGGTCTACTTCAGGTTAGGGGAGAAGGTTTTTCACTACCTCATTGACGAGTTCCAGGACACATCGCCAATACAATGGAAGAACCTCCACCCCCTCATCGAGAACTCCCTTGCCCAGGGAGGGAGCCTCTTTGTCGTGGGCGACACGAAGCAGGCGATCTACGGCTTCCGCCACGCGGACTACACGATCATGAGGAACATGGAGAGGGAAAGCCCCTTCCCGTCCACTCGACAGCACACCACGCTGTCCATGCACACGAACTACAGGAGCCGGCCCGCGGTGGTCCGCGTGAGCGAGCGCGTTTTTCGGGAGAATGCAGCGGTCCTGCCTGAGTACCGGGAAGCAGCGCGCCAAAGCGGCCTGGATGACTGGCATCAAAACCCGCACGACACAAGCGCCCCGGGCCGTGTCTCAGTGGAGATAGTGGCGAAAGACGATGACGACCCGCCGGAGAGAGAAAAGCTCCACGCGGTGATCGATGAGCTGCGCGGACGGGGGTACCGGTGGGGGGACATTGCCGTGCTCGCCTCCCGCAATGACGAGGTCGTCAAGGCCACCTCGTGGCTCAATGAGAGGGGAGTCCCGTTCATCTCCTACAGCAGCCTCGACGTGAGACGGCGCAAGACCGCCGGAGAGATGCTCGCGCTTCTCACCTTCCTGGATTCCCCCAAGGACGACCTGTCTTTCGTCACATTCATCCTGGGGGAAATCTTCAGGACCGCGTTGGACGACGCGGCAGGATCACCGGAGCCGGCCCGGCTGCACCGGTTCCTCCTGGAGAGCCGGGACAGGCGGCCACTGTACAAGGCGTTCCAGCAGGAGTTTCCCGAGGCGTGGAAAAGGTTCTTCGCCGGGCTCTTTCGCTCCGCGGGGTACCTGCCCCTCTACGACCTCGTGAGCGAAATCTACGCGGTCTTCGACGTCTTCGAGAGAAAGCCGGATGAGGAAGCCACACTGGCGAAGCTCCTGGAGGCCATCAAGGACTTCGAGGGCAGGGGCTTCAACAGCCTGCGGGATTTCCTTCGTTTTGCCGAAGGCCGTGAAGGGAGCAGTGCGTGGGACATCGACGTGCCGGAAGGCGCGGACTCTGTCCGGGCAATGACGATCCACAAGGCAAAGGGGTTGGGTTTCCCGGTGGTCATTGCCCTCCTCTACGGGGAACGAAACCGCGGCTTCAGCCACACGGTGCTGCGGGAGGACGGTCAGCTCAAGCTCGTGAAGCTCACGCGTCAACTGTCCCGAGGGGATGACGAGCTGAGAGCGCTGTATGACGGGGAGCTGCTTCGGGACAAAGTCAACAAGCTCAACGGCCTGTATGTCGCCCTTACCCGGGCCAGGGAAGAGATGTACGTGATCGGAGTGAAGGGCGAACGGGATTCCTTCCCCTTCGACCTTCTGCCCGAGACCGGGTTTGCGGACGGCGCGCCGGGACAACCGCCGGCCCCGGGCGCCGCTCACGCCAGGCCGGCGCTTCTTTCCCACGCCGCGCGGCCCGTCCCTCCCGCCGTCGGGGCCAGGCGCCTCAGCTACGGAGAACGCGGACGCGGAGAGCTGGTGCACGCGGCGCTTTCCCGAATCACGTACGCCTCCGCCGAGGTGGAAGCGCAGATCCTCCAGGCCCTGGGACGGGCCGCGCGCGCAATGCGCGCTGATGCGGAGACGGACCACGCGGAGCTGGCTCGAGCAGCAGCTTTCCTCATCCGTCGGCCGCCTCTTGCGGAGCTTTTCTCTCCCCGGCCCGAACGGGCTGTCTTCACCGAATGGGAGGTGTGCAGCGAAGAAGGGAAGCTTTTCCGGATGGACCGGGTGGTGGTGGACAAGGGTTGCGTCACGGTCATCGACTGGAAAACAGGCGCGGAGGAGGATCAGGCGGACCAGCACCGGGAGCAGATCGCCAACTACGCGCGTATCCTCCAGGCCGTCTACCCGGGGCGGCAGGTGAAAGCCGTCCTGGCGTACCTCGACCGGGGTGAAACGAGGTCTGTTCCTTGAAGGCAGTCCTGATCCCGGCGGGCGCGGACCTTGTCACGTACATTACCGCCTCCATTACCGCCTCGATTACCGTTGACGGGGCGGACCTTTCGGATAGTCTGGTGGTCTTCCCCGGCAGGCGGCCGGGGCACTTCCTTCGGAAAGCCATAGCGGAAAAGCTGAAGGTGAGCTTCATTCCTCCGCGCATCCTTTCCATCGACGAGCTGATCGATGAGCTTCATGCCGACCGTCATCCGGAGCCCTGGCCGGACCTCGAAAGCATCGATGCGGTGGCGGTCCTCTACGACATCCATCGAGGCCTTCCGCGGCCTCTGGGCGGACCTGCGTTCCTCACTCCCGACGCCTTTTTCTCCATCGGAACAAAAATCTACAACGACCTGGAGGAGCTCCGAATCGAGGGGGTGGACGCGCGCGCCGTCGGCGACATCCAGCCGTTCATAGAGGAAAAAATCCCGGAGCGCTCGCGTGAGAGCTTGCAGAAGCTCCAGGTGTTCTACCGGGAGTTTTATGATCGCATCAAAGCTTTGGGGCTTTCCACACGGTCCTCTCGCTACTGGGAGGTGTGCAGCGAGCCGAGAGAGCAGGATTTCGCCCGCTATCGCCGCATACTCTTTGCAGGGTTCTTCGCCCTGACCAGGGCTGAGCGAAAGCTGTTCTCCTCCGTCGGAGCGCTCCCCGGAGCTTTGCTCGTCTTCCAGGACGCGAACGGAATGCGGGAGAGACTCTCGGACATGGACATCCGAGCGGTGAGCGAGCCGCGCGCGGAGACGCCCCCGGCTCCCCCAACGGTCAATCTGATCCAGAGCCCTGACGGGCAAGGCCAGGTCTTTGCGCTCAACGCTCTCTTGGGGGAGCCTGACAGGCGCACCGTGATCGTGCTCCCTTCGGCGGACACGCTTTTTCCCGTCCAGCGCCATTGCCTCTCGCGCATGGACAGGGAGGATTACAACATCTCCCTCGGCTACCCCCTGGTTCGAACGCCGGTGTATGGGTTCCTGAACGACCTGATGGAGCTGGTCGGCTCCTTGGAGGGTGAACGCGTCTACGTGCCTCGATATCTCACCTTCATGCTTCACCCCTATACCAAGAACGCGCTGTTCAAGGGCTCGGCATCCGCGACCCGTGTGCTGATGCACACAATTGAGGAAAGGCTGAGCGGCGCGCGCACGCGCCTGTTCACGTCGCTTGCCGACATCGAGGACGACGAGTCTCTTTTCGAACAGGCGGCGCTCAGCATTGTCTCCGACGGCACGCCGGCATTGGCGCATGAGCTGCGCGCGCACCTGCGCGCCATCCATGACGCCACCATTGCGCGGCTTCGGTCCTTCACCAACGTGAAAGACTTCGCGGACAGGTGCATCGACTGTCTTGGCTGGGTGCACGACATGACAACGGCGCGGGACCATCCCTTCTTTTCGCCGTTCGCGCAATCATTCATCGAAACCCTGGAGACGATCTCCCGGTCCCTCATGCGGGACGTCTCCTTCCAGGACCCGCGCAGCTATTTCACGCTCCTCAGGAAATACCTGGAGAGCCGCTACCAGCGCTTCCCCGGCACGCCGCTTCGGGGCCTGCAGGTCCTCGGTTCCCTGGAGACCCGAAACCTCTCCTTCGAGCGGGTGTTCGTCCTCGATGCCGTGGAAGGAGTGCTTCCCCGGACGGGCTCGGAGGATTCGCTTCTCCCCCTCTCGGTCCGTCGGGCCTTGCACCTTTCCACGCCGCGAGACCAGGAAGCCATGGAGAAGTACTACTTTTCCCTTCTCACCCGCGGTGCGCGCGAGCTCTCCGTGTTCTTCATCGACAACGGCGAAAAGCAGAAGTCCCGGTTCGTCGAGGAGCTTCTCTGGGAGCAGCAGCTCAGGGACCGCACGGTGGAGAGCCGGCCGTACGTGCGGGCCATCCAGTACAAGGTCAATTTGTCGAACAGACCTCCTGCCGCGGTGGCAAAGACCGCGGAAATGGCGAACCTTCTTCGCGCCCGCCCCTTCAGCGCCTCCGGCCTGGATGCGTATCTCCGGTGCCCGCTTTCCTTCTACTACAGTCGCGTTCTTGGCCTGTCGAAACGCGAAGAGGTGACCGGAGAATACGAGAAGGCGGACATCGGCACGCTGGTGCACTCCATTCTGGCGGAGTTCTTTCTCCCCCTCGTGGGAAGACAGATGCAGCCGGCGGACCTGGACGGGACCCGCATGGCAGCTCTCGTGGACAGGCAATTCGCCTCAACATACGGAGGCTGGGATGCCGGGGCAGGCCGCCTGCTTCACGCGCAGATCCAGGCGCACGTGGGGCGGTTTCTCAGCGACTACATGGGCCCGTTAGTGCAGGAAACAGCGGTGACCATGGTGGCCGTGGAGGAACGCCTCATGCGGGAGTGGCGGGGGTTCACGCTGAGCGGCCGGCTGGACGCCGTGCAGAGGCGCGGTGACGTCCTCTTTGTCATGGACTACAAGACCGGACATGATGCCAAAAGCAACGCAATCAATTTCAAGAAGCTGGACGTTGACCGCCGCGAAACCTGGAGCGGCGCTCTGGGGAGCTTGCAGCTTCCCGTGTACCTGCTCCTGCGTGAAGGCGCGGACCAGTCGGTCCAGCCGCGCGCGATGTTCCTGCTCCTGGGCAGGACCCGGCTGGACCGCGCCATCGAGCTTCCCCTTTTCACGGACCAGGACGAGGCCGCGCGCGAGATTCCCCGGCTCCAGGCCGTGATCCACTCGCTGCTCCAGGAGATCGTTTCCTCCGACGTCCCTTTCGTTCCCACGGAGGACAGGAAACGCGCGTGCCCCACGTGTGATTTCAATACTATCTGCGGCACTCGCTGGCTTGCACAGTGAACCTCAGGAGCGGCGCGCGAAGGGAGCGCGTGAAGGGCTGCGCTCTGAGGCGTGGCCGTCCCCAAGGCCAATCCACTCCGAGCTTCCGTCCCGGTAGTGCTCCTTTTTCCAGATGGGGACCCGGCGCTTTACCTCGTCAATGATGTAACGGCAGGCCTGGAACGCTTCCTCGCGATGGCCGGCGGTCACGCCAATCCAGATGGCCACCTCTCCTACGGCAAGCCGTCCCACCCTGTGGACGCACCGGGCGGCAATGACGTTTGCCTGCGCTTCACGCACGATCGCAGTCCCCTCAGCCAGGCTGAGCGCGGGATACGCCTCATACTCAAGGCCGACCACGGCGCGGGAGTCGTTCGTGTCGCGGACCCTGCCCTCGAAGGAGACGTAGGCTCCCGCATGAGCGCCGGGAAGGGATGCGGCGAGCTCACTCACCCTGAGGGGCTTGTCACTCAGCTCGAATGGCTCGAAGTCACCCATCAACCGCCTGCAAAAGGGGAAAGGAAGACCACCGTGTCCCCGTCACGGACCTCCGCTGTCCAGGGAACGATTGTGTCATTCACCACGGCGCGCAGGATGGAGCGGTCAAAGGAGAATCCGTAGCGAAGAGCCACTTCGTCATACACATCCGCCGCGGTGGAGGCGGCGCTCTTCAATTCCTCCGCGTTCCGCCCCGCCGCCTCTCGAAAAGCCGCGAAGTATTGCATCCGTAGTGTCTTCTCAGCCAACGTCTCTCCTACCCTCCCACGGTGTACATTTCGACCTTCCGCGCCGCCTTCCCTCCGCCGTGGTTGTCCTTCGCGGCGCGCTCCTCAGAGTAGCGGTCCGCGCGCCTTGTCCACAAGTCCCTGATCAGCGAAAGAAGCTCCGCATCCGAGGCGCCGCCGCGCAACGGGGCGCGAAGATCGAAGCCGCGGGCGGCAAAGAGGCACGTGTACAGCGTGCCGTCCGCCGAGAGGCGCAGGCGCGTGCAGTTGCTGCAGAACGGCTGGCTCACCGAGGAGATGAACCCGATCTCCCCCTGGCCGTCGAGGAAACGGTAGCGGGAGGCGACCTCGCCCCGGTAGTTGGGCTCGACGGGAGCAAGGGGATGGAGCGCGTTGATCCGCTCGAGCAGCTCCCGTGACGGCACAACCAGCTCCCGGCGCCACCGGTTGCGGTTGCCCACGTCCATGAACTCGATGAATCGGACGATGTGTCCCGTGCCCCGAAAATGGCGGACCATGTCCAGCGCCTGATGATCGTTCATCCCGCGGATCACCACGCAGTTCAGCTTGATGGCGCGAAATCCCGCCGTCTCGGCTGCCTGGATCCCCTCGAGGACTGGTTGCACACGGTGAGCGCGGCCGTTCATCACGGCGAACGTCTCGTCATCCAGGGAGTCGAGACTGACGGTGAGCCGCCGGAGGCCGGCGGCCCGAAGCGTCCCGGCCATGCGCGCAAGGTGAGCGCCGTTGGTGATGAGGGCCAGGTCTTCCATACCCGGGATTCCCGACAACTTTTCCACGAGCTCGGGCAGCCAGGGGCGCAGGAGCGGTTCCCCGCCGGTGAGCTTGATCTTGACCACGCCGAGGCGCACAAACAGTCCGGCGACACGGGCAATCTCTTCGAAGGTGAGGAGCTCGGCTGGTTTCAGGAACTGGTACGCCTCGCCGAATACCTCCGCCGGCATGCAGTACGGGCATCGGAAGTTGCATGAGTCGATGACCGAAATACGAAGATCGCGGAGGGGCCTTCCAAACAGGTCATGAACAGGCCCTTCGCGGATGATGTCACTCACGAGCCAGCAAAATATAGGCAAAGGCTTGGCGTGACGGCAAGCCTCGGATAGGCTTTGTCGCAGAAGAGTTCGTGATGGAAAGGCCCGTTTACCGCGTTCATCATGTCAGGCACCTGAGCGAAAGCGCCTCTGTCCTGCGTTTCGACCGTCATGGGTTTCTCTTCGAGCCCGGTCAATACGTGAACCTCGGCCTGAAAGGCTCGATCGCCATGCGTGAGTATTCGATCTACTCGGGGGCCGGCGACCCCTTCCTGGAAGTGCTGATCCGAGCGGTGGAGGGCGGGCTGGTCTCCCGCGCGCTCAGGCGTTGCGAACCAGGGGACGCGCTGTCGGTGGAAGGACCGTACGGGAGCTTTGTCACGGATCCCGAGGAGAGGGGCTCCGCGAAGTTCCTGTTCATCGGGACCGGCACCGGGATATCCCCGTTTCACTGCCTGGTTCGAAGCTATCCCGGCATCGACTACATGATCCTGCATGGCGTGCGCACCGCGGAGGAGTGTTTCGATTCGGACGTCTTCGACTCCTCACGCTACCTTTCGTGCGTAACACGGTCAGCCGGCGGCGGCTTTCCCGGCAGGGTCACCACGCGCCTTCGGGAGCGTCCGCCGGATCCGGCATGCCGCTGTTACCTGTGCGGCAACAGCGACATGATCTACGAGGCCTACGCCATCCTGAGGGGCCGCGGGGTGCCCAGGGACCACCTTCACGCGGAGATATACTTCTGACGACTCTCCTCCGCGAAAAGGGGGCATAGGACTGGTTCACGCCGCCCACGTGCTCACTCCTTCTTCGCGGCCTCTCTTTTGTCGCGCGAGGAAGAACGGCGGAGAACCGGGCCTGACAAACCGGCGACAAAAGGATTGCTATGAAAAGAACGGTGATTTTGCTTCTTTCCCTGGCTTTCACGGCGGCTGTCGCTTCCGGCCAGGCCATGGACAACAAGCAAATGCTGCGTCGGCTCGGGCTCACGGATGACCAGATCAACCAGTTCTCCGTCATCCAGCAGCAAGCGCAGCCGGGAATTCGCGCGGCGCAGCAGGACATGCGCGCAGCCAAAAGGCAGCTCGCCCAACTGCTCATGGACCCGAAAGCTGATCCTCAGGAGATCGACAGGCTCGTCCACGCGGCCACGGACGCGGAGGCGCGGATGAGGATCGCGCAGATACAGCGGGAAATGTTGGTGCGCCAGCTCATCGGAGATCGCAAATGGCAAAAACTCGTGCTGTACCTGCGATTGCGCAGGCAGTTGCTTCGCGCCGAATCGAGGAGCGAGGGTCCGTCCGGGGCCGGTCCCGCGTCCGTGACGGCTGATGACAACCCGGGGGGCGCACTGCAGCGGCAGAGGACCCAGACGCTCCTGAGGGAATTGCTCGATCTGCTGGGGGAGGACGAATCATCTCAGACGCAGTAAACGCCAGGGTGGCAGACGCGGACGAGGCGCTGACCCGACAGTTTGCCGCCACCTCCGACCATGGCGCTTTCGTCACGCTCTTCGAGAGGCATCGACCAGCCATTCGGAGACTCCTTGCGGGGCTCTTCAACGGCGCAGCGGAGGACATGGAGGATGCTGAACAGGAGATACTCGCGGCCCTTTACGTGGGGATTGCAAGGTTCCGCTTCCAATCTTCCTTCCGGACATTCCTCTACCGTCTCTGCCGCAACACCGCAATCGACATGCTTCGCTCCAAGCGTCGGGAAAGAAGGCGCGTGGAGGCCGCAGGTCGCGAGGCCCTGGTGCGGAGCGCCGCCTCCCGGGAGGCGGTTTTCGATCCGGACGAGGGCCTGGTGCGTGAGGAGAGCCGCGGAGCCCTCCGAAGGGCCCTGGCGTCCCTTGGCGCCGACGAGCGTCTCCTGGTTGTGCTGAAGGAATCCGAGGGCTTGTCGGTGGAGGAAATTGCGCGCGTGCTTTCGATCCCCCAAGGCACCGTGAAGTCGCGCTTGCACAGGAGCCGGGAAAAGCTGGCGCGGCTTCTGGGTGGGATGGAGGAATAAATGAAGAACAAGGCAAAGAACGAATGCATTCGCGTTCGCGGGACGCTTCAAGACCTGCATGACGCGGGGGAAAAACCGCGCGAAAGCGCTGCGGAGCACCTGCTCAATTGCCATGAGTGCGCGGCATTCGAGGCTTTCCTGGAGGGCCTTTCCCGAAACCTCCGGGACACGCTGGAGGAAGCGACGGTCCGGCTCCCCGCTCCCGACTACGCGCGGCCAATTGCAAACGCATCCGCCAGAGCCGCGCCGGGTCACCTCAGACGGTTCGCCCTTGCCGCCACTGCCGCCGCGTTCCTTGCTCTCGCGGTCCCGGCGTCCATCCTCATCGTTTCCGCCGTGCGCGAAAAGGCCGCTATGCAGCAGGCCGTGACGACTTTCGTGAACGACCTCTTCCGCTCCTCATCGGATGAGAGAGCCGAGTATCACAAAGAAGGCTCTTCCGCTTCCGGTGAAGCCCTTGATTCCCTGCTGAACGACCTCGCCTCGGATTAGCCGCGGACAAGCCGGCAGGACGGCCAGGGAAGGGATCCTTACGAGGGATGGGAACCTGTCGTCGAGGCCCGGCGACTAATACTCCGTATGACCGCTGCAACGCCCGGATCTCGCGGGTCTGGTTCTCCCATCGCCCTCTTCGCCTATAACCGCCCGCACCACCTCGCCAAATGTCTTGCCAGCATCGCCGCGAACCCCGAGGCGCATGAGACTCCGCTGTATCTCTTCCTCGATGGGCCCAGGACCGAGGAGGACGTCCCCCTCGTTGCGCTGGTTGCCGAAATGGCCCGCTCGGCCGCGGAGTCTCTCGAGGTGCGGATCGTGGAACGGGGCTGCAACAGGTCCACGGGGAGCTGGATTCCTGGGCAATCCGCTGGACCTATGCGCACTTCGCCCATCATGCGGTGTGCCTGGTTCCCGTCGAGTCAATAGTCAACAAGATCGGCGCGGACGGCTCGGGCGTCCACATGAAGCCGTCCCGGCGATATTTCCATCACACCCTGAACGACAAACGTACATTGCGCTTGCCTTCCCTCGTGTATGTCGACCCCCTGATCGAGCGGTCATACAAGACCGCTGAAAGGAAAGGACATATCCAACGGGCCGCGCGAAAGCTGCTTGCGCGACCGCGGAGCCCCGGGCAGAAGCAGCGCGCTGTACGAATGGCTCCCGGGTGCTGAAAGCCCGTGTTGTCAGCGGACGGCAGGGACTTCGGCGTTACGCCTCACCGCTATCATCTGCGCAAGGATTGACACGGCAAGCTCGGCCGGCGTCTCCGCCTTGATGTCGAGCCCGATGGGCGCGTGCAGGCCGTCGATCTTTCCCTGATCGAAACCGTCACTGCGAAGCTGCTCGCGCAGGAGTTTCGCCTTGCGCTCGCTGCCGATGAACCCCGCATAGCGATACTTCTTCTTGAGCACTGCCCGGACGCACTCGAGGTCCGTGAGGTGCCCTCGCGTGACCATCACGACGTAGGTGGCGGAGTCGGATGGGAACCGGCTGACCACGTCCGTGTAGCTTCCGCAGAGCGTCTGCGCGCCGGGCGGAAACCTGCCGGCCGCGGAGAACTCCTTACGATCGTCTGCCACGGTGATCTTGAAGTCCAGCCTGGCAGCCAGCGCCGCCACGGCCTGTCCAACGTACCCGCCCCCCAGGATCAGAAGCTTCTCCTCGGGGAACACAGGATCGAAAAAGACCCTCTCCTCCTCCTGGAACGTCGGCCTGCCGGAGTCGAGGCAGCGCTCCGCGCCCCGGCGGACGGCGGTGGGAAGCGAATGGAAAGCGGGAGAGCCTTTCTCATCCAGGACGGCGATGGCAACGGTGCCTGCCGGGTCCTCCACGCCGCCGGGCAAGGTCTTGGCGATCAGGACCCTTTCCCCCTGCTCGAGCTTCTTGAACGCGATCCGATATGGCTCACGGTCGGCAATGTATTCGACGAGGATCCTGGCAGTGCCTCCGCAAATCATGTCCTGGCCTTCCACCTCCGCTCCCTGGAAGTCCAGGCTGAGCAGGGCCGCATTCTTTCCCTGGATGCACTCCCCGGCCTTTGCGATTGCCCGAGCCTCTCCCTTGCCGCCCCCCACGGTTCCGGCAAATACCGACCCGCCACGGACGAGCATCTTTGATCCCGGATGCCTCGGCACGGAACCACGGGCGTCGATCACGGTCACAAGAGCAAGGTCCTCACCGGTTTCTACAATCGCTTTGAAGATCTCGTAGCTCATCTGCGTTTTCTCCTGAAATGTCCACCATCAACTGTAACTCTTTGCTGCTCAACGAGGGAAGCAGTCGGACCGACACTAAAGAAAGAATGTCATCCTTGAAAACCCTTCCGTGGCGCAGCACGCCACGAACCGGTCCGCGGTTCGACATCACCCACGGCGGACTCTTCGATGAGTCAGCGGCCGCCTACGATCATCATCGGCCCGCATACCCGGACGTGGTCATCCAGGAAATGATCGACCTGTCGAACCTGCGGCCCGGCTCCCGCCTCCTGGAGATCGGATGCGGCACGGGGCAGGCGACGCTCCCCCTCGCCTACCGCGGCTATGCCATGGATTGCGTGGACCCCGGGAAGAACATGATTTCCGTGGCTCGGGAGAAGCTCAGGCTGTGGCCCCATGTCCGTTTCATCTCTGAGCGCTTCGAAAAGGCCGCGCTTCCTTCGGGCGCCTACGACCTGGTCTTTTCCGCCCAGGCGTTCCACTGGATAGCTCCGGAGATACGGCTGCGAAAGACCGCCCGCCTTCTGCGCGCGGGAGGATCGATTGCGCTCGTGTACAACTATCCGGCAGCCCCCCAGGGGGAAGACCTCGAGATGCTTTCGAGCCTGATCCATCGGGAATCCGGTGGCCGTCTTTGCAGATGGGACTACGAGGATGAGGTGCGGGGATGGTCCCGGGAAATGGACGGGTGCGGTCTTTTCCAACAGCCCAGCATCTGTCGCCATTCATGGCACCAGACGTATACGGCGGAGGAATACGTCGGACTTTTCCGCACGTATTCGGATTTTCTTTCCCTCCCCAGAACCCTTCAGCAAAGAGTTGCTGCCTGCATCCACCGCTTCATCACCCGGCGCGGCGGGAGCATCTGCCGTCCCTACCATTGCCTCCTCATCCACGCGCAGAAGAGGCTGACGCCCTCAGGGGCTCGATAGGGTGCATCGCGCGAAGCGCGATCAGACGCGCCATCGCCCGACAGGCTCCTAACCGTCACTCCCTGGCAAAGGGGGCGGACGCAGGGGAACCGGCGATGACTGGATGATGGTCGTCGTGGTTGAACCATGGGCCAGGAAGATGTCCAGGAGGCGGTCAAGCTGGTTGATGGCGGGAATGTGCACCTTGAGAATAAAGCAGTCCTCACCGGTCACCCGATGGCACTCCACAACCTGCGGGATCTGTCGGGTGAGCTCCGCAATTTTCGGGAGTTGTCCGGGGTTGGGACGGATGCGGATGTACGCGGAGACCGGCAGTCCCAGCGCCGCGGGATCAATGTCCAGGTGGTACCCCCGTATCACGCCCGTCTCCTCCATTCTTCGCACGCGCTCCGTCACCGAAGGTGAGGACAAACCGACACGGCGTCCGAGCTCCGTCATGGAAAGCCGCGGCTCGCGCTGAAGCTCCCCGAGGATGCGCACATTCACCGCGTCGAGCCTCCCGTCCAAAGGCCCTAAGGCAAAAATCCCTTTTTGCCTTTCATCTTGAGGGTTGTTCTTCATTCTTCCTCATAATCAACATAGATTCTCGAAAAATCCCTTCGTATCCTTGCATTCATGAACGTACGAACCAACGACGCGCCGGGTCAAGCGCGAAAGATTCCCCCTCACGCATACTTCTTCGTAAGCGCGATTTTCCATTACCTGGGGCCGGCTTTTGCGGTGCTCCTTTTCTCCAGCGTCTCGGTCCTCGGCGTCGCGTGGCTGAGAATAGCAACCGCGGCAGTCGTATTCGCAGCCTGGCGCCGGCCATGGAGGGCGTTCACGTCAGGCTCCGCGGCAACGCGCTGGCTTCTCCTTGGAATGGGAGTCGTGTTGGGCCTCATGAACGCCTGCTTCTATCTCGCCATATCGAGGATCCCCCTCAGCACCGTGGGCGCCATCGAGTTCATTGGGCCCGTGGCGCTGGCGGCCTTCGGCAGCCGCACAATCCGCAACATGCTTGCCCTGGCTCTTGCAGCGGCAGGGGGATGGCTGCTCACCGACGTACGCCTGGCAGGGCAGCTCCTGGGATTTCTGTTCGCCTTTGCGAACTGCGGCCTCTTCGTCTTGTACGTGGTGCTGGGCCACAGGATTGCGAGGGACGGCGGGGCAGCCGGGATCGACAGGCTGGGCGCAGCCATGCTTGTTGCCCTGGTCACTATAACGCCCCTCGGGTTGACTGACGCGCTGCCGGCGTTCACGCGGCCGGCGCTTCTCCTCGCGGGCATCGGCGTGGGGATCTGCTCGTCCGTGATCCCCTACGTTACTGATCAGCTTGCCATGGCAAGGCTGCCCCGGGCCACTTTTGCGCTCATGCTGTCGATCCTCCCCGCAACGGCCACTCTCATCGGGGCCGTCCTCCTGCACCAGGTCCCCACCTTGGTGGAAGGAGCGGGAATCCTCATGGTGGCCGGTGGAATTGCAGTTCACAAAGAGGCTGAGCCGGCGAAGGCGCAGTCGGCTTAGGTTTGACGCTCTGCTTGTTAGGCGGCACTTCGCGAGGGCATGGTGTCTCGCGGTGAGGCGGTGGAAGGCCTGGCCCGAGCTACTCCATGATGCGGCCGACTCGGGCTAACAAGCCCGATGGCTACCTTCTCGGCTCATACCGCATCGCCACCGCCCCCGAGCCGAACTCCAGCCGGCTTACGAGCTTCAAGTCGACACGCTTCGATAGCCCCGCGAACAACATCGGCCCATGGCCGACGAGCCTGGGCTGCACCACGAACTCGTACTCATCGATCAATCCCAGCTCCGCCAACGCAAGAGGGAGCTTTACGCCTCCCACGAACAGTCCCTTACCCGACTCCCGCTTGAGCTGCTGAACGGCCTTTCCCAGATCCCCGCGCACAAGCTCCGCGTTCCAATCGACCCGGCCCAGGGTGCTCGACACGACGTACTTCTTTGCCGCGTTGATCGTCCGGGCGAAGGGTTCCATCCAGTCAGGCCTCGCGCCCGCCTGCGCCGGCGGCCGCCACGCTGCCTCCATCATTTCGTAGGTCACCCGGCCAAAGAGGAGGGCATCGGCCTGGGCGAGGTTCTCGACCGCGTGACGATGCAAGTCTTCGTCGGCGGATATTGCACGATGATCGCAGCACCCGTCCAATGTGACGTTGATGGAATACCGAAGGGGGCGCATTACCTAAGAGTACCGCCGATGGGGGCAGCTAGCAACTATGCCCTTCATTTCCGCGGATACGCCGTCGATTCGCACGAGCGTACCCATGACGCTCTCGGCTCCGCCTGACATAGAGTTCACGTGCCGCCCCGAACGAAGACAAATGCCGGCGGTTCAAGGTTCTACGGTTAAAGTTCCGAATGGCGCACCAGGACTTGCGTGCTTCCTCGCCGCTTTCAACCGGCTTGTTTCTTGTATTTGACATTCGGCATTCCCTCAAAATGGGAATCCTGTGTCCACAGAACGGCGTTGTTCACTTTTGCCGTGGCTAAGATGACACTGTCTGCAAGAGGCAACTGATTGTCAATGCTAATGCGAGCGGCACTCAGAGCTATTCTTGAATCCAATTCAACAATTTTGCCTTGCTGCATGACGGCCACTACTTGAAGAGCTTCATTCTCTGATCGTTGTTGAACAATCCGTCTGAAGACTTCGTAAAGGCTTATCGTTGGGACAACCAGTTCGGAAGTGTTCTCAATGGCCTCAGCAAAGAAGTTTGAGTTTGGCCCTGCGGCAACATATTCTAGCCAGGCACTTGAGTCTACAACATTCATATTCTATCCGATTCCCTTGGAATCTTTGTGTCTATTCCCTTGAGAAACCCTTTCATTCGTTTGATGGGCTTTACCGGAATCAATTCAATTCGATCCTCGAAAACGATAGTCTGTACCTTCTGTCCAGGAGTCAAGCCAAGCTGCTGCCTGACTTCTTTGGGAATAACGACTTGGTACTTCGGCGAGATCGTTACAGTGGTCATGAATGACTCCTATCGATAAGGCAACCGTATGTCAATAAGAGTATCGATAGCGCATCGCTCAGGTCAAGTGATAGTTGATCCGGCAGGACAACTATCAATTCGCTCTCGGCTTGGTGCGCCATAACATAGAGTTGACCAGCGCCGCCGCATCATCCAGCCCCACCCGACGATTAGGACAAAGTTGGGCCTTATCAGACAAAATCTCAGGCGACTGGTCCAACGATTTGATATGGCCAACGCGTCCTCACATCACGCCGATGTGTCATCTCAGCTCTAGAATGCCTTCAAAATAGAAAAAACAAAGACTGTCGTTTGTGCGATACCGCGCATAGCACCATGGAAAGTTGCTATTCAGCTTATTGTGGTAATATCTCAAAATTCCTATATACAATGCACCTACCGACAAGTATGTTATTGCGAGACTCATTATAAGATGAGCGAAATGGAATAAAAGCGCTCCGGAGAACCCGGGGCGGTTCAATCGGCGTCCCGACGAGCCATCTTAGCGATGGGCGCGGCCAGCCTGGTTGCGGCTTCACTTCGACCGGCC
>CAWJSK010000017.1:0-114989 GCA_963845535.1 uncultured Spirochaetota bacterium
CTGCCCCTGCCAGAATAGCGGGACCAGACCATACCTCCAGGGCTATACTGACGTCATGGGTCTCCAGATATTCGGGACGCGGAAATGCGCGGATACCCGCAAGGCGGAGAGGTTCTTCAAGGAGCGCGGCGTCAGGTACCAGCTCATCGACCTCGCGGAGAAAGGAATCAGCGCAGGCGAGCTCCGGGCGGTCGCCGCGGCGGTCGGCAGGGACGCTCTGATCGATCTCGGGTCTCTGCGCGCCAAGGCGCGCGGTCTTGCGCATATCGACCATAATCCCGAGGAAGAGATCCTACGGGACGCCCTTCTCCTGCGCACACCGGTGGTTCGCGACGGAGCGCGCGCGGCAATCGGGCTGGATCCCGAGGCCTGGAAGGAATTCCTGGAAGCCTGAGAGCAGGGCAGGAAAACAAAGTGGCACGTGAGCGTTGCATTGGCCTGTTTTTCCGCGCTACGCTGGAATGACCATGATCCGCCCGACCCCTGAGGCATTACCGGAGGGAGCATTCATTCGCTCTCCGCGGATTCCCGCAAGCGAGCTGTTCGTCGGGAAAGTGCCATAGGCGAGCACGCAATGTGAAAGTGACCGATATGAACCGAGCGAAAGCTCGGGTTACGGCTACCTTTGGTGGGTGGACCAGCAGTGGAACGGGTACCCCGCGCACGGGCATCATGCTGAACGCGCGCGTTTGACAACGGCGTCCACGTGGTTGGTGTTCAGCAACCCCATCCCATGGTAGTCTCGACTCGACATGAACACGCTTTTGCTCCTCAAATCCGCGGGCTTCGCCGTTTCCATGTTTGTCGCCTGTGCTCTCCTGGCCGCTCCCAATCGAACGGAGCGCGGGCGATACTTCCTGTCCATCGTATGCCTTCAGGCTTCCCTTCTGTTTCTCAAGGACATTGTTGAACAAAGCGGGGATCTCAATGGCTTACGACATTTCTCATTTTTGCGAACTTCCTTTTCGGGCTTCCTTCATTGTTTCTGTTCATGCGGGTCATGTATGGAGATCCAGCACGCCGCCCCCTTGTCCACTACCTTCCATCCCTCGTGAACCTGCCGGCTGCAGCGGTGGTGGCGCGGGGCGCCATTGGATCAGCAGGGATTGATGGCGCGATCCCGCCGCATACGGGTACGGCTGTCTTTGTTCCCATTTTCTACATCAACATCCTGGCCCTGGGGGAAACTGTTCAGCTTGTTCATTACGCAGGCGCGAGCCTGCGATACCTGCGGCCCGGTGAAAATGGAGCGCGTGAGAGGATCTACACGCACTTCGTCCTGGGCGTGGCGGCGTGTTACGCCGTCTACCATGCTGTTCGCTGGATTGGATTCGGCATTCGCATTGCGAACGCGAGAGGCGGGGGTTTCCCGCCGCTTTCACCATGGGTGAATCCGGCGTCAATGGTTTTTCTAGCTCCTGTTCATCGGGCTCGCTGGAATCTACATCGTCACGCGGCCAGAGCTGCTCTTTGGCAGCAGGGAATCCCGGATGAAAGCGAAGTATGGAGGGAAGCCCCTTGAGCGGGCCGAGGCCGCGGTCATCGTCGACAGCGCGGCAAAGCTTCTTTCGTCTTGCGTCGACCTATCGCCGGACAGCATGAACCCGCGACGTCTGGCCAGGCGCCTCGGCGTCCCGTATTATCTGCTCTCCCGGGTAGTCAACGAGCACAGCGGACAGACTATTGCTGATCTGATCAGGGAAAAACGGGTGCAACGCGCAAAGTCTCTTCTGAACGAGTGTCCGGACGCTACGATCCTCAGGATTGCGCTGGAAGCGGGTTTTCCCGCAAAGTCGAGCTTCAACGACGCATTCAGAAAAACAGTGGGCATAAGCCCGAGCGAATATCGTCGACAGCAGAAGCGACTGGACTGTTCTTCTCATTAAGAAGCCAGCTAGACTGAGGGCCCAGAGGCGCCATCATCGGCAACTCAGTATTCCTCGTATCCGAACGTGAGCCAACCGACTTCAGGCGCAACCTGGGCGCTGGCGAATGGCAATTCCATTCTTTGGTCTGGAGGATCGCGGACAACAGGATCATCCTACCTTGTCGCTGTCATGGGCAGCTCAGGTATTGTCTGGCCGGCGGGCGGGAGTCCTCAGGAGGTTGCGATAGGTGCTGCCGGGGCGGTAGTTCCCCCAGGCACCCTCGCTGCAGGCAACTACACTGTGCTTGTCGGAATTGCGACAGCCGGAACAGTGAGTGGCGGTGCCACGGACGGGATTGCCTTCAGCAACGCCCTTCCGCACTCAAGTTTGTACGTTGGAGGCGGTGTAACGATTCCAATCACGGTCAACTAGGCCTTCCCGAAGGGGAGCCGTCCGAAAGAGAACGGCTCCCCATTTCCGTGGCCCCAGGGTAGGCGGTTGCCAAGCTTTTTCTTTGCCTTTCAGCCCCTCCAGTCGAGAGGGTCGGACAGCGTGAGGTCCCCGAAGACCGCGCATCCAGTCAAGAAAAAGGGCCACGGCCTCCGCGCCTGTTGAACCTCGGATGCCCGTCTCCGAGCAGGCCAGTCGATCAAGGAACCGCGCGATGACATGTACGTGGAACCCTCGAACACCGGGGTCCACGCACGGCGGCTCAGGGAGAAGATCGAGGAGGATCCGTCGCGGCTCCGGCACATCGAAACGGTGTGGGGTGTCGGCTACCGGTGGAAGCTAATGGCTGTTCGGGCGATTACGCCGCAGGCCTGGAAAGGCCGTCCCATCGCATGCCATGTTTTCCCGTGAGAGGTTCCGTCGCCGCAATCGCCGCCGCGGCCGGGCTCCTCAGAGAGGTCACAACAACTTTTCCCCGGCGGGCGCACGTGTGACTGTCACCGGGAAGAAGGAGATGATCCTGCGGATCTCCCGTCTGGGTCAGATGGAGGCATCCCGCCATGCAGGATACCGTGATCGAACCCCGGGCGAGACGGAAGGTGAGCATCTCCCCATGCCGCAGGATCAGCCGGGCAGCGCCTTGTTTTCGGTTGGCGTCATTCGCATCGTTGATGCTGAGCTTCATGGGAGACCTCCTGCTCTCAGATCGAGCTCCATCTGGACGCTCGTGAGCTCGGTTCCATAGCGGTTGTCGATCTCGTATTTGACAGGCAGAAAGCCGATCTTTTCGTACATGTGCATGGAGGCGGGCAGGCCTGTCACCGTCCAGAGATAGCACCGGGTGTAGCGTTCACGCGCGAAGCGCAGAGAGCGCGACAAGAGCTCTGATCCAATGCCCTGTCCGTGGCAGCCTGGATCCAGGAGGAACCAGCGCAGCCGCGCGGAGTCGCTGCCCGGCTCGGGACGAAGGATGGCGATGGTTCCGACGACTCGCCCGGCAACGGCGGCGGACAGGAGGAGGTCCCGCCCGGGATCATAGCCTTCGATGAAGTCGCAGACCTCACGAGCCATCAGGCTCTCGAACTCAGCGCCGACCCCCCATTCCCGGGCATAGTACATCCCGTGGAGCTCGACGATCCTGCCTATGATTCCGGGCCGGTATCCTTCGATGAGGGACGCGCCTCTGGCTTTGTCATTCATTCCGACGGCCTCCATGCCTGTCCGCCTTGGCGGTGCTCCACAGCGCCTCGAAGGTGATGGTAAGCGCCTCGATCATGCCGACGTGATGGGTGACGAGGGCCGTGAACGAGGGCTTGCCTCCCACAGGATCCTGCAGCGAGAGGAGGGCCGTTTTCCCGTCGAACGCGTGTATTTTGACCGGAAGATGCT
Organism: uncultured Spirochaetota bacterium; assembly: GCA_963845535.1. Classification (GTDB taxonomy): domain Bacteria; phylum Spirochaetota; class Spirochaetia; order SZUA-6; family Fen-1364; genus Fen-1364. The sequence goes on from CAWJSK010000017.1 coordinate 3,708, forward strand.
CACACACCCGTATCTCCTGGCCCAGCTTGCCGCAGGCAAGCGCGAACTCCGCCACCTCCGGCAGCGCGAGCGCGGACTCCTCGTAGATCGAGCGGTAACGGGTCCCCCGAGAGAGCGGTTCCTGGATGAACTGGATGTTCTGCTCCGTGGAGAGGATCAGGGGAAGCTTGACGAAGGAAATGACGAACGACTTCGTGGCCATGGCCAGCTCGAGGGAGCGCCGGGCTATGCTGTTCGAGGTGCGAAGGACCTCGATGTACTGAAAGGGATCACTCTCCTGGAGCCCCGCCCGGTACAGGGGCGCAAGGCTGTTGATGGTATCCGCAGCCTGCTTCTCGATGCGCGTGAGCTCCTCGCTCAGCTCCCTGCCCTTGTTGCTCAGGTGGTTCTTGAGGGCTATCGAAGGATCCACGCACCCGTACAGGCGCGGGCGCGTGCTCTTCACAATACAGAACCCCTTTTCTTCGAGTGAGTTCAGCACGTCATAGATCCGCTGGCGCGGTATCCCCGCGCGCTGCGCAAGGCTTGCGGGTGCGTAATCTCCGCGCTCCAGGAGAGAAAGATAGACGGATGCCTCGTACCGGTTCAGGCCAAGATCCACCAGCCCTTGGACTTTCTTTTCGTTCACTCTTGCAATATAACACCACTAATTAGTGGTGTCAATAATGTTCTCAGCGATTCCTACTGCGTTCGTGTTGATCACAGTGCGCGCGTCCGCAACAGCGCCGCCCGCAGCGGGAAAGGGCGCTTTCGCAATTTCCGACGCCCCACTCGCCGCCGAACCGCCCTTGCCCGCCGGGAGGTTGCACAGATCCTGTGCGCGCGCGACCGCAGGAGGTTCGTGACCAGCAAGGCGCCGGAGCACAAAACCTCGGGGGGCATCGTGGCGGCGTAACGCAGCCCTGTATCCGCCCGCACACGCGCTGCAAGCCCGGAAGCCCGACGAGCCAGCGTCATGCCTCCACGGCTCGTTCACGCAAGCCCAAGGATCGCGGTGACGATGGAAAGTGTGGATTGAACGTATGCGGCTGGCGGGCCGCGCTTCTTGCTGCGGCTCCAGCGGGCCGCCAACGCGTGCAGCGAAGAGCCCGCCGCCGCTGCGGCTTCCGCAAAGGCCCGCGGCGCCGTCTTGCCAGGAGCACCGGCCCAGCGGAGAAAAAGCTCGGCGCTGTAGCCGGCAATGACTTCTCCCAGGATCCAATCCAGGTGCTCATGGGGCGGCTTGCAGTGATCGTGCAAGCCGGCGATATAGCCGCACGCCGCCACGAAGAGATCCCTCACCGACTCCGGGCGCAGAGAACGGTCAGCCAGGTCTTTGCTCTCAATCTCTGCCTGGAAGGCTTTCCGGATTGCATGGCGGAGGAGCGCGTAGATATCCACGAAGTGCGAATAGAAGGTGACGCGGTTGATTCCCGCCCTGTCGGCGACGTCCTGGACTGAAAGGCCCTCAAATCCCTTCTCCTCCATCACCTCCAGGAAGGCATCCTCAATGAGCTTTCGCGTCCGCGTGACGCGGGGGTCTGTCTTTGCCTCTTTCTCTGCGGCGGCCACTCCTGCTCCTCAAGAAAAACTACACTTGTCGCTTAGACGACGCCTGTATATATTCAGGATACCAAGGCGAGTTTGGAGAGTCAACATGAGAGAGCACGTGACGAATGCGGACGCAACGGCCACGGGGAAATCCATCCACCCTGCCACGCGCATGGGGACTGTGTCCCTGACGGTGTCCGACCTGGACAACCAGATCGAGTTCTATCGGACGCTCCTGGGGTTCACGCAGCACTGGAAAAAGGAAAGCCGGGCGGCGCTGGGCGCTGGACGGGAAGACCTCCTGGAGCTGGTGGAGCAGCCAGAGGCCAGGCGATATCCCCAGACCACGGGTCTGTATCATTTTGCGGTTCTGTTTCCCGACCGGCGCGACCTTGCGCGTGCGGTGGGTCGGCTTTTCCAGGCACGGTATGAGAGCTATCCCACGGATCACATCATGACCAAGACTACCTACCTGGACGATCCGGAGGGCCAGACAGTCGAGCTGTACACCGAGTCACCTGAGGACGGGACCATGGGAATCCAGAACGGCGGCTTTTTTGCGCGCCGTGCGGACGGCACGCTCAGCAACGGAAGGGAGCCGCTGGACGTGGAAGCCCTGTTCTCTCACCTCGAGCCCGGAGATCGACTGGACCAACCCAATCCCGCCGAAACGAAGATTGGCCACGTCCACCTCTCCGTGCGTGACGTCCCCGAGGCCGTGGACTTCTACACTCGCGTGATCGGGTTCGACGATATGGGCTCTTCCGCTCACCTGCAAGCGGGTTTTGTCTCCGCAGGCGGCTACCACCACCACGTGGGTCTGAACTCCTGGATCGGGCATGGGCGCCCTCCGGCGCCGGACGGCGCGCAGGGACTCAGGCACTTCACCGTGGTCGTTCCCGACCGCACAAGCTATGACGAGGTGATCCAGAGGATCAGGGCGGAGGATGTTGCCGTAGAGGAACGGGCGGAAGGGCTTTTTGTTCGAGACCCCTCGCGCAACGGGATCATCATAAAGCATTCGTGACGTCACGGCCGGCGCACGCCGAACGTTTGATTACACAAGAACATAGGAGGTTCGCAATGTCAGAGATGAAAGCTGTTCGATACCATGAGTACGGAGACAGCGGGAAGCTTATCCGTGGAGTCGGTGCCCCGCCCGGCAGCCAAGGCCGGAGAGGTCCTGGTACGGGTCCACTACTCTGGAGTAAACCCGGTGGACTGGAAGCTCCGATCGGGAATTTTCAAGGCATTCATGCCCGTAACGTTTCCGTCCACGCCGGGCCGCGAGTTTTCAGGCGTGGTCGAGGAAATTGGCCAGGGCGTGACCGGCTTCAGCAAGGGGCAGGAGGTGTTCGGAGCGACAGACGGCTCCTACGCGGAGTATGTCGCGGTACCCACAAAGGACGTTGCACCCATTCCGAACGGCGTCACTTTTGAGCAGGCCGCTTCGGTTCCCCTGGGAGCGCTGACAGCGTGGAGCGTCATAGCGGACGCCAACCTGAAGCCCGGGCAGACCGTTGTAGTTGTCGGTGCTGCCGGCGGCGTTGGCCTTTTTGCGGTCCAGTTTGCCAAGGCCAAAGGGGCGAAGGTCTTTGGCGCGGCTTCCCGCGGAAACCTGGATTTTGTCCGATCCCTGGGCGCGGAGCCGGTGGACTACACTGCGGGCCCCATTAGCGCAAAGATCAAGGACGCGGACGTTGTGGTAGATACCGTTGGAGGTGATGCGCTGAATGCCGCCTACGGGCTCGTGAAAAAAGGAGGGCTCCTTCTGACCGTGGCCGGGATGCCGTCAGAGGACAAAGCCAAAGAGCTCGGCATTACCGCCAAGAGCTCCGGGAACAAAGGCAGTGAGCCGCTTCCCAAGATTGCGGAGATGCTGGCTGCGGGCAAGCTCATGACCGCTCCCAGCAAGGTCTTCCCGCTGGCCCAGGCAGGCGCAGCGCAGGACCTGAGCCAGGCTGGACACGGCAGGGGCCGCATACTTCTGAAGGTGTAGCCGCTGGGCTTCCGGCGCGCTTTCCGTAATCACCGTGCCATCCTCGGGAGCTTTGCTCGCTACTCTATTTCCTCCAGGCCGGGCTTCTCGATGCGGTGTATCACGTCTCGGCTCGCGGCCAATCACGGACTTTCGCAGGAGAGCACACCGGGTCGAATCAGTATCGCTCATCGCCGTTCTGCGGAGCGGGCGGCAGAATCGAGTACTCTTTCCCGTTGATGCGGGTTCCGCCATTTGCGAGGCCCCCCATGAGCTCGACGTTGTGGGCGGGAAAGTCCAGGTTCGGCCTGCTCACCTTCTCGAGTGCGGCAAGGTGCTCGGGGCTGAGCGTCACCTCGGCGGAGTCGAGATTCTCATCGAGCTGTGCCGTGGTTCGTGCGCCGATGATGATCGAAGCGACGCCATCCCGTCCTCGAAGCCACGCGAGCGATACTCTCGCGGCGCTCGTGCCGAGCTCGCGTGCAACGCTTTCCACGGCATCTACGATGTCGTAAGTCCTGTCCTCCGCAAGCACCGGCAGCAGGTATTCGCCGTAGCTCGGTTTGTGCTTCCCGCGGTTCTGCCGGGCATACTTGCCGCTTAAGATGCCTCGTTTGAGAGGCGCCCATGGCATTACTTCCATACCGAGCTCCCGCGCCATGGGAAGAATTTCGCCCTCTATAGTACGCTCGAGAAGCGAGTACTCGACCTGAAGCGCAGTGACGGGTGTCCATCCGCGCAGCATTTGTCCCAGCCAAGTACCTTCCATCCTGACTGCATATGAATGGTGGATTGATATACACTGTCAGTCTCCGATAGGAAATACGGCCATCATGCCGGCGTGGTCATCGGAATCGATCTCCAGGAGGAGCCGCCATTCCCTGACCAACTCTTCCAGTTCGGCTCGCCGGGGATCTTTACGGCCGCTGACATCACCGAAGTTCAACCCATTCGAAACCAACTGGCATTCAAGCTGCATGTCGTTCTGGATCTGGCGCGGCTGCCCCAGCAACTTATGATACTTCTCCCCAAACCACGCCGGGCGGCAAATGTTCTTCGGGGGAGACAATCGTTTTTAGCCGGATCGCTATACGGATATCGGCCAAGATGTTTCCAGCCACCCGTTCCAATCCGTCTTGTTTCAACCTCGAAAGCGTGGACCGGCCTCACAGCCGCGTCATCAGCCGTCTGCCCGGCTTTCCGATTTTGCCTGGTGCGAGCCGCCTGCTTTCCCGGGAGCGCGAAGCCCGTCCATCATGACCTGAAGGAGAAGGCGGGCTTGGGCGGCTGGATCGGAAGCCTTCTCAGCGGCGACTGTTATCGCATGAACAAGGTGGAGGAGGTCATCTGCGTCCAGTCCCTTTCGTACGCCGCCTTCCTTTTCCGCAGCCTCCAGGAGGGCTCCTCCGGCCGCAATGAGTCGTTCCTTCCAGTTCCCCCGTGACAGCCGTCCCGGGCTTGCGCTGATCAGGCAGGCCTTCAACGCCCCGTTGTTCATCATGTTGTCCGCTTCGTCCTGCAGCCACGCCACCAGCGCTTCTGCCGGCGGGAGGGATTCTTGAAGCACGGCGGACCGCGCTATCAGTCCCTCCATCTGGTCCAGGTACACGGCCTCCAGGAGATCCGCGCGCGTGGGGAAGTGGCGGTAGAGAGTCCCGATGCCGACCTTGGCCCGCCGGGCTATTTCCTCCATGGGAACTTCAGGGCCTTTCTCCGTAAACAGCTTGTGCGCAACGTCAAGCAGCCGCTTGTCGTTTCTGCGGGCATCGGCGCGGAGGGGCCGTTCTTCCTCCTGACCGTCCCTGGTTGTGTGAGCACCCATGTCACAAGTATACGATTTTTCTTCGTCGATGTTGACTACCGGAGGGACCCTCCGTATATTCGCAGCATAAACGGAGCCTGTCTCCGGATAACTATGGTCGCTGCGGAGGTTTCTACCGTGAGTTCCAATGCACATATCCGATCCAGCAGCCCCGGGGTGGTCCTGGCAATCATCCTGGCAAGCTACCTGATGATCGGTGTCGATATCAGCATCGTCAACATCGCGCTCCCGAGCCTGAAGAACGGCCTGGGATTCTCGACTGTCGGCCTTTCATGGGTCGTCAACGCGTACATGCTCGCCTACGGAGGGCTCCTGTTCCTGGGGGGAAGGTCTGGCGACATCGCCGGCCGCAGGAGGACGCTGCTCGGCGGGATTGCCCTGTTCACGCTTGCATCAGCGCTGGGAGGCTTTGCCGCCACGGCATGGTGGCTCCTTGCGGCGCGCGTTCTCCAGGGAATCGGCGCGGCACTCATCGCGCCGAGCACGCTGGCCCTCCTGATCACGAACTTCCCGGAGGGGCAGCAGCGCAACCGCGCGCTCAGCATCTATTCTGCATCCGCGAGCCTGGGGATCATCATCGGCCTCATGATGGGCGGGCTGCTGACGGGATGGCTGTCCTGGCGGTGGGTGTTCTTTGTGAATGTTCCCGTCGGCGCGGCGCTGGTCCTGGCAATACCGGGATCGCTCAAGGAGACGGACCGCCAGGCGGGCAGGTTTGACGCTCCTGGAGCATTGGCCTCCTCCCTGGGAATGACGCTGCTCGTCTACGGGCTGATCCGTGCGGCCTCCGCGGGGGCGCGCGATCCTGGGACCATCGCGGCGTTTGCAGCCGCGGCGGTCCTGCTCGGCGTCTTCGTGTGGCACGAGAGGCGGACCAGTCATCCGCTTCTGCCAATGCGTCTTTTTCTGAATCGCAATCGGGTTGGCGCATACGTGAACTTCCTCTTCATCGTTGCGGGCAACTACGGCATGTTCTTTTTTGCGACGCAGTTCATGCAGGGCGCGCTGAGGTTCAGCCCTCTCCAGACCGGCCTTGCGTATCTCCCCATGGCCGTGACGCTCCTTGTCACTGTTCGCATTGTGCCGCGGATGCTCAAGACCATGAACGCAAAATGGCTGATCCTGCCGGGCACGCTCGTGCAGGCGCTGGGGATACTCTGGTTGAGCAGACTGTCAGCCGGAAGCGATTACGCGAGCGGCGTGTTCGGGCCCATGGTGCTCATCGGATTGGCCGCCGGTCTTTGCATCATGCCGCTCAATACGATTGCACTGTCCGCGGTGGACAAGAAGGAGTCCGGGGCGGCGTCAGGGTTGGCCCAGACCATGATGTCAGTGGGCGGTTCCTTCGGTCTTGCCATCCTGGTGACGGTCTTTGGCGCCGCCAGCCACGGACAAGCCGCGCGGTTTGTGCCGGCCGCTGATGCCTCCCTGCGCGTGGCTGCTTTCTTTGCTGCTGCTGCTTTCGTGGTGACTACTTTTGTGATCCGGGCTCCCCGCGTAGCACGCGGCGTGGCTGGCGCGGAACGCAACAAGTCCATTGTCCGCCGGTACCTGGAAATGTGGAATACGGGCAACGGGGCGGCGGCGCACGAGATCCTGCACCCGCAATGGGTGGATCACGCGCACCCTGAAGTCAGGGGAATCCCGGCTGTGGCTGCTGTCCTTGCCAGGACTCGGGAGACGTTCCCGGACTTCCATATCGGCGTCGACTCCATGGTGAGCGAAGGAGACCGCATTGCCGTCCGCAGCACCATCCGCAGGACAAACGGCGGAGGTCCGGAGGTCTCCCGTGTCATGTGGTTCATCCGTGTGGAGGGGGACAAGATGGCGGAAATGTGGACTGCAACCGAGCACGCTGACGGCGCGCTGAGCCCTGACCAGGATGACGAGATGAGCGCCATCCAGGCGCAGGCGGGGTAGGGGTGGGCGCATGAAGCTCAAGGACAAAGTTGCAGTGGTGACAGGCGGGGGCCGGGGAATCGGGAAAGCGATTGCAGAGGCTTTCGCGCGCGAGGGCGCTCACGTCATTGTGACCGCCGCTCGCGCCGGGGGTGAGATCGAAGAGGTGGCGGCCAAGGTCGCGGGAACGGCCGTCATGGCGGATGTCTCAAAGCAGGAGGACGTGGAGCACCTGGTCCATTCCGTCACCAGAAAGTTCGGACAGATTGACGTACTTGTGAACAACGCCGCCCGAGGGATGAGGTTTGTCAACGAGCGATTCATGACGGAGCCGCGGCCTTTCTGGGAGGCCGACCCCGAGGCGTGGCGCATGGTGATGGACACGAATATCACCGGAGTCTTCCTGATGACGCGCGCCGTGGTTCCGGGGATGATCGCTCGCGGCGGCGGCCGGATCATCAACATCTCAGTGAGCCTTGAGACCATGAAAAGGAAGGGTTTCTCACCATATGGGCCTTCAAAGGCGGCGATGGAGTCGATGAGCACCATCTGGGCTCAGGAGCTTCAGGGAACTGGAGTCACGCTCAACCTCCTGCTCCCCGGCGGGGCCACCAAAACCGGCATGATTCCAGAGTCCTTCCCCGAAGAGAAGCGGAAGGAGTTGATTGACCCGGAAGTGATGGGACCGCCCGCGGTGTATCTCGCATCAGAAGACGCCGGCGGCATCAACGGTGAAAGGATCATCGCCATCGAGTGGGAGCGCGCGCGCCGTCGATGACGTTGCTTTTCGGCGAAGGAAGCCGTCGCCACGATCGATGGCCTCTTGAAGTTGTCTCCCTTACATCCCTGTCCATGCACAGCTGATGCAGGCCCGTCTTTTCTTCAGTTGCCCGGCCGCCCGGCCCTCTCTTCAGCGAGACTTCCTCTATAGAAGTACGGAACGCCAAACGTCCACAGGAGCACGGCTATCGCCCCGATCCAACCGACGTAGATGTGGTACGTGACGAAGGGTCCTCCCATCGTATAAGCCCAAATGGCAAACGACACCGCGGAAACGGCCACTGCCACCCATTGGGGACCAAGGCTCTGAGAGGGGTCGCGTGTTGCCATGGCGCGGACCAGGATTACGACCAGGAAGCAGACTCCGGTCCATACTGCCGATCCGATGCCCTTGTTAGCGGGGATTACCCCGACACCCACGAGGTAAAGGCCGACTACCTCCGCCGGTATCAGTCTGATGAGTCGATCCAGGTACGTTTGGAAACCCGCGGATCTTTCACCCGCGCCGGCGACTCCTTTTTCTATCCTCAGCATCTTCGCCTAGCCTCCCTCCATCACTACCCGCGTCGGTTATGGCCCGTTGCCGGGCCTTGTCTTTATGACAACCGCCGAACAGTGCGTAGGGTATTCTCTAGGGGGAGGAAGGAAAGGGATGGGACGGATGATCCACAAGGCTCCAGCTCCGTCTGTCATTGACGGCCTGCTGACGAAAAACCCGTTCTCAAGGCCCGGAGAATCACTCGATACAGTGCTGGCGGTCATCTCCCATTTCATTATCGATCCATATGGGCTGGACCCGATTACGGACATCGCCACCCATCACATGGTGGTTGGCTGGGAGGACTGTCCGCGACCGTGGACCGTTCACCCCGATCTCCTTGAAGCGTTCCGCCAAACAGTTGCCTCGCGGGTGGCCGGATGAAGAGGTTTCGGTCTCACGTCGCCCTTGCGGTGGACGGCGGCGGCATCAGAGGAACCATGGTGGTCCGCGCGCTTTCGGTACTCGAAGACAGGAAGGCATTCGGAGGAAAGACCGCTGACAAGGTCTTCAACCTGTCTGCTGGCACCTCAACGGGCTCCATCATCTCCGCCGGTCTCGCGGCGGGCATGTCGGGCGGGACATTGTATGGTCTCTACCGGGCGCTGGGCCCGCAGGTCTTCAAGACGACGCTGCGCAGCCTGCTCTGGCCCCTGTTTCGCTATCGTTTCGACCCGGGGCCGCTCGAGCGATTTCTCACTCAGTACATCGGCCCGGTGACGATGAGGGACATCGGAGCCATGAGCCTCGTCATTACGACATTCGACCTCGTAGAAGACCGCACCCGGTTCATAAAGTCGGGGAAGCCCGACTACGCGGATTGGCAGGTGGCCACCGCCGTGCGCGCATCCTGCGCCGTCCCCACGTACTTCCCGCCGGTGAAGGGGCAGTTCGTGGATGGGGGCGTTGGGTCCTATTCGAACCCCTGTTATCTTGCCGCCTACGAGGCGTGCATCGTCAGGAAATGGGACCCGGCGGAGACGACGCTCATCAGCTTCGGCGCCGGCCGGGATCCCCACACGCTGAAGCGGGGGGATGCTGACCGCTTTCGGCCGTGGGATTGGCTCGCGCCCATCCTGGATGCCTTTCAGCAATCGGCTGATGACGAGCAACAGCGCGTGGTAAGAACCTTTTTCCGAAAGCTCGATTTCCGCCGGTTCCAGGTGAACCTGGCGAAGCCGATTTCACTCGACGATGCGAGTGAAGAGACTCTCAACCAGTTGGTACGATACGGCGATGAGCTTGCCGATATGGTCATGAAAGACCGTACTGATACCGAAGTCATGACGGGCGCGTACGCGCTGCCGCCGGCGATGCGACGGTAGGAGGTCCATATGTCCATGGTTCCTGGAGCGGTTCGCGACAGACCCCCACGGAACAGATCCCAGGCGCACCCGGGGGTGCATCCCCTCTCCGAGCTTACCCACAGCTCGCAGCGCTTCCAGCCTCTTCCTGCCCCCCTGGGTCCGCCCCCCTACCACGTGGACCTCGCGAGCGTATTGCCCGACATCGAGCAGCGCGCCGCGCGTGACAGGAAAATTGCCTTCCACGCGGTGGGGGACACCGGCGGAATCAAGGACGCCACTTTTCAGAACGACGTGGCTGCCGCCATGGTGGAGGACCTTGCCGGCGGGTCTCCGTCCCCGTCTTTTTTCTATCATCTCGGGGATGTCGTGTATTTCAACGGAGAGGTCAACGACTACTACTCGCAGTTCTACGAGCCCTATGAGCAGTATCGCGCTCCCATCCTCTCCATCCCCGGCAATCACGACGGGGATCCGGTGGATCAGACGCAGACGTCCCTCGACGGATGGGTGCGATATTTCATGACACGGTCCCCCGGCGTGGATCCCATCTCACGGGATGCCCCCCGGGTTACGCTGTCCCTGCCGAATGTTTACTGGACTCTCACCGGGCCTTTCCTGACGATCATCGGGATGTACACGAACGTTCCCGAGCACGGGTCCATCGATTCCGCGCAACTGCAATGGCTCATTCACGAGTTTGACCAGGCGCCGAAGGACAGGGCGCTGGTGGTTGCCCTGCACCATGCGGTGTACTCGTTCGACGACCACCACAGCGGCGGCTCGCGGATGGCGGACGCCATCCAGCAGGCCATCAATGACACGCGGCGCATCCCCAACCTCGTCCTGACCGGGCACGTGCACAACTACCAGCGGATCGAAAAGAGCATTCACGTGAATATCGCGGTGCCCTTCCTGGTGGCGGGCGTGGACCACGAGTGGAGCTACCTGGCGCTGAGCGTGGATGCAAAAACGCTGAGCGGTGTTGCAACCACGGTGGCCCGGGACGGCAAAATAACCAGGAACGTGGATCGATTCAGCTATCCCGTCGCCGCCCTCAGCCTTCCTCGAGGCGCCATGGCGGAGCTGTGAACGGAAGTGAAAATGAAGCCCCGCCGAGAGCTGTTTCCGAGCGGCGCAAGACGAGGATCCTTGCGGAGTGCCACTGTCAGGCGCTTCGCGGCCTGATCGAATCCTTTTGACCGAAACGCTGGCGATTGAGTATTTTTGAATACGTTTCGCCACGAGGAGAAACCAAGAGGAGAAAATCGATGGCTGAATTTTTCAAACCGCGCACAGTCTGGACATTGGCAGCCCTGTTGTCTTTTCTCGCGCCAAGTGCATTCGCTCAGGTGGGGCAGAACCCGCTCGACAGACCGGAGCTGCGGAAGTTCTGGAACCCAACCGTCGGCAAGGGCGCTGTGTATCAGCGCATCGAGAATGACTCCGGCAAGAAGACGGTGAGCCTGGAAATCCAGGCCGTGGGGAAGGAGAGCGTTGGGGGCAAGGACGCCTACTGGATCGAATTTGCATTCGACAATCCGGAGCTGAAGGGGACCAGCTACGGAAAGAGCCTGATCGTCTTCGGTGAGACTCAACCGCGTCGGACGATCTTTCAATTTCCCGGAATGAGCGCAATGGAAATGCCGCTCCGTTCGACCTCCAGCTCCAACCTGAAAATGCAGGACCTCCACAAGATCGGAACGGAAACAGTCACGGTTCCCGCCGGCACCTTCACCTGTGAACATTGGAAGAGTGGGGACTCCGACGTGTGGGTGAGCACAAAGGTGTCGCCGTTCTCACTTGTGAAGGAAGTCAGCAAAGGCACGACGGAGGTCCTGGTCAAGACAATCGAGAACGCCACGGACCATATCACGGGGCCGGTCAAGCCTTTCGACGCGAAAGCCTTCATGCAGTACATGACGGAGCTGAAGAAAAAGTAGCAGCGCCTCATGGCGATTTTGCCGGATTGATGGCCCGTGAGCTCGGCGGTGACCGGTGGTCAACGCGGACTGCTGCCCGCCCGCGCCAGCCGTAGATCGAGAAGTCTCTTTACATCGGGCCACTCGGCAGCCAGGATGCTGTACATCACGGTATCCCGTACCGTCCCGTCACGCCTTGCCCTGTGATGGCGGATGACGCCGTCCTTCCTGGCGCCCAGCGCCTCGATGGCCCGCTGCGAGGCGTGGTTGTAGAGGTCGGTGCGCAGGCCGACCACCTGGCACCCGAGACTTTCAAAAGCATGGCCGAGCAGCAGCCGCTTGCAGGCAGTGTTGACGTAGGTGCGCTGCCAGCTCTTTGCATACCACGTGTAGCCGATCTCGACACGATCGATCGAAGCTGCGATGTCATGATAGCGCGTGGTGCCCACGATAGCCCCCGTGGACAATTCCCGCACTGCCCATGGCAGCATATGGCCTGCTTCGTGCCCCGCAAGCGCCTCGGCGATGTAGGAGCGGGTCTGCCCGGGCTCCGGTACCGCGGTGAACCACAGCTCCCAGAGCGCGCCGTCCGTTGCGGCGACGGTGAGCCCGTCAAGATGCGCGTGGGAGAGAGGCTCCAGACGGACGCCGTGCCCTTCAAGTGTCACTGGCTCAGGTGTGATCATACGCGGAGTAGAAAATGGGCAGGACGCCGCGAAAGGTCAAGCCTGGTTCAGGCAGAGATCGGCCTCATGCAAAGGAGTTGAAACGTTCAAAGGGGAGGTTCACGGGATGCATACGCCGACGACCGTAACCTGATGCGTGAGCGGGCGAAGCGGAAAGCCCGCAGGCGCCGCGCGAGGCCGAGGCGGCGGCGAATACCAACAGCAGTTGTCTGCCGGGTGATCCGTTCGCCGAGGACTTGGAGCGAAGCACGCGACCCGCCCGAGGGGATCGCGGAGGCAGCGCCTGCGCTCCGTCGAGCTCCCTCGGGCGGGGCACGCCCATCTTCTTCTCTCACTCACTCCCGATAGAGCTCGTGCTTGAGAAACCTGGAGAGCACGAGTTTCACTGCCATTCTTCAGCGGTCCGTTGCGTCGGCTCCGTGGCACTATGAACCGGTGACTGAAATAAAAACGGAGATAATGGAAAAGGTGGACGTTTTCAGAAGAAGTCGATAAAATCGCGCCATGAAAATACGATTCGAAATCCTCGTCCTCGTGGCTGCAGCCGGTGTCCTGTCCGCGGCTTACGCATGGGGCCAGCAAGGGGCGGACTCCTCCGCCTCCACGGCAGCTCTCTCCACGTCGCCAGCCGACCAAGCTGCACAGGCTGCGCCGAACCCGGCTTTTGCCGGCTCGCGGATCAAGTACTATGCGCCTGTTACACGGGACGCGCTTCCTGCCTCCGGAGCCGTAGGCGGCCCGGCTGTCATCCAGGAAACAAATGACCCTTTTGTCATCACGGATTTCGCGCCTCAGGATGAGGTGCCCGCGGAAATGACCGCGCTCACGGTCTACGTCGTTTTCAGCCAGCCCGTTGTTCCGCTGGCAAAGCTGGGCAGCGTGATGCAGACCTCAACAATCATGAGAATCGCCCCGTCCCTGAAAGGTGTTTACCGCTGGTACGGAACGCGGATGCTGGCGTTCGAGCCGGTTGACCGCCTGGAACCGCTCAGGGAGTACACGGTTACCGTGGATCCCGGCCTCACTTCCCTGGGAGGGAAGAAGCTCACCGGCAACACGACATTCACGTTTCACAGCGAATACCTGAGGCTTCTCTCTATTGGCTTCCCTGATGGCAGGGATCCGACGCAGGAGGTCCCTCCCTCCGTCTCGCAGTCTATCGTTGTCACTTTTTCAGCAGCAGTGGACCCGCAGACAATCGGCAGATCCATCGAAGTAAGGACGGACTCCGCTTCTTTCCCGTTCACCATCTCGCGGCCTGACAACCCCGGCCCCGGGCAGACCGCGGACGATCTTGCCCGCATGGTCGTTCTGCGCCTCAAGCAGCTTCCGCCGGAAAACGCCGTGGTGTCCGTCATTCTGAAAAAAGGCGCCATTGCCAAGCCAGGACTTTTCCCGGTGATCTGGGACCAGAACATCGACTTCCGGACCCTGACCCCGTTCCGTTTCAAGGATGCAGAGAGGTACTCATGGGGGTTCCCCGGCGGCACGGGCGGGGATTCCAACCCCGTCTACCTCGTGTTCAGCCATCCGGTCAAAAAGGAGAACCTCGCATCCCGGATCAGGATCACACCCGCCATTCCCGTGGCTGAATCGAACCTCGAGTTCTGGAACACCACCGTCAAGCTCAACAACCTTCCGTTCCAGTTCGACACGAAATATCACGTCACGCTGGACCCGGCCATTGAGGACGTGTACGGCAGAAAGCTCGGCCAGTCCGCATCCAACGAGCTCGACTTGGACATCGGGAATCCATTCCGCTACGCGTACTTTCCCAACGAGGGAGTGGGGATGCTGGAATCGCAGTTCCCGAAAAAGTTCGTCTGGGAATCCCAGGACCTGAAGGAGGGAAGCTGGGGGATCGGCAGGATTGACGACCCGTATGACTTTTCCATGCCGCTGTCTCCCGTCGATTTCTCGAAGTTCCCGGTCCACACGAAGCATTTTGAGGTCGTTGATTTCTCCCGTTTCCTGAACTCTTCCGGCAAGGGCTGGATAGGGGCCCAGTGGAAGCTGCAGGAGTTCCGCAACAGGGTGGAGCACCCCGAAGAGCACTCCCTCAGCCTCCAGGTGACGGACCTCGGGCTCACCGTCCGTTATGGATACAACAAAGTGGTGTGCCTGGTGTCCCAGCTCTCCACGGGCGCCGTGGTCTCCGGGGCAAAAGTCACCTTGAACGATTCGACGAAAGACATCCGCTCCGCTTTCACCGATCAGACCGGCGTGGCCGTGTTCGATTTCCCGCCGGGGGAGCTCATACGGGAGTTTCTGGCGCGCTTCACCAACAGGAATGATGAGAAGCACCTGCGCATCCGGGTGGAATCCGCAGATGACAGGATCCTCTTCGAGCCGAACTTCAGCCACAACTCCTGGCACAACGGCGTCTGGGTGACCGGCATCGACGACGTGGAAGCGCCGCACGCGGAGGTCTTCCTCTTCAGCGACCGCCGCATCTACCGTCCGGGAGAGACAATCACGTTCCGCGGGATTGACCGGACGCTGCAACTGGGCAGGTATTCATCCTACCAGGGCGGCTACACGCTTCGGCTGCGGCAGACGGATTCCCGGGAGCCGGCGTTGACGGTCTCCGATGATACAAGCGCCTCAGGCGGTCTCTGGGGGACGTTCACGCTTCCTGACACCATCAAGGCCGGCGAATACTTCATGGAGTACTCGCACGCCGGCCAGCCGGAAAAGATCCTTCAGCGGGAGCCCGTCACCGTGTCCTATTTCCGAAGGCTCCTGTTTACTGCTTCACTTGCCAGTCCTGACAGGGCCTTCTTCCTGGGGGACGCGCTTTCTTTCGGCTTGAAAGCAGAGTACCTCTCCGGCGGCGCCGTGGGCGGCGCGGCCTACCAGGGCTACTGGACAAAGGAGCCCGCGTACTTCCAGCCCAACGGGAGCCGGTGGGACTCCTACATATTCGGACCAACGGGAGATTGGGAAATCTCCGACACCAGGACCACGCTCTCCACGGTGACTGGGTCTCTCTCTTCGCTTGGCCAGGCGCAGGTACAGCAGGCAACCACCAAGGAAGGCATCCTGGGGCAGGCATATGCGTATCGGCTCCAACTGAACGTGACGGACACGGCAAGCTCCCAATTGGTCGGCGTGGTCCATGGCGTGCTTGTCCATCCCGCGGACTTCTATATTGGCGGCAAGCTTTCCCCGGGCGGCCGCAGGTACGGCCTCGTGGAAAAGAAGCAGCCAGTGACGCTGGACGTGGCGCTTGTCCGGCCTGACGGAAGGGTGTACACGCCGGATCAAGAGGTCCAGGTGGACGTCCACCGCATCGAGTGGAAGCTGGCCCAGCAGCAGGGCGTTGAGGACATGGTGAACACCCGCTGGCAGCGCATCGAGACGCCCGTGAGCTCCGCCACCGTGGACTGCGCCAACGGCGCTGCCCAGTGGAAGTTCACTCCAGATGCCACGGGTTCCTATTCGATCTCCTTGAAAGCGATTGACGCCTCGGGCAGGACCGCCGTTACGACGCTGGGCTTGTACGTGACAGGGTCTGATTGGGTCCGCTGGTACTCAGAAGGGGCTGATGACATCACCCTTGTCCCGGACAAGAACCTGTACGCCGCCGGCGACACGGCGCACCTCCTGATGCAGTCTCCCATTCCTGCGGGAACCTACCTTCTGACAATCGAACGGGAGGGAATCCTTGATGAGAAAGTCCTGACCGTGAAAGGCTCCACCCAGGTCATTGATGTCCCCATCAAGGAGGAGTACCTGCCCATCGTCTATGTCGCGTTGAGCTCGTATTCGGTACGACACGGACCACCCACGAACACGTACGCGACAAAGGACCTGGACAAGCCCAAGGGCCTGTTCGGCGTCGTGGCGCTTCCGGTGGAGTCCCGCCTCAAGAGGATAGACCTGGAGGTTGTCCCTTCCAAGCCCATCTACCGGCCGGGAACGGACGCGGAAATCCTCATTCGGGCAAAGAACAAGGACATGCCCCTTGCCGGCGCCGAAATCACCTTCATGGTGGTGGACCGCGGGGTGGTGGACCTGGTGGACTACCACGTGCCTGACCCCGTGGCGTTCTTCTACAATCCCGACAAGTTCCCCCTGGCCGTCTACGGAGCAGATTCGCGCTCCCTGCTCATTGATCCCGTGACCTATCAGGTGAAAGACCTGCACGGCGGAGACGCGGAGGACAGCAAGATCCCTGAAAGAAAGGACTTCCGGCCGACGGCGTATTTCCAGCCCTCCCTCATCACGGACGCCAACGGGGAGGTGCACGTCCGCTTCAAGCTGCCGGATTCACTGACCACGTTCCGCTGCACGGCGCTTGCGGTGAAAGGGGACCTCCTGGGCATATCAGAGCAAGACCTGAAAGTGCAGAACCCCATCAACGTCAAGACGTTCCTGCCGCGCACAATGCGCGTGCGGGATACGGCGCAAAGCGGGGTCATCGTGACCAACCTCGGCGAGACCAGCCAGAAGGTCACCATCAAATGCACATCGGATATCCTCACCGTGGCAGGGGACAGCGCAAAAACCGTCACCATCCCGGCCCAGTCAACGGTCAGCGTCCCTTTTGATCTTGCCGCTGAAAAGGAAGGCACGGGCCAGATCGTCTTCACGCTCAGCTCGGCGCCGCTCACCGAGCGGCTGCGGGAGAGCTTCGAGGTGGAGCAGCCGTCGGTCTTCGAGAGCGTGGCCACAATCGGGAAGGTACTGAGCTCAAAGCCGCCCGAGGGGATGGTTCAGAGCCTGCTGGACAAGGTCCTGAAGCGGGCGCCTGCCAACACTGCCCCCGACGTGCAGGAGGAGGGAATCGTCCTCCCCTCCGCAACGCCGGACGGCACGGGGCAGGTGAAGGTCACGCTGGATTCCACGCGGGTGTCCACCTTGAATGACGCGTTCTGGTACGTGTTCAATTACCCGTACGGATGCCTGGAGCAGATTTCATCACGGCTTCTTCCGCTGGTGGCTTTCGGCAAGTACATCTCCGCGTACGGCATCCAGTCCCGCGTTGTCGACGTCCAGAAGACCGTCCAAGAAAGCCTGAGCTACCTTGCCGGCTACCAACTTCCCGGCGGTGGTTTCCCGATGTGGCCGGATCAGACGGTGCCGAGCTACTACGTCTCTCTCCGCGTTGCGCACATCTTCTTCCTTGCGCGTGAAAACAACTACCGCGCGCCGGCGCTGAACGAGGACGCTCTCTTTTCCTACCTGGACAAGCAGGCCGGGCAGCTTGCTGGGGACGACTACCTGCAGGCCTACCGGGTGTACGTGGAGGCCCTGTACCGCCGCGTCAACATCTCCCAAGTGGATGCCATGCTTCGCGCCAACCACGAGCTGGGGCTTTCCGCGTACGGGATGGCGGGCCTTGCCTACGCGGCTCTTGGCGACAGGGGGAAGGCTGCTTCCATGCTCCAGCGGATGAAGGGTTACGTGCGCCCCAACACGCGCTCTCTGGACATCACCGAGCCGTCTCACGAGAAGAGATGGTACGACTGGGATTCCGACATCACCTCCCTCAGTCTTTTCCTGATGCTCTCCCAGAAGCTGGACCCCCGCAGCGACATGATCCAGCGCGCCATCAACACTCTCTACGGCATGCAGACCGCCGGCTATTGGCACAACACGGTGGACACGAACTGGGCCCTGCAAGCCCTGGCAGAAGTCATCCGCTCGGAGGAATCAGAACGGCCTGACTTCCAGGCCCATGTGCTCCTGGGGGGCAAGACGATGTTCGACAAGCACCTCACCGGGGCAAAGGCCAACAACCAGGTCCTGACGTGGGGGCTCTTCTCCTCTGAGCTCAAAGGCATGCCGCGGGACACCATCCTGCCGCTGCGCTTCGAGAAGACGGGACCGGGGACGCTGTACTACTCAGCGGAGCTGCGCTACGCCATCCCCGCGGAGCTTGCCGTGGCAAGGGATGAAGGCATCAGCGTGTACACGGAGATCCAGACCATGGACGGAGATTTTGTCGGGGACCAGCCGCTGGAGGTAGGGCAGGTGTACCACATGAAAGCTTTCATCTCCACGCCGAAGAAGCGCACCCAGGTGGCTGTCCGCCTCCCCATACCGTCAGGCTGCGAAGCGCTGGATGCAAACCTGGCCACGTCCGGGACATACGGAATGGACCAGCAGCAGGCCGGCTCCGCCACGGAATGGGACGAGGATACGGCGCCCACCTACCGCGAGGTCCTGGACAACGAGGTGCGGTTCTTCATCCCGCAGATCTACGGCGGGCGGACGGAAGTGGACTTCCTTTTCCGCGCGGTCATTCCCGGCGTCTACCCGACGCCTCCGGCCACCGCGGAGCAGATGTACGAGCCCGAGGTGTTCGGACGGGACATCGGCAGGCTGGTGGTGATCACAAAGGCGCAATGAAAGATCGATCAAGGCGATGGCTGCTGGCCCTTGCCGCGGCCATCGGCTGCGTCCTTTTCCTCAAGCTCCTCCTGGCGCTCTGGCCGTATCCCGAGCTGGCTGCTTTTGAGAAGGAGGCTTCCAGCACGAGGTTCCTGGACCGAAACGGAGAGCTGCTGGACATCATGCCGTTGGACAACGGTCTGATGCGGGAGCTCACGCCCCTGAGGCAGATCCCAGGCATGATCCAGGATGCGTTCCTGGCTGCAGAGGACCGGAGATTCTACTGGCACCCGGGCGTGGATCCGCTTGCCGTTGCCCGCGCGTTCATCCAGAACCAAAGAGGAGGAAGGACGGTCTCCGGCGCATCCACAATCACCATGCAGTTGGCGCGCATGATCAAGCGCCGCGGTGACGGATGGCAGGGAAAAGCAGGGGAGGTATGGGATGCTCTCCGCCTGGAAGCGCGTCTTCCGAAAAAGCGCATTCTCGAGCTGTACCTCAACCATGTCCCGTTCAGCTTCCAGGCGGAGGGGGTGGCATCGGCGGCGCGGCTTTTCTTCGGCCGGTCCATCCATGACCTGCGGCCCGAGGAGGCGGTGCTCCTGACCGTCATCCCGCGGCGGCCCGCCCTGTACAACCCGATCGACCACAGGGAGGAATCCGTGCATGCGGCGTTCGCGCTTGCCCGGTCCGCGGGCCTGGGCAGGCGGTGGGGTCTTCCCGCGACGGAAGCGGAGTTCTCCCAGCGCGTGCGGATTTCCAGCGGCTGGGGTGACACGTCGCAGGCTCCGCACTTCATTCGCTTTCTCCTGGAGAGCCGTCCCGAGCTGCGCGGCAGGGCGGAGGTGAAGACGACAATCGACCTGCGCCTGCAGAAAGAGCTGCTTGCCGAGATCCGCAGCCAGGTGTGGGGATACGCGCAGCAGCGCATGACAACGGGCGCGGGCGTCATCTTCGACAATCACACGGGAGACGTCCTGGCGTACGTTGGCTCGGCTGACTGGGCTGATGAATCATCCGGCGGCCAGAATGACGGAGTGCAGGCCACAAACCAGCCAGGGTCATGCCTGAAGCCGTTCCTGTACGCAATGGCGCTGGACCGCGGTTTCACGCCGAACATGGTGCTCCCCGACATCCCGCAGGACTTCGGAGAGGCGGAGGTCTACGTGCCCATGAACTTCAACAGGAGGTTCAGCGGCCCGGTCCGCCTGCGCGTGGCCCTCGCATCAAGCCTGAACGTCCCCGCGGTCTATACGCTGCAGCGCCTGGGTGTGCAGGCTTTTGCCGACTACCTGGTCAACCTCGGGTTCAATTCCCTGGAAAGCCAGCGGGAGCGCCTGGGAGTCGGGCTGGCTCTGGGAAATGCAGAGGTGTCCCTTTTTGAGCTGGCCCGCGCTTTTTCTGTTTTCTCCCGGGGCGGCATCCCAATGGGCGTGCGCATGGCGCAGTCAGACCCCGCCTCCCCCGGTTCAGCGCGTGTCATGAGCCCGTACACCGCCGCGGAGATATGCCGCATCCTGTCCGATCAGCCAAGCCGGTTCCTGGGGTTCGGCTCCGCGCGGGCCATGAACACCCCTTTTGCCGCCATGTTCAAGACGGGCACGGCCAACCAGTTCCAGCACGTCTGGGCCCTGGGGGCCACTCCCGACTACACCATGGGCGTGTGGATGGGGAACTTTGCCGGAGAGACGATCATCGGCAGGACGGGAAGCGGCATCCCAGCCCGGGTGGTCGCGGACATCCTGGCTGACATAGCGGTGCCGGGCTCGGCATTCCCCGTGCCGCCGGACAGCAAGCGCGTCATGGTGTGCTCTCTTTCCGGCGGCTTGTCGGACGGCGCGTGCCCTTCCGTGGTGGAGGAGTTCGTCCCGGTCGGGGTCACCGTGCCGGTGTGCACCTACCATCACCGGACCGCGGCCGGGATCCAGACGGCCTATCCTCCGGAATACGCTGATTGGCTGCGCGCAAGCCGCAAGACCGGCATGGTGCAAGTGGATCCGGAGGAAGGGCTCGAGATAACGCAGCCCGCGAATGGCGCCGTGTATTTCCTTGACCCGTCCATCCCGCGGAGCCAGCAAGGCATTGGCCTGCGGACGGCGGGTCGACCGGAGGAGTCGCTGTCGGTCTGGTTGAACGGAAGCCCGCTGGCGCCTCTCCCCCGTGACGGAACCCTGGTGCTTCCCATGGCTCGGGGGAACTACACGGTGGAGATTCGAAGCGGCGCGCCCGGCGGCGGCTTTGCAAGCGGCCCCGGGCAGCGCCCCCGCACGCGGCTCCGCAAGCGCCCTCGGAAGCGGCCCCGGCCGGGTCTGGGATTCCGTGCACTACGAGGTCCACTGAGATGCTCCTCAGAACAACGCGGGCTCACAATGCGGGCTCACTTGCAACGGGGGGCTGGCTCGGGCTCTGATCCAGTGTATAAACGTTCCAACCAACAATGTGAGGTAGAGAAATGCATGCACCGCGCTGGTTCTTTCTCGTCATCGCAGCCTTGATCGTTGCCCAATCCGTTTCGGCGGAGACCCGAAAATCTCCCGTAACGGTGCCGGATGGAACCAAAGTCCAGGCTATCAAGTTGGAGGGCAATGACGCGGAGGTGACCCTGAGCCAGGAAGAGCAGGTTGCCTTCCTGTTCCTCTATGGCATCTGGAACCTGGAATCGAGGTGTCTGGACAAGGACAACGGCATCGGGCGGCTTGCGACTCTTGGGGAGCTCGTCAAGGGCGTCAAGACTCCCGGCGGTGAGACTTTCGGGCTATCCATCAACCCGGTCAAGGACACAAACTACTCCTATGACCTGATGCTCGTAGGAAGCGATGTCGTGATCCGCGCCAACCCGCGCGCCCGAGGACTCGGCGGGTTTGCGTTGGTAGGCTCGCCGAATCGGATCATGGGCAACTTCTACTACAATTCCAAGGGTGGGGACTTCACCAAGGCCATCAAGCTCAGCGAAATGGGCTACGGAGGGGACGGCTTCGTCCGCTGAGCCTGAATCCTGACGGGGTCCACGCTGTTCCCCGTACAGCAGAATTGCGACAGTGGCCGCAACGTCAGGCCTGCAATGCAGATTGCAGAAGCATGAGGAAAATTGCAGCCGGAAGAACTCAGGAAAAATCGCGTAATCACAAAGGGGGAGCTCATGGCTGAAGAACTTTATACTTCGGGGAAGCTTGCGGAGACGCTCGGGATATCCCCTGGGAAAGTAAAAGAGCTCATCGAAGACCTCAAAATCAAAGAAGACTCGGTAAAGGGCGTCTGCAAGCACCATGGAGCGGCAGCTCTGAAAAAGCTGAAAGCTGCCTCCAAGTATCGCGCCTCTGTAGTATTCCTTGGTGCCTGTCTGCTCGTCTCGTGCGGGAAACAACCCCCGGCAACAGCGCCGGCGCAGGCCACGGCCCCTGCAAGCACGACATCCTCCCCGAACAGCATGGAGTCGACTCCAACGTCGTCGAGCGTTTCCGCTGCGCAGCCCGTCCTGGTAAGCCTGAACACTGGCAGCTTTCTGGACTTGAAAGTCGACACAAGACCGTTCCATACTGACGCCCACCGCAAATACCTCTCGGACCCAATGAAGTTCTCTCCAATCCCCGATCAGGGAGTGCCGGAAGGAAGCACTGCCGTCGTGGGCAGCAAGGTATGCATGTTCTATCCCAATGCATCCGTTGCCAGCTCGGATGATCTTGCAAATCTGCCGCCCGGGATACCGGTGCCTTTTGCCACCATTCTCCCCATCACGGGAGAGAAAATTGAAGATGCCCACAGCGATCACGGAGGGATGTTCTCCTTCCAGGACAACTGGAACTGGTTCTATCCAACGAAGTTCCAGGGCAAGGAGGGGCTGGTCTTCGGCGCAGACCTCTACGGTTTGGCTGATTCCAATCAGGACAACCGCATTTCCGCGTTGCTGTACCAGACCGGCGGGCGCTTCAGCGCGTTCTACCCTATCCTTGGCTACCGGCCTCTCTCCGCCAGCATCACTTCCCGCCTGGAGAGGGACAAGCTGGCGTTCCAGTCGGTTCTTCCGTCGGAGTACCATTTGTGGAGTGACCGGCCTGATGACATGATTTCCCTCTATCTCAACCACCGGGCAAGCGACTACAGCACGGATTGGAACCGCAAGAGCCCGGTGTTCGTTACCACGGACCTTGCCGCGCACGCCCAACACCTCATGTTCGACCGCTTGCTGCAGTACCTGGAAGAGCAATACTTCCTGCCCAGGCTCAAGGCACTGTGCGCGGGGTTCGTGGAGAAGCTGAAGGCGCAGGAATCCCAGGCAGACGTGTATCGCGAAACAAGTGACAAGGCAGTGCTGTATTTCCAGGTGGCGCAGGCGCTGCTGGACCTTGCGCCGGACCTGGTTGAAGGCCAGGACCAGGAAGGCCGCACCACCCAGACCTACCAGGGCAAGGATGAGTCTACCGTGCTGGCTTCCTACCCGGATGCCGTGCGCGCCGAGATTGCCCATATCGACGCGGCGAACGGTTTCAACCAGTCAACGGTGTTTACCTTCAAGGACGGCACGGCCATGCAGGAGGACTACTCCCAATACAAGCCGCGCGGCCATTACACGAAAAACGGCGCGCTCTCCGCGTATTTCCGCGCAATGATGTGGTTCGGCCGGATTCACTTCCTTATTGCACAAGGCGGTGCCGCGCCGCTTCCCTCTGGATCCGAAAAGTCATCAGGCGCCGCGGCTCTCACTTTGGCCATGGAGCCCATCGCGCTCCTGATCACGGACACGGTCAGGAACAACCCGGATCTCTACGCCTCCTGGAGCGCGCTCTTTGATCCCATCACCGCGCTCATCGGGCTTTCCGATGATCTGAGCTTCGAGGATGTGCTCCCGCTGTGGAAGGACCAGGGCGTCAAAGATTTCGGGGCATGGGCCGCCAGCAAGGAGAACCTGCTGCGCTTCATGAAGCTCGCCAATGACAAGCTGCGGCCGCCGGCCATTTCCGGCAGCTCGGTGTTCTGGGGCCCGAGCACGGGCCCGGACCGCAAGCCCCCCATGGGCTGGAGGTTGTTCGGGCAGAGATTTACATACGACTCGGCAATTCATCAGCAGGTCTCTCCGCCCCGCTTGATGAGCCGCGACATGGTGCGCGGCCTGGATATCATGAAGGTCTTCGGTTCACGGACCGCCGACGCGCTCTTGCAAAGGTCCGATTATCCCCGCATGCAAGGCCTTGCTGACACGCTTGGCGTTCTCCAGAAGACCTTCGATTCGTTTGACCAGAGCTTCTGGCAGAAGACGTACTACAACTCCGTTCTCTACGAAGTGAAGGCCCAGGCGCAATTCGAGCCCGGGGCGGGCTTCTATTTCACGGAAACGCCGGCCTGGGGCACAAAGGCCATGCTTGCCGCGCATGGAACGTGGTCCGAGCTGCGTCATGACACCATCCTGTACGTGAAGCAGAGCTACGCCGAACGGGCCGGTGATGGAGATTATGAGCCCACATTCCGGACTCTGCCCATCCCGGATCCGGTCCACTACCTCGAGCCGGATGTTCCTTTCTGGCAGGGATCAGTCCTTGCGGTCCAGAACCTCATGAAAACGCTTGACTCCTTCAAGCTGCTGGACGAAGAGAGCGCGGCCGGCCTGGGCCGCCTGCAGGGCGTGCTCTTGAACGCCCTGGACATCGCGACCGCGGAGGCGCAGGACAAGCCGTTGTCCGCCCAAGATATTGCCTGGATCCCCACCATCCCGGCCGAGCTTGCGCGCGTCGTTCTTCTGCACGCCGGAAGCGGCGGCCAGATGGATCCCGAACAGCTCAAGATGGCCGTCATTGCGGACGTCTACACGAACGCCGAGCTGCGGCAGGTGCTTGAAACCGCCGTCGGGATTCCCTGTCGCATCTATGTTGCCTTGAACGACGGCCAGGGAGGGAAGCGGATCGCCGTGGGCTATTCGTTCAGTTATTATGAGTTCGGACACCCGATGTCGGATCGCATGACGGACGAGCAGTGGAAAGCGATCGCCTATGACCCGTCAGCAAAGCTGGACGACTACCAGCCCTTCTGGACAAAAGGGATATTCCTGGACCCTGAGCCTGAAGCCACAAAGTGAGGCTCTCTCAGCTTGCAGCGCCGCTCGCAGGCCTTGTTGCCCTGGCTGCAACCGGCTGCGGCCCGTCGACGCCCACCTTCACCACGTGGGCGTCGCTGGGCCAGCGGCCCCCGGTGATGCGCGCCGCGGCAGAGGAATCCCTTGCACCAGCGGACGCAATCCCCTGGGCAGGAACGGTGAGCCACCATCTTCTGACTGGCACGCTGATTGACCGCTGGTTTGCCGAGCTGGCCAAACGAAGAAAAGTAGAAGTGTTCTACGTCTTGAGCCCTTCTCACTGGGGTTTGTCGGCGCTCCCGTATTCACTCACGGACGGCTCGTGGCTGGTGCCGGGAGGCGAGGTCACATCAGACGGCCGGCTGGTTGCCGCGCTTGCGCGGACCCTGCACGTCCCGTTGGAACCTGATGTTTTCGAGGGAGAGCACGGCGTCTCCACGCTCATGCCGTATGTCGCCCGGTACTTCCCGCAGGCGCGAGTGGTTGCCATGGCCTACCGCGGAGAGCCGCCGCTGGACCAGCCTATGGCGCAGAGGCTTGTTGATGCCCTGGCGCCAGCTTTTGACTCAACGGGAAAAAAGGAAAACTTCCTGCTCATATCCGCGGACTTCGCCCACCATGGGAGCACAGCCGGAACGTCAGTGAAGGATACGCGCACGCGCAAGTTCTTCAACAACCCTTCCCTGGAGACCTGGATCTTCGCCGGGTGCGACAACCGGCCCGGGATCTACGCGCTTGCCCATCTCCTGGGGCCTGCCACCCGGTGCAGCGTGCTTTATCATACTGACTCTCTACAGCTTTCCGGTCATGATCCGAAGGACATAACCAGCTACTTCTTCACTTTCTTCTGGGACCAGGCGCCTTGAACGACGGCTCTTGTTCCATTGCGGTGAGCGGACGGAGGTACCAGATGGTGGCTGCGCGCTTGAAGGTTATACCCGGTGTTTTCCATCCGTCCGTGCCCAGTCCTGCCTTTCTGGACAACACGCCAAGGAAAGCGCCGCGGTCGTAATGCCGTTCAACGGCAAGGGATGACTGCAGGAGCGCGGCACGGCCGCCTTCCAAAAGGAGGACGCTGTCCAGGCCGGGCCGGAAGTCCAGGGGGTTTGCCATCATGTGCCACGGTCCGAATACACTGAGCTCGATTTCGAGCGCTGCACGCTCCCCAGAGCGCACAGGGGAATAGCGCGGGTCAGAGGCCGCGGCTTGCGCGCAATAGCGCGCCGCGGCATTCGCGTCCCGTACGCCGCCGTACAGTGCCAGGCAGCCGCGGTCCAGGCCATCATTGAGCAGGCGAACGGCAATGCCCATTCCGTCGGCACCTGGCGCGGGCTCGCTCACGCGACCTCCGTTCCACGCTGACTCCAGGGATGCAGCCGCGGAAGCGGCCAGTCGCTCCAGCCTCTCAGGGGGGAATGCGCTTTCCAGGACGCCTCGGTCCTTGTCGGCCCATCCCGACAGGACATCCTGGGCAGAGGCGTCTCCCGCGCGTACACTTCGCTCCCGGAGTGCTTCCCGAAGACTTGCCGGCGCCTGGACCCACAGACCCGCGCCCGGCCAGAATCCGTGCTCATAGCCCATGAAGGTCTCCGGCTGCGCTTCCCAAAGCTGCCATGCGCCGTTTTCCTCGTTGCTCTCAGGAAAAGCTGACTCCGTACCGGCCTCCATGTACCACGACGCCCCATTTTCGGACAGCTCCCGCGCCAGCCTCGAAAGCCATCCCCACGCCAGCGGCGCGCTCTTCTGGTAGGCGGCTGACAGCGCCACGGTCACAAGCGGCGGCCTGTGCTCCCGAATCCAAGCCGCCAGCTCGTCCAGGAAGCGCTCCGGCGGATCTCCCGGATCATGGGCAAGGATATCCAGGTCGAGGCTGACGACCAGGGGACCTTGGATGCGCAGCGCGCGCAGGTCCCGCCAGTCGGCAAGCGTGACATGGCCCTCAATCCGGGCGGCGTCACTGGGCGCAAAGCCCTCCAGGCTCCGGTGGAGCCATTTCATGCGGGAATTGCGGTTGGGCAGGAGCAAGGTCCGACCGGAAACCCAGACCACCCGTGACAGGACGTCCTGGTCCAGGAGGCTGCCCACCCAGTTGAAGCTGGTAACGCCGTTGTCGGCGTTAGCGATATCATGATGGTAGTCCAGGAGAACGAGCGTGCTGCCGGGATGGGACTTCGCGAATGCCCAGACCAGGGGATAGGATAGGACGTGACGATCATGGACGTGAATCTGCGGCGCTGCACAGGATGCCAGGAAACCCAGCAGAAGACCTGCCGCCGCGAACCGGCCGGATGACATGAGTCAGATTACCATGACTGGCGCACGCCGAAGAAGCAGGCGCGGAAGCCGGCGCGGAAGCCGGCGCGGAACGGCGGCGCTCATTGCTGCTCTCATTGGCATTCTCACTGCGTGCACCGCTGGGAAGGGGGAAACCCTTCTGGTGGGTGGAGACTGCATGTTTGGCCGCATGCAGGGGAGAGGCGGGGCAATTGACAATCCGTGGACCGGCATCAACCCCGCGCTGCGGCATGCGGATGCGTTTCTGTTCAACCTTGAGACAACCATTGGGTCCGGCGGGACTCCCAAGCACAAGGAGTTCGTGTTTCAGAGCTCTCCCGAGCCCCTGGCTTCTTTGCGGACGCTCACCAGGCCCGTGGCCGGGTTGGCAAACAACCACACAATGGATTTCGGAGCCGCGGGGCTTGCCGGAACCCTGTCAGCGTTGGACTCGCTGGGACTTGCCCGCGCGGGGGCGGGGAAGGACGTCGAGGCCGCCTTTTCTCCCGCCGTGATGGCGGCCGGTGGCGTCGACATTCGGATGCTTGCCGCCGGAGTTGACAACAATCTTGATGCGCTTGCCCGAAAGGACTGGCCGGGCATTGCGGGGATCAACGAGCAGAGGCTCGCTCAGCAGGTTTCCGCGGTGCGAGGGCATTCTTCCGCCGTTGTTGTCATGCTCCACTGGGGGATCGAATACGACACCGCGTACCAGCTCTCCGAGCAGCGGCTGGCGCACGCGCTTGTTGACGCCGGCGCGGACCTCGTTGTGGGGTCGGGGCCGCACGTTCTTCGAGGCCTGGAGCGCTACCGGGGAGCCCTGATCTGCTACAGCCTCGGGAACCTGGTCTTCGACGATCTGCGGGACACCGAGACTTCAGCCGGAGCGCTTCTGAGGATGCGCGTGACGCGCCGCGCCGACGGCGGCGTGAGAAAGCGCTTTGCTCTTGCGCCTCTTCGCACCCGGATGGTCTTGGAAGGCCCGCGCGCTCCGTCTCTTGAAGACGCGGTGGCAATTGCGGACCTGATTGCCTCCCGTTCTGCCGACTCCAGAGTCTTCGGCCACCTCCGGGCCTACCGGGAGGACGGCCTGTACTGGTTCGACCTTGGGGGCGAGCTCGGCGGCCGCCGGCGGCGATGATCTTTGCCCGCAGCAGGCGAATTTCGGGCTGGGACCGGGTAAGACGCAGCGCGTCGAAGCTCTCTGCAAACGCAGCAACATTCGACTCCGCCGCAGGCCCTTTCTGATCGATAATAATGGAGAGAGCGGCAGGAGGAGCGAAGTCATCGTGAGTCACGAAACACACAATCACGCTTCGGTCAGGTTTCGGCCGGTTGCCTGCGCGTGGATTCTCCTCATGATGAGTTGCGCTTCGGTCTCACCTCGCGTTTCGCCTGTTGGCGGCCCCGCCGCTGGCGGTCCGCCCGCCGGTGGTCTCCCGACGTTCACGGTCCCTGCCGTGAGTGCGAGCGTCTCCGAGGTGAAACAAGCGCCCGCCCTTGTCAGTGACGACGAAGTCTCCAAAGCGCAGGCCGCGCTCCGCGACGCTTCGGCGTGGGGGGCGGAATTCTATGAGCCGCAAATGTATGCGAAGGCGCAAGCCGCTTTTGACGCGGCACTCGCCTCGCGTGACGGCGACCCGGCTCGATTCCGTTCTCTTCTTGCCGCGGCAACGGAGGCCGCGAGCTCTGCCAAGGAAGCGGCCCTGCCGGCTTATGAAGCGGACGTAAAGACCCGGTTCGAAACATCGCGCGCCAGACTCGTGGAAATTGGAGCAGACCGAGCCTTCCCCGATGAGTTCGCCCGGCTCGTCTCGGGTATCGATGCGATAGCGGATCTCTTTGCCGCCGGGTCTTACTGGGATGCCCGCTTCAAGGCCTATACCACGCTCAAAGGCATGAGCGACCTCTATGACACGGTCCGGGGCTTGTCCGACTGGCTGAAGGACGCACGGACCCGCGTGCTGAGCGCTCTTGACGCCGCTCAGGCGATTGACGCGCAAAAATGGGCGCCCGCGGAAATGAAAAATGCGCAAGAGAAGTATCACGATGCCCTGACCCAAATGCAGGCCGGTGATCTGAAAGCAGCCATTGATTCAATGAAGGCCGCAGGGCAGATCGCGCTCAGGCTGCCCTTCCTCCAAGACAAAACGGGCGCGCATGTGGCGAGCTTGCCGCCGTCGGGATTGCCACGGGCCGGCATGGCACCGGCAGGCATCCCACCGGCCGGCATGCCAGCCCTTCCGGAGGACGACAAAGAGATACCGGGGCCCAACTCCAGGCTTCCTCCTTCTGCCGCTGGTTCCCTCTCCGGCCAGCGAGTTCGGATCGCGGAGATGAACATGAGATCTCTCGGCGCCCCGCAGAGATTGTACACCACCTTTTCAGCCACGGTGGCCGGTTTCGATCTTGTAGCCGCCGAGGGCCTCCGGGACGCGGGAGTGATGGAGAAGGTGTTGTCCGGGATGGATGACGGCTGGGAAGCTGCCGTGAGCAGAAGCGGATATTTCGGGTTCATCTACAACGACAGGATACAAATGGTCAAGGACCTGGGCTCCTACCGGGGGAAAGGCGAGTTTCTGCGCACTCCCTATGCAGCGCAGTTCAGGCTTGTGGGAACACGCTTCGCAATGAACCTTGTCCTTTGTCATATCGAAACCAACAACGACCCCAAGCTCAGGATGGCCGAGATGGCCCGTCTGGCCGATGTCTACCACTATTACGAGAATCTGACCGGCAACCGAGGGATCACGCTCCTTCTCGCGGGAGGCCTCGGTGATGTGCCGGAGAAGGCTTCTGAGTCCCTGGTGCCTCAAGGGGAAATGGTGTCTCTCCACGCGAACCTCGCGGCTCCGGAAGGCTCACGCGACCAGGGGCATCGAATGTTTGCCAGCGTCGGTCTTCGGCCGCTGATCGAAGAATCAGGGTTTGGCGCGTCGGCCCCTCACGCCGCTTATGTTGTCTTGAAGGCTGGCAAATAAGCCCGCGGAAGCTTGCGCAGACCAGACAGTTAACCTACGCCGAGCCGCTCGGCTATTCGCGCTGCGCCCAGGCGCGCGATCTCGGCGTCCTCGGCCTGGTCGAGGCCGCTCACGGCCACCGCCCCGACGAGCCTTTTTTGATGCCAGACCGGGACGCCGCCGTCCCAGCCCGTGAACCGGACGTCACTGTTGGCCATCTGCCAGCCGTTTTTTTGAAAGTTTCGTCCCAAGAGGCCGGTCTCCGACTTTTCGCGCGCGGCGGTGAAAACCTTCCTTGTCGCAACTTCCACGGAAGGGAGAGGAGCCCCATCCATCCGGAGCAGGGAAATCAGCTCGCCATGAGAATCAGCCACCGCGATGACGGCGACCTTTCCCCTTCGAATGAGCTCCTCGCGAATTGCGTCGGTTGCGATTCTGGCCTCTTCTTCGCCGAGCTCTACCAAGTCCTGCATACGCTGCCTCCCTCCGTGCCCATGCCGAGATGCGGATCCGTCTCCGCGACGCTGGAAACATAGCCTGCCCCGGTGATCGTTGTCAAACAGGGATCGCGCATGGGGCCGACTTCCGTCTCCGCTCCGCAATATCGCGTCCTTTCGCCGCCCAAAGACATGCTATAATCGTTGAAGCCATCAATTACGCTGCCACATCATCTGCTGCTCTTGAAAAATGGCAAAGTCGACTCCTGCTTAAAAGGAGGAGGAATGAAAGAGCCAACCCTCAAGACGCGTGTTGCGATGATCGTGGATGCGATAGGGAAGGTCTCACCAGCGGACTCAACTCTGGGAATCGACAAAACAGGCCGGGGTGACCCGACCGACGCCTTGATCGATGCCATTGAGGGCCTTCTGCATCGGTGTCGCGAAAGCCTGACAGCGCTCCAAAGCGCGCAGAGGGTCATGCGTGAGCTGCAGATCCCGAGTGACCGCAGCGCCAAGGAAGAGCTTTCTCGGGAGCAGACTCTTCTGATGGACGCGCTGCAAGAGAACTTGCCTGATACGATCTACTTCAAGGATGCACAGAGTCGTTTCCTGCACCTCAGCAAGGCCCATGCGAAAGCATTCAATCTGATCCGCAAAGAAGAAGTCGTCGGAAAGACAGATTTCGATTTCTTCATGGCAGAGCATGCCCGGGAAGCGTTTGACGACGAGCAAAAGATCATCCGTACCGGCATCCCGATCATCAATAAAGAAGAGAAAGAGACATGGCCCGACCGTCCCGCAACGTGGGTCCTGACGACGAAAATGCCCTTGCGGGATGAGCACGGCGCCATTGTGGGGACATTCGGAATATCACGCGACATCACGGAGCGCAAAAGGGCGGAGCTCGCCCTGAGACAGGAAACCATCAGACGTCGAGTCTTGTTCGAAGAGGCAATGGACGGCGTCGTCGTCCTCGGTCTGGACTTGAAGGTCATTGAAGCCAACAGGAGCTTTGCCACCATGCTCGGTTACTCGGAGGAGGAAGTCCGACAACTCCAC
Organism: uncultured Spirochaetota bacterium; assembly: GCA_963845535.1. Lineage (GTDB taxonomy): Bacteria > Spirochaetota > Spirochaetia > SZUA-6 > Fen-1364 > Fen-1364. Next base: position 35,303 of record CAWJSK010000017.1, read on the forward strand.
CTGTGGGATTGGGACGTGTTCTTCCCCACGGAAGAGCTCGCGAGAGCGCAGTGGCCGGAGCCGCCGGCGACGAAGGGGACCATCGAGACACGGCATCGACGAAAGGACGGCTCCATCTATGACGCGGAAATCAGCTTCAACCCCGCCGTCTTTTCCGGAGAGAAGCTCATGTACTGCGTGTGCAGGGATATTACCCGGCGCAAGCGGCTCGAAGAGAACCTGGAAAAGGAAAGGTCGCTGCTGCTGACCCTGATCAACAACCTGCCGGATCATGTCTCGATAAAGGACGCAGAAAGCCGGATCCTGATCACGAACACGGCAAACGCGCGCGCCATGGGCCTGGCGCTGACACAGGACGCAGTCGGGAAGACCGATCTCGATTTATATCCCCGCGCGGAGGCTGAGAGGTATCTCGACGATGAGAAGACCGTCATCCAGACGGGCACGGCTTTGATCAACAAGGAGGAAGAATCGTCGGATTCCGAAGGACGCAAACGCTGGACGCTGACAACCAAGGTACCGCTGAAAGATGCACAGGGCAGGGTCGTGGGGGTCGTCTGCACCGGACGCGACATAACCGAACGCAAACGGGCCGAAACGGAGATTGTCCGCGCGAACCGCGCATTGCGAATGCTCAGTGACTCCAATCAAGCGCTGATTCACATGACGGATGAGATAGCTTTGTTGACCGAGACGTGCAGGATTGCCGTGGATGTGGGCGGTTATCGCATGGCGCGGGTCGAGTTTGTCGAGCACGATGAAGCAAAGACCCTGCGGCCGGTAGCCCATTCCGGATTCGAATCCGGATACATCGATTCCGCACGTGCTGGCTGGACCTGGGCGGATAATGAACGCGGTAGTGGCCCAGGCGGCACCGCGGTCCGCACGGGTCAACCGTACATTGCCCGCAACACCCTCTCGGACCCGGCCTTCGAGCCCTGGCGGGACACGGCCATTCAGCGTGGCTACAGATCCGTCGTTGCCCTGCCGCTCATCAGCGAAGGCGCACCCCTTGGTGTGCTGGGCATCTACGCGGATGAAGTAGATGCCTTCGACACGGAGGAAGTCGAAATCCTGAAAGAGCTGGCGGGCGATCTGGCTTTTGGCGTTGCCGCATTGCGCACGCGGGTCAAGCGGGACCAGGCAGAAGCAGCGTTGCGCGAAAGCGAAGAACGCTACCGTCTCATTGCGGAAAACACCGCGGATACGATAGTCGTTTCGGATCTGGCCTTCAAGCCGATGTACGTCAGTCCGTCCGTTCTGAGGCTGAACGGGTATTCGGTTCAAGAGACGATGTCACAATCCATGGATCAGATTCTCACCCCCGACTCTCTGCAAAAAGCAACGAGGGCATTTGCCGAGCAGATGGCTCTCGAGGAGAGCGGAAAAAGCGACCCCTCGAGGACTGCCTTGATGGAGCTCGAGGAGTACCGGAAAGACGGCTCTACGATCTGGGTTGAGCTTGCGGCATCGGTTCTCAGGGACGCCAATCTCAAGCCGATTGGAATCCTGTCGGTGACGAGAGATATCACCAAGCGCAGGAAGGCGGAAGCGGCTCGGCAGCTTCTGGCTTCCGCGGTCGAACAGGCCGCCGAGATGATCATCATTACGGACGCGGCAGCCGTGATCGAGTACGTAAACCCCGCATTCATAACCATCACCGGATATTCGAGAGAAGAGGTTGTCGGTCGCAACGCCCGTGTTCTCAAGAGCGGCGCGCACGACGCGGCTTTCTATGCATCCCTCTGGCAGACAATCTCCCATGGCGAGACCTGGAGAGGACGTTTCGTGAACAGAAAGAAGGATGGCACTCGGTACCCCGAAAACGCGACGATCTCTCCGGTTCTGGATTCCACGGGCTCCATCGTGAACTACGTAGCGGTCAAGCATGATATCACGCGCGAGCAGCAGCTCGAAGACCAGCTTCGCCAGATGCAGAAGATCGAATCCGTGGGGCGCCTGACGGGAGGCGTCGCTCATGATTTCAACAACATTCTCCAAGCCATCATAGGCTACTCTGAGCTTCTGAGCGTCAGAGTCTCCGGCGAGAACAAGCCGTACGTCGCAGAGATCATCAAGGCAGCGAACAGGGCGGGGGCGCTGACAGCGCAGCTTCTGGCCTTCAGTCGCAAGCAGGTCCTGAGCCCGCGAGTGCTCGAAACAAGGGAGCTCATTCACTCCATCCAGAAAATGCTTGAGAGAGTCATAGGGGAGGACATTGAGCTGCGGACTTCGGTTGATCCAAACACGGGCAACTTTCTCGCGGACCCCGGGCAGATGGAACAAGTCCTTCTGAACCTTGCGGTCAACGCGCGGGATGCCATGCCATCAGGCGGGACCCTCACCATAGAGACCGCGAATCAGAGCTTCAATGAGACGTACGCTCACGATCATCCCGGGATAAAGGCAAGCGAGTACGTTTGCATCGCCGTAAGCGATACGGGAGCCGGGATGGATCAGGAAACCCTTTCGCACATCTACGAGCCCTTCTTCACCACCAAGGAGGTGGGGAAAGGGACCGGCCTGGGACTGTCGACAGTGTACGGGATCGTCAAGCAGAGCGAGGGTTATATCGACTGTCGGAGCGCGTTGGGAAAAGGGACTACGTTCACGATCTACCTCCCCCTGACCCGGGAGGAAGCGGACAAGCCGCGGGTCGCGGAGTCCGGCACGGCTGCGCCACGAGGGACAGAGACGATCCTGATCGTTGACGATGACAGAGCAGTTCGAAGCGCTGCAAGGATTGCTCTCGAAGCGGCAGGGTATGTCGTCATCGAGGCGGCAGGAGGTGAGGAAGCCTTGTCGGGCGTACGAGCGCGCGGCCTCGATGTCGCGCTCTTGGTTACCGATGTCGTGATGCCGCGAATGGGCGGGAAAGAAATGGCGCGAAGACTTCAACAGGTATGCCCAAAAGCGAGAGTGCTCTATGCCTCGGGCTACACAGGTGACGTCATTTCGCAACAGGGGATTCTTGAGGCCGGCTCTGACTACCTGCAGAAGCCCTTCAGCTCCGCGGAGCTTCTCACCAAGGTGCGAGGGATGCTGGACAGACCCTGGGAAGCAGTCTCGGGTCCGCACCCGTGAGAGTCGTTGGGACCAATCAATAGATTAAATCAAGTGATTGACAATTGGGCCGCAATGTCCTATGCTTGGAAGATCGACGCCAAGGAGCTTCCATGAGTGGAATGAAAAGGTTCGCGGCTATTTCTACAGTTCTCGTTGTCCTGACGGGTTGTGCGCGGTCACCCCACGAAGCCAAGCCCTGGTACGAGCCGCACTGGACGGGGGACGACGTCCTTGATCAGGTCCTCCTTTTCTACATGGGCGAGGCATGGGCCGGCATGACCGATATCGGCGAGGTTCTCGAGACCGCAAACCGCGTGGACAGGAAGGATCCGCGGAGCTGGGCGCGTGAATGGCGGAAAACGGCCGAACGCGTCGACGCGGCTGCCGTGGCCACGGAAGCGGCCGGACACAGATTCAGCGCCGGTGAGCTGAGCCTGCGCGCCGCGAGCTACTACCGCGCCGCGCTCCACCGACACATGGACCCATTCTCCAGCGAGGTTCCGGAGCTGGCAACGAAAGAGGTGGCGGCGTTCACGCGGGCGATGCGCCTCCTTGGCATGCCCGTGGAACGCGTCGCAATCCCCTACGAAGGAACGACGCTTCCGGCGTACTGGTATCACCATTCGGATGGCAGGCGTCATCCCGTGCTCATCAGCCACGAAGGCCGGGACGGTTGGGCCGAAGACATGCATTACATCGGACGTGAGGCCCTGCGCCGCGGCTACGACTGTCTCCTTGTCGATGGCCCCGGGCAAGGTTCGACGCTCCGTCTGCAGGGCCTTCACTTCCGCCCCGATTGGGAAAAGGTCATAACGCCATTGATCGACTGGCTTGTCGCGCGGCACGACGTGGATGCTGGCGCCGTTGGCCTTGTCGGCTTGAGCATGGGCGGGGCCCTTGCGGCACGGGCGGCTGAGTTCGAGCCGAGGATCGCCTTCCTGATCGTAAACCCCGGCGTCTCGAACTGGAGTGCAACATTTTTCAGGACTCTGAATAAAATAAGCCCCATGATCGTGAAGCTTTCCGCGTCCAACCCCGGCGCGTTGAATGCGTTGATGAAAACGGCCGGGAAACTGAGCCCATTCCTGCAATGGGGGATGACCGACTCCATGTGGAAACACGGAGTACAAACTCCATCAGAGCTCATGGCGGACATGCGGCGCTACGACGCCAGCGCCGATATCCAACGCATCCGATGTCCCACGCTGGTCGTGGATGCCGAAGCCGAGGAATATGGCGATGCCAGAATATTCTACGACGCGCTGACCTGTCCGAAGACCTATCTGCTGTTCACGAAGGCCGAGGCAGCTCCACTCCACGTCCAGACCGCATCGCTTGCCCTCGGCAGTCAGAAGATGTTCGACTGGATCGACGATGTCCAGGCAATTCACCCCTTCACCGACCCCGCCAGAAGCCCGCTCATGAAGTAGCGACTGAGGAAAATATAGATGAGAAGCGTGGGAAAGGCGGCAATGAGGGCGCCAGCCATCTGAACGTTCCACTCCACGGAGAAACTGCCGGCGAGGTTGTTGAGCGCCACCGTGATGGGCTGAAGGGACGGCTGGCTGGTCACAACCACGGCAAAGAGGAAGTCGTTCCAGATGGATGTGAACTGCCATATCATGACTACAACAAAGCCGGGTAGAGACAGCGGGAAAAGGACATTCGCGTAGATCCCGAGTATCCCGGCGCCGTCGATCTTGCTCGCCTCCACCAGCTCATCCGGTATGGCCGCATAGTAGTTGCGGAAAATCAGCGTGGTGATGGGAATTCCGTAGACCACATGAACGAAAATCAATCCTCCCCGAGTGCCGTAGATGCCGACAGTCTGCAGCACCTGGACCAGCGGGATCAGGATGCTCTGGTAGGGGATGAACATGCCGAAAAGGAGGACTGGAAAAAGAACATTTGCGCCCCGGAACCGCCACTTGGAAAGCACGTAACCGTTCATGGACCCGAGGAAGGCTGAGATCAGCGTTCCCGGCACGGTGATGTATACGCTGTTCAGGAAGTTCACCGAAAGGCCCGAGAGCCCGAGATACGCCCCGGACCAGGCCCTGATGAAACTTTCGAGGCTGAACCTCGTGGGGAGCTTCCACATGGTGGCCAGGCTGACTTCCTGGAAGCTCTTGAGGCCCGTGATCAGAAGCACGTACACGGGCAACAGGTAGAGAATGCAAGCGAGGCAGAGCAAGACATACACGACGGAGACGGATCGGCGGGGGGCAAGCGCCGTCATGTGCGCACTTCCGACCTCGTTGTGGAGACGAGGTACGGGACGATCAGGAGAGCCACGAGAAGGAGCAGAAGCGTTGCGATTGCGGCTCCCGAGGCGAAGTTGTTGCCGCGGAACGTCGTATCCCACATGTAGTAGGCCGGCACGTCCGTGGCAAACGCGGGACCCGGTCCCGTCATGGAAACCACAAGGTCGAAGATCTTCAGCGATATATGCCCCAGGACGATGATAGCGCTGAGCGTCACGGGTCTGATCATCGGGACGATGACACGCATGTACACCTGCAGCTCGGTTGCGCCGTCCACCCGCGCAGCTTCTCTCATTTCCGTTGGTATCCCGCGGAGGGCCGCAAGATACATGGCCATGGTGTAGCCCGACATCTGCCACGTGGCCGCCAATACCACGGAGATCATGGCAAGGGAAATCCCGACGTATGGGCTGGCAAGTCCTCCAAGCCCGACGTGGCCCAGGAAGTGCCCGAAACCCGAATCAGGATGGACATACAGCATTGTGGGGTCAGTGAACCAGCCCCATTTCAGGAACCCGAGCCCGAGCTTGTCGAAAAGCAGGTTGATGCCCGTTGAGCCACTCTGTGCATTTCCCGGGCTGAGTATCCATCGCCATACGACGCCCGTGACTATGTACGAGATAGCCATGGGAAAGAGAAAAATGTTTCTGAAGATCCCTTCACCCCTGACGTGCCTGTCCAGCAGCACCGCGAGGGCGAATCCCAGGATGATGCATCCGACGAGGAAGAAGACTGTGAAAGTGACCGTGTTGCGAAGGTCGCACAGGAACCGGTCGGTGGGGACCGTGCTGAAAAGCCTCTGGTAATTGTGGAACGCCACAAAGGTGAAGTCCGGCTCCAGCGAATCCCACTTCGTGAGGGAGGAGAAGCCCGTGAACCCGATGAATCCGTAAACGAAAATTGCAATCAGGATGATGGATGGCGCCACCAGGCCAAGAGAGATTGCGCGGTCCCGTGTGACTCCCTTCATGCGGCCTCCCTGAAAAAAACCTGCCAGGCCTTTGAGCCTGGCAGGTCGATCTGATGCGTGAGACGCGATGCGTCTACATGGCGAGGTTGTCCGTGGCCGCCTGCTCGAGCGCCTGCTGAGTCGCGGAAACGTCGAGGTTGGTGGCAAACGTGTTCATGATGTCCTTGTACACCGTGGCCCACTTCTCGATTGCCGCTGCGCCGTGCATGACGCTGGGCACGATGGGCAGGGATGTCCAGTCCTTCATGGCCGACTGCAGGTAGGGATTGAACAGCGAGGGGTCGGCATCGGTCCTGGCCGGGATGGAGCCCTTCAGGGGGTTGAACGCTTCCTGGCCTGCCTTGGAGCCGCAGACCTTCAGCCAGTTCTGCGCGTTCACCATATGCGGGGCTTTTTTGGGCAGCGCGAAGCTGTCGGACAGGCCGTCATAGACCTTGGGCCCCGGGACGCACTGCCATCCGTAGCCGTCATAGTTCTTGGCGGTGAACCAGCCGTTGGTCCAGTCCCCCATGATGAACATGGCAGCCTTGTTGTCCACGAGGTACTGCAAGGCCTGGTCCCAGGTCAGGGCGGAATGATCCGTGTTGACGTCCGCGAGCATCTTCTTGTAGAGATTCAGGGCATCCGTCACCTTGGGGTCAGCCCACTTGGTTGCGCCGGTCCAGAGACCCCTGTAGCCGTCCGGTCCGAGCACAGAGATCAGCACCGTCTCGAAGACATGGCAGGATTCCCATCCCTCCTTGGTCCCGATGGTCATGGGGATGATCTTCTTCGCCTTGAAGACCTTTGACACCTTGAAGTATTCGTCCCACGTTCCCGGCGGCTGCACGTGGTTGTCCGCGAACAGCTTCTTGTTGTACCACATGACGTTGGCCCGGTGAATGTTCACGGGAACGCCCCAGTAGTGGCCCTTGTACTGCAGGAGGCTCAGGAGGTCCTGCGGGAACACCTTGTCCAGTCCCTCGGATTTGTACAGGTCATCCAGGGGCATCAGGTATTTCTCAGGATCATACTTTTGAACCTCGAGACCGGCGTGCAGCTGGAACGCATCTGGAGGATTACCCCCGGTAAGCCGCGTGGCCATGACCGCCTTGGCATTCGTGCCCGCGCCTCCTGCCACAGTCGCGTTGATGATCTGCACATTCGGGTACTGCTTGTGATAGACGTCCATCAGCGCCTTGAGGCCTTCCGCCTCTCCGCCGGCTGTCCACCACGAATAGATCTCCAGCTTGTTGCCCCCGCCTCCGCACGCGACCAGCGCGAGTGAGGCGCCGAGGACAAGAACGATGCTGAAGGTGGAAATGAATCTTCGTGCCATACTCAGCCCTCCTTACGAGATAAAGAGATGTGAATACAGACCCGAAAATCGTAGGACCATTGTTTTGCGCTGTCAAGTCTTCCCTGCGTTTTTTCGTTGTGAAACAGATGGCTTTGTGATATTACGTCCTTAGTCAAGGAGTTACCGTCAGGAGGGTTCCCTCATGTATACACTCGTTGACCTTCGCTACCAGGGGCAGCTCCGCACACCCGAAGAGCTTCTGGCCCACCTCAACAGTTTCTCCCTCGACATCAAGTTGACCGTTGGGATCTGGTACTTCGCTCCCGGCGGAGGCAGGTTTCACGACCGCTACGTTCCAGAGCTGAGCATCCCGCAAAGGCTCGAGCTTGCCGCGGAGATGGCGCGCTACGGCGTCAAGGGGATAGAAGCGCACTACCCGTCCGAGGTCAACGAGGAGAACCTTCCATCGTACAAGAAGCTGGAGAAAGAGGCAGGGATAAGGCTCGTTGGGATCGGCCCGGACAGCTTTCGCGGCAAGGACGGGGAGTTCGGAACGCTCAGCAATCCCGACCCTGTCAAGCGGAGAAGGGCACAGGAGACGATTATCGGCGCCCTCAAGCTGGTCAAGGAGTCGGGGGCCACTCACATGGGGCTGTGGCCTGGGAACGATGGGTTTCTCTACACGCTGGGAACGGCCTTCTACCAGATGTGGGACTGGTTCGAAGGGGCGCTCGCCGAATGCCTGGACGAAGTCCCGGGAGTCCGCATTGGCCTGGAGACCAAGCCGTATGAGCCGGTCCCGAACAACATCTACCGCACAACAGGAGACGGGATTGTCATGGCACGCGACGTGGAGGCGCGGCTCAAGAACCCCGTGAACCGCAAACTGCTTTCTGAAGGCCACTGCCTTGTCGGGTTCCAGCCAGAAATCGGACATATTCTCATGGGGTACGAGGTGCTCCCGCAGGCATACATGCGGATTGCTCGTGAAAACCGGCTCTCCCACATCCACGTGAACAGTCAGCCGCTTGGCAACTACGACCAGGACCTCAACGTCGGCGTCGTCTCGTGGCAGGATACCGAAGCCCTCTTGTACGCGTTGAAGGCCATTGGCTACCGCGAGTATTTCGGGGCGGACATCAACCCCGAGCACATGCCGGTCCTCGAGGCAGTGAAGATCAATGCGCGGGCGCTCCAGATCATGAATGAACGCATTAACAGCCTCCCCCATGAGAAGGTGCTGGACTGCTACTATCATCCCGAGCAGAACCGGGGCGATCTGGAGATGGTCCTCGCGGAAAGTTATGCAAAGAAGACATAGGGCAGAGGAATGATTGCAATCGCCGCCGCCAACGCAGCCAGTCGACGGCGGCAGGGTCATGAAATAGATCGGGTGCGGCAATCTGACGGCGCACTCGTGAATGACTCTCTTGACCAGTTGCCAGACAAAATGTTGCCATGTCCGCGTGGCGCAAATGATCCTTTCTCTCACACTGGCCGGAACGCTTTGATCACCGTCAGCGACCTGACTCTTTCCTTCAGCAACAGGATTCTCTTCAAGGACGTCTCCCTGAAGTTCACTCCTGGCAATTGCTACGGCCTCATCGGCGCGAACGGCTCGGGCAAGACGTCCTTCCTGAAAATACTCTCCGGTGAGCTCGAGCCGGACAAGGGAGGCGTCGTCCTCGGCGCGGGGAAGCGGCTGTCGGTTCTCAGCCAGGACCATTTCGCATTCGAGTCCCAGCGGGTCCTTGATACCGTGATCATGGGCTCCTCCCGCCTGCACGCGGTCGGCAAGGAGAGGGAAGCCCTGTATGCGAAGAGCGATTTCACGGAAGCGGACGGCATGCGCGCAAGCGAGCTGGAAGCGGAGTTTGCCGAGCTGGGCGGCTGGGAAGCTGAGTCGCAGGCCGCGGCGCTGCTCGCCGGCCTGGGGACCCCGGAGGCGGCGCACGAAAAGCTCATGCGTGACGTCGACGAAGGGGTGAAGGTTCGCGCGCTCCTGGCGCAGGCCCTGTTCGGCAACCCAGACATTCTCCTCCTGGACGAGCCGACGAACGGGCTGGACCTGGCCTCCATCGCCTGGCTGGAGGAGTTCCTGATCGAGTTTCCCAATATCGTGATCGTCGTCTCGCATGACCGCCATTTCCTGAACGCCGTGTGCACCCACACGTGCGACATCGATTTCGGCCAGGTGCGGATGTACGCCGGCAACTACGATCTCTGGTTCCGCATGAACAGGATCCTTCAGCAGCAGCAGAAGGATGAGAGGAAGCGCCGTGAAGAGAAGGTGAAAGACCTCAAGGAGTTCATTCACCGTTTTGCGGCCAACGTGTCCAAGAGCCGTCAGGCAACCTCCCGGAAGAAGATCCTCGAAAAGCTCGAGGTGGATGACTACGTTGCCTCGAGCCGGCGGGTTCCCTACGTCAGCTTCAAGCCTTCCCGCGCCGTCGGCAACGTGGTCCTGGAAATTGAAAAGCTCTCGAAGTCCCTGGACGAGCGGCCGCTGTTCTCGGGGCTGGATCTCGTGGTTCGGCCTGAGGACAAGGTCGCCTTCGTTGGCCGGCAGCATCTGGCCAAGACGGCGCTGTTCCGCATCATCGCAAACGAAGATTCGCCGGATAAGGGCAGCTTCCTCTGGGGCCAGACGATCTCCTGGTCATACTTCCCGACGGAAAACGCGGCCCTCTTCGACAGTGACATGCCCCTGGTGAGCTGGCTCGCCCAATACAGCCCTACCGACGATGAGACGTTCGTCCGTTCGTTTCTCGGGCGAATGCTGTTTTCCGGCGACGAGGGGCTGAAACCGGTCCGGGTGCTCTCCGGCGGCGAGCGAGTGCGCTGCATCCTGGCGCGCCTCATGCTGTCCGGCGCCAACTGCCTGATCCTGGACGAGCCCACCAACCACCTGGACCTTGAGGCCATCGAGGCCTTGGACGAAGGACTGGTCGATTTCAGCGGCGTCCTGCTTTTCAGCAGCCACGATCACGAGTTTGTCACATCCATTGCCAACCGGATCATCGAGATCTGCCCCGGCGGCGTCATTGATCGCCGAATGCCCTTCGACGACTACCTCGCGGACAAGCAGATCACCGAGCTGCGGGACCGGCTGTACCATGGGCATGTCGTGGCTGAGATCTGAGCCTTTCGGTCTACCAGGAACCTAAATGCTTTCGATCGTCATGTACGCCATCGTCTGATTCAAAAGCTGGTAAGCGACTTCTCCGAACGTTACGGGGCCCGTTACGTTGCCTGTCTTCTTGCCTTCGAGCTCTGAATACAGATAGTTCAGAATGCAGTTGCAGGCAAAGATGATCTGGTCTCCCAGCTTCGCGCCGGCGATCTTCTCGAAGCTTTCGACGTAATTGAGAACCGGCTTGGCCAGCTTGTATTCTACGCCTTTGAAGACTGGCGCGTAGAAGTCGACGCGGTTGCCGGCTTTGTCCACAAGCTGAAAGCTCGTGTTGACCATTGCACCATAGGAGTCAGCCACGAGAGGCAGACGGGTGTCGATCTTGTTCACCAGCAGGTAGTCGACAAGACTCTGTTTCTTGCCGTTCACCATGACCTCGCTGGCGGAAAAACCATCCCGGTCAAAAGTCAGAGTATCACCGCCTCCTTGTTCAAAGATGTTGATGATTCCGACGATGGCCGCCTTCTCTTTCGGGAGGGAAGCGTGCATTACCACTGCGCCATTGTCCGATATCCGTCCTGTCTTGCCGTCAAACACCTTGGGGGTGATCTTGCCAAGGTCCTTCAGGTCGACGCCTGAGATCCATCCAATCAACGGACTGCTGGCGAAATGAGAAAACATCGGAGCCTTCAGAGAGAAGGTCTGGTGCGTTTTTGAGGCTGCCGGCATGATGACCACGCTGAAGCCCTGTTCCGGCGCATCGATGTAGATGTTCTCAATGCTGTTTTCATCGTAAAAGCGAATCGACTGATTGGAGGCGCTCTCAGGGAGCGTGGTGACATGGATCTTGCTCTTTGTGAACTCCCCGCCTTTCTCACCCATGAAGTAGGGAATCGTTCCTCCGATCCAGGAGCCATGAGGCAGTTGATTCAGGAGGGCTTCGTCTCCTGCCAGAAGCAGGCTTTTTCCAGCCGTGATCATCCCGATGACTTCTTCTACGCCGAATAGGACGTGATTCATGAGAGTCTCCCTCCAAAGATGGTGTTCAGGTCAGCCCGCGCCGAAGGTATTCTGAGATTTCTTTTGAAATAGCCGCAGAGATCATCGATGCTTTTGATCTTCCTTTCCGGTGAGGGGTCCAATTTGTAGGTCCCGACGATTCGTCCCACCAGGATCCTTGTGGCGAGCATTTGAAACGTGAGTTGCTTTCTCCCTTCGACCAACTCTGCCCATTCTTTCGACTCGCGACCGGGGATTTCCATTCAACTCTCCTTTTTCGCAAATGGTGGATGCAACACGACGTGTCGCACTGGTGACACTGCAAAGCAGACATGATTCCTGCCCCTGCCCCGCGAAAGTCAGTGCGCGGGACCCTCGGCGGACGCGGCAATCGCTTTTCGTGCGACAACGACCAGCCGGAAACGGCAGGGAATGAACTCTGATGTCAAGGGAATCGCTTGGGACGATATGCTAAGAATCGAGAAAATGCAACCCTATGCGTGCGCCGTGTTCGCCGAGTCAGTGCGTCGCTGTCGGTGCGTCGCCGAGTCAGTGCGTAGCCCTCAGTCCTCGCGGACATGGACCCCAGATCCGTCCGCTACGTACAACTTGGCTCGGGAGGAGCCGTTGGCGGGCACCCGGGTCTCCAGGATCACGGGCCTTCCCCAAAGGGTATGGATGTGCCGCAAGGTCCTCGTGCAGTACTCCTCATCCAAAGGCAGGCCCTCATAGGAGTGCTGGAGATAGAGCTGGAGGCTGTCCTGATAATTGCCATCCACCAGGAGGATGCGGGGGACGCCCCAGTTCATCATGGTCTGGACCAGCAGTCGTTTCACCGCGCGCCAGTCGGTCTCCGCAACCACGGTCTCATAGACCTCTTCCCGCTCCGCCTCCATGTAGATGTAGAGCTTGAGGCTTTCGATCAGCTCCCGGGTGAGGAACTCATCCAGGAAGAACCAATCCATGTACGTTCGGCGCACGTCGAAGGTCTTTTCCCGCCCCAGGCCCAGGTTCCTGTCCCAGTTCTTCCTCTCCGCCATCCCGAGGCTCTCCTCGTACTCCTTGCCGAACCGGCCCTTGTTCCACCGATCCTCGATATCCACGAACATGGCGTGACCCAGGAGGTACGGGTTGATTGAGCGCGGGTTATGCGCTTTCACCCGCGAGTTGTAGAGGTTGTAGATGCCGTGAGCCTCGGCATCCAGGAACTTCATGCCGAACAGCCGCTGCATGATCTTCTCATGCCAGTAGGTGGCCCACCCTTCGTTCATGATCTTCGTCCGGCGGTACGGCATGAAGTACTGCGACTGCTCCCGCACCACTCCCAGGATGTCTCTCTCCCACTCCGCCAGGGGACGCGGTGAATGCTCGACGATGTAGCCCAGCAGCTCCACGGTGGGCTGAGGGGGGGTGCGCCGCCGCAGTTGGCGTTTCTCCTCGGTGGACGGCTCCGCCCGCTGAGGCAACAGATCGTCGAAAGCCCCGCGGGCGGGGACCGCCTTGGCCCAGCCATACAGCCGCTCCCGTTCCTGCTGCTCGGTCTCAGGATGGGTGGCCGCGTCAGGGTCGATGTTCCACTGGACGGCAAGCGCCGCATCCAGGAGGTTCTCCACGGCCTCCAGCCCATAGTCCTCCTCGTACTGACGGAGCCGCGCCGCGGCCTCGGAGGCGGAGGTGATCATGTCCCTGCGGGAAAGGGCGAAGTGGCGATTGTTCTTCATGAAATCATTGTGGGCGTACACGTGGGCCATGACGAGCACCTGGATCACGAAGGGGTTGGTCTCCATGATGTATGCCCGCGCGGGGTCGCTGTTGAACACCACCTCGTAGGGGACCCCGTAGCCATGTTCGTAGCGCGTGCGCTCCGTTTCGAAGTTCCTCCCGAAGCTCCAGTGGGAGAAGTTCACGGGCAATCCATAGGCCATGATCTCCAGCATCTTGAGGTCAGGGATGACGTCGAACTCCTGGGGCAGGAAGTCCAGGCCCAGCTCCCGGGCAATCTCCTGGATCAGCCGGTCCGCTTCGTTCAGCCGCGTGAGGTCAGTTCCGGCCATGGGTCCGTTACTCAGGCCTGAGGATGGCGCGCAAGGCAGGATAGAGGTCCTCCTTGGCGCGCAGGATGACGCCAATGAAAGGGGACCCCGCCCAGTCACCTTCGAAATATGGCAACCGCTCAGCCATGCCCTCTCTGAGCCCCAGCTCCCGGCGGAACTCCTGCATCAGGACGGAGGAGCTGTACTCCTCCTGGATCTCCCCGTATCCCAGGGTCGACACCCCCTTCTCCAGCAAAGCCTTGGCGGCGCCGACCGTCTCTGCCACGTCCCAGTCCTCTCCATCGGAGAAGTGGAAAGGATAGACGTTCCAGGAACTGGTGGGGTAGGCGGAGTCTATCAGCTCAGCGGCCAGCGCATACGCGGAAGCGCAGCGGGTCCCCCCGGATTCCCCCTTGTGGAAGAACTCCTGCTCGTCGACAAGCTTCGCCTCGGTTGTATGGGCGATGAACCGGATGTCCACGCGCTTGTACAGGCTCCTCAGGAAGGAGAGCATCCAAAAGAAGAAGGAGCGCGCCATGTACTTCTTCATGGTCCCCATGCTGCCGGAGACGTCCATCATCGCCATGACCACGGCATTGGACTGCGACTCGGTGTCCTCGATCACCGTTCGAAAGCGCAGGTCAGCGCTTTCCAGGAACGTCTCCTGCGCCCCGGAGGGAGTGCCCTGCACAGCCCCACCGGCAAGCAAGGCGCGGGCGCGCTCCATGGCTCCACCCGCGTTGATCAGGGCGCCGCGGCACTCGGCCTCGGTCCGCCCCGTCTCCCGCATGAGCTGGGCCACAAGGACCTCGGTGCGAAGGATGGCCTCCTTCACCGTGCGTTTCTTGTCGATGCGCGACCAGACCCCGGCCTTTTCCACGGAGTCGATCTTCCAGCCCGCCTTGAAGAGAGTCTCACGGGCCTCCTTCTGCGTGAGGTTGGGAAGCCCGAGATCCTCCAGCATCATCTGGACGAGCTCTTCCAGATCGATCTCGGTCTCCAGGTAGTCGACCCCCGGCTCTTCCCCCGGCTTGCCCGGCTGCCCGGGCCCCGGCTTGGGCCGCCGGCCAATGAGCTTGCCCTTTTCCCCTTCGCCGCTGCCGAATCCGCCGGACGCGTTGCCTGCCTGGCCGTGGATGAAGCGGTAGCTCTTCAGCCCGCGGATGGGAACCTTGACCAGCCGGTTCTCCTTGCGGGTGATGATGGCTTCATCACTGATGATATCCGGCAGGTTCTTGCGGATGGCTTCCTTCACTTTGGCGCGGTGGCGGGCCGCGTCCGCCCTTCCTCGAGGAGAGGAGCCATAGTCCGGTTTTGCCACCATACCGATCTACTCCTCCCGGCGCAGAATGTCGCCCACGAACTCCAGCAAGGCCTCCGCGCAGACCGGGCAGTAGCCCCGCTCCTGGAGCTTGGAGATTGCCTCGTTCTTCCGCTCCAACGTCTTGGGGTCCCGGCGCGACTTGTCAGCCAGCGTGAGGGACACGATGTTCTTGAGATCGGCGATCAGCTTCTTCTCGATTGCTTCCTGGAGCGGCGGGTAGGTCTTGAAGTCGAAGGTTTCACCGCGGTCCAGCGCATCCGACTTGAACACGAACAGTCCCTGGCGGAACTCCGCCTTGGCGCTCTCGGAGATCCCCGCCATCTCCTCGATGGAGCGCATGAGCCGCTCGTCGGGCTCTCTCTCCTCATGGGTGACAGGGTCCGCGATGGTGCGCTTCAGGCAAAAGGCCGTGGCGTTTCGGATGTAGTTGTCGAACAGCGCCTGCGCCTGGTCCTCATACGCAAAGAGGAAGGCGTGGTTGATCTCCTTCTTGGCGCGCTGCCGGTAATCAGCCAGAACACTGGCCTTCTCCGCCATGAGCAGGTCAATGTAGCGGCTCTTCTCCTCATCAGTGAAACCGATGTGGTGATCGAACTGGTGCTTCAGCGCGCGGATCACGTCCACCGGATTGATGCATCCTGAGTTGCCCTTGGCCGCCCCCAGGGCAAGGTTCAACGCGTTCATGATGAAGCGCGGGCTGATGCCGGACATGCCTTCACCCTTCTCCTTGCCCTCCAGCCAGAGCTTCTTCAGGTCAACAGGGTCCTTCTCCTTTTCCAGGATGGCTTCGCCGTTGTAGTAGCGGGCCTTCTTGAGTAGGTCGGGGCACAGCGGGGAGGGGACCAGCCGCGTAAGCACAGCGAAGAGGGCCGCCATCTCCAGCGCCTGAGGCGCTATGTGCACCTGGTCGCGGAACTCGCTCTGGTGGATCAGCTTCTGGTAGATCCCCATCTCGTCCCGGTAGCGAAGGTTGTACGGCACGTAGATCGGGTACATCCGGTCGTGCAGCGCCTCATTCTCCTTGTTGGACTTGAACTTCTCGAACTCCGTCTGATTGGTGTGGCTGATGATCACGGTGTCCACGTAAGTCTGCGGGAAGCCCGGCGCCTTGATCATCTGTTCCTGAGCCACCGTGATCAGCACGTAGTGAAACTTGATGTCGCACTTCAGGATCTCGACGTACTCGATCAGGCCCCGGTTGGCAATCTGCAGCTCCCCGTCGAACCGGTAGCCCAGGGGATGACCCTCCCCGTACTGGGTGATCCTGCCAAAATCGACGTGCCCAATGAGCTCCGCAATGTCCTGGTTCTTGGGGTCCGATGGCTGGAAGGTCCCGATGCCGGCCCGCGCCCTTTCACTCAAGTGGATCTGCACAACCGGCATATCTTCCCACTTGAAATTGCCCTCCAGGTCACGGTACCTCGCTTCATTGGTGAGGTGGTAACGGCACACCGGGCAAAGGTCCCCTTCGATCCTGACCCCCAGGAGCTTCTCGAACTCCGGGCGCTGGGACCGAGGGACCAGGTGCAGCGGTTCCTCGTTCACCGGGCAGCCCTTGATGGCGTACTGGGGGACGGAGTACTGCTCCAGCCCCTTCTTCAGCAGGGACACGATGGTCGACTTGCCGGAGGATACGGGGCCAACGAGAATGAGGATCCTCTTGCCGGTCTCCGTGCGGTTGGCGCCGGCCCGGAAGAAGCGCACCAGGTCGTGGAGGACCTCCTCGATGCCGAAGACCTCCCCGGCGAAGAAGTTGTACTTCACCTCGTCCTCGTAATGCGGGAGCTTCTCGAAACCGGTGATCTCCGCGGTCCCCTTCTCCAGCAGCATGTCGAAGATCCGGCCCGGAGCAAGCTGCGCGATCTTGGGGTTGGCATGAACCATCCCCATGTAGTCCCTCATCGTGCCTTCCCAGGTTCCGCCCTGGTTGGCCTTCGTTTCGCGCACAAGGGCGTCCAGTGAATCCTCGAAGCGATTATTCGCCACGCGCGTACCTCCTGGGGTGGTTCTTCCCCGCATCCGCGGCCGCCGAGGGGATGGTCATGTGTCCTTGTACGGAATGCCAGCCGGCTGGCGTGACAGGCCTCCGCGGAGCGCCGCGAGCCCAAGGCTCCGCGACACCTGGCGCGGTCATCGCACGTTCGTTGCCCTCGGTCTCCACGGCTGTTGCGCTTTCAATGTACTCACAGGGACACAGCCAGCAAAGCGCCACCGAAGAGGGCCGGCGCGCTATGCATCCGCAGTCTCGGTGGACCCGAAGGTGAGCGCGGCAATGAGGTAGATCACAATGACGCAGGCAAGCACCACGACAAAGCCCGCGGAGATCGAAATGATCCTTGTGAGCACCGAGCCGGTCACGGAGAGCGCGCCGTTCATGCCCCATGCCCACGGGAGCAGGCTCCTGCGTCGTGAAGAGAGACCGTCAAGCCCGGTCGGGAAGGGAATCCCTAAACAGAATGCCGCGGGAGCGATGAAGAGAACCGAGAGCAGAACCTTCACGGGGAGGGCGAGTCCAAGGGTGGCGTTCAGCAGGGGTGAAAGCGCAAAGACGTAGAAGAGCATGAAAAGCGCTATGCCTCCCGCGGCCAGCCATACCCGCAGCGAACGGCTCACCGGGAGGCGGTTTCCTGCAAGAGCTCCAAGCCCGGAGGCAACGAGCATCGTCGTGAGGACGATGGAGCTCGAGTACACGGGCTCCGCCAGGTAGAAGGTGAAGCGCTGCAGGAGGTAGATCTCCGCCATCATGTAGCCCAGGCCGAGCGCCCCGAAATAGAGGATGACGCCGAGGGTTCCCCGGCGCCGCCGGAAAAGGGCACGCCAGCTCCCCACGACGGGAATCGTGATGATCAGGAAGCCAAAGAGGATCGACTGGAGGAACGTGCCAAAAAGGAGAAGCTGGCCCCAGACCTCGGGTATCTGTCCGACATGACGAGCCATGGCGCCGATGGTGGGAAGCTTGAGGTAAGTGCTGTAGTAGGGGCGGTCATCGGTTGCCGGCCGGATATCGAAGACATACCTCTCGAAAAGCTCGGCCGCCTTTCCGTGAAGGATCCATGCAAGGGTGAAGTGGTACAGGTCGCTCGGGACAAGCGGCTTCCCGGCGTCCCCGAGTGACGGGGCCGCGTCTCCCGCCCCACTGGCGTGCGCGCTCTCCCTGAGCATCTGCGCCAGATTGACCGTGTCCGGATGCACGCTCGGCACGGCGCCTGGTTCAATCGCGGGTTCAGCGCTCTTTCCGATGCCATAGAGACTCTGGTAGCCGGCGAGAATCTGGTCGAAGCTCTTTCCCGGCGGCGCCGGCATTCCCGGGTAGTAGTCCACGTTGAACGACATCCGGTCGCAGAAGCCGCGAAGCGCCGCGATATCCCGAGGGGTAAGATCGGAGCTCTTCACGAGGATGGTTGCCGTTGAAAGGAGAAGATCGAAGGCGAAAATACGCTTCCGCGGATCTTTCACTCCTTCCCGCGTGAGAGCTTCGACCACCGTCGAAAGCAGCTTCGGCACGTTCTGGGGAGGGTCCACGGTGTTCCAGACGGCGATCGAAAGGATGCCGTCCCTGGTGAGGCTCTTCAGATAGTCATCCATCCCCTGGACCGTATAGACGTAGTCTTCTTTGATCGGGTAGCCGCCGGCCTGGGAAAGCCCGATCGAATCGATGAGGCTGATTTCGACCAGGTCATACCGCTGTGCGGTGGAAGCGGAATAAGCCCGCGGCTCAGTGCTGATCACGCGTACGCGCGGGTCGGAAAGGACGTCTCCCGTGAACCGTTGAAAGACGGGAACGTCTTTGAGCATGTGGATCAAGTCGCGGTTGGGCTCCACAACGTCGACTGTCCGCGCGTCATGGTAGAGGGCGGTGAAGACGCCAATGGCTCCCCCGAGCCTCAGAAGGAGCACCCGCGGCTTCTGCAGGAGGAGATAAGGAGCGGACATCGGAAGATAGTCGATGTAGCCCTCTTCGCTGCGCGAGAGCTTTCGCATGACGCCGATGGGCCCGTTTCCGTCGATATACAGCCCCATGTAGGCGTCCCGGGGCATGGAGGAAAGGTTGAGGGATGCGTTGTCGCTCAGGCCCGGGGCGAAGTGAAAGTAGGAGCTCTTGTAGACGTCCATCTCCCCCGCGGGACTCGAGTGATGATAGACCTCCTGCGCGTCAGGGAAGCGCCGTGCGTAGCTGATTGGCTTGAAATCTGAAACTTTGATTGCGCCCCACAGCTCCACGGCTGCGAACGACCCGGCGAATGCCAGCAGGATGAGCATGGCATTCCCGAGCCGGAGGGAAAGCCTGCCGGGGCTGCCGCTCCAGCTCACCGCACTGAGGAGGGCCGCGAGAGAAGACAGCGCAAGAAGGGGGAGGATGAGCCTTGCCGGGGGCAGGAGGAACATCAGGAGAAGGATGACAAATCCGCCGACGCCCGAACCCAGCATGTTCCAGAAGTAGACGTGATGAATCCGGCCCGAAAACGCCATGAAAACCACGCCAATGAACAGAGCCCCAAAGAAGAACGGGACCGCATAGATCACGTAGTAGGCGGCGATCCACCAGAGCTGTGTCGAGTCAGAGACAATGAGCACCGGGTTGAAGGGGACCTGCTGGGCCAGGACCTGGGAGAGGGCCATTGTCGGCCCCATGAGGAACGAGGTGATGAAGAGCCAGGCGTCCGGATTTGCAAGGACCCGTTTCTGGAGAAGGGTGAGGAGCGTGCCGGCAAGCCCGAAGCCCAGGAGGCCGATGGAGATGACCATCGAGCCGAAGGTGTCCCAGCTCCCCACCGCGAACAGGCGCATGATCCCCAGCTCGTATGCCAGAAGGGCGACGGAAAGAAGAAAAAGCGCGGAAAGCCTGAACCGGGAAAGCTGTGGCGTCACGGAGCGCGTCCCTGGCTTCGTTCGCCGTCAGCGTCCGGCATCTGCGGCCAGCGAGTGGACTCCTCCGCCCGCGGCGGTGAAGGGCACGAAGACGTCTTTCGTCATGCCGTGATAGATGTCTTCGCGCGTCAGGGTGACGTGTCCGTTCGCATCCGCGTGCTTGGTGATCTTGAGGATGGTCTGCCCCGAGGGTGGGCCCACGGGAATCAGCATGATCCCGCCCGGAGCAAGCTCGTGAATGAGCTCAGGCGGGATATGGTCGATGCCGCAGGTGACGATAATGCGCGCAAAAGGCGCATTGTCCTTCCACCCGTAATACCCGTCGGCAATCCGCCGATGGATGTTTGCGTACTCCGGCATTTCGCGGGTGTGCGAAAGGTAGATTGCGTTGGTCTCCTCAGCGAGCGGCTTCACGATCTCAATCGTGTAGACATTGTTGGAGAGCTCGGAGAGGAAAGCGGACTGGTACCCGGAGCCTGTCCCGATCTCCAGCACTCGCTGCCCGGGCTGAGGGTCAAGGCGGTCGGTCATCCGCGCCACAAGGTCCGGCCCGGAAATGGTCTGTCCGTACCCGATAGGCATTGCCGCGTTTGCGTACGCGCGGCGGAGGTTGTACGGACGGACAAACCATTCGCGGGGGGTAAGAAGAAAAGCCGTGAGGATGCGTTCGCTGCGGATGTGGCCGTGCTCCACCGCGAAAGCGGCGCGCGCCCACCTTTCTCGGAGGAACTTTTCCTGCTGGTCCGGATAGTGAGCCAGCATCCAGGCGACATAGGCCTTCTCACTCGTGAGCGGCGGGGACCCAGCCCGGCTCGTGATGTCGTACGCGGGTAACCCCTCCGCCTGCGAAGGAGGAGCAACCGCAAGAAGAGCTGCGGCTGCCAGGAGAAACGCAACAATCACGCCTTCACCTCTCCACATTCCAAATTCCCAAGAAAAACGTAGTCCGCCAAGATGAATTTCACGTGAAGGCGGCTGGCCGAATCGACATTCTCTCAATGAGAAGACCCCTGGCGTTGCGACGTCAGGGGTCTTCAGCTCAAAGCTCCGCGGACTATAGGTTCGGTTTCTGATTCACCAGGACCTGGGGCGCGGCGAGGTTGTCAACAACGTCGAATACGTCCCACATGCCGGCATCCACGTGGCCGGGCACACCGCAGACAATGGCGTATTGGCCCGCTTTTTCGGCAGTGAAAGTGAACATTTGAGGATCATCGCCTTTCTCGATCCCCGAGCGGAAATCCGCCGGTGCTGAATGCGCGAACGCGGCGTGGAAAGACCCTCCCTGCCGCTCGTCCCACGGAACGATCAGCGCGCTGTGCGGCGTATTCGAATCATCGATCATGCTCACCGTTACGCGCCAACCCGTGGGGACCTGGATGTGCATGTCCCCGGCCGAGTATCCGTTGAAATTGAAGCCTTTCCCGGCGGTGCCTTGGCCGGCAATGAGGTTTACCGTAACCGTTTTGGAAGCCATGTTGCTTTTCAGGATCTTGTCGGATCCGGAGTACGAAACCATGACCGCAGCCGCAGTTCCGCCGGGAGCAGCCGCCGCCATTGCGCCGGCGCTTGTGGTCTTGCTGCCCGAGTTGCCGCAGGCAACGAGCGCCGCGACGGCAAGGGCCAGGACGACGCCGAACCGAGTCAGTGTTACAGCTTTTATCATTTGCTCTTTTCCTCCAAACAAACCGTGTGTGTCCTGCGGGAGAGTCAGCAACGCTGTTCCACCCGCGCGCTCTATATATCCGCTTGCGAGATGAAGAGGAGATGAAGGAGCGGCGTCTTTCTGCCGCGCCATTCTTCCTCTCCGTGGAAGAATTCGATACGTTGAAGTGAATGGATCTGTCCGGCAACGTGACCCTGGGCCACTTCACAATTCCGCTCCGTTTCCTTGCGGCCGGCGCGTGCCTTGCGGCGGCCATCCTTGTTGCCCGGGTCGCGTTGCGCAGGCACAGGCATTTGCGCGCCGTGGTCACCGAACGCCTGGCGAACGCGGTGGTGCTCTTCATTGCGGCCTGGAAGCTTGCGCCGGTAATCCTGCATCCCCTGGATTTCTTCCATGATCCTCTCTCTCTTCTCATGGGCGCGCCAGGAATCGCCGGACTGATCGTCGGCGTTGCCGTGGCATCACTCTATGCCGTTTTTGCCTTGGTCCGGCCACGCAGGCTCCGACGGGCCAGCGTTCTGCCGCTCCTCCTGTTCGCCGCGGTTATTGCCGCGGGAGTCGGCTTGGAAGCGGCCGGAGCACGTTCTACGACGCCTGGGCCCCTTGCCCCTGCGTTTTCTCTGCCCACGCTGAGCGGCAATTCCGTTTCCCTTACCTCGCTACGGGGGCGAGTCGTGGTGGTGAACTTCTGGGCCACATGGTGTCCGCCGTGCAGGGCCGAGCTTCCGACATTGGCGGATTTCGCGCGCGGGCAAGGCGCCGCGGGCGCCGTACTGCTCTCCGTCAACCAGACCTCCACAGAGACCTCTGAAGAAGCGGTACGCGCCTTTGTGAAGAAATATGGGATTGTTACGGACGTGCTCCTGGACGGCACGGGTGCCGCCGCCAGAGCCTGGGACGTGCAGGCTTATCCCTC
Source organism: uncultured Spirochaetota bacterium (assembly GCA_963845535.1). Classification (GTDB taxonomy): domain Bacteria; phylum Spirochaetota; class Spirochaetia; order SZUA-6; family Fen-1364; genus Fen-1364. The sequence goes on from CAWJSK010000017.1 coordinate 57,822, forward strand.
CACCTTTGTCGTGGATCCGAAGGGGCGGGTGAGCGCGAAGCGGACGGGAGCCGTGGACCTTGCGTGGCTGCGCGGTGAGGCGGCAGCTGCGCGATGAGGCGGCCGGCGGCAGACTCAAAGCGCTCATTGCGTTACTATGGTTTCATCTCGCGCCTTCCAAGGCAAGTCAGGACGGACTTTTGACCCACAAAGATGCATCAAACCCGGCTATCCGCAACATCGCCATAATCGCGCACGTCGACCACGGCAAGACCACCCTCGTGGACGCCATGTTCAAGCAGTCCGGCGTGTTCCGCGACGGGCAGGAAACCCAGGAACGTCTCATGGACAGCATGGACCTGGAGCGCGAACGCGGAATCACCATTGCCGCCAAGAACTGCTCGGTGGTCTGGAAAGGAGTCAAGATCAACATCCTGGACACCCCCGGCCACGCGGATTTCGGCGGCGAGGTGGAACGCGCCCTTTCCATGGTGGATGGCGCCGTTCTCCTGGTGGACGCATCCGAAGGTCCGCTCCCGCAGACCCGGTTCGTTCTCAGCAAAGCGCTGGCCAGCCGTCTGTCCATCATCGTCGTCATCAACAAGATCGATCGGCCGGACGCCCGCCCTGCCGAGGTTCTGAACCAGATCTACGACCTGTTCATCGATCTGGGTGTGACGGAGGAGCAGCTTGAGTTTCCTCTCCTGTACGCAATCGGCAAGCTGGGCATCGCAAAGGATGCGCTCAATGGGGAAAGCGACAACCTGCACCCATTGCTCGATGCGATTGTCCGCGAGATTGATCCGCCCAAGTACACGACCTCGGAGCCTTTCCAGATGCTTGTCTCGGACCTTTCCTATTCGGACTATTTCGGCCGTCAGGCAATCGGCAAGGTCATCAACGGCCGGGCTCATTCCAAGGACCCGCTGGTGTGCATTGGCGAAGGCGACGTTCGTGAGGACTTGAGCATCACCAAGCTGCATACCTACACGGGGCCGAAGCTCGTGGAAAGCGACAGCGCGGAGCCCGGCGACATCGTCGTGCTCTCGGGGATAGAGAACGTGCACATCGGAGATACCATCTGCAACAGGGATTTCCCGAAGGCGCTCAAGCGGATCATCATCGATGAGCCCACGGTTTCCATGCGCTTTTACGTGAACACCTCGCCTCTGTCAGGCCTTGAAGGAAAGAACGTCCAGTCCGGGAGGCTCTTCGAGCGGCTTCGCAAGGAGACGCTCAACAACGTTTCCATCCAGGTGGAGGAAGTGAAAGGCGAGGGCGGATATATCGTTCGGGGCAGGGGAGAGTTTCAGCTTGTCATCCTGATCGAAATGCTTCGACGCGAGGATTTCGAGGTCTGCGTGAGCCGGCCCGAAGTCATCTTCAAGCACGAGAATGGACAGAAGCTCGAGCCCATCGAGCACCTCTTTGTGGACTGCAACGAGGCGTTTGTGGGCGTTGTGACGGAAAAACTGTCGGCGCGAAAAGGCAGGATGCTCGTATACACCTGTCACGAGGGAGGCCGTGTCCATCTGGAGTTTTCAGTTCCGTCGCGCGCCCTCATTGGATACCGCGACCTTTTCCTGACCGACACCAAGGGGACGGGCATCATGAACTCGTATCTTTTGGGATACGAGGAATACCGCGGCGACTTTGTGAACCGGTTTACCGGCTCCATGGTGTCTGACCGCAGCGGCGCCGCGGTGATCTACGGCCTGTATCACCTCGAGCCGCGGGGGCAGCTCTTCATCGTCCCCGGCGAGCGGGTGTACGAGGGAATGATCGTTGGCGAGCACAACCTCGACTCGGAACTGAACGTCAATCCGTGCAAGGAGAAGAAGCTCTCCAATATGCGCTCCGTCTCCCACGATGAAGCGCTGACCCTTACGCCGGTGCAGCCCATGACCCTGGAAAAAGCAATCCAGTATCTGGCGGATGATGAAATGGTGGAAGTCACGCCGAAGTCCATACGCCTTCGCAAGACCATCCTGCTCGCCCAGGACCGCGTCTACAGCCGGCGCGTCGGCCGAACCTGAGCGCGGCTATTCCTTCGCGACCCCTCCAAGGAGTCTGCGAAGGAAAGGAACCTTCAGCCTGACAGCGCCTTCAGGACACAGTTCCTGGCAGCAATAGCAGCGGATGCAGCGTTCGTATTTGTAGGACGGCGGGACTTTCCTGTCTCCCTCATGCCAGTCCACGGCCTTTGGATCCACGGGGCAGGCCTTCACACATGTCCCGCACTGGGTGCACTTCTCTGCAACGATGTACGGCTTTGGAACAAGAGCGTTTCGGAGAAAGCCGCTCCCTTTGCCGCGGGAGTAGGGCTGGACGGGCTCCCGCTTCACATCGAAGCGCTTGTCGACAAAGCTTTCAAAGGGATCACCGACCAGCTCGATTTCGTCGCTTTTCCAGGTTCCGGTCTTTGCCTCCATCCCGAGCGTGATCGTTGGAACGAACTCCGGATTCATATCGACCATTCTGCAAACCGTTGCGTCCAGGGCGATGGGATCAGCGGAGAACAAAAGGACCTTCATTGGTCTTGCCCTGCCGCCTCGGGGCCCATTTCCTTCCATGGCGATGATGCCGTCCATGACGTACAATCTCGGTTTCAGGAATGCGTTCAGGTCGACGAGCATCCTGGCAAAATCGATTGCGCTGGCGAGCTTGACGTGGAACTCACCTTTCAAGGCTCCCGGGACGCAGCCGAACTGGTTCTTCACGCAGCCCGTCATGCGTTCAAGCCCATGGGTTTTCAGCTTGGGCAGGCTGATGATGCCGTCACAATCAAGGGCGCCGTTCGCTATGACAAACTTTTTGTTCTGGATGCCTTTATCGAAGACGATCTCTTTTCCCTGCTTGAAATCCGCCAGCGTGACTTCTTCCGCCTCAGCGATGGGCTGAAAGCCGGTCATCCGTGAGGCGTGCTCCGGGCTCTGGATGGCAGGGGAATCACCGAAGGACAATACCGCGCCAGTAGTTTTGAAAACCTCGACCATGGCCTTGAAGACCATGGGGTGCGTCGTGGTAAGTTTTTCCGGACGGTCTGCCACCAGCCAGTTGGGCTTGAAAAGGATTCTTTCCCCTGACGTGGCAAACATGCCCGGACCTCCGAGCAGGTCGACGCCTTTTCGGACTGCGCTCCTGACGTTCTCATATTCATAATTCTCGCACCTGACGAGCGCAACCTTCGACGCGGTGTTCATGGGGCTTCCTTTAGGCTGAGCGGATGTTCAACAAGACAGCATCTGGCGTGAGTCTGTCAAGGCCAATGCGTCACGCAGACCGAAGCCAGGGAGAACGCGCCTCACGCGAGGCGGGAGAGGACCCCCCGGATGTCGGAGAAATCAATCGGTTTGGTGAGGTAACCAACCAGCGCGACCCCTGCCACGCGCTCGACTGCTGCCTGGGTGGAGTGCCCCGTCATGAAGACGAACGCAACCCGCTCCTCACGGGAAATAGCTTCGGCTGCTTCGATGCCGTCCATCCTTCCCGCCAACCGGATGTCCATGAATACGATGTCGGGGTGGTCTTCTCTTGCCTTTTGCACGGCTTCCTCGCCCGTGGCTGAGAAACCCACCACCTCGTAGCCCTCACGCCGCAGATAGGCGCCCAATGCCATCGCCGTCAAGGCCTCATCCTCGACAATGAGGATCCTCTTCGCGCTATCCATTGGACCTCACCCTCTCCTCGTACAACCTTCGTTTGAATCTGATGATGTATCCGACGCCGCCGTTGGCGCTGAAATTGATTTCACCCTGCATCTGGTGCGTCACGATGGTAAAGACCGTCTGCAGTCCCATCTTGCCATCGGTGGAAACGACAAACCCTTCCGGAACGCCGATCCCATCGTCTGAAATCCGAAGCTCGACGAAATCCCCCTCAGCCTTTCTCATGGCAATGCTGATCCTGCCGCGCCGCTCGCCGGGGAAGGCGTATTTCAGGGAGTTCGACACGATTTCGCTGATGACGAGGCCGCACGGGATGGCGGTGTCGATCAGGAGCGGGACGCTCTCAATGTCCAGGGAGAGGTCGATCTTCCCGGGAGGCACGCCGTATCCCTTGATCAGCAGGACAACCAGGTCGCGCACGTAGTCCGCCATGTCGATATTCGAAAGGTCGTGGGATTCGTAGAGCTTCTGATGGACCAAAGACATCGATCCGATCTTGTTGATCACGTCGTTGAAGATGACTTTTGGCGCTTCCTCCTGGAGCTCGGTCGAATGGAGCATGAGCAGTGACGAAACGACCTGCATGTTGTTCTTCGAGCGATGGTAGAGCTCGCGGATCAGGGTTTCCTTCTCCGCAAGGTTCTTGCGAACTTTCGCTTCAGCCGCGGCGAGAGACTTGAAGGAGGTATCGACTCCACGGATCAGCATTGCGTTGGCCACGGCGAAGGTGAGGTCGATGAGGAAGATATTCGTGCACTGGATGACCCAGGAGAAGAACCGGAAGTTCCTGAGCACGTCCCATCCGATCAGACCGAGGGAATGAAGAACCGCGAAGGTCATGCCCGTGAGAAAGTCGATGCCGCCCATCAGCAACGAGGCTCGAAAGCCGATGAACAGGCTCGTGATGAGGACGCAGACGGAGAACCATATCCCGCTCTCCCCCTCGGGGCCGGCAAGGACGAGTGACGTCACGCCCACCGCCCAGAAGCTCGCCGCAATCACGATGGTTTTCGCCTTGACGGTGAACCGCGTGAAGAGAATCATGGAGACGTTGATTGCGTATAAGATCAGAAAGACGACGGCGAGCGGTCTTCCCGTGGAAAAAAGCCAGATGCTCGCGGGAATGATGCACATGGTGCCGGCAAGGATCCCCGCCAGGGCAATGACGTAGAACGTGAAACGCTGCCAGTACTCGATGGAGTTCCTGTCTGCGGGACCGACATAGAAGGCAATCACCCGAGCTGGTGCGGAGACCATGGTGGCGAACAGGTTCTGGCGCATCCTCTGTCCCGAGCTCACGACCTTCTCCTTGCCGTCCAGGACTCTTTGCCTCTCCTGGAGTAACCGTACTCCGCTGCACCACAATTGTCAATTTTTGAGGGATCATACCGATCATACCACGAGGCTGTTGACCCCTGGACCCGGGCGGCGTCGTGGCCGTGCAGGGGGACCGCGTCCAGGTGATGTCGACGTATTTCCTGTGCGGCTACGCGGGTTTGAGCCTGCCCGTGCTCGGAGCGGGGGAGCTCTCCCGCGCGGTTGGCGTGCTCCCGTCCACTGAAATCACCAGCGCGTTCCTGACCGCCTTGATCCTGGTGGCAGCGTATTTCACGGTGCGCGCCGCCGTGCCGGTTTCCGAAGCAGGCGCCGTCAACCCTTCACGGCGCCAAGCGTAAGGCCCTGCACGACGTACTTCTGGAAAATCATCGTGAGGATGATGGCCGGTGTCATGATGGCCACCGCGGCCGCCATGACCGCTCCCCAGTCCACCTCGGCATAAGAGACGAAGTTGTAGACCGCGATGGGCAGAGTGCGCGTCTTTTCCATGCTCAGCACCTGGGAGAACATGAAGTTGTTCCAGGAGAAGATGAAGGAGAGGGTGGTGGCGGTGGCAATCCCGGGTCCGGCAAGCGGAAGGATGAGAGAAAGAAGCGTCCGTTGCCTTGTTGCGCCGTCCACCATTGCTGATTCATCGATCTCCACGGGGATGCTCCTGAAGTAGCTGGACATCACCCAGACCACCACGGGAAGAACTATCAGCATGTGGGAAAGCACGAGCGCTACGTAGGTGTCCATCAGGCCGAGCCGGGAGAAGAGGATGTACCACGGCAACAGGAAGGATATCCCCGGCAGCAGGCGCGCCACGAGGATGAACACGGAGAGCCTACGCTGGCGGAACCGGGCAATGGCGTAGGCTGCCGGAAGCCCCAGAAGGAGCGAGGCGCCAACTGACGTCACGCCCACCACCGTGGAGTTCAGGAAGTACTTGGGAAAGTTCTGCTCCGCAAACACGCGCACGTAGTTGGAAAGCACAGGGGTGAAGGAGAACAGCCGCGGCGGAGAGGCAATGATGTCCACCTGCCTCTTGAACGACGAGCTGAGGATCCAGAAGAACGGAAAGAGGATCACGAGGGAAACCAGGAGGATCAGGGCTGAGGCGAGGATCCGGCCCGCCAGTCGTTGCTTCATCCCTTCTGCCTCACCTTTCTGACAACCGCTGCAGTCTCACAATGCCCAGGCTGAAGAGGAGCACGATCAGGAACAGGACAACAAGAAGAACAGAGGACTGTCCCATGCGGAAGTACTCGAAGCTGTACTTGAAAGCCATGATGTTGAGCGTCTCCGAGGCGTATCCCGGGCCGCCGCCCGTCATTGCGTAGATGATGTCGAAAGTCTTCAGGCCGTCGATGGACCGGAGGATCATGGCCGTGTAGATGGTGGGCAGCACCATCGGAAGCGTGACGCGCCAGAGAATCTGCGCGTCAGTAGCGCCGTCCACCCGGGCCGACTCGAACGGCTCCGGGGAAAGTCCGGCCAGACCCGCCATCACGATCAGCGTGATCATGGGCGTCCACTGCCAGATGTCCACGATGGCAAGGGAGGGGATGACGGTGGATGAATCGTAGATCCACTTCAAACCACCCAGACCGATCCCGCGCAGCAGATAGTTGGCCAGCCCGATGTTCGGGTCGTAGAAGAGGTTCCAGCATATCCCGATTGCCACCGGCGCGGCCACCAGGGGAAGCAGGAGCAGGAGCTTGACCAGGCCTTTGCCGGCGAACTGCCTGCGAAGCAGGATGGCCAGTGCGGTGCCCAAGATTGTTTCCACACCGACGGCGAGGAGCGTGAAAAGAAACGTGCGTGCAACGGCAGCAAGGAATCGCGGCTCTCCGAACACCCTGCCGTAACTGCGCAGCAGAACGATCTGCAGCGGGCTCCCCGAGGTGAGGTTCCAGTTCGTGAAGCTGAGAAACAGAGTGTAGATGACCGGGAAGAGGATCATCACCACCACGAATGCAGCGGCGGGCAAAGGGGCGAGGGTTTTGAAATGTCGGTCGACGAATCCGCCTGACATGGGCAAGGAGCGCCGGACTGCCTGCCGAGGGCCGGCAGTCCGGCGGGATTTCCTTTGGGTCCCTATTGCCCGGCTTCTCCCGTGTCCTCGAGGAGCTCGTTGACCTCTTGCGCCATGTCATGGGCCTTCTTCTGGAGGTCCGGCGCCGCGCCGGCCGAATTGATGGAGGCGATGATGAGCTCCCCAATCCGGTCACGCGCCTCTCCCACGGCGGTCATGTACGGCCGATCATAGGGGAAGCCGTTTTTCGCCGCGAATGCGCGCGAGGCCACGAGGTCCTTGTTCATCCTGGCAAGGATTTCCGGATCCGTCCACACAGAGGCGCGCGCCATGGTGATATTGGCAAGCATCCCGCGTTTCGCCATTTCCTTGCTCGTGGCCCAGGTAAGGAACTTCAGCGCCGCGTCCTTGTTCTTCGACTGCTTTGCCACGGCCATGCCCCATGAGGCAACAGTGTACGGCGCACTGCCTTTCGGGCCGGCGGGGAACGTGGCGATCCCAACGGCCTCCGCGGGGATCTGAGACTTGGAGGGATCCACGATCTGTCCGTAGAAGACCGAGGCATCGGTCCACAGGGCGACCTTCCCGGCCTGGAAAAGCGGCATGATGTTCTCCCAGGAGAAGGAAGTGGCGCCCTGGGGGCCGTAGTTGGCGAGCAGCTTCCCGTAGAAACGGACCGCATCCATGGCGGGCTTCTGGTCGAAGACCGCTTTTCCTTTATCGAGGTAAAGACCGCCAGAGCTGTAGATGAAGCTGGAGAGCTGGGTGACAGCCGCAGCGCCCTTGCCGCGGGAGGCAAACCCGATGATCCCCGCCGCGGGGTCGTTCAGCTTCTTTGCCGCCGCTTCAAGCTCGGCAAACGTCGTCGGGACGGGGATGCCGGCCTTCTTCAGCAGGTCTTTTCGGTAGTACAGCACCTCCCACTCGGTAACAAGCGGAACAAGGTAGGCCTTGGAACCGAACGTAGCGGCGTTCATTGCGTTGCTGGGGAAATCCGAGAAATCGTAGCCGGCAAGGGGCGCGTACCAGCCGTTCTTGTAGAACATCTTAGCTTCCTGCAGGGGACGAGTCATGAACACGTCCACGGAGGAAGAGTTGGTTGCGAACTCGGTGGTGAGCTTGGTGGTGAGCTGGCTTTCCTGGAGGCTTTCCACGTTCACCTTGATGCCGGTAGCCTGCTCGAACTCCGGGATGGCGGTCTTCAGAAGGTCACCGTAGGGATGGTTGGCCAGGAGAACCCGGATCTCCGTGGTCTGGGCTTCCGCCAGTGAGACCGCAAGGGCAAGAATGACAAGGGCAACGGCTGCGCGCTTCATACTGCCTCCTGATGGGATGATCGATTGGGGACGTTTCTCAAGCGTAGCTCCTTGCGGATTTGCGGTCAAGGAACAAAATGGTCGAAACGGTCGAAGAAGCTTGCTGACTTCCCCGACAGGGAAGGCGATATTATAAAACCGGGGGGTTCCCGATGAGTACAATCCTTGTCACGGGTGGCTCCGGGTTCATCGCCAGCCATGCAATCCTGCAGCTTCTCAGCGCAGGCCATACGGTGCGCGCCACGGTGCGCAGCCTGAAGCGCGAAGGGGAAGTTCGCGCCATGCTGAAAACGGGCGGGGCGGAGCCTGATGGCCGGCTGTCCTTTTTTGCCGCGGATCTGCTGGAAGACGGTGGCTGGCGTGAAGCGGTGGCCGGTTGCGACTACGTGCTGCACGTGGCTTCGCCCTTCCCCCCGGGGGTGCCGCGGACGGAGGATGAGCTGATTGTGCCCGCCCGCGAGGGCGCGCTTCGCGTGCTGCGCGCCGCACGGGATGCCGGCGTGAAAAGAGTGGTACTGACCTCCTCGTTTGCGGCGGTGGGCTACGGACATGCTCCGCGCCTGACCCCGTTCACTGAGGCGGACTGGACAAACCCTGAGAGCGGGGGTGTCGCCGCTTATCCCAAGTCCAAGACTTTGGCGGAGCGCGCGGCGTGGGACTTTATCTCTTCCGAGGGGGGAGCTCTGGAGCTGTCAGTCGTCAACCCCGTGGGCGTGATCGGCCCAGTCCTGGGACCGGACTATTCCACGTCGATCCTCTTGGTCCAGAGGTTCATGGACGGCGCCGTGCCCGGCTGCCCCCGTATTTCCTTTGGCCTGGTGGACGTGCGCGACGTTGTGGACCTGCACATCCGCGCCATGACGAATCCGGCCGCCAAAGGGGAGCGGTTCCTGGCGGTGGGGAGCGACGCCGTGGCGATGGTCGAAATCGCGCGCGTGCTGAAAGCGCGCATGGGCGCCGCGGCGCGCCGCGTACCCACCCGCCAGGTTCCTGACTGGCTCGTGCGCATTGTGGCGCTTCGCGACCCTACGGTGCGCGGGATCCTCCCGGAGCTCGGCAAGCCCAAGAAAATCTCCGGCGAAAAGGCGCGACGGGTCCTGGGGTGGTCGCCGCGATCCTACGAAGAATCCGTGGTGGACACCGCTCAAAGTCTTATCCGGCTCGGCCTTCCGAAGAACGGAGCGTGATCAGCGCCAGATGTCCAGGACTCCGCTTGTGCGCCATGAGTTGGCATTCCCCTCCGGCAGCGCAATGCGGCCATCCGCCACGATGGGGCTGTTCCAATGCCCGGGGCCGCACGGCAGCGTGGCAATCAGCCGCCCGGAGGTCGCCTCGTAGATTCTCAGACCGCCGCGCGGGTCGTACACGAAGAGCATCCCGTCCGCCACCACGGGACTCGTTCCCGCGTGATCAGCCCGCCACCGGGGCCGAAGCGTGGCGCCCTCCAGCGTCCACGCGGCGGTGGCCCCGTTGTCAGCGGCAAAAAGCCACGTAGCGTCGCCGGCGCGCAATAGCGCAGGCGCCGTAAAAAGACGACCCCCGGAAGGGGTCCGAACATAGCTCGCTTCGCCGCCTCGATGCGGGGCGGTTCCGAGCATTGCGCGCCAGTTCAGCACACGAATCATAGCATCCTTTCCTCCCTGGGCTATGAGGCCCTTACCAAGGAGGACCGGCGAGGTGGAGCCAAGATCGATGTCTTCGTCGTTGAGCTGCTCCGTGTTATTGGGCGTGTAGTTCCCCAGGATGCGGGTGGCGTCTGGATCGATCTCGATGACAGAGTCGCCCCAGTTGACGGCGCCGTCCCACGTCCCGTTACCCGTTGCTATGTAAAGATCGCCCGTTGCGGAGTCGATCACTACACCAGCGCGCCCCCAGATTCCCGAATCGCTTTGAGGAACGGACGAAGGATCGAGCAGCTCGTGATGATCGCTGGACAGCGAGTTCCACACATGGAGGAGGGAGCCGGTGGCGGCATCCAGGATGGCCACATGCCCCTGGTAGGGCGGCTCGTCGTTGAAATATCCGTCCGTTGCCGCAATCACCCTGCCGTGAAAAAATGACAGCGGGGAGGCAATCTTCTCACGTTCAGGAAGCCTGGTGATTGCCGTTGCCCACGCCACACGGCCGTCAGCCACCGCGAGCTTCCTGATCACCCCGTCCGGAGCGGCGGCGTAGATGGACCTCCGATCATCGTCGGCAACAGGCGTGGCGTTCGTGATTCGATAGGTAGCTTTCAGCTCATCATAACTGGGAGGCGTGTACTCCCAGAGCACGGCGCCGCTGCCTGCGTCTACTGCAAGAGTCTTGCCGTACGTGGTCGTGACGAAGAAGGCATCGTGAGGGGATCCCCCTATTGTCACCCCGCGCAGATAGATGGCAGACCCATCCACGGTCCCGTCAAGCGCCACCTGCTGCCGTGAGAGTGAGCTGATTCTGTCCGCGCTGAGACCCATTTCGACGTTTGGCGCGCTGGTGCGGCCGACATCCCATCCAAAAGTTGGCCAGTCCTGCGCCTCAAGAAGAGGGCATCCGCCAACAAGGAGGAAAGCTGTCGCCAGGAGGAATGTCATTGATGACGGTATTGATGATAGGAGGTTTCGCATGGTGATCTTAAGATAGGGATGCTCATATGCCGCCGACCATCGCATTGGTCGAGCCGCACGGCCAGGCAGCCGCCCCGCTTCGGTCATGAAACAGTTACTAACAAAACTTTCATCCCCTATTCAGGTGAGGTTTATTCTCTCACGCATCAACTGCACGTACTTTGATGTTGGTCATCTCGAAGAGGTGGAGCAAATAGATTCAGGAGGAACTTCTTGATGAAGCGTTTTGTGTTTCTTGTCGTTTCAGCCGCATTGTTCATTTCCGGTATTTCAGTTTTTGCCGACAGCCGGTCGGCGGTCCCACAGGATCCGACAGAGTTTCAGAAGTGGGTCGGGATGCCCAGTGACAAGCTTGTTCAGCAGCTCGGCAATCCCGATGTCACGACCACCGCGAAAGACGGTGGCAAAGTGATTCAGTACTTCGAGCGCGAGAAGAACGGCAACATGCGGACCGTCGAGCTGACGTTCGACATTGCCTCCAACGGCACCGTGGCTTCCGCGGACGTCTCGGCGCTCTAAGCCATTGCCTGAGCGGCGTCCGGCAGGTGCCTGACGCCGCAGGCGAATACACGCGGCCACACGATGCGTGACCGCGCAATGTCTTTGATCATTTTTCACCCCTGACGAGAGATTGGCCTTGTCACGAGCCGTCCGTCCGCCCATTACGGGGACGGACGGTTTCCATTTGCGGCAAGCTACGGACTGACGACAAGCCCCGGAATCAGCCCCAGCGCGTCGATGCCCGACGCGCGCCGATCCCCGTGCCTCGATGCCCACGCGCGCCGATCCCAGGCGTCGATCCCGTGCATCGATCCCCGGCTTGACAGCTCACGAATATTCTTCATAATGGGATTCCTCCGCTTCGATATAAATCTTCGCCAATCAATTTCCAGAAGAAACATAGGGGGATCCATATGGGCGCTTACAAGAACGGACTCGTAATCACTGGCGGAGCCAGCGGTATTGGCGCGGCCACGGTCAAAGGGGCGCTTGCCAGGGGATGGGCGGTCGCTTTCTGTGATGTCCAGCCGCGGGAGAAGGTTGATCCGTCACTGCTGACGGAGAGATCGCTCTACGTCCAGGCCGATGTCTCCAAGCCGGACCAGATGGCGCTGTTCCGCTCGAGCACCGTCCGTTCTTTCGCGGAAAGGGACCTGACGCCTGAAAAGCTGAACGTCGTTGCCTGCGCCGGCATCAGCCGCCGGGGTGATCCCCTCCAGGTCCAGTTGATGAAGGACATCAACGAGGGCGGAACCTTCAACCTTCTCTACGCCTTTGTAAATGACATTCCGGCGGGGCGAGGCCTCTTTGTCGGCCTGAGCTCGATCGTGGCCGCGGAAGGCATCGCGGTCAAGGGGGATGAGGAGTACAAATCCACCAAGGCGGAGGCCAGAAGGATTGCCACGGAAGAGGCCGGAGGGCTCGGAGTCGAAGGCTTTGCCGTGGCCCCCGGCGCAATTGATACACCCATGACGCGGCACGAGGCCGTCTTCGGAATGCTGCTCCTGGGCGCTGCACGGACCTTCGGCGGGAACGCGAATCACCCCTTGAACAAGGAAGTCCTCAGCCTGGCCGGAATTCGCGCATGCACGTCTCCGGCGGTGGTCCTGAAGGCCCTCCTTGGCCCCGAGCTTACGGGGATGGAAGACTTCAAGATCGTGGCGGAAACCTTCGAAAAAGACCCTCTCCTGGCAATGGCCGGGGTCCTGCGCTTCGTGGGCTTCCTCAATCCCAAAGGGGCGGACGGTCAGCGTCACGTCAGGCCGGAAGTCATTGCACGCTCGGTCGAGGTGCTGACCAAGCTCGACGTAATTATCGGCCCGGAGGTGGTGGCCCGCATCATGCTTGACCAGCTCGAGAAGGGTAAAGCCCCGCAGGGTGGGCTGCTCAAGGCATATAGCGACAAGGGAGAAAACCGTGTCACGCAGCTCATGAGCGCCTTCGCGGGGTAGCGGGGCAGACAGCGCCTTCAGCAACCATTATTCCCTGCAACCATTCCTAACTTTTTCTTGCCCAAAGGATTGCGCTTATCTATTTTTCCTTTTGGGTTTGAAAAACTTCCATAGAGGATGGTTGCACATGAGCAATGTGTCATCAGAAAGGTCCCGCGCGCTTCGGGGCGCGCGGGCCATGGCTTTTGTCGCCGCCGCGTTCGCTCTTACGCTGGTCCTGGCCGGGTGCGGAGCCGGAGGCGCAGGCGGAGTTCCCAAAGAGATCACCGTCGGCACGCTGTACGCCAGTCAGGGCGCTTTTGCCGTCTCCAGCATGCCCCAGTATCAGGGCCTCCAGTTCTGGGCTGATCAGGTCAACAAGGACGGGGGCGCCATGATCAAGGCGTACAACAAGAAGATCCCCGTCAAAATTATCGCGTACAACGACAACAGCACAACGGCAACCGCGAGCACGCTGTACAACCAGTTGATCACGCAGAACAAGGTGAACGTCCTGGTTGCTGACTTCGGGTCCGTCCTGACCTCGGTGGCCGTTCCCATCGCCAAGAACAACAAGATGCTGCTGTTCGACCCGACCGGGACCGGGGCAAGCTTTTTTACCGCGGACAACCCTTACCTGGTGCTGACCTCTTTGCCTTCGTCGGGAATCTGGCCAACCAGCCTGGCAGGCTTCCTGCTCGACAGGAAGATTGCGAAGATTGCCGTGGTCTACGCGGCAAATGACTTTGACCAGTCTCAGGCAGAGACGCTCAAGAGCAAGCTTGGCGATGGTGGGGTGACGCCGATCTCCTACCAGTCCGTGGCAACCGACACCAAGGATTACGGGGTGATCCTCAGGAGCATCGCGGCCCAGAAACCTGACGCCGTCATAGAGTTCGGCTACGCGCCGAATGACATTGCGTTCTTGCAGGGGATCCAGGGCGGCGGCTACCACTTCAAGATGGTCTTCACGGTTTTTTCGGGCCAGCAGTTCTCCATTATAGACAAGGCGGCCGGTGACGCGGCGCTTCAATACACCTACACCTATCCGACCCCGCCTCTGTATGGCTTCAACAAAGTGGACTACGGAATGGGGATGGATGACTTCGTCAAGGCTTTCGAGGCTGCCCAGAACGTCACGAACGTGAACTTCCTGAATATCGCCGGGTACAACGCGGGGCTCGTCATTCAGAAAGCCCTGGAAACCTCGGCCAGCCTGAAGCAGGAAGATTTGCGCGCGGCTGTAGCAAGCTTCTCCGGTCAGCTCAACACTCTGGACGGCGCCTTCCAGATCGACCCCGCCACGGGGGCCCAGGTGGGTGAGCTTCTGCCCGTGGCCCAGTTCCAGCCTTCAAGCGGAGCGCTGAAAACGGTCATCGTCTACCCCAGTGATCTCGCCACGGGCAAGCCGATCTACCCGGCGAAGTAGGTCAGGCCAATCAGCCCTCGGGGGCAGTTGCCCCTGAGGGCCTGTGCCCGTCTATGCTGGGGTTTTCACTTCTTGCCGGAGTCCTTTTCGGCCTCTTCTTCGGTCTTGTCGGCCTGGGGCTGAACCTTGTCTTCGGGGTCATGCGCATTGTGAATCTGGCCCACGGGAACTTCATGATGCTTGGGCGCCTTTGGCGCGTTCTGGGCCTGGCAGCTCCTGGGGTGGAACCCGCTCATCACCGTGCCCGTGCAGGGGGTGGCCTTTGTGCTTGCGGGCATGGCGGTCTACTACCTTCTGGTGCCGCGCCTCGTTGGCCTGAAGGACTTCGACATGATTTCCCTCGTGCTGTTCTTCGGGCTTTCGCAAGTCGTCGAGGCGCTGGGCGTGATTGCTTTTGGAAACGACCCGCACTCGATATCCCAGCCCGTCTTCGGCAAGGAGCCGGTCCACTTTCTTGGGCAGACCTTCCCGGCGGCCTGGGCGGTGAGCGCGCTCGTGAGCCTTGTCCTGATTATTCTCGTTTACCTCTACCTCTATCGGACCCGGCCCGGCTCCGCCACGCGCGCCGTCATGGCCAGCCGCCAGGAAGCCGCTGCCAGCGGAGTCAACGTGGACATGATCTCCGCGCTGGCGTTCGGCATTGGGCTCTTTCTTGCCTCCGTGGCCGGGACGCTCAGCCTGTTCATGCTCGGCTCCGTGAGCGCCAATTTCGGCGGGGGCATCATCATCACCGCTTTTGCCGTTGTGGTTCTTGGCGGCCTGGGTGACCCGCTCGGCACGGTCCTGGGCGGCCTTCTCTATGGCATTGCGCTCATGGTGATGGAAAGTTACCTGTCTTCATGGGCCAATGTCCTGCCCTACGTTCTCCTTGTTGCCACGCTCCTTGTCAGGCCGGGCGGCATACTCGGAAAGGAAGTCCGCCACGCATAGGCTTGCACCGGTGCTCCGCGGCGTTGACCGCGTCACGCGCCGCAGCTTGCTCGACGTCGGGCTTGTTGTCCTCATCCCCGCCCTTTTCGCCGTGCTCCCGTTGGCATACAACAACCAGCTCCTCCTCTTCAACATGATGGTTTTTCTCACCCTCTCGCAGGGAGTCAATATCATCTACGGATTCACGGGGTACCTCCCCTTCGGCTACATGGGCCTCTTCGGCGCAGGGGCCTACGGAGCAGCGCTCTCCGTCCTTTTCCTCCACGTCCCGGCTCCCGTGGCAGTGCTGCTGGGCGGCCTGACGGCGCTTGTGCTCAGCCTGATTCTCTCACCTCTCCTGCGGCTCTCGGGCGCCTACTTCGCCGTTGCCACGCTGGCCGCCGCGGAGATCGTCTCCTCTGTCATCGCCAACCCTGACCTGACGCCGGTCACCAAAGGGCCCTACGGGATCAACCTCTCGGTGATCTTCAACCCCGAAGGCAAGCTACCTGACGATGGCGGTCATCACCGGCCTTGCGACGGCGGTCGTCATCTACCTCAAGCGCTCCAACTTCGGGCTCTCCTTGAGGGCGGTTCGTGACGACTCTCTGAGCGCCGAGATGGCGGGAATCAACGTGGGGCGGCAGCGGATGCTGGCCCTGGCCTGGAGCGCCCTTTTTCCCGGCCTCACGGGAGCGACGTTCGCCTGGCAGATCTCGGTCTTCTATCCTGACGCGGTTTTCGACCCCAGCATCTCGATCTTTGCCATCGTCTTCTGCCTGTTCGGCGGAGCGGGCACCGTCCTGGGCCCCATCTTGGGCGCCGTGGTCCTTTACGGCGTCTACAACGTGATCGGGATCACCGAGCCCCAGTACTTTCAGCTCATTTACGGCGCGCTGATCATGGTATTGGTGCTCTTCCTTCCGCAGGGGATTGCGTCACTTGCCCGGAGGGTTGGAAGAGATGTCCTCTGAGCCGGTGCTCGTTGCCCGAGACCTCGCCAAGAGCTTTGCAAGCTTGAGAGCGGTGGACGGCATCAGCCTGGAGCTCCAGCCGGGAGAGATCATGGGGCTGGTCGGGCCGAACGGCTCCGGCAAGACCACGCTGATCAATCTCATCTCCGGGATCTATCGCCCGGACCGGGGGGAGGTCCTGCTTGGCGGGCAGCGGGCCACCGGTCTGGCGCCGCACCGCCTGGCTCGCGAAGGGCTCAACCGCACCTTCCAGGTGCCAAAGCCCTTCCACACTCTGACGGTGCGGGAGAATGTTCGCGTCGCCTCCTACCATACGGGGCGGAGCAGAGAGCAGGCGGAGAAAGCCCTCGAGCTTGCTGGTCTTAGCTCCGTGGCAGACCGTCCGGCGGGGAGCTTGAACGTGGGTCAGCAGAAGATGCTCGACCTTGCGCGTTCCCTGGCCACGAACCCCCGCGTCCTTCTGATCGACGAGCTTGCGGCAGGACTGGGACCGAAGGAGCTGGACCAGGTGGCCGGGAAACTGCTGGCCCTGGCTGAGTCGGGCATTGCCCTGGTTGTGGTCGAACATCTCCTTGCTTTTTTGAATCAGCTCACCTCCCGCGTCCTGGTGATGAATGCGGGAGCGAAGATCTTCGAAGGAACCATGGCTGCCGCCGCGGAAGATCCTGTGGTGGTCGAGGTCTTTCTTGGGGGATAGGCAGGTGGAAGCGATCCTCGATGCAAGCGGTGTGAGCGGAGGCTACGGCTCCATGCAAGTGCTCTGGGATGTCTCGCTCAAGGTCGGGGAGGGTGAAAACGTCGTCCTCCTGGGACCAAACGGGGCGGGCAAGACCACTCTGCTCAAGACTCTTGTCGGTCTTCAGCCTCTTCGGCACGGGCAGGTGGCTTTTCAAGGGAAGCGCATCGAGGGCCTGCGCACCGACCAGAAGATCCGCCTGGGCATTTCTTTCATGACGGAGATGGGAGTGTTCACGAACCTTTCGGTGGAAGAAAACCTTGTGCTGGGCGGCTACTACCAGCCCAGGGAAGCCGTCAGGGCGCGCTCGGAGGAGCTTTTCCGGCAGTTCCCTGACCTGGCCCGGCATCGCCGCCACTCCGCCGGCACGCTCTCCGGCGGACAGCGCAAGATACTCGGCGTGGCGAAGGCGCTCATGGCGAGGCCCGCGCCTCATCATCATGGATGAGCCTTCATCCGGCCTTTCCCCGCGCTTCGTGTCTGAGGTCATTGCGATGCTTGTCCGGTTTCGAACGGAAGGCGCGAGCCTGCTGATCGCGGAGCAGAACGTGAAGTTCCTGGAGATCGCTGACCGCGTCTACGTTCTGGACGGCGGGCGAATCGCCTTTTCCGGAACCGTGGAGGAGGTGAGGGCCAACAGGGCCATTCACGAAGCCTACTTCGGCCTCAAAGGGTAGGAGGGTCTCCCAGGACTCCCCGGCTCCGAGCAAATCGATCCGCGCATCAGGACCCGCGCCTCACGACCCGCGCTTCATCGCGCGTTACCCGCTTGCGCCGATCGATTTTTGCGATTATCGCCCTGTTTGCTCCATCCTGATTAGGCGCTATCTTTGACCCGAAGGAGGTTCCCAACCCTTATGAAGCGTCTATTTCTCTTTTCCCTTTTTGCCGCGGGGCTGGCGGTCTCAGCCAGCGCCCAGGCATACAACCCGTACGACAGGCTGCCCCATGTCCCCTCATTCACGGTCACGAGCACCGACGTCAAAAACGGCGCTCAGATGCCGCAAGACCAGATGAGCGGAATTTTCGGCGCGGGCGGCAAGGACATCTCTCCACAGCTTTCCTGGAAGGGGTTCCCGGCTGGGACCAAGAGCTTCGTGGTGACGATGTATGACCCTGATGCGCCGACCGCCAGCGGATTCTGGCACTGGGCGGTTGTCGACATCCCCGCCAGCGTGACGAGCCTGAAGACGGGCGCGGGGGATGACAAAGGCACGGGTATTCCGTCTGGCGCCTTCCAGCTTCCCAACGACGCGCGCCTGGCGCGCTTTGTCGGCGCAGCCCCGCCCCCGGGCAACGGCAAGCATCGGTATTTCATCGTTGTCCATGCCGTGGATGTCCCCTCACTCGGGCTGAGCAAGGACGCAACCCCCGGTATGCTCGGGTTTACTCTTTTCTCACACACGCTGGCGCGCGCCATGATCGTTCCCTGGGCCGAGCGCTGATCTGCTCCGCGGTTTCGGCCTCCGCTGGCACCTTGGCCCGTGGTCCTGGCGATGGCGGCCACGGCCTTGGTGCTCACGCCAGCAACGGATACGGCTACGAGCGGGACGAGCTCTATTTGAGATGGGGGCGGGCGGCGCATCCACATCCTGCTCGCGTGGGGCTACGCGTTCGCGCCGCTTCCGCTGATCACGGGCCACGTCCTGCTCATGTCTCTCTGCCGTCGGGTGGGACATTTTCCAATTCTCTTTAGTTTCTCCACTAGTGACAAACAATTGCAGCAGTGCTATAATAAGGAAAAGAAGTCAGATTAATAGATAAGGTGCAACACCTAATCAGAATGGACTATTTATGGAAGTCTGGATTGAATTTGTTGTATTCTTGCTTGTTGCCATTCCCGTCACTTTCATAGACATCCGTCATTATCGTATCCCGAACTATCTCTCCCTCGGCGGCGTTGTCGTTTTCGTCGCCCTGAAAATCCTCTGGCGCGAGCAGGCTATTCCCACGGTGGTCACTGAACTTGTCGTAGGGTTCGGTGTGTTTTGGCTGATCTGGCGATTCACAAAAGGACAGATTGGGCTTGGGGACGCAAAATACTCCGCTTTCATCGCGGTTGCCGCGGGCCTTTCTGCGTGGCTTATTTCGCTTTTCGTTGCATCCGTCATCGGGCTCCTCTGCGCTGCCGTCCTCATCGTCTTTTTCAAAGTGGATCGGCATGCGCGAATACCTTTCGCTCCTTTCCTGACTGCGGGCGCCATTCTTGCCATCCTTGCCGAAGATTTTTACGGCTGGAGGTTGGTCATATGAAATGTCTTGCGGTCCTTCTTGCCGCTCTTTTCCTGTCTATCGGGGTTGCCGGTGCGCAGCAGATCAAGGAGATGGAGTTCAAGAACCAGGCGATCGTTGACATTCTCCTCGCTCTTGCAGAGATGTCCGGCAAGTCGATCGTACCGGACGAAACTGTGACCGGCACCGCTTCCTACTACTTCAACGAGACGGATTTCGAGACGGCTTTGAAGATCTTTCTCACGACCTACAAGATGTACTCCTGGAGGGATGGAAACATCTATTACGTCTCGCGAGTGAAGACCACCTGGAACAAGGACGCGGGGATTGCCGCTCTGGACGCGGAGGACGTTGAGCTGCGATTGATCGTCAGCGCACTCTCCCGAGGGATCGGCAAGACGATCCTGTCCGATGCGCTGCCTCGTGAAAATATCACCATCCATGTGGACAACGCGAAGCCGGTGAAAATCCTCGAGATGCTCATGAAACGGTTCCCTGATTATGTCGTGGAATCAACCGAGGATTTCCATTACATCAAAAGGCTCGATGCCAGCGGAAAGCCCGATTCCAGAGCCGACAGGCCGGGGACCATCGTCAACTGTCAAGACGGACTCTACAGCATCAACACCGACAAAGCTCGGCTGCGCGATCTGCTTGCGGAGATTTTCAAGAAATCAGGACTGGAGTATTCCCTGTTTCTCCGTACCGATGCAATCCTTGAGAACCTTCATTTCAGCGGCAAGAAGCTCGATGAGATCCTTCGCCTCGTCGTGGAACAGGCGAATGCTGATTACACCGTTGAAGATGGGATTTACTACGTTTTCGAGATCCAGCGGGCGGACGTGATGAAGAAGCTCAAAATCATCCACTCGATCCCCCTGACATATCTTTCCGTGCAGGACCTGCCCAACCTGTTTCCTCAGGACATGGCATCACAGAACCTCTTCCGCTTGGATAGGAACACGAATACGGTCATCTTTTCCGGCAGCGCCCAGGAAATCGGACCAATCGAAGATTTCATTCGACGCATTGACCACCCGCTGGAGCAGAAAAGCTATTACCGGTTTGATTTGAGCTACCTCAAGGTGGCGGATTTCGTTTCGCTCCTGCCTCCACAGCTCAGTGGCACGAAGCCCGTTGCGTTGCCGCAGGGCAACTCGTTCGTCGTCCTTCTTTCCGCGGAGAACAGGAAAATGATGGGCGACTACATCGATCTCATTGACAAGAGACAGGAAGGTGTTCCCATTCACCTGAAGTACGTTCAGTCCGACTACCTGCTGAAAAACCTTCCACCTTCGGTTGCCAAGGATGACGTTCAGGCAACGGGGGACTCCACGCTCATCTTCTTCAACGGCTCAGAAGACAAACTTCGTCAGTTCAGGCGGGAGCTGGACGCGCTGGACAGGCCGGCGCCGCAGATCCGCTACGAGCTCCTGGTCGTAGAGTATCAGGACGGGGAGAGTCTGGACTGGAACGCCTCTGTATCCAACAGCGCCCTCCCTACCGATGGCACCGGTTCGAATGCTTTCCTGGGAAGCATCGGGAAGCTCCTGCAGCTCAATATCAATGTCGTCTCTGCATTCGGCACTCTCTTTGCCGTCAACCTCAGCCTGGATTTAAGTACGAACAAGGCGAATATTCTTGCCGACACGACGGTAAACGGGCTCTCGGGGCAGGAGATCAAGTTCCAGAACACTCTCACCACGCGGTACCGTGATCTTGAGCTGAATACCACCACGCAACAACTGCAATCCAGCGGTGTAACGCGCGAGATAACGTCCGGTCTCATCATCACGATGAATGGTTGGGTGTCCGGGGACGGGATGATCACAATGAAGGTGGCCTCAACGATCTCAAAACAGGGCGCCGACCTCTCTTCAGCCACCGGCAATCCGCCCTCAACGTCTGAAAAGATCGTCAGTACCAATGTCCGCACAGTCTCGGGAAAGCCCGTGGTCATTGGAGGGCTGATTCAGCAGGAAAAAAGCGTAACCGTCCAGAAGGTTCCCGTGCTGGGGGACATACCCCTTCTGGGTCTTCTCTTTCAGGGTCGAAATGAGACAACTTCCAACGAAGAGCTCGTGATCTATATCGTGCCGCACGTGGAGTTCCCCGAGCGTCGATCCGCGGATGAAGGTGTCAGGCTCGAATCCCTTTATCAAAAGTTCCTCAGAGGGCAATAGACTGATGGGTGATTCCAGCATTCGACAGGCTGCAGATTCTTTGCGACAGGTCACTCTGGCTGAGTTCATGCCCTTGCCCGAGGCGGGAAGCCAATACCCACTGGAATACATGGATGCCAACTCCGTCATCAAACTCCGCGAAGACGAGGAGGAGGTGTTGGTCGGGGTGGCCGACCCCGGCAATGCCGCCATCCTTACCTACCTGAGGAACTTCCACGGCAAGCCGGTCGAGTTCTTCCGAATCGATCGCACGGAGCTGGCGGCGTACCTGGGCAAACGGTTGTCAGTGCTGGAAAGCGAATCTAGCCACCCCGCCGCCCCGGACGACGAACGGATTCTCCTGGACAGGCTTGCCAATGACGCTCCCATCGTCAACCTGGTGAACAGCCTCATGATCGAGGCAATTCGAAAAGGGGCATCCGACATCCATATAGAATCCTTCTCCGAGGAGACGCGTGTGCGTTATCGCATTGACGGCGTGTTGCAGACGGTGAGCCGAATCGACAAAGAGAAGTCTGCCGCGGTGGCCTCACGGATCAAGATCATGGCAAATCTGAATATCATGGAGCGCAGACTGCCGCAGGATGGAAGGATTTCTGTTCACATGGGGGATGGAACATTCGATGTGCGAGTCTCCATAGTCCCGATAGCGGCTGGAGAGTCCATTGTGCTGCGCTTGTTCAATACCGGTGGGGCGTCCCTGGGTCTTGCGGAGCTGGGCATCGAGCCGGAAAGCCTCGCTCTCATGCGCAAGCTCGTCGCAGTTCCGCACGGTCTTGTCCTTGCCACGGGTCCTACCGGCAGCGGCAAGACAACGACCCTGAACGCGTTGCTTCGGGAGCTTGCATCCGAGCACGTGAAGATCGTCACAATCGAAGACCCCGTTGAATATCTTATTGAAGGCGTGGGGCAGATTCAGACTCATGAGAGGATCGGGTTGACTTTCGAGTCCCTCCTGAGACGGGTCCTGCGCCAGGACCCCAACATCGTGATGGTGGGCGAGATCAGGGACACTCCGACCGCTGAGCTTGCCGTGCGCGCTGCGCTGACGGGCCATCTGGTGCTTTCCACGCTCCACACGAATGACGCGGTCTCCGTGGTCCCCCGGCTCAGGAACATGGGCGTGGAGCCCTACCTGCTGGGGGCCGTGTTGCGCGGCGCGGTGGCGCAGCGCCTCATCAGAAAAAACTGCGCCTCCTGCTCCCGGCCCTGCAAGCCGAGTCGGGAAGAGAAGGAGTTCCTGAAGCGACATGAGCTGACCGCTGCCTGCCTTGTAAAGGGCAAGGGCTGCGAGACCTGTGGAGGTAGCGGGTTCAAAGGCCGCACGGCAATCGTGGAGACCTTCGCGTGCGATGAGACCGTGGAAGAAATGATCCTCAAAGGTGAGCGGGTGTCCGCCATGGCAGAGCACTTGAAGACAAAAGGCTACGTCGACCTTCTTCAAAGCGGTCTTCGGAAAGTCGTTCAGGGACTGACGACCCTGACAGAAGTGCAAAGCGCGGTGATGAGCTGATGCCGGTCTACGTGTGCCGAGTAGCCAACGATAAGGGCAGGATCGAGGAGCTGCTGAGAGAGGCAGCTTCTGAGGAACCGCTCCTCAGGGAGCTATCTTCACGGAACCTCTTCGTCCTTTCCGTCAAGGAGCTTGTGAAGGGCCAGACCGCGCCCCGAACGAACAGGCGATTTTCTCGCAGAGTGGTTTACGAGCTTACCGATCTTCTTGCTCTCATGCTGGGCTCTGGTCTCTCACTGAAAGACGCGATCGAGGTGGCGCAGAGCGTCTCCAATCGCGGCGCCGGGAGCGAGCTTGTCACATTGCTCCTCGAGAGGATCCGAAAGGGCAGCACGCTCGCCGCCGCGCTGGAGGAAGCCGGGGGAAGTTTCCCGCCCGTGTATCGAGGAATGGTACGAATTGGGGAACGGATCGGGTCCCTCGATCAGGTCTTTGCGCGGTTGTCCTCGTATCTGCGTGATGAGAAAAAACTGAGGGAGCGGATTGGCGCGGCTCTCTTGTACCCGGCAATCGTTCTGGGTGTTGCGATCATAAGCGCCGTTGTCATCGTGGTCTTCCTGTTCCCTCGTCTTCGGGAGATATTCTCGCAGCTCGGAGCGGGGATGGCGGGCAAGGTCGAGACCCTCATGAGCTCCCTCACGACGTCCTTCGCTGTCCTGGGCGCTCTTCTACCGGCAGCCGCGGGGATTTGCGTGGCCACGGTGAGGGCGCGGCAGCGGGGCGGCCCGCTTGCAATCCGCATCGATGCCTTCTTTCTTCGCGTGCCTCTGGTCTCTTCATTCCTCATCCAGCGTGAGCTCCTGAACTTCGCCTTTGCCATGGAGACACTCACCGCGTCGGGGGTGAGCATCGAGGAGGCTCTGTCCGAGGGGGCTGATTCGGTGGGCAACAACGCGCTCAAGAGCGAGATCGTGGAGATCCGTGAGAAGGTCATAAAGGGTGATCATCTGTCGACTGCGTTTTCCGCCAGCACTCTTTTCCCTTCGCGCGTTGCCCGATGGGTGGCCATTGGGGAAAGGATCGGTCATGTCGAGAAGGTCTTTGGACAACTTCGCGCGTACTACCAGCAGGAGGTCGAGAAATGGATAAACAGGCTCATGACACTCATCGAGCCGGCGTTCATCGTCGTGCTGGGGATATTGATCATCCTTTTCGTTGTCTTCTTCATCGTTCCCATCTTTTCACTGTACGGCAACATCCTGTAGACGATCGCGAGGCCGGGTGGACCTTCGTGGAGGTCATCATCGTCATCGCCATCATCCTGATACTCACAAGCGCCGTGGGCTTCATGGCGTTCCGCTATGTCGACAAGGCGCGCCAGGTCACCGCGAGGAGCCAGATCGAAACCCTCTCTCTTGCCCTGAATGCGTACGCAACGGATTGCAAGCAATATCCGACGAAGGAGCAGGGACTGGATGCCTTGTGGGTCAAGCCGGTCCTGGAGCCTCTCCCGGCCGGCTGGAGCGGGCCATACGTCAACAAGAAGATCACCGCTGATCCCTGGGATCATCCCTATGAATACACCGTCCCCGGGCCCAACGGCCTGCCGTTCGGCCTGCGTTCCCTCGGCGCGGACGGAAAGGAAGGCGGGGAGGCAAACGACAAGGACATAGCCTCATGGGAGGATTGAACAGGCCGGAGGGTGACGCAGGATACGTACTCCTGGATGTCCTGGTGGCACTTCTCATTGTTGCCATAGGGTTTGCCGCTTTCCTCGGAGGAATCAGCCTTGCGGGCTCTCTGACTGTACGGCAGACCCAGCGGGTTGAGAAGATGATCGAGCAAAGGAACTCCGATGCGAAGGAGCAGAGGGTTGTTTTCGGGAGGGAATGAGAATGGCTGGACCATTCTTGAAATCCTGGTTGCCCTTTTCGTCGTGTCCAGCCTTGGGATCTGCGCCTGGCAGGCGGTGGGCGTTTCCCTGCGGTTGTCAGCCCGGCTTCAAGACGCCATGCTTGCGGGGTCCCGGTTGATCCAGCTGGACGATCGCATCCGCGGGTTTGCGGCGCGCGTCCTTCCGCCATATTGGGCGCCGGATAACATTGTTGAAATCCGGGATGGGACGGTACGAGTACCGTACCTTGATGGGGACCCCTCGAAGGATTTCACGATGAGCTTTCTCAAAGGCGTGCTTGTCGTCGGGGACGGGGTCAGCGCTACGCAATATCTCGATTTTCCGATGGTCACATTTTCCCCGGCAGGGGACAAAGGAGATCGTTCTTACGGGATACAGATGGAGGTTTCGGGGAAAGACGGCAAAGCGGTCGTGATATTCGCGAGATTCGGGGGCGTGCCCATCGGGAGCGTGGCGCCGCAATGAGATGGAGCAGGGAAGGGTCTTCCACGATTGTTGCGTTGACGTTCCTTATCCTCATGGCTTCCGTTGCAGCCGGGTGCGCGCTCATTCTCCAGGCGGTGTTCGCCTATACTCGTCACAGCGCAGATCGTGATGAGCTAAGAAACATCCTGCGAAAGGAAAGGGAGCGCGTTATCAAGTTGATCGCAGCGGATCCCACGCCGAACACCGATTATCCGTTCGATCCTGTCTGGACGGAGCTCACTCACGTCGAGTCCCCCGGGGTGGGCGTCGCCCTTCAGGATGTTTCCAGCAAGCTGAACGCGAATTGGGTTCAGAAAACCATCCTCGAAAAAACGGCTCTCGCGGCGTTATTGCGTCCGGGCTTCACGGCCCAGGACCTTCAACAGCGAAGAGAGGACAAGGGCATCTCGACCGACATTGCCGCGGAGTACGGTGACCTCATCAAGGATGAAGCGCTTTCCCGGTATTTCACGGGGTACGGCTACGCCAACCTCAATACAACCGACGAGTTTGCGCTGCGGAAGCTGTATGAGGTCCGCATGGGAGATCCGTCCGGCGCGGAGATGTTTCGAACGCGGTGGCAGCAGGCAATGATCCAGAAGAAAGTCCTGAAGCGCACCGACCTGAGGGAGTTCCTCGGACTCGACTATGACAGGCTCTTCCCGGTTTTCAATGTCGAGCCTGTCTTCAATGTGTACTTTCTGGACCCCCTCGTGCTCTCGGAGCTGC
Organism: uncultured Spirochaetota bacterium; assembly: GCA_963845535.1. Lineage (GTDB taxonomy): Bacteria > Spirochaetota > Spirochaetia > SZUA-6 > Fen-1364 > Fen-1364. The sequence continues at coordinate 83,699 of CAWJSK010000017.1, forward strand.
TCTCATTTCCCGACTTCAAGGTTCCAAAGCCGAAACAAACGGCACAGCTCATCCTGGATTCGCGGCACAGAGCCGAGCTCCCTCCGGAGGAATTGCGAAGGATGATCGGTGTCGGGGAAGAAAACCCGATCTGCAGTTACCTCGGAGTTGTCACGTGGTTCTGGAGGATCACGGTTTCCAGGGATGCCACACGACTGGAGATCATCGTTGCCAGGTTGCCCTCGGATGACGGCAGTGCATCTCATTTCATGGTGACTGAGGAGAGGTTTTTCCCGTGATTTCACTCGGCTACGCCCGACAGCAGGAAGACGAGGTCCGCATCACGCGGCTCTCTGACGGCACACCGCTTACCAACGGAGTCCGCCTTGACGGCGTTTTGGTGTCTCGCCTTGATTTCGACGTACAGGTTTTGAGCGTCCCTCATGTCCCGGAAAATGAAATGGACGGGCTCATACGGTACCGTCTGCGCAGCATTTACCCGGGCAATCCCGGCGAAACCTCTTTCGATTATCGCCTGGAGTCCGATGGGCAGGTGCGTACCGCCGTGGTTTTCATTGGCAGAAAAAAGGTCCTTGAAGACTACAAAGCAGCGGCCAAGCAAAGGCCAATTTGCCTCCCGTATGCGCTGACGAAAAGAATTGCCAGGGCTCGAAAGGACGTCCGAGTCTGGTTCTGTCACCCGGCATGGGTGGAGGTTTCGACGTTCCGCGCCGGGTTGCTTGTTTCCAGCGTCGTTGGGCGGAGGGAGGACAGGCCGTTCGATTTTGCCCACTTTGAGAGCATGGAGGCGGATGATAATCGCGCCCTGCCTCTGCTCCTCATTGCCTCTCAGGAAGAAATCGGCCAACTGCGCGGGCACAGAGAAGGGTCCGTCCCAAGTGCTGCCTCCCAGGCTGAGCTCCTCAGCTTCGGGGATCTCGAGTCCACGCTGAGGAATGTCGACGGTCTTTTCCGGGAGAAGAAACGTACGCCAAGGCTCTTCACTCCCACGGCAAGGATCGCCGGACTCGTCTTGATTGTCGCCGTTCTTACGGTCCTTGTCTTTTTCAAACGGGTCTGGATGGCGGAAAGCCGTGAGGGAGCGCTCAAGAAGACCTATTCCGTTCTCGAAAGTCAGATTCGCCGGACCCTCGATTTGCAGAAGGACGTGGACGCCCTCCGCGCAGAGCTCGCTCGAATCGACTCAGCAAGACCGCAGGACCTCTACCTGTTCCTTTCTGAATTGACGGGAGTCCTTGGGGAAGATGTCCAGATCCGCAGCATCCAAATCCAGGAGGACGGTTTCCAGATCGAGGCGGTTGGGTCCAACCCGTTGCGACTCATGGAAGGATTTCGCAACAGCGCCCTGTTCGACGCCGTGAAACTCTCCCAGGTTGTCCCTGATGCTCGTTCGGGGAAAGAGCGATTCTCTTTCTCAGGTGTCTTCCATGCTCGCTAAGCGCGAAAGGTTCCTCCTCCTGGTTCTCTCCGCGATCTTCGCCGCCTGCGCCCTTGCTATCTTTCTCAACCTTGCCGCAGAGCGCTTGAGAGCAGCCCGCACGAATGCCGTGCAGTACCAGGCGCAGATTCTGAAACTCCGCCAGAACCTCCACTCGGAGGATCGTCTCATTTCCGAACGAGGCCGGCTCACGGAGAGGCTTGCAGGCGCGAAGACGAAGTATTATTCCAGCGGCGAGATCAGTCCCTTCACCTTTGGAACAATTGTACGAAAGAAGCTTTCCTTTCGCGGGATAAGAGTTGTCCGTTACCAGATGATAGAGCAGAAGGATGTGACCAGTTTTGAGTTTACGGTAGAGGCCCCGGTAAGCTCGCTGATCCTTTTCCTCAAGGATATCTCGGAGTTTGAAAGGTATTGGACCGTCTCATCATTCAAACTTACGATGAGAGAGCGGACAGCCTCCGCGGATGCAGTGTTCAGGATAGGATATGAAGTTCTCGATTTCTAGAGTGGCGGAAACTTTCCTGGCGGCGGCAGCCGTTGGCCTTCTTGCCGCCGTGCTCATTCCCTGGGGCGACGAAGCGCAAAAGTCAGCGCCGGAACCATCGAACGCGCAGGTCTCCGTGAGCACATCGAACGCGCACGTCCAGCCGAATCCCGCTTCGCCCGTGGTCATTCTATCAATGTTCGTAGGAAGGAGCTCCTCAAGGGCCTCGGCTCCTGCTCAGGCTCCAGCGCCCGTCGCAAAAAAGCCCGTTGATGCGCCGTGGCTGAGCTACCTGGGCTTCTACAGCGGCGTTCCCGGAAAACCTTACTATCTTTTTAAGGATACACGAGCAGGCCGAGTCATCAAGGTTGCTGATGGTGTCGTGACTGACGGATGGTCTCTGGTTGAAACGGGAGACAAGCGCGTGGTGGTTCGGAATAATGACGATATCTATATCGTGAGAATGAGGTGATGATGCAAAAAGCCGCTGTCGCTCTGTTGCTCCTTGCCATGACACTCGTTTCCTGCGCTTCGCAGAACCGTGGAGACCCCAGTGCCTTCGACAGAGCTCCTCTCTTTGGGATGATATACGACGAAGACAATCAACCCTGCCCTGGAGTGAATCTGGGCGTGGACGGAAAAGACTCAGATCAAGAAACCGGGCTCGTTTCAGACATTCGTGGAAGGTTTGTAGTCCCTGATCTCCAGCGCGGCAAGCACGTGGTCATTGCGCGCAAGGAAGGTTTCGAGGACCTCTCCGTGGAGGTTCTCTTTCTCAACAAGACGGATGTCCTCTTCTTGCGGATGGTCTCCTTTGGACAGCTTCTCACAAGCGCGGAGAAGGCCCTCGGGGAGAGGAAATGGGCAGAGGCTGACGCATTCCTGACGCGCGCTGAAAAGCTTGATGCCGGAGACGGTGTTCTTCTCTATCTGCGCGCCGTGAGGGCCTACAAGATCGGGATGTGGCAGGAGGCTGTGGTTTTTTTGAACATCGTGCTGGACAAGGGCATAAAGGAACCTGCTGTTTACCTGTTTCTTGCTGACCTTTATGAGCGCAAACTAGCCGAGCCGCAGAAAGCCATCGAAAGCCTCCAGGAGTACCTGTCCCGGATTGCGGACGAGGAAGCGCAGAAGCGGCTCGACGGACTGAAAGGACAGGCGAAGAAATAGCGGTTCAGGGAAAAGAAAGCCATAGAATTTAGACGCGCAGGGAAACGATCATTGCGTTGATGATCCCCGCGCGCTATTCTTTTTCCCTGGATTGCCCTTATTGTACGACTCCCATCAAGGCGTTGTTATTGTAGATGATTGAAAGAGCAGAACCTGAGTCGAGATCTGCCCCCAAGTTCGACGCGGTATTGATGGAGCCATTGAAGACGCCAATTCGAGCGGCCGACGTTATGAAATAAGAACCAGTGAAAGTCCGGGTTCCATTTGAAAAGGGCGTACTTCCACCAGTGTAGCAGGAGGGAGAAGACACGAAAAGGATAAGGTTGGCATACTGGGGAAGATAGGAGTAATGGGCTGCCACTGTGTCCCACGTCACAGTGAGATCGGTGTTTTTTGGATAGTTCATGAGAGTCGGCGCGGATAAGACATTCAGCGCTGAAGGGACTTGTATTGATGCCGTTATGTTCAGGCTTCCTCTTGTGATGGAGAAATCGATGGTTGATCCTTCAGTGAGAAAAGCAGAGGGGCTCCAGCCTGTAGTTGTTTTTCTGTAATAGCCGTAAGAGCCGTCATAGGGAATTACGTTTTCGTGCTTAATCCCTCCCGCGTCAGGAAGGTTTATTTTGACGGTCGCATCAGTGACGCAAAATGGTGATGAACCATCCGTCAGTTGAATGTTGCAAAGATTTATGCCGCCGGTTGTAATCGCCGTCAAGCTGCCCATAAGCTTGGGCAAATTGGCGGATGGCTGTTGATCGTCGTTATTGCCTCCGCCGCCCGGAGAACCGCAACCAGTCAGGGCTACTATGGAACTCATTACAGCGTAAAGAAATAGGTGGTAAGTTTTTTTCATTTTTGTCCCCATTTTCATTTAACATTTAAAGAGCACGCTCAACGAGCGTCGACACGGAACGGGCAAATTGCTTTCTTCCCTCTTTCCTCCTTTGTCGGATCTAACAATTCTCGCATTTCATCAACGTGAGTTTGATTAGGACGTCACCAAGCTACTTTTGCGGAAAGTCGACAGGCATTTCACAACTGACTTCCTTAATCACTCAACGTTCTCTGCAAAATCTATATCATGGAGATTCTATCTTTTCAAGTGTTTTTTGACGACCGCGTTTTAGAAAAAAAATCTGCAGGGAATATTGAAATCAAATTGCTTATGTGATAATCTTCAAAGCAAAAGAAATCTCAATTTAAACGAGTTCATTAAAAAGGAGCAGCATATGAGATATCGGCACGTCTGTGACATAGCATAGCGTCCAGCTTTCAATCTCATGCAAAAGTCGCGTAAGCGAGCCGGCGCGCGTTTCGCTACCTGCGCCGCACTTATCATTGCAATTCTTGTGGCTATCGCCGCCGCCTTGAACCTGCGCAGCAACGCAGAATTGTCCGCTCATCTTGAGGACATGGAGGCTAGAAGCAAACAGAGGGACGTTCAGCTCGAGTCTGAGGTTGAAGGCATTTCCCAACAGCTCGACATGCTCTCTGGAGGGATGTACGAAGAGATTGCCGCCGCCCGGCACGCGGCCCAGGGGGAGGCAAGCCGGCTGGGAAGCAGATTATCGAGCTCGCTTTCCACGGTAAGGGCAAAGTTGGACGAAATGGCCAAGCAGTTTAGGACGCAAACGGCAGAGGCGGCAACTCCTCCGGAAGCCTCTACGGTCCCTCCTACCGCGGAACCCGCGGTGACGGTAACCGCAGCGCCGGCCCCAGTATCCGAGGCAGCGCTCAAGGAGTCTGTTTTATCCAGCAAGGACCTGCAGGCAATCAGTCAACTCAGAGAGGGAAAGCTCCTTTTCGAATCCGCGAAATACGAGCAAGCTCAAAAGCTCCTTCATGAAGCGCTGCTTCTTCAGCCCGACAACACAGATGCCATGCTTTACTACGCGGCGAGCCTTTACCGGACCAATCCGAGTGATTCAAGCGCCTATTCAATCATCGAAAAAAATCTTCGGGTTACTATTTCCCGTGACGGAGATAGCCCCCTTGCGCTTGAAACTCTCGCAATGGTTGCCATGGAACGTCAGAATTGGCCTGACGCAATGGATTATCTCCGGCGACTCATCACGGTGAGGCCGGAAAATGCGGCATTTCTCAAGATGGCGGGATATTGCTCGCTGAAGTCGGGCGACCTGGAGAGCGCGAGAGACTATTTTCAGGCGGCGTGTGTTCAGGCTCCCTTAGATGGGGAAGCGCTCACCATGCTAGGGGATTGCGAATCCGGTTTGGGGGATGCGGAGAAAGCAGAAGCGGACTGGAAAGTTGCGCTCTCGACTGTTGATCCAAAGACCGCCAACGTTTCACGGAAAAGCATTGCCCTTCGAGAGAAACTTGCCTCTTCTGCCTATGGTCGCAGCGCCTTTGACGAGAGCATGGCGTACTCAATGCAAAAGGAAAAAGAAGCCGGATCGACCCTTCTTCGCGCCTACGAGGGTCTCAACGCCATTGCCCTGGGGAATGCGACTAAGGGAATCGCAATCTTGAAGGAAGTCTCCGCGTCAACTGATCCTCAGGCTTCCGCCCTGGCGGATAAAGGCCTCACGGAGAGTGGTCAATGATGGCTCGCGCAATCAATCAAAAGATGATGCTTGTCTCTATCCTTGCTTTGCTTCTGGGAAAGGACGTGGAGGCCCTGGATATTTACCTGGCTCGCATGGTCTATCAAAATGAAAGCGGCGCAAAGGATGAAGAGACCAAACGCTTGCAAGAGGATCTTTTCCAGAAGCTTGCGAGTGCCGAACTGAACGAGTCGGTCAGCCTTCACAAAGTCGACGGCGGAGAATCCCCACCCGAGTCATATCTGGATGCCGCAAGGCTTTCTGAATCCCAAGGCTACGCCAATTTGCTCTATGGATACATCAAGCGCACCTCGTATTCGTATTATGCAGAAGTGAAACTCCTCACTCGGGAAAACAAGGACATTACGGCCACTTTCATCGGCGGGGATGACGACATGCATTACCAACGTCTCGTTGATGATCTGGCAGCGAAAATTGTGACTTATATTCGGGACGATCTCGGTATGGCCCCTCTCCAATCGCGAAAAGTGCCTGTCAGGAACATCTTGACCATTCCTGTTTATGTCGGCTACTGGGCGCCAATGAGCTCTGGTTGGAGCAACGCCCTGTCCGGTCTGGTGTGCGCGAACGTCGGAATCAGGTATGTGCCAACGGTGCCCCTTTATCATCTGTGGAACAGGCCCGGTTTCCTTGCCATGGGATTGGATGTCGAATATGGGTTGGGGATGAATCAAGGAGGGCTGGAGCCATTTTTCCTTCACGCAGTGAGGGTACGCCTTCCCATTGAAGCCTACCTGGACTTTAAGAACAACGACAGGCTGGGTCTTGGTCTGGGCCCCATGATTGAAATCGACACGATGATTCAATCCAGATTGTATGGCAGTACAGTCACTGAGACCACAGTCACCCCCGGCGTTTCGTTTTCGGTTTTGTACCAACACGCGCTTTCGAGCTCTATTTCCCTCGGTCTTGCCAGCATTATCGATATTGCTTTCTATTCGCAGCCTTTTGTGGTTTTTTCTCCCAGACTCTCCGTTGATTTCAAGCTCTTAGGGGGTTCGGAGGAGAAGGTAAAATGAAAAAGGCCATTCTTATTCAGTTCATTCCTACGGCGTTGCTGATTTGTTCATGCGGCGGCGGGCTCCTCACCGACATGAGCAGGACTTTGGCAGATCCGGCGATTGCTGTCCCGACCGTTACATCGTTTGTTTCAGAAAACCGAATTGATGTCTCATGGTCCAGTGATCCGGGTGCGGACCGGTATATGTTGGAACGAGCATTGGACGCGGTAACACCCGTCTTCACGATTGTCTACGGGGATACTGTCAATCTTGGTGGATGAGAGGGGCATTCCCATTCGGAAAGCTTCCTATGCCACCGCGTCCTCTTGAATGACGCCGTCAACGAATCGGCGGCCCTCAAAGACCAGCGTGAGTTTTTCCCAATCATCCAGTCGGCGCCAGTTCTTCTGGGCCTCCTGCATGAGCTTGAATGCCATGGCCAACGTCGCCAGGCGCGTGCCACAGCCCTTGGTCTTCTCCGTGCGCAACCTCACTGTCGCGAAAACGCTCTCGATGACGTTGGTGCTTCTGATATGCTGCCAGTGTGCAGCAGGCATTTCGTAGAAGTTGAACAACGCCTCTTCGTCGCCCTCCAGACACGCGACCGCCTTGGGGTATTTCTCGCGAAACGAATCGAGGAACAAGCGGTAGGCCTTCAGCGCCGCTGCCTTGTTCTCCGACATGTAGATGTCGCGGATCATGCTCTTTGCCCGTCCGTGCAGGCTCTTGGGCATCTTGTCCAGCACGTTCCGCGTTTTGTGGACCCAACATCGCTGAGCTCGGGTTGTAGGAAACACTTGGGGAAGGGCTTTCCAGAACCCAAGGCCCCCATCGGCAATCGCCAGCTTCGGATCGACCTCCAGCCCTCGACTCTTCAGCTCTAGCAGCAACTCCTTCCAGCTCTGCTCGCTCTCACGATATCCATCGCGAACGGCCAGCAACTCCTTTTTTCCTTGGGAATTGGCCCCAATGACCACCAGGATACAGGTGCGCTCCTCCTCAAGGCGCACGTTGAAGTACACCCCATCAGCCCACAGGTAGGCGTACTGCCGGGACTCAAGAGGCCCTTTGCGCCATGCCTCATACTCATTCTCCCACACCTGCTTGAGCTTGCTGATCACGGAGGCGGACAGCCCGGACGCCCCTTCGCCCATGATCGCCGCCAGGGCAGTGCCGAAGTCGTTGGTGCTGATCCCCTTGAGGTACAGCGTTGCCAGGGCCCCTTCGAGGGTTGGGCTGCGGCGCAGAAACCGCGGGAGAATGTTGCTGGTAAACTTCGTGTGCCCACCCTGTCCCTTCGCCTCACGTTCATCGATACGCGGACGTCGTACCGCTACCGGTCCCACTCCCGTCAGGATCAGCCGTCGCGCGGCATGACCGTTGCGTACCACCGCTTGATGACCCTCGCCATCCTTGAGCTGCTCATAGCGACTCAAGTGCTCCTCGACTTCCGCTTCAAGAGCTGCTTGGAACAGCTTCCTCGCCCCTTCTCGGGCGATCCGTTCGATAGTGCCTTGGATCTCGTCAGCCGTTGCACCCACCGCCTCAATTGCCGTACTCTTCTTCCCGGGCATACGTTCCTCCTTCGGAAACCCGTTGGGTTTGATAGCAACCGAAGGGTATGCCCCTTTTCATTTCCTATCCACCAAGATCTATAGTAGCCCTTGTCTACGAGGGGACCAACACAAACTATTCGGATGCGGGTTGCGCTGATCAGGCACGTTTGCTCTATCGTCTGACCAAGGAGCGAGGGTCCAGGAGCTTTGGCCCGTCGGACGTCACTCTGGGGATCGCCAGCGCAGTCTGCCATGACGCGCAGGAGCCGGACGACACTGAAAGCCAGGCGGCGCTCCTCGAATCGACACTCCAGGCAAACCTCTTCTACTACACAACCAATTTTCAGCAGCACAATGCCCCCCTGGTTGAACAGGATGCTGATTGGTATGCGGTGGACGTTCCTGCCAACAGCACTGCAAACATCGTCGTAACACAGAATTTTCCGGCGTTACCGCAGGGAACCGTGAATGCATGGATGTTCTTCTATCTCAAGGGACAGTTCGAGAATGAGGTTATAAACTCTCAACTTATCCCTGTTGCGAATTATTCCAATGCCAAGACGACGTTCTTCTTCAAGATTCGTCCCAATCAGGTCAAGTTTCCAGCAAACGGAGGAGGAACGCTGGTCAATTACGATGTCAAACTCTACAACATCCAGGGAAATTAGAAGGTTGCCATGAAAAAGCTATTGATAATGATCGTGCCTCTCATCGCCTTGTTTCCCGTGGGCTGCCGTGTTCCAGTCGGAGAAGACAATCCATCAACCGAGACGACAGGAGGGCAAATAGAAGAGGTAAGTGATCTTTTCGTTCAACAGGCGGATGGCGGCTACCTTTTCACCACGAACGACCCAGCGTACTGGGGGCCGTACGGGTACACCCTCTGGGCCATGCCATGTCCCACGCAAGCAACTTTTACTCGGAGAGATGTCACTCTCATAAAGACCAGCGGGAACGCGAATGCTGGGTACGGCATTGTGTTTTGCCAATATGACACGGGAAACGCTTCGCACGATGAAACAATGCTGGTTGTGATGATCAACAAGAGCGGACAGTACTCCGTAGGAGAAGCCACGAGTTCCGTCTACTCAGCATACACGAGCTCGCTCTGGATTCAAGACGCACATCTCGCACAAGGCGATGGCATGCCAAATGAAGTGGAAGTAGCTCGAGATGCAAGCGGGCTTTTCACGCTCTCCCTCAACAAAACGCCGGTTATGACCTTCCATGACGGGAGAACGCCTCTACAAACGGGGGGCGGCCAAGGGTATATCGCAGTAATCTCGCCGCAAGACAGTTTTCCTTCGATTCCCGTGAGCGTCACGTATAAGGAATGAACGCGTACAAGGAATAAAAAATGAAAAGCATGAGAAAAGTCACGGCAAGAACAGATCAGATCATAGCGTTGGTTGCTCTGCTCTCCTTTGTGCTGGGTCAGTATCCCCTTCTTGCGGAGGAACGGACAATCCTCGGTTCCGCCCCAGCCCACGTCCGGGACTGCCGGCGCACCGTCTACTTCTGAAGCAAAGCCGAAGGTTACGCGAACCGTAGGACCGCAGGAAAACGCTTTGATTGAGCTTCATGGGGTCCGCCTCGAGGTGCCGGCGGGCGCGGTCAAGCACAAGACGAAGATATCGATCACGCGGCTGGCTGCAACTGGCCGATTGGATGAAGGGATGAGCAACGTGACGGTGGGGTCAAGCGGATATCGGTTTGAACCCCATGGGACACAGTTTGAGAAGCCGGTGCGCATCACAATGGGATTTGACCCATCGATTGCCAAGTCAGAAACGGCCTTGTCGAATCTGTACACCTATTTTTACGACGCAACACTGGACAGGTGGGAAAGGCTTGAAAGAGAAGGCGTGGACAGGAACGCGGCAACGATCACGAGTGTTTCCAGACATTTTACGGACATGATAAACGCGACGCTGAAGCTTCCCGAGGGGCCGCAACCCATCCAGTACGATGTGAACTCAATCAAGAACCTGGAGGCTGCAAACCCAGGGGACGGCGTGCCTCTTCCTGATGGGCCGCAGCCAGGGCCTTTTGGGGCGGCGTCGTTTCGAATACCCCTTCGGCTCCCGCCGGGGCGCGGGGGTGCCAGCCCTCAATTGGCGCTGAGGTATTCCAGCGAGGGCGGGGAGAGCTGGGTGGGCAAGGGATTTGATATCGACGTCCCCGCCGTTACCATTGACACGCGCTTTGGGCTGCCCAAGTACGCCGGAGCGGACCGCTACAGCCTCGAAGGGGAGGAGTTGCTTCAGGTGGACGCGGACAAGGACGGCTCGTTCGTGTACCGCCCACGGGTGGAAAAAGGCTTTGCGCGCATCCGATGGTATAGCGCAGGGGGTGCCGGACATGGTGATGATTACTGGCAGGTAACGGAGAAGAACGGGACGGTAAAGGAATACGGCCATAGCGACGCGCAGGCGTGGCTGGGAGCGGACCGAACGAATAGGCAGAAGACTTTTGTGTGGTACTTGAGCAAGGTGAAGGACAGCTTTGGGAACACCGTCAGCTATACATATCTGAATGACAGCGCCAACAACTACACCTACCTTTCGGATATCCAATACACGGGGTATGAGAAAAGCGGGGACAAGGGGGCCTTTCGGGTCCATTTTGTATTGGAGACAAGCGATCGGGAGGACCGTAGATTGGATTGTCGTGGGACCTTTGCTTCCAAACTGGCTCGACGGCTGCAAAAGGTGGAGCTGTTTTACAAGGAGGCGCTTGTTCGAAGCTTCCTGTTTAGCTACAAATACAACGAGTTTGGGCAATCGCTTCTGAGCGGCTACGCTGAGGCGGACGGCGCAAGCTCGACGCCATTCTACAACTATACCTTTGATTACTACGCGTTGGGTCGGCACGATGACGGCGGCTATGATGCATTTGAAGCTGAGGCGCCATGGACCCTCGCGAACGTGAACCAGTTCAGCGGCCTTAACTCGACCTCCACGACCTCCATTGGCGGAGATCTATACCTGGGAATAGAAATCTCCTTTTGGCTTCCTTTTATTGGCAAGGCGGTAGCGGCGAGCTTCGGGATTCGCGGCGGACTTCAGTTCTCCAGCGGCGGAATGCGAGGGACCCTCATGGACGTGAACGGGGACGGACTGGCCGATCTGGTCTGGAGCGAGAATGGAGCGCTCTCTGCCTACCTGAATACCGGATCGGGGTTTGATACGAGCAACAAGTTCAGTCTGCCGGGATTCTCAGGCATCATGGATGGAGAGAGGAACGAGTCGTTCAGCTTCGGGTTCTCTGCCGGTCTACTGGGCACTAAGGAATCAGTTACCTGGCAGGAATCCTGGTCGAAGGGACAAACTGGTTTCGCGGATCTGAACGGGGATGGTTTTGTCGACTATTTTGGAGTCGGGAACTCTCAGTTTGGGTTGAACAACGGAAGCTCATTTGCTTCGACGTCATGGTCATCGCTCCCGCCCATGCAGTTGGGAGCAAAGGGCACCTTTACCGAGGATACATACCAAAAAACATACTACGTGGAAGACCCCTTTCGGGCGTGGAAGGCTTATCGCTCAGGAACTGTGGTAGTTGAACAAACCGCCAGCCTGCTTCAACCCAGGGCGGAGAGCTCGGTGTCCCTGCTGACAGACCTTCCGGGGCAGACTGCGTCTCCACCCATTCATCTGATGCCGGGCAACACGAGCGCAGGTCCCCTGCAGCAGCAGTATGAAATGAAAGCCGGAGAACGAATTTACTTCCATTCCGATGGCGGCAAACCGAGCAGCGCAGAGGAGGAGGCCAGTCAGAGGGCGAAGTGGAACGTCAAGGTTCACTACACAAGCATCAAGCTTTTTGAGCGTCTCAAGGACGGGGCTATATTCTATCCGCCGCAGTCTTCGATCAACTCATTCCCGAATAACGATTCCCGCTTCGCGCCAATCTATTCATCGAGTACTTCTCAGGATGGGGACGGCAACCAAGCGACGACATATACGATACGGAGTGATTGGGAGACTTTTGGTGACGGTGTTCTGGAGCCTGTGTATGACGCATTGATCGAGCATGGATATTTCGTTCCACACAGGGTGCCGGAGAGTATTTTCAGGGCGGTGTTGGATCTGGCGTCCAAGGGCCAACCGCTAATGCTATTTCCACCAAACTCGACTACGGCAATCTCGGTATTTCCCTCTCAGGTCATTCTAGAAGGATTCATTTATGAACCTGAGACAAGCTCATTCATCAGGACCGGGTGTATTCCCGTCAATCTGATCTTGGGGTCAACCTCCACTGACTCTGTTTTCATGGAGTACATGCGAGGGGTGGGGTTGTCAAACGAGCAGATGAGATCCCTGGCGCTGTGCCAGAAAGTCAACTCAAGCGAGCTCACCCCAGTCAAAAGGTTTGCTGACGGTTCTTTCGGATATGACGAGTCGGCCCCGGCGCAGATACTTACTGCTGTCATTCCAGAAAATGGCGCCCAGGGCAGCATGCTGCCCGACAAAGGGCTTCTTCTGGAGACCACCTATGATCCGAAAGGTCTGCCTGTGGAGCGGCTGTGGCTGAAGAAAAACTCAAGCGACCAATGGGCGGACCTCGTTCACGAAAGTCAGCGGCCTGAGACTTTTGGGCAAGCGACCCTTGAGGCTGGGGCAGCATCAGCGATCATGGATTCAGATTCCATATTCGTCGCCATGAATGATTCCGGGGTGAGCCGTAACTTTACATTCGCGGGCAAGAGCCTGATCCAGCAGCTGCGTGGCTCCCTGTATGAAGGCCCGGTAGGTGAAAGGATTCTTGCTACTCAGGTGTTTGCCAAGCAAGGATGTGCCGCAATACCTGCGGCCTCCTGGACAGCCATGACAAACAACAGTGATCCTGGAAGCTCGACGTACAAGCTCTTAATCCTATGCTACGCGCAAGGCGTTGACGGAGACTACCACCTTGGTGACCCATCAAGCTACACGACCGCGGACCTCCTTGCGGCCCTTTTTGCACTGAAGGATGCTGCCTCCTACGCGCCAAGCGGCAACATATTCGGCGTCTTCCCAGCGGACCTGACCGGCGTGCAGCGGGTGATACTTCTCACTCCCGAGCACAGAGATGGGCTCGTTGCCTTAGTGCCTTCTTCGCAACAGACGCAGCTGTCAGACTGTTTCAGCCAGATCATGGATGCTGGCACTGGCACGACGTGGTACTACCAGGCCCCCGGGCTCAGCGAGGGTCAGCAGAACCTGGTTCAGGACGCCATGCAGCGCTACGTCAGAGACGTAACGCTTTTCCCCTACTATACCTACGACTCCGCGTCGGACACCTGGACGCTCAAACCGGAAGTCCCTGGGTCGGCGTCGGCTTCCCAGGTCACCGCAATCATGGACGCATGCGGCATACAGACCTGGACAGTTCTCAACCGCAGCATAAGGTATACCTCCTCCCAATCACTCAACGTAGTGGCCCAGGTGAACCTTCCTGATGGCGCAGCGGAAGACACCATTATTCCGACCGGAAACAAGGCAACGGAAGTCGGTGAGATGGTGAGCATGGTTGTGGTGCCGGCTTTCGAGGCGGCAACCGGCCGGACAATCGCCATCCCTCACTACCTGCATAGCTTTGACTCGCTTGCAGACTACTCCTCACAAAACCTTGTCGTCTTCCCGACTGATGCGAGTGGAATCCCTTTGTTCCAGGGTGATGGGACCCTGGCAGGAGGCGTGTATGGTTGGTACTACGGCTTGTGGTCTGGGTACTATGACTGGGATACCAAGCTGTTGGACGAGCCATCTACTGACAAAGACGGTCCCTCAAAGCCGCCTTACTCAGTCACAATGAACCCCAATACGAATGAAAAAGGCGAGCAGAGCATTGTTACAAGCGGACGGGCGTATCCGATCGTCGTTTCTCCACAGGCATGGGTAGGAAGCGTATGCTCGTACTCAGAGGTCAGCATGGATGCAAATCTGAAATCGACAACCACGAAATACACCTTTGCCGCATTCATCTGCACAGATGAGTTTGCGATTGCCAGAAACGGAGGGGACGCCTACTACCGGCTCCCCAAGGAGGGGGCGCAAAGCGATGGAGGGAGCTTGCCCTTCATCCGGGGCAGCCATTCATCAGCCACCGACCTCAACGGGGCCGCGGGCCTCCCTTTTGGGGGATTGTCGGCCAGCCAAAACTCATGCAGCTCGTGGCAGTACCAGGCCATCATGGACATGAACGGAGACCGATTTCCTGACCTTGTGAGCTTTCCGGATTCAAGCGGCGGAAGCTCGAGCTTCACCGTTGTCCAGGGCACAGGTCAGGGATTTGGAAACAGCGCCAACTTCAGTTTGCCCTCCAATTATCATCTGGCAAAATACGACACGAACAGCGTCGGCTTTGGCGCCTCCCTGAGCTCCTCCTCGGGAGGCCTTTTCGTTGAGACCGATTCGAAAGGAAAACCCGAATCCATCTCCATAATAAAGCCAGAAGCGCCGAGTGGCTCTGGCGTTTCAGGTAGCATGTCCGTCAACGGCGGCTATGGGTCCACGGTACAGTCTGAAGGGTTCTTCGACATGAATGGAGACGGCCTTCCTGATTGCGTCTCGCGCGGAGACGGGAACTTTTCCGTCTCCTTGAACAGAGGCGACGGCACTTTCGAGTCTCCCAGAGACTGGGGAAGCGGGATCAGCGAACAAGCCATGCCTGGCAAGCCTGGCCTGACCAACACAACCAAGGGTATTTCTTTGACGGGAACCGGAAGCTTTGGTGTGAATGCGGGAGTGTCCGCGGGCGCTTCCGGGGGTGGCGCTTCATTCTCAGTAGGAGTATCGGCCGGATACAACGGCACAGCAAACCAGACCTTTTCGACGCTTGTAGACATGAATGGAGATGGCCTGCCGGATGACGTTGTCAAGCTCAAGAACGAGCCCTTCTTCCGAGTGCGTTTCAATCTGGGGGATCATTTTGGTGAGGAGGTGCACCTTTACCGGCCCGAGTGGAGCGAGGCAATAACGGGCTTCAAGGACAACATTCGGAGTGACTTGCAAACACTCCATGACAGTTGCAACGTGGGTATCGATGTGCCCGGCATGTCGGGTGATATCTCTTCGGGCGACAACAAGTTGGGGGACGTATTCGATCCATTCAATCTGGATGACGACCTGGAGTATTCAACAGGCGCATGCATAAGTCTCAGCGGAAACATCAGCATCGGAATCTGCTTCTGGCTCCTAACCCTGACAATAACGCCTGGGCTCAACGGAAGCGTGGCCAACACCTCGGCAAGCCTCAAGTTCACGGATATCGACGGTGATGGGCTTCCTGACCACGTCGTAAGAATGAATCTGCCCATGGGTGGTGACTGCATCCTGGTCAAGCGGAACTTGAGCGGCACGGTTGGTCTTTTGAAGACCATCAAGCTGCCCCAAGGAGGCAGCTACACTTTCGAATACGATCGGGTTGGAAACACAGTCAAGATGCCCCAAAGCAAATGGGTCTTGAAAAAGCTTACTCGAGACGACGGCACTTCGCTGATGGCCGCAGTGCCGAGTGATCGCGGAATCAGGGTCTATTCCGAAACATACAACTACTCCGACGGCTACTACGACCGCAACGAACGCCTTTTTTACGGTTTTGCGGAAGTTGCCACGACCAAACCCAACGGAGCGATTGCTACAGCTCGATACCGCAACAACGACTACTACACTCGTGGAATGAATAGCGGAGGCGAACTGAAGGGGCCTGATGTGCGCGGAGACACGGTCCTGTATCAGGAAAGCCTGGTTGACGTGCATGTGAAAGCCTTGACTACGGTCCACAAGCCATCTGGGGACACGGTGGACATCTGCTTCCCCCAAGTCCTCAAGGAAACAAGCCGCCAATATGAGCCGGAAAGCACACGATACGTGGAGACGTCGAGAACCTACAAGTACGACGATTTGTACGGCAATGTCGTTGACCTGTTTGACAACGGCACCACGGGTGAGCGGACTCAGGTCGTGCATGCCATCATCAACTACGACTACAACATCAGCGGCGCTGACTACCAGAAGCAGAGTCCTTCCCGCATTCGCGTGGAAGACTCTGTCGGCTCCCTGATGAGGTTGCGTGAAGGGACATATGGCAGCAGTGGAGAGCTTCTGCGGCTGGACCAGTATGAGAGGTCCGCCACATCCCATTCCTACACCATCACCTACGATCAATACGGGAACCTCGCCAGCATATCGGATCCGCGGGGACACACAGTTGCCTGGAGCTATGACGATCAAGTCCACACGTATGCCACGCTGATTCGAAGCTACAACAACACCATGGGAAGCCCTGAGTACGATTCGAGCATGGAGTGGAACTACACGCTGGGAAAGAAGAGCGCTGAAACCGACCTCAACAACCAGCGCATGAGTTACGTCTACGACGTTTTTGGCCGACTGGTTGAAATCAGGAGCCCCTATGATTCCGGTGACACCCCAGCGGTGCGCTACCAATACAACACAGCCTCCTTCCCCTGGACAGCAGTGACTTTCAACAAGCTACTCTATGATCCGACAGACACCCAGAGCATCCAGACGGCAATTGCCATAGACGGTCTGGGGCGCGCCCTGCAGACCGCAAAGCAGGGGGAGCGGCGGGATGAAGGTGGGACGCGAAGCGTTGGGTGGAACCTCTCCGGTGCAGTGGCTTATGATGCCCAGGGGCGGGTGATCCAGGAGGGTCAACCGCATTTTGCCTCAGGCACGGACCTTCCCGGCCTTGGGGCAATGAAGAACCCCACGGCCAAGAGCTACGACGCTCAAGACCGGGTCATCCAGCAAGTGCTGCCTGACAACTCCATCATGAGCAGCGCCTACATGGTGAGCTCCGACAGCACACGGCTGATTGAACGCACCACTGATCCCCTCGGAAACAGTGAAGAACGTGAAAGCGATGGACGGGGGAACATAACCAAGGTGGTTCGTCTCAGCAAAGAAGGCGCGACCCTCATGAGCGCCACCTACAGCTACGACGGCTTGAGTCAGATACTGTCGGCGGTGGACAGCCGGGGCAACGCGGTGAGAGTTGCTTATGACCTTTTGGGCCGAAGGACAAGCCTGGAAAGCCCGGATGCCGGAATTGTTGCCATGAGTTACGACGAATCGGGCAACCTGGCTCAGAAGATGACCTCCGTACTCCGAAGCAAAGGCGCCGCCATTGAATACCAGTATGATGGGCTGAACCGCATAGTGGCCATCAAGTATCCTGAGAGCGATGGGGTGAGGTACACTTACGGTGGGCAGGCTGCCTCCAACAACGGTGCGGGACGGCTTATCCAGCGCCAGGATGAAAGCGGCACGGTGAGCTACCAGTATGGGAAGCTGGGTGAAACTACCCAAATGAGCCGCAGCATCACACGCCTTACTCCTCTGGCTTCAGCGGTAAGTGCGACTTTCTCCTACAGCTGGGACTACCTGGGAAGGCTGCAGCAGATCACCTACCCTGATGAGGAGGTGGTAAGCTACCGGTATGACTCAGGCGGACAGGTGCAGAAGGTTACCGGGGTTCACTGGGGCTACACGACTGAGTACGTCAAGGACATCGGCTACGACGAGTTCGGCCAGAGGACCTACATCGAGTATGGAAACGGCATCCGTACGCGCTACGCTTACGACCCCACGCGCAGATGGCTGACGAGCATCAACACGGAAAGCCAGGGTGGAACGGCGCTGCAGAACATGAGCTATCACTTTGACCTGGTGGGCAACATCCTGGGCTACCAGAATGACAGCGGCACCTATACCACCTCGCAGAGTTACAACTACGATGATCTGTACCAGCTGGTGAAGGCGCAAGGGACAAGCAGCTATCATCCCTACGGGATGAACGAATACACAAGCACCTACCAGCAGAGCTTCGGCTTTGATGAGATTGGCAACATGATGCAGAAGCAAAGCTCATGCGCCACCAGTCCGTCGAAGAGCGTAGGCGCGGATTTGAACTACAGCCTGAGCTACAGCTACTACGCAAGGAAAGCGCACCAGGCGGAGGTGATCGGGAAGCTGTACTACCGCTATGACGCCAACGGGAATATGATAGAGGAGCGTGAAGGGGGCCATGGCAGCGGAGTGGTGCTTGCAGGGACGGTGAACAAGCAGGGGGCGCTTCGCATGACCGACCGGGGTTTTGGGCTGGTGCTGGCGGATGAGGGGCAAGGCGGGAGCTCGGCGTTTGCGCGCTACTACGTGTGGGACGAGGAGAATCGGCTGACACGAACGGTGGAGGGGGCGCTGACGGTGGATTACCGCTATGGGGCGGATGGGCAGCGGGCAGTGAAGTACTCAAGCCGCGGGGAGAGCCTGTACTTTGATAGCGTGTGGCAGGCGCAGACGGACTATCCTTCCTTGAGGCAGAGCAAGCACATCTACGTGGGGCAAAGCAGGGTGGCCACACAGCTAAACGTCCAGGGGCACCAGGACGTGGGCTACGAGAACGTGAACACCTACTACTACCACAGCGACCATCTGGGCAGTAGCCAGGTGGTGAGCGACTACGCAGGGAAGGAGTACGAGCGGAACGAGTACACCCCCTACGGGGAGCTGTGGGTGGAGAAGGAAAGTGATACGCGGGGGCTTTTGGCCTTCAAGTTCACGGGGAAGGAGTTGGACAGCGAGACGGGGCTGTACTACTACGGGGCACGATACCTCAACCCGAGGACCAGCAGATGGGCCAGTCCCGATCCAGTGATGGAGGAGTATCTGCCAAAGGCGCCCGTCAACGACCAAGCGAGGCAAGGTAGTAGGAATCTTCCAGGCTTTGGTGGAGTTTTCAATCCAATCAACCTGGCGATGTACCAGTACGCTGCGAACAACCCAGTGAAATATAAAGACCCAACTGGCTTGAGGACAGGGCCGGACGACTTCGATACTGTCTACTATCCGCCGCCCCAACGTCAGACCGAAATTACATCGGTAACAACCAATTCGAGCTTTTATAAGAACTCTACCGAGTACAATGTTTCGCAGGTAGCGTCGGGAGTTCGTTACAACGAGACCATGCAGAAGGTACAAGTTCATACCAACACTACGACTTTTACGTCTGAAACAACTTTGGATCCTAAGAATCAACGTTACGCGCAAGGACAGTCGAACGGGCCCTCCTTAAGTGTTGAAGTAACTTTCACTGTGTCGACCAAGACATCGGAAGGTCTTTGTAAAGTGCACATCGCGACTCAAGAAAGCGACACCGCCGGCGGGGTTGGTGTTGGTTTCGAATATCCCATTCCGAAAGGCGAAACCTATTCCGGGGTCAAGGTTCAAATTGACTTCACAGTCCAGGAGACCGGTAAGAGCTATGAACAGGACCTGTTTATTAATGAGGGTTTCAAATTGGGGCCATAAAATAAGCAGGAGGCAGATTATGAGAGAACTTCTTTCTTTTGCAACCTTTGTGGGGATGCTTTTATCACTGGGACTATGTACTTCGGACGCGAGGCCGGTTGTGATTAATGAGATGCAAGTATTTCCGATCGGCTGGACATCAGAAGGGCAGATTTCGAGAGCGATAAGCAACGTCAAGTTTGATCCGATTGCGAGCTACCGGGTTGACGGCAACGAAGTCTTATTCTTTGCCCCATTCTCCGGTCGGTTGCAGGAGGATGAGGATCGTTTCGTCCTCGAAGGCAACGCGGTTCGAGTAGTTTATCCTAAGAAGGAAAACGCCACCGTAATTCGAATCGGTGACGTGACTAAGGGCGAGCCTACGGTTAGGTATCTCAAGGCTGAAGCACAAACATTTATCTTCTTCTTGCGTAATCTCGATTCTCCTTCTCCAAATATCGGATTCGAAAATGGGGCGCTCGACGTGACGACAAGCAGATCAATAAAGGTCTTTTCTTTGACATCCGGTACTTTGTTGATAACACCTAAGCTATTCGATGAAGACACCAATTTCAGACCTCGTTTATCTGGGGTGATTTAGTGTTGCGCCCCGACGCGAAACTTGATCTTTTGGAACGAGAGACCGAGGTCGAATGGGTCCATCTTATTCAGAAACTCACACAGGGCTTCAAGTGCCTTTCCTCCATTCTGCGAATGTTGTGGTGGAAACTCCACTTCCATCGTATCATCCCGGCGGCACGCGTACGTCCGTGTTTGAAGAATGGAAATGATAAACCTGTTCACGTCTCGCAAATCCTTGTAGTAAGGCTTTACCACATCCACCAATTGTCTCTTTGCCCAGATCGCGTTCATTTTTAGCCAATCGAAAAACAGCTTCTTTCCGTCGCATAACCGTTGAATGTGATCGTCCTTAATTCTGTCCATCATCAGGATAGTCTTTGGCAGTTTCTCGCGCGCGCTGAGCCGATTGTCGATCTTTCGCGCGATACCTGAGAGTTTTTTCCTGATCGCGGTTGCCTTCTCTTTCGTGCCTGCAGTTTCCTCCGCAGTCACCAGTTTCTGCTCCAGCTTTTTCTTCTGGTCGCGCAGCTGTTTCAGTTCCCGATTTAGTGTCCGTATTCTTGGATTGCCTATTTCGTGCGTGACCCCCTGGTGGCGATCCTCCAAACCGCGGCTATACAAATACTCTTCGCTATAACGCTCGCTCTGGTAGGAATGGATGTGGTCGATCCCGTGAGCCTTCAGGTCCTTGAACTGGTTCTCCTGGTTGCCCCAGCGTCCCACAAGCATCGCCACCAGGTCATTCAAAGGGCGATCGAAATCATTGCTCAGAGCAGGGGAAACCTTCTGCCCCAACTTGATCCAGAGTTCGCGGAAGGTTGCGCTGGTGCCTTCTGCCTCTATCGTTCGCCTTTGCTCCCATGCCTGCATCTGTGTCGGGAAAACTTCGTCAATCGTATTGCCGCGATGTTCCACAACTACATCAATCCACTCACCAGGGGGAATGTCGGGAATCCTTCGCGCATCCGAACGCCAGCAGACGAAAAGAATACTTTCGCATATGCTGATGCAGAACTCTTTCGAATATCCCCCACGATCGAACACTTCAAGAATCTCTTTCTTTCGCGCCCCATACAGATCCCGTATCGTCGTATCCAGGTGTTCCACGTAGTACTGCATTTTGCGATATCCGTCAGACAGCGCGGCATAGATCGGCACGCCCTGCTGGTCATGAATGTACACATACTCGCGCCCCCGCATCGCCAGACGTCTCTGGGTGTTGTAGCCGTACAACGTCGGGGTGTCTCCGTAATAGGGCATGAAATGTCCGTCAATGTAGGCCACCCTCGTGGGACCGAAAACCCCAATTGCTGTGCGCGCCGCTTCCAGCCTCACCGCCTCCAGGTCCATTTTCTCAACCGCCGCGGGGATTCGTTCCCGATACACCGACAAGGAAGGAAGCCGTTTCCTGCCAATAAGCCCGCCAACCTGGTAACTGTCGGCAAGCTTGAAGTCCTGCTCCACATCCACAAGCTGTGCGGCATTCAACGCCGCGTAGCTGACAGCCAATTCTCCTATGCTGTAGCGCCGATTCTCGTACTCGGGCTCTTCAGGCAGCGCGGCCTTCAGCCCCAAGTGGCCCAAAAGCGGAATCACCGCCGCCGCACCGCCGTGCTCGACGCACACACGTTGCTCATTGGGCTGCAGTTCTCCCTGGCTGTCAGTTTCCTCGCTTCTCTTCTGTTCCTCCGCCTCGCGACGGCCCCGAGT
Organism: uncultured Spirochaetota bacterium; assembly: GCA_963845535.1. Lineage (GTDB taxonomy): Bacteria > Spirochaetota > Spirochaetia > SZUA-6 > Fen-1364 > Fen-1364. The sequence goes on from CAWJSK010000017.1 coordinate 105,525, forward strand.
CTCCTGGTCTTTTTGCATCTTGAGTACCGCTTCCTCTTTTTCCTCCTCCTGGTCTTTCTTCGTCCTGTCCTTGTAGGCTCGGATAATTTTCTGCAGCTTGCTGCGAGAAAGTGTGCTGCGGAACAGACCTTCCTCAGCTTTTTTCGCGATCGCCTCGAGGATCATGTTCTGAAAGCCACGCTGTGCGTGCAGTCGAATATATTCTGTGATAACAAAGCTGCGCACCGCTTCTTCAATCGCCTCAGGACCTCGATGGTAGTCCTTCAGTCCAGGAGCTCCCGACTTGGTGTAGACGGCCAGTGTCTTGCGCACCGTGTGTCGGTTGACGTCGAACAGTTCGCAGATCGTCTGATAATGCACACCTTGATTGGCCAGAAGAGCGATCCCAAGTTTTCTCTCAAATGCATCATTCTCGTGGTAGGCGTAAAACGACAGCCCACCCCAGTAAATGCGCACGATCTCTTTGGCCTCTTTTACCGCCCACACCAACCCATTTGGTCCAAGCAGCCGTTGCACATTCATGCGGCGATTCTATATGAGACAAGCTAAAATAGCAATGATATCGTATATTATTTATACACTATTAGTCAAATTAAACGAGATCTGAATTTCATTCTTTCCATTATGGGCGACCTTTTCCAGGTTACTTATATGGGCATAACAAACGTATTTGTTGAGAATAGCTCTACGGTTTCGGCCGGAACTGAAATCGGAAGAAGCGGATCAGCAGACAGTGCATTTTGGGTGAATGTCAAGCTTTATAGCCCAAACGCGGAAATACTAACGCCGGACGTCATCTACTTTGAGAGCAAATTGTGACAAAAAGACGTGACGGCACTCACAGTCCAAATCTCAGAGATGCAGAGGATCGAGCACAAGTAAGGGTGATCAGAACCCCGTGCAGGAAACGGCTTCGGGCTTGAGTTCTCCTAGCCTGGATTTCCACGGACAACCGTTCACCTAAGCTGGAAGCTCGTTCAGCGGCTCCTCTCGTTGAGTGAACCCCGACGACACAGGCAGTTTTCTGGGGTGTCGTCAAGGATACCACGATCAGTTGCCGCATTTGATTAACTATTTGGTGCTTGGATATTGAGATTCTTACAGTGTTACCAGGGAACTCTTGGGACTTGGCGTGTTGTTTTCTCCCAGAAAACGGCCTGTTTGCGCGGTAATGTGGCAGTGATTCTTTCGGTTGACATTTCGGGTGGAGTGTGATAGCGTAACTCTGTGGGAGTGGGAACACCAAAAGACATAAGTGAGGTTCGCCATTTCTTTCTCCAACCGAAGTCCCCCAAACAGCGCCAGTACGAGGCCCTGCGAGCATTCTTCATCGAGAGACAGCGCTCCAAAGACGTCGCGCGGCGCTTCGGCTATTCCGTCTCCGCCTTCCACGTACTCTGCCATCACTTCCGTCGCGATGCGGATCCGCTGTTTTTCCTCTCCCCGAAGCATGGGCCGCACTCTCAGCCCAAGAAGTCCGTCGCGCGTGAGCTGATTATCAGCCTCAGGAAGAGAAACTACTCAGTGTACGAAATCAGTCGGCACTTGAAGGAATCCGGGCGCCCCTTGAGTCCTACAGCGGTGGGGGAAGTCTTGAAGGTGGAGGGCTTTGCCCCCCTGCCCCGGCGCCTGGACGAAGAGCGTGCTGACTACCCCAGGCCGACGACAGAGGCGGTCGCGGATGCACGACAGTTCTCGTTGTCTTCGCGCCGTTTCCACACAATCTGCGGCGGGCTGTTTCTTTTCCTGCCCGATCTGGTACGGCTGGATGTCGAGAGTCTGGCCGCGAAGGCTGGCCTGCCGGGCTCAAAGATGATTCCGGCCGTACATGCGTTAAGGGCCTGTCTGGCGCTGAAGCTGTGGTCGATCGAACGCAAGAGCCATGTCATGGCGCTCGTGGCAGACGAGGGGCTTGCACTGTTTGCGGGCTTGAACGCCTTCCCCAAGAAGAGCTTTCTTTCCGAATACTGCTCACGGATCGAGCATACGAAGACCATGCGGCTGCTGTCGGTCTGGCATCGCCTGGTGATGGGCGACGGCCTCTTCGCCGGCCAGTCGTTCAACCTGGACTTTCATTCGGTGCCCTACTATGGAGAGCATCCGGTGATCGAAAAGCACTACCTCACGATGCGCAGCCAGCGAAAACCGAGCATTCTGGTCTTCCTCGCTCAGGATGCTGACAGCCGCAGCTTCTGCTATTCCAACGCGGACTTGCGCAAGGGAGAGGAGGCCGAAGAGGTTTTTCGCTTCGTTTCCTTCTGGAAGCAGAGCCACAAAGAACTGCCGCGGCAGCTTGTCTTCGATTCGAAGCTCACAACGCATGCCGGCCTGGCTCGCCTGGAGGGCATGGGCGTCTGTTTCATCACGCTCAGGCGCCGCTCGCCGCAACTGCTCGAGCAGGTCGCGTCGCTACCCCGCTCGGCCTGGCGCACAGTGGAGCTGGATGTGCCGACTCGAAAGTATCGTAGCCCCCGGTATGTGGAGCAGGCGATAACGCTGGCAGGTTGCAAGCTGCGGCAGTTGTTCATTCTGGATCTCGGACATGAGGAGCCGACGATCCTGTTGACCAACCAGTACCGCACGTCGGTGAAATCGCTGATCACTCGCTACGCACAGCGCATGCTGATCGAGAACGCGCTCTCCGACGCGATTCGATTCTTCCACATGGACGCGCTGTCTTCGGCGGTCGGGCTGAAGGTGGACCTGGACATGGCGCTTCTCGTCATCGCAAGCGGACTGTACCGCCTGCTATCCCTACGGATGCGTGGATATGAGGATTCGCAGGCACGACAGATCTTCCGCGACCTGATTGCCATGCCCGCGGAAGTCGACGTGACCGACTCTGAGGTGCAGGTGAGCTTCCTCAGGCGCGCGCACCTGCCCATCATCCTTGCTTCGGGGATGATGGACCAGCCCGTTGCCGTTCCCTGGTGGGGAGGCAAGAAGCTACGCCTGACTACCTACAACGGGCCCTCGGACACTGTCAAAGCTTAGGCGAAATAGTGACGTGGAAATCCAGGCTAGGGGGCGCCCCTGACGGGGCTCCTGGGAGGACCGCGCGTCTTCCGATCATTCATGAATTATCGAAAGTCGCGCTGAACTCAAGCCCTCCGCTCGACCGGCGGGGCAAGGGATGGTGTGAGACGGCTCGGGCATCCTTGCCCTCATTCGAGCCTCTTCTCTCCGTGATTCCGAAAACAGTGTCGCTAACGGGTATCCATTGGGCTATCGTCGGGGGAGAGAGTCTGGATGACCAGGTGCGAGACCGATGGATCCAAAATTGGTTACAAGCCTTCGAACGATCTGCCGAAGGCACGGGACGGCTTCCTTCTTCAAGCAATGGAACGGCTCCAATGAGAGGGCGAATGAAAGAATTCTCGTCGGCAGAACCTGGGATGAAATGCTTGCAGCAATTGAACCTCATTAGGCCCCGGAAGCCCTGCAAGATAACTGGCAGGGGCACAAGCTGGGTCGCTACCCGTGTTCGGCTCCTATTGATCCGCCAGACGCGCTTAGTCTTCGATATCCCAGAAGAAATCCTTGTTGGTGAGCTCCTTCTCTTCGTCCGGCTTTCGCCGGTCGAATGATCCCAGGCGGCAGGTTCTCTGTATGAGAGTATGAATATTCCACCTGCGCTTCGAGATCCCGAGTCTCTTCCTCCCAGTACTCGGGCGTTCCGAAATGAGGAAACACCGTAGGAAACACTCGATCCTCCCACCTCTCAGCGATCCATGCGGCATAGCGGATGTAGCGCAGCGCGCGCAAAGGCTCTATAAGGCGGAGCCAGGAATCCTCGAACTCCCTGAACTGCCGGTAGCCCTCCAGGAAGATCGCTCTTTGCCTCAATCCCTCAGCGTCGCGCGCGGGCACGAGCATCCATACGTCCTGGACCGCGGGGCCCGTCAGGAAATCGTCGAAATCAAGGAAGAACCATCCCTCGCTCCCTTGCAGGATATTCCCGAGGTGGCAGTCCCCATGGATTCGGTGGACGGGAACGTCCTTTCTCAGCGTCTCGTAGAGCTCGACAATGGCGTTGACGGCGGTCCGATACCTCTCGGCAAGATGAGGGCGGAGAAAGCCGCGGCCTTCCAGGAGGGCCAACGGGTCCAGCCCGTAGGATTTGCCGGTCAGCGCAGGCCTATGAAGCGCTTCTCTTCCAGCCCCCTTGTTGTGGATTCTCGCAAGGAGCCTTCCCATCATCCCTAGCACTTCGTCAGAAAGCTCATCCGGCGCTCTCCCGCCCGTCCGCGGCCAGACCGCGTAGTACATCCCCTCTATTTCGCGGATTGACTCGCCCCCGGCGAGGATCAACGGCGCGCACACGGGGATTTCCTCACTGCGAAGCTCGAACAGGAGCTCATGCTCTTCACGGATCTGGTCCCTGGTCCATCTGCCTGGCCGGTAGAACTTCGCCACGACGTGGGAGCCGTCCTCCTGGGCAAGCTCGTAGACCCTGTTCTCGTAACTGTTGAGCGCCATACAGTAGCCTGTGGGTCTCAGGCCGCCTTGTTCGGCTGCTTCCATGATCAGGTCGGGGCTCAGGTTGTAGAAGCTGGTATTTGCTGTGCTGTGCATCGCTTCAACGAAGATAGTACCAATCAGGGACCTGATGGAAGCGGCGGCCCAAACGCATTCTCGGCGCAAAACGGCGAAGCGGCCCGCGCGGCCCGCCCCGTGCGTTGGCACCCGCCCCACGCGGCCCGGCCCGTGCGTCGACACGCGCCCCCCGCGTTGTTTGACTCTTTGGCGCGCGGGAGATTACGTTTTCGTGGTGTAAGGAGGAACCACCGTGGCTCAATTGAACGCCTACCTTCATTTTCAGGATAACTGCCGCCAGGCCATGACATTCTACAAGGATTGCCTGGGAGGGGAGCTCACGCTTATGACCGTTGGAGAATCCCCAATGGCGTCACAGGTCCCGCCGGAGGCCAAGAACCACATCATGCATTCGGCGCTGAAGAATGGAAACATGGTCCTCATGGCTTCCGACAACATGGGAACGGGGAGCATCACAAAGGGAAACCAGTTCTCAATGACGATCGAATGCAGCAACAAGAAAGAAGCTGATTCCTATTACGCCAAGCTCTCCGCTGGCGGGAAGGCCACCCACCCCATGAAGGACGAGTTCTTCGGGTATTATGGGGATCTGACGGACAAGTTCGGCGTCAACTGGATGATCAGCCATATGAACCCGCAACCGTAGAGGTCACCCCGGCCCGTCAAGGAGCTGGCGGACTTTTCGAAGGAGGTTCGAGCCGTCGAAAGGCTTCTCGATGAGCTCGACTCCTTCCTCCAGGACGCCTTGATGAACGATGACGCTTTCCGCGTATCCTGAGACAAAAAGGACGCGCGTGCGGGGGAACTTCGTGCGCACCGAGTGCGCCAGTTCCTTGCCGTTCATGCCGGGCATGACCACGTCCGTCACGAGGAGGTCCGGCGTCAGTGAGGATTCAGAAAGCTCCCTCAGCGCCTCCGCTCCTCCGGCAGCAGACACGACGGTGTAGCCTCCGGACTCCAGAATGGACAGGGTAATCCGCCTGACCGCTTCGTCGTCCTCAACAAGGAGTATGGTCTCCGCGCCTCGACGCGTCACCGGGGAACGTCGTTCCTCTTGCGTCTCTTCCGCAATCTCCCGAATGACGCGAGGAAAGTACATTTTGAACGTCGTGCCCTTGCCAGGCTCGCTTGCGCAGGAAATGAAGCCTTCACTCTGTTTGACAATGCCGTAGACGGTGGCAAGGCCCAACCCTGTTCCTTTGCCCTTTTCCTTGGTGGTGAAGAAAGGTTCAAAGACGCGACCCAGGATATCCTGATCCATCCCGGCTCCGTTGTCGATCACCGAAAGAAGCACATACTCACCGGGCGGCACCTCAGGATGTTTGCCGCGCAGACTCTTCGAAAGGGAAAGATTCGAGGTCTCGATGGACAGGACGCCCCCTTGGGGCATTGCGTCGCGTGAGTTTACTGCAAGGTTCATGAGCACCTGCTCGATCTTTCCCGGATCCGCTCGAATGCCCCAGAGCCCCGGGGGCCTGAGCTCCCTCACCCGGATGTCTTCCCCGAGGAGGCGCTTGATCATGTCAATCATCCCCTCGACAAGCGCGCCAAGGTCCACGACGCGCGGCTGGAGAATCTGTTTGCGGCTGAACGCAAGGAGCTGCGCGGTGAGCGTGGCTGCCCTTTGCGCGGCCCGTTTGATTTCCGTGAGATTGGCGTGCAGCGGCTCGTTGCTCGGTGCGAGCTCCAGTCCCATCTCACAGTACCCGTTGATCACCGTGAGCAAATTGTTGAAGTCGTGGGCAATTCCGCCCGCCAGTCTCCCCACCGCCTCAATTTTCTGGGCTTCCTGAAGCTGCTCGCGGAGTTTCCTCTGGTCCTCCAGCGCCTTGTTCCTTTCGGTGAGGTCCCTGACGAATGCGTGGATGACTCCAGAGCCCTCCCTGCTCACCACTTTTGCACTCACTTCCACCGGGACCGTCGAGCCGTCTTTTCGGATTTCGACCGCTTCGAAAAGGCTGGAGCCGTATTGGACCAGGTTCTCGAGGTTGCGGGGGATTTTCTTGCGGGTCGCCTCATCATCCACCGCCGCAAGGTTCGTGCCGACCAGCTCAGCGCGGCTTCTGCCCAGCATTTTGCAGGCGTTTTCGTTGACGTCCAGAATCATTCCGTTGAAATCGTGGATGAGAAGGGCGTCGGTGATGTTCTCCACGATGGTCTGATACCTTCGTTCGCTGGCGCTCAGCGCCGCCTCAGCCTCTTTCTGCCGGGTGACGTCCCGACTGATGCCAACCAATCCCTGCGCGACCCCGTGTGCGTCAAGGACAGGCACCTTGGTCGTTGTGATGATCCTGGAGACTCCTGAGACAAGCTTCGGCCCTTCTTTTTCAATGACTTTGCGCCCCGTGGCAATGATCGCGCGCTCATCCGCCTGGAAACGGTCTGCCATTTCCTTCGGGTAAAAATCGTGATCGGTCTTTCCGATGAGATTTTCCGGCGTGCCCGCCTGCATGACGTCAGCTACGACTTTGTTGGCGCGGATGAAGCGGCAGCTTGCGTCCTTGAGAAACACCCCGTCGGGCAGGTTGTCGATCAGGGTCAGGAGCTGCGCGCGCTCCCGCTCGATCCTTTGCTCAAGCTGGGCCTTCTCGGTGATGTCCTGGAACGTAGCCAGGGCGCCACTGAAAGCTCCGTTCGGATCACGCCGCGGAGCAGCGGTAACCTGGATGCGTCTGATCTCCCCGTCCATCCGCCTGATGTCGATCTCGTAGGAGCTCGTGACGCCCTGTGCGCGCTTGTCAGACTCCTTTTGGACCTCTTGGCGCTCCGTGTCACCCAGAAACTCCATGAGATTTCGTCCGACAAGTCCGCCTTTCGGCGCCCCGAAGACCTTTTCCGCGGCGGGGTTTGCGAAGAGCATCAACTCCCTCGGATCGACAATGACGACACCCGTGGCCAGGTTTTCGATAAGCAGGCGATATTGTTCCTCATGGCGCTGGAGAGCGGCCTCCGCTTCTTTGCGCCCTGTGGCTTCCTTCTCCTCTGTGCGTAACTGATTCCTCAGGATCACGTAGAGCATCAGGGCGGTGACTGCTACGAATACCCATCCTTTGTAGACTTCTGCCTGAATGAGCACCCTTGGATTGGCGATGAGGATGCCCAAGGCCCGATCCGACAGGAGTATCCAGAGGCCCGCAGCAACCGCGTAGACGACGCTTACCCGCAAGGCCACGTGAGCCAGTTTGCCACGCATCTCTTGAAATATACTCACGCCCGCAGCGGGACTCGACAGCTTGGAAGCAGACCTCGAAGGCGTTCAAGCGGGACTGATTTGCTTTTTGCTTCATTCCCGGGAATGCCGGCTTACGGAGATGCGTCCGCGCGGGTCAGAAACTCTCGGATGGCGTCGAGGAATACCTTGCCGTAGGCGGCCAGCTTTGCCTCACCCACGCCTGGGCAGCGTAGGAGGCCTGTAGAGTCCGTGGGCCGGGCGCGCGCCATGGCCCGCAAAGTCTTGTCGCTGAAAACGATGTAGGCGGGCAATCCCTTTGCATCAGCGATGTACTTTCGTACCTGCCGCAGGCTCTGGAAAAGCCCATCCTGCGCGGCGCCGTCCAGCGGAGCTGCTTCAGGCGTCGGCTCACATTCCACCTGGGCCGCGCCGGCGCCGCGCGTCCCCAGGAACGTCTGCTTGCCCTGGAGGAGGAGACGTCCCTTGCTGGAAAGGCTGTATCCCGCGGTGCGGCCGTCACCGCGGACAAGGCAGCCCGCGGCATCCAGGTCTCTTGCCAGGCCGAGCCACCAGTCCCGCTCATGATCCCTGCCGACGCCGAAAGTCGGCAGGGCGTCGTGCCCGCGCTCCAGGACCTTGTCAGTTCGATTGCCCGTCACGATGTCAACCAGGTGGTGGGCGCCGAATCGCTCTCCCGTGCGCACGGCAGCGGAGAGGAGCTTGCGCGCGGGTTCCGTCAGGTCTTCGAGGGCTACCTCACCCGCGCATACGTCACAGCGGCCGCAGCTCCCGGGGTGGAGCTCGCTGAAATGCGCCAGGAGCTGCGCCCTGCGGCAGACAGAGGACTCAGCGTAGCGAAGAATCTCACGCAGCCGCCCCTCCGCTCGTTCAGCTTCCTGGGGATTTTCCATCCGCTCGATGTGCCAGCGGATGGAAGCGATGTCACCCGGCCCATACAGGAGGAGCGCCTCGGCGTCCTCACCGTCACGGGCCGCTCTGCCGGTTTCCTGGTAGTAGCCCTCGATGCTGCGGGGCAGGTCCGCGTGCACCACCCAGCGGACGTTCGGTTTGTCTATTCCCATCCCGAAAGCGATGGTGGCCACCACCACCTTGACCTCGTCTCTGAGAAACTGCTCCTGCCGGGACTTGCGTTGTTCATCCTCCAGGCCGGCGTGGTACGGCACTGCGTCGACTCCGCGCGCGGACAGGAACTCCGCGGTGCGCTCAACGGATTTGCGCGTGCCGCGATACACGATGCCAGGCTCACCGTCCCGTTTCCTTACGAACTGGAGTATTTGCGCGTCGCCATTGCCCTCTCTTGCGCGAACCCTGTAGAAGATCTCGGGCCGGTCGAAGGTTGCCCGCACCACGAAGGGCGTCTTCAGCGCGAGAAGCCGTATCACGTCCTCCTGCACCTGCGGCGTGGCTGTTGCAGTGAATGCCGCTATGGGGACTTTCGGGAACTCCTCCCTGAGGAGGCCCAGGGACCGGTAGTCAGGGCGGAACTCGTGCCCCCATTCCGAGATGCAGTGCGCCTCATCCACGGCAATCAGCGCAAGGCCGAACCTTGCAAGAGAGGAACGGAAGGCGGGGATAGAAAGCCTCTCAGGTGACGCGTAGAGAAGGCGGATGGATCCGGAGCCAAGGGCTTGCCACGTCTCCCTGGCTTCATCCGTGGAGAGGGTGCTGTTGAGAAACGCGGCGGGAATGCCGTCCTCCCGCGCGCCGTCCACCTG